>NZ_JBFBGU010000030.1:0-82310 GCF_040684855.1 Actinoplanes sp. NPDC089786
GCCACCGTGCGAGTACGCCGCCGGCGCGTCCTCAACGGGCTGATCAACGAGTATTCCCAGGCTGCGTAACCGAAGCCGGATTTTCGAACGGTACAGGGCTGAACGCGCTGTGGCGCGAGCGGGAGAGCGGCCTGACAACGCCGCTTCTGGGGAGCCGGAGCCAGGCTTCCCGGCCGTAAGGTGCGGAGTCCTGTGCTGCCGGTCTGGCACGCCTTGGCGGTGGGTCGGTGTGCTTCCAGGCGACGGCATGGTGGGCGAAGACGGTCCAGTCACCGGCGAGCAGGTCGAGGGGCTTCCTTGCCCGGATCGCGGCCGTATATTTCCTTGATCGCGAACCGTACCCAGGCGTCGACGCTGACCAGGTCATTGATGTTGCCGACCCACTGGGCGACCTAGCCGAGTTTCCTCGATAAGTTGATCTTCCCCCCCGCTCGACGGTTCTCTTGAGGCGGTTCATCGCGCGGCGGCCGTTCCCGTCCGATCGAGACGTTCGGGTTACGTCAGGCTGCCGATAACCCGCAGGTCGTCGGCACCGGCTGCGACGACGTCGGAGCGTACCGAGTGTAGGAGTGCGTCAAGAAGGCTGAGGCGTGAGCGGTCGGGATTGGTGCGAACGGCTGGCGGCGCGTCGGGGTCGCGGAGCTTCTCGATGGTCTTCTGGCTCGCGTGAGGCTGGATGATCACAACCCGCGCGGGGTCGGTGGGGCCGCGCATCTGAAGCACCTCAAGGAACTCGTCGCGGTTCTGGCGACGCTCGCCGCCGGTCCATGTCGCTCGTGTCTCACCGCGCGGGCCGGACAGCTCTGAGAGCAGGAAGTCTGTTGTGAGGTATTGGACGTTTTTGAGTGCTTGGCTTGCGACTACTTCGTATTGGGAGACGGAAATGCCGCGGGCGAAGCGGTGGGCGAGCACCAGCTCGGGATCACTTCGCCGGCGGCGTTCGCCGGACGGCCGGTTGACCAATAGCGCAACCGCGACCACGAGCAGGCCCGCGCCCAGGATCAGCGTCAGCACCAGCCAGTCCATGCTCATGCCGACGTACTGGTTGAACATCATGGCCGTACTCCCCTTCCGCGTCGGATGGCTCCGATGGTGAGGGAGGAGGGAGGGTGATGGTCAGGGCCGGAAGTCCCGGAACAGGGGACGTCCGGAGCTGCCAGGTCCGGCATCGCGCGATGCACGCTGACGGGAACACCTATCGGCGTGGAGGTGCCCGATGTCGAGTAGAGCGGTCTACCACCAGATCGCCAAGCACGGCTTCGTCGCCGGTCTGTCGCCGGCGTGGCTGTGGCGGCTGGCGGCGTGCGGCGAGCTGATCGAGCGGCCATCGGGGTTCCGGTTGTTCGACGACGGTGACCCGGCCTACGCCTTCTGGCTGGTGCGGTCGGGTGTCGTCGCCCTCGACCTCCCGGGCATCACGTACGGTCACGTGCGGATCGACCGGCTCGGGCCCGACTCCGTCCTGGGCTGGTCGTGGCTCGTCCCGCCGTACCGGTTCGCTCTCGGCGCGGTCGTCGCCGAACCGATGCGAGCGGTGGAGATCCGCGCCTCCGGCGCGAGGAAGCTGCTCGAGGAAGACCCGGGCGTGAAAGCCGAATTCATGACGCGCTACGTGGGCGTGCTCGGAAAGCGTCTCGTCGCGGTACGCCGGCGACAGGCTCTCTCGAGCTTCGGCGGGGAAGACCTGACAAAGGTCCCGTACGCGACGGCCGATCGGCAGTGACGTGGCTTCCCGGTACGGCCCTACGGTCCAGTCATGCACGGTGTGGTGACGGTGGAGGAGAAGCTTCCCGTTCTGGTCGCAGTCGACGGGTCGCGCAACGGCCTGTCGATCGTCGATCTCGGCGTCATGGAGGCGCTCCGGCACCGGTCCCCGCTGTCGATCGTGCACGTCTGGCCCGGACAGTACGTGGGACCCTTCCGCGGGCGAGGGCCGGTGTCCGGCCCGGAGGACGGCCGCCGGCTGCTCGACCTCGCGGCCCGCCGGGCCGAGCACCTGGCGCCCGGGCTGGAGGTCGTCACCGATCTCGCCCAGGGCAGTGCCTTCGGCACCATCACCGAGCGTTCCGGCACCGCCCGGATGCTGGTCGTCGGACACCGCGACGGTGTGCTCACCCGGCCGAGCTGGGGTTCGACCACGGCCTATCTGGCGCACCACAGCGCCTGCCCTCTGCTGGTACATCGAGGTGTGGCGCCCAGCGGTGGGCCGGTCGGCGTGGCCGTTTCCCTGCGGTCGGACGTCACCGCCTCCGTGGATGTCGCGGCCGAGGAGGCGAGTCTGCGGGGCGTACGCCTGGTCGCGGTGCACGCCTGGCCGCCACCCGACGATGCCACCGCCGCCACCTCCAGAATTCCGCCACCAGCTCTACGCGATGCCGAGGAACGCCTGTCCGCGGCGCTCGCCCCGGCCACCGCGTCTCATCCGGAGCTGCTGGTCGAGCAGGTCGTCGTCTCGGGCGGGGACGTCGACTACACGATTCAGCGCGCGGGTCGTCGCTGCCAGCTGCTGGTGGCCGGGATGGGCGCGACCAGCCGGGTGGCGGAGCTGCTCTACGGCGGACGGCTCGACCAGTCCCTGAGACGGCAGCCGCCGTGCCCGGTCCTGCTGGTTCCGCCGGCGTGGCGGCCCGCCCGGGGCAGCGTGACGGCCACGGCCGTCGACGGCAAGGACGCCGGTTGACGCAAGGATCGGCGGGCCGACGATGTCGTCGGCCCGCCGTTGTTCTTCTCTCATTGGGTGATGTAGACCGGGCAGTCCGCGTGGTGCAGAAGTTGCAGGCCCGTGGAACCAAGCACGGAGCCCGTGATCGCGCCGTGGCCGTGACTGCCGACGACCACCAGTTGCGACCTGTGCGAGACGCCGGCCAGCACCGCGGCGGCGCTGTCGTGCGACAGCAGCGTCGTCACCCGCACCGCCGGGTACTTCGCGATCCACGGAGCCACCAGCTCGTCCAGGCGCTCCCGCTCGTCGGCGTCGTCCTCCGGAGTCGCCACCTCGGCCGCCGGCATGGCGCCGTACATCCACAGCGGCACGGCCGGCAGATAGGTCCGGATCACGTTGAGGTCGGCCCCCGCGTCGCGGCTTCCTCGAAGGCTGTCTCCAGCACCACCTGGGCGGCGGGGGAGTCGTCGACGCCGGCGCTGACCGGTCCGCCGTCGATGCCGGACCGGCCGCGCACCACGACCACCGGGCAGTCGGCGTGTGTGGCGACGTGCTGGCTCACCGAACCCAGCAGCAGACTCGCGAAGCCGCCCCGTCCCCGGTTGCCCAGAACCATCAGCTGCGCGTGCTCGGCCAGGGCCAGCAGGCGGGGCACCGTCCGGCCGAGCAGGGTGCTGGTCTCGATGGAGATCCCCGGCGCCACGGCGGCCGCGGCGTCGAAGGCGTTCGCGGTGATCGCCTCGGCGGTCTTCTGCGCGGCGTGCAGGACAGCGCCGCTGGAGTCGTACCTCGCGCTGGCCCATTCCCAGTCGAACGCGTGCACGATGTGCAGCACCGCCCCGCGCCGCTGAGCTTCCAACGCCGCCCAGCGCACGGCGGCCTTGCCCGGCTCGGCGCCGTCCGACCCACGATGATTTTCCTGGCGTCCATGATTCCTCCCAAGGTCCTGACCGCATCGTCACGCGATTCGCGGTCGCAGGGCAGGGCGGCAAGTCCCGGCCGGCCGGGACCTCCGGCAGGTGCTCGCCGATTCGGGACCGATGGCACTGTGACCCCTGTCCGCCGTCCGCTCTTCTGGATGTACCGAAGGGGAAGGGTCTGTGATGAGAGGTCTCCGGGACTGCGTCGCCGCCGCGACCATGGCGCCGTCATTGCACAACAGCCAGCCCTGGCTGTTCCGGATCAGGCCGGACGGGGTGGACGTGCATGCTGATCGGCGCCGCCTGCTCGAGGTCCTCGACCCGGCCGGGCGGGAGCTCCTGATCAGCGTCGGCGCGGCCTTGTTCACCCTGCGTCTGGCGCTTCGAGCCACGGGCCACCGCACCGGCCTGCGGCTCTTCCCCCAGCCCGACGACCCGGGTTTCGTCGCCTCGGTCACGGTGGGCCCCGAACTGCCGGTGACACCGGCGGTGGAGGCGTTGGCCGCCGCCGTCGTCCACCGGCACACGAACCGGTGGCCGTTCGCCCGGTCCGTCATACCCGTAGATGTCCTGGAGCATCTGCGGGACGCCGCCGGCCGGGAGGGCGCGACCCTCGACGTGGCGAGCGCGGTGAGCCGGAACGCGATCCTCGGTCTGTCCGAGGTCGCCGACCGCCGGCTGCGGGCACGCGGTGGGTATCGGGCCGAACTGGCACGCTGGACGCTTCCGGGGCGCCGTCGCGTCGACGGCGTGCCCGTCACCGCGATCGGACCGTGGGATGCCCTGGAGTCCATGCCGATCCGCGACTTCGGGCTGCTGCAACCGCAACTGAGGCGCACCGCTGAAACGTTCGAGCCACACCCGACGATCGCGGTCCTCTCCACCGCCGGCGACACCGAGATGGACTGGGTGATGGCAGGCCAGGCGATGCAGCGGGTGCTGCTGACCGCCACCTGGCTCAACCTCGCCACCACCCCGATCAGCCAGCCGATCGAGATACCGGTGGTCCGCGAGCTGCTCTCCGACCGCGAGGCCGGGCGATGGGCGCAGATCGTCCTGCGGGTCGGCTACGGCCGCCCGGCCACAGCCACACCACGCCGGTCGCTCGACGAGGTCTTGTGCAGCTGACTCGGGATCCCGCACCGGCGGGACTGATGGCCCTGAGCAGGCGCGGAGACGACTCGTAGGGTCAGGGACGTCGACAGGAGGCTGTCATGAAGCTGTGGCGTGTGGATGACGTCATGACCACCGACGTCGCAACGGTGCGCGAGCGGACCCCGTGCCGCGAGATCGCCGATCTGATGATCCATCGGAAGGTGAATGCCGTACCGGTCGTCGACGACACCGGTCATGCGATCGGCGTGGTCGCCGTGTCGGATCTGATGCCCGGGCCGGTTCGCGCGCCGGGGGGCCGTTATCTCCACGTCCGGCGCAAGGGCCGTGCCGGTGTCGCGCGGGACGTGATGAGCAGGTCGGTGGTCGCCGCACTGCCGTCGCTGGCCGTCGGCTTCGCGGCCCCGCCTGATGCGGCGCGCGAAGGTTGATCGGCTGGTGGTCGTCGACCGCCGCGGCCGCGTCGTCGGGATCGTCATCCGCAGGGATCTGCTGAGTGTCTATCCCGGACGGTGACGGCGAAGGTCCCGTCTCGCCGGGGCGAACGGCCCTGCCGGCACGATTCACGCCCGGCTTACCTTGAGGACGAGCCGACAAGGAGGTGGCGTGATGAGAAAGTGGACGGTCAGTGACGTGATGACCAAGGCGGTCGTTTCGGTGCCGCCGGACGCCCCGTACCGGGCGGTCGTGGACATCCTGATGGAGAAGCGGGTGAGCGCGGTCCCGGTCGTGGACGACTTCCACCGCGTGGCGGGAGTGGTGTCCGAGGCGGACCTGCTTCGCAAGATCGAGTACGCCGGCGACGAGGAACCGCGCATGTTCGAGGGCCGGCGCCGCCGCGCGGACCGGACCAAGGCCAAGGCTCGGCGCGCCCGCGATCTGATGAGCTCGCCGGCGATAACCGCTCAGCAACAGACCACGATCGCGGCCGCCGCCCGGCTGATGGACGGCGAGGGCGTCAAGCGGTTGCCCGTGGTCGATGACGCCGGCCGGTTGGTCGGCATCGTCACCCGCGGCGACCTGCTGAAGGTGCACCTGCGTCCGGATGACGAGATCCGGTCCGACGTCAGCGACAGCATCGAACGCGATCTGCTGGCGGAGGACGCGAAGGGCGTTGCGGTCACCGTGACCGAGGGCGTGGTCACGTTGTCCGGCAAGGTCGAGCGCTGGTCCACCACCGAGCTGGCCGACCATGTGGTCCGGCAGACGCCCGGTGTGGTCTCAGTGGTCAACCGCCTCGACTACACCTTCGATGACCGGGCCATCGTCGGCCCCGGCGTGATCACCGGCATCGCCTGATCCGCGTCGAAAGGTGCCGCCTTTCGGGCGGCGCCTTCGGCGTGTCCGCCGCTCGCCGGCCGGGCCCGCCCGGTCAGGACCTTTGGCCCTGCTGAGCGCCGGGTCGCGGCGAAATGCTGGGAGGTGAGGACACCGGAGGAGGACACCATGACCTATCGCATCGCCATCAATGGTTTCGGCCGGATCGGTCGCAATTACCTGCGTCTGCTGAGCGACCGGAAGATGGCCAACTCGGGGCTGGAGGTGGTGGCGATCAACGACCTGTACGACGCCGCCACGCTGGCTCACCTGTTGGAGTACGACTCGACGTTCGGACGTCTCGACAGCGAGGTCGGCACCGACGACGACCGGCTGATCGTGGGCTGGCACAGCATCCCGACGTTCGCCGAGCGTTCGCCCGACGCGCTGCCGTGGGGGGGCCTGGGCGTGGACCTGGTCATCGAGTCGACCGGCAAGCTGCGTACCCGCGATGACGCGGCGCTGCATCTCAAGGCCGGCGCGGGCCGGGTGCTGATCTCGGCCCCGGGCAAGGGCGTCGACGCCACCCTGGTGCCAGGCGTCAACGCGGACAGCTACGACCCGGAACGCCACCAGATCGTGTCCGCGGCCTCCTGCACCACCAACTGCGTGGCGCCGCTGGTCAAGGTGCTGCACGAGGCATTCGGCATCGAGCACGGCTACCTGACCACCGTGCACGCGTACACCAATGACCAGAACATTCTCGACGGCCCGCACAAGGACCCGCGCCGCGCCCGCGCGGCCGCGATCAACATCATCCCGACCAGCACCGGCGCCGCCAAGGCAGTCGGGCTCGTGCTGCCCGAGCTCGCGGGCAGGCTCGACGGCGTGGCGCTCCGGGTGCCGGTCGTCGACGGGTCGATCAGCGACCTGAGCCTGCAGTTCGCGACCGAGGTCAACGCGGCCGGGATCAACGAGGCCGTTGCCGCCGCGTCGGCGGTGGCCCCCTTGGCCGGCGTCATCCGCTACAGCGAGGCGCCGCTGGTCTCCAGCGACATCGTCGGCGACCCGGCGTCCTGCGTGTTCGACTCCCGGCTGACCCAGGCCCAGGGCCGGCTGGCCAAGGTGTTCGGCTGGTACGACAACGAGTGGGGCTACACCAGCCGGCTGCTCGACCTCACGAAGCAGTTCGCCGGGAGGTGACGACGTGCGCGCCAAGGACATCATGACAAGCCCGGTGATCACGATTCAGCAGATCGCGTCGGTGGAGAGCGCCACCGAGCTGGTGACCGCCCACAACGTGACCGCCTTGCCGGTGGTCGACGCCGTCGGCAAGCTGGTCGGCATGGTCAGCGAGGGTGATCTGCTCCAGCAGCGGGTGCCGGCCGCCCCGTCCACCCACCTGCGTCGTGACTGGGTGGGCAAGCCGGCCCGCCCGCCGGGCATCGTCGCCGAGGTCATGACCACCGGCGTGGTCACCACCTGGCCCGACGCCGACGTGGTGGTGAAGCAGCAGAACGGATCTCGTGAATACGAGAGCACCATGTGGAACGAATAGACCTTCGCGATCCCGACGTGGGCCAGGATGGCGCCCTCGTCGCCCCAGTCCACCTGGGCCTGGGCACCGGTCACGACCTCGAACCGGCGGTGCAGCCCGGCCAGCTGGTCCGGGCTGATCCCCAGCTCGGCTGCAATCATGGGCCTCGCCTGCTGCAGATACAGCTTCACCCGCTGGTAGTCGCCGGTGAACCCGTACTGCTCGACCAATCGTTCGTGAATGACCGTGCCCTTGAGCAGCAACTCCGCTCGCAACCACGCGTCCACCACGTGCGCGAACGCGTCGATCACCTGCCCGCGGGACGGCCTGATCTTCCGCCGGGGCGGCACTTCGCCAGTGTCGCCAGCCAAATACTTTTTGACCGTCCGCCAGTTCAGGCCCGTCTCGCGGGCGATCTCCGAGACACTCGCGCCGGCCTCGTGCAGGGCCCGGAACCGGCGCACGTCCAGCCACCGCTGCTCATCCAGAGCCCCCATCGCCAGCCGCCCAACGTCCGCCCGACAACGACCAGAGCAGCCTCACGCCCAGCACCTCGCGTACGACGCACAAACCGTGCTCACCTATGCACGTTCACTCGTACGCAGCTCTGCACTCACACAGCCGTACGCCGACAACTACCGCGGCAGCGCCCGCGAGCAACAGGTGGTGGCCCAGCTGAACGGGCATCGGCTGCTGGACGAGGAGGACATCGCCGCGCTCGAGGAGCGGATCGACGCACAACGCGCCGCGCGCGAGCTGTCCCAGCGGCACAGCGCGCTGAGCGAGCCATTGCGCGAAGTCCTCGATCTGCTGACCGTCGACGGCCTCACCCCGCGCGAGGTCGCCCAGGTCCTCGGCCTCAACCGGGTGACGGTGCGCAGCCGCCTGCTCCGCGCGAGGCGTGCGCTGCGCGCCGAACGTCCATCCGTCATCAAAGTCACAGAACCCATCCTGGAGGTTGTCTCATGAGCACGCCCACCGGATTCAAGCAGCGCCTGGCATCGGAGCTGTCGGCCATGGCCACGCACCCGGCCCCCGCTCAGGCCACCCGGACCCCGGCCCGGCGTCTTCGCGTCCCGTTCACGATCGCCGCGGTGGCGACGGCCGTCGTCGCGACGGCGGTGGTCGTGCCGGCGCTGAGCGGCGCGGGCGGCTCGCCCGCATACGCCGTGACCAAGGAGGGTGACGGCTCGCTGGTCATGGACCTGAAGCGCGGCGACGGCATGCCCGGCCTCGAGAAGCAGCTGAAGAAGATGGGCGTGCGGGCGGCCATCCTGAAGGCGGACGAGGACTGTTCCACGGGCATGCCGCCCATGGTTCCCGGGTCCTCCCAGCGCGAACCGGTGACGTACTTCGACAACGACCCCGGGAGGGCCCGCATCAACCCGGACCGGATCCGGGACGGCGAGACGCTACTCATCGTGGCCGAGTTCAGGAAGGGCGACGACACACCCTTCGCGGTGTCCGACCGGTTGGTGCTGAAGGTGCCGACGTGCAGCGTAGGCGAGATAGGCACCTTCGTCGCGCACGCGGGGTGACCCTCGGGCGGAGCCACGGGCAACCTCCCGCGGCTCCGCCACGTCCAACAGCACCATCACGCCCATGCCCCCGAGCGGCTTGAGCGTGTCGGTCGATGGTGTTCATTCTGATGATGAGGACAGGTGCGCTTCGGCCCACCGAGTGAGCTCATCCAGGGCCGGACGTAGCGCGTAACCATGCCCGGTGAGTTCGTACTGCACGCGCAACGGAGGACCGTCCATCACCTTGCGCACGACAAGGTCCAGGCTCGCCAGCTCCACCAGTGGCTGCTTGCTACCCACGGACAAAACCACACCGCCACCCGCAGCTCAGAACGGGTCTCCTGCTGGAGTACCAGTGTGGCTGTCTCAGCGCGCGGAGCGGCTCTGAGGGCGCACCAGCCGGGCGAGCACGACCATCCGGTTTGTTCTTGGTCCGAGGCGTCAGATCGCCTTCGCCATGTGGCCGCCGTCCACGAGGATGGTCTGGCCGGTCAGGAAACTCGCGCGGTCGCTCGCGACGAAAACAATGACCTCGGCGATCTCCTCCGGCGTGCCGAGACGGCCGAGCGGGTTGCTTTCGGCCATTGTCTGGAACCTCTCGGCACCGATGAACTCGGTGACGTTATCGCTCGACACGTTGCCCGGCGCGATACCGTTGACCCGGACGTTGTCGGAGCCCCACTCGGCGGCCCACGACCTGGTGTAGGAGTCGATTGCAGCCTTCTGCGCGCCATAGGTGGACATGTGGGGCATGTGGCGCGTTCCGGCGATGCTGCTGATGTTGACGACGGCGCCGCCGCCGCGGGCGGCCATCCCTCTGGCGAAGCCTGTCGTCAAGGCGAAGGCTGCCCGAATGTTGACATCCCAAGACTCGGCGTTCGCTGCGAGGTTCTGTTCCAGGCTCGGCCTGATGCTGGCCCGGTAGCTCGCCGCGTTGTTGACGAGGACGTCGACGTCACCGGCCTCCTTGATGAGCCTGTCGACGTCAGCGGAGTCGCTGAGGTCGGCGAGGATGAAGCGGGCCTCACCGCCCGCCGCGAGGATGTCGGCGACGACCTCGTCCCCGCGCTCCTGGTGCCGACCCGTGATCAGAACCGTGGCCCCGTCGCGCGCGAACGCCTGCGCGGTCGCGGCACCGATTCCACCCCGTGATCCTGCCCCCGTGATCAGGACATTCTTCCTGTTCGAGCTCATGGTTGTCTCTCGACCTCTCCAACGTAGTGAACGTTATATTTAACGTTCACTACGAATATAATCACGGGGATCTCAGGCGTGCAAGCGGCCTGCCCCGCCGGCCACGCCGAAGACTCCCGGTCGCGACTAGCACTACTACGGGACCATCGACCTCGGCGAGGACGGCTACGACGCGTTCCTCAAGGCCACCCTCCCGACAGGGGGGTCAGGGTCCACTCAGCGCGCCGTATGCTTACCCCCATACCCGCTACCTGTGGATGAACCGGCTGCACTGCGTCGGGGCTGGCACGCTTCACGCCGAGGATTCGCAGGCCACCTACGACGGCTGCTCGGTCGCGTAGCACGCCGGCCGGGTGACGAGCCGACAGCCCTTTCTCCCCTCCAGGAAGGTCTGCCGGCCTGCCGCGGTTGGTAGGGTCAAATTCAGCAAAGGAGGCCAGAATGCCCCGTGGCAGGCCGCGAGAGTTCGACGCTGACCAGGCGCTGGACCGCGCAACTGATGTGTTCTGGCGCCAGGGTTACGACGGGACGTCCATCACCGACCTAACCGCGAGCATGGGTATCAGCGCCCCCAGCCTCTATGCAGCGTTCGGGAACAAGCGCCAGATCTTCGACAAAGTCATGGACCGTTACATGCAGACCAGGCTCGTCCGTCGGGCGGAGGCACTTTCCCTTGACGACCCCGTCGAAGCATCGCGAAATTACCTGGAGGGAGTCGTCCTCGACGGGACTATGCCTGGCCATCCGAAGGGCTGCCTTATGGTCGGAGGCGCGCTGGTATGTAGCGACGCCAACCGCGACGTGGCAGATCAGCTCGCCACCCTGCGAATGGATGTTCGGAAGGACCTCCAGCGCCTGTTCGCGCGGGCCATCAAGGCTGGCCGGCTGCCCGCCGACGCCGATGCCGCGCCACTCGGCGCCTACGTCGCGGCCGTCGCGCAAGGAATCTCCGTCGAGGCCTCGGGCGGTGCGTCCAGGCAGAGCCTCATGAAGATTGTGGAAGTGGCCCTGTCAGCCTTGCCGACGTCTGCCACTTAATCCGCGACCGTCCGATATCGCTCGCCGCTGCTGGATCTCAGGTCAAGGTCGCTGACCGCGTAGCCGTGTAGCCGCTGCGCAAGCCGAGGTTGTTTTGCGGGCTCTGTTGCATTGGCCGATCGGAGGATCGAGGCACGCTTGAGCAGTGAAGAGTGCAGCGCGTTGTCGGGTTTGGTCACCTCCGCGGTCGGCGTTCGCCGGCTTCCGATTCCCGGCCGACGTGATCGTGGTCGCAGTCCGCTGGTACCTGCGTTACGGCCTGTCCTACCGCGACGTCGAGGAACTGCTCGTCGAACGTGGCGTCGAGGTCGACCACGTCACCGTCTTTCGGTGGGTCCAGCGCTTCACACCGCTGCTGGCCGACGCAGCCCGGTTCACCCGCCGTTCGCCCGGTGACCGCTGGTTCGTCGACGAGACCTACGTCAAAGTCAACGGCGTGTGGCGCTACGTCTACCGGGCAATCGACCAGCACGGCCAGGTCGTCGACGTGCTGCTGTTCGTCCGCCGAGACGCGGCGGCGGCCCGCCGATTCTTTACCCGGACGCTGCACACGCTCAAGGTGATGCCGACCGAGGTGGTCACCGATGCTGCCGCGGTCTACCCGGCCGTGCTCGACGACTTGGTGCCGGCGGCGTGGCATCACGTCGAGCAGTATGCCAACAATGCGATCGAGGCCGATCACGGTCAGCTCAAGCCCAGGCTCAGACCCATGCGCGGACTCCAGACCGATCGGAGCGCGCAGGTCGTGATCGCCGGGCACGCCTTCCTGCAGAATCTGCGCCGCGGCCACTACGAACTCGCTGTCGACAGCCGGCCTGCGCTGCGGGTCGCCGCGGCGTTCACCGAACTTGCCCAGGCGATTTAGACACCGCACTCGGCCGGCCTACGCCTGTCCAGACCTGTCGCAATGCAACAGAGCCCCCTCGGCTGCTTCGCTCCGGGAGAAGGCTGGGGACACCGCCGGCGCCGAGGCCCTGTGTCGGCAGGCCGCCGACCGCGGCGACACCGACGCGCTGCAGGACTTGGCCGAGCTGGCGGGAGTGTGCCGGAGACACCCCTGGCGCTGGTCAGATACGGAGGTTTGGGCTGACCGGGTCTGGTGAGATTGCTACCGGTTTGGACTTCGAGTCGCCGATCCCCGGTCTGTCTGGTTGAGGTACACCTCGCCGGACGCGGACGTCGCGGACACAGGGAGGGCTCGGGCTGGCGGTTCGACCAAGCAGTTCCTGAGCCACCCCATGCCGCAGTGATCATGTTGTGCCCACGTAGTGGAGTGCGTGCACGCACCGCTCAGGCGTTGAGGCCCTCGACTGTGCGGCGGCACACCTGGTCCCATGGGTCGGCTCGATGCCGAAGTGGGCGCGGGCCGCAGAGTCGTCGAGCACGTGGGGCCGCGTCCACTGGTAGCTCATCTCGGCGATCTCCCGGGTCATGGGCGAGGCGAGCCCGCCCGCGCGCAGCAGCCCGGCCCGGGATTCCCCGTACGCGGACGGCGGGTTTGCCCGCGGCGGCGAGCATGTCTGTCAGGGCCTGCACCTGCGTCTTGCGACGAACCGCTTCAGCCCTCCACGGCGGTCATAAGGCCCGGGCGGGGTCGTGGGGTGGCCAGACGCGTGGCGGCCTCCACGACGGAGGCCCTACGGTGAGCGTCGTCCTTTCCGCCAGGGCCGGCGAGCATCCGGGCGACGTGGGGGGAGACCGACCACCAGCTGGCCAGGGCCAGGACCATGAAGACCAGGTGGGCTGCCTCGATGCCGTTGTCGATCACCCCGCGGCGCTGGGCGGTGGCGACCGCGTCGACCTTGGCCCGGTACAGCTCGCCGCGCGAGGCCTCCTGCGGCACGGCCCCGGCATCGGCCATCCCCTCCCACACCAGCAGGCGCGCCAGATCGGGGTGGGCAAGCTGGTAGTCGAAGCTCGCCCCAGCGAAGGAGCCCACGTCGTCGGCGCCGTCCACCACCAGGGGCACCGCGGCAGCGATGGCGTCGACCTGCTCGCGCACCAGCGCGGTGAACAGGGTCGTCTTGTCACCGAAGTGGGCGTAGACGCGCTCCTTGTTCACCCCCGCCCGCGTCGCGATGCGCTCGACGGTGGTGCCGTGCTGGCCGTGCTCGGCGAACTCCGCCAGACCCGCGGCCGCGATCCTGCGCCTGGTGCCCTCCACGTCCCTGCTCACGAGGGGAGCATACCACCTGAGGCAACGCCAACGTTGACGTTGGCTTATGGAGTGCGTAGGTTCCCATCCCATGGCGCTGCCAGCACGGACCGCGCTATCACACCCCAACACGAAGGAGCCCCCGCATGACCATCACGCTGATCACCGGTGCCAACAAGGGCCTGGGTTACGAGAGCGCCCGCCGCCTGACCGCCGAAGGGCACACCGTTTACCTCGGAGCGCGCGACCTCGAGAAGGGTCAGAGCGCCGCCGCCCAGCTGGGCGCGAGGCCGGTCCAGATCGACGTCACCGACGACGCCTCCATCCAGGCGGCGATGGCGGAGATCGACGAGCGCGAGGGGCGCTTGGACGTCCTGGTCAACAACGCGGGCATCTGGGACAACCTCGACGGCGCTGACGAGCTCACCGCGACGATGGCCTTCGACCAGTTCGACACCAACGCCACCGGCGTGGTGCGCACCACCCAGGCCGCGCTGGCACTGCTGCGCCGCTCCGACAACCCGGTCGTCGTCAACGTCTCCAGCGGCCTGGGGTCCTTCGCGATGGTCACCGACCCTGCCTCCCATCAGTTCGGCGTCCACTCGATCGTCTACTCCGCGACCAAGGCCGCCGTCGACATGCTGACCGTCAGGTACGCCCAGGCGGTACCCGACATCAAGTTCAACGCAGTCGACCCCGGCTTCCTGGCCACCGACCTGCACGGCAACTCCTCCGCGCAGGACCCGGCGATCGGCGCCGAGGTCGTCGCGCGTATGGCGATCATCGACCGCGACGGGCCCACCGGCACCTTCCAGTGCCAGGATGGCGAACTCGCCTGGTGAGCTAGCGGTGGTTTGTCGCCTTCGTAACTTTTCCGTTGTGGGGACTGTACAAATAACGGCGGATCTCGATCTTCAAGGGAGACGCCAGGATGACGACGGAACCTATCCGCCGCGACTTCACCGCCGTCGCGCCGGGTCGCAGGCTGGTCGGCGACATCACCTACCTGCCCACCGCCGAGGGCTGGCTGTATCTGGCCACCACAATCGACCTGTTCAACCGGGAAGTCGTCGGGCATGCCATGGCGACGCACATGCGCGCCGAGCTCGTCTGCGACGCCGTCGAGCTGGCTCACCGGCGTGGCCTGGTCCGCCCGGACGCGATCTTCCACTCTGACCGGGGCAGTACACCTCCACGACCTTCCGGACCACACTGACCAGGCTCGAATTGCGAGCGTCGATGGGCCGGACCGGGTCGTGTTACGACAATGCCGCGGCGGAGTTGTTCTTCGCCAGCCTCAAGACCGAGATCGGCACCCGTGTCTTCGCGACCCGGGCCGAGGCACGCCGGGCAGTGTTCGCCTACATCAACTACTACAACAACAAAAGACTGCATTCCACCGTGAAACATCAGACACCACGCGAAGCGCGTGTCTGCTACCGTCCATCCATCGCCCTCGCGGCATGAAACTCCGGTGTCCGATCCCGGGTGGAACTCCAGTCGTACGGAGACATACCACATCGGACAGGGCAAGGTACCGGTGAGGTGATGCGAGACCAGCCGGCGGAAGGTCAGGTAGTCGAGGATCCCGAAGCTCGGTCGCCCCGCGGCCGAGGCCGAGATGACCGCCGCGGTGGCCGCCCTGGACACCCGTTGCCGGTCACGGTGAGCGTCGGCATCCTGCACCGCGCCAAGCCGCCCCCGACCACACTCTCTCGGCCGTCCTGGAATGCGCCGACCAGGCCCTCTACGAGGCCAAGCGGGCCGGCCGCAACCGCTGCGTGGCATCCTCCGAATAGGCCCGACCCGGTACTCCGATGGACGCCCGTCCGCCGTCGCGAATCCACAACGTAGAGATAGCGCGCGGCGATCGGTTCGGACGAGGGTGTTCCACATCGGAACAGTGGCCCTTAGTGGCACTGCCCGTTCACAGGCCACTACTACCGATCGTGGTGATCCCGGCACGACCCGAATGGTGCTTCGAATGCCACTGTGTTGACCCACCACCACCATGACATGCTCCTTTGGCCTCGGCCAGTACGGACGGCGTCCGAATGGCTCAACGCAATCCTTTGGAGGCACTCTCGAGCGGACGAGCGCAAAGGATCGATCGATCTGTCGTAGAGCGGACAAGATGATCACCACACTGCCACTGCGTAGGAGTCAAGCTCAGTGAAAGCTGTCCAGAGCCGTCCGGCGGTTCCGGCCGCGACGATGGCCCGCAAGTACACCAAGAGACGTCTTCTCGGCGTTCCGCTCCTTGTCCTCATCCTGACCCTGGCCATGAACTTGGTAGCGCGGCCGGCCGCGGCCGGGACCGACTCCGGCTGCTTATCGTTCGGGTCGTCGTTCGCCATCCAGCCGATCTCCGGTGACGGTACCGGCCTGCGCGTCGGCTGCGCCCGCGACTCCGGCGGGCTGCGCTCATTGGCGGGCAATGACAATGACCTCATTGCCGCCATTGACTTCAAGGTCGGCGCTCGCCCGGACCAGTTCCGCCAGGCGATGAACCAGTGGGTCAATACCACCCGCGCCGATATGAGCCGGGGGCTGTCGCTCAGCCAGGCCCTCACCGTGCGGGCTGAGCGCGACAGCGTGGGCTACTCAGCGCTCAGCGAAGTCCGGTATGGCGGCAGTATCCAGGTGGTCGGCGACAGCATCGTGTTCGTGGTGCCGGCTGGCGACATCGGCACCGCTGGCTTCTGGGACGGCTTCTGGAAGAAGCTTATCGCCGGCTTGGTCGTGGTGGCCTCGGCCGTGGTCATTGGCGGGATCTGCCTGGCCGCCTTCGCCGTCGGCGCCCCGCCCGCCGCACCGGTCTGCGGCGCGATCGCCGGCGGTCTGTCGGCCGGCATCGGCGAACTGGTCAGCGCCGCCCTCGATGGCAGGCCGATCGACGGCGAGGCGTGGGGCAACGCCGTCGGCGCCGCGATCGCCGGTGCGGCCGGTGGCGCGTTCCTCGGCGCTCTCGCGCAGTATTTTGCCAGCGGCTCCCGTAGCCTGATCGCCAGCCTCCAAGTGACAGTACGGCGCTACGCGACGATCTTCGATAGCTGGCGGGCGCCCCTGGATTCTATCGCCAACCTGCTCAACCCCGACATCGCACAGATGATCAACAACACTATCCAGCGCATCGTGCGCGGCGTCGGCGCGACCCGGCTCCGGGTCATGCCGCTGGGCGATTCGATCACCTTCGGCTACGCCAGCTCGGACGGATCCGGCTATCTGGCCCGCTTCAGGGAGATCGCCGAGGTCGGCAGCAGCCAGGTCGAGCTGGTCGGCTCTCAGCGGTCCGGGCCGTCGGCGCTGGCCAACGAGGGGCACAGTGGCTGGACCATTAGCCAGGTCGCCGGAATCACCGACTCCGCGTTGCGGTCGTACCAGCCGAATGTGGTGCTTCTCCATATCGGCACCAACGACATGGGCAACAATGTCGACCCCGGTGGCGCCCCCGGCCGTCTCGGCGGCCTGATCGATCAGATTCTGCGCACGGCGCCGGGCGTGACGGTGGTGGTGTCGACCATCGTGCCGGCCGCCAGCGGGACGACGCAGTCGCGGATCAACGCCTACAACGCGGCGATCCCCGGCGTGGTCGCGGCCCGGCAGCGGGCCGGTGAGCACGTGAGGCTCGTCGACATGAGTTCGGTGACCACCGCCAACCTGGCCGACGGCCTGCACCCGGACGACCGCGGCTATCAGAAGATGGCCGTCCCGTTCTACCGCGGCGTACTCGACGCGGCGGACTCTGGCTGGATCAGCGGACCGGCGGTCCCCTCCTGCCCCGGTGCGGGCGGGCGGTGGATTCCCCAAGGCGAGATCGCGAGCGGGACCGGCACAGGCGCCGGTCCTCAGGTTCGCTTCGCCGACCTCGACGGTGACGGACGCGCCGACTACCTTGTCGTGCACCAGGACGGCTCGATCGACGCGTGGCGCAACACCGGCGGCGCCCAGCCCGGCCGGCCAGGCTGGAGCCCGCTCGGTGAGGTGGCCGCGGGCGTCGGCGCGGCCGCGTCCGACGTCGTGCACCTCGCCGACATCAACGGTGACCGGCGCGCCGACTATGTGGTGGTGCGCAGTCAAGGAGCGGTCGATGCCTGGATGAACGCCGGCCCCAACCAGAACGGCCAGCCCGTATGGCTGGCTCAGGCACGCGTCGCTTCGGGCACCGGATCGAGTGGGACGGTCATGTTCGCCGACATCAACGGCGATCGGCTAGCCGACTACCTGGTGGCAGGCCGCACCAACGCGGTCAGCGCTTGGCTGAACACCGGCCCTGGCCAGAACGGCGCGTTCGGGTGGAACCCGCGCGGCGAGATCGCGGCCGGCGTTGGCACCGCCAACGACCTGCTCGCGTTCGCGGATTTGACCTGTGACCGGCTCGATGACTACGCCCTGGTCAAGCTCGACGGCTCGATCGAGGCGTGGCGCAACGTCGCCGGTGACCAGGAGGGGCGTCCCGTCTGGTCGCCGATGGGCCGCATCGCTTCCGGGATCACCGCTGATGGTCAGATTCATCTGGCCGACATCAACGGCGACGGTCTGGACGACTACCTCGTCGTCGGCCCGAACGGCTCGGTGCAGTCCTGGCAGAACAATGGTGGCGACCCGAGCTGATCGCGGCTGACGCCTAGAACCGGGCGCCGGGCCGAAGACGCCAGTCTGATCCTCAGCCCGGCGAGCGGTTCGCAGGGCCCGCACGAGACCGGTCGGAAACCCGCGCAGGCTGACGCGGGCACGAGGGCCGCGGCCGTCAGAGCAGCGACTGGCGCGTCAAGTTCGACCAGCTGGAGCGCGAAGCCAACACCTCGGAGGGGAACATCACGGCCCAAGCCCGGAGGGTGCTCCTCGACATGGAAAACAACTGCCGCTGACGCAGCAGCGCGTGCGCGAGAGCGGCCGGCCCGGCCGGGGACCTGATCGAGGTTTCCGGCCGTGCTCGTGCCGGTACCGCTGTCGGTCTGACCAACGCGAGGTAGCGAGCGGAGGAGACCGTGGCAACCCGGACGACCCGAGGCCCCCGGCCGGTCACGGTGGTTCGGTCAGCGCAGTTGCTTGACTCCTTGTCCAGTGGTGGTTCGGTTGAGCCGGAAGCTGTCACCCTTGGTGACGGGGTCGGCGGCGTTCGGCCCGGACGGACGGGCGCTGACCACCGGGTCCAAGGACCGCTCGGTGGAGTTTTGGGACGTGGGAGAGCTGTCCGGGCCGGTCCGGATGACGTCGATGCGGCGCGCTTCGCTGGGGTCGAAGTCGTTGCTGCCGCACCCGGACGGTCTGAAACTCGATGGCCTCACCCGGCGGATACCTGGCGCTGGGACCCGGCCGGCCGATCGGCCGTCGTCCTCGGCCGGCTTCCGTAGGTGACTCGGCGGATGAGCACCTCGAACGGCCCGCGCCGGTTCGCTCGATGCATCCGGTCAGCGGCGAACACGGTCACCGCCCAGGTGCAGGCGGCCAGCAGGGCTGTCGTGGCACGGTCAACCGGCCCGAGAGGTTCAGCAGGAACGGGGTGAAGACGAGCGCCCACGTAACGGACTGCAGGAGATAGCAGGTCATGGATCGCTGGCCGGTGGCGGCGATCGCCCGCACCAATGGGTGCGGACCGGACCCGACACGGGCGGCGATCAGGGACAGCAGTGCCGCGTAACCGAGCCCGCCCAGGATGGAGGTGGCATCGCGCAGGCTCGCCATCCACGCGAGCGAGGAGTCGGCGGGCATCGCGGTCGTGCCCGGAGGGCGAGCGCGAGCGGCTGAGCACCGAGCACCGCGGCGCCCAGGCCATCACCGCCGTCGGCACGAGCAGGCGCCGATGCCGGTCCGATTCCTCCAGGATGCGCCGACGACCGGCCACGAGTCCGACCAGGAAGGGGCACAGGAAACCCAGTGGGCCGGCGAGGGCAACGATGGCAGCCGCCGGCGCCCGGTCGGCGATCATCGACCCCAGGTCGACCGGAAGCATGTCCGCGTCCGGTCCTTCCCGGCTGATCGCCGCGTAGTCGTCGGTCGGTAGTGCGGTCAGGGCGAGGAACCCCGCGGCGACCAGCAGCAGCCATCGGTCCCCTCCACCACACCAAACCACGCGCCCACGAGCAGCAGCACGCCGTACGCGGCGAGGATGTCACCGACATAGAACAGCAGGGCATCAACAAATCCCACGGCCACCAGCACCAGGCTGCGCCGCCAGAGCAGCCGCCGCACGCCCCATCGGCCCAGGTGCTACTGCCGCTCGGCGATCCGGGCCACGCCGTACCCGAACAGCAGGCCGAACAGGGGAAAGGCGCGCCCGTCGACGAAGGTCGACAGCAACCACGTCACGGCCGAGTCGATGACTGAACCGCGCAACGGGTAGCCGCCGAACACCGGACCGGGCAGAAAGTGGTGCGTGTTGGCCAGAGCGATGAACAGAAGCATGAAGCCACGCGCCAGGTCTGGACTCAGCGCCCGAGCCCCCCCGGGACACAGGACTCGCAGGCCGTCGCCGCACATCGATCGTCATAGGCCGAGCGTAGAAGCGCCTGTGCCAGCTCAACATTGAACGGAGGTCGCTGTCGAGCCGACTGCCGGCTCAGCCTACGGTCATGCATCGATACTTAAGTTCCCCGCCGCGCTCTTCCCGGGGGCCTCGGGTCGTCCGGGTAGCCACGGTCTCCTCCGCCTGCTGCCTGGCGTCGGTCAGCCGTTCGATCTTGCCAGGCAGCCTCCCCGACCGGTTCTGGGCCATCCAGCTGGCAGATCGGTCGGTCCGGCCGCAACCACCTGGGACGCGGCCGACAACGCGCGTCGCATCGGGTCCCCGGCCGCGCTCCGTCGACGGGATGTTCGCTCAGCGGCATGCCGGGGCGCCGCGGCCGGGTCGTGAATCTATCAGTGCACCCGCGCCCGACCGTTCACCTAAAGCACGGAACCCACGCCGACCTGCCCGCCACAGAGCGGATCATCGCCGATGAGCGAGAGCGACGTCGCGTGTTCGAGAACTTCGCCGCCGAATTCAACAGCCGCATGATCCCGGCCGCATCGGAAGGCGGACCTCAGCCGCGGCCGGGGCAAGAGCCGGGACAGGGCCGAAAGCACCGCCCGATCGTTCGGTTCCAGATCCAGACGTTTGACCTGACGACGCAGCACCGCGACCTGGTGCCACAGCACCATGATCTCGACTTCCTTCGCCCCATCGCCGCGCAAACCCAACACGATCAACTGCAGCAACTGACCTAGAACCAGGTACCCGGACGACACGATCATGCCCGTCAGCCTGCCTGCTGAGGGCAATCGGCAACGCACAGAACCGCAGGTCAACCCCCAAACCCTGTTTTCGAGCGGTACACGGCTTGGCGGGAGGCGGGGCGTGAAGGCGAGCCCCGGCTGGTTGCATGCGCCTTCGTCGCCACCGGCAACGTCCACAAGACGCTCGAGAGCGTCGCCGGCTATTACGCTGCCGCGGGCGATTTCCAGAAGACAGCCGTGAACGCCGTCAGCACCACGCCGGACGCGATCCGGGACATGTTCAAGCAGTATGCAGGCTTGGGTGTGGACGAGATCATTCTCTCGACGGGCACCGATGACATGGACGACATCACCCGGCTGGCCAAGATCGTTCTCTGAGCCGGCACTCGCCTCATCGTCATCCGGCGCGGGGCGGCCGACAGCCGGGCGCGATCATCTTCGGTGCCCAGTCTCGCCACGCCCACCCAGGCTGTGATCACGGTCGGACCCCGCCCGGCGCAACGGTCGCTCCATCCCGTCGGGACCGGCCTCACACTCCACACCTCGAAGCGGGAGACCGCGGACAGGGCTCACGGAGGACACGAGATGCAGGTTGAGGCCCTCAGGGGAAGCGACACGGCCACCATGTCACGAAGCCACGTGCGGCGACGCATTCACGTTAGCTTCTACCGCGTAGCAACAACGAGCCGTGGATGCAGTTCAGAGTTATGCCGGTGAGGCTGCCGGGGTGGTCAGGACGGCCTTGGCCGCCAGCCGGAAGCTCCTGATCATCGGATTCGGGTCGCCCTTGCGGCTGACCACGACGACACGGCTGGGGGGAGCGCCTTCGATCGGGACGGTGACCAGGTCGGGACGCAGTGAGCTGCGCAGATCGCCGACTGGTAGCACGGCGACCGCCCGGCCGCTCGCGACCAGTTCCAGCTTGTCCTCGTAGCTCTCCATCGGTGGCACACCGGACCCGAGGAGCTGGTAGGAGGTCCAGTCCCCGGTCTCGAAAGCGCAGGGAACCGCCTTTTCGCCGGCCAGTTCCTCCGAGGTCACCGACGCGCGGTCAGCCAAGGAATGACCGCGCGGCACCACGAGCATCCGGGGTTCCTCGTACAGCGCGGTGGTGAGCACCTTGTCGGCGGCGAGCGGCAGCGGGGCCCGCCCGATCAGGGCGTCGACGCGCTTGTCGGACAGCGCTGCCACGTCGCGGCAGCTCAGGTGCCGGGGGGTGATCTCGGCTTGCGGGTGGCGGCGGCGCAATTCCCGGACCGCGGCGGTGATCACGAGGTCTTCGACGTAGCCGACGGTGATCCGTTCGGTCTCGGCCTGGTCGCGTACGGCCAGTTCGGCCTGCCGGGCGGCCCGCAGCAGGGCTTGGGCCCGGGGGAGGAACGCCTGGCCGGCCGGAGTGAGCCGGGTGCCCTGGGGTACGCGGTCCAGCAGTCGTGCGCCGAGTTGTTTCTCGAGCCGTTGGATCTGGCGGCTCAGCGCAGGCTGGGCGACGTGCAGGTCGGCGGCGGCCCGGCCGAAGTTCTGGTGCTCCGCGACCACGGTGAAGTAGCGCACCAGCCGCAGTTCCAGGTCCTGTCCGAGATCGTTCACCCGGCTGAGTGTACGCGTCATGTCTTTTCGGAATGACCGGGTCACGGAACCGGTCTTGGACGGCCAGGCCGTTCCGGCCTTGACTGAGGGAGCAACGTTTCCCCGAGAAAGCACAGGCGTGATGAAGGCGATTCAGTTCCACGAGGCCGGCGGGCCGGAAGTCTTGCGGTACGACGAGGTGCCGGTGCCCGAGATCGGACCGGGAGAGGTCCTCGTCCGGGTGTACGCGGCGGGCATCAACCCGCCGGACTGGTACCTGCGGGAGGGGCTGAAGGTCATGCCGGCCGAGATGCGGCCGCCGCTGGAGTTCCCGTTGACTCCCGGAACGGACATGTCGGGCGTGGTCCAGGCGGTCGCTGCGGACGTGACGGAGTTCGCCGTCGGTGACGAGGTCTTCGGCATGCTGAGGTTCCCCGGGTTCGACGGCCGGACGTACGCCGAGTATGTGGCCGCGCCGGCGTCGGACCTGGCCCGCAAGCCGGCCGGCATCGACCACGTACAGGCGGCCGGGGCTCCGATGGCCGTGCTCACGGCCTGGCAGTACCTGATTGATCTCGGCCACGACGTGCCGTCTCCGTTCACCGGTCAGGTGCATCAGCCGGTGCCGATCACACCGGGGATGACCGTGCTGGTCAACGGGGCCGCCGGCGGAGTGGGCCACTTCGCGGTGCAGCTGGCGAAGTGGAAGGGAGCGCGCGTGGTCGCGGTGGCCTCGGGCCGCCACGAGCAGTTCCTGCGCAAGCTCGGCGCCGACGAGTTCATCGACTACACCACGACGCGGGCCGCGGACGTGGTCAGCGATGTCGACCTCGTGATCGACACGGTCGGTGGCCCGGACAGCTCACTCTTCCTGACCGTGCTCAAGCGTGGCGGCACCATGCTTCCGGTGTTCTTCGCCCAGTACGACCCGGAAGAGACGGCGCGTCTGGGCATCTCGGTCTCCAACATCCAGGTGCGTTCTGACGGCAGCCAACTCGCCGAGATCGGGCGCCTGTTCGACGAGGGCAAGCTCCAGGTCGGGGTGGACAGCACGTATCCGTTGTCCGAGGCCGGCAACGCGCACACGCGAGCCGCGCGGGGCCACATCCAGGGCAAGATCGTGCTGACGGTGGTCTCGTGATCGCCGAACTGCAGCACGCGGTGGCGACCTACGCTCACGCCCTGGACGAGCTGAACGTGCCCGCGCTGGAGGCGATTCTGACCCAGGACACCACCTGGACCTTCACGGTGCCCGGACAGGGAGTGCTCGGCCCTGTCGCCGGACGCACGGCGGTGCTCAGCTTCGTCCGTGACGGGCACGCGGCCCAGACCGGAAGGGTGCGGCACCACCTGAGCAATGTCGTGGTAATGGCAGCGGGCGCCAGCAGCGCTCAGGTGCGGGCCTACCTACTGCAGACGAGGAACACCGGCGAGAACGTGCAGGTGATCTCGACCGGCGTCTACACGTTCGGACTGCGGCGGTCCGACAGCGGATGGCAGATCGCCGAACTCACCCTGGCGTTGGACAACCCCCTCTCGGGAGGCGTCGGCGGCCCGTGACCATCACGGCGTACGCGCTGGCCTTCGGGGAGCCATGGCAGGTGGGGCACGGCCAGCAGCGGAACCGCGATCCCCGCGGCCAAGGGCCACCAGCGCGCGTCCCGGTTCATGTCCGCCGCCGAGGAGCCTCTGCTCGGCTAGTTGCGTCGGGTCCATCGGCGTATACCTGTGGACCAAGAGTAAGAAGGTACATGAATATGAGCCCCATTGAGTTGGCTCGCCCGCCGGTAGCTATAACCCGGATGCTCAGTCCCGTCGTGTTGGCAATGCTGCGCTCACCCTTCGGAGGGCCTGCGCGACGTTCCATGATGGCGCTACGTTTCACCGGCCGCAAATCGGGACGCCGGTTCGACATTCCAGTCAGCGCGCACCATAGCAACGGCACGCTACTGGCCTTGACCGCCGCAACATGGCGAGTCAATTTCCGCGGCGGACATGACGTCGAGGTCACCTATGACGGCCGGACCACGCCCATGCGAGGAGAACTCGTCGAGGCGATACCAGTCGTGGCTGACTTCTACCAGCAGCAAATCCAGAAGATCGGTATCAAGCAGGCACCGCGACAACTCGCGCTCAAAATCAACGTGCCACGAATGCCGACTGCCGAAGAATTAGCGGAAATCGTGGTACGTGAACGCTTGTCGATCCTTTGGCTGAAACCACGCGACACAAGCTACGCACCGTCATCTCGGAGGGATTCGTGAGCAAGGTCTGGTTCATCACCGGCACGTCCCGCGGCCTCGGCCGCTCGTTTGCCGAGTCGGCACTCGCCCGCGGCGACAAGGTCGCCGCGACGGCCCGCGACACGGCCACGCTCGAGGACCTCGCCGCCAAGTATGGCGACAACCTCCTGCCTCTGGCCCTCGACATCACCGACAAAACGGCGGTCTCCGCCGCGGTCGCCGCCACGCACGAGCGGTTCGGACGGCTCGACGTCGTGGTCAATAACGCCGGGTACGGCCTGTTCGGCGCCGTTGAGGAGATCAGCGAGCAGCAGATGCGCGACCAGCTCGAGACGAACCTGTTCGGCGTCTTCTTCGTCACCCAGACGGTCCTGCCGCTCCTGCGCGCGCAGGGCTCCGGCCACATCATCCAGGTCTCCACGATCGGTGGTATCGGCGCGTTCCCGTACCTGGGCGGCTACCACGCCTCGAAGTGGGCGCTCGAAGGGCTTTCCGAGTCCCTGTCCCAGGAGGTCGCCGGGTTCGGAATCAAGGTCACCCTGGTCGAGCCGGGCGGTTTCAGCACCGACTGGGCCGGCTCGTCCGCGGTGCTCGCCGAGCAAAACCCTATCTACCAGCCGATCCGCGACGCCATGGTCGCCCGCCGCAGCGGCGCGCAGCTTGGCGACCCGACCGCCGCCGGCCCCGCGCTGCTGGAGATCGTCGACGCGGAGAACCCTCCGCTGCGGGTACTGTTCGGCTCCCAGCCCACCGAGGTCGTCAAGCACCTCTACGCCCAGCGCCTTCAGACCTGGGCCGACTGGGAACACGTCGCGCACGCCGCGCAGGGCAAGGCTTGACCAGCCGGGTCAATACCCGGCGCTGACCCCGATGCCGGGTAATCAAGCGCGGCGATGGTTCCTCAAGTGGGCGTGTTGGTGGTGGAGTAGGCAGCGGGACTCCGCGGGTTGCCGGTTGCGGATCCGAGTGAGGCCGCGTTGTCCCAGGCTCGCCAGCGCCTTGGCCCGCAACCGTTGCGGGCGCTCCCCGTCCACCCGGCTTATGTCGAGGTCGTCTGGCGTGTGCCGGGCCACCAGCAGGTTCACGTCCAATTCGGAGGCAGCCACGACCGTCTTCGCCGCCACCGGCCACCGACGATGGCCTGAGGCTGGACGGCTCTCCCGGCTGCGGGTAACTCACCCTCGGCGGCTCTCGTCCGTTTGGGTGCCCGCGCTATCGTGCGCCGACATGGATGCCGACACCGTCAGCGCCATCGGTTCGATCGCCAGCGCCACCATCGCGATCTTCGCCGCGGTCATCGCCTTCTTCGCCTGGCGAACCGCCGTCCACTCCGGCCGGACCGCGAAGACGCTCACCCGCATCGAGCAGACCCGGCTGCGCGGCGACCTGCGACCTACGACCCCAATTCGACATCACTATCGATTGGGTCAAAGCGCAGGAGCCGATCATGCTCATCCGCGCCACCTTGGCCGGCCCCAGCCAGGTGACACGCGTCGAGCAGGCCCGCCTCGTCATGCGGCCGATCACGTTGCCGAAGAGGACGAGCGGAAGACTCGACTGGACGACCCCCCGTCGAGGTCTACCCGTACGACTTCGGGCCCCTGCCCGGTAACCATGCACACGCCACCAGCACCCGCGCCCAGCAACTACAACTCGGCCACACCCTCAACGGCTGGGTCGCCAAATCAAACCTCGACGAAGACCAGATCGTGGCCAGCCTCGGCGAACTACACGTCGAGTTCGCCATCGAATGCACAGTGCCCGGCTTCGAACCATGGCTCATCCCCGCACGAGCCAGCATCCCGACGCGGACAACTCCACAACAGACCTAGAGCGCCCGTGAATCTTGGCTATCTGAACGTGGGTTTCCTGCCGGCCTGGCGGTTCCGTACCGTGCACGAGCGGACCGTCACCGGCGACCCGCTGACGAACGTCGGGAACCGGCCGGGGGGATGGCGCTGGCCTGCGAACGGCTCGCCCCGGCCCGGCCGGTCTGCGACCGGCCGGCGATCACCGCGACGGCTGGGCCGCACGGACGTTCTCGCTGTGCTACGAGTAGATCTGGCGCAAAGGAGGACGTGATGCGACGTCCGTGGGATCCGGTGCCGTGGCGCGAGTACCCGGTCGAGGCGCGGCCGGTGCTCGGGGTGCGGTACTGCACGGTCGCCTCGGTGGTGCAGTACCTGAGCGACAGGTACGAGTTCGGCTACCTGCTCTGGTCGGATGAGGCGTTCACCCCCGAGGTCGTGGCCAGGGAGATGACCGGGCTCGGGTTCACGGTGACCGGGGTATCGATGTCGAGAGTCGCGGACCAGCCGTGGGACGTCACCATCACCGGTGGGCCCCCGCACCGGCCCCGGCAGTCCTACATCGGCCGGTTCTGGGGCGGCGACTGCGCCTCGGTCACCTGGATCGGCCTATGGGGGCGACACGCCGGCTGGGTCGTGTTCAACAAACCCGGTGAAGGCGTGGTCAACACGTACCTACCTCCTTCGCCCGCATACCTCAGGCTTCATCACGCGAGTTGTCCTACCATCAGTCGTCTCCAGCCGGGCGCGACGACCTTTACCGGAGGGCAGTACAGCAAGATCTGTGGTGAACGGGCCGAGCTGGAGGACGAGGGCCCAGCGGCTCGGAGGAACAGCACAGCCTTGCACCCACTACCTTTGACGGCCGGCGGCGAACAGTCCATCCGCGGCAGAACAGTGCACCCCCTTCGAACGCTGGCAGCTACGCTTGTGATTGCCATCCAATTGATCAACAAGCGCTCAGCTTGTTGTTTAACCCGTGGGGGTCGGTGGTGGCCCCTGGTTGATCATGGGAACAGCCCTTGGTCGATGATCTTCTTGTCTAGGGAAGAACATCAATACCAAGGGCTGTCTGTTGAATAGTGGACGTGGATCGTGATCGCCGCCTACACCCAGCTGCGTCTCGCACGCCACCTCGCCCAGGACTTGCGCCGGCCGTGGGAACGTCCCGCACTCGCAGGTCGGCTCACCCCGGCCCGGGTGCGGCGCGGGTTTCGGAACCTGCGCGCCAAGACCGCACGACCGGCCAGTGCACCGAAACCCACCACACCCAGCCCTGGACGCCCACCGGGTCACGAAACCGCCGACCCGCCACCCGCCACGACGTCGGCAAAACCACCAAACGGGCACTCAGCATCGAAGAACACCAGAGGCGCCCAGGTTAAAGAACAAGCTCAGCGGCGTCCGGATGCCGCGCATGAACTCGATCATGGAGCGGTGGATCCAAGCCTGCCGCCACGAACTGCTCGACCGGACGTTGATCTGGAACCAAGCGCATTTGCTGCACGCCCTGGACGAGTACGAACGGCACCACAACCGTCACCGTCCTCACCGGGGCATGGCGAATGCCCGGCCCTTCCATGCGCTGTCGGAGCCGATCACCGATCCCGCCACGATCACGCCTCTGCTCATCCGCCGACGCGATCGGCTCGGCGGACTTCTCCACGAATATGAACATGCCGCCTGAACAGCAAGGATGGAATTCTCGGCACCCACAGGGTCGGGCAGGCCGATCCGGCTGCCCCCGGCCAGCCGACGATGACCGGCGTGGTGTCTAGCACCTGGATCAAAAGGACTCCGGGCCGTACGGGCTCAACAGTCCGTATGCCTACTACCTGGCGGACCATGTGCCGGGCGATACGCTCGTGTCCGGCCGGTACCAGCGCGCAGCACCACGGCAAAAGCGGCCAAGGCGACCAGCGATCCGCCGGCGAGCTGAGCTCCACGCCGACAGCGCCGGGCTCGACGACCGCGATCCAGGTCGGCGTACGCCTGCTCCAGCGTTGGGGCGGTCAGCCGACCGGCCAGCTCCCGCAGCGCCTCCCTGACATCATCGTTCACCGCACTGCACCCCACAGCGCGGTGCGAAGCGCCTCCCTACCGTATCCGCCGCCGCGGTCGCGCTGCTCCCAGTGGGGCGGCTCGGCCATTGACCTTTGGTCGCGCCACGACCGGCGGCGCTCGTCGATGAGCGAGTTGAACAGAACCCGCAGCACGCCTTCGCGACTTCGAAGCGGCGGAAGGCACTCCAGCCGACGTAGAACTTTGCCGGCCTCGACTGAGCCAGGTCCTCGGTGTCGGCCGCCAGCAGCGTCGCGGTGTGCGAGGGGCCGGCCCGCCGAGCCAGCACGAAGTCGTGGAGCCGCCCGTCGTGCTGGCGCATTCGCTTTCCTTGCACTGTCACACATCTATGACGGCCCTCGCGTCATTGAGGTTGCACCGAGTAGCGCAGGCGATTCGGCGGTCTGCGCGCGGTTTCGAGAGATCCGTGCCCGGGTCTACGGCATCGTCCTAATCGGCGCGGTATTGGACGGGCGCCGCCCTTTCCATGACCGGGACCCCGCCGCGTCGCTGCCGCGGCGCATCGAGATCCCCGACGGGCGGCCGGTCGCCGACACCGCACGGGCCGGCCGTAGCGGTAGTGCAACGGGGACAGGCCCCGGGGATCGCCCGGTGCGGCTGGCGCCGCTCGACGTGCTAAGGCCGGGGCTGCTCGGCCTACGCGGCGTACCACGGCTGGCCGGTCGTGGTGCCGGTGACCGCGACGGTCGCCGGTGTGGCCGGTGTGGTGCTGGCGGGGCCCTTCGCCGGGGCCGTACCCATCGATCCGCGCGTCCCGGCTGACGCTGACGGAGACGCTGGCCACGGTGTGCCCGCGGCAGCCTGACAGCCGCCGCGATTCCCGGGTCACTTGCGTCGCGCGGCGACCTCGCGTTCGCACTTCGGCTGCACATCCATTCCGTTAGTGATGGACTCGCGGTCGTTCTCATCGCCGCCGAGCGAGACGTAGATGCCGTCGTCGCCGACCTCGGCGTACTGGATGCCCTTCTCTTTCAAGCATTTCACCACGTCACGCGCGAAGTCCTTGGCCTCCGGGTTCGAGGGGTCCTTCTCCCACGGCGGCAGCGGGTTGTAGAGCGGGCCGCAGATCTTGTCCGCCGCCACCAGCTTCGTCATATCCGCCCCCGTCCACGGATTGCCGGGTTTCGCGTCCTGCTTAGGTTTGGCCCCGTGCTCCCGGACGCAGGCAAGGTACGGCTGCATCATCACCTCGAACTCCTCGGGTGTGGTGTCCAGCCGCTCGCGGGGCCGCTCCGGCGCCGCCGTCGACGCGGCCGGGCTACTGCCCGAGCTGGCCAACGTCGCGACCTTCGGCGCCTCCTTCACGGGCTCCGCCTTCGAGCACGCCGAGCCGACAATCATGGCCGCGGCCATCGCGACGACGACGTGCAGGTACCTGCGTGTGTGTGCCATTCTCTCTCCTTCTGACAGGAAATCCTCCGCATGCAGCATCGCGATCTCATGTATGGAACCTGTCAGATCCGCGGCGCAGTTTACACAATCGTCGGTCTGGTAAGAGTGTGGTTGACCACTCGCATGTCATCGGCGCGGGACACCGGGGTGGCACCGGAACCGCGAGAAAGCAGGCCTGGTTGTCCTTCCAATCGACGACGCCGACATGATCACCCCGCCACGAGGGATTGCGGCGACGGCCTTGTCTGGGCCACCGGCGAGCCCACCCATGCGACACCGCACCTACTCTGGACTGCTGGCCCGTCGGCGACGGTGGCGGCCAGGTGAGCGCCGGCCTCGGCCAGCTTGGTGCGGAGCTCACTACTGTGCGCGGTCGACAGTGAAATCGGTCATCGCGACTACCGGACCGTCGGCGCCGCGCAGAACTTTGCTTTCCCGATGACATGGCCTGGCTCGGCGCCGCACCGCTTGATGATCATTTCGAGTCGCGGACGTCACCTTCGCGGAGATCTCGACCGCGGTGTACATCTGTTGAGCCCTTTGTCGGCCAGCAGGTCTGTTGGTGGTTCACGAAGCATCGGCTGGAGCCGTGGGGACCAAACTCCTCGCCATGGTCATTCATGTGGCAGAAGTCCCACCATCGCGGGTACCCGTCGCCAGCGCGCCAGACAGCAGTTCACGGTCGTTGCCGCCGCCGGCCCCATCGCGCAGGAGCCGCCGGATCCGGGAGACCAGCAGGGCGGCGGCGAGCGCTACCAAAGTCACGCCGACGGCACGGCGGACCGGTTGCTGGGCACGCCTTGGGCCAGATGCTGCTTGTCCCCGTTTCCGGTGCCGCCACCGGCCTCCTCGGGCAGCACCTTCGTGACCGCGGCAGCCAGATTGATCATGCCGTAGCCGAAGCGGCCATCCGACGGCTGAGAGTCGCTGAGCTTGTCCGACGTCATTTGGATGCGGTGCACGATCTGTTCCGGAGTCGGCTCCGGGTACGCCGTCCGAGCCAGCCCGGCCGCGCCGGCGGCCAGGGCGACCGCGTACTGGGTGCCGGTGCCCGCGACCGAGCTGACCCCGGAGATGCCTAGGCTGTTCACGTTGATGCCGGGCGCAACCACGTCGATGGCGCCGCTTCGATAGTCGGCGGCCCGTTGGTTGTCGTTGCCGACCTCGCCACGCGTAGCACACCAGCACCGATCGCGGCCTGCGGATCGACCGCCTCGGAGCCGAGCGGCGCACTGGCCACGACGACGACGCCCTTGTCGACCGCCGCCGCGATCGCCTGGGCCACGGCCGGCTTACCGGGGTCGACGAATCTGCCGAGCGCGATCACCGTGGCGCCCGCCTTGGCCGCCGCCTCGACTGCTGCGGCGCCGTCGGCCGGCTGCACCTTCGAGTCGTTTCCGGCGACCCGAACCGGCAGCACGATGGCCTCCGGTGCGATCCCTTTGACGTTGCCGTCCACGCCCGGCTGAGCAACGATAAGGCTGGCCATGGCGGTGCCCGAACCCAGGCAGTCGGCGTCGCCGCGACCGCTGCCGCCGATCATGTCCACGCCTTGGCCCACGTGGCCGCTGAGCGCCGCCAGGCTGCCGTCCACGCCGGAGTCGACGACCGCGATTATCTGCCCTTCCCGCGGCTCTGTGGCCAGGCCTTGTCCGCGGCCAGCCGCAGGCTCGCCCAGTCGGAGCGGCTGCTCGACGCGCCCGCGCACTTGCCCGGTCTCGGCTTCGGGGCGGGCTTCGGCGGGATGCTCGGCACCTTGGCGGCCTGGGCGATCTGCTCCGGCGGTACGGTCGGCCGGGGCGGTGTCTGGTTCGTCACCGGCGGCTGCGGTCTGCCTGCCGACTGAAGCTCGCTCGGCGTCTGCGGTTTGCTCGCCGGCTGCGGCTGGGCCGCCGGGGCCACGCCCACCGCAGCGCCGCGGCCCAGGCCGGGGTCGCGCTGTCGGTCCGGGCCGCCGGGGAACCTCGAGCTGCAGGCCGATCCCGTACGCCTGCGCCAGATGGTCGGCAGCCTCCGTCTCCAACGCCATCCGCTACACGCCGTCTGGCGGCGCCGTGACGGTGACCGCGGCGGCCGACGGGAACGGCCTCACGATCTCGGTCGCGGACACCGGCGTCAGCATCGCGGCCGACGACCTCCCCCGCATCTTCGACCGGTTCTGGCGCGTGGACAGCTCCCGTACCCCGCGTCACGGACGGCAGCGGGTTCGGCCTCCCGATCGCCCGCAAGCTGGCAGAAGCACACGGCGGCACGATCACTGCGGCCAGCCGGCCCGGCGCGGGAACGACGATGACGATCTGGCTGCCCACGGCGCCGGTGAAACTTCCCTGCTTCCTCCTCCGCCTGACCGCTCGAAGCTCCTCGGGGCGCGATCAGGCGCTCGCCGTGCCGAACTGCACCAACACCTCGACGACCGCGACGGGCGAGTCACTCAACCGTGCGTTACCGCCGGCTTACAGTCATGAGTCTGCGTACGCACGCGGTGGGGAGTCAGGGCCTGATCACGTCGATCGAAGGTCTGGGCACGATGGGGATGACCGCCATGTACGGCACCCGGACGACCGCGAATCGATGGCGACCGTGCAACGCGCGATCGAGCTGGGCGTGACGATGTTCGACACCGCCGACATGTACGGCCCGCACACCGGCGAGCACCTTCTGGGCCGGGCCGTGGCGGGCCGGCGCGACCAGGTGGTGATCGCCACCAAGTTCGGCGGTCTTACCCCTGGACGAGGCCGGCCGTATCGTCGGCGGCCCAAATGGTAAGCCCGAATACGTCCGCGCCTCGGTCGAGGGGTCGCTGCGCCGCTTGGATACCGATTACATCGACTTGTACTACCAGCACCGGGCTGACCCGACGGTGCCGGTCGCCGAGACGTTCGGTGTGCTCGGCGAGCTGGTCGCCGAGGGCAAGGTGCGCTACCTGGGCATCAGCGAAGCCTCCCCGGGGCACAGGGCATGGGTCCTGGCCCAGGGCGACCACATCACCGCCATCCCCGGCACCAAACGCCGCACGTATCTGGCGCAGAGCGTTGCCGCAACCGCCATCGAACTCAGCCCGGCTGCCGTGGCCGAACTCAGCGCCGCCGTCCCCGTCCGCGCGGCAGCGGGCGAGCGCTACACACCGCTGGCAATGGCCGCCATCCAGGAGTACCACCGTCCAACCCGCCCAGCGAACCGCGAAAATTCGATGTCATCACGAGTGACTCCACCACGCCTGGCCGCGCCGTGCCTCAAAGGCCCGAGTCACGGCGTGGCGGCGACCGGAAAGGTCGTGATTGTCGGTGAGGATGCACAGGACAGGCCGTCGTTCACCACCAGTCACAGTCACTCAGGCTGGCACCCCAGCTTCACTCCCGGTCCGGTTCTGCGTTGGTATTGGCTGGTCAGAGACAGCCCGGAGCTGGACGAACTCCTATGAGTGGTACAAGACATTGTCCAGCCAGTCGAAGAGGACCTCGTTGCGGTGCTGAGGTGCTTGCACTGCGTCGTGGTCTCCGGCGCCGTCCGCGGTCGAGAAGGTAACCAGCTTCTTCGGCGCGTCGAGCACGTCGAGAAGCCGCTGGGTCTGGTCGGGCACGAGCTGGTCGTTCTCATAACGGGTGACTAGTACCGGGCATCGCACGCGCGAGGCCACATCGGCGCATTGGAACCGTTGCAGCGTTTCACGCAGCGCCCATACGTCCATTGGCGGCCGACCGGCAAGAGCGTCCGCGTGAAAACCGCGACCGAACAGCTCGGCGCGCTTGGCGAGCGTGAACCGTTGCGCCGCCGACAGGTGGGGTACCACCTGTTCCCGCCACAGCGTGTTGACCTCGTCCGACCGGCGCCGGGCATGAAGACGCCACCGATCTGGGGCTCCCAGATATCCCACACATCCACGATGCCCGGGTCCATGCAGACCGCAGCGAGCCGATGCTCGAACGCGGCCGCACGAGTGACTGACTCCCCGCACAGGCTCCAACCGACCAGAGCAATCCGGTCACGATCCACTTCGCGACGTCGATGTAGCCAGTCCACCATCGGACTGATGAAGTGTTCCCAGTCATAACGCAGCGGCAGATCCCGCTCGAACAGCATCGACCCCTGCCCGGGCCCCTCGACGATCAGGGCGTGATAGCCGCGTTCCAGCGCTGCTGCGGCACCGAACGCATATAGCTCGACGCTCTGTCCGTCGCTGCCATTATTGAGGATGACCGTGGGCCGCGGCCGCACCGACCGGTCGGCTCTCAAAAGGTAGCCGGGAACCGTACCGCCCTCATACTCGATGGCCACCCGCTCGATCGGTGGGTCGAATAGGGCAGCCGCGCTTTCCCAGCATCGCCTCATCTGGGCGAACACGGTAGACTCCGCGGACGGATCGGCGGTGCCGAGCACAAACGTCAGCGCGGCTGAGCCGTAACTCGCGGCCCGCAGATAGCCGGCGCGGGCCGAGACGACGTGTCCTGATCGCTGCCGTAGAGCGGCCGCCTTCGCGGTACGCGCGGATAACGCCCGGAATTCGTCGACGAAAGTCTGATATCCGGCCCCGGCGGCGTTGATCCGGTCTACCGCAGCCAGCACTTCACCGACCTCAGCACCTCCATAGCCGCAGAGTCCGAGGAGCAACTGGATCTGGAAATTCAGGTCGTCGGCGGCGAAGAAGCGAACGCCGTTGCCCGCGGTTGCCGGGCTGGTTGCGGCGGAGGCGGCGGCCATCGCCGGCGTGCCCGGTCCGATCAGCGCGGTCGCGGAGGCAGCCGTTATGGCTGACAGTAGGTCACGGCGCCCGACGGGTACCGACACTCCATGGTGCCCAAACATACGCTCGGCTTTCTCGCGGAGAGGTTGTCCGTCCAAGGCTGGCAGGAGCCGGCCGGCGCTCACCACCACCCTGGGGTGGGGTTCGGGAGGGAAGAACCTTCAGCTGACTTCCCTACGCCTCGATCGCAGGCCCGCAAACGACGACGAGGACTGGGGCCCGGGTGACGGCGGCGACCCCGTACGGCAGCACCGCGTCCCGGTCAGAGCGAAGCGGGCGGCGACGCGGGTTCGTCGAGGTTCGGGTGCACGAGTGCTTGGTCGGCCATTGCCCAGGAAGCAAGCAGCCCCAGCGCCTGCCCCGAGGCCGAGTCATCGGCAGCCGTGTACAGGTAAAGGGTCTGGTCGGCGTCACCCGGCAGATTGAGGGTCTCGTAGTCGACGGTGACCGCCCCCACGACGGGGTGACGCAGACGCTTGGTGCCGAACGTCCGCTGGTAGACGGAGTGTTGACCCCACCAGGTCTTGAAGTGGCTGCTGGCGGAGGACAGTTCCTCGACGAACAGGCGGTCGGCCGGATCGTTCTGGCGTCGTCCGACGTCCAGGCGGAGGCTATCCACCAGGGCGCGGGCCTGTGGTTCCCAATCGACGAACAGGGCCCGAGCCCCCTCGTCGAGGAACATCCACCTCGCGTAGTTCCGTACACCTACCGGCACGCGGTCGAAGTTGGCGAAGAGGGCGCGGGCCATGAGGTTGGACGCGAGCACGTCCCCGCGGCGACCCAGCAGCAACGCCGGCGCCTGCAGCCCATCGACCATCCGCCGGATCGCCGGACGCGCCGCTTGGAAGTTGGGCCTGCGGCCGTCCAGGCGTGAGGCCGCGGGATCCACCAGAACGGCCAGATGCTCGCGGCCGGCGCGGTCGAGTCCCAGCGCGCGGGCGAGAGCCTCGACGACCGAGGGCGACGGCACGATCCGGCGTCCCTGTTCCAGCCGTACGTAATAGTCCGTTGAGATGCCGGCGAGCCGGGCGACCTCTTCCCGGCGGAGCCCTTGCACCCGGCGGGTTCGTCCGTCGGCGGGCAGACCCGCTTGCTCCGGGTCGATCCGGGCCCTCGTGCTGCGGAGGAAATCGGCTAGCTCTGTGTTGCGAACGGCCATGCCAACAGCATCGCACGGAACCGGCTAACGCTGACTGGGCCGCTGAGTCCTAGCCAGCAGCGTCCCCGTCCGGCGGGTTGCGGCGACCGGCTCCCGGCGGGAAATCTGTTGCGAGACGGAACATCCGCCAGGCGCCGTCGCAACCCCCAAATCCTACCTAAGGATCATCCATGCCCTATCCCACCGGCCGCCCCGCCACCTGGTTCGTCACCGGCACCTCCCGCGGCCTCGGCCTGCTCCTGGTTCAGCAGCTGCTGCAGCGCGGCGACAATGTGACCGCCACTACCCGTTCCGCCGAGCGGCTGAGCGACGCCCTGGCGGGAGTCGACACAACGCGCCTGCACGCCGTCGAGGTAGACCTGACCGACGAGCAGGCCGTGGCGGGGGCCCTCAGTGCCACCGTGAACCGCTTTGGCCAGATCGACGTGGTCGTCAACAACGCCGGCTACGGGTTCCTCGCTGCTGTCGAGGAGGTAACCGACGCAGACGCTCGTGAGATGTTCGACGTCCAGATCTTCGGCACCTGGAACGTTCTGCGGGCCGTCCTGCCGATCTTCCGCGCCGCGCGAAGCGGACACGTCATCAACGTGTCCTCCATCCTCGGTCTCACCTCGTTCCCCGGGTGGGGTCTGTACTGCGCCGGCAAGTACGCACTGGAGGGGCTCACGGAGAGCCTCGCCGCCGAGGTCGCCGACCACGGGGTCAAGGTGAACCTCGTCGAGCCCGGCTACATGCGCACCGACTTCCTCAAGACCCACTCCCTCGGCCTGCCCAACAACGCGAGCGACGCCTACCCCGGCGTCCGACAGATGACCGAGCAGCACCTCGCCATGCCCGGCAGCCAACTGGGCGACCCCGCCAAGGCCGCCAGTGCCATCATCTCGGTCGCCGCTTCCGGGAACCCCGCCCCGCTGCACCAGATCCTCGGGTCGGACTCCTACGGGCTCGCGAAGGGTCGGGTCGACGCGCTCCTCGCGGACATCGAGGCCTCTCACGCCCTGGCCGTCACCACAGATATCCCCGACGCCGCCTAGCCGACGCAACGACTGACCACACCCGACGTTCGGACGGCATCGCGCCGCGCCGACCGTCCAAAGCGAGGGAGCACTACGTGACCAACATCCTCATCGTCCTCAGCGCCGCCGATTACTGGACGCTGGCGAACGGAGACAAGCACCCGAGCGGCTACTGGGCCGAGGAGTTCGTCGTCCCGTACCGGAAGTTCCTCGCCGCCGGGTACAGCGTCGACATCGCCACCCCAGGCGGTGTCGCTCCCACGCCTGACCCGACGAGCTTCGACCCCGCCGTCGCCGGTTCCGAGGCCCTCGGCTACGCCGACTACCTCGACTCCCTCGACGCCCTGCGCGCGCCCTTCAAGCTCTCCGAGGTCGACGCCGACGGCTACGACGCCATCGTCATCCCCGGCGGGCACGGACCCATGGAGGACCTCGTCGACGACCCCGACATGGGCGACGTCCTCGCCACCGCCGTCTCCCACGGACGACTCGTCGTCGCCATCTGCCACGGGCCCGCCGCACTGCTGAGCGTGACGGACCCCAACGGCGCGTGGCCGTTCGCGGGCAAGCAGATGACCTCGCTGACCGACGAGGAGGAAACCCTGTTCGGCACCGCCACGAACGCCCGCTGGCTCCTGGAGACCCGGCTGCGCCAGCAGGGCGCCTCGTTCGTCTCCGGACAGCCGTGGGCCTCCAAGGTCGTCGTTGACGGGCGCCTCATCACCGGCCAGAACCCCGCCTCGAGCGCGGAGCTCGCCGACCACGTCCTGGAGGCGCTCGCGTGACCGCCACCGACACCGCGCTCGAGCAAACCTCCCCCCTGTCGGCCACAACCGGCGTCGGCCCCCGGGATCTGGTCGACGCGGTCCCGCACGAACTTTTCATCGGGGGCCAGTGGGTCCCGGCTGGCGACGGCGCGACCCTCGGCGTCGAGAACCCCGCGACCGGTCAGCGGCTGTGCGAGGTTTCGGATGCCTCCGCCGCCGACGGGCTGCGCGCCCTCGACGCCGCCGTCGCCGCTCAAGAAGCGTGGGCCGCCACAGCTCCCCGCGAGCGCGCCGACATCCTCATGCGCGCCTACCACACGATGATGGCGGACACCGAACCCCTTGCGCGGCTCCTCACCCTCGAGATGGGGAAGTCCGTGGCCGAGTCGCGCGGCGAGGTCCGCTACGCCGCCGACTATCTGCGCTGGTTCGGTGAGGAAGTCCCGCGTATCGCCGGCGCCTGGCGCATCAACGGGCCGGGGGACGGTCGCATCATCACCATGCAGCAGCCCGTCGGGCCCTGCCTGCTGGTCACCCCGTGGAACGCCCCCCTCGCCCTGGCCACACGCAAGATCGGCCCTGCGCTCGCAGCGGGCTGCACCGCCGTCGTCAAGCCGGCCGCCCAGACACCGCTAAACACGCTCTACCTGGCCGACGTGTTCGCCCGCGCCGGTCTGCCCGCCGGCGTCCTCAACGTCGTCACCACGACCAACGCCGCGGGACTCACCGGGCCGCTCCTCGCCGACGACAGGCTCCGCAAGGTCTCGTTCACGGGTTCCACCCCCGTCGGGAAACTGCTGCTCGAGCAGGCGGCCGGCAACGTGCTGCGCACCTCCATGGAACTCGGCGGGAATGCCCCGTTCGTCGTCTGCCAGGACGCCGACCTCGACGTCGCGGTTAGCGCCGCGCTCACCGCGAAGATGCGCAACATCGGCGAGGCGTGCATCGCCGCGAACCGCTTCTTCGTGCATGCGACAGTCGCCGACGAGTTCGTGGCCAGGCTCACTGCGGAGATGGCCGCGCTGAGGGTCGGTGACGGGAGCGAGCCCGGCGTCAACGTCGGGCCGCTCATCGACGGACGTCAGCGCGCGAGGCTGGGCGCGCTGGTCGACGAGGCGGTCGCCGGGGGCGCCAACCTCCACATAGGCGGCTACATCGACGCCCAGCCCGGCTACTTCTATCCCCCGACCATCCTCACCGACGTGCCGGACGACGCCCGCATCCGCCAAGAGGAGATCTTCGGGCCCGTCGCGGTCGTCAACACGTTCACCGATGAACAGGCCGTCATGCAGGCAGCCAACGACACCCCTTACGGGCTGGTCGGCTACGTCTTCACCCGGGACCTCAGCCGCGGTGTCCGACTCGTCGAGCAGCTGCAGACCGGCATGGTCGGGCTCAACCGGGGCTTCGTCTCCGACGCCACGGCACCATTCGGTGGCGTCAAGCAGTCCGGTACCGGCCGCGAGGGCGGCTTCGAGGGCATCCGCGAGTATCTGGAGACCAAGTATGTCGCCCTCGGCCTCTGAGGCTACGGCTCCCGGTGCCCCGAGGCTCCTGCCCGGTCCGGGGAAGCCGGCCGGCAGCGGTCCCTTCTCGCTGCTCATGCGACTGACCGGCGACCCGGCGCAACAGGCCATCTTCGACGAGGACAGCACGATCGAGAGCTGGCTCTCGGCCGAGCGTGCGCTCGCCGCGGCGCAGGCGGAGCACGGAGTCATCAGCCCGGACACCGCCGACGCGATCGCGGGCGCCGCCCAGCTCCACAACATCGACCGGGACGCGCTGTGGGCCACCGCCGGCAACGTCGGGTACCCCGTCCTGGGGCTCGTCCGCCAGATCGCCGCGGCCCTCCCTGCCGGGCCGAGCGGACGGGTCCACTACGGGGCTACCACGCAGGACATCATGGATACCGGTCTCGCGTTGCAGATGCAGGCGTCCCTCGCGGGGCTGCAGCGGCAGGTCCAGCAACTGGGCGACGCCCTCGTGGAGCAGGCCACCCGCCACCGCGACACGGTGATGGCTGCGCGCACGCACGCGCAGCAAGCAGTGCCCACCACGTTCGGCGCCACGCTCGCCGTCACCCTCGCGCAGGTCGCAAGACAACGGGAGCGTCTGCGGGAGGCAACGGACCGGGTCGCGGTGGTGTCGCTGTTCGGTGCGGGTGGGACGGCTGCGGCTCTCGGCCCGCACGTAGTACGTATCCGCCGCAGCATGGCGCGCCGGCTCGGGCTCCGGTCCACCGACGTCCCGTGGCACGTGACGCGCGATGGGCCCGCGGAATTTGGGTGGCTCTGCGCGACCCTTGCGGGCACCTGCGCCCGTGCCGCGCGCAACATCGTCGACCTGTCCCGCACGGAGGTCGGCGAGGTTTTCGAGCCCTACAGCAGCCACCGCGGAGCGTCGTCAACAATGCCGCAAAAGGTAAACCCTATCTCCTCCGAGGGGATCATCGGCGCGGCCGGAGCGGCAGGGGCGCTCACCTCGGCTCTCGTGCGCATGTACGAGGCCGGTCACGAGAGAGCCGCAGGCGAGTGGCAGACCGAGTGGCAGGTCTTGCCCCAGCTCGCCGTCCTGGCCGGCACTGCCCTCGGGGAGACCATCACCATCGTGCAGGGCCTGCGCGTAGACGAACAGCGCATGAGTGCGAACCTGACCCTCGACCACGGCGCGGTCCTTGCCGAGGCGCACCTGTTCGCGCTCGCTCCGACGCTCGGCCGGGAGCTCGCCCACGACGTGGTGTACGAGGCGGCGACTCGCGCGCGTTCGAGCGGTAGGTCCCTGACTTCCTCCATCGAGAGTGTCCTCGACGAGAGGCGGCTCGCTCACTCGGGCACGTCGGGAGCCGTGACTGTGCAGGGCGGCCTCGGTCAGGCCGGTGCCATCGTCGAGGCTGCCGTGGACGCATGGACGTCAGGCTTGGCCGGCTGACCGGTCGAGAGGCGCCATCAGGCGGTGGTGTGGCCTGTGCCGCCACGGCCCGGCGCCGGGTGCTTCATGGCATCCGAAATCGGTAGCCGGGGTTCTCCGTCCGCAACGCGGCCAGACCCGCGGCGGCCGGCCACGCCGCCGGAACAGCTCCAGGGTGTAGGGCTGCTCCAACCACCCCATCAGCACCGCTCGCACAGCGTGTAGTCGACCTCGAAGATGAACTCGTCGCGGTCGACGCCCTCGCCGGCGCGCAGGTTCGCCGCGCGCGTCCGCCAGCCGGGCCGCTCCGCCGAGACGGTGTCCTGCCACGGCGTGTCCAGCCGTGGCACGACCGGCCACCGATGGGCGGCCACCGGCCGCCGGTCAGCCGCCGCAGCAGCTCACGCCACGGCTGCCGGCCGGAGACCCGGCCGCCCTGTCCGGTGCCGGCGATCAACGCCGCGGTCGCCGCATCCCGCTGGTCGTCCAGGCACACCGGCGTCAGGCCAGCTCGCCGGCGTCGATCTGTGCCTGGCTCGCCTGCTCGAGCAGCGCGTTGGCCAGGTCCCGCAGCGGACTCAGAAGCTGCAGATCCGGATGGGCACCGGCGAACGTCTGACCGCCGCGTTGCTGGGCCGCGTCGACGTTCTCGGCGCGGCCCAGCGGAACAGGCAACTGACACGCAGGCGTCGCCGGAACGCGCCATTCCCCCTCCCAGCAGGTTCGCAGGGTTCGGGAACGTCGACTGACATCGATAGTGTGTGCTGGTGGGCGGGGGCGAGTGAGGGTGGCGGAGCAGGTGGACGTGGCGGCGCCGGATGGGTCGGTGCGGATTGTGGCCCGGCTGGACGGCGCTGTGGGTCCGCCTAGGCATGTGCGTCCTCGTCGCTCCGGCACCCGGTCAGTTCATATACGTCGCGAACCAGTCCAGGACCTGCTTCGGCTCCCGCTGGAAGCGGACGTAGCCGTCCCAACGCGCGGTGCTCCCGTGGATCCAGTGCAGCTGCCGCTCGGTCGGGATGTTGTCGAAGATCGCCTGCACGTCGTCGGGACGGGTGAGCGCATCGTCGTGGACCTGGTAGAGGAACGTCGGCGCCGTGACGCCCTTCGCCGCCTCAACCGGCGAGAGCTCCGCGAGGCCGAAGCCGGCGACGGCGGCTGATGCGAGCGCCGCGCTCCTCACTCGTCGCCGAGCCGTCCCGAAATGGGACGGCCGCTCCCGAGTCGAATATCCAGCCGTTATCGTCGTCTAATTTGGGACAGCTGGCGCCCCGCTGCTGTTTCGATTTTCATCCGGGATACCCACAGCGCAACCTCCACCCGGCTGCGGACGTTCAGCCGCGAGCGGATGTTCGCCAGGTGGCTGGCTACCGTGCGTACGCTGATGAAGAGCCCTTTCGCGATCTGAGCGTTCGTCAGCCCTTGGGCGACCTGCACCGCCACCGCGAGCTCCCGGCGTGTCAGGGTGCCGGTGGGGTCTTCGTCGATCGGCAGGCCACCGCTGAGTGCCAGATCGGTGAGCTGTGGAATGGTCATCAAGGGACCGGCCGCCGACGCCGCCTGAGCCGCCGCAGGGCCGATGGCCTGCTCCGCCGCTCTGGTCGTCTCCTGCAGCTGCCGAGTCCAGAAGGCCTGGACCGGGCGGCCCACGGCGGCCGTTCCGGCTATCAAGGTGAGAGCCAACGTGTGCTTTTTGCGCCGCATTGCGAGGATCGCTGCGCATTCGATCGCGCTGAGCACGATGTCGCGACGCGGGACCGGCATGGTGAGCACGGCGGTGATGTACTCGGCCGCGGCGGCATCATCGTGTTCCAAAGTCGCCGCCACAGCAGCGGTGTGCAGCAGGCTCAACCCGGAATCGTTGGCGTAGGGGAGGGCCCAGTCGGCTTGTGACTCGTACATCCGCATGGATTCGGTGATTGCCTCGCGCGCCGCTGCAGGGTCTCCGTTTGCCACGAGCAGCCATGCCTGCTTGCTGAGGACCCAACCAGCAAGGTCGGTCCGATCCTCGCGCAGAAGCATCTCGGTCAGCTCATGTCCGATTCGGAGTCCGCCCGGAAGGTCGCCTGTGGAGCCGCGCGTCATCATGACGCTTGTCAGCGCGATCGCCAGCGTGTCAACGTCGTCAAGCTCGCGTGCCAGCTCGTATGCCTGGTTCGAATGGTGAACCGCGGCTTCGAGGTCGCCCTGGCGCGTGTCGTTCCTCGCGAGCCAGGCCAGGGCGTTCGCTCGGTGCAGCGCAGGCGTCCCAGAGTTGCTCACTACGTCCGAGAGAAGCCGTCCGACCTCGTCTAGGTCGGAGGTGTTTGCGAGAAGGCGGGCAAGCAGAATGGCCAGGTCGGGGTGCGACGGGTGGCTCATCGCAGCAGCGACATTCACGCCGTAGCGCAGATTTTCCGTCTCAGCGACGATGTGTTGTTCGATCATCGTCCGCTCGGCGCTCCACGAGTGCTGCGACAGTTGTTGCCCGACGGCAGCCAGCCACTCCAGCAGCAGAATCTGTGTGGGAATGAGGTCGCCGACATCGGTCAGGACTTCCCGGCCGAACGCGCGGAGCGATTCGAGCATGCGGAATCTGACTGGACACTGCGCGTCGGTGACGATCATCGACTTGCGAGCGAGGCCGGCCAGCAGAGCCCACAACTGCGCCCGGCTGAGACCCAGGTCGGCCGTCACTGCGGCGGCACTTCGCTGGTCGAACCCGCCAGGCAGCAGCGAAAGCCGGGCGTACACCTGCCGTTCCGTCTCGTCCAGCAGCTCGTAGCTCCACCGGATCGCGTTGCGAAGGCTGCGTCGGCGACCGATCGCCGAACGCTGGGCGCCGACGAGCAGATCGAGCCGCTGCGCCATCATGGACAGCAGAGACTCCGGCGTGAGCACGTCCATCTGGTGTGCGGCCAGCTCGATCGCGAGCGGCAGGCCATCGAGCCGGTCGCAGATCTCCGCGATGACGTCAGCCCAGGCATCCGGATCGAAGTCGGGCCTCGCCGCCGACGCCCGAGCGCCGAACAGGCGTACCGCTTCCGCTCGTAGCGGCTCCAGCAGCATCACGGTCTCGCCCTGTAGACCCAACGCCTCTCGGCTCGTGGTCAGAATGTTCAGGTTCGGCGCGTGCGCGAGCAGTTTAGGTACGACCTCGCTCAAACTGTCCAGCACGTGTTCGCAGTTGTCGAGCACCAGCAGGGCAGCTTCCGTACCGTTGGGTTCTCCCGCCCTGCCGACGGCCAGCGCGACCTGCCACGGCTTGGTCACCGGCGCCAGCTCGACCCATCGGACGCCACCGGGGTATGACGGCTCGCCACGTCGGGCCAACTCTGCGGCGAACCTCGTCTTTCCTACGCCGACCGGGCCGACGACGCTGACCTGCCGCGACCGGCGCAGCAGGTCGGACAAGGCCGCGAGTTCTCGCTCGCGGCCGACGAAGCTGTCGAACACCGGTGGTACCTGACACGTGCCCGGAGGCGCTTCGGTGAAGCTGGGCCGAGATTCGGCTGCGGACAAGATGGCCGTGCCGCTGCGGTATTGACGGTGCAGCGTCGAGACCGGAATGTCGATCAGATCGGCGAGCTGCCGCCAGCTGAGCCCTCGATCGCGACCGAGCTCGACGGCTGACCGAAGCCCCCAGGCGGCCACGCGCTGCGCTTCAGCGAACGCCGCCGCGATCGCCGCCGCCTCCGAGGCGTTGCCGGCGGACTCGGCCACGGCGGTGAGCTGACGCAGATAGGACTCGACGTCCCGGACCAGATCGCCGTTTTCCTGCCGTACCAACTCGCCTCCGTAACTGCTCGGGAATCAGATGCGTCTCCTCGATCTCTTACCGACGCGGATCGCCCATGACGCCGACCAAGCTGAACATCGCCGGGTCTTTGATCGCCCGGGTAACATCGTCGGCGCAAGAAGTCGGTCCAGAGCCGGTTGTTGTCGGGCGTTCACAACGCTCAGCATTCCCGCGCGCTGCGCACCGGCGGGCAATTCCGTCCGCTGGATGGACAGCCGCGAGGATCGGCACGCGAGCCGGTGATACGAAGGTGACATGACAGCTGCGCAGGATTCAGGCATCAACCGCCCGGACCAGGGTCGCGGCGTCATCGACGGCGCGTTCCGGCTGCTCAGCCTATTGCCCGAGGTGACCGGCGATCATCAACTCAACCAGCTTGCGGAATTGTCCGGGATACCCCGTCCGTCGGTCTACCGGCTGATGTCCCAGCTCCAACACGTGGGCGCCGTCGACCTCGTCGGCCGGCGCTATGTCGTTGGGCCTTCGATCACCGAGCTCGCCCGCCGCGCGGAACCGGCCAAGGGCTTACGCGACCGGGCTCTGCCGTACATGTCCGCGCTGAGGCAGCGAAGCGGTGCCTGCGTGTCCCTGGTCGCCCCGGCCAGCCAGGGGGCAGTCATCCTCGAGGTCCTGCCCGGCCGAGATCAACTACCGGTGCACATCCACGCTGGACGCGTACTGCCCGACCTGGCCGCAGCCTCCCTCATCCTCAACGCGGCCGAAGTCCCCGACCGCGTGGACCCCGTTCGCCGCACAGCCGTCGACCACCAGCACATTGTCCCCGGTTTGCATTGTTTCGCCGCCGCCATAACCCTCCCCGACGGCGGTCGGGCAGCGTTGCAGATCGCCACCAACGAGCCGATCACCAGCCCGGACGACCTACGCCTGGCCCAGGAAGCGAGCCACCGGATCGGCGCAGCCCTCCGCGCCGATGCGGCACAGTAGCGGTTTCTTGTTGCTTCGTCTGTGTGCGGCTTACAGGAACTCGCTGCGATAGGCCGACGCCGGCGCGGCGGCGGCGCTCGGCGCGTTCGCCGTCGGATAGCTGCGGCGGGGGCGCGTCCCAGCCGGCGACGACGTCGCCGATGCGCATAAGGGACTCGTCCTGGCCGGTGCTCGCGGTGGCCGTGAGCCCCGGCCCCGTACGAGATCGCGACCAGGCCCGTGCGGGTAGTGACGCGATCAAGGTGTCGACCCGAGCGAAGCCCATGCTGGGGTGACCACGCCGTCGTTGCGCCGCGTCGCGACCACGTGCGGCGGGTCGTGTTCCTACATGAACACTCGCAGCTACTTCATTGGCCGTAGGCTTCGTCCATCGTCACCCGGCCGGCCGGAATACCCGCGGCGAACGCCCTGGCCAGCATGGTGCGGGCCATCTGAACCTTCGTCACGAACTCGACCTCGTCCGTGACGCTGGCGGCCCGGCAGCACTCACGCTCGTCGGTCCAGGCCTGCGGCAGATACAACTGCCGGTCGATCAGTGCATGACCGTTGTGCGAGCGGTAGGGCCATAAACACGCCGACCTGGCAGGTGCCCCGGATCGAGGAGGAGATCCTCTACCGGGTGCTCACCGGCGCGCTCGGCGGGTCGCTAAGCGCGGCGATGCGCCCAGGAAACGTCGCCACGGTGCGCGGGGCGGCCGCGCATCTCGCCGAGAACGTGGCCGTACCGGTCTCGCTGGCGGAACTGGCCGCCAGCGCGCACTGCAGCCCGGTCACCCTGGCGAAGCATTTTCGGCGTGTGACGGGCACGAGCCCCTGCAGTTCCACAAACAGCTCAAGCTGCAGCGGGCCCGTCAGCTGCTGGCCACCGGAAGCCACACGGCGGCTTCTGCCGCCGCATCCGTCGGTTACCTCAGCCCCTCACAATTCAGCCGGGACTACCGCCGCCGATACGGCACACCCCCGCTGCAGCATGCCCGCATACTCACCACGCCGGAGCAGCCGGTCTGATAGCCGCTCAAATCGAGCCTAGGGTGAGGTTGCTTCAGGCCGGCGGCGGCAGGACATTGAGCGTTATCCAACTTGCTTCGCCCAGCTGAACGACGCCTGACTGCAAGACCGTAGTCCGAATCGAAGGCTACCTCAGCTTGTTCTTTAAGTGCGCCACGAGCGCGGAAGGTGAGGTTGTGTAGGAAACCTCATTGATGCGGTGCTGTGTAGATGATGAAGGTTTTGTGGCCCTTCGGCGTCGCCCTGCGGGGGCGTCAAACCGTCCCAAGCTGCGTTGGTTGATGACCGTCGTGGTGAGCGTTGGGGAGAAGGCGCGGCGTGATCGCGTCAGGTGGGGATTGGGGAGGCGAGCGTGAGCGAACCGCTGATGACGTGTCGAAACAAGTAGATGACATCGAAACCGGGGCGGTTAAATGGCGCCGGGATGAGCCTGGCGGGTGCCCGTCTATTGGCCAGGTGGTGTCCGGCATGGAGGCGGCGCGAGTCCGGTCTGCGGCTTCTACACGGAACGTGGGAAGGCGAGTGTCGATACTGTCGTCTGGCGCCAAGAGTGTGAGACGGCGAGAGGGAGCGCGTCGTGCGACGGAAATCGTGGGCGTTGAGTACCGATGCGACACGCGCTGGCGGACCGGCCCGTAGTAGTGGTGAAGCACCTGTAATGGGTGTGGAGCGAAGGGCCGGCTCATCAAGATTTGTTTACGCGAACAACCGGGCGTGAGCCTGGGATGAAACGGGTGAGCATGTCAGGTCCACAGGTTAAATCGTTTGATGTTCCGAAGAGTCTCGTGTGGGAGGCGTACAAGCGAGTCAAGGCGAACAAGGGTGCCGCCGGAGTGGACCGGTGCTCGATGGAGGAATTCGAGAAGGATCTGAAAAGGAATCTGTACAAGATCTGGAATCGGATGTCGTCGGGTACGTACTTCCCTCCGGCGGTGAGAGCGGTGGAGATCCCGAAACCGGGTGGGACGCGCATGCTCGGCGTTCCCACTGTGGGTGATCGCATTGCACAGACGGTGGTCGCGCTGACGTTGGAATCCCGCACGGAAGGGATCTTTCACGACGATTCCTACGGGTACCGGCCGAGGCGGTCCGCCCTGCAGGCGGTCGAACGGTGCCGGCAACGGTGCTGGAAGAAGGACTGGGTGTTGGACCTCGACGTCCAGAAGTTCTTCGACTCCGTGGATCACGTTCTCATGGTCAAGGCTGTGGAGGCGAACACCGACCAGCGTTGGGTGGTGCTGTATGTGAAGCGGTGGCTGGTCGCACCGCTGCAACTGCCCGATGGAACCCTGCAACCACGGGACCGGGGGACCCCGCAGGGTTCCGCGGTCTCGCCTGTGCTGGCGAACCTGTTCATGCATTACGCGTTCGACATGTTCCTGGCCCGGGAGTTCCCGACCGTGCAGTTCGAGAGGTATGCGGACGATGCGGTGGTGCACTGCGTGACCGAGCGCCAAGCTCGGCAGGTATGGGCGGCGCTGGCTGAGAGGATGGAGGGAGTCGGGCTGCGACTGCATCCCGACAAAACCAAGATCGTGTATTGCAAGGACGGCAGGCGGCGGGGTTCGTTCGCGAAGACGTCGTTCAAATTCCTCGGATACACGTTTGGCCCCCGGAAAGCGCAATACCCGGACGGGAGGGCGTTCACGTCTTTCCTGCCCGCGGTGAGTCCGGAGGCACTCAAGGAGATGGGTCACCGGGTCCGTGAATGGCGGATCCATCTGCTCACCAGACTCGATTTGAACGAGCTCGCCGAGTGGATCAATCCAATCGTGTCGGGCTGGATGACATAATACGGCCGGTTCTACCGGTCGCAGCTGTATCCCTTTCTGTTACGCGTCAACACCTACCTGGCGCGGTGGGCTCGGAAGAAGTACAAACGGCTGCGCGGCTATAAACGTTTCAGAACTTGGTGGTCCGGGCTCGTCGATCGAGAACCCGGCCTGTTCAAGCACTGGGCGTGGGTCGACAATTTCCTGTGGGTTCGATGAGAAGAGCGGAATGACGGGAGACTGTCACGTTCCGTTCTGAGGGAGCCCGGGGGTGCGATTCCCCCGGGCCACCCGACCCCGTGAGGGATCCTTGGTGGCCCTGGTTGATCATGGGAACAGCCCTTGGTCGATGATCTTCTTGTCTAGGGAAGAACATCAATACCAAGGGCTGTCTGTTGAATAGTGTGCACGACGGGTGTCAGGCGGACGCAGCGGGGGAGTTGGCAGGGTTTCGGCGTGAGTTGCATCGATGTCTGACCGCTCGTGCGGACGCGTTGTTCGAGTTGACAGATGCGCTGTTGTGTACCGACGGGCCGGTGAAATCGTTGGTGGGGTTGAGTTTGGCGCCGGAACACCGGCGTGGCCACGGCGCGATGTATGACGCGTTGAACTGCGGCCGTATCGATGTGCAGCGGTTGCGGACCGCGGTTACCGGGCTGAGGCTTCCGCGCGCTGTTGACGGCCGGTTGGTGTTGGCGGTCGATGTCAGCGCATGGCTGCGACCGGACGCGGCGACGAGTCCGGATCGGTTGTTCTGCCACGTGTACGGCCGTAGCCGCAGCAAGGTTCAGTTCATTCCGGGGTGGCCGTACTCGTTCGTGGCGGCGTTGGAGCCGGGCCGCACGTCGTGGACGCAGGTGCTGGACGCGGTCCGACTCGGTCCGGACGATGACGTCGCGCAGGTGACCGCGGTGCAGGTCCGTGCGGTGGTGCAACGGCTGATCGCGGTCGGTCAGTGGCAGCCGGGTGATGCGGATGTGCTGGTCGTGTTCGACGCCGGTTACGACCTGGCCCGGCTGGCGTTCCTGCTCGCGGACCTGCCGGTGGAGGTGCTGGGCCGGCTGCGGTCGGACCGGGTGTTCCGGCTGCCCGCCCCGCCGCGTGCGGCCGGGGCCATCGGCCGGCCGGCCAAGCACGGCGGTGAGTTCGGCTTCGCTGACCGCGACACGTGACCGGAGCCGGACGTCGTAACCCTCACCGATACCAGCCGTTACGGCACGGCGCCCGCGACGGCCTGGGACCGGTTGCATCCGCGGTTGACCCGCCGCGCGGCGTGGCTGGACTACGACGGTGATCTCCCGGTGCTGGAAGGCACTTTGATCCGACTCGTCGTGGATCACCTGCCGGGCGACGGTGATCCGAAACCGTTGTGGTTGTGGTCTTCGCGCATCGGAGCCACGCCGTCTCATGTGGATTTCCTGTGGCATGCGTTCCTGCGCCGCTTCGACCTCGAACACACATTCCGGTTCTTCAAGCAGACCCTCGGCTGGACCACCCCGAAGCTGCGTGACCCGCACGCCGCGGACCGGTGGACGTGGATCGTGATCGCCGCCTACACCCAGCTGCGTCTCGCACGCCACCTCGCCCAGGACTTGCGCCGGCCGTGGGAACGTCTCGCACTCGCAGGTCGGCTCACCCCGGCCCGGGTGCGGCGCGGGTTTCGGAACCCCCAGGGGTCAATTTTCGGGAATCGGCGACACCGACCTGCTCAACCCAGTCACGTAGCCGCAGCTCCGACTCGTACAGCGGCTCCGAGCGCGTTCGTCGGGGCGTCTCCCCAACGGCGCAACACGCCAATCTCGCTATCTGCCGGACCGGACTGCGCACGGTGCGCGGCAGATCCGGATACGCGATCTCGCGTGGAACTCACGAACTTCCAGCGGCGCACGTGCGAGCGAGTGCGTCAGCTGAGTTCCACCAGGCGGTCACCGGAGAGCAGGGTGCCCGACTGTTTGACGTGCCGCAGCAGCGGAGAGATCTCCATGCTCTGCAGCCCCGTCATCGACCCGAGGCGGTCGGACGTGAACTCGAACAGTTCGTTGAGGTCGCGGCAGTGAGCGACCGCATGGATGTTGTGCGGCCCGGTGACGGCCGCTGCGAAGGCGATCTCCGGCTGTCGGGCAAGGGCGCGTCCGACTGTTTTGACCGCGGGCGGGTGCACGCGAAGCCACAGGTTGGCCCGGGCCCGATAGCCCAGCGCGACCGCAGCGATCTCGACGTCGATGTGTACCACCCGCCTCCGCAGCAGGGCTTGCAGGCGCCGGGACGCACGTCCGGGCGTGAGGCCGGCCACCGCGGCGAGGTCGACCAGGCCGGCGCGTCCGTCCGAGGCGAGCAGCTCAAGCATCTTCTCGTCGGGCATGGTGAGGGTGATCGGGTCGCGGGCGACGACCGGGCTTTCGACGAACGGGGCGCCGTCGCCCGGCCGCGACTCCTCTTCCGGGGTCAGCGTCCCGTGCAGGGCGGCCCAGTAGTGGCCCCGGCCGCCGACGAACTGGCGGAGCATCGCCGACGCGTTGATGTCGATGACCGGCGCCGTGCGGGCAAGCCGCCGGCCGAGGAGGTCGTCGCGCTGCTCCGCGGTGCGGGACGGGACCGGGCACGTGACCTCGGCTTCCGCCGCAGTGATCGCCACCCAGCTGACGTCTACCCGCCGGGCCAGGGCGTCGGCGATCGCGGTGACGCTGCCGGGCCGGCAGCGCAGCCGCACCAGCCATTTGCTCTGCCCCAGCGCCCCGGGATCGACGATGCCGGCGACGCGGATGACGCCGTCGGCCAGCAGACGCCGGTAGCGCCGGCGCACAGCGGTTTCGGTGAGGCCGAGCGCGGTCGCGACGGACGCGAACGAGGCCCTCGGGTCGATCTGTAATGCCCGCACGATTCGCACATCATCGACGTGCAACCTGCCGGATTCGCTCATCTGGTCGCCAGGCCACGTAGGCAATCATACAAATCCGCCGCCCGGAAATCGCCGTGGCGGGCGGCGCGGCGGAAACTGGCGCCATGACTGATCTCGGTACACCGACAGCACTCATCGTCGGCGCCTCACGTGGCCTCGGCCACGCGATAGCCGCCGAGCTCCTCGCCCGGGAATGGGAGGTCATCGGCACGGTCCGGGACAGGGCCGCTCGTACGCCGTTGCACGACCTGGCCGACCGGTCAGCCGGACGGCTCCGCATCGAGCCCCTCGACATCAACGAACCCGCGCAGCTGACCGCCCTGCACGAGCGGCTCGCGAACCGGCGACTTGACCTGCTCTTCGTCAACGCGGGAACCACGAACAACCAGGAGACGCCTATCGGCGCGGTCCCAACAGCCGACTTCGTCGATGTGATGGTAACCAACGCCTTGAGCCCCATGCGCGTCGTCGAGGCACTCGACGACCTGGTGCCGTCGACCGGCCTCATCGGCGCGATGTCGTCCGGGCAGGGCAGCATCACCCACAACACGAGCGGCTCGCGCGAGGTCTACCGGGGCAGCAAGGCCGCCCTCAACATGTTCATGCGCGGCTACGCAGCCCGGCGGTCGGACCGCGCACTCGTGCTCATCGCACCCGGCTGGATCCGCACCGGCCTGGGCGGCTCCGAGGCGCCGTTCACCATCGAGGAAACCGTCCCCCAGATCGTCGACGTACTGCTGTCAGCGCTCGGAAAGCCGGGCCTGCAATATCTGGACCGCTTCGGCAATACCGTGCCATGGTGATCGACCGGCCAGTGCCGCACCGCCTGACCCCCCTTTTGGCCCTGCCGGTGCGCACGCACATCGGCTAATCCGAGAGCGCCGTACGCCGCTAGCGCCGTGAATCTGCGTAGTCGTTGGACTCCTTGCGACTGACTTCCGCAGACGCACGGACGTAGATGGTTGCTGTGTACTTCGCGGCGTACGCGGCTCTGCAGTCCAAGGGCTCTGGCAAGATTTTCGTGGCTGGAGATCATCAGTGGCGGCGTAGGTGCGCGATGAGTATGACTCGTTGGCGTAGGAGTGGGATTTCCGCCCGGCCGGCCATGATTCGTTTCTGGAGTTTGACGTCGGTGATGCGGCCTTCGTTGACGCCGGAGCTGTGGGGCGAGGTGATGGCTTGGATGACTGCGGGGAGGTCTTCGCGGATGACTTTGGCGAGGCTGGGCAGTCCGGGCAGGCGGCTCGTTTCGAGTTCGTCGAGCCAGTCCGGCAGAGGTTCGGCGTCGCCGGTATCGAACATGGCGGCGAATGCTCGGACCAGGGTGTGAGCGCGGTTGAGCTCGGGGCAGTTCGGGAGCAGCCGTTGAAGTCGTTCGGCGGTGTCGAGGGTCCGGCGCGAGGGGTTGCTGGTTATCCACCGGGCCGTTTCTCGTGGTGACGGTGGCCGCTGGCGGGGCTGATCGACGGGCAAACCTTGGCGTAGCGGCGCGACCGCCATCTTCACCCGCTGGTAGTGGCCGAGGTAGCCCTTGGCTTTCAGCTCTTCGTGCAGCACGGTGGCGTTGTGTTCGCCTTCGTCCCAGCGCTGCTGCAGATACTCAAGGTAACGGTCGAGCGGAGACGGGACCCGTGGGCGCCGGCGTACGCAGTCCTGCCAGTTGGAGGCGGTCGCGTACTTGCGGACGGTGCGCCAGTTGAGTCCCAGTTCACGGGCGACGGAATTGTAGGCGCGGCCGGTATCGGTCAGCGCGTGCACGGTCTCGAACAGGTGCTTGGCGTGGCTCACCGCAGGGCTGTCCGTGGTGGGCGTGGCCTTGGTTTCGGCGTCCGTGGCCAGGGCCGGATCGGGTTCGCCGGCCGCGGTGCGAAGACAGGCGTGGTGCACAGTGGCGATCTGCTGGACCGTCCAACCGAGCCGCTCCAGCCTTAACATGATCATGTCCCGGGTGTCCTCGTCGTCCTCGGCCACCAGAACCGTTGCCATGGGGAACCTCCACCGGTCACCATGCCGGACGACGCGGGGCTCATTCCTGACTGTCTGCGCGCTCCGTGCCCTGTTTCTATCGGCTGGTCCGGCGGATCACCGCGCCGGTTTAGCGCCGGCAACCGGTTTGCACCCGGACTGCAACCCCGATCGCGGGGCTTGTCTCGCCGGCGAGGACCTCCATCATGCCGGTCAAGCTGGCGGCGTTTGACCACCGAGAAGCCTTTGACCTCCGGATCCTTGGTGACCACTTCGACGTCGACGCCGCGTTCGGCGCCGTGCTCGACGGTTTTGACCTTGGATCCTGTATCGACCCGGGCCTTGGTCAGAGTCGGGTGGCTGGCGGTGGCGTGATCGAGCAGGTCGTTGCCGATCGCGTTGTCGCTGATGCCGGCGGCGGTGACGATCACGGCGAGCAGCAGGCGAGGGTGTCGGTGATGTTGCCACGTTTGCGGCCGATGATTCTCTTGCCGGCGTCGATGCCGTGGGTGGTGGTCGGGACATTGGTGGAGGTCTTCGCACTTCGGCTATCCATGATGGATTCTGATGGCATCCGGCGGCGAGTGCCGGCGCCACCCTTTCGCGTCGCCATGGCGAGTGACAAGTTCCATGGCGTGATGAGGTAGCGGGGGCCGATCGCGAGGGGATCGCCTTTCCCGGGGCCGCGTGAGAGCCGCCTTGCAGGGGGAAGGCTTGACGGCGCGACGCACGCGCCGATGGCCCGACTCGCAAAGGGCGAGAGCGGGCGAGGGATCGTCGTCCGACTTCGGGATGGCCCGATGTTGGGGACGGAGCAACCCCCGCGGCTGCCGGAACCGTCAGGTGGGCATGAAGCCAATCAATGTACGCCGGCGCACCGCGGTGGTGGCGAGCCTCGTACTCGTCGCCGCGGTCTGTCCGCCGGCCCTGCGGCCGCCAAGGTTGCCCCACCCGCTTCTGGTGCGGCCGGTCAGTCCCGCACGGTCACTCTGGTCAGCGGGGATCGGGTGACGGTCTCCCGGCCCGACGCCACCACGGCGCGGGTCGAGCCCGCCGCCGGCCGCGAACGCATCGCCTTCACCACGACCGTGGTGGACGGACACCTGCTCGTGGTGCCCGCCGACGCGGCCCCGCTGCTGCGGACCCAGCAGGTCGACCGGCGCCTGTTCGACGTCACCGAGCTGATCCGGCTCGGCTACGACGACGCGTCACGGCCGACCGTACCCATGATCGTCCAGCCCGGCTCCACGGCGCGGACCAAGCAGAGGATCGCCGAAGCCGGCGGCCTGATGGGCCGGGACCTGCCGGCAGTGCGCGGGCTCGCCGTCCAGGCGCGCAAAGCTGACACCAAGGGCTTGTGGGAGACGCTGAAGAGCACGAAGCCGCGGGTCTGGTTGGACGGGATCCGGCAGCTGAGCCTGGATGTCAGCGTGCCGCAGATCGGTGCACCGACGGCGTGGCAGGCCGGCTACACCGGCGAGGGGTTGGCCGTGGCGGTGCTCGACACGGGCGTCGACGCCGATCACCCCGACCTCAAGGGCAAGGTGACCGCCCGGAGTTTCACCGAGGACCCGACTCCCGGAGACGTCCACGGCCATGGGCACCACGTCGCGTCGACCGTCGCCGGCACCGGTGCTGCGTCGAGCGGGAAGTACAAGGGTGTGGCGCCCGACGCGACCATCCTCAGCGGGCGGGTGTGTGGCAGCTTCGGCTGCCCTGATTCGGCGATCCTGGCCGGGATGGAGTGGGCCGCGGTGGACCAGAAGGCCGGGTGATCAATATGAGTCTGGGCGGTCTCGATCTTCCTGGGATCGACCCGATGGAGGAGGCCGTGAACACGCTGTCGGAGCGGACCGGGGCGCTGTTCGTGATCGCGGCCGGCAATAACGGCGCAGCCGAGACGATCGGCTCACCCGGGAGCGCGGACGCGGCGCTGACGGTGGGTGCGGTCGACAAGTCCGATCGCACGGCCGAGTTCTCCAGCCGGGGGCCGCGTTCTTTCGACGGAGCCATCAAGCCGACATCGCCGCGCCGGGCGTCGGCATCGTGGCGGCCCGGGCGGCCGGAACCGCGATCGGGACGCCGTCGGCCGACTTCCCCGAGGCGTACACGGCGCTGAACGGCACGTCGATGGCCACGCCGCACGTCGCGGGCGCCGCCACCCTGCTTGCTCAGCAACATCCGGATTGGGCCGGCGCGCGGCTCAAGACTGCGCTGATGGCGTCGGCCAAGCCGGACACCGCCGCGGGGCCGTTCGAGCAGGGCGCCGGGCGGGTGGATGTGGCTCGGGCGGTCACCCAGACGCTGACCAGTGAGCCGGCGTCGGTCTCGTTCGGGCTGCAGCCGTGGCCGCACGACAACGACACCGCCCTGACCAAGACGCTGACGTACCGCAATGCCGGGACGGCCGATGTGACCGCCGAGCTGGCGCTGACCGGTGAGGCGGGATCGGTGTTCCGGCTGAGCGCGACCAGCGTGACGATTCCGGCCGGCGGCACGGCGAGCGTCACGGTCACCGCCGACACCACGGGTGACGTGGCGCCCGGAGCCTACAGCGGACGGATCATCGCCACCGCCGGGACGGCCCGGACCTCCACGCCGGTCGCTGTTCAGAAGGAGGACGAGCGGTACTCCGTCACGTTGCGCAACATTGACTCGGACGGCAACCTCACCCCGAACAACATCGCGCAGATCATCGGGCTCGACGGCGACTACTACACGCCCCGAGCCACCCGAAATGGACGCCGAGAAGAAGATCAACCGTCAGGCAGACTGGTCAAGCATGTCCCGATAGCGATCCGTCAAGCATGTCTTGAGACCCCACATTGACAACCCTCGCTGACCTGCAAGATCAGGTTGGAAAAGGCTCAATGTCGCGAGGGCCGTCATAGATGTGTGACAGTGCAAGGAAAGCGAATGCGCCAGCACGACGCGCGGCTCCACGAGTTCGTGCTGGCTCGGCGGGCTGGCCCCTCGCGCATCTCGACGCTGCTGGCGGCCGTTGCGGTGAACGATGATGTCAGGGAGGCACTGCGGGGGCTGGCCGGTCGGTTGACCGCTTCAACGCTGGAGCTGGCGTACGCCGACCTGGATCGCGGTCGTCGGCCCGGCGCTGCCGGCGTGGAGCTTCGTTCTGCTGGAACACCTGGTTCGACCCACTATCCACAAACGACACCAAGAAACGCGTCCGCTGGACCGTCAGCCGACGAATCCGCAAGGGGCCAATCAGCCGACCCGCCGGCTGAACTCCCCAACTAGCCAAAGCGCTACGCGCGGTCCGCTCATGGCTCACCCCATGGCTGCACCTGCAACGCTGGTGGCAAGCATGGACCGACACACCCCCACCGGCTGAAACTCCAGCAACTCCTCAACGCCCTCGAGCGAGGTCACGCCATCAACCTCTATCTACCCCCATAAAGGCGACAAACTACCGCTAGCCTGCGTCCTTCGTGCGGCAAACAGCCCTGGGCGCCTGCGGCGATGGTTGTGCCGAGCCCAGCGGCGAAGGCCCAGGTTGGGGCAGCAGCGCTACTGGTAGCGCACACGACGGCGGAGGTAACAACACCCCGGTGCTACCCCCGGCCCCGGCTCGTACCGGCCCATGTGCGACCAGGTGTCCTGACGCCCACCTATCCGGTCCACGAGCGGACAGACCGGCGAACAGGTCACCGCTCTGTCCGCCTGTCCGCGCACCTGCTGGGGTACCTGTCCGGATGTTGTTGCTGGTTAGAGATGAATCGCGAGGAAGGCGATGAGCTGGTTGTAACTGGTCGGGTTGGATTAGGTTGAGAAGTCCGGCGAGGCGGTCGCTGGGCGCGGCTGGGGAAGGCTATCGACATGCTTGATCGCCGACTTCCTTGCAGCAGATTATCCCCTTCGGGCGTATGCACTGCCTTCTCGCCGCCTGGAGGGGTGTTGCGCGACCGGCTCAAACCCTTACGGTTCGACCACAGAGCGTCCAATGCAGAGGAGCTTCCCGAGGCGCAGAGGCGCTGGCGCCGTGCCCGCTCATTGATCTTGCAATCGGCGTAGGGTATGGCCGTGGCAATGCCGGAGAACACCCTGGGCGCATTCCTGCGGTCCCGCCGCGAGCGCCTCGACCCCGCCGACGTCGGCCTGCCCGCGCTTATCCGTCGCCGTACGCCCGGACTGCGCCGCGAGGAAGTCGCCCACCGCGCGAAGCTGAGCGTCGAGTGGTACACCCGCCTCGAACAGGGACGTGGCGGGCCGCCCTCGGCGCAGGTACTCGACAGCGTGGCCGGCGCGCTGCTGCTGAGCCGCACCGAACGCGAACACCTCTTCCTGCTCGCCCACGGACAGCGCCCCGAGGCGCCGCACATCGACGCGGACCGCATCGACCCCCGGTTTCGGCGCGCCCTCGACGGTTTCGCGCCCGGACCGGCATACATCAAGACCGCGGCGTGGGACGTGATCGCCTGGAACCGGGCCGCGCGGCTCATCCTGTCGGACTACGAAGCCAGGGCGCCTGAGGATCGCAACATCCTCAAAATCCTGTTCCTCGAGCCCGCCACGCGCGGGCAGCTTGCCGAATGGGAGCTGGAGGCTGGGCGGATTGTGTCGACATTCCGGCGCGAGCTGACCCGCTGGGGCGCCACCGAACGGGCGGAGAAGCTCGTCGAGCAGCTCCGCGTCCGCAGCTCCGACTTCGCTCGCATGTGGGGCGCCCATGACGTCGGCACGCTGGGCGAAGGCGTCAAGCACCTGGCCCATCCGATCGCCGGTGACCTCGCTATGTGGTACTCGTCCTACGTCATCGACGACGAGCCCGGGCTGGGGCTGGTGCTCTATACCCCCGAAACCGACGACGACGCGCGTCGCATGCAGCGGCTGCTCGACCGCTGAGACGGGTACTGGCCATACCCGTATAAACACACCGTGAATAGCCTTCCGGTCCCGAGCGACCATCGGTGGCGTAACCCTCGCCCGGAAGGAAAACGGCAATGATCACCGCACAGACCCCCGGCCTCGATCAGCAGATCCGGCAACGGATGCTGGCCTGGAAGGACGCCTTCGAAGCCAAGGATGTCGACGCCATGATGTCCTTCTACGCCGACGGCGACGCCTTCAGCGCCTTCGACCTCATGCCGCCCATCGAGTTCCGCGGCGGCACCATGTGGCGCGACAACTGGGTGAATTTCTTCGCCGTTTTCGAGGGACCCCTGCGCCTGGAATTCTCCGGCCTGCAGGTGCAGGCCGCGGACCAGCTCGCCGTCGTCCGCGTGCTCGTGCGCCTGGACGGCACCATGGACGGCCAAGTCACCGACATGTGGGTCCGCACGACCAACTGCTTCCGCCTTATCGGCGGCCAGTGGCTGATGTTCCACGACCACGTGTCGATGCCCGTCGACTTCGCCACCGGCCGCACGCTGATGCACCTCACCCCCGAGAAGCCGTTCGGATGAGCACGCCCATGAAGCAGCAGACCGAAACCGCACTCAACCACCTGTCGCAGGCCTTCATCAACCCACCGCGATCACCGATCCTTCACGCCCCCGACGTGCCTCACGAGGACGTCACGTTCCCCTCAGCCGACGGGGTGCCGCTGGAAGGCTGGTTCATCCCGGCCGACTCCGACCGACTGATCATCGCCAACCACCCGATGGGCTTCAACCGCGCCGGCCAGCCCACCCACCTCGAGCCGTGGGCATCGATCTGGGGCCCCAGCGGCAACGCTATCGAAGTCAATTTCGTCCCCGACTACCGCATCTTGCACGAGGCCGGCTACAACGTGCTGGCCTACGACCTGCGCAACATGGGTCTCAGCGGGGCCGCCAACGGCGGCGCGGTCACCAGCGGCCTGTTCGAGGCCCGTGACGTGCTCGGATCCCTGCGATATGTGGCACAGCGACGCGACACCGCCACTATGCGTGTCAGCCTGTTCAGCCGCTGCCTTGGCGCGAACTCTACCTTCGCGGCGATGCGACAGGACCCGGCAGCGTTCGAGCACGTCTACTCTCTGGTGGCGTGCCAGCCCGTCTCCGACCGCGTCATCATGGGCCGCATGCTTGACCTTCTCTGCGTCGGCGCACACCATCTTGACGACCTGGACAGGCGAGTCAAGATCGGCACCTCCATCGGTTTCGGCGAGCGCCCGGACGCTGCCTGGGCACGCCACGTGCGAATCCCCACGTACCTGTACGGCGTCCACGACGACGCCCTGACCACGCCCGAAGACCTCAAGCAGATGCACCACGTCATGGACGTCAACGACAAACATCTGGCCTGGGTACGCGACACCACCGCTCGCTGGGACGGCTACCTGGAGTTCCAGCGCCGCCCGGAGCCGATGCTCGACTGGTGGCGGCGCCACCTGAGCTGATCCGGCACCACGGGTTTTGCCGGCCCGGACACGGTCTGTCTCAGCGCGTGTCCGGGCCGCAGCGAGCTCGTTCCGCTCAGCGACGGTGCCTGCGTCATCGACGCGGTCGGCGGGCGTCGAGTCCTGGAAGACGGGGGACCGGGTCATCAGCGTCTGCTCGGGGATGGACGGACGGCGCGCCCGGCCCCGACAGGGGGCTCGGCCTGGGGTCTGGGGTCGGGCACCGAGAACGGCATGCTCGCGGAGTACGCGATCCTGCAGGGCCGATCGCGTCACCGCCGCTCCCAGAGTCTGACGGAGGCGGCAACCTTGCCGTGCGCGGGTCTGACGACGTGGACAGCGCTGAGCGAACCGGCCCTACAGCGTTCGACCGCTCAAGCCGACGACACCGTGCTGGTTCTTGGCACCGGCGGCGTGTCCCTCTACGCCGCTCAGCTCGCCCACGCCGTCAGCGCTCAGGTTTGGGCGACGACCAGCGACCGGAGCAAGCACAACCGGCTGGCTGCGCTGGAGATCGCCGGCGTTGTCGACTACACCGAGGTGGAGTCCTGGGGGTGCCTATCTCCGCGGTTTTCGGCACCGTTTCAACGCCATTTTCCGCATCGCATGATCGTCCGAGGATTTCGTGTCCACGACTCTCGACACCACCGGACGACCAACCCGGCAGGGTCCCCGCGATCGTCAACCGGCAGCTGCTCTGGCTTCCCGGCGCGGGCCGAACGCGGCCAACCCGGCACACCGGCGCCGCGTTCGAAGGTGAAACAAACGGCCTGGACCTTTCGGACTGCCTAGACATGGCGAAGAACGAGGTTCTCGCGGCCGCCATCAGAATCCGCTCCAGATCGGCGAACGCGCTCCCGGCCATGAACCGAGCGCCCGCAAATTCGTCGGGATCGGGGGATCCACCGGCCGCACCTCCTCCGTGTGCGGTTCAACGAAGACGAAGGAGTGCACACATGAACGACCTTGACGCAGTCAAGCGGGTGGCACCGCATGTGTACACCGCGTGGCAGCAGAGCTGGGAGACGACCGCTTCCGCGATCGACGCCAACCTGCTGGATACTCTGCGCGAACGTGTCAACGATCGGCTGGAGGGCCGTCGTGGCAGCGAATCCGGCGACGCCGAACGCACGCTCGCCGACCTGTTCGTCGACCGCGTCGCGGACGTGGGCGAGGACCACCTCAATTCGGTACGCGCGAAGCACGGCGACCAAGGCCTGCGCAACTTCGTCGAAGCGCTGTACCTGATCGACCAGACCACACGTCTGCGCATAGCGCACCGAGCCCTCCTCAGCGGCGCGGCAACGCTTACCGGACCCGAGACGTCCGAGAGCACGGAGCCTCATATGGACCGTCCGATGACCCTGACGCACGCGAACGTGCAATGGCATGACCGCATCCTCGCGTCGAGCGGGATCCCCTCCGACACGCGTGAACTCCTTCGGCTGCGGGCCGCCCGATACCACCGGTGCGGGACCTGTTCCTCCGTACGCCTCGTCGAGAACGGCCGTCGAGTGGTCGGCCCCCAGCTCGAAGCCGCTCTCGACGATTACCCGGCCAGCGACCTGCCACCGGCGCAGAAGGCAGCGCTGTCACTCGCCGACGCATACATGGCCGATCCGCTGACAATTGACGCGGCCCTGGTCGCCGAACTCACCGAGCACTACAGCCCAGCCGACCAGGTTCGGCTGACCCTGGAGGTCAGCGCATGGAATTACCAGAAGGTGCTGGTCGCGCTGAAGATGGATCGACCGGTCAACGAAGGCGTTCTGAGCGCCCTGACCATCGGCGCCGCCGGCGAATGCAGATTCGGAGGCCCCCTGGCCTGAGCCGGAACCATGCGGCCGGAGGGAGAGCAGGCGCTCACCGCCAACCCCAACGTTGACCCCGCCGTCGTCCACACCCTCGCCCAATGCGACTGGATCAAGAAAGGGTTACCGCTCTGCCTGATCGGCGACTCCGGCACCGGGAAATCACACCTGCTCATAGCCCTGGGCGCCGAGGCAGCGATGGCCGGGCACCGCGTCCGCTACGTCCTGGTCACCAAACGCGTCAACGAACTCGTCGAGGCCGCCGACGAGAAGATGCTCGCCAAGACCATCGCTCGCTACGGCCGCGTCGACTTTCTCTGCATCGATGAACTCGGCTGTGCGCCACGAGGCGCTGAAGAACCGTGTCGAGCGCCAGCCGTGGGCACAGGCGGAACTGGCCAGAATCCTCGACAACCGCGCGCTGGCCGGGATACCGCCCGGCTTCGGCGACGTCGAGGACATCCCGGATGCTCACCGATTCGGCTACCCGCTGTACTCCCGCCTCGCCCTCGGCAACGGCAGCCGCAGGTAGCGAAGCCAGCTGAGCTACACGAGATCGTTGCGACCCGGTACTGCTCGGCCGAGTGACCAAGCAACGCGATCGTGCGCGCCGAGGCCGAGGACCGACGTACGAGTCGTGCGTCGACCCCCTTCGCGAAACCGGGAACGACGAATAGGGCTGCGGGCGAGCAGCGAGAGCGCCAGCGGCGACAAGGCTGGCGGCGGACCTGGATTTGACGGGCCGCCCGTGCGAGTAGATGCATCGGGTGAACTATCCCGGCGTAGTTCACGAGACAACTAAACGGCCAGTGACCTTCGACGTAGCCTCACGGCGTGGCAACTGATCAAGGCCTGCGCGCAGTCGACAGCGCCGAACCCGGCGGCCGGGCCGGCGAGTTCTCAGAAGCTGCAGTTGCTGTCCGCTGTTGGCGCTTAACGGGCTGGTCGCCTCCGGCCAGCTGCGGTCCTGGCGGGCAGACCTGTCCCGTTGTGAGACAGCGAGGGCTCGACGAAACGGGCATTTCAACCTAGTCACATTGCATCAAATGATGATCCATTCGGCTAAACCCTTCCTCTATCGTGGAATTGCCGATCGGTCAGTCCTCGGCTTTCGCAAGATCGACAGGTGGGGTCTCCGTTGATGGATGGTGGGACGTCTCCCCGGCGGGGGGATCGCCGTTCGCGGCCTGTTCATCCGTGCCTGCGCTACCACCGCGCCTTGCTCGGCCTGTCGGCAGAGGAGGATTGACGTGGATCGGGCGCTGCTGTCGGACTTTCAGCGGGCACGCCGCGAGGCGCTGCCGCTCGAGAATGTCGGGCTTCCCCGCGGTCCGCACCGGCGCACGGGCGGGTTACGGAGTGAGGAGCTGGCGGCATTGGCTGGCATGTCGGCCGACTACTACGGCCGCATCGAGCAGCAACGCGGCCCTATGCCCTCCATACCCATACTCACTACGCCAACGATGTGTGGAGCGACGTCGGTCGCCGGTTCGGTGGACAGGCCATCTGCGGCGTCCTGGCCTCGGCCGGGCTGGTCGCCTCCAATATCGACCTCATCGTCACGACTTCGGTCAGCGGGCTCGCAGTGCCCAGCCAGGACGTCCGAATCGGCAATGTGCTGTGACTGCGAGCCGATATCAAGCGGATGTCCGTGTTCATTCTGGGCTGTGGCCGATGTCGCGGGCGTTGCCCGGATCACGATCATCGTCGAGGGCTTGGACTACGGGCGGCGGTACCGGCGGCACGCGGCCTTCGACGACCGGGCGGGCGAGGTGGGCGGCGCGTTCCCGCAGACCGCGGTCCTGGCGCTGCACGGCGGCGGGATCGAGCCGGGCTGTTCCGAGCTGGCCCTCGCCGTGGCCGGCTACCACCCGGCGACGATGGCGGCCACGGCGCCGGTTCACGACTACTCGATGTACGAGGCCTGCGGTCCCGGGACAACGGCGAACTGCACGTCACCGCGACGCACTGCGACGACCCGGTGGCCGTGCTCGTGGCCGCCCGTGCCACCCGGCTGGTGAGCCTGCACGGCTGCTCGCCGGCGCAGGCCGGGCTGCCCTCGGGCAGACAGGCCATGCTGTTCGGCGGGCGGGACGCGGCGCTCAAGAGCCGCCTGATGGCCGCGTTCGACCAGCACTCGATCGAGGCGATCGACGCGGCCGACACCCCCGACCTGGGCGGGGACCGACCCGCGCAACATCTGCAACCGCACGTTCACCGGGGCCGGGGCACAGCTGGAGCTGACCACGCCGCTGCGTGACGCCATGTTCCTGCTCAACACGGCCGCCGATCGCAAGAGCACCATCACCGACGTGTTCCGGGAGTTCGTCACCGCCACCCGGACCGCACTCGCCTGAGGAGGCGCAACGACATGCAGGTCAAGGCACGTGAATTCAGTTTCGACGTGGTGATCGACGGGCCGGCGGACGGTGTACCTGTCCTCCTGCTCCACGGTTTCCCGCAGGATCACCGCGAGTTCGACCTGATCCGGCCCAAGCTGCACGCCGCCGGGCTGCGGACCATCGCATACGACCAGCGTGGCTACGCGCCCGGCGCCCGGCCGGCCGACCCGGCCGCGTACACCCCGCTCGAGGCGGCCACCGACGCCGTCGCGATCATGGACACGCTCGGGGTGCCCGCGTTCCACCTGATCGGCCACGACTGGGGCGCGGTGGTGTCCTGGCTGGTGACCGCGCTGCACCCGGAGCGGGTCCGGACGCTGACCGCGGTGTCGGTGCCGCACCCGGCGGCGATGGCCAAGGCGCTGGCCGACGACGAGAGCCAGCGGGAACAGTTCGGTTATCAGGCGATGCTGGCCGCGCCGGACGGCGAGGACTCCGTGCGAGCCGACGACTTCGCCTGGTTCCGCCGCGCCCTCGCCCCGATCGGTGACCGGGCCGAGCAGTACATCGACGCGATGCGGGACCCGGGCCGGCTGACCGGCGCGGTCAACTGGTATCGCGCGCTGCGGGTCGGCGACTGGGCCGAGCTGCCCGCGGTCACCGTGCCGACCACGTTCGTGTGGAGCGACAGCGACCTGGCCATCGGCGCCACCGCGGCCCACCTGTGCGCCGACTGGGTGAGCGGCGACTACCGCTTCGTGGCCCTGTCCGGGGTCAGCCACTGGATCCCGGAGGAGGCACCCGGCGCGCTCCTCGACGCCGCCCTGGCCCGGATCACGCCCGAGGGCTGACCCGCCCCGACCCGGGTGACCGGTGCCGCGGTACTGGCCACCCGGTTCGGTCATCTCGGCCATCAGCACGGGAAGGCGTTCCAGCGCGGCCGGTCCTGTCGGCGCTGGAAATCATGGCCCGGCGGCACGGCGGCGAACCAGCCCGGAACCGCCGGGCGGGGTACCGACGGGCACGACGAAGGGTGCGCGGCGGCAGGGCTCAGATCGGGTCGCGGGCGTGAGTGGGGTCGAGGCCGGCGCCCAGCGGGACACGGGAGATCAATCCGGCCGGCAGGCGGACAGGACGGGCCGCCAACTAGCCGAGGATCCCGAGCACGTGCGGTCACCCGTGACCGGCGACGACCTGGCCGCCGTCGGCGGCAGGCCGCCGTGGGAACTGATCACGGCCCTGGAGGAGGCGCTGGCCGCGAAGGTGCTGGTCGACGAGGGCGGGGTCCTGGCGTTCCGGCATCCCGGCCTGCGGTCGGCGCTGACCACGGACCTCCCAGCGCCGCGCCGCAGCAACCTTTGCATACCGTCTGGGCAAATGGATTCGGGCCGACGTCTTCGAGCAGGCAGGGCATGCCCCCGCGTTACCACGCACGGCGGCCATGAAGAGCAGAGCGGCGTCCGAGTGCACCTCTTCGATCTTGATGTCGGCCAGATGAGGGAGCAGTTGCTCGACGGCGTCACACGGCCGGACAACGACTGATCGTCAGGCGTCCATCACACAGTTCGCGCCAGAGCCGAGTTTCGACACCACTGCTCCTCAGGGCGCTGACCACTATTATCGGGGTCCTGGGTGCGCGGTCTGGAGTCTGCAAGGGGCGGCTGCCTCGATGCCTACCGTGGTTGGCGAATGTCGTTGCGTGGCTTCTGACGCAGATAGATGATCATCTGGTGATCGACGCCACGGCCGCGTCGGCCTGCTCTGCATTGACCTATGCCGAGACCGAAACTATGCCGAACCACTGTCCTCGATCGAGTGAAAGACGCGGTGATGGCATCGACATAGTTCCATGAATGGGCACAGCCCTGATCGGAGGGGAGCGCGCGCTCCCTGCAAGAGGGGTGATGGTGATGGGGACTCCCCGCAGGAAGGCCGGTGCTCTGGCCGGGCAGGTCGAGGGTTATCGGGAGTGGCTGTCGCAGCGCGGCTACACGCGGTCGACGGTCCGGAACATGCTCAAGGACCTCGGCTTGGTGGGGCGGTGGCTGCGCCAGGAGGAGCTCGAGGTCGCCGATCTATCCGAGGATCGGCTCGCTGCATTCCTGGCGGACCAGCGACGAGCCGGTCGTCAACGGCTGGCTGGTGCCCGGGGCTGGTTGCCGTTGTTGACGTTCCTGCGTGAGGTGGGCGTGGTCCCCGAGGCGGCGCCGGTCGCGGCGACGCCGCTGGCTGCTTTGTTAGGCCGGTATCGCCGCTGGATGCAGCAAGAGCGTGGCCTTTCGCCGTCCACGATGCTGCGTTACGAGAACACCGCCCGCCGGTTCCTGACCAAGTACGCGACGACCGGCGGCTGGTTCGCGCCGCAGCAGTTGACCGGTGCGCAGCTGAACGCGTTTCTGCTGACGAGTGCGGGCGGATCTCGTCGGGCTCGGCGAAAGGCCGGGTGGCTGAGCTTCGCTCCTTGATGCGGTTCCTTCACCTGAGCGGTATCACACCGACGAAACTGGGGGCGGCAGTGCCTCCGGTCGGCGGCTGGCGCCTGGCCTCGCTGCCGCCGATGATGCCGGCGAGCGATGTTCAATTGCTGCTGGATCGCTGCCCACGCGACAACGCGGTCGAGGTACGCGACTACGCGATCCTGATGCTCGTCGCGCGGCTGGGACTGCGGTCGATCGAGGTGGCCCGGCTCCGGCTCGACGATGTCGACTGGCGCGGTGGTGAGATCGCCGTCCGGAGCAAGGGCCGGCGCGAGGACCGGCTTCCGCCTCGGCGGCTTGCCGGGCTGTGTCGACCTCTTCTGTCTCGACGAGCACCTCGATCGCTCGCAGGCGTGCCACCGTGTCCTCGAGTCCGGTTCCAGCACTGGCGAGTGCCCGCTCGCCCCACGTCTTGGCTCGCTCGGGACCTTGACCAGATTGGGCTGCACACTGGGCTAACGAGGAGAGCTGCCGGGCGGCCTGCCCAGATATGGTCCCGACGTGTTCACCGGCCCGCTCCAGCAGCCGAACGCCCTCGCCTGCAGTCACCGCGTGCTGTAGATAGAGCTCCGCGACGAGTGCGTCAGGGCCGTCGACGGACGGCGCCTGGTCGTCCGCACCCGTGAGGTAGCGCACGTCGGCGAGGGCGGCCAACGCGCGGCGGCGGTTGGCGTCGTCGAGCGGCATTGCGAGGGCAGCGGCGATGTGGTCGTTCGCAGGCTGACCCGAGGTACGGGCTTCGATCTCGGCCAAGCTCAGCAGCGCGTCCGCCCGCAAGGCGGCAGGCAGCGGCTCGGCGTTGAGGCGGGTCAGATAATTGGCTGCGGCGGTGAGGTTTCCGTCGCGGACGGCGTCGTCGGCGGCCTGCTTCAGGGATACCGCCGCCCAGTCCTCTGCGACAACGGGCGACGCGAGCAGGTATCGCGCCACTTGTGCGGCCGGAGCATCGTCGCGGGCCATTGCCTGCGCCGCTTGCGCGTTGGTCGCCAGCAGTGCGGTGTGCGTAATCCCGCGGCTGAGCTGGAGCCGGCAGAGTTCGTGGGCCAGCCGAACGGTGCTGCCTTCCACGGCGACCAACCCGGTCTCGGTAAGCGCACGGACGGTGTCGGCCACGACCACCGGGGTGAGGCCGGTGAGTTGATTGATCAGGTGGAGATCGCCGGTCCCGCCCAGAACAGCGAGTATCTCGGCGACGGTCTGCCCGTGCGCGGATATGCGCTGCAGGCGGGAGAGCAAGATCCGTGTGAGGGTGCCCACGTCGATCGTGTACAGGATCCGAGGTGTTCAGCAGTCGGCTCGACGCCGTGGTCGAGCATCGCGTCCGCCAACAGCGTCAGGAGCAGGGGGTTTCCCAGCGTAAGCTGTCCGCATTTCGCCGCGAACGAGGCGTCCGGCACAGTGCCGAGTCGGTGACTGAGCAGCTTTTCGGTGGCTTCGACATCAAGCCCCGGCAAGCGCAGCGGTCGCGCTGAGAGCGTACGCAATTCCTCGATCAGCTCGGGGTCACGGCTCGGCTCGCCGACGCTGACGGTGAGCATCACAGCAAGGGGCCGGTGTAGTCCGCCACGAGTCGACAGCGCGCACAGCCATTCGAGGGACTCGCGCTCCAGCCATTGGCAGTCATCGACGGCCACGAGGACCGGTCCGTTGGCGACGAGCTTATCGAGTCGCTGATGCAAATCGTCCATGCTGGCTGGGACGTTGCCGCAGTCATTCATGCCCAGAAGTCGTGCAGCGACGCCGAATGGTGGAGTCATGTCCCGATGAGACGCGGCGTCGGCCAGAACCGTGAATCCGAGGCGATGAGCTTGCCGTACCCCAGCCGTCAACAGCGCCGTCTTGCCGGTACCTGCACCGGCCGCGATCACATAAAAGCCGCCGAAACCCTCTGCCGCGGCATCGTGACTGCACCTCCAGGCGATGGTGGATATCAACACTTTGTCCGGTTACTGTGCGTTGTCAAATGTCTCCGCCGACATCCGCATCAACGCAACTACGTTGGATGCCTCAACAGATACTTTCCGTCACGGCCATCAAGTCGGGGCCACGCCGCCGACCGCTCGCGTGGCAGAAAGCGCCTTCACGGGCGACGACCTCCGGTGAACGATGTCAAAGAACCTTCGCCATCGAAGGAGAGCCGTCGCCATAGAAACGCATCGTTTCCGTGGCGGTTCCTGAAGGCGTCTTCCGGTCGACGCCGCGGTGAACGGCAGCGCCCCGCAGGCTTCCTTGGCCAAGCCCGGCCGACTTCGGCCGTCCACTTCGGCACGCCGCCGGTCGCGCGACATAGCAGGGCGCACTCGGATTGCCGGCTTGAATAGTGACGACTCCTTGCCTACGTACCACCCGCAATCGAGCAGGCCGACCCGCGCCGCCGCCGTACCGGCGACCGCGCCGCCGCCTGACTCGCCCACCCCGTCGACCGATCGGGCAGGCTCAGGGAACGAGTGCGTGCTTTCCGCCGCCCGGGTGGCGCTGGCTGAGGAAGTTGAGCACGTCCGCGGCATCCGACAATGGATGCGTTGCGGCGACTGGCACAACGAGCTTGCCGGCGGCGGCCAGCTCGATGATGTCGGCGCGCGCCGCGCGCTCCGCCGCCCCGGGCCACGTGCCGATGGAGAACTCCATATCCTCGTCGAACGCCCGCGGATACGCGCAACATGTCATGATCCGCCGCCGATTTTGCACCAGGGCGAAGGAGACGTCCAAGGCCTCGTCTGTGCCGGCACAATCCAGGGCGACCTGTATACCGTCCGGGGCCAGGTCCCGTACGCGCTCTGCGAGGCCCTCCCCGTACTCCACCGGTTCTCCACCGAAACGCCGAACCACCTCGAAGTTGTCTTTCCCGCAGGTACCGATGACCCGCGCACCCACCATTCGGGCCTGCTGCAAAATGCTGACTCCGGTGCCACCCGAGGCGGCGTGCAGCAGGACCGTGTCGCCGGCCGTGACGCCGGTGACGCGGAGCATCTTCGATGCCGATGTCCCGCACAGCAGCAGGTTCGCCGCCTCCGGGAAAGTCAGCGTGTCCGGCTTCCGGTAGACATCGTCGGCCCGGGCGTTGAGCCGGTCGGTGTACCCACCTCTCACTCGAAACGCCAGCACCGGATCGCCCACCGCGCCCCCACCCGAGGCGATCGCGGTGTCCGGCCCGATTGCCGAGATCACCCCGGCGACCTCGTACCCGAGGGGATGAGCCGGAAAGCGCTTGGCGTTCGCGATCGCACCCAGGCAGACCATGAAATCGGCCAGGTTCACGCCCGCGGCGCGCACGTCGATGGTGACCTCGCCGGGCCCGGGGGCCGGCACGTCGACGTCGATCGCCGTCAGGGAGACCGGCGCACCGACCATCTCGGCGACCACTGCGACACTGGACATGCCTTGCTCCTGACTCCGGGTCTGTCGGTACGGCCATGCTGGTGCGGGCCGCGGGACCAGGCTAGGAGACGACGGTCCGGAGAGCCCTCCCACATTCCTGGGATATCGTCCACATTCCTGGGATATCGTCGGACCGGTGACAGCGTCGGACCCTAACCGCGAAACCGCGCACAGTATCGAGGCCCTGTGCCGTCTGGGCCTCGACTCCCGGGAGCTGGGCCGCCGGATCGGCTCTCACCTGTCGCGTCGTCTGACCGCTGACGCCTTCTGTTTCGGCCTGATCGACCCCTCGACCCTGCTCGTGACCGACCATGTGATCGAAGGCATTTCGTCGGACGCCGCCGCGGACGCCGCGTACAACGAGTATCTGGTCGATGACGTACTGAAGTTCGCCGAGCTCGCCCGGGCCAAGGACCGCGTTGGCATTCTCAGCGAAGCGACCGGCGGGGATCCGACGTTGAGTCACCGATACCGGGCATTGCTGCCGCTCATCGACGCCAGCCATGAACTTCGCGCAGCGTTTGTGATCGACGACCGATGCTGGGGTGGCATGTCGCTGTATCGCAGTGGGTCGCGACCCGACTTCAGCCCGGACGACGTCGACCTGTTCCGGCGGTTCTCCGTCACGGTTGCGGCGGCGCTGCGAAGGGCCGCTCATCGCCCGGCCAGCGTTGCTGTCGGCGGACCCGCCGAAGCGGGTGTGCTCATCCTCGACCACGACTTCCGGTTGCTCACCGCGAATCCGGCCGGGCAAGAGTGGCTCGAGGAACTCGCTACCGACATCACAGGGGCGCCGCCGATAGCCGTCCTCGATGTCGCGGCTCGGGGGAAGAACTCGCCGCTGGGAGCCTACGCCCGAATCCGAGGGACGTCGGGACGGTGGCTCTCGGTGCAGGCGTCCCCTCTGACGGGCGACCGGCACCCGGCGACCATCGCCGTGCTGATCCAGCCGGCGCCGGCATCCGAGGTGATTGAGGTCCTGCAACTCGCGTACGGGCTGACGCCCCGAGAACGGGACATCCTCGAACAGGTCATCAGCGGCAGGCCATCGCGGGCGATTGCCGGCCTCCTGCACATCACCACCGCAACCGTGCAGGACCACTTGAAGTCGATCTTCGCGAAGGTCGGCGTGCGTAGCCGCGGCGAGCTGGTGGCGCGCATGCTGGACGGCGTATTCAACCGGCCTTCGTAACAACGGCGGGCCCGTCTGCTGGGCGCACCGGCTACCGCGCCACCACCATCGACCCCGGCGCCCACACCGTCACCGCCACCACCCCCGGCGGCGGCACGATCACCCTCGGATACGACCGGCTGGTCATCGGCACCGACGCAGTCCCGGCCCGGCCACCGATCGCCGGCCTCGACGACGGCGTCCACGTCCTGCACACCATGGGCGACACCGTTGCCCTGCTCGACTCCCTGAACGCCCGCCAGGCCCGCACCGCGATCATCGTCGGCGCCGGATACATCGGACTCGAGGGCCCCGGTGCCGCCAGGCATCAGGTCAAGTTCGGGACGGTCGGGCCAGCTCACCGGAAGCAGGGTGGTGATCTCACCGAGTTCCGGGAACGTTCCCGACGGGCGTGTCCGCGCTTTCGCTTGGTCGTCACTGTCCGGGCGTTCGTCGGCCTGGATCGGCTGCCCGTCAGCGCCCGCCCGTGGTACCCATGCCGGGCGTCGTTCCTGCCGGCACCGGATCCGGTCGAGGTCGGCGATAAGTTCAGACTTCGACGGCTGCGAGCGCAGGAATCCGCCGGCGACCGGGCGCCAAGCCGAACCGCCAACCCTTACCACCAGGACCCCCGGGCCCGCCCATGGCACCATCCTGACAGAACCGGTGAGGCAAGCGGAACGATGCGCGTCGGCTGCATCGACCGGCTCCCTCGACAAATCACCGCGACCACGGCGAGCTGGCGGCTCAGCACGGAGTCACCTGCCCCTCCGACGGAACCTCGCGGCGCTCATCGCCCCGCGCATAGATGCAGGCCACGTTCGGGTGACTCGGTGGAGGTGGGCGAGGCGAGCACCGGGTCGACGCTGCGGTGGTGCGAGCGGACGTAGGTGCCGTCCGTACGGTGGTGGGCACTGACGCGGACGTGGCCGGTGCTCTGCACGGCGCGGGGGGTGTTGCGCCGGTAGTGCGGGCGGACGCCGGTCGTGACGAGCACGGGAACCCTTGGGCTTTCCCTGAGCTTCGCACCCGCAATTACTCACCACGCACGTCAGGGCGGGGACCGGTCTCGGACACTGACCGGGAGCTACGTACCGGGCATAAACCCCGGCCTCCAATCAACGCAGCTCACTCATCGCGAGCGACATCGTGTCGCGGTGGTCCGGGAGGCGACGATTACCTGCGTCAGGTGAAATTCGGCGAGGACAATGCCGAGCTGACCTCCAAGGCTTGTGCCGGAGCCATCGCCCTGTATCTGGCGTGGTGCCGACGCACTCGGCGAGACTGGAGGACCGCCTGGGCCTTCATGGGACTGTTCGTGACGTGGCTCAAGCACGTGCCGCGGGAACTCGGAAACCTCAGGCGGTGCGGAGGTGCTGGTCGGCCCCGGTGAGAAGCCGGTCCGTGGAGCGAGGCGTATCAACGTTGTGCTGGCCGATCGTGTTGCTGATGGCGCGGGCCTGCCTTCGACGCAGTGAGTTGTGGGTCAGCGTCGCGAGGACATCCACTTCCTGGTCGACTCATCGTCGCTGGGTTGTCTGATTGGCCGCTCGCATCTGCATGTGGTGCCTCGGCAGAACGTCGACGGGGCCTGGGCCAAGTCGATCCACAGCAGGCCGGTGCCGGTCGACTCGCTGGTGGTGCGGGCTTACGTCTTCGAGCGGCCACGGTCGAACGGGCTTCGGACAGCGACTTCGTCATCGCCAATCTGTTCCGCGAGCCGATCGGTGTCCCGATGCCGCAGGGAGCGGTCAACGATCTTCTCGCCAGGCTGGAGAAGCGGGCTGGGCCTATGCCGGCTGCCGCCTACTGGCAGGAGCGGTCCCGCCTGCCGTGGGGGTGAGCAGCTCCACGCCGTTTGCGTCGAGGGCCTCGCGCAGGTCGGGCGGCGGCGCGCTGTCGGTGATCAGGTAATCGGCGGCAGCCAGTTCGGAGACCTGGGCGAACAGGCGCCGGCCGAACTTGGAGGTGTCGGCGAGGATCGCCACCCGGGCGGCCCGCGAGATCATTTCCTGCATCATCGCGGCCTCGGCCAGGTTGCTCGTCGTGTAGCCGGCGTCGGCCGAGACCGCGCCGACGCCGATCAGGGCCAGATCGCAGCTGATGTCGAGGTCGGCGCCGGTGTTGGCGCGGAAGCTGACCGGGCCGATGGTGGCCAGGGTGAGGGCGCGGACCGCGCCGCCGAAGACGTAGATGTCGCGGACCGCGGTGGGCGGCAGCGCGCCTGGCACCAGCAGGTTGTTGGTGGCCACCGTCAGGTCGCGGTGCTGGCCCAGGTTGCGGGCCAGGGCGAGGGTGGTCGTGCCGCCGTTGATCATGATGGTGGAGCCGTCCTGGACCAGGGCCGCGGCCAGCGCCGCGATCTTCTCCTTCTCCTGCTCCTGGACGCTGAGCCGCTGGTCGACGGCGCGGTCGGTGCGGGAGACGGTGGAGAGGCTGACGGCGCCGCCGTAGGTGCGCACGAGGCTGCCCTCGGCGGCCAGCTGGTCCAGGTCTCGGCGGACGGTGTCGATCGAGACGCCGAAGCGTTCGGCCAGCTCACCGACGGTGACCTGGCCGGTTTCGGCAACGTAGGCGGCCAGCTGGGCCTTGCGCCCGGCTGGCAGGTGGCGCTGCCGTTCGTTGCTGTCCACGCTCACTGATTCCCCCTTGTCAGTGCGGCAGTATGCCACAAATGCGTTTCCACCCTGCGGGCCGCTGCTCAGAGCCGCGAAGACCTGCAAGATCGGGCATTCCTAGCTGAGCAGCAGTATCGACTGGGTGAAGACCGTGTATCGAGATATCCACGCGCAACCGTATGCAGTACTACGCAGCTCCTTGCTGTTCTTCTCTTGTCTTCATCTGTAACACGCTGCTAACGTGACGCCAACACGGCAGAGAACAGGAAGACTTCGATATAGAAGGAGCCCGCCATGGCGGTTCGTTCGACCCGGTTGAAGCGAGTGGTAGGGGCAGTGACGGCGGCCGCCATGGTCGCGTTCGTGGTGGCCTGCGGCGGGGGCGACTCCGATGACTCCGCCGCGGGCGGCGACGTAACGCTGGAGTTCGCCCAGTGGTGGGGGGCCGAGCTTCCGGCCGGGGAGTTGGACAAGATCGTCGCCGACTTCACCACGCAAAACCCGAACATCAAGATCAAACTGATCAGCGCGCCGTACGCTTCGACCAAGCAGCAGCTGATCACGGGGGCCGCCTCGAAGACCCTGCCCGACGTGGTGGGTCTCGACGGTGCCTGGGTCAACGACTTCGCCAAGCAGGGCGCGATCGCGGACATGTCCAAGCTGATGACCGACGCGAACTATGACTCCAGTCAGCTGGCCAGCCAGATTCAGCTCGAAAGCAAGACGTACATGATCCCGGTGGTCAACTTCGTCTATCCGCTGTTCGTCAACAAGGACCTGCTGACCAAGGCCGGCGTGGCCACGACGCCGAAGAACCGCACCGAGTTCCTCGACGCGGCCAAGAAGATCAGCGCGAGCGGCGGCAACGTGAAGGGCTGGGCGCTCCCGCTCGACACTGCCGTGCCCAACGGCATCCAGAACGACGTCATGTCCTGGCTGTGGGCTTCCGGCGGCAGCATGCTGGCCGACGGCAAGCCGGCCCTGCAGACCGCTGCGGTCAAGAGCACGGTCGAGTACGTGAAGAGCCTGAACGACGCGAACGTGATCGCCCCCGGCTCCCTCACCATGAAGGAGCAGGACAAGGTCGAGAAGTTCACGCAGGGCCAGGTCGGCATGATGATCGACTCGCTCGCCCACGTCACCCTGATCAAGAAGAACAAGCCGGACCTCAAGTTCGAGATCGCGGCCATCCCGGCCGAGGACAGCTACACCGGCAAGCGCGGCATCCCGTACGCGTCCTGGGGTGTCGGCATCTCCAACTCGACCAAGCACAAGGCCGAGGCGTGGAAGTTCGTCTCCTACCTGATGAGCCAGCACACCAACGCGAAGCTCGCCACCCTGGCCAACGGCTTCACCGGTAACAAGAACGCCGAGCCCGACTTCAGCAACAGCGACCCGCTGTTCAAGCAGGCCTTCGACATCTACAAGGAGAGCGTCCCGGCCAACGAGTTCGTCGGCCTGCCCAAGTCCGAGGACCTGATGCGCAGCTTCGACGAGCAGCTGCAACTCGTGCTGACCGGCAAGACGAGCGTCGACGAGGCCCTCGCCAAGTCGCAGGAGTCCTGGTCGTCGGTGATCGGTTAGCCAGCCCAGGCGCCGCGCCGGTCCGCAGCCCGGTGCGGCGCCCGACCTAGGAGACAGTGATGACTTTGCTCGCCTCGAAGGCTGCCCCGCCGGCCGAGCAGGCGGCGCCGGCGCGGAAGACGCTGGCCCGGCGCCTGGTCCCGTACGGCTATCTGTCCCCGACGATCGTGCTGATCGTGGTCCTGATGGTGGTCCCCATCGTCATGGTGATCAGCTACTCGTTCCGGGACAACGTGATAGTCCAGGAGAACTCGGTGTTCGCCGGGTTCGCCAACTACACCAAGGTGCTCACCGACCCGGACTTCCTGGTCGCGATGAAGAACACCGCCGTCTTCATCACCGTCAGCATGGTCGCCCACCTGGTCCTCGGCCTGGCCTTCGCGATGATGCTGAACACCGAGCTGCTGGGCGGGGTCACCAAGGTCATCTTCCGGCTCGTCTACATCCTTCCTTGGCTGTTCACGATCGCGGTCATCGCGGTCATCTGGCGGCTGCTGCTCGACCCCTCCGGCGTCATCAACTACGTCATGCACTCGATCGGATTGATCAACGAGGGAGTGAACTGGCTCGGTGACCCGGGCAAGGCGCTCTGGGCGGTCACCTTCATCAACATCTGGTCGGGTTATCCGTTCTTTATGATCAGCCTGCTGGCCGGCCTTCAGGGCATTCCCAAAGACCTGTACGAGGCGGCCGCGGTGGACGGGACGAACTGGTTCCAGCGGTTCCGGCACGTGACGCTGCCCCAGCTACGGCCGGTGATCATCAGCATGGCGGTGCTCGACTTGATCTGGACGTCCCAGCAGTTCGCGCTGATCTGGATGACGACCGGCGGTGGCCCGCTGAACGCCACCGAAATGCTCAGCACCTACACCTACAAGCAGGCCTTCAGTGAGTACGAGTTCTCCACCGCGTCCGCCGCGGCCGTGATCGTCCTGCTGCTGACGATGGTGCTGGCCTTCTTCTACGTACGCCAGCAAAGGGTGAGGTGATCGCCATGGCCGTCGCCATCAAGACCAAGCGCACCTTCGCGAAGGCCGGGGTCATCACCGGGCTGATCGTCGGAGGCCTGTTCGCCGGCCTGCCGGTGCTGTGGATGCTGTCCACCTCGTTCAAGAGCAACGGGGAGGTTTTCCAGAACCCGCCGAAACTGATCACCTCGACGTTCTCGCTGGACGCCTACACCGCGATCCTCGGCAACGGCGCCCAGCTGCGGTATTTCCTGAACAGCTACATCGTCGCGATCGCGGTGACGCTCCTGACCCTGTTGGTGGCACTGGTGGCCGGGTACGCGTTCAGCCGCTTCACCTTCCCGTTCCAGAAGACCATCAACGCGGTGATCGTCAGTGTGCAGGCTGTGCCGCCGATCACCCTCGTCATTCCGTACTTCGGGCTCGTCGTTGCGCTCGGGCTGTACAACACCTATCCCGGCCTGATCCTCACGCACATGGTGTTCACGCTCCCGTACGCGATCATCATGATCACCGCGTATCTGAACACCCTGCCGCGCGAGCTGGACGAGTCCGTCAAGGTGGACGGCGGCACCGGCTGGACCGCACTATGGCGGATCCTCGTGCCGATCTCCGTACCAGGTCTGATCGCGGTCGGGGTCTATACGTTCATGATCTCGTGGAACGAATACCTCTTCGCTCTCACCCTCACTCGTACCGATGACATGCGCACGGTGCCGATCGGCATTCAGATGCTCATGGGCCAGCACTCGTACGAGTGGAACCAAATGATGGCGATGAGCATCCTCGGTTCCATTCCCGTCCTCGTCCTCTTCCTGCTGTTCCAGAAGCGGTTCATCGGCGGGCTCACTGCCGGCGCCGTGAAGGCCTGAACCACCGCCCCCTCGCTAAGGAGAAACACCGAAATGCTGACGACCGGCAAGGCGATCCTGGATGTCGCCAATGAGCACAGCTTCGCCGTGCCCGCTTTCAATATCAGCGACTGGGCGATGTTCAAGGGAATCGTGGAGATCAGCGAGGAGACGAACGCGCCGCTCATCGTTGCTATCCACCCGGACGAGGTCCGGCACATCGGACCCGAACTGATCAAGGCGATCGCCGAGCGGGCACACAACTCGAGCGTCCCGGTCGCGATCCACTGGGACCACGGCGCCGACTACGACCAGATGCTGCAGGCGTTCCAGTACGGCTTCACCTCCGTGATGATCGACGGCTCGCTGAAGCCGTTCCAGGAAAACCTCGCGCTCACCAAGAAGGTCACCGACTCCGCACACGTGCTCGGCGTGTCGGTCGAGGGTGAGCTCGGCACGATCGGCGGCAACGACAGCTACGCCGAGGCCGGCGCCGCCGAGATCATTTACACCGACCCGGACGACGCGGTCACGTTCGTCGAGCGGACCGGCGTGGACTCCCTCGCGATCGCGATCGGCACGTTCCACGGCTTCTACCCGGCGCACCTCAAGCCGGAGCTGAAGCTCGACCTGCTCAAGGAGATCAAGAGCCGGGTGGGCATCCCGCTGGTCCTGCACGGCGGCTCTGGCAATCCGGACGACGAGATCCGCGAGGCCGCCCGCACCGGCATCAACAAGATCAACATCTCCACCGACATCAAGGTCGCCTACCACGACAAGATGCGCGAGGTTCTGGGCAGCGACTCGAAGGTGCGCGAGCCCAACGCCATCCAGCCCGCCTGCCTCGACGCCATGAAGGTCGTGGCGGCGCAGAAGATCGAGCTGTTCGGCGCCGAGGGCAAGGGTTCTCTGTTCTGACATGCCTCGTTCCGACATGACAGGCGCGTCTCGAGTCGTTTTGGGCCTGGGCGGCTGTGTCGACTACGAGCTGAAGCTGACCGCTCCCGTTCTGCAGCAGCTGATCATCGAGTACGGCATCGTCGCCGCGGACCTGACGTCGCCGGTTGAGGTGGCCGGCGAGCGGGACCTGGTCGTGTCGATCCTGGGATCCGTCGCCCGGGACCGGGGCGGCGAGCACTTCGTCGCCTCCGCCCCGGCGCTGCAGACCTTCGCCAATCGGTTCCCGCATCGGCAGACGCTGGGCGGGACGTCGGTGCGGGCCGGGATCCTGATGAGTCGGCTGGGCGTGCCGTCGACCCTGCACCTGGTCAGCGTCAACGACACGTTCCGCAGGCTGCTGCCGGACGACAGCGAATACATCAACAGCGGCGTCGAGGACACCTACTATCCGCACCTGATCGTCCAGTACGACCAGGGCCTGCGGATCCGGGCGAACGACATCGACATCAACCCACCGTTCCCCAACCGCCTGATCTACGTGAACGACCCGGCGAACAGTGACATGGTGCTCACCGCTGATCTCGGAGAGCGGCTGAGCGCGGCCGACCTATTCCTCATCTCCGGATTCAACGCCATGCGTGACGCCGCCGAGCTCGATGATCGGCTCGCGTCCCTCACCGCGCACATGCGGCAGCTACCGCCGTCCGCGGTGACCTACTTCGAGGACGCGGCCTACCACGAGCCCGCCTTCAGCCGCCGGGTCCGGGAGGCGTTGCTCGACCACATCGACGTGTACGGGCTGAACGAGGACGAGTTGCAGTCCTACCTGAACCGGACGGTCGACCTGTTGGACGCCGAGGACGTGGCGTCGGCACTCGCTGAGGTGCGCGAACTGATCCCGGTGCCCACCTTGGTGCTGCACACCAAGTACTGGGCCCTGGCGACCGGCGCGGGCGATTACGCCGCCGCCCTCGACACCGGCACGGTCATGGCCGCCACCCGCTACTGCCACGGCGACGACTTCACCGACAAGGACGTCGAGCGGCTGCGTCGGCGGCCGCGGCGGCCCGAGTCCGTCGCGTTCGCGTCTCGGATGAAGGGCACTGTCATTCCCGGCTTCGTGCTCGACGTCGAGAACCCCACCACCGTTGGTCTCGGCGACACGTTCGTCGGCGGTTTTCTCGCCGAGCTGGCAAGGAAACCCGTCCAACCGTCCCACCCCCACTCTTAACGTGCGCCCCGGCGCGTGCGTCCATCTAGGTTTTGCTCGTGATGTCGATCTTGATGAGCTGGCCGGGTGGGTTGATGGGCAGAAGAACGACGAGATGCTCGCCGCGACCAGCCGGATCCCGGTCGCGCCGGCGACGCGATCCTCTGCCCGGCCGGCCTGCCGCACGCGATCGGCGATGGGATTCTGTTGGTCGAGATCCAGGAACCGACAGACGCGGCGCTGAGACGGCCGCATCGTCGAACGGCAGCCATGGCGACCAGTCTGCGAGGAGAGAACCGGTTCGGCCACCGATCGAGCTGCGAACGATCCCACCTGCGACAACGAGCCAGGCCTCTGGCTGGGTCAAGAACCGTCGGCCAGATCCTTGATCCATCGCACGCTCCCGCACTCGCATCAGCGTTCCACGACATTAATTCCCGGGAACTAGTGCTACTCGTTCCCGGGAACTACGCGCGCGAGCGTGTTTCCTTTTAGGTTTTCCGGCATGTCGATCAGAGTGCTGGTGACCTTGCTGATGGCGGTCGCGGCGGTGGCGGTGGGCGGGGCACCGGCCGCCGCGCACGGGCCGGTGCCGGGTGGGGACACCGTGCTGGCGCAGACGATCGCCGGGATGGAGGTGACCCTGGCGGTCCGGCGTGTCGGCGAGGTGCCCGGTCCGCTGCGAGTGGACCTCATCCCGCACACCCCGGTGCGAGCGCTGCCGATCGAGGTGACGGTGCGGTCAGGCACCTCCGCGGGGGCGACGGCCGGGAGTTTCCTATTCGAGCGGGACGTGGCACGGACGTACCCGCTGATGCTGGCGGTACGCGACCAGGGGCCGCACTGGCTGGAGCTACGTGCCGGAGGGGAGTTCTCCCAGCTGCCGTTCCGGGTGCAAGTGCCGCGGGCGGCGCCCTCGGACCTGTCCGGAGGGCACCTCGACCGGGGTCCTGGCGCTGCCGGTGGGTTCGCGTCCCGGACCGTCAGCGGCGCTGAGCTGGACGGTTGGCCTGCTGCCGTGGATCCTCGCGGTGCCCGTGGTGGCGTATCTCTGGACCAGGAGCAAGCCGAAGCGGCGGCGAATCGACTCCGACTGGAGTGGATGAGCAGTGTCCTTCTCGTCGGCCTGCCTCTGCTCGCCGCCCTGGTGACCGTGCTGGGGAGGCGGCCGGGCGGGCCGGCCGGGCTGCTGCTTGGTGTGGTCCTCGGGCAGTCGCTGGCCCTGCTGTTGTGTCGCCGGTTCCCGTTGACCGTCCTGATCGTCGTCACCGTTCTGGAAGCGGTGCTGGTGGTCAAGGACATGGAGTTGCTGGTCGGCTTCCTCGCCGCCGCATGCGGGTTGGGCGCGTAGGCCGGTCGCCGGCAGCAGCAGGCCGGTCTGGTCCTCACCTTCAGCCTGATCGCCGTTCTGGTCACGGTGTCCAGCGTCACGGGCGACGATCCCGGGTACGCCGCGGCGGGGAGCATCGCGCTCACCGTCCTGTTCGGCGCATTCTGGGGAGTCGGCCGGCTCAGCGCCCACCAGATCCGATATTCCCGGCGACTGGAGGAGCAACGTGCCCGGGCTGAGCAGCGTGCGGCCGAACGGGAACGTGTCCTGCTGGCGAGGGAACTGCACGACATCCTCAACCACGCGGTCACCGCGATGGTGCTCGACGCCGACGCGACCTCGGAGACCGGCGACGACGCGGAGCTGCGCGAGGCACTGCGGCGGCTGGCGGCAACCGGCCGTCAGTCGCTGGCCGAGCTCCGCCGCCTGCTCGGGGTGCTGCGGATGGCCCCCGACTCGGTCCTTCATGATCCGCTCGTCGTGCTTCCCGGGCTGGACGACGTGGATACGTTACGGGTGAACAACGCACCTCCGGTCCGGTCGGGTAGGGCTCCCGGTGGCAGCGGACTGGGTTTGGTCGGCATGCGTGAACGTGTCGCACTGGTGGGCGGGACTCTGTCGACCGCGTCACGTGCTGACGGCAGCTTCGAGGTCATCGCTACGTTCCCGATGCGGGGCGAGACTTGACCGCCGACCGTCCCGTGCGCGTGTTGGTGGCCGACGACGAGCAGCTGCTGCGCGACGCGCTCACCCGGCTGGTCGGAGCAGCCCCGGACCTCGAGATCGCGGGTACGGCAGCCAACGGCGCCGACGCGGTGACGGCAGCCAGCCGCCTCACACCGGACGTAGTGCTGATGGACATCCGGATGCCGGTGATGGACGGCATCGAAGCGACCCGCCGCATCGTGGCCGGTCCCTCCACAGTCTCCGGCCACCCGCCCCGGGTACTGATCCTGACCACCTACGACCTGGACAGCTACGTCTATGCCGCGGTTTCGGCCGGAGCCAGCGGCTTCCTGCTCAAAGACGCACCCGGCGACCGGCTGCGCGACGGCATCCGGATCGTCGTCTCCGGCCACGCTGTCCTGGCACCCGAGGCCACCGCGCGCGTGTTCGAAACGTTCGGTCCGGCGATGCCGACCGCGGAGGGCCAGCGCCTGCGCGCGGCCCTGCGCCACCTGTCCCAGCGCGAGCGCGAAGTCTGTGACCTTGTGGGTCACGGGCTGTCCAACGACGACGTCGCCCACCGGCTCGGCATCAGCCGGTACACGGTCAAGGCACACGTCTCCAGCATCCTGGCGAAGCTCAACCTGCCGGACCGTGTCCACATTGTGCTCGCCTGGTCCCGGCGGCCTCCCACGTGGTGAAAGCGCGAGCGGCTCCAGCCTGAGTTGACCTGTGTCGGCGCTCGGCGAGGGCGCCCATGTCAAACCTTTCCGGGCCGCCGAGGCCGACGACGCCGAGCAGTCGCTTCGCCGCACGCCGACAGCTGGCGCCGCCACTACCGGGGCGCCTACGCCGGCTCTGGGTGCTGGAGCGGAGTCTCGCCGCCCAGCGGTTCTATCTGACCGCGCGGGAGCGGCCACTGTGGAGACCCGCGTCGTCTCGCCGCCCGGTGGGGATCCGGCCCGGCTGACCGGAAATCCGCGGAAACTGCGCATGGTGTGGGCGCGCTTTTGAACTGACCGCCCGCCGCCGCGTCGTCCCTGGTATGACTGACGCACCCACCCTGCCCGACGGCGTAGGCTGGACCGCCGTGCTGGTGGCCACCCACCGGGCCGCTGAGTCGCTGTCCCCGAATCCCGCCTTCCGCGACCCCTTGGCCGAGGCCCTGATGGTCCACCTGGGACTGTCCGAACCGGGCACACCGCCGGACTTCGAGAGAATGCCGGGCGACATGGCCGGGATGGCGCGGATGATAGGCGACGTCATCGTCCTGCGGACCCTGCACTACGACCAGATGATCATCGATTCCGGGGTCGAGCAGATCGTGCTGCTCGGTGCCGGACTGGACGGCCGCGCCTACCGCCAGACATGGCCCGGGCGCCGGATCTTCGAGCTGGACCGGCCGGCCGGGCTGGCGCTGAAGGAGCAGGCGGCGGCCAAGGCCGGCGTGCCGGTGCTGACCGAGCGTACGGCCATCCCGGTCGACCTGGCCGACGACTGGCCGTCCGCTCTGCTCGCGGCCGGCTTCGACCCGTCCCGCCCGACCGCCTGGATCGCCGAGGGCCTGGCCGTCTACCTCGACCGGCCCGAGCTGGAGGCGCTGCTGACCCGCGCCCGGGAGCTGTCCGCGCCGGGCAGCCGCCTCGGCATCGAGCTGGCCTCGGTCAGCCCGGACGCCCGGTCCGAACTCGCGGCGTCCGACGACGGCACCCGCCGCTTCGAAGGACTGATCCGCTCCGGCCACCCCGTTCCGCCGCACGACTGGCTGCTGGACCACGGCTGGACCCCCGACGAGCTCACCGCGGTCGAACTGGGCTGGCGGTACGACCGCCCGGTGACGTCCTGGCTGGACCCGGACCGCGGCGGCTCGGCCCTCTGGTACTTCAGCTGCGCGCCGGTGGACCTTTAGGGCCTGACGATGAATTAGCTGGTCGGTTCGAGGTTGATTGTCTGGTCTCGTAGGGTTTCTGGGATCGGTCCAGGATGGATGACGTAGTTC
>NZ_JBFBGU010000031.1:0-74480 GCF_040684855.1 Actinoplanes sp. NPDC089786
ATAAGTCACCGCTTCAACCAAGACCCATCCCACGCCGCTTCGCGCCGCGGGATGCTGCCGCGTATCTGGTCACGGTCGATTTTCGAGTTAGGCGGCTGTCACGGTGAAGAGGGTGAAGGTGGCTACGAAGGGGGCGGTGGCCAGGCGGGACAGCCATGCCCTGGTGGCGTGGGGGTCGAGGGCGCCGGACTCGCGGCCTCGGCGGGCCAGTTCGGGCATGCGGAGGATGGCGTCGGCCTCGGCGTAGTCGGTGAAGAGGATGGCCTCGGCGGTCACCTCGACGCGGTCGAAGCCGGCGGTGTGGAGGAGGCGGGCCAACTCGCGGCCGACCGTCGCGTTGCGGATCACGTGGGTGGTCACATAGCGGGTGAAGGCGCGGCTGGTGGCCGTGTCGGGGTCGGCTATGGCCAGGGTGTCCCAGTCGGGGTCGGCGACCACGACGCGGCCGCCGGGGCGGACGACGCGGCGTAGTTCGGCGGCCGCCTTCGCCGGATCGGCCAGGTGTTGGAAGACGCGGTCGGCTCGGGCGCGGTCCACGCTCGCGTCGTCCAGTGGCAGGTGGTGGGCGTCCCCGGCCAGCAGCTCGATCGAGGCGTCGGTTTCGCAACGCCGCCGCGCCTCGTCGAGCATCATGGGATCGCGATCGACCCCGATCACCCGCCCCGCGTCGAACCCGACGAGGCGGCCGGTGTTCGGAAGGGCGCCTTCTGCCGGGGACACGGCGGGCAGGTGGGTGGCCGTGCCAGGGCGGATCGGCCGGGACATGGCGGGGAGATCGGAGGCCGAGCCGAGCGCAGGAGACCTGGGAGCCAGACCGGCCGGGCCGGAGCCCGCCATGGCGGGGAGACCACAGGCGAGGCCAGAGGTAACTGCGGCCGCCATAGCCGGAAGGTCAGGAGCGGCGCCAGAGGCGACCTCGGCCGCCATGGCCGGGAGGTCGGTGGCGGGGCCGCAGCCCACGTCGAGGACGGTCAGGCCGGGATGGAGGTCGAGCGCCGACATCAGGCGGCTCTTGTAGCGGCGGGCGGGGTCGGTGGTGGCGGCATGGTGCAGGTAGGCGACGGTCATGCTCGCAACATGTCAGGCGGATGTGGAGAAGCCGCGCCGGGATTGTGGGGATTGTGGGCAGGAAAAGGCGATGGCGGCCGTGGAGGCCGCCATCGTTGATCGCCCTCGCGCTAGCGGTGGCCCTCGGGGCGGTTCTTCCACCGCTCCTCGAGCCGGTCGAGCAGCCCGCCGGATTTGCGCGGGCGCCCGGTGCGGCGCGTGGCTGTGCCACCGACCGCGTGCAGATCGGTGCTCTGCCCCTTGCGCCGGCTGTGCATGGCGAAGGCGGCGGAGCCCAGCATGACGACGAAACCGCCCACGCCGAGCAGCGTGTTGCGGCTCACGGTGCCGTAGACGAGAAGAGCCAGCCCAGCGATGATCATGAACGCGGCGATCACCAAACGACGCCGTGCATGGAATCGCGGGTCGCTGGCCCGCACAGCCGAGGCGAACTTGGGGTCCTCGGCAAGCGACCGCTCGATCTGATCGAACAGCCGCTGCTCGTGCTCAGAGAGCGGCACGGCTTTCCTCCCCGGGCGCATGTCCGGCCCCGAGGCCGGGGTCGGGTCCGGCCATCTGACCGACACAACCAGTGTGACTGATATAACCACTGGACCCGACACATCGCTGTGGCGGATGTACCAGTGTGACACCGCTGACACCAGACAGACCACCGGCTGCCCTGGAGCAAGTCTACGAGTGGGTAGGCGGGTCGGAAAGCGGGACGACCGTCGAGTGCGGGTGATTTTCGGTTCTGCGCGGATCTCGGCGGCCGAGAAGGCTGGCCGGTCCGACGACAGATCGGCCGAAACGGGCAGCCGCGGCGTCGGCGGCGGCCTCCGCCTCACGCCAGCCACGCTCGGGCTCACCCAGGGTGAGCTGCCGCGATGTGGTTGAGGTGGGGCTAAGACCCTCGACGCGTACGCCGAGCAGCCGGATCTTGTCGGCCGGGCCGAGCGCGGTGAACAAACCCCAGGAGATCTCGAAGATCTCACGTGCCACATCGGTCGCGGTGGCAACTGTGCGGGACCGGTTGACGGTCTTGAAGTCGGCCAGCCGCACCTTGATCGCCACCGTGCGCCCGACCACCCCGGCCGCCCGCAGCCTCGCCCCGACCTTCTCGGACAGCGCCAGCAGGCTGCGCCGGAGCAGCTCGCGGTCGCCGCTGTCGGTGTCGAAGGTCATTTCGGCGCCGATCGACTTCTCGACCTGGTCGGGTTCGACCCGGCGCGGGTCGCGGCCCCAGGACAGCTCGTGGAGGTGGGCCGCGGACGCCTCGCCGAGGGCCGAGCGCAGCAGGCTGACCGGCGCCTGCGCGACGTCGCCGACCGTGGTCAGGCCCAGCCGGCGCAGCGACTCGGCGGCCCGCTCCCCCACGCCCCACAGCGCGTCGACCGGCAGCGGGTGGAGGAAGTCGAGGACCAGATCGGTCGGTACGACGATCATGCCGTCGGGTTTGGCCCGGGTGGAGCCGAGCTTGGCCACGAACTTGCTGCGGGCGACACCGACCGAGACGACGAGCCGCTGTTCGGAGAGGATGCGGTGGCGGATGTCACGGGCGATCACCGCGGGGCGGCCGAGGAGCCGCTGGGCGCCGGCCACGTCGAGGAACGCCTCGTCCAGGGACAGCGGCTCGACCAGCGGTGTCACGTCTCGGAACACCCGCATGACGGCCCGGGACGCCTCTCCATATGCCGCAAAATCGGGCGTCAGGAAGACCGCCTCGGGACACAGGGCGCGGGCGCGCATGCCGGGCATCGCGCTGCGTACGCCGAACCGCCTGGCCTCGTAGCTGGCCGAGCTGACCACCCCGCGCGGACCCGCCCCGCCGACCACGACGGGCCGGCCCCGGAGCTCGGGCCGGCGGCGCACCTCGACCGACACGTAGAAGGAATCCATGTCGGCATGCAGGATCGTGCAGCCCGTGTCGTCGGCCTCGGGCCCGAACCGCGGGTCACGCCCCGTTCCGACCGCCTGGCTGCGTCCCATGATCTGGAGACTACTGAGACCCTCTGACAGAACTGAGCAGCGGAACCGTCATCTCGGCCGCGGTGACCGAGCCGTGGTAGGCGACCAGCCGGCCGACCGAGGGCGGCTCGTAGGCGGACGCCAGGGCGACGACCCGGTCCAGGCAGACGATCACGACGTCGCCGATCCGGCCCAGGTTGCGATCGGCCACCGGACCGAAGACCTCGAGCGCCTCGGTACGCGACAGAACCAGCGCCGAGGAGCCGAACAGCGACGCCGCGGCGGCTTGCACATCCTCCTGCGCGCCCGGGGCCACGTGCAGGTAGCGGACCCGGGGCTCGCCGGCGACGGCGGCCAGTCCCTCGATGGCGGAGACGTCGAGCCGCGTGGTCGGGGGCACGTTGAGCTGCCCGTGGTCGGCCGTGACGAGCAGGGCCGAGCGCGGCGGCAGCCCGTCCACCAGCATCGCGACCAGCCGCTCGACCTCCCGGGCGGCCGCCGTCCACGCGGGCGACGCCACGCCGTCCTCGTGCCCGGCCCGGTCCAGGTCGCCGTGGTAGCCGTACACGATCCCCGGCCCGGCCCGCAGCGCCCCGAGGATGCCGGCGGCCTTCTCGTCGAGGGTCGAGGCGCCGACGAAGGCCGCGCCGCGATACGCCGACACGGTCAGCCCGGTGCCCTCGAACTCGGGCCGGGTGACCTGGGTGCACGCCACCCCGGCGGCCACGGCCCGCTCGAAGACCGTCGGCACCGGCTGCCAGCGCGCGGGCGGCGGGTCGTCGTTCCAGTGGATGTGGTTGAGGATCCGGCCGTCCGGCATCCGCGAGGTGAAGCCGAGCACCCCGTGCTGCCCGGGCGGCACCCCCGTGCCCAGCGTGACCAGGCTGACCGGTGTGGTGGAGGGGAAACCCGAGGTGAGGGTACGCGCGGCGAGCCCGTCGAGGCCCGGGAGCAACGGCAGCTGGTACGACCCCATGCCGTCGACCAGCAGCACGGCCACCCGGTCCACACCGTCGAGGGACTCCCGCAGACCGAGCACGTCAGCAGTGGCCGGAACGCCGAGCACCGCCGCCACCGAGGGCATGATCTCGGCCAGACTGCCCGTCCCGTACGCGGGCCGGACCTGCTCGAACGCGGAGTCGGGCAGGTCGTCCGGCGGCGTCACGGCCGCCGCGCGAAGACGTGCAGCTGGGACGCGATGTCCCGGAACGGCGGCTGGGCCGACAGCGACAGCTCCAGGTCGAGCAGCGCCTGCGGGTCGCCCTCGACCACCGAGGCGGGCAACAGGTCGGCGATCACCCGTACCCCATGGGCCTGCTCCACCTCGAGACCCGCCGAGCGCAACAGCGCCGACGCGCTCTCCATGTCGTAGCGCCGGCGCAGCGTGTCCCGCGGCCCGGACCGGCCGTCGGGGTCGGTGACCAGCGCCGCCGCCGCACCGAGCTGGCCGTTGACGGCCCGGCCGAGCACCGCGGCGGCCCGACCGGCGACCAGCACGCTGACCGCGCCACCCGGACGCAGCGCGGATGTGATCGCGGAGACCACCCCGGCCGGGTCGTCGACCACCTCGAGCACCGAGTGGCAGAGGATCAGGTCGACGCTGCCGGGCTCGATCAGACCGGCCAGCGACTCGCCGTCACCCTGCACGGCGCGGACCCGATCGGCCACCCCGGCGTCGGCGGCGCGCCGGGTCAGCGCGGCGAGCGCGTCGGGGCTGGCGTCGACCACGGTCACCCGGTGTCCCGCCTCGGCGACCGGCACCGCGAAGCCGCCGGTGCCACCGCCCACGTCCAGCACGGTCAGCTCCCGGCCGGCCGGCCGCCCGAGCTCACGGTCCAGAACGGCCCAGACGGCGGCGTTACGCGCCGAGACCGGGCGGGGCGCGCGCGTCGGTGTGCTCTCCACCCGCGCAGCGTAGCGGGCCTGCCCGGGGCCGGAACGGACCGCTGCCATAGTGGGCTGATGGACTTCTACGCCGAGACCCGCGGGCCGTACCGCCTGTGGGCCCGCGCCACCGGCCCCTCGGACGCGCCCGCGCTGCTCCTGATCATGGGTGCCAACGCGAACGCCCTGACCTGGCCGCCGGCCCTGATCGAGGCCCTCGAGGAGAAGTTCCGGGTGATCGTGTACGACCACCGGGACACCGGGCGGTCGACCTGGGCGTTCGACGAGCACCCGTACGGCATCGCCGACCTGGCCGAGGATGCCGTGGCCGTGCTCGACGCGGCCGGCGTTGACCGGGCCCACGTGGCCGGCATGTCGATGGGCGGCGTCCTCGTCCAGTTGCTCGCCGCCGACCACCCCGATCGCCTGCTCAGTGCGACCGCCTTCTGCACCGCCGCGGTGAGCGGGGACGGCCCGCCGATGCTCGACCCCGACCCGCGCCTGCTGGAACTGTGGGAGCACCTCGCCGACGAGCGCGACCGCGAGGCCGAACTGGACTGGCGGGTCGAGCACTGGCGGCTCCTCAACGGCGACAAGCTGCCGTTCGACGCCGCCTGGTTCCGCGCGATCGAGGAGGCCTGCATCGACCACGCCGGCACGCCCCGGAACGCCGCCGCGCACGCCCGCGCCGACCAGTCCGGGCTGGCGCGTGACCTGTCCCGGGTCACCGTCCCGTTCCTGGTCATCGACGCGCCGGAAGACCCGGTCAACCCGCCGCCGAACGCCGCGCATCTGGCCGCTCAGGTTCCCGGGTCGGAGCTGGTCACCGTGCCCGGGATGGGTCACGCCCTGCCCCCGGCCGTCGTCCCCGACCTGGCGCGCATCCTGCGGTCACGGTGACGCGCGCCAGTCCAGCCGGGCGTCGATGAGGTCGGTGAGGTGCTGCCACCAGGCCGCCAGCGTGATGCGGTCGAGCTGGAGCCACTGTCTGATGTGGGCCTTGCGGGGCCGGGCGCCGGCCGGGCGCAGCGCGTCGTCGAGCTGGTCGAGCGGGGCGCCCGGGCCGAGCAGCGGGTAGGCCTCCTGGATGTCCAGGGCCAGCATCAGCTCGTTGGCCATCGTGCCGGTCTTGACCATCAGGTCGGGCAGCCACCGTTCCGGCGGCATCTCCAGGTTGACCGCGGGCAGGCCGAGGTCGTAGCGGTTGGCGTCGAGCAACGGCAGGTACGCCCGGGACAACGACTGGCACAGCCAGTCCCAGTGCGGGATGCCGCTCAGGTCGTGCTCGCGGGTCGCCATCGCGAAGCCGGCCGCCTGCTCGGGGCGCGGCATCAGCGGGAGCCGGCCGGCCGTGCCGGCGAACACCGGCGTGGCCCAGCCGTCCTCCTCGGGGACGTAGGCCCGCAGCGTGTAGCCGGTCCGGTCGCCGATGGTCAGCTCGACGAGTTGGACCGGGAAGTCGGCGGGCAGGAACCCGCGCGGCCCCTGCGGATAGGCGGGCTGCTGGTGGCGCGGCTGCTGATAGGCCGGCGACGGCCTTTGATACGGCGACGGCGGCCCCTGATAAGCCGGCGGCCGATAGGCGGGAGGCGGCGTGGGAGTGGGGGTCGGGGTCGGGGTGGGCGCCGGGCGATACGGCGGGGCCGAGATCGACGGTGGCGGTGTCATCGCCACGGTGGCGTCGGCGCGGGCCGCGGTGGCGAGCAGCGGCCGGGCCTGCTCGGCGGTCAACCGGCGGGCCGGGTCCTTCTCCAGCAGGCCGGCGATGATCGGCCAGAGGTGCCCGGCGTCGGCCGGCGCGGCCGGCGGCATGGCCAGGATGGCCGCGATGGTGCCCTGGGTGTCCTCCCGCTGGAAGGGCGAGCGCCCGTTCACCGCGGTGTAGAGCGTGATGCCGAGCGCCCACAGGTCGGCCGGCGGGGCCGCGGGCACGCCGTTGATCCGCTCCGGCGCCATGTAGGCCGGTGAGCCGATCATCATCCCGGTCGCGGTCAGCGCGGAGGCGTCGTCCATGGCCGCGATGCCGAAGTCGGTCAGCATCGCCCGGCCGGTCTCGATCAGGATGTTGGCCGGCTTCACGTCCCGGTGCACGGTGCCGCGCTGGTGTGCGGCCGTCAGCCCGTCGAGCACCTGGAGCCCGATCTCGGCGACCCGGCCCGGCGGCAGCGACCCGGACTTGGCGATCAGATCGGCCAGCGACGGCCCGTCGACCAGCTCCATCACGATCCACGGCCGGCCCCCGTCGAGCGCGACGTCGTGCACGGCCACGATGCTGGGGTGCCGCAGCCGGGCCGCGGCCTGCGCCTCGCGCATCGCCCGCCGGATCCGCGGGTCGTCCTGGTCGACCGGGCCGGAGTCGGCGCCCGCCAGGTAGATCTCCTTGACCGCGACGTCGCGGTCGAGCAGCGTGTCGGTGCCCTGCCACACGGCGCCCATGCCGCCCCGGCCCAGGATGCGATCGAGCCGGTAGCGGCCGGCGATCACCCTCGCGTCCGTCACATCGGAAATCTACCGAACGGGTCAGGCCGCCTAAAGCGCCAGTGCCTCCGTAGGCGGGAGAGCCGCCGCACGCATCGACGGATAGACACCCGCGAGCACGCCGACCACCACCGCGCTGACCGGGCCGGCCAGCGTCGCGGACAGCGGGATGACCGGCGGCCAGCCGTGGTAGGCCGCGTAGCCGACCGTCGCCAGCACGCCGAGCAGCGTCCCGGCGAGGCCGCCCAGCGCCGCCAGCGCCACCGCCTCGGTCAGGAACTGGCCGCGGATCTGCCCCTTGGTCGCGCCCAGGGCCCGGCGCAGGCCGATCTCGCCGCGGCGTTCGAGGACCGAGATCACCATGGTGTTGGCCACCCCGATGCCGCCGACCAGCAACGCCACCCCGGCCAGGCCGAGGAACAGGGCCGAGAACGCGTTCTCGGTGGCCCGTTTCGCGGCCAGCGCGTCGGACGGCCGGCTGACCACCACGTCGGCCGGCTGGGCCGGGTTCACGGTCTCCGGGAGCACCCCGCGCACCTGCTCGATCGCCGGTTCCCGGGACTGCACGTAGAGAACGGTGGGGTGGCCGTCGAAGCCGAGCACGGACTGGGCCGCGGGCCAGCCGACGAACACCGACCGGTCGATCTCCGGCAGCAGCGGGACGGCGGCGAGGATGCCGACGACGGTGAACCAGCGCTTGCCGATCATCAGTTGCTGCCCGGTGCCGGTGACGCCCAGGCGGACGGCCGAGACCGAGCCGAGCACGACGGCCGGGAAGTGTGATGTCGCCTCGTTCAGCCACTGCCCGTCCTGGACGCGGGCGTTGATCGCCGGCAGCAGGTCGAGGCGGCTGGCCAGCACGGTCAGGCCCGAGCCGTCCTGCGGGTCGGTGCGGTCGGACCGGCGTACCACGGTGTGGGTGTTGGCGACCGCGCTGGCCCGGGTCACCGGCGCGATCCGCCGCACCATGCCGACCGACTCCTCGGGCAGCAGCACCGGCGGCTGCTGGTCGGGCAGCGCGCGGACCTCGAGCATGTTGGTGCCCAGGGCGCTGAGCTCGCGCATGAGCTGGGCCTGGCTGGACGCGGGGATGCCGGTGACGACGATCATGGTGGCGATGCCGATCGCGATGCCGAGGGCCGACAGCGCGGCGCGGGCCTTCCGCGTACGCAGGCCGAGAAACCCGAGTCCGAGCAGGTCGGTGACGGCCAGCCGGACCGGCGTGGTGTCCGGGGTCACGAGACCACCCGGCCGTCGCGCATGAAGACCCGGCGGGGCAGGGACGCCGCGATGTCCCGGTCGTGGGTGATGACCGCGATCGTCGTGCCCTCCTCGTGCAGCCGGTAGAGCAGCTCCAGCACGGCCTGGCCGGTGCGCGTGTCCAGCGCGCCGGTCGGTTCGTCGGCCAGCAGCAGAGCGGGATGGTGTACGAGGGCCCGCGCGATCGCCACCCGCTGCCGCTCACCACCGGAGAGCTGGTGCGGCCGATGCGCCACGCGATGCGACAGCCCGACCCGGTGCAGCGCCTCGACGGCCAGCGCCCTGCGTCGGCGGCGCGGCACACCGGCGTAGAGCAGGCCGGTGGCCACGTTCTCGGCGGCGCTGAGTCCCGCGGTGAGGTGGAACTGCTGGAACACGAAGCCCAGCCACCGGCCGCGCAGCGCGGAGAGGCGCCGGTCGGGCAGCCCGGCGATGTCCAGCCCGCCCAGCTCGACGGTGCCGGAGGTCGGGCGGTCGAGGGTGCCCATGATGTGCAGCAGCGTCGACTTGCCCGAGCCGGACGGGCCGACGATGGCCAGCATCTCGCCCGCCTCGATGTCGAGCGAGACACCGGCCAGGGCGACCACGCCGCCGGGATAGCGCATGGTGACGTCGCGTACGGAGAGGACGGTCACGAGGTCGTCACCACCTGGACGCCCTCGCCGATCCCGTCGCCGGTGACCTCGACCAGGCCCTTGGCGAACAGTCCGGTCTCGACGCCGACCAGGCGGTGGTCGGCGAGCTGCACGCCGTACCCGCCCTCACTGAGCGCCACCAGCGCGCCCACCGGGACGGCCAGGACTCCCTCCCGGGTCTCCCCGGCCAGGTCGACCTGCACCTGCGCCTGGTCGATCCCGCCCAGCTCGGCATCGCTGTCCAGGGTCACGGTGACGGTCCGCTTGGGTTCCGCGGTCCCGGCGCCGCCCTGCTCATCCTGCTGGATCTCGGTGCCGACGGCCGCCACCTCGCCGGGCACCGACTTGTCGCCGGGCAGCACGACCGTGACCTTGTCGCCGGCGCGGATCGTGCCGGCCTCGGCGACGGCGGCCGAGACGGTGACCACCTTCGCGGTCGACGTCACGGTCAGCAACGGGGTGGCGGCACTGTCCCCTTTGATCGCCGTGACCGAGTCGACCCGCACCGCGCCGGACAGCACCACGACGTCCCCCACGCCGATCCGGCCGGTCACGGGCATCCCGGCGTCCTTCTGCCACCGCTTGAGGGCCGATTTCAGGGCCGAGGTCAACACCCCTTCCCCCTTGCGTACGGTGACCCGCACGGTTTTGGCCTTGACCTTCGCCCCCGGGGAATTCGTCTCCCGGGAATCCGCCTCCGGGGAAGGGGCCGGGCCGGGGATCGACCGGGTGACCGTCTCCCCCGCGCCCGGCTGGTAGCCGATCGAGTACCCGAGGGCCTTCAGGTTGGTGGCGACGATCTTCACGTCGCGGCCGGCCGTCCCGGTCTCCCCGAGGTCGCGGTAGAGCGGCATCGACCCGTAGAACAGCGGCACCGGCCGGTCGTCGGCCCGATAGAGCTGCTGGCCGCGCTTGACCGCGGCGCCGGCGCGGGGCAGCCAGGTGATCACGCCGTCGCGCCCACCCTTCACCGGCTGCGCCCGGCCGTACCCGAGGCTGCCGGTCAGCGACTCGGTGACGGAGAGGTCGGTCTTCACCACGGCCACCGTCTGGACCGCGACCGGGGCGACGGCGGCCGGCGACTGCGGGTCCCGCCGCTCGTACCAGAGGACGCCGCCGGCGACGATCAGCACGAGGATCAGGACCGGCACGACGATCCATCGGCGGATCCGGCGCGGGGACGGGGATTGGTCGGGATGCACGGCCGAGATCCTGCCGACCGATTGTCAGAAGCCGGTTAGCTTCGGCGGATCTGACAGCCCTCTGACAATGCTCTGTGATGGTGCTCGGCATGCCTCAGAGAAAAATCGTCGCGGCGCTGGTCGCCGCCAGTCTTCTCGGCGGTGGTACCGGCCTGCTCGGCGGTTGCTCCGGTGAGAAGGCCGAAGCCCCGCCGGTGGCGACGCTGCAGAGCGCCGCCGCCCCGGCGGCGAGCTCGCCGGCCGTCAACGACGACCTGCGTCCCCTGGTGCGGCTGGACGCGACCGACGAGGAGCAGACCGCGCTCGTCAAGGTCTGGTCGACCTGTGTCCAGAAGGAGGGCGGCCCCGGGTACGAGGAGCCGAAGATGCTCTTCCAGTACTTGGCCGACAAGGACCCCAAGGCGATCCGGGTGGAGGCGGCCTGCCACAACAAGTTCCCGGAGAGCTACGAGGAACGGCAGAGGCGCAAGGACATCGCGGCGTTCCGGGACAACCAGCGGCAGTGGTACCGGTGCGCCCAGCAGGCCGGCTACAAGCTGACCACCCCGGACGAGGACGGCCAGTTCGGGATCACCGAGATCGGGCCGCAGGGCGACTTCCAGTCGCCCGGGATGGAGAACTGCCGCAAGGAGGCGTTCAAGGACTGAGCGGCAACCGCAGCGTCATCGTGGTGCCCTCACCGGGACGGCTCGCCGCGGTCAGCGTCCCCCCGTGTGCCTCGGCGAGCTTCCGGGCGATCGGCAGGCCCAACCCGCTGCCGCCGGTCGCCCGGGTCCGGGAGGAGTCGGCCCGCCAGAACCGGTCGAAGATCTTCGGCAGGTCGTCCGGCGCGATGCCGGTGCCGGTGTCCCGTACGGCGATGATCATCTCTTTTTCCGTTGAGATGGCCGACAGCGTGACCGTGCCGCCCGCCGCGGTGTAGCGGATCGCGTTGGACAGCAGGTTGCCGACCATCTGCCGGAGGCGCATCGGATCGGCCTCGACCGGAGGGTCACCACGCAGATCGGTGACGAGCTCGACCCCCGCCTGGTCGGCGGCGCCGCGCTGCGACTCGCCGATGTGCGTCAGCACGTCCCGCACCCGGATCGGCTCGGGGTGCAGCCGCAGGTCACCGGCGTCGGCGGCGGCCAGGTCGCTGAGGTCGTCGATGATGTGGTGCAACATCGTCGCCTCGTCGTGCAGCAGGTCCAGCAGGGCCGGGTCGGCCGGGACCACCTCGTCCTGGGCCGCCTCCAGCCACGCGCGGATGTTGGTCAGCGGGTTGCGGAGTTCGTGGGCGACGTCGCTGACCAGGTGGCGGCGCTGCTCCTCGGCCCGTTCGCGCCGCTCGGTCGCGTCGCTGAGGGCGCGCGCCAGGTAGCCGATCTCGTCCCGCCCCTTGATCGGCATCGGTGCGGGCGCACCAGCCGGTTCCATGGCCGCCTCGGTGAGCGCCCGCAACGGCCGGACCAGCCGGCGCCCGGTCAGCACGGTGAGCAGGATCGTCGCCAGCAGCACGGCGACGGTCACCCAGACGATCCGGACGGCGTTCTCGCCGGACAGGCTGAACACCGGCTCGTCGGCCGCGCCGGTGTGCGGGTCGGTGACGAAGAGCAGGGCGGGCTTGGCCACGTACGGCCGCAGCTGCCGGATCCGGGCCTGCGCCACGCACGACTGCACCTTGCGCAGGTCGAACCTCCGGTCCTTCAGCCCGAGCACCGAGAAGTTCCGGTCCAGGATGAGGATGCCGTGCTCGGTCACGTCGAGACAGTCCTCGGCCAGCCAGGCCAGGTCCTCCAGGGCCAGCGTCTCGGTGCCGGTGGTGCCGAGCGGGGCCTTGGCCCGGCAGAAGCCGACGACGAAGTTGGTGTCCGCGGTGGTGATCCGCACGGCCGGGCGGCCCTTGGCGTCGTCGATCACCTTGGCGTCGACCCCGCCCCCGCGGATGCAGTCCAGCTGGGTCCGGGCGGTCCGGCGGAGCTTCTCGCGTTCCCGCTCCGGCAGCAGGTAGGGGCCGGTCACCCGCGGGTCGATGCGGTCCGAGCTGTCGCTCAGCCCCGGGTCGAGCCGCAGGGCGTCGACCGTGGCCGAGGCCCGGGCGGTAGCCGGCGGGCGTTCCGGATGCGAGTCGGCGATGACCTGCCGGTCGTCGGTCATCAGGGTGATCCGCCGGCCCAGGCGCCGGGCCTCGCCGGCCACGGTCGGCTGGACCTTGGTCCAGTCACGGTGCGTGGCGGCGTACCCGATCATGGTGTCGTAGATGCTCTTGTCGTCGGCCAGCGAGCGGCCTTGCTCCTGGCGGATGGCCCGGCTGGTCGACTGGACGGCGAGCCAGGCGGTGGCCGCGATCGCCGCGACCGCGATCAGGATCGAGGTGGCGAGCAGGCGTCCGAGCAGGCTGCGGTGCAGGGGCACGCGGCCTGGGGTCACGTCGGGCTCGCCAGCTTGTAGCCCACGCCGTACACGGTCTGGAGCAGGGCGGGGTCGATCTTGCGGCGCAGGTTCATCACGTGGACGTCGATGGTGCGGCCGGTCGAGTGCCGGTCGATGCCGCGGGTCCGGGCGAGGAGTTGCGTCCGGGTGAAGACCCGGTCGGGCTGCCCGGCCATCGCGGCCAGGATCGCGAACTCGCCCGGTGTGCACTCGACGGGTACGCCGCCGGCCTCGACCCGGCGCCGCCCCGGGTCGACCACGAGCGGGCCGACCGTCAGCACCTCGCCCCCGGCCGGCGCCGTGGTGCGCCGGCGACGCAGCAGCGTCCGCACCCGGGCGACCAGCTCGCGAGGACTGTACGGCTTGGTCAGGTAGTCGTCGGCGCCGACGTCGAGCCCGGCCAGCAGATCGTCCTCGGCCGTCCGGGCGGTCAGCATCAGCACCAGCAGCTCACTGTCCCGGCGCAGCTGCCGGCACACCTCCAGCCCGTTCAGCCCCGGCATCATCACGTCGAGGATCAGCAGGTCGGGCGCCTTCCGCCGGGCCCGGTCGAGCGCGGCGTGACCGTCGTGCACCACGGTCACCTCGTGCCCACCGGCCAGGAGGTACTGCCGCAGCACTTCGGCCTGCCGTACGTCGTCCTCGGCCACCAGCACGTGCGCACACACGACGGCGACTATAGGTCGGTTCTTCCAGCCGTCGGAGAATCTGACAGGTTCCTGATCAGAACGTGAACAGGACGCCCGTCGCGCGCTTCATGTCGCAGGTGTTGCTGAACTTCTTCGACCAGGTGACGGCCTGACCGCGCCAGGTGCCGGTGACCGCGGCGGTGATCGGCGCGTACTCGAGCGTGCACATGGTCTTCGCCGGCTTGATCGTGGCCGGGTTGCCGTTCACCTTGGCCAGGGTCCGGCACACCTTCTCGGCCTGCGGGTGCACGCCGCCGGCCGGGTCGCAGGTCACCACCACCGCGGCGGCGAACCCGGCGGCGGCCTGGTAGGACAGCGTGAGCTCGGTCCTCGGCGCGCGGGCGCTCTCCTCCGGCCCGCCGGCCGCCGCGTTCGCCGGGCTGCCGATGAGAACCCCGATCAACGCCGCCGCCAGAACAATCTTCCGCATGATGCTCTCCCCCCGCTGGGTGGTGCCTATACGCGCTCAGAGCAAGACCCCTTGCTCTGAGCGCGTATAGGCACCGCTGGTCCGCATCCGGTATAGGGCACCAAAGGTGCAAAGGTTGCGGAACGGAATAAAGTCTGGCCGTTCAGCGGAAGTCGCGGGAGGGACCCACGATCGGCGGCGTGACCCCTTCGAGCCGGTCGGCGACCAGGTTGAGCACGCCCTCGGCCTTCTCCAGCCGGCCCCGCACGATCAACGCCGTGCTCGTCCTCGCCACCTTCCGGTAGCGCTGCCACAGCCCCGGCGAGCAGGTCACGTTGAGCATGCCGGTCTCGTCCTCGAGGTTGACGAACGTGACGCCGCCCGCGGTGGCCGGGCGCTGCCGATGGGTGACGATGCCGCCGACCCGGATCCGGGTGCCCGCCTCCACCGCGCCCAGCCGGGAGATGGGCAGCACGCCGGCGGCGTCGAACCGGTCCCGCACGAACTGGGCCGGGTGCGCGTCCGGGGACAGGCCGGTCGCCCAGACGTCGGACACCAGCTTGCCGACGTCGTCCATGCCGGGCAGGGCCGGGGCGTCGGTGCCGGTCACCGTACCCGGCAAGCGGTCGGGTTTGTCCTGCGAAGCCGCGCCCGCGGCCCAGAGCGCCTCCCGGCGGGAGAGCCCGAAACCCGCGAAGGCGTCGGCGGTGGCGAGGGCCTCCAGGCGGGCGGTGGAACATCCGGTACGCCGGGCCAGATCGGTCATGCTGCGGTACGGGCCGTGCGCTCGCCGTTCCTCCTCGATCCGCTTCGCGAGGTCGTCGCCGATCGTGCGTACCCGCTGAAGCCCCTGCCGCACCGCGGGCCCGTGCAACCCCCACGCGTGCGGCGCCTCCCCGGCCAGCGCGCCCCACCTGGTCCGCGCGTCCGACTCGAGGGTGGCCGCGGCGGCGCTGAGGTTGATGTCCGGGCGGCGCACCTCCACCCCGTGCCGGCGGGCGTCGTCGACCAGCGTCTGCGGCGAGTAGAAGCCCATCGGCTGCGCGTTCAGCAGCGCCGCGCAGAACGCCGCCGGGTGGTACCGCTTCAGCCACGCGGACGCGTACACCAGGTAGGCGAAGCTCATCGCGTGACTCTCCGGGAAGCCGTAGCTGGCGAACGCGGAGAGCTTGACGTAGAGGTCGTCGGCCAGTTCGCCGGTGATGCCCCGCTCGGCCATCCCGTCGTAGAGCCGCGTCTTGATGCGCTCCATCTTCTCCATCGAGCGCTTCGAGCCCATCGCGCGGCGCAGCTGGTCGGCCTCGGACGGGTCGAAGCCGGCCACGTCGATCGCGAGTTGCATCAGCTGCTCCTGGAAGAGCGGCACGCCCAGCGTCTTCTCGAGCGCGTTCCACATCAACGGGTGCGGGACGGTCGCCTTCTCCTTGCCGTTCTTGCGGCGGATGAACGGGTGCACCGAGCCGCCCTGGATCGGGCCGGGCCGGATCAGCGCCACCTCCACCACCAGGTCGTAGAACTCGGTCGGCTTGAGGCGGGGCAGGGTGGCCATCTGGGCGCGGGACTCCACCTGGAAGACGCCCACCGAGTCGGCCCGGCACAGCATCTCGTACACCTCGGGGTCGTCCAGGCGCATCGTGCTGATGTCCAGATCGGACTCCAGCATGTCGTACGCGTAGTGCAGCGCCGACAGCATGCCCAGCCCCAGCAGGTCGAACTTGACCAGGTCGATCGCCGCGCAGTCGTCCTTGTCCCACTGGAGCACGGTCCGCCCCGGCATCCGCCCCCACTCCACCGGGCACACCTCGATGATCGGCCGGTCGCAGATGACCATGCCGCCGGAGTGGATGCCCAGGTGCCGCGGGAAGCTCTGCACCTCGTTCGCGAACTCCACCACCTGCGCCGGGATGTCGTCCACGTCCAGCGTCGCGATGCTGCCCCAGCGGTCGATCTGCTTGCTCCAGGCGTCCTGCTGGCCGGGCGAAAATCCAAAGGCCTTGGCCATGTCGCGTACGGCGGAGCGCGGGCGGTACGAGATCACGTTCGCCACCTGGGCGGTGTGTTCCCGGCCGTACTTCTCGTAGACGTACTGGATGGCCTCCTCGCGGCGGTCCGACTCGATGTCCACGTCGATGTCCGGCGGCCCGTCCCGCTCCGGCGCCAGGAACCGCTCGAACAGCAGGTCGTACTCGACCGCGTCGACGTTCGTGATGCGCAGCGCGTAGCAGACCGCCGAGTTGGCCGCCGACCCCCGCCCCTGGCAGTAGATCTTCTGCTCCCGGCAGAACCGCACGATGTCGTAGACGACCAGGAAATACCCCGGGAAGTCCAGCTCCTCGATCATCCGCAGCTCGTGTTCGATCTGCGCGTACGCCTTGGGATGCGCCTCCGGCGGCCCATAACGTTCCCGGGCGCCCTCCATGGTCAGGTGCCGCAGCCAGCTCATCTCGGTGTGCCCGCCGGGCCTTCGGAAGTCGGGCAGCTTGGGGGCGACCAGCCGCAGGTCGAAGGCCAGGTCACCGCCGAAGATCGCGGCGTTCTCGACCGCCTTCGGCCAGGCCGCGAACCGCCGGCTCATCTCGGCGCCGGACCGCAGATGGGCGGTGCCCGCCGCCGGCAACCAGCCGTCCAGCTCGTCCAGGCTGCGCCGGGCCCGCACCGCCGCCAGCGCGGTCGCCAGCCGCCGCCGGCGCGGGGTGGCGTAGTGCACGTTGTTCGTGGCCACCGGGAGCAGACCGCGGCTGTGCGCGAGCTCGAAGAGGAAGTCGTTGCGCTCGTCGTCGTACGGGTCGCCGTGCGCCGTCAGCTCGACCGCGACGTTCCCCTGGCCGAACAACGCCACCAGCCGGTCCAGCTCCCGAGCAGCCGCCGCGGGCCCCTGCTCGCGCAACGCCTTCGGGACGCTCCCCTTACGGCAGCCGGTCAGCACCAGCACGTGATCCCGGAGCTCGCTCGCGACGTCCTCCAGGTCGCCGTAGTCGGGCTTGCCCTTCTCGGCCCCCCTGAGCTGGGCCCGCGAGATGGTGCGGGCCAGCCGCGCATAGCCTTCCGCGCCGTGCGCCAGGCACAGCAGGTGCCGGCCTTCCGGGTCGGCCTCGCCGTTCTGCGGTTTCGTCAGATCAAGCGAGAGCTCCGCACCCACAATGGTCGGCAGCCCCAGCTCACGGGCCGCCTCGGAGAACCGCACCACCCCGTAGAACCCGTCATGGTCGGTGACGGCCAGTCCCTTCAACCCGAGCCGCGACGCCTCCTCGGCCAGTTCCTCCGGATGACTGGCCCCGTCCAGAAAACTGAAGTTGCTGTGGCAGTGCAGCTCGGCGTAGTCCACCGTGGACTCGGTCCTGACCAGCGCCGGCGCCTCATACCGTTGCCGCTTCCGGCTCCAGGCCGGCGAGTCCCCGCCGTCACCATCCCCCGCCAGCGGATCAACAACCCGCGGCTCCCCCCGCGGCCACCCGCCACTCCCCGCCTTCCCCCCGCCCTCTTCCCCGTCGCTCTTTCCTCCTCCGCCCTTTCCCCTCTCGCCCTTTTCGCCCGGCTTCTTCTCCCCGGAGAGCAACCCTTCGAGTTCCGACCAGGACATCTTCGGGTTGTGGAAGCCCATCAGCCCGCCGCCCTAGTCATAGATCGCCTCGACGGCCCAGTGCCCACCCGCGAGCGAGAGCAACATGGCCCGCCCATCGGCGAGCGCCACCTGGAACCGGGCCCGCCGCCGCATCTCCTCAGCCGCCCACCACCGCTCCTCAACCGGCCAGGGCCCGGCCCACCCCACGATCTCCACCGCCGCCGCCCGCCCCAGCAACAACCCGACCGGCACCCCCGTCAACTCCAGCCGGGCACTGACCCGGACCGGCTCCCCCACCGCGTCCACCACCACCGCCCCCGGCTGCGGCAGCAACACCACGGCCGGCGCCGGCTTGGGCAACCGCCCCGGCCAGGGCGGCAACGCCGGCGCAACCCGCGCCTTCCGCCCCCGTCTCGCCACCGCCCCATCCCTCGTGCTCGGCCCAGCCGCGCCGGCAACCTCAGCTTTCGCCGCCACCCCACCGATTTCACCGGCCTTCCCCGCCGCGCCAGCCCTTCCCTCAACCGCCTCTTCCCCACCTTCGTCCTCGTCCTCATCCGCGCCAGGCATCGGAAGAAGCGACAAGGCCGCCCTTCCCTCTGATGTGGACACCAGCCGCAGGTCACCATCACCGCGACTTCCTCGCCCCTCGATGACCCGAAGGGCGGGCCTCTCCGCGCCTCGCGTTCCCTCTCCCGAGCCGGCCGCGGGGTTCGACATCGCCGCCTTCCCTTCCCGCACCTCGGACAAGGAGATCAACCCCGCCCCACTCTCCTTCCGCGGCGCCCCTTCCGCGGAGGGCCGGTCACCCAGGCCGGAAACCAAAGGCCCGCCGTCCGGGTCGGGGACGGCGGACAGCGGGAGCGGGATCGGGTCTGGGGTCACGGCCGTGATGGGGATGGTGGTCAGGCCCGGGTAGGGGTCTTGGGGGGCGGCGTTCGCGCGGGGCGGGGTTCGTTCGTCGCCCCAGGGGATGAGGGTGGTCTGGTCGTCGGCGGAGCGGCCTCCGGTGCGGACGGCGGTCATCACCGCGTCGGGGCCGAGCAGGCCCTGGATGCGGCTGAGGGCACGGTGGGCGCGTTCCCGCTCGGCGCCGGCGTCGCCCCACAGGCCCGGTTGCAGGCCCAGGTGGACGAGCACCCCGTCGGGAATCAGGCGCAACCGGACCAGTCCGGCGGTCGGCCGGTTGACGGCGCCGCGCCGCGCGCCGGTGAGCCAGCCGTCGAGTTGCCAGCGGACCCGTTCGGCGATCGCGGCCGCGGTGAGGGTGCCGTCGTGCCGCCACACCCGGTGCAGCTCCTGGCCGTCCGCGGTGACCGCTTCGATGCCGAGCCGGGTGCAGGCCAGCCCGTGCCCGGCGAGGATCTCGTGCAGCCGTTCGGCCAGCACCCGTCCCGCGAACGCCGCGACGTCCACCCGTTCCAGCGGTTCGTCGTACGTCTCGGAGACGTCCAGGTCCGGCGGCGGCCGGCGCACCGCGAGCGGCCGATGGTCGAACCCGGCGGCGAGCCGGTGGGCCAGCGCCCCGTCGAACCCGAACCGTGTCAGCACATCCGACGGCGGCAGCGCGGCGAACTCCCCCAGCGTCGTCACCCCGAGCCGGCGCAGCAGATCGGTCAGCTCCGGCCGGTCAAGAGCTTCGACCCCCACCCCGGAAAGAAATTCCCGGGTACGCCCCGGCGGAACGATGCGCCCCGCCCGAGCCGCCAGCCCCGCGGCGAAGACTCCTTCGGCGACCCCGGCCTGGCTCTCCACCTCACAGACCTGAGCCACCTGCTCGACGATCCGCTCGGCGGCCGCCTCCTCGCCCCCGAAGTACCGGGCCGGCCCCCGGGCCGCCAGCGCACAGGCCCCCGGCCGGATCACCTCGACCCCGACCGCGACCTCCTCGATCGCCGCGACCACCGGTTCGAACGCCCGGGCGTCCCGCCCCGCATCATGATCGACGACGACCAGCCGGGAACACCGCCCTTGCGCCTCCCGCCGCCGGAGCCCTCGCCGCACCCCGTCCGCCCGGGCCGCCTCCGAGCAGGCCACCACCCGATTCGCATGCAGCACCGCCACGGCCCCGTCGGAGGGAATCCCGTCCACGATCTCCGCCGCGACAACCGGCCAGTCCGGACACCAGATCATCAGCGTCCGAACCCCGGCCCGCTCGCTCACTCCCGCCCCGGCCCGGCTCCCGCCAACCCGAAGCCCCTGCGAATCCTGGCCACCCGGGCCGCCGAGCCGGCCGACAACCCCGACGCCCGAGACCTGGCAGGAACCCTCAAAGCCCTGGCGCCCGCAGACCGAACGCCTGCCGACGACCTCGAACCCCCGACGCCCAAGGACGACCTCGAAGCCCGGGCAACGGAACGCGCGGTCGCCGATCGCTCCGGCGCGGAGGCCCGAGCCGGAGCCCGAGCCGGAGTCGGAGTCGGAGCCGGCACAAATTCCCACCACACGGGCACGGCCGGCCGCACCGGCACCACCCGAACCGAACGAAGCCGACCCGCGGGCCGCGAGTCGCGAGTGGATCCGCGAGAACGCGACGGACGAGCGCCAACCGGCCGGACGCCCCCAGTCGGCGAGACATGACTCGCCACACACGACTGCGCCCCCGCCGCCGAGCCCGGCATCACCGCCAAACCAGACACCCCAAGATCCGCGGCATCATCCACGGACAAATCCACCACATCATCCGACCGGCGAAGCCGATCCGGCTCGCTCAAGGCGGAGGAGGGAGCCGGGGAGGAGAGAGCCGGGGAGGAGGACACAGCGGAAGAGGACACCGCCGAAGAGGACACCGCCGAAGAGGAAGCGGACACGGCGGGAAGGGAAGACAGCGAGGGAGAACCAAGCGGAAGGAAGCGCGGGGGCAGCGCCGAGGATGTGGGAGCAGGGAGGGCCGGGGACGGTGCGGGAGAGGCAACCGCCGGGGACGGCGCGGAGGCGGAGGCCGGGGACAGCGGCGGACCGGGCAGGGTGAGCGGACCGGCCGGGCCGAGGGGCGGGAAGGTCGGCGGGGCGGTGGAGCCCGGCATCCACATCGTCGCCTCGCGCGGGCGGTCGGCGGCGCCCCGGCCCCGGGCCAGGACCGTGACGCGGCGGCGGCGCAGGCGGCCGTGGCCGTGGCCCAGGCCCTCCCAGGCGCCGGCGGTCACGCGCAGGGTGACGTCGGCGCCGGGCCAGGCGCCGAACGGCATCAGGACGCTGCCCCGCTGACGCGCCCGCGCCACCAGGCGGGCCGCCACCGGCGCGGCCACCGGGCCGGGGATCGCCGCCACCACCACGTCGACGCCGTCGATCAGGGCGCCGGCCACCGTCGGCCAGTCGGGGCCGGGGTTGGGGATCAGGGCGAGGCGGTCGAGCGCTATGCCGCTCTCTTCGGCGGCCAGGGCGCCCAGGTCGGGCACGCCGACCACCGCGCACCAGGAACCGGCCCGGGACGCCGCGGACAGCAGCGCCAGCATCAGCGAGACGGTGCCGGACCGGCCGGCGGCCACCGCGATCGTGCTGCCGCGGCGCAGGCCCCGGCCGGGCAGCAGGGCGCTCAGCTCGGGCACCACCGGCAGCATCCGGTGGAGGCCGGGCGCGTCGGTCTCGCTCGCCGGGCGGACCAGCTCGGACAGCGCGGCCGCCCCCTTGATCAGGCGTCCCGCCATGAAGCTCGCCTCTTCTCGGAAGGAAGGAAAGGGTGATGGATCAGGCGGCCAGGCGACCGGCGGCGGGCAGCGGCGGCTGGTAGGCGATGCCCAGGGCGGTCTCGACGACCACCACGAACTGCTCGGCGGCGCGCAGCAGGTCGTCGGCCTCGCGCGGGCTGACCACGCGCGGGATGCCGGCCTCGGCGGCGGCGCGCTTGCCGGCGCCGAGGGCGAAGTAGTCGGCCCACTCGCTGAACTCGGGCGCGACCAGCACCAGCAGCGACCAGACGCTGGTCACCCGGGTGCGGCGGCCGGGCGCGGCGGGCCGGGCGCGGGCGGCGAGCACCGCGGCGGCGGCGCGCAGGGCGGCCATGTGTGCGCCGGCGTATCGCAGGCCGTCGGGACCGGTCTGTGCCGCCTCGGCCAGCCCGCCGCGAGCGATGCTCAGCAGCTGGGCGGGCGTGCGGTGGGGCAGCATGTGGGCGGGCACGGTGGGCGCGTCCGCGGACCGGGCCGCGGCGGTCGGCGCGTGTGCCAGACCGGTCACCACACCGGGGGCCGAGTTGCTCGCCATGGTCTTCTCCTCAGTACGTCACACATCCGATGAAGATGTCCGCCACGGAGGAAGAAACGCAGCGGGGAGGCCGTCGGCCGGGTGCGGGAGCTTCCCCACAACCACACCCGGCCGGACAGCGCCGGCGGGTCCGTCGCCCACCCCCGGGGGTCGGAGGGGGCGGGCGACGGTCCTGCCTTGGTGCGGGCCCGGATCCGCGAAAATCCAGGCCGCCTGCGGCGCTTCGCGGGCGCCGCACCGGGGCGGGAGCCGCGAATCTCCATCCCCGATCGCTAGCACGGCCGTTCTAATGATTCGAACAGACGTTCTAACTAGGGAAGAGAGTAACACCCGGGTACGACAAAAACGCAAGGCCGGAAAGGGGCTGGGGAGAAGGTGGCAGAAGGGGAGGTGTGATCACTCCCCGCCACTAAGAACATATATCAGACAGGGGGTCTTGCCGCAAGACCCCCGTAACCCCGCAAAATGGTCGACCGTGGCCACGAACCAGCGGGAGAGCAGCGTGTTCGACGTACCCCAGACCAAGGCCGACCCCGACCTGATCGCCCGCGACGAGGCGCACTTCGCCGCCATGGCGGACAGCCTCACCCGGACGATCGCCGGCCTGGCCGACCGGCTCGAGGTCGAGCGCCGGCGGCCGGCCGGCAAGGGCCGGCAGGCGGTGGACCGGGACGAGGAGGTGCAGCGGCTCTCGGCCCGCCTGCGTACGCTGCGCCGCTTCAGCCTCGACCTCTGCCTGGGCCGCATGATCGACGCCGACCGCCCGGACGAACCGATCTACATCGGCCGCCTCGGCCTGACCGACGACGACGGCCGCCGCCTGCTGGTCGACTGGCGCTCCCCGGCCGCCGAACCGTTCTTCGCCGCCACCCACGCCAAGCCGCTGGGCCTGATCAGCCGCCGCCGTTACCGCTGGTCGACCGGCTCGCCGCAAACGAGAGGGCGGATCACCGACTACTGGGACGAGGTGTTCACCCCGGAGGGCCTGGAGGGCCACGCCGCCCTCGACGACCAGTCCGCCTTCGTCGCCAGCCTGGGCAGCATCCGCTCGGCGCGGATGCGGGACGTCCTCAGCACCATCCAGGCCGACCAGGACGCGATCATCCGGGCCTCGTCGCACGGCGCCCTGGTGGTCGACGGCGGGCCGGGCACCGGCAAGACGGTCGTCGCGCTGCACCGCACGGCGTACCTGCTCTACTCCGATCCGAGGCTCGGCCGGCGGCACGGTGGCGTGCTGTTCGTCGGCCCGCACCAGCCCTATCTGGCGTACGTCTCGGACGTGCTGCCCAGCCTCGGCGAGGAGGACGTGCAGACCTGCACGCTGCGGGACCTGCTCCCCGAGGGCGCCGCGGCGCGCCCGGAGACCGATCTGGAGGTGGCGCGCCTGAAGTCGTCCGCGGCGATGGTCCGGGCGGTCGACGCGGCGGTCCGGTTCTACGAGGAGCCGCCGGCGACCGGAATGACGGTTTCGACAGAAGACGCCGAGGTACGCCTGACCGCCCGCGATTGGGCCGAGGCGTTCGCGTCGGTGTCCCCCGGCACCCCGCACAACGAGGCCCGCGAGGAGATCTGGGCCGAACTGGTCGCGATGACCGGCGGCGGGAGCGCCGAACTGCGTACCGCGCTCCACCGGGCCTGGCCGATGCTCGACCCGGCCGACGTCGTCGCGGACCTCTGGTCGGTGCCCGCCTACCTGCGCCGGTGCGCGCCCTGGCTGAGCGCGGGGGACGTACAACGGCTGCAGCGCGCCGAGGCGAAGACCTGGACCACCGAAGACCTGCCGTTGCTGGACGCCGCGCGGCAGCGCCTCGGCGACGCGGAGGCGACGCGGCAGGAAGCCCTGCGTACGGCGACCAGGAAAGCCGAACGCAAGCGGATGGACCGGGTGGTCGACGAGCTGATCGCCTCGCACGAGATGGACGACGGCCAGGGCCTGATGCCGATGCTGGTGCAGCCGGACCTGCGGGAGGTGCTGGACGACGACGCCGTGCTGCCGGGGAAGGATCCGGATCGGCTGGCCGGTCCGTTCGCGCACATCGTGGTGGACGAGGCCCAGGAGCTGACCGACGCGGAGTGGCAGATGCTGCTGCTCCGGTGCCCGTCGAGAAGCTTCACCATCGTCGGCGACCGGGCCCAGGCCCGGCGCGGCTTCCCCGAGTCGTGGCCGGAGCGGCTGGAGCGCATCGGCCTGAGCCGGGTCGAGATGACCCGGCTGACCATCAACTACCGCACGCCGGCCGAGATCATGGCCGAGGCCGAGCCGGTGATCCGGGCCGCGCTCCCGGACGCCAACGTGCCCACGTCGATCCGCACCGGCGGCATCCCGGTCCGGTACGGCGACCCGGCCGACCTGGACGCGATCGCCGGCGCGGACACCGAGGGCACCACCTGCGTGATCGGCGTCCCGGGCCGGGGCCTCACGCCGGAGCTGGCCAAGGGGCTGGAGTTCGACCGGGTCATCCTCGTCGACCCGCAACGATGGGGCGCGGTCGACCGCTACGTCGCGATGACCCGGGCGACCCGGGAGCTGGTCATCCTCCGACGTGGATACCGGGACGCCTCGCCGGGTCGGGCTCGGACGAGCGGATGATCTCGCGTACGACCGGAGCGGTGTCGCCCCGGCCGAGGAGCAGGTAGCGGAACAGGTGCTTGAGCGGGCTGCCCTCGGCCCACTCGAAGTAGCACCGCGGGCGTACCCCGGTCGCGTCGCGCAGCGCCAGCAGCACCGCGGCGATCGCGTTCGGCGCGGCCGGGCTCTGCACCCGCAGGATCCGGAAGCCCTCGACCTCGACCCCGCACACGTGCAGGGTCTCGCTGAACTCCGACGGGTCGACCACGTCCACCTCGAGGAAGAGCAGGTCGGCGACGCCGGGCACCGGGTTCAGGCCGCGCTGCTCGCGCTCCTTGGCCGCGTATTCGGCCTGGTCGCCGGCCTGGCGGCGGTTGGCCACGATGTTGAGCTGGCCGTCGTGGGCGATCGAGTCGGCGATGAACGTACGCGCCGGCCCGTCGAACTCGATCTTGTCGGCCCGGAGTTCGGTGGTTCGCGCGACCCGGGACACGAGGGACACCAGGATGATCCCGGCCACGAAGACGGCGGAGATCGCGATGCCGTCCGGCTTCTCGATGATGTTGTCGCCCAGGGCGTACACCAGAACCAGGGTGAGCACGGCGAAGCCGATGCTCGCGCCGCGCTGCCGGGACCGGATCGCCGAGATGGTCACCGCGACCGCCCCGGAGACCATCATCGCCAGGATGCCGGTGGCGTAGGCGCCGGCCTGCGCGTTCACGTCGGCCTGGAAGACCAGCGTGATGCCGATGCTGATGGCGGTGTAGACCAGCACGACCGGCCGCACCGCCCGCGCCCACTCCGGCGCCATGCCGTACCCGGGCAGGTAGCGGGGCACGATGTTGATCAGCCCGGCCATCGCCGAGGCGCCGGCGAACCAGAGGATCAGCACGCTGCTGATGTCGTAGACGGTGCCGAAGCCCTCGCCCAGCATCTCGTGCGCGAGATAAGCAAGAGCACGCCCGTTGGCCGGGCCGCCGGGCTCGAAAGCGGAATGCGGGATCAGCACCGTGGTCACGAAGCTGGTCAGGATCAGGTAGACGCTCATGATCAGCGCGGCGGTGGTCAGCAGCTTGCGGGTGTTCCGGATCCGGGCCTGCTTGTCCTCGGCCTTGATCAGCGGCATCATGCTGACCCCGGTCTCGAACCCGGACAACCCCAGGACCAGCGCCGGGAACGCCAGCACGGCCGGGCCGAAGGCGCCGAAGAAGCCGCCGTGCCCCTGGCTCAGCGCGTCCGTCCAGCCGCTGTAGTGGTCGGGGACGTGGGTCAGGCCGACGATGGTGACCACCGTGTTGAGGCCGAGGAAGATCGCGACCAGCGGGATCGCCACCACCACGGCCTCGGTGAAGCCGAGCAGGAAGACGAAGCCGAGGATCAGCAGCAGCACGATCGTGATCAGCACGTTGTGCCCGTGCAGGAAGCCGGGGAGGTTCGGGTTCTCGGCCATGTGCACGGTGGCGTCGGCGCCCGACAGGGTGATCGTGATGATCCACGAGGTGGCCACGAACCCGAGCAGGACCAGCACGAACAGCTTGCCCCACCAGAACGGCAGCAGCTTCTCCAGCATCGCCACCGAGCCCTGGCCGTTCGGGCTCTCGTGCGCCACCCGCCGGTACATCGGCAGCATGCCGGCCAGGGTGAGCGCCACGATCAGCAGCGTCGCGAGCGGGGACAGCGCGCCGGCCGCGAGCGCCGCGATGGCCGGCAGGTAGGACAGTGTGGAGAAGTAGTCCACCCCGGTCAGGCACATCACCTTCCACCAGGACTGCTGGTGGGTGCCCTCCTCGGACTCGGGCCCGACCGGCTGGACCCGGTTGGCGAGCAGCCACCGGCTCACCGCACGGCGCGGGACGTGCGGCCGGACGGGGCTGTCCACAGACTCCGGGACATCAATGTCAGTACTCACTGTGCTCTTTCCGTCACGTTCCGGGCTGCGCGTTCGATCGTCCGGTGCCAGGATGCACCAAGGAGAGTGCCAGGATGCACCAGGGAGACCAGCGGGGGGTACGCATGGCACGCACGATCCTGATCACCGGCGCGAGTTCGGGAATCGGCCTGGCCGCGGCCGAGCAGCTCGCCGCGCGGGGCGACGACGTGGTGCTGGTCGGCCGCGACGAGAAGCGGCTGGCAACGGCGGTCGACCGGGTCACGGCGGCCGGTCGGGGGCGTGAGCCGCGGTGGTTCCGGGCCGACTTCGAGCGGCTGACCGAGGTGCGGAAGCTGGCCGAGCAGGTGCTCTCCGCGTACCCGAAGATCGATGCTCTGGCCAACAACGCGGGCGCGCTGGTGCCGTCGAAGCGGATCACCGAGGACGGCTTCGAGGCGACCATGCAGGGCAACCACCTGGCGCCGTTCCTGCTCAGCGAGCTGCTGCGGGAGGCGTTGCGGGGCGGGCGGATCGTCACCACGGCGTCCGACGCCCATCGCGGCGCCCGGGTCGACCCCTCGTCGTTCACCGGGCCGCGCGGACGTTACATGGGCTTTCCGGTGTACGGCGTGAGCAAGGCCGCGAACGTCCTGTTCGCCGCCGAGGCGGCCCGGCGGTGGCCGGACATCACCAGCGTGAGCTTCCACCCGGGCGTGGTCCGGTCCAACTTCGGCGGCGGGCCGCTGCTGAAGCTCGCCTTCCGCTTCACGCCGTGGCTGCGGAGCGCGGCCAAGGCGGGCGCCGACCTGGTCCACCTGCTCACCGCGCCGTCCCTGGTCAACGGCGCCTACTACGTACGCGGCAAGGCGGCCTCGCCCTCCGCGACGGTGACCGACCCCGCGCTGGCCGCCCTGCTCTGGGACGCCAGCGCGGAGGCGGTTCACTCGCGGTAGAGCGAGGTCACCCGGATGTGGGTGAGCGGGCCGGTCGGTGGCCGCGATTGAGGCGTCCTGACCAGGGCATGATGGCGGAGTGTGGAACCATCTCAACGTGATCGCCGTGCCGGACGCCCCGAACGCGGCCGCGTAGACGCGATGTCGGTCAGCCTGCACGTCTGGCGGGTGCCGCGACGCCGGCTCGGTGCGGCCTTCCTGCGGATGGCGCTCGATCCGCGGCGGGTGCGGGCGCTGCCCGGTGTCACGTTCGCCAAATTCCTGGGTACGGGAACGGGCGTGTCCTTCGGCCCCTTCGACGCCGATCTCACGCGGTTCGCCGCGCTGGTCGTGTCCCGGGAAGCGGTGCCGTTGCCCTCGTGGGACCGCATCTGCTCGTCGTCCGCCGTGGTCGATCTGGTGCCACTCCACAGCGTCGGGACGTGGTCGGGGCGAAAGCCGTTCGCCGCCGCTCCCGACAAACCGGACGGCCTGGTGCTCGCGCTGACCCGGGCGCGGCTCCGGCCCTCGCGGGCGCTGACCTTCTGGCAGGCCGTGCCCCCGGTGGTCGCCGCGCTCGACCGGGCGCCCGGCCTGCTCGCCCGGTTCGGCGTCGGCGAGGCGCCGATCGGCTGGCAGGGCACGGTCAGCGTGTGGCGGGGCGCGGCGGAGCTGAGGGACTTCGCGTACCGTCAGCCCGAACACCGTGCGGTGATCGATCGAACACCCACGGACAACTGGTATGCGGAAGACCTGTTCGCACGGTTCGCGGTCCGGGGCATCACCGGCGACCGCGACCTGCTGGGCTGGGTGAACGAGAACAAGAACGAGTACGAGAAAGGGCGGGCGCAGCGATGAGGCTCGTGCCGTGGCAACCGGACGATCTGCTCCGGCGGCTGGACGACGTGGTGACGGTGTACGGCGAGGCGATGGGCTACCGCACCGAACTGCTGCAGACCCGCCGCGGCTACATCGGGGCCCACGTCCGCCGGCCCGGGTTCCGGTCGGTCGCCACGCTGTCCACCGAGGGGGCCCTGGCCGGTTTCGGGTACGGCTACACCTCGGGCCCCGGCCAGTGGTGGCACGACCAGGTGCGCGCGGCGTTGCCCACGGACTCGCGGGAGCAGTGGCTGTCCGACTGCTTCGAGGTCGTCGAACTGCACGTCAAGCCGGCCGCCCAGGGGCACGGCGTGGGCGCCCGGCAGCTGCGGGCGCTGCTGGCCATGGCCGACGGGCGTACCGTCCTGCTCTCCACCCCCGAGGCCGACGAGCAGCGGTCCCGGGCCTGGCGCCTGTACCGCCGCTTCGGGTTCGTCGATGTCCTGCGCGACTTCATGTTCCCGGGCGACGAGCGGGCCTTCGCGATCCTCGGCCGGGAACTGCCGCTGGCCGAACGCCCGGTCGACGCGCCGGGCATCGTCGGCATCTGAGGCCTTGATGCGGCGACTCCCCTGGGTGCTGCTCGGCGCCCTGGTGCTGGTGCAGGTCTGCTACCCGCTCGCTTCCGACCGCGCTCTTTTTTCGGTGGCGACGGTGGTGCTCGGCTACTTGTTCTCGATCGTCCACGCTTTTCTCAGTCGGGGCCTTCCTGCTTTGCTGGCCCTTCTCGGCGTGACCGTGGGCGGGTTCCTGATCGAGGCGCTCGGGGTGGCGACCGGGTTCCCGTTCGGGTCGTACTCGTACTCCGGCGCCCTCGGGCCGCAACTGCTCGGCGTACCGTTGATCATTCCCCTGGCCTGGACCTGGATGGCCTGGCCGGCGTGGCTGGCCGCGACCCGCCTCGGTTCCTCCCGGTGGGCGCGCATCGCGGTCGGGGCCTTCGGGCTGGCGGCGTGGGATCTCTTCCTCGACCCGCAGATGGTGGCCGAGGGGTATTGGCGATGGCTCGACCCCACGCCCGCGCTGCCCGGGCTGCCCGGTATCCCGGCGGCCAACTTCCTCGGGTGGCTGGGGTTCGCGGTGCTGGTGATGGCCCTGTTGTCCACCGTCGGCGGGTTGTCCACAGGGGACGATCGACCGGCTCTGGCCCTCTGGTTCTGGACGTACGCTTCCTCCGTGCTGGCCCACGCCGTGTTCCTCGACCTCCCCGCCTCCGCGGCCTGGGGCGGCGTCACCATGGGCCTGGTCGTGCTTCCGCTGGCGGTCCGTCTCGCCCGCCGGCGGCCGGCGTGAGCTGGCTCCTCCTGGTGCCGCTGGTGCTGCTCACCGGGCACACCGTGGTGAACGCGCTGCTGCTGCGACGGCCGCCGCGGGGCGCGGTGACCGACCGGCGGGTGGCGGTGCTCCTGCCGCTGCGCGACGAGGCCGACCGCGTGACCCCGTGCCTGTCGGCGTTGCTCGGGCAGCGTGGGGTGCCACAGCTCGAGATCGTGGTGCTGGACGACGGGTCGTCGGACGGGACGGCCGAGGTCGTGCGGTCGGTGGCGGGCGACATGGTGCGGCTGCTGACCGGGGCCACCCCGCCGGACGGGTGGCTGGGCAAGCCACACGCCTGCGCCCAGCTCGCGGCGGCGGCGCCCGACGCCGAGGTGCTGGTGTTCCTGGACGCCGACGTGATGCTCGCCCCCGACGCGGTGGCCGGTGGCGTGGTCGCGGCCGAGGGATTCGAGCTGCTCAGCCCGTACCCCCGGATCGTCGGCGCCGGCCGCCTGGTCCAGCCGCTGCTCCAGTGGTCGTGGCTGACGTTCCTGCCGTTGCGCGCGATGGAGCGGTCCCCCCGGCCGTCGCTGGCCGCGGCCGGTGGGCAGTGGCTGGTGGTGACCCGCGACGGCTACGACCGGGCGGGCGGCCACGCGGCGGTGCGCGACGAGATCCTCGAAGACATCGCCCTGGCCCGGGCGGTCAAACGCGCCGGCGGCCGGATCGCCCTGGCCGACGGCTCGGCGCTGGCCACCTGCCCGATGTACGACTCGTGGCCGGCCCTGGTCGCGGGCTACACCAAGTCGCTGTGGGCGTCCTTCCCCACGCGGCCGGCCGCCGGCTTCGTCGTGGTCCTGCTCCTCCTCCTGTACGCGGTCCCGCCCGTCCTGCTGCTCACCCGGTGGTGGCCGGTCGCCGCCGCGGCCTACCTCCTGGGCGTGACCGGCCGCCTGGTCACCGCCCGCGCGACCGGCGGCCGCGCCGTCCCCGACGCCCTGGCCCACCCGGCGTCCATCGTCACGTTCGCCTATCTGATCGCCGCCTCCTACCGGCGCCGCCGCAACGGCACCCTGACCTGGCGGGGCCGCGCCGTATGAGCCACGTCGTCGTGATCGGCGCCGGGGTCGGCGGGCTCGCCACCGCGATCCGTCTCGCCGCGGCCGGCCACCGGGTCGTCGTCCACGAGCAGGCCGGCGTCGTCGGCGGCAAGCTCGGCGTGTACGAGCGAGCCGGCTACCGCTTCGACACCGGTCCCAGCCTGCTGACGCTGCCGCGGGTGTTCGACGACCTCGGCCTCGGCCTCACGCCGGAGCGGCTGGACCCGGTGGTACGACACGTCTTCCCCGACGGCAGCGTGCTCGACTCGTCCTCCGATCCCGACGTGTTCCGCGAGCGGATCGCCGACGCCTTCGGGCGAGCGGCCGCCGACGACTGGGCCGCGTTCTGGGCGCGGGCCGAGCAGATCTGGGCCGCGTCCTGGGGCCCGGTGCTGCAACGGCCGGTCACCGCGGCGACGCTGCTGCGACTCTCGTGGCGGGTCAAGGACCTGCGGGCGATCGCCCCCGGCGCCTCGCTGCGCGGGCTCGGCCGCCGCTACCTGCGCGATCCCCGGCTGCGGGTGCTGCTCGACCGCTACGCCACCTACACCGGGGCCGACCCGCGCCGGGCGCCCGCCGCGCTGGCCGCGATCCCCTACGCCGAGCTGGCGTTCGGCGGCTGGTACCTGCCCGGCGGCCTCGGCACCCTGGGCGCGGCGCTGGCCCGGCGCGCCCGCTCGCTCGGCGTCGAGATCGTGCTCGACTCCCCCGTCGCCGCCATCGAACAGTCCGGCGGCCGGGTCAGCGGGGTCCGCCTCGACAACGGCCTCCACGCCGCGGCGGACGTCGTCGTGTCCAACGTGGACGCGCTGGTCACCTATCGCGACCTGGTGCCGTCGGCCGGGCGGGTCGCCGGGCTGGCCGACCGGAGCCTGGCCGGCTTCGTGCTGCTGCTCGGGGTGCGCGGTGCGACGCCGGAACTGGCGCACCACACGGTGTTCTTCCCCCGGAACTACGACGCCGAGTTCGACGCGATCTTCGGCGATCCCGGCCGGGGCCGGCGCGCCCGGCCGGCCGACAACCCGGCGATCTTCGTGACCCGGGCCGACGACCCGGCGGTCCGGCCGGACGGGCGCGAAGCGTGGTTCGTGCTGGTCAACGCGCCGCCGCACGGCAGTGGGTGGAATGCGGTCGACTGGCGGCGGCCCGGGCTCGCGCCGGCGTACCAGGATCGGATCCTCGCCCTGCTGGCCCGGCGCGGCCTCGACGTGCGCGACCGGCTGGAGTTCGCCGAGGTGCGCACGCCGGCCGATCTGGCCGCGGCGACCGGCGCGCCCGGCGGCTCGATCTACGGGACGGCCGGTGGGCTGATGCGGCCGCCCAACCGCGGGCCGGTCCCCGGCCTCTACCTGGTCGGCGGCTCCACCCATCCCGGCGGCGGCCTGCCGATGGTCACCCTGTCGGCCCGCATCGTCGCCACCCAGATCGAGGCCGACCTCCGTCAGAGGTCGTAGGTGTAGACACGCTCCGATCCTCTCCCGCCCCACCGGCACCATCCGGCCCACGTGGCGCATCTCTCGCCCAAGATCCACAATGCAGTGACCAGGGGCACACGGGTTGATCGGAACTCACCGTCGATGGCACGGTCACGCTACGGTGGCATGGCAACCGGACGGCAACCGGGTTGCGACGGTGACGCGACCCCAGAAACGCGACGATGGGGCGTTGGCGGGCGGAGGCGGGGGTGAGATGACGGCCGAGGTGGCGGTTCGTGACCATGTCGCGCTTCTGGCCGCGCTCGAGTGCTCCAGCAGCATCGACGAGTTCGCCGCCGTCCGCGCTCAGGCCGCTGAGCTGCGTGTTCTCGCCTCGGCGGCGGGAGATGACGAGGCGGCACACCGGTGCGACATGCTGATCGCCGACGTGCTCCTCCGCGAGGGGCAGCTGGGCGCCGGCGGCCGCAGCGCGCGGCGTACGCAGACGTGGGCCGAGCAGCACGCGAAGCCGTACGTCCTGGCCCGCGCCCATCGGGTGCTCGCGAACTTCTACCGGCTGCTCGGCGACTTCCCCGAGGCGCTGGCCCACGCCGTGCAGGGGGTGGCGAACCTGCCGGCCGACGCGCCGCCCGCGGTCCGCGCCCGCCACCTGCTCATGCTGGGCTGCGCGCTCGACGACAACGGCTCGTTCGACGAGGGTGAGCTGCGCTATCGCGAGGTGCTGCGGATCGCCGGCGAGCTCGGTGACGACGGGCTCACCCTGCGGGCGTTGAACAACCTGGCCTACAACGCGTACGAGGCGGGTGACGAACCCACGGCGAGCGCGCTGACCGGCCGGATGCGGGAGGTGGCGCGGCGCGGGCGCCCGCTCGCGGCGAAGGAGCTCGACACCATCGCGCGCGTGGCGTTGATGGCCGGCCGCCATGACGAGCTCGAGGCCACGCTGGCCGGGGCGGTCGACGGCACCATTCTGGACACCGACGGCGACGGCGCGGCGGAATGCCTGCTCACGCTGGCCGAGGCGCGTCGCGAGACGGGACGGCCGGCGGCGGCGCAGGCCGCGTTGGACCTCGCGGTGCGGTGGTGCGAGCGCAACGGCCTGACCCGGGTACGCGTTCAGGTGCGCCGGGAGCAGGCGGCGTTGTTCGCCGCCGCGGGGCGATACCGGGACGCGTACGAGGAGTTGCTGCTCTTCAACGACGGGCTGGCCGCCCTGCAGAGCACCCAGCGTGAGGCCCGCGCCCGGGCGATGCAGGCGGTGTTCGAGGCCGACGAGTTCCGCGAGCTGGCCAACCACGACTCGCTGACCGGGCTCTACAACCGGCGGTACGTCGACGAGCAGCTGCCCGCCCTGCTGGCGCGCGGCGGGTCGCTGTCGGTGGCGATCCTCGACCTCGACCACTTCAAGCAGGTCAACGACACGTTGTCGCATGCGACCGGTGACGCCGTGCTGCGGCAGATCGGCCGGTTGCTGCCCGACGGCACGGACGGCCCGGCGCTGGCCGCGCGCCTGGGTGGCGAGGAGTTCCTGCTGATCCTGCCGGGCTTCGACGCGGTCGCCGCGGTGCGCTGGTGTGAGGGGCTGCGGCTGACCATCCGCGACTTCCCGTGGGCCACGATCACCGGCGGGCTGCCGGTGACCGCGAGCATCGGCGTCGCCACCGCGTCCGGCCAGGTGACGGTCTCGGCGCTGCTGGCGGTGGCCGACGACAACCTGTACGCCGCGAAGCGGGCGGGCCGCGACCGCGTCGCCGCCTGAAAAAGCTCGTCCCAGCGGCAGGCTCATGGGCGGGCCGGGCCTGCCGATGGGAAGCGGCGAGTCCGGTGACCCACGCCGACGCCATCGCGAGGGAGGCGGCCCCGTGCCCAGTGCCGGCCAGCTGGACGACGCCCACGCGGCGGCGATCGAGCGGGCCTACGATCTGATCGGGCTGGCGCAGGGGCAGAACGTGGACGCCGAGATCGGCGCGGCCGAGGCCGAAGGGGCCGCGCGGGGCTGGACCGACGTACGGCTGCTCCTGAAGTGGGCCCGCACGATGGCCGCGCGCGAGTCCGGGAGCGACAACTCGGCCTATCTGCAAGCCATGCACGACCTGGCCGAGTCCACCGGCGAGACGTCGTTGCTCGCGCTCGCGCTGGCCACGGCGGCGGCCCGGCGCAGCAAACTCGAGCGGGCCCTGGACGTGACCGAGTCCACCGCCACCCCGCTGGTGCGCGCCGTGGCGCTGCTCGACGAGGAGAGCGGCCCGGTGATCCACCGCGCGGCCGCCCTGATCGAGGTCGGCGTGGCCGCGCAGGACCGGGGGTTCTGGGAGCTGGCCGTCGAGTACTACGACCGGGCCGAGCGGTACCTGGACGGCGCCGACGATCCGCGCCTGGCCGCGACGGTCCGGCTGCAGCGCCGGGTGCTCAGCTACAACCGGGCCGAGGTGGTGCTCGACTGGGCGAGCGCACAGGCCATGATCGGCGGCTGGGACTCGGCCGCGCTGAACGCCGCGGGTGCGCTGCCGTGCGGTTACGACGCCATCGACGGGGACTGGCCGGCCAGCTGGGAGATGGAGCACCGGGCCCATCTGCACCTGCTCACGGCCCTCGCCGGGATGCGCCCGTCCGACTTCGCCCGCCGGCGGGAGGAGGCCAGCACGGGCGTCTCGCGGGCCGCGGTCGTCGCGCTGGGCGAGGCCATCGGCGCCGCCCGCGCCGCCGATACCGCCGGCGCGGCCCGGCTCGCCATGGACCTGGCCGACCGTCTCGGCTGGGCCACCCCGCAGGGCACCCGGCTGCTGTGCATGAGCATCGCCGCCCGGCAGCCGGGAACGCCGGCCGCGGTGGCCGCGTACGCCGACGAGCTGGCGCTGCTGCGCTGGAACGCCCGGCTCGACCAGGCGACCGGCCTGCGGGACGCGATCGACGTCGAGCGTCAGCGGCGCGACCACGAGCAGCTCCGCCGGCAGGTGCTGGTCGACGAGCTGACCGGCCTGGCCAACCGGCGGGGCTACCGCGCCTATCTCAACGCGAGGCTGAACCCGGGGGCCGCCTCGGAGGAGCCGCGGGAGTACGCCGTCATGATGGTCGACGTCGATCACTTCAAGCGGGTCAACGACCGCTTCGGCCACGATGTCGGCGACCTCGTCCTGGCCCGGATCTCCCAGGTCCTGTCCGCGCAGGTGCGCCCGGTGGATCTGGCCGCGCGGCTCGGCGGCGACGAGTTCGTCGTGGTCCTCGCGGGGGTCGGGCCGGACCATCCGGAGAAGCGGGCGCAGGAGATCATCGACACGGTCCGAGAGCAGGCGTGGGACGAGGTGGCGCCCGGCCTCACGGTGTCGATCAGCATCGGTGTCCACCGCGGCGGCGTCCAGGAGCTGCCGACCCTGCTGACCGACGCCGACCGCAACCTCTACCACGCCAAGAACACCGGCCGCGGCCGGATCGCGGCGACCCGGCGGTAGGGCGTACGCCCTGATCGTTTTTCAAGCGAGAAGCGAAAGACCCAGATCGGTCACCGCGTACGTGACCGAGCGCCCGGTTCGCGTCCGGCTGACCAGCCCGGCCGCGTGCAGCACGGCCAGATGCCCGCCGACCGTGCCGAGACCCACCCCGAGCTGCGCGACGAGCTGACTGGTGGTGGCGGGCGCGGCCAGGGCCCGCAGCACGGCCGCCCGCCCGGCCCCGAGCAGCGGACCGAGCGCGTCGTCGTGTGGTGGAACCGGCGGCCCGAGCAGGTCGGCGATCCCCCGCGCGCGGTAGACGATGGTGAACGGCTGCGGCGGCTTGGACCGGACGATCAGGTCGCTGAAGATGCTCGGCGTGAACATCAGGCCCTGGCCCTTCACCTCGTACACCTCCGGATCGGACATCCGGATCGCGATGCCGCCGCCGGCCCACGTCACCCGCGGGTGCAGCTGGTCGAGGGCGGACGCCCAGCCGTAGGCGGCGAGGCGGCCGGCGCGCTGCACGATGTCGCGTTCGAGGACGGCGCGCAGCCGCGGCCATTCCGGCTCGATCAGGGTGTGCCAGGCCATCTCGAAGGCGTCGGCCAGCGCGTCGACCACCTCCGGGGCGTCGAGGATGCCCGGCTTCTGCCGCCCCGGGAAGGTGAGGTCGATCTCGGTGCGGGCCAGCGCGAGCGGCGTGGCCCGCAGCCCGGCCAGCTCGCCGGCGAACGAGCTGTGCGGTCCGATCGGCGGCGGCAGCAGGAAGTCGGCGTTGTAGCCGCCCTTCCGGAACATCGCGATCAGCGCGCCCACCTTGGGCTCGGCGCGGCGCAGCTCGGCCAGCCGCGCCCGGCGCCGCTCCACCCACGGCCGGATCGCGCCGGCCGGATCGACACCGCTCAGCAGGCGCAGCGCGGTGTGCGTCTCGATCAGCGGCGAGATCGCGTAGCTGCACGAGGCGAGCCCCGACTCACCCAGTTTGATCAGCATGTTTCGCCCACCGACGAAACCTTAGACGCTGGGATACGCGGTGACGACAGTGTTCCCATGACGACCTACCGGCAGGTCTTCGCCGTGGGCGAGTTCCGGGCGCTGCTCGGCGGCTTCGCCCTGATGCTCACCGGCGAGACCGTGAAGATGCTGGCCCTGGCCGTGCTGGTCTACGCCGGCACCGGCTCGCCGCTGCTGGCCGCGCTGGCCTACGTGGCCGGCTTCCTGCCCCAGGCGTTCGGGGGCACCCTGCTGCTGTCCCTGGCCGACCGCTGGCGTCCCCGCACCGTCCTGGTCGCCTACGACCTGCTGCGCCTGGCCGCCGGCGTGGTGCTGGCCGCCGGTTGGCTGCCGCCGCTGGGCATGATGCTGCTGGTCTTCGTGACCGGCGCCGTGTCACCCATCGCGATGGCGGCCCGCACCGCGGTGCTGCCCGACCTGCTCACCGGCGACCGGTACGTGCTCGGCCGGTCCCTGTTCACCCTGGTGTCGGCCGGGATGCAGGTGGTCGGCGCGGCGGTCGGCGGCGTGCTGCTCGCGGTGGTCGGCCCGGCCGGCGCCCTCTGGCTCGCGGCCGCCTCGTGTGCGGCGTCGCTGCTGGTCAGCCGGTTCGGCGTTCGCGACTGGCCGGCCCGCGGCGTCTCCTCGGGCGGAGCGGTCCGGGAAACCTTGCGGGTCAACGGCCTGCTGTTGCGCGACCGGCCGCTGCGGGGCCTGCTGCTGGCGCACTGGGCGCCGGTCGTGATGATGGTCGGGGCCGAGGGCGTGGTCGTCCCGTACGCCGCGGGCCTCGGCCGGGAGTCGGCCACCGGCGTCCTGCTGGCCGTGGCGGCCGGTGGGATGCTGGCCGGCGAGTTCCTGGTCGGCCGCTTCCTGCCGCCCCGGCGCCGCGAGCGCCTCACGCCCTGGCTGGCGCTGCTCCTCGGCGTACCCCTGTTGCTCTTCCTGTGGCAGCCCGGCGTGCTCGTGGCGGCGGTGGCCCTGGGCCTGGCCACGGCCGGGATGTCCTACCACCTCGGCCTGGCCCGGCGCTTCCTGGAGGCGGCGCCCGAGGCCCACCGGGGCCAGGCGTTCGGACTGCTCACCACCGGGATGATGACCCTGCAGGGCCTGACCATGGCCGGCGCCGGCGCGCTGGCCGAGTGGTGGTCCCCCGGCACAGTGATGGCCATGGCCGGCGTGGCGTCCCTGCTGGCGACGGCCACCCTGTGGCCCCGCCTCCGCCCGCCCACCGCGAACGCCCTGCTCGACGCCCCGGAGCGGTCCGAACCTCGACCGTGAACCGAAGGCGCCGGCCTCTCCGATCAGGACGGCCGGGCCACGTAGCCCGTCTTGACCGTGGACGAGAAGCCGCAGGACCGGTAGAACGCGTGCGTCGACTCCCGGCGCGAGCCGGTCATCAGCATGGCCTTGTAGCAGCCCGCCGCCCAGGCCGTCCGCAGCGTCTCGGCCATGATCCGCTTGCCGAATCCCTGGCCCCGCAACGACTCCTCGACCACGACATTCTCGATCACCGCGTACGGGGACGCCGACCGGCTGATGTTCGGGATGATGTTGAGATAGGTGGACGCGATCACGGCGCCCTCATGTTCGAGGACGAACAGGGTCAGCACCGGATTGCCGAGGATCCGGTGGAAAGCCGCCACATCGGATCCGTCGTCGAGAATCGGGTCGTCGGGGGCCAGCTGGCGGTAGAGGCGCATGACGTCGTCGAAATCGCCCGGCTGGGCCGCACGGAACATCGCCTGAGCGTAACAACCGGCCGGACCACCGATCTCCGCCCGGCGGTCGCGGCACGGGCCGGACCGGCCGCCTCCTCGCGGAGTGGGGACAGGGCCGTGGTGTGCGCGTACCCGTCAGAGGTTTTTGAGAACCGTCACGCCGGCGGGGAGGGCGTCGGGCAGAGAGATGTGGGTGAGGACGACGTTGCGGAGCGCGGCGGCCGCGTGGGGGAGGACGACGCGGCGGCGATGGGCCAGGGCGATCGTGCGGCGCAGGCCCGGCGCGGCCAGCGGGGTGGCGCGGAGCAGGGGGCGTTTGGCCAGCACCATGCTCGGGACCAGCGCCACGCCCAGGCCGGCCTCGACGAAGGCCAGGACCGCGTCCATCTCGCCGCCCTCGACCGCGAAGCGTGGTGTCACGCCGGCCTCGCGGCAGGCCGCCAGAGTCACCTCGCGCAGGTCGTAGCCGGGGCGGAACATCACCAGCGGCGTGTGGGCCAGCTCGGTCAGCTCGAGGTGCGGGGAGATCGTCGGCGGCGGGCCGGCCAGGCGGGAGGCCACGACCAGGCTCTCGGTCAGGATCGGCTCGGCCCGCAGCGCCGGGTCGGCGCCCGCGCCGGGCTCGACGATCAGGGCCAGGTCGAGGGTGTGTTCGAGCAGGCCGGCGCTGAGGTCGGGCGAGCTGCCCTCGGTGACGTGCAGGCGGATGTCGGGGTGCGCCTTCCGGTACGTACGCAGGACCGCCGGCACCAGCGACGAACAGAGGCTGGGCGTCGCGCCCAGCCGTACCTCGCCCCGGCGCAGCCCGACGACGTCGCGCACCGCGCCCACCGCCGCGTCGGCGTCGGCCACCATGCGCTGGGCCATCGGCAGCAACGTCTCGCCGGCCGCGGTCAGCGTCACCGCCCCGCGCACGCGGTCGAAGAGTGGCGCGCCGAGCGACGCCTCGAGCGTGTGAATCTGCTTACTCAAGGTTGGCTGCGCCACACCCAGCAAATCGGCTGCTTGCGTGAAATGCCGGGTTTCCACCACTGCGAGGAAGTAACGCAGCTGTTGCAACTGCATCTGAATAGCCTCCCTCTATCGAAACCTACCCCATCATGCATTGGACGAATCACGCCGCCACGACCTACCGTCCGGGACGTGGCGGTAATGACAAAAGCGCCGGTTCGCAGACCGGTCCCGGCGGCGCGCAGCACGGTCTCGCTGAAGCTCCTCATGGCGGTGACCGGTGTCCTGCTGGTCGCGTTCCTCTTCGCGCACATGGCCGGCAACCTCAAGCTCTTCGTGGGGGCCGAGAACTTCGACCACTACGCACACTGGCTGCGCACGCTGGGCACGCCGCTGCTGCCGGAGGCCTGGTATCTGTGGATCCAGCGGGCCGGCCTGACGGTCGCCCTGATCGGGCACGTCGCGGCCGCGGTGATTCTCGCGCGGCGCGCTCGCAAGGCCAGGCCCGTCCGGTACGCGCACCGCCCCAAGGTCCAGGGCTCGTACGCGGCCCGGACCATGCGCTGGGGCGGCGTCATCATCCTGCTCTTCGCGATCTTCCACATCCTCGACCTGACCACCGGCACGGTGAACCCGGCCGGCGGCGACAGCGAGCCCTCGGCCCGGGTGATCGCCGGCTTCGCGCCGGACCGCTGGTACGTGACGCTGTTCTACACCCTGGCCATCGTGGCGGTCGGATTCCATCTGCGGCACGGCATCTTCAGCGCCGTGCGTACCCTCGGCCAGCGCTCGGCGCGTGGTGAGCGACGTGCCCGTCAGGTCGCGCTGGTCCTGTCCCTGATCCTGGTGATCGGCTACCTCTCGGTGCCGTTTGCCGTCCTCACCGGATTGGTGAAATGACCATGGACCTCTGGCAGACCGGTGACCCCATCCGTGACCAGGCCGCGCCGGACGGGCCGGTCGAGACCCGCTGGGAGCGGCGGCGCTTCTCGGCCAAACTGGTCAACCCGGCCAACCGTCGCAAGCTTTCGGTGATCGTGGTCGGCACGGGACTGGCCGGCGGCTCGGCGGCGGCGACGCTGGCCGAGGCGGGCTACCGGGTGCGGTCGTACTGCTATCAGGACAGCCCGCGGCGCGCGCACTCGATCGCGGCGCAGGGCGGCATCAACGCGGCCAAGAACTATCGCAACGACGGCGACTCGGTCTACCGGCTGTTCTACGACACCGTGAAGGGCGGCGACTTCCGCGCCCGCGAGTCCAACGTGTACCGGCTGGCCGAGGTGTCGGTGAACATCATCGACCAGTGCGTGGCGCAGGGTGTGCCGTTCGCCCGGGAGTACGGCGGGCTGCTGGACAACCGGTCGTTCGGCGGCACGCAGGTGTCCCGCACGTTCTACGCCCGGGGCCAGACCGGTCAGCAGTTGCTGCTCGGGGCATACCAGGCGATGGAGCGGCAGATCGCGGCCGGGAACATCGAGATGCACGCCCGGCACGAGATGCTCGAGCTCATCGTGGTCGACGGCCGCGCCCGCGGCATCGTGGTCCGCGACATGGTCACCGGCGAGATCACCACCGACCTGGCCGACGCGGTGGTGCTGGCCTCGGGCGGGTACGGCAACGTGTTCTTCCTGTCCACCAACGCCAAGGGCTGCAACGTGACGGCGACCTGGCGGGCGCACCGCAAGGGCGCGCTGTTCGCCAACCCGTGCTACACCCAGATCCACCCCACGTGCATCCCGGAATCGGGTACGCACCAGTCGAAGCTGACGCTGATGAGCGAGTCGCTGCGCAACGACGGCCGGGTGTGGGTTCCGCTCTCGGCCGCGGACTGCGGCAAGCCGGCGGCCGAGATCCCGGAAGAAGCTCGCGACTACTACCTCGAGCGGATCTATCCGTCGTTCGGCAACCTGGTCCCCCGCGACATCGCGTCGCGTGCGGCCAAGAACGTCTGTGATGAAGGTCGTGGGGTCGGGCCGGGTGGGCTCGGGGTCTATCTGGACTTCGCGGACGCGATTTCACGGCTGGGCCGGGACGCGGTGGAGGCCAAGTACGGCAACCTGTTCGAGATGTACCAGCGGATCACCGGCGAGGATCCCTATGAGGTCCCGATGCGGATCTATCCGGCGGTGCACTACACGATGGGCGGGCTCTGGGTCGACTACGACCTGCAGTCCACGATCCCGGGCCTCTTCGTGATCGGTGAGGCCAACTTCTCGGATCACGGGGCGAACCGGCTGGGCGCGTCGGCGCTCATGCAGGGGCTCGCCGATGGCTACTTCGTGTTGCCCAACACGATCAACAACTATCTGGCCGCCGGACCCTTTCCTGACATTTCTGACAGTGATCAGGTCTCGGAGGCGACCACGGCGGTCAAGGAGCGGATCGACAAGCTGCTGGCCGTGAACGGCGACCGGACCGTCGACTCCTTCCACCGCGAGCTCGGCCACATCATGTGGGAGTACTGCGGCATGGAGCGCACCGAGGAGGGCCTGACCAAGGCGATCGGCCTGATCCGCGGCCTGCGCGACGAGTTCTGGACCCGGGTCAAGGTGCCCGGCGCCGGCGAGCAGCTCAACCAGAACCTGGAGAAGGCCGGCCGGGTCGCCGACTTCTTCGAGCTGGCCGAGCTGATGTGCATCGACGCGCTGCACCGGCGGGAGTCGGCCGGCGGCCACTTCCGCGCCGAGTCGCACACCCCCGACGGCGAGGCGTTGCGCCACGACGACGAGTTCTCGTACGTCGCGGCCTGGGAGTTCGGCGCTGTTCCCACCCTGCACAAAGAAAATCTTGAATTCGAGTACGTCCACCCGAGCACCCGGAGCTACAAGTAATGGACATCCAGGTTCGCGTCTGGCGCCAGTCCTCAGCCGAGGACCGCGGCCGGATGGTCAGCTACGACGTCAAGGACATCTCCCCCGACGCCAGCTTTCTGGAGATGCTCGACGTACTCAACGAGAAGTTGATCCTCGACGGCGACGACCCGGTCGCCTTCGACCACGACTGCCGCGAGGGCATCTGCGGCATGTGCGGCATGATGATCAACGGTGTGGCGCACGGCCCCGAGCGCGCCACCACCACCTGCCAGCTGCACATGCGCCACTTCAACGACGGCGACGTGATCGACGTCGAGCCGTGGCGCGCCGCCGCCTTCCCGGTGATCAAGGACCTGGTGGTCGACCGCGGCGCCTTCGACACGATCATCCAGGCCGGCGGCTACATCTCGGCGCCCACCGGCACCGCCCCCGACGCCCACGCGACGCCGGTGCCGAAGTCCGACGCCGACGCCGCCTTCGAGGCCGCCACCTGCATCGGCTGCGGCGCCTGCGTGGCCGCCTGCCCGAACGGCTCCAGCATGCTGTTCACCGCGGCCAAGGTCACCCACCTGGGCCTGCTCCCCCAGGGCCAGCCCGAACGCGACACCCGCGTCATCGACATGATCACCGCCCAGGACGAGGCCGGTTTCGGCGGCTGCACCAACGCCGGCGAGTGCACCACGGTCTGCCCCAAGGGCATCCCGCTGACCCTGATCGGCCGCCTCAACGCCGACTATCGCAACGCCCTCCGCAAGCGTTAGTCAGTTCTTGCCGGCGATGGCGGCGTGGATGAAGTCGGTGAGGGTGTCGACGACCTCGTCGCCGCCCTCCCAGGTGGCGATGAAGCCGTGCAGCAGGGTGGTGATCATCCTGGCCACGGTGAGCGGGTCGGGCAGTGCCAGCTTGGCCAGGTGGTCGGCGATGTGCTGGACGTCGGGCTCGACCATCTCGCGCATCCGGCGGGCGAAGGACGCGTCCACCGTGGCCGCCTGCTCCAGGGCCACCATGACCGTGCGGTGCCGGCGGTAGAAGTCCCAGTAGACGGCCACGTGCCAGCGGACGGCGGACCGGTCGCGGAAGTCGTCGCTGTGGCCGGCCGCCGCCGCGCTCTCGTCGCCGATCTTCAGCAGGTCGGCCAGGAGCGCCTCGAGCAGCGCCTCCTTGTTGGCGTAGTGGGTGTAGAACGAGCCCGCGGCCCGGCCCGCCTCGGCCGTGATGTCGGTGATCTTGGTGTTCAGGTAGCCGAGCCGGCCGAACGCGCGGACCGCCGCCAGCTTCAACTCGGCCCCGGTCTGAGCCGCCTGCTCCTTGCGCACGGCGACGAGCCTACCGTACGGTGAATCCATGTTCAGTGAATCGCAATTCAGTGAATCCGTAACCATCGTCGGGGCGGGGGCGACCGGGCTGACCCTGGCCATCGAGCTCCAGCGCCGCGGCGTACCCCATCGCATCTTTGAAGCGTCGCCCGGGCCGTTCGAGGGATCGCGGGGCAAGGGCCTGCAGCCGCGGACCCTGGAGGTGCTCGACGACCTGGGCGTGCTCGACCGCTTCCTGGCCCACGGCTCGGAATATCCGGCGATGCTGGCGCACCTGCCCGACGGCGAGCGGCGCGTGTGGCGGATGGGCGATTTGCACCCGCCGACGCCGGAGGTGCCGCGCCCGAACTCACTGATGGTTCCCCAGTGGCGCACCGGCCAACTCCTGCTGGAACGGCTCGTCGAGCTGGGCGGCCGGGTCGAGTTCGGCGCCGCGGTGACCGGCCTTCAAGACACCACGATCACGCTGGGTACGGGTGAGCAGGTGCACGCCGGCTACGTGGTCGGCTGTGACGGCGGGCGCAGCACCATCCGCAAGCTGCTCGGCGCCACGTTCGAGGGCGAGACGTACGAGTCGGAGCGGATGCTGATCGCCGACGTGCGCCTGACCGGCCTGGACCGCGACTACTGGCACGTCTGGCCGGTCGGCCAGGGCTTCCGCCTCAGCCTGTGCCCGCTGCCCGGCACCGACGACTACCAGCTCACCGCCCCCGGCGCCACGGTCGGCGAGATCGAGTCGCTGCTGCCGCCCGGCGTCACGCTCACCCACGTCGGCTGGACGTCGGAGTACCGCGCCAACATGCGGATGGTGTCCCGGTTCCGCTTCGGCAACGTGTTCCTGGCCGGCGACGCCGCCCACGTGCACTCGCCGGCCGGCGGGCAGGGCCTCAACACCGGCATCCAGGACGCCTACAACCTGGGCTGGAAGCTGGCCACCGGCTCGTCCGAGCTGCTCGACACCTACCAGGCCGAGCGCCTGCCGGTGGCCGTCGGCGTCCTCGGCGTCAGCACCGCCCTGCACCGCTCCCCCTCGACCGACCGGAACGACCCGAGGCTGCGGCAGCTGTCACTGTCCTATCGGGACGGTCCGCTGGCCGGCCCGACGCTGCCCGGCCCGGTGCAGTCCGGCGACCGCGCTCCCGACGCGCCGTGCGGCACGCTCCGCATCTTCGACGCGCTCCGCGGCCCGCACGCCACGCTGCTGGCCTTCGACGTTCCCGACGCGGCACTTCCCGCGGACACACCCGATCTCCACGTCCGCCGCGTCGTCCAGCCCGACGCGCCGGCCGGTCCGCGCGCCCTGGTCGACCTCTCCGGTCACGCCCATCGCGCCTACGGCGTTCAAGATCCGACCCTGTTCCACGTACGCCCGGACGGCTACGTCCGCAGCGTCGCCAGGCCCTGACCGCCCAGGGCGCCGATCACGCTCCGCACCAGCAGGTCGACCCGCGCGCCCTGATCATCGTCCACGCCCGCCAGATCGGGCGCGCCGGCCGGCAACTGGTCGACCTCGCTCAGCAGGGCCAGATAGACCCGGCAGCACCAGGCCGGCCCGGCCGCGGTGATCAGGCCGGCGTCGTGCATCCGGGTGAACAGCAGTTGCAGCCCGGCCACGACCTCCGGGCTCAGCGACGGGCAGAGGGTCACCGGGTCGGCGGTCGCGTTCATCGCGAACCGGTGGGTGACCTTGAGCTCGAAGACCGTCTCGGTCAGCCGGTGCAACGCGACGATCGGCGGCGCCGTGTCGACCCGGGCCTGCTTGAGACCCTGCAGGTAGCGCTCGTTCAACTGCACCGTCAGGGCCTCGACCAGCGCTTTGCGCGAGGCGAAACGCCGGTGGACGGTGGCCCGGGCCAGGCCGGCCACGTCGGCGACCCGCTCCAGCGAGGCGTTCGGATCGTCGGCCAGCACCGTGGCCGCCGCCTCCAGGATGCGCGCCGTGCTGCGTTCCGCGTCTGCCCTCATCACACCTCCCTGCGTCACCGCACACTCTACTAGACCATTAACTGAGTCTCGTACGTCTCATTTATTGACATTACGCGTACGTACGTGATGCAGTTTCTGGCATGGATCTCAAACTTTCCGGCAAGCGCGTCCTCGTCACCGGGGGCAGCAAAGGCATCGGCCTGGCCGTCGTGCGGGCCTTCCTCGACGAGGGCGCCGAGGTCGTCGCCGCATCACGGACCAAAACCCCCGAACTCGACGCCACCGGCGCCACCTTCGTGGCCGCCGACCTCGCCGAGCCCGACGGCCCGCGCCGAGCCGTCGAGGCCGTCCTCGCCGCCGACCCCCGGCTCGACGTGCTGGTCAACAACGCCGGCGGCGGCACGATGCCGGACGGCGCCTTCGACGACCTGCTCGATGGCAGCGACGACGCCTGGACCGACGCGTTCGCGCTCAACCTCAACGCGGCCGTACGCACCACCCGCGCCGCCCTGCCGGCCCTGCTCCAGACGCGGGGCGCCGTCGTCACCATCGGTTCCACCGCGGCCCGCGACCCCCGCGGCGGGCCACTGCCCTATGTGGCGGCGAAGGCGGCGGTCACCGCGTTCTCCCGGGGCCTGGCCGAGAAGTACGCCGGCGCCGGAGTCCGGTTCAACGTCGTCACACCGGGCACCACCCGCACCGACGTCTTCGAGAGCAAGGACGGCTACGCCGCCCAGCTCGCCACCCACCTGGGCCTCGAACACGCCGCCCTGGTGGCCGCGCTGCCCACGCAGAACGGCATGCTCACCGGCGCGATGATCGAGCCCGACGAGATCGCCCGCGCGGTGCTCCTGCTGTCGTCGCCGACCATGCCCAGCGCGGTCGGGTCGAACTGGCTGGTGGACGGCGGGGCTCTCAAGACCGCCGCCTGAGTGACCCCGACTGTCCGCCACTCCGGCTGTCCCGCCACTCCGGCCCACTTGTGGGGCGCCCGGTCTGTGGGCCGCTGTCGGCTCCGGCCGAAGCTGGGGTTGGGCGCGCTAGCGCCCTGCTCCCTATCGCCCGGAACGCGACCACCTGTGGATAACTCCACAGATCGTCACAATCGCGCGCTACATTTCCTGCCCACCCACAGGGGTGGGGGTGGCGGCGGTGGCCGCGACAATTTCAAGATCGGCTGTTCCGCCACTCCGGCTCATTGTGGGGCGCCCGGCCCGTCGGCCGCTTTCGGCTCCGGTTGTGGCCGGGGTTGGGCGCGCTAATGCATCGTGATGCTGTTGTCTTTACGTGATGTTGGTGTGGTTGGCTGGTCGGGTGGATCTGACGGCCGACCAGCGTGTTGAGCTTCGTGCTCTGACCACGAGCATCGAAGTCTCGGCGGCGGTCGGGACGCGCGCGCGGATTGTGTTGTGGCATGCCGAGGGCCGGATGAAGAAGGACATCGCGGTGTTGGCCGGGGTGTCGCGGCCGACGGTGGATCTGTGGCTTGCTCGCTACGGCGCTGATGGTGCAGCCGGTCTGCTCGCGGCTCGGCCTGGTGGGCCTCGTGATCAGGTGCCCGCGGATGTCCGGTCGAGGGTTTTGGCTCTGACCCGCACGACACCGCCGGCTGAGACAGGTTTGTCGCACTGGTCCACCCGGACGATGGCCGACTACGTGACCCGCACCGGCACCACACCGGTGTCGCATCACTGGGTTGCGAATCTGTGGCGTGAGCACGGCCTGAAACCGCAGCGGCAGGGCACCTTCAAGCTCAGTAAGGATCCGCGGTTCGCCGAGAAGGTCGCCGACATCGTCGGGCTGTATCTGGACCCGCCCGGCGGGGCGGTCGTGCTCAGCCTGGATGAGAAGACCCAGATTCAAGCCTTGGATCGCACCCAGCCGTTGCTGCCGATCGAGTTCGACCGCAGCGAGCAGCGCACCCACGACTACGTGCGGCACGGCACGACCAATCTGTTCGCCGCGTTGAACGTGGGCACCGGTGAAGTGCTCGGCGATTGCGTGCCTGCCCGTAACGGGCCCGCGTTTCTGGCCTTTCTGAAGAAGGCCGTCGCCCCGCACACCGGCCGCGAGATCCATGTGGTGCTGGACAACCTGTCCACTCACACCACCCCCGGCGTGATGGCCTGGCTGGACGCCAACCCGAACGTGCACTTCCACTTCACCCCGACCGGCTCCAGCTGGCTGAACCAGATCGAGACCTGGTTCGGCATCATCACCCGCCAGGCCATCCGCCGCGGCACCTTCGCATCCGTCCAGGTCCTCGTCCGGACCATCCGCGCCTACATCGCCTCCTGGAACACCAGGCCGCGACCGTTCACCTGGACCGCAACCACCGACGAGATCCTCGCCAAGGTCCGCCTCACCCAGATCAACATCAAGAAACTCGTCGCGAACAACTCAAAGTAAATCGGTCAGCATCACGACGCGCTAGCGCCCTGCTCCCTATCGCCCGGAACGCGACCACCTGTGGATAACTCCACAGATCGTCACAATCGCGCGCTACATTTCCTGCCCACCCACAGGGGTGGGGGTGGCGGCGGTGGCCGCGACAATTTCAAGATCGAGTATTTCGCCACTCCGCCCTTTTGTTCGGTGCCCGCTTGGCGGGCGACTCTCGGCTCCGGGCGGGCCCGGCGCGCGGACGCCTCGCTGCTTCTTGTGGGCGGGGCGCCCGCGCTCGGGTGGCAAGGGACGACGGTTGCGCTCAACCGGCAGGGCGATTGTGCCCAGGCGGCGGGGCGCGGCTAGACGCCTGCGCTCAGGCGGCGGGGCGAGGCTTGACGCCTGTGTTCAGGCCGTGGGGCGAGGCTTGACTCCTGCGCTCAGGCGGCGGGGCGAGGCTTGACGGCTGCGTTCAGGCGGCGGGGCGAGGCTTGACGGCTGTGTTCAGGCGGTGGAGTAGAGCTCGAGGGTGGAGAGTTGGCCGGCGGGCCAGCCCGTGTTGGCGGTGAAGGTCAGGCGCACATATCGGGCCGACGTTGGTGTCCACGTCGCCGTCACCGTGTTGGCGGCGGCCGGGTCGAAGGTGCGGGCCGTGGTGGCGGCGAGGGTTGTGAAGGACGAGCCGTTGGTGCTGCCCGCGATCGTGAGGGTCTGCGTTCGGGCGCCCCACGCCGGTGGGAGCTTGAGGACCGCGCGGCCGACTGTTGACGTTGCGCCCAGGTCGACCTGGATCCACTGGGGGAACGCGTTGTTGGCGCTCTCCCAATAGCTGCCGCTGTCACCGTCGACGGCGTTTGCGGGTACGTAGCCCCTGGGTGTGACCGCCGGCCGAGGTCGCGCGCCCGCGGGCCAGGTCGGTGACCGGGGGCGGCGGGGTGCCGGTGGTCGGCGGGGTGGGGCGGACGGCGGTCAGGGGGATCTGGCCCTTGAGCATCCGGCCGCCGTCCGTGGTGATCCGCAGGTAGTAGTCGGCGGAGCAGAAGGTGCCGTCCTCGTCGAGGGCCCGGATGCCGCTGCCGGCCGGCACCGAGGCGGCCGTCTCGGCGGTCTTGGCGATCTGGTTGCCCTCGTTGTACTCGTCGAACATCGACACGTAGAGGCCCTGGGCGCCGAGCCGGATCATGTTGTAGAGGCTGCGCCAGTAGAAGTCGCCGTGCCGGCGGGCGCCGCTGGACAGGTCGCCGGGCAGCACACAGGGCTGGTAGTCGATGCCGTGCGCGTTGCAGTCGGCCTGGTCGGCGGTGTTGACGTTGGTGTAGAACCAGTCGAGGCCGTCGAGTGTGCCGGTGCGGCCGACCATCCACGGCGAGATCATGTGGAAGGCGTGGTAGACGTCGAGGAAGCCGGGCCGGCTGTCGTTCTTGCCCTCGCGCCAGTAGGTCGGCACGCCGCCGATCACGTAGAGGCCCAGCGCCTTGAGCCGGTTGACCACGTCGAGGCAGGCGGCGGGTGCGAACGGGCGGCCGTCGTCGTCGAAGCCGAAACCCCAGACGCAGACGACCGGTTTGCCGTTCTGCCGGGCGTACGCCGGGGACGAGGCGTGCGCCGACATCTTGGTGACCCAGTCGTTGGCCAGCTCGGACTGCATGTTGGTCCAGCCGGTGACGTCGTACATGACGTAGAACTTGCGGCCGGTCGCCTCGGCCGCCGAGCGCACCTTCTGGGTCATCGCGTCGCGGGTCGGGCCTTCGTCGCCGACCGGGTTGAACCGTTGCAGGGCGGCGGTGTCGATGCCGTACGTCTGCATCCAGCGGAAGTGGGTGTCGACGGTCTGCTGGTCGTACGAGGAGAACAGCGTGGCCGGGCGGCCGTCACCGAGATTGGGGTACGCGGTCGGGTAGACGTGTGTGTAGTCGCGGTTGTCCGGCCAGGACACGATCGTGGTGTTGCTGGGGGACGGCGGCTGGAAACGGTCGCGGCTCCAGTGCCACCAGCCGCCGATCGGCGCGCCGTCGCCGGGGCACGAGAACCAGCCCTGGTAGCCGACGCTGATCTTGCCGACGACGTCGCCGGGCGGCGACCCGAGGACGTCGCCGGGCGGGGACCCGAGGACGTCGCCGGGCGGGGACGCGGCGGAGGCTGGTGTGAAGCCGGCGAGCAGGGGCGCGGCCGAGCCCAGGGCCGCGGCGGAGAGAACGGTACGTCGGGTGACGGCCATGGGGAACTCCAGCGATCCGAGAACGGGGATGGGGACAGATCGACAGTTATCTTTACAGTCGTCGTCACGCGCTCGCAATAGTTGGACCGTTCATTGCAATAGCTCGTGTCTTGCGCTGGAAATCTGACGCAGGGCGATCAGGCCGGCCGCCGCGCTCACCACGATCGCCACGACCAGGGCGACCGGCGCCCCCAGATGCACCGCGGCTGCGAACTTGAGCTGACCGGGGTCAATGTTGTCAACGGAACGTTGACGGCTCGACCATCATCCGAGCCGGATGGCGGGGAACGGCCTGGCGTCGCAGCAAGGCCGCCGAGAGGGCGGGACTGTGTGCCCGCCGTACCCCACCTGGCGTTGACTTTGATCTTTATCTAGTTGTCCGGGATGGAGGGTCGCCATAGCGTTACTGGCAGCGACGTACGGCCGGCGGGTTGGCACGGGGGCAGACCCGCCGGCCGTACCTGTCACGGGATTATCCGGAAGCAGATGATCCCGCGATAGGATCAGTTCATGGCCACTCACTCCCCCGAGCGCACCGAGCGTGACATCACCGGCCTGCTCAACATGGCCGGTCACGCCCTGTCCAACCGGCTCGCCGCCGCCCTGGCCGACATCGACCTGACCCCACGCATGCAGTGCGTGCTCGTCCACGCCATGGAGGGTGAGCGCACGCAGATCCAGTTGGCCGCCCTGGCCGACCTCGACAAGACGACGATGGTCACCACAGTTGACGAGCTGGAACGCCGGGGTCTCGCTGAGCGACGACCGTCGAGCACGGACCGTCGCGCCCGCATCATCGCCGTCACCGAGGGTGGCCGGGCCGCGGCCGAGCACGGGCAACGGATCGTCGACGCCGTGCACGCCGACGCGCTGTCCGGCCTGCCGCCGGCCGAGCGGGAGGCGTTCCTCGAGACCCTCGGCCGGCTCGCCGACAACCGGGAGACCGGCCCCGTGCGCCGGGCCCGAGGTAGGTGACTTACAGATAGTCTACTAACAGATTATCTGTTACGGTCGGAGCCATGACTGCTTCGACCGATCGCCGCGGCGCCGCCCTCGCGGTGCTCTGCGCCATGGCCCTGATGATCGTCCTGGACAGCACGATCGTGGCCGTCGCGATCCCCGACATCCAGCGTGACCTGGGCTTCTCCGAGGCCGGCGTGGCCTGGGTGGTGAACGGCTACCTGATCTCCTTCGCCGGCCTGCTGCTGCTCTCGGGCCGGCTCGGCGACCTGATCGGCGCGTGGCGCGTCTTCCTGGCCGGCCTGGTCGTGTTCACGCTGGCCAGCGCGCTGTGCGGGTTCGCCCCGACGGCCGGCCTGCTGGTCGCCGGGCGCTTCCTCCAGGGCGCGGGCGGCGCCCTGGCCGGCGCCGTCGTCATCGGCATGATCGTGCGGCTCTACCCCACGCCCGGCGCGCAGGCCCGAGCGATGGGCATCTACAGCTTCGTGCAGGCGGGCGGGGCCGCGGCCGGCTTCGTGCTCGGCGGCATCCTCACCGAGGCGGCCGGCTGGACCTGGATCTTCCTGATCAACGTGCCGGTCGGCGTGCTGGTGGCGATCTTCGCGCTGCGTACGCTCCCCCGCGAGCCCGCGCCCGGCCTCGGCCGCGGCCTCGACGTCGCCGGCGCGGCGCTGATCACCGCGGGCCTCTCCGCCGGCGTGTACGCGATCGTGCAGACCACCTGGCCGCTCGGCCTGGTCGCGGTGCTGCTGATCGCCGCCTTCGTCCTCCGGCAGAGCCGCGCCACCGAGCCGCTGATCCCGCTGCGCCTGCTCGCCCGCCCCTGGTTGCTCCTGGTCAACGCCACCGTGGTCCTGGTCTTCGCGACCGGCATGGGCTTCCAGTTCCTCAACGCCCTGTACGTACAACGCGTGATGGGCTTCGACGCCCTCGGCACCGGGCTGGCCTTCCTGCCCACACCGATCGTGATCGGCCTGGTGTCACTGTTCGTCGCGCCGCGCGTCACGGCCCGCTTCGGCCCACGCCCGGTGCTCGCGGCCGGCCTGACCCTCCTGCTGGGCGGCCTGTTGCTTTTGGGTCAGACCCCGTCCGCGTACGCCACCGGCATGCTGCCCGCCCTCATCGTCATGGGCCTGGGCGTCGGAATCACCGTCCCGCCGATCATCATGCTCGCCATGGCCTTCACCGCCCCGTCGGACACCGGCCTGGTCTCCGGCCTGACCAACACCGCCCAGCAGGCCGGCGGCGCCCTGGGCCTGGCCGTCCTGGCGGCAACGGCGGCCGCGGTGTCCGGCCCGAACCCCACAGTGGACGCCCTGCGAACCGGCTACGGGGTGGCCTTCCACGTCGACGCGGCCTTCGTCCTGGGCGCGCTCCTCCTGACCCTGCTGGCCCTCCCGTCAGCGCGCCCTGACGAAGTCTCGAATTATTTGCTGAACGCGTGAACCGGGGCGGTTTGGCGCCCGTGGTGGCGGTGAACCCGGGCCGCTCCGGACCGGGTGATCACCCTGTGGAGGGCATCATGCGGAAAGCGTCTTTCGTGACCGGTCTGGCGTCGGCGGCCCTGGTGACCGGTGTGGCGTTGGTGCCGGCGTCGGCGGCCAGCGCTGCGACCTACGGGCCGGTCGCCACCGCTGACATCAATCGCGCAGTGAGGAGAACTTCCCGTCTCCTCGCGGACTCTCACGCAGGTGGCGGATCCGGTGGCAGCGCGGCCATTTCGAAGCGCTTCCGCAGCCAGGGCAGAAGTTGCCGGTACGCGACCAGGGTCTGCGGCTTGTCCAAGTCGTGGCTGAGGATGACCGAGCCGGCCTTTGTCTCTCGCCGCACCCGTGCGGTCATGTGCCGGACCATCGCTCTGCCGGTGCCGTAGCGGTCACTGAGGTAGCACTGGTCGTCGACGCTCCAGCCCAGTGGAATCATGTTCAGACGGCTCGCAACGTGGATCAGCCCCGGGGTGAAGTTTCCGTACGGTGCCCGGAAATATCGGATCGGCACACCCGGCACGGCCCGGTGGATCTCGGCGCTCGTCCGTTCGAGATCCCGCGCCATCTGCGCGTCGCCGCGTTTGTACAGGTACTCCGCGTGGTCCCAGCTGTGGTTGCATAACGTGTGCCCCTCGGCGGCGATGCGAGCCGTCAGTCTCGGATAAAGCTTGACCCGCTCGCCGACCAGGCAGAACGTCGCGGACACGTGATGGGTCCTGAGCAGGTCCAGCAGTTGCGGTGTGACCCTCGGATCAGGGCCGTCGTCGAAGGTCAGCGCAACCATCGCCGAGCCCGTGGTGAGCCGGCTGCCGGCGAGACCCGCCGTGACAGGCTCGGGCCGCGGCTTCGGCGAGGTCACCGGCGGCGACGGGGGCGCTGACGACGCCGCGGACGGCGCCACCACTGTCGGCGACGGCACCGCCGAGGCCGGCGGGATTCCCCGAGCTGCGGGAGGAGTGCCAGCACCGCCGCACGAGGCCAGCGCCAGCAGTGTGGCAGCCCACGCGACCATGTGGACGTACGAGCGCAAGGCGCCTGTCGATATCTGCTCAGCCATCCGGCGCGTCACACTACCCGCTCCGCGCCGAGTTCGGGTCGCCGGACCGCCCGGCCGTGCCGTCGACGACGTCGAGGCGCCCCGAAAGCGGGGAACTCATTCCGTGATGGTCTCGGGGCGAGCGGCCCATGCAGTGCGATCCCGCGGCGTGCACATGGTGGAGACACCGCTGGACACCTGGGCGCGGTCCGGCCGGATGCCTCGTCGCAGTCCTTACCAGCGCACACACGTCCACGGACTGGTCTGCCCTCGGCGGTCCGTACTGGGTTCCGGTCCAGCGGGTGATGCGCAGCCTCGACCAGGCCGGAGGTTGCCGGGCGGCCGTCGCCGAGGCAGGGTCGAGGCATGGGGCTTGATCAGATGTCGGCGGTCGCGTTGCTGCGGCGGGTCGAGGCGGATCCGGGGTGGGATCGGCGGTTCGTGCGGGCGGCGCTGGCCCGGGTCCGGCAAGCGCTGCGGGCGGCCGCCCCGATGGCCGGCGCCCGGTGATCCGTGGAGTCCTGTTCGACGCCGGTGGTGTGCTGACCCGGCCGGTCGGTGGGCGCTGGAACCCGCGCCACGACTTCGAATCCGTCGTCATGAGGCATCGTCCCGATGTGGACGCGGGGCGCTTCCCCGAGGCGATCGCCGCGGGTCAGCGCTTCCTTGACGCCGGGGACCGGACGGCCGACCGCGCTGACTACCATCGCGTGCTCCTCGGCGTACTCGGCGTCTCGGCTTCGAAAGATCTGCTCACCGAACTCGAAGCACCGGCGAGCGGGCCGGTTCTCGAGCTCTACCCGGACGCCCGGCCCGCGTTGGAGCGACTGCACGCCGCCGGCATCCGCATGTCGGTGGTCTCGGACAACTGGGCGGCCGGGTTCGACGAGACGTTCCGCGAGCTGGGGATCGCGCGGTTCTTCGCCGGCTACGTCATCTCGGAGCTGATGGGGTGCACCAAACCCGACCCGCGGATGTACGCCGCCGGCCGCGACCTGATCGGCCTCGAAGCGCACGAGTGCCTGTTCATCGACGACGACCCGGCGCTGGTGGCGGCCGCGGTCGACCTCGGCCACGACGGCGTGGCCCTGATCCGCGCGGGTGAGCGGCCCACCGCGGTCGAGAGCATCACGACGTTGGACGCTCTTCCGGCTCGGTGCACCCGGTGACGTCGAACGACCTTTCCTTCGCCGTGATCCCGGTACACGTCTCGACGGTGATCCGCCGGGGGCCGAATTTGTCCTGGCGCGTGTCGGTGACCACTTCGACGCGGCCGTCCGGACCGCTGCTGTAGGTGGTGATGATCGGGTCGCCCTCGTCGGTGTTCGAGGAGATCTGGAGCCGGGCCGGCCGCCCCTCCGCCACGGATTCGGTCAGGCACCGGGCCGCCGTGGCCGGAAGCGGATCGGTCAGCTTCAGGTCGAAGGTGCCGCAGCTGACGACGAGCGAGGTCACCGGAACGGGTTGCTCGGTGCGGGGCATGTCATCGGGCGCGCAGGCGGCGAGCGCCAGCGGTACGGCCAGGATCAGGACTCGTCGCATGTGAGGTGGGACGCCGCCGCGCGGTTCACCGTTCCCGGCCGGATCCGGCACCATGTGACCATGGTCGACACCGCTGCCCTGCTGGCCGCCTACGACGCGCAGATGCGCATGCCGGTCGGCGCCGTCCCGGCCGGCCTGACCTACGAGCACGACGGCCCGGTGCTCCGGATCGTCGGCGGGCACATGGGCCGGATCCGGGCGCCCCGCGACGTCGGCGTCACCGGCGCCGAGCTCGACCGTCTGATCGTCCGCCAACGTGACTTCTTCCAGGTCCGTGGCCAGGCCGTCGAGTGGAAGCTCCGGACCCACGACCGGCCCACGGATCTGGCTGAGCGCCTGGTCGCGGCCGGTTTCGTCCCGGAGCAGCCGTGGACCGTGCTGGTCGGCCTCGCCGCCGAGGTGGCCGCCGAACCGGTCCTACCCGGCGGCGTCGTGCTGCGACAGGTCAGCGAGGCCGAGGACCTACGCCGCATCGCCCTTCACCAGACCGAGGTGTGGGGGTTCGACTGCTCCTGGGTGGCGTCCGACCTGGTGGGCCGGGTGTCGGCCGATCCCGGCCAGATCTCCATCCTGATCGCCGAGGCCGGCGGGCGGATCGTCAGTTCCGCCTGGTCGGTCTACTGGCCGGGCACCGAATTCGTCGCGCTGCTCGGCGGCACGACGCTGCCGGAATGGCGGGGACGCGGTCTCTATCGCGCCCTGCTCGCGGCCCGGGCCCGGGAGGCCGTCGCCCGCGGCTTCCGGCTGCTGCACGTCGACGCGTCGCCGGACAGCGCGCCCATCCTGCGCCGGTGCGGTTTCCACGAGATCGCCACCTCGAGGCACTACCGGTGGACGCCACAGGATCTGCACAACTGAGGCACACCGGCTCCATGAGCCGGGCCTACCTTCGGGGCGTGCGTGTGACGATGATTCTGCCCGCCCTGACCGAGGCGACCAGCCCGCTGTTCCGGCCGATCAAGTACTCGCTCTTCCCGCCGCTCGGCCTGGCCACCCTGGCTGCCTATCTGGACGATGCCGACGAGGTGACGATCCTCGACGAGCACGTCGAGCGGATCGACCAGGTCATCGCCGACGACCGGCCCGACCTGGTGGTGATCCAGGCGTACATCACGTCGGCCCGGCGGTCGTACGAGATCGCCGACCGCTACCGCGCCCATGGCGTGTTCGTCGCCATGGGCGGCCTGCACGTGACCTCGCTGCCGGACGAGGCGGCCGAGCACGCCGACGCGATCTTCCTGGGTCCCGGCGAGGACACCTGGCCACGTTTCCTGCGCGAGTTCCGGCGCGGGCAAAGCGATTCACGGTACGCGTCGTCCGAGCGTACCCTCGCGAATCTCCCACCTATCCGGCGCGATCTCATCAAGCGCAACCGCTATCTGGTGCCGAACTCGATCGTCGTCTCGCGTGGCTGCCCGCACCATTGCGACTTCTGCTACAAGGACGCGTTCTTCGAAGGCGGGAAGTCGTTCTACACCCAGCAGGTCGACGACGCGCTGGCCGAGATCGAGCGGCTGCCGGGAAAGCATCTCTACTTTCTCGACGACCATCTGCTCGGCAACCGGAAGTTCGCCGAGGCGCTGTTCGACGGGATGAAGGGCATGGGCCGGGTGTGGCAGGCGGCCGGCACGGTCGACTCGATCCTGCGCCCGGGGCTGCTGGAGAAAGCGGTGGAAGCGGGGCTGCGCAGCATGTTCGTCGGATTCGAGACGATCAATGCGGCCAATCTGGCGGAACAGCGCAAGCGGCAGAACGTGGGGCACAGTTACGAAGCGGTCGCGCGGCGGCTGCACGACGCGGGCGTGATGGTCAACGCCAGCTTCGTGTTCGGGATGGACGGTGACGGGCCGGACGTCTTCGACCGCACGGTCGAATGGGCGGTCGGGGCCGGGCTGGAGACGGCGACGTTCCACATCATGACGCCGTATCCGGGGACGGCGTTGTTCCGGCGGATGGAGGCGGCCGGGCGGATCGTGCACCGCGACTGGCACCGCTACGACACGCGGCATGTCGTCTACCGGCCGCAGGGGATGACGCCGGACCAGCTCGAGGCCGGCTACTGGCGGGCGTACCGCGACTTCTACCGGTGGAAGAACATCTGGCGTGGCGCCGCCCAGAAGGACGCCTTCGGTGACCGGGCAAGGCACCTTTCGTACGCGGGAGCCTGGAAGAAGTTCGAACCGGTGTGGGACTTCCTGATTCGTACGCGACATGTCCTGCACGCCCTGCCCTTGCTCGAGAGATCGCTGAGCAGTTTCGGCAAGCGTCCACTTTGACAAGTGCCTACATATCGAGACTTGTCGACGTATCGTACGGTCGTCGGGGTCGCCGGTGCCCGCCGGCGACTCACCGTTCGGAAGGGCATCTGAATGAGAGCCACACACCGATTCCTCGCCGGAGGAATCGCCGGCCTGCTCATCACCGGGCTGGCCGCCGTACCGGCATCCGCGGCGGCCGCACCAGCCGCCGACCGCACCAGCGCCGCCGAGGCACGCCGCGTCGACCGGGTGCCGACGCCGCAGCTCGACTGGTACTCGTGCTACGAATGGGCCGAGTGCGAGACGGTCGACCTGCCGCTCGACTACGACCGGCCGAACGGCCCGACCACCGAGGTCGCCGTGCTGCGGGTGAAGGCCCGCGACCAGGAGCACAAGATCGGCAGCCTGTTCCTGAACCCGGGCGGCCCCGGCGGCTCCGGCACCTCGATCGCGCTGTCGTCGCCGTTCTTCCTCGGCTCGGAGCTGCTCGACAAGTTCGACATCGTCGGCTTCGACCCGCGCGGCATCGCCAGCAGCGACAACGTGAAGTGCTTCAAGAACACCCAGGAGCAGACCGAGAAGCTGCGCGGGATGAACGTGCTCTTCCCGTACACGCCCGAGGAGGAGGCCGCGTACATCGCCTCCGCCAAGGAGCTCGGCAAGGCCTGCTCGACCACGGGCAAGAAGCTGGCCGGGGCGACGTCCACGGCCGAGGTGGCCCGCGACATGGACGTGCTGCGCCGCGCCGTCGGTGACGAGAAGCTCAGCTACCTGGGCTTCAGCTACGGCACCGCGCTGGGCCAGTACTACGCGAACATGTTCCCGGACCGGTTCCGGGCAATCACCGTCGACGGCGTCATCGACCCGACGAAGTGGACCGGCGACCAGCAGACCAAGGACCAGACCCTGGACGACCGGCTGCGCAGCGCGGACGGCGCGTACAAGGCGCTGACCGAGATCTTCCAGCGCTGCGACGCCGGGGGCGAGGAGCAGTGCGCCGAGGCCGGCCGGTTCGCCGCCGACTTCGAGCTGGTCGCCGACCGGCTGCGCGCCGAGCCGCTGGAGCTCGAGGACGCGGCCGGCAAGTACTATTTCCGCTACTCCGACCTGGTCAACACCGCGCTGAGCATGCTGTACGGCCCGTACGGCTACGAGGATCTGGTCTTCATGACCCAGGACCTGCTGGGGCTGACCGACCCCGACGCCTCCGACCAGACCGCGGCCGCCGCCCGCAAGCGGCTCACCTCGCGTCTCGACGGCCGGGGACGCGACTTCCCCTACTACAACGGCGCCGAGGCCAGCTCGGCCGTCATCTGCACCGACGGCGTACACCCGCAGGACGCCGCGCTGTGGCCGGCGCTGACCGCCGCGGCCGACGAGCGGGCGCCGTACTTCGGCCGCGCCTGGGGCTGGGGCGACGCGACCTGCGCGGGCAACACCTGGACCGTCCAGGACGAGGACGCCTACCGGGGCCCGTTCACCAAGCGGACCGCGGCGCCGGTGCTGGTGGTCGGCAACTACTGGGACCCGGCGACCAACTACAACGACGCGGTCGCCTCGGCCGCCCTGCTGCCCAACAGCCGGCTGCTGTCCAGCGACAGCTGGGGCCACACCGCGTACGGCACCTCGGCCTGCGCCACCGGCGCCGTCGACCAGTACCTGCTGACCGGCGCCCTGCCGGCCGAGGGAACCCTCTGCGTCGGCGACGTCCAGCCGTTCCAGGCCGCCACCGCGAAGGCCCGCGGCACGGCACGGACCGAGCGTGTTCCGGCCGACCTCGCGTCGGTGGCCAAGCTGACCCCGCCGGCCGCCGGTGAGGCCAAGCTCCTGCCGCCGGTCGTCCGCCTGCGATAACCGTTCGCTCGCAGGGGTGGGTGACCGAATCTGGCGCTTACCCCTGCGAGCCTCGGGCCGGACGGCATCCAGGTCCCACCACGTCGACCATCGCACCTCGCCGCGGGCCCGCTCACCGGCCGCTTCCGCCTCGGCGGCGAACCGATCCCGGCCACCACGCTGCGCTGGCTGCCCCGCCACATGACCGACGAGGCCGAACACGCCGCGATCGAACAACTCGTCCCGACCGCCCTTGACCGGCTCTCACTCAGCCCCAGCCTGCGCCGCCGTTAGTCCTTGCAGTACTTGCCGTTGTTGGTCGACCAGTAGGTGACCTGCGGCGGCACGTTACCGACCGGCTTGGTATAGGTGACCTTCAGACAGGCGCCCCGCGCTCCGTGCCGCTCGGCCGCGTCCTCGACCTCCTGCGCGATCCACGCACCCTGCACCGTCGCCGCCACCCCGCACGCCACCCCGATCGGCGTCAACGGCGGCGGCGCCAACGGCGCACACACGATGAGCCCAACCCCGGCATACCCACCCCCAGCCAGCGTCAGCTTCTCGTTCACCGCCTTGGTCGCCGACCGCGACAGATACGCGCTACACGTGACGACCCCACAGTTCGTCGTGACCGGCCCGTAGGTCGCCGCGCTGGCCGCCGACGCCGGCACCAACGCCACACCGGTCACCAGAGCCGCCGACGCCAGACCGGTCACGAAAGACGCTTTCCGCATGATGCCCTCCACAGGGTGATCACCCGGTCCGGAGCGGCCCGGGTTCACCGCCACCACGGGCCCCGCACGACCCTGGTTCACGCGTCGCGCCGAAATTCCCGGCCGAGGCCAACAGGGTGTCGAGCAATGCGCCGAGGAAGGGGATACGGGACTGCCCCGTCGTCACCGGGCTCCCCGCAGCGCGCCAGAACCGGAGCAGGTTGTGGTCAAGAGCCGATCGACTCGGGACCCTTGGGGCTGCCAGTCACGCGACCGCTGAGTGCGCAGGCTTGGAGAGCGTGTTGGTTACACCCTCACGACTTCGAATCGCGTAACGCCCGCAAGCTTGAGTAGAGCAGAGACGAGCGTCAGGTGAGGGCGCGGCGGACGGCCACGGTGAGCTGGCCCAGGCCAATGAGCTGGAGGGTCAGCCAGACGGCGACCGCGACCGTCGCGACCGGCAACGGGAGGATCAGCGCCGACAAGCCGGCGAAGAGCAGGCCCGGGATCGAGACCGCGATGCGGGTAGGCCGCTCCCCCACGGTCACCGCGCCGATGTCCGACATGCCGGCGGCGGCGCCTCTGGCCCGTACGTATTCGTGGAGCCAGCTCAGACCGCCCGCCGTGACCACCAGCCAGGCCGGCGCACCGGTCAGCCAGAAGGCGACCAGCCAGGCGGCCTCGCCGACGCGATCGGAGGCCGAGTCGACGACGTAGCCCAAGCGGGACGCCCGGCCGGTGACCACCGCGACCGCGCCGTCGAAGGAGTCGGCGAAGGCGGCCGCGGCGACCAGGACACCGGCGAGAACGAACCCGAGCGGGCCGAGCAACGTTGCCAACGGCACCAGCAGGCACAAGACCAGCCCGGCCAGGGTGACCGCCATGGGCCCCAGGCCAAGGCGGGCCAGCAAGACCCCGGCCCGCCAGGCGATGCGAACCCAGCCCCGGACCAGCGGCGACGCTTGCCGCGGGTCGAACCCGCCATGCAGGTCAGCCCACGCCGAAGCGTATGAATCCCAGGTCACGAAGACAGAGCGGGCGTCGGGGCCAGCTGCTGCCAGACCTCGCGCGTCGCGGTGGAGCGGTTGAGCGTGATGAAGTGGATGCCGGGGACGCCCTCGTCGAGGAGCCGCTGGCACATTTCGCTGCACAGGTCGACGCCGAGCGCGCGGACCGCGGCCTCGTCGCCGGCGACCTGCTCGAAGCGGGCGAGGAGGTGGGGCGGGAAGGGGGCGCCGGAGAGCTGGGTCGACCGCTCGATCGTGGCCATTCTGGTCACCGGCATCACGCCGGGGACGATGGGGGTGTCGCAGCCGGCCGCCGCCACGCGGTCGCGGAGGCGCAGGTATTCGTCGGCGTCGAAGAACATCTGGGTGATGGCGAAGTCGGCGCCGGCCCGGCACTTCTCGATGAAGTGGCGGGTGTCCGACTCGACATCCGACGACCTGGGGTGTTTGTACGGGAAGGCCGCCACGCCGACGCTGAAGTCGCCGACCTCGCGGAGCAGGCGGACCAGTTCCGACGCGTACGAGATGCCGTGGGGATGTTTGACCCAGGAGGCCTGCGGGTCGCCGGGCGGGTCGCCTCGGACCGCGAGGACGTTGCGGATGCCCGCGCCGGCCAGGCGGCCGATCACGTTGCGCAGTTCGGCGACCGAGTGGTTGACCGCGGTCAGGTGGGCCATCGGCAGCAGCGTGGTCTCGGTGGCGACCCGCTCGGTGACCGCGACCGTGGTGTCGCGGGTGGTGCCGCCGGCGCCGTAGGTGATCGACACGAACGAGGGACGCAGCGACTCGAGCTCGCGGATCGCCTGCCACAGCAGCTGTTCGCCGGCCGGGGTCTTGGGCGGGAAGAACTCGAACGAGAAGGTCGGCGTGGCGCCCTTGATCAACTCACCGATGCTGGGCGAGGCGGGGAGCTTGGACGGCAGACCGAGGGACACGGTAGGACTCTACCGGGTGCAGCGGCTAGGTTGACGCGGTGACCATCTCGCCCCTGGAGTATGCGGGCCTGCGCGATCGGGTCGACAAGGCGCTCACCGTGTTCCTCGCCGACCAGCGCGCCCGGATGACCGAGATCGACCCGGCGCTGGCCGACGTGGCCGACGCGCTGGAGGCGTTCGTGCTGGGCGGGGGCAAGCGGCTGCGGCCGGCGTTCGCCTACTGGGGTTTCCGCGGGGCCGGCGGGCTGGACAGCGACCCGCTGGTGGCCGCCGTGGCCTCGCTGGAGCTGGTGCAGGCCAGCGCGCTGATCCACGACGACCTGATGGACCGGTCGGACACCCGGCGTGGTGAGCCGGCCGTGCACCGGCGGTTCGCCGTCCGGCACGAGGCGGCGGGCTGGCGGGGCGGCGCGGAGCAGTTCGGCGACGCGGCCGCGGTGGTGCTCGGCGACCTGGCGCTGGTGTGGTCGGACGAGATGCTGCACGGCTCGGGCGTCGACCTCGCCGACCTGGCCCGGGCCCGGCCGACCTTCGACGCGATGCGCAGCGAGGTCAGCATCGGGCAGTACCTGGACGTGCACACGCAGGCCACCGGCGACACCTCGCTGGAGCGGGCGGGGCTGGTGGCCCGGTTCAAGGCCGCGAAGTACACGGTCGAACGGCCGCTTCTGCTGGGCGCCGCGCTGGCCGGTGCGCCGGCCGCGCTGAGTGCCGGCTATTCGGCGTACGGCATGCCGTTGGGTGAGGCCTTTCAGATGCGCGACGACGTGCTCGGGGTGTACGGCGACCCGGCCGTGACCGGCAAGCCGGCCGGCGACGACCTGCGCGAGGGCAAGCGGACGTACCTGGTGGCGGCGGCGTTCCAGACGGCGCCGGCGGCGGACCGGGCGGTGCTGGACGCGGCCCTCGGCGACCCCGAGCTGGACGACGCGGGGGTGGAGCTGCTGCGGGCGATCATCCGTGACTCCGGGGCGCTGGCCCGCACCGAGGAGCGCATCGTCACGCTGACCACCGAGAGCCTGGCCGCGCTGGCCGCCGCCGACGTCGAGGACGAGGCGCGGGGTGTGCTGCTGGAGCTGGCCGAGGCGGCTACCCGCCGGAAGGTCTGAGCCGCACCCAGATCGACAGCGAGAAGAGCACCAGGGCGAAACCGAAGAAAAGATCTTCAACCGGTGCGTACGCCACCCGCACGCCGATGATCGCCTGCGGGTCGTAGACGACGATGTGGCGGCCGGTCAGGATGCCGTTCGAGAGCAGCTGGAAGACGATGACGATCGGGTACGTCGCCCAGAACACGAGCCGGGTCACCAGGCGGGTACGCAGCACGAACAGGTCGACGAGCACCGCCACCAGGACGCCCAGGAGCGCCGCGGCCGTGTAGGTCACTTCTTCAGCACTTTCCGGACCGCCTCGAAGCCGAGGATCGCGCAGACCGGCACGACGACGAAGAACAGCACCTCGTCGAGCGGCAGCCCGCCCGGGAAGAGCACGCCGGTGGTCTGCCCGGGGTCGAAGGTCCAGTGCCCGGCCGCGATCGCCGCCAGGTCCCACAGCACGAAGACGAGCAGCACCGGCAGCACGGTCAGCAGCAGCCGCCGCCCCTGCCGGAGCACGCCGACCTTGAGCACCGGTTCGAGCCACAGCGCCGCGACGAGGCACCCCGCGAGCACGAACAGGTAGGAGAAGTGCCGCACGAGGCTCTCAGAACCCGAGCGCCTGCGCGCGCCGCTTGACCTCGCGCGCCCGGTCGCCGCCGAGACCGAGGGCGGCGTTGCCGTCGAGACTGTCGTCGGGCTCGTAGAGCCACCGGACCGCCTCTTCGTCGTTGTACCCAGCGTCGCGGAGCAAGGTCAGCACGCCCGGGAGGTGCTTGAGCACGGTGCTGTTGGCCAGCAGTTCCGCGGGAACGACCCGGATGCCGTCGCGTTTGACGGCCAGCAGGTGGCCGTCGCGCACCATCTGGTTCACCTTGCTGATGGACAGGTCCAATTTGTCGGCAACGTCCGGCAATGGGACCCAACCGGCCGGACCTGCCGTGGGCGTGGACGACGACGTAGATGACTCACTCACGGCATTCAGCCTGCCACAACCCGCCGAGCAGATTGCGAGCACGGATCCCATGACCATGTGGCGGAAGACCCGCACCGAGATGGCCGGCGCCATGCGGTCGCTGCAGTACGACCTCGGCCGGCGCGAGCCGTCGCCCGAGAACCCAGTGGTAGGCCAGGACGGCATCGGGGTGCCGGATGCCGCTCCGGGCTACCACCGGGCCCCGAACGGCCCCGAGGTGACGTCCACCGGGATGAGCACGTTCGGTGGCGCCGCCGAGGCGGCCCGACCCGGCGACGACCAGGGCCCGCGCCGGCGACCGCCCCGCCGGATCGCCGCCGTCACGGCGTTCGCGGCGCTGACCGTGGCGGGCGCCGCGGGCAGCTACTTCGCGGTGGTCAACGGGCTCGGCGGGCTGCTCGGCGAGAAGCCGGCGACGGCCGAGCCGTACCCGCTGGCGATCGGCGAGCAGGCCCAGGACCCGATGGCGGCCAACGCCGGGATGGGGCGGGGCAGCGCGGCGGAACCGGTCGCGGCCACGCCGGCCATCACCGTCGTGCCCGCGGCGACGCCGGCTCCGGGCGTACCCCTGGCGCCTCTCGCCCAGCCCGCGCCGCGGACGGTGACCGTGACCAAGGTGGTGACCGCGCCGCACGCGCCCGGACCGACCAGCGAGGGCTGCGGGGACTGCAACACGCCGCCGGTGCCGACGCCGACGTCGGTGCCTAGCACCACGCCGGCGCCGACCGAAAGCAGCTCGCCGTCGCCGTCGCCGACCGAAACGTCCGCTTCGCCGGAGCCGACCGAGAGCAGCAGCTCGGCGCCGGCGAGCGCGGACGGCCGGCGGGCGCACCGCCGGCACTGAGTTCCACGGCGGTCCGGCACAGCTCACACTGTGCCGGATCCGCTGGTCAGGAGCAGTGTGGCCTACCCGTTAGGTCTCAGCTGTGGCATCCTGAACCGTCGCCAACAGAAAGACACATACACTTCACGCCGATGGACACGACTGTCGCCGACTCGTTGATCGGCACGACGATTGACGGCCGCTACCGGATCACCGGTCGCGTCGCTCGTGGTGGCATGGCCACGGTCTACGGCGCCGTCGACGAGCGCCTCGAGCGCACGGTCGCTCTGAAGATCATTCACCCGTCACAGGCGACCAACGTCCACTTCGTGGACCGGTTCACCGACGAGGCCAAGACGATCGCGCGGCTGACCCACCCCAATGTGGTCGCCGTCTACGACCAGGGCCGCCACCAGGGCCTGCCCTACCTGGTCATGGAGTACGTGCAGGGCCGCACCCTGCGTGACCTGCTCACCCAGCGCCGCCGGCTCAACCCGGTGGAGGCGCTGGCCATCCTCGAGCAGATGCTCGCCGCGATCGCCGCCGCCCACCGGGCCGGCCTGGTCCACCGCGACGTCAAGCCCGAGAACGTGCTGGTCGCCGAGGCGCCCAGCGGCGGCATCGCCAACCTGGTCGACAGCGTGGTCAAGGTGGCCGACTTCGGCCTGGCCCGCGCGGTCGAGGCGAGCAGCAACGACGACTCCGGCCAGCTGATGGCCACGGTGGCGTACGTGGCGCCGGAACTGGTCGCCAACGGCCACGCCGACGCCCGCACCGACGTCTACGCGGCCGGCATCGTGCTCTACGAGATGGTCACCGGCCGGGTCCCGTTCGACGGCGACGACCCGGTCCAGGTGGCCTGGCAACACGTCGACAACGACGTGCCGAAGCCGTCCGCCCTGGTCCGCGGGCTGCCCACGGCGATCGACGACCTGGTCGCCCGGGCCACCCGCCGCGATCCGGGCGCCCGGCCCACCGACGCCGGCGCGCTGCTGGCCGAGGTGCAGGTGGTCCGCGACGACCTGGGCGCGGCGAACGTCGAGACGGCTCTGCTGCGCCAGGTCCCGTCGCGGCACACGGCCGACCGCACGGCGATGATTCCGGCCGTCACCACGACGTTCCCGCAGACCGACCGGCCGACCTGGTCGCGGCTCCCCCAGCAGAGCGGCAGCGTCCACCGGACGACGCCGGCCCGGCGCGGCTTCTTCGCCGAGGGCGGCAAGCGCCGCATCCTGATCCCGGCCGCGATCCTGGTGATGGTCCTGGTCGTGGCCGGCAGCACCTGGTGGGTCACCCTGGGGCGGTACACCGAGGCGCCGACCTTCGTGAACATGACCAAGGCGCAGGCCGAACAGCGGGCCGATCAGGCCGGCTTCGAGCTGATCTACGGCGACGGGCGCTACGACGAGACGGTCGCCAAGGACGTCGTGCTGAGCCAGAACCCGCCGGCCGACGAGAAGATCGTCAAGGGCGGCATCATCACGCTCACGGTCTCGCTGGGCCCGGAACGCTACCCGGTGCCCGACCTGGCCGGCATGGAACTGGCCGCCGCCAAGGGCGAGCTCGACAACGTCAAGCTCAAGCTCAAGGAGGGCAAAGCTCAGTACAGCGATCAGGTCGGCGAGGGCTTCGTGATCTCCAGCGACCCCAAGGCGGGCACCCAGCTGCGCCCCGGTGACACGGTCACGCTGGTGGTCAGCAAGGGCAAGGCGCCGATCACCGTGCCCGACCTGAACGGCAAGAACATCAACGAGGCCCGCCAGATCCTGCAGCAGCTCGGGCTGTCCGCGGTCGAGGCGCGCAAGCAGAACGACGCGCCGCGCGACTCGGTCATCGGCCAGAGCCCGAAGGCGGGCGCCGGGGTCGAGAAGGACACCGAGGTACGCCTGGACGTCAGCGAGGGCCCGCCGTTCGTGACCGTCCCGCGGGTGGTCGACCAGCCGTGCCCGCAGGGCCAGCAGGCGCTCCAGGCGCTCGGGCTCCGGGTCCGCGTCGACTTCAACCCGAACGGCACGGTCCGCGCCCAGCAACCGGCCGAGAACACCCAGGTCGAACCGAACTCCGAGGTCGCGATCCAGTGCTTCTGACGCCGCCGATCGGCTCGCACACGTCGACCTCGGGCGGGCTGGCCAAGACCGGTCTTCGGTACGCCGACGCGGCCGGCTCCGAGGCCGTCCAGGTGTACGTGTCCAACTCGCGCGGCTGGGCCCTGCCGCCCGGCGACCCGAAACAGGACGTGCTGTTCCGCGACGGCATCGGCGAGCGCGGCGTCCCGGCCTACATCCACGCGTCGTTGCTGGTCAACCTCGGTTCGCCGACCACACTGACGCTGGAGCGCTCGGTCGACGTGCTGGAGCACGCGCTGCGCCGCGGCGCCGCGATCGGGGCGACCGGTGTGGTGTTCCACGCCGGCTCCTCGGTCGACCCGGCCCACGACGCGAAGGCCATGCACCAGCTGCACGAGGCGTTGCTGCCGCTGCTCGACCGGGCCGCCGCGGCCGGGCTGCCCCGGCTGCTGGTCGAGCCGAGCGCGGGTGGCGGCCGGAGCCTGGCCTCCAAGGTGGAAGACCTGGCGCCCTACCTGGACGCGGTGGAGGGACACCCGTGGCTGGGTGTCTGCTTCGACACCTGCCACGCCTGGGCCGCCGGGCACGACCTGGCCACGCCGGGCGGGATGACCGCGACGCTGGACGCGCTGATCGCGGCGGCCGGACCGGGGCGGCTCCAGCTCATCCACGCGAACGACTCGAAGGACGAGTGCGGCTCGACGCGCGACCGGCACGAGACCATCGGTCAGGGCCGGATCGGCTCGGCCGCGTTCGCCGAGCTGCTGGCCCACCCGGCGGTGGCCGGCCTGCCGGTGATCGTGGAGACGCCGACCGAGAAGCACGAGGGCCACGCGGCCGACATCGCCCTGCTCAAGTCGTTAAGAGCTGTTTGAGTACGTCGATCGCCTGATCCACGTCGTCGTCGGTGACGTCGAGATGGGTGATGATCCGGGCCACCCGCGGGAGCATGGCGACGATGTGCACGTCCTGTTCGGCGGCCGCCGCGACCAGGCCGGGCGCATCCCAGCGCGTTCCCGACAGGTCGAGCAGGACGATGTTCGTCTGAGCGGTCGTGTCCAGGGCCTCGGCCAGCCGCTTCGCGCGGGCGTGGTCGTCGGCCAGCCGCGTGATGTGATGTTCCAGGGCGTACCGGCCGGCGGCGGCCAGGATGCCGACCTGGCGCATGCCGCCGCCCATCCGCTTGCGCAGCACCCGGGCCTGGGCGATCCGCTCGGCCGAGCCGATGACCAGCGAGCCGACCGGGGCGCCGAGGCCCTTGGACAGGCAGACCGACATGGTGTCGAAGAGCCGGCCGTAGGCGTCGAGCGGGGTGCCGGTGGCGACGTGGGCGTGCCAGACGCGGGCGCCGTCGCAGTGCATCGGGAGGCCCGTCTCCCTCAGGGCGGCCAGCGTGGCGAGCGGGACGACCGTACCCCCGGCCAGGTTGTGGGTCTGTTCCACCGCGATCGCCCGCGTGGGGTTCGACGGGTAGCCGGCCGGGCGGATCATCGCCGCGATCGCGGCCGGGTCGAGGTCGGCGCCGACCGGGCCCCAGGTCCGGGTGGAGACGCCACCGAGCGCGGCGGCCGCGCCCAGCTCGTACGACAGGACGTGCGCGTCGGCCCCGGCCAGCAGCTCACCGCCGGGCGGCACCAGCAGTTGCAGGGCGATCTGGTTGGCCATCGTCCCGGACGGGCAGAACAGCGCCGCCTCGTGCCCGAACATCGCGGCGACCGACGCTTCCAGCGCGTTGACCGTCGGGTCGTCGCCGAACACGTCGTCCCCGACCGGCGCGGCCGCCATGGCCGCACGCATCTCGGCCGTGGGCTTCGTGACGGTGTCCGACCGGAGATCAGCCACGCAACATCTCCGCGACCAGGAACGCCAGTTCCAGGCTCTGCTGGGTGTTCAGCCTCGGGTCACAGGCCGTCTCGTACCGGTCCGGCAGGTCGAGGTCTTCGATGCCCTGCGCGCCGCCCAGGCACTCGGTGACGTCCTCGCCGGTCAGCTCGACGTGGATGCCGCCCGGGTGGGTGCCCAGCCCGCGGTGCACCTCGAAGTAGCCGAGCACCTCGTCGACGATCCGGTCGAAGTGCCGGGTCTTGTAGCCGTTGGACGACTCGTGGGTGTTGCCGTGCATCGGGTCGCACTGCCAGACCACCTTGGCGCCGGCCGCCGTCACCTTCTCGACGATCGGCGGCAGCGCGTCGCGGACCCGGCCGTTGCCCATCCGGCTGATCAGCGTGAGCTTGCCCGGCACGTTGTCCGGGTTGAGCTTCTCGCACAGCTCGATGGCCTGCTCGGGGGCGGTGCCGGGGCCGAGCTTGACGCCGATCGGGTTGGCGATCCGGCTGATGAAGTCGATGTGCGCGCCGTCGATCTGCCGGGTGCGTTCGCCGATCCACAGGAAGTGGCCGGACAGCCCGTAGGCGCGGCTGTCCGAGACGCGGGTCAGCGCCCGGTCGTACTCCAGCGCGAGCGCCTCGTGCGAGCAGTAGAGGCTGACCGTACGCAGGGCCTCGTCGTCGGTCATCCCGCAGGCCCGGATGAAGTCGAGCGTGCGGTCGATCTCGCGGGCGATCGCCTCGTAGCGCTCCCCGGCCGGCGACGCGCGGACGAAGTCCTTGTTCCAGTCGTGCAGGCCGGCCAGGTCGGCCAGACCACCCGCGAGGTACGCCCGGAGCATGTTCATCGCGGCCGCCGAGTTCGCGTACGCCCGGATCATCCGCTGCGGGTCGGCCACCCGCGCCTTCTCGTTCGCGTCCAGCGAGTTGATCATGTCGCCGCGGTAGGCCGGCAGCCCCAGCGCGTCCGTGGCGGCCGACCTCGGCTTGGTGTACTGCCCCGCGACCCGGGCCACCTTGACCACCGGCATCGACGCGCCGTAGGTCAGCACGACCGCCATCTGCAGCAGCGTGCGGGCGTTGGCCAGCAGGTGGCTCTCGGTGTTGTCGGCGAAGGTCTCGGCGCAGTCGCCACCCTGGAGCAGGAACGCCCGGCCCTCGCACACGTCGGCGAGCTTGACCCGGAGCTGGTCGACCTCGTAGGGCGCGACGATCGACGGCACATTCTCGAGGACCTGGCAGACCTCGGCCACCTCGGCCATGTCCGGCCATGGCGGCATCTGCACCCGCGGCTGGTCACGCCACCGGTCGAGGCCGAGAGCCGAGTCCTCGGCGGAGTCGGTGGACGGACGGGAGGTCTGCAGGGCCTGGTTGCCGAACCCCGGATAGCTGAGCTGATGCCACTCTCGGCGCATGCCGCCAGCCTAATGACGCCCGCACCACGCGAAGGAGCGGGGCACCGAACCGGTGCCCCGCTCCTTCTGGTGAGGAAGGGAGGATCAGAGGTTGTTCTTGATGGCCGAGATCAGTTCGCCGTTGCTGGTGTCACCGGAGAACTCCCAGAAGAACGCGCCACCGAGGCCCTGGTTCTTCACGTAGGTCATCTTGGTCCCGACGGTCGACGGGGTGTCGTAGCCCCACCAGTTGCTGCCGCACTTGGCGTAGGCGGTGCCACCGGCGGTGCCGGTCGCCGGGCAGCTGTTCTTGAGGACCTTGTAGTCCTCGATGCCCGCCTCGTAGGTGCCCGGTGCCGCCCCGCTGGCGGAGCCACCCGGTGCGGCCTGCGAGACACCGGTCCAGCCGCGTCCGTAGAACCCGATGCCGAGCAGCATCTTGTTCGCCGGCACGCCCTTGGCCTTGAGCTTCTGGATCGCGGCGTCCGACCAGAAGCCGTTGGTCGGGATGCCCGAGTAGGAGGTCAGCGGCGAGTGCGGCGCCGTCGGACCCTGAGCGCTGAACGCGCCGTAGTAGTCGTAGGTCATCGGCATCACGAAGTCGAGCTTGCTGATGCCCGAGGCGTAGTCGGCCGCGTCCAGTTTGCCGCCGTTCGACCCGTCGGCCGAGATCGCCGAGGTGACCAGGAAGCTCGAGCCGAACTTGTTGCGCAGCGCGGAGACCACGTTGTTGTACGAGGCCGAGCCGCTGGAGTCACAGCTCAGGCCACAGGCGTTCGGGTACTCCCAGTCGACGTCGATGCCGTCGAAGACGTCGGCCCAGCGGGAGTCCTTGACCAGGTTGTAGCAGGAGTTGGCGAAAGCCGTCGGGTTGGCCGCGGCCTGGGTGAAGCCGCCGGACCAGGTCCAGCCGCCGAACGACCAGATCACCTTGATGTTCGGGTATGCCCGCTTGAGCTTGCGGAGCTGGTTGAAGTTGCCGCGCAGGGCGCCGGCGTCCCAGGTGTCGGCCACGCCGTCGACGCTGTTGGCCGAGGTGTAGGCCATGTCGTAGTCGGCGTACGAGTCACCGATCGAGCACTGGCCGCCGGTGGTGTTGCCGAACGCGTACAGGATGTGGGTCAGCTTGCTGGCCGAGCCCGACGTGACGATGTTCTTCACGAAGTACTGGCGGCCGTAGACGCCCCACTCGGCGAAGTAGCCGACGACCTTCTTGCCGCCGTTGCCCGGCGGGTCGGTGGGGGGATCGGTGGGCGGGGTGGTCGGCGGGTCGGAGGGCGGGGTGGTCCCACCGCAGGCCCCGAGGTTCTTCCAGACATCCCACTCGCCGCTCTTCTGCGCCGGGTTCTCGTTCTGGGTCCACCACTTGGCCTGGTAGTTCTTGCCCTGATAGGAAGCGGTGTTGCCACCGTTGTAGACCTGCGTGGCGCTCCATGCGGGCGCACAAGCTTCCGCTGCAGACGCCTGGACCATGGGCATCGCGGCGGCCGTGACCGCAACGATCGCCCCGGCCCATAGAGCGCGGCGTAGGGATTTCTGCACGGCGTCTCCTCATGACCTGAACATTTAGGAAACTTTCCAAAACGAAAGTTGAGGAGACGGTAGTCACATTCATCGACGTCAGTCAAGATGGTCCACACGGATTGAGCACAGGCTTAAGTTTTCGACAGTCAGCAGTACGGCGTGCACTCAAACCACCACGGCGCGTAGTCTGCGGTCATGACCAACAACGCCGAGGGCATCGACCACCGTCGGTCCCCAGAGGGCGTGCGATGACCGTGAACGTCATCGGCGTCGACGCATATGCCCTGGGCTGGGTGGGTGTGGAGCTGCGCGAGGGCCAGTTCGGCCGGGCGCTGCTGGCGTCCACCCTGTACGAGATCGTGGCCGGGAGCTCGGGCGCCGCGGTGATCGGGGTGGACATTCCATTAGGCATGCTGCCCGACCGGTGGCGCGCCGCTGACACCCTCGCCGCCGACCAGCTCGGACCGCGCCGCGGCAGCGTCTTCCGGGTGCCGCCGCGGGCGGTCTGGCAGGAATCGGATTTCGCCACCGCGAACCGGCGCTGCCGCGAGCTGACCGGGTCGGGGCTGAGCCGGCAGTCCTGGGCGCTGCGGCCCAAGCTGCTGGAGGCGAACGCGATCTGGGAACGCCACCCGGGACTCCTCTTCGAGGCGCATCCCGAGGTGTCGTTCCGGCAGATGGCCGGCGAGCCCCTGGCGTACGCCAAGAAGACCTGGACCGGTCAGGCCCGCCGCCGGGAACTGCTCGCGCGGCACGGGATCGTGCTCCCGGACAATCTCGGACCGGCCGGGCAGGCGCCGCCGGACGACATCCTGGACGCGGCCGCCGTGGCGTGGAGCGCTCATCGGATGGCCACCGGCTCAGCCATGTCGCACCCCTCGCCGCCCGAGGAGGCCAACGGTGCCCGGATCGCGATCTGGTACTGACGCGCCGCCCGGCTTCGACAACAGCGCCACCGACAGCCAGAGCACGCCGGCCGAGCCGGCCACCAGGCCACCCAGGTAGACGGCCTCGGGCACGGTGGCGCGTAACGCGGCCGCGCTCAGACCGGCAACGTAGAGCGCGACCGCGCCGCGCGGCAGCACCCCGGCCCGCCACGACGCCACGCCGAAGAGGACCACCCCGGTCAGGAACGTGAAGGCCACCACCACGAAGTACGGCCGGCCGGGGCCGGTCAGCACCTGCTCGCGGGTCGCCGCGTCCTGGAACTGGAGCACGGCGTGGGTCAGGAACTCGACCGCGAACAGGCCGCTGAGCCCGAGGTGGTTGAGCACGAAGCCGGTCAGCCCGAGCCGCCCGGCCCGCTCGCGCTGGACCAGGTAGAACGCGGTCAGGGTGAGCAGCAGCAGCGCGGTCGCGGGCGGGGCCAGGGCGTGGGTGAACGAGTTCTCAGGGATCAGGCCGGCGCGGCGGGCGGCGGCGATCAGCGTGAGCGCCCCGCCGAGCAGACCGGCGTAACCGGCCAGGCGATAGAGGTTCATGCCGGCCACGGTGCCGAAGCCACCCGGTCCGCCGACAGTGCCGATCGGCACCGGCGCGGCACATGACTATCGGCACTGTCCGAGAGCCACCGAACCTCCCTACCCTGGTGCGCATGGCTCCCCCGTTGCGCTGGATGGCTTCGGTGCTCTACCTCGCGGTGTTGAGCACCGGGCTCTACTACGCCGCCGCGGGCCTCTCCCCCGGCTGGTCGCCGGTGTGGTTCGCGGCCGCGCTGGTCGCGCTGCTCGGGGTCGAGCAGATCAAGCCGACCGGACGAGGCATCGGGCTGCTGCTGACCCGCATGGCGCTGATCGAAGTGGTGGTCGCGTTCGACGACGCGGGCTTCGCCCGGCCGCTCTACGTCCTGGTGCCGTTCTTCGCCTACTTCTCCCTCGGCCGCCGGTGGAGCATCGGCCTGGCGGCGGGCTACCTGGCCGCCGGGACGATCCGGGCGTCGTTCACGCCGGGCTGGGCCACCGACCCCGAGATCGTCTCCGACCTGCTGATGCTCTTCGTCGGCATGGTGCTGACCATCGCCACCGCCGCGGTCGCCGACCGCCAGCGCCGCAGCCGGGTGCGCGCCGAGCGGCTGTTCGCCGAGCTGCACGAGGCACAACAACAGGTGGCCGAGCTGAGCGCCACGGCCGAGCGCAACCGCCTGGCCCGCGACATCCACGACAGCCTGGGCCACCACCTGACCGCGATCAGCGTCCAACTCGAGAAGGCCGAGGCGTTCCGGGAACGCGACCCGACGGTCGCCGACCGGGCCGTCGGCGACGCTCGCTCGGCGACCGGCCGGGCCCTGTCCGAGGTACGCGAGTCGGTGAGCACGCTGCGCGCCGATCACTTCTCGCTGACCCGCGCGGTGGCGGTGCTCGCCGACGGGCTCGACGGCCCGGGCTTCTCGGTCTCCGTCGAGCTGACCGGCACCGAGGGCGGGCAACGCCGCGACGAGCTCGAGACGCTCTACCGGGTGGCACAGGAGGCGCTGACCAACGCCCGGCGACACGCGCGGGCCGACGTGGTCTACGTGTCGGTGCGGTTCGGCGAGGTGAGGGTCGAGCTCGAGGTCGAGGACAACGGGCGCGGCTTCGTGCCGGAGCTGGCGACCGGCAACGGGCTGGCCGGGATGCGTGAGCGGGTGGCCTCGGTCGGCGGGGCGCTCCACATCGAATCCGAGCCCGGCCGCGGCACCCGGGTCACGGCCCGGGTGGGGGCCTGATGACCGACGTCCGCGTCATGGTCGTCGACGATCAGGTGCTCGTCTGCGAGGGCATCGCTTCCCTGCTCGGCCTCCAGGAGGGCATCACGGTGGTCGGCACCGCCGGGGACGGGCGCGAGGCGGTCGAGCGCGCCCTCGAGGTCAAGCCCGACGTGGTGCTGATGGACATCAAGATGCCGGTGCTCGGCGGGATCCGCGCGGCCGAGATGATCCGCGACGAACTGCCCTCCTGCCGGGTGCTGATGCTGACCACGTTCAACGACGAGGAATACGTGCTCGACTCCATGCGCGCCGGGGCCAGCGGCTACCTCTTCAAGGACCTGCCGGTGCGCGAGCTGGCCCAGGCCGTGCGGCTGGCCCACGCGGGCGTCGACCAACACGACGCCGCGGCGGTCCGGCGGCTGGTGTCCGCGCTCGACCTGGCGAGGCCGGCCGCCCGGCGGCGACCCGACCTGACCTGACCGAGCGCGAGTTTGATGTGCTCAAGCTGGTCGCGCGGGGCGAGACCAACCGCCAGATCGCCAAGGAGCTTTTCCTCAGCGAGGGAACGGTGAAGAACCACGTGTCGCGGATCCTGAACCGGCTCGGCCTCCGCGACCGGGTACAGGCCGCGCTGCACGCAAAGGACAACGGTTGGCTCTAACTCGAAAATCGACCGTGCCCAGATACGCGGCAGCATCCCGCGGCGCGAAGCGGCGTGGGATGGGTCTTGGTTGAAGCGGTGACTTATGCGGCGAGGTCGAGGGTGACGTGGTA
>NZ_JBFBGU010000032.1:0-63927 GCF_040684855.1 Actinoplanes sp. NPDC089786
GGAACTACGTCATCCATCCTGGACCGATCCCAGAAACCCTACGAGACCAGACAATCAACCTCGAACCGACCAGCTAATTCATCGTCAGGCCCTAAGCGCAACGAGCTGGACCGGCATCAGTGTCAGCCCGTGGCCGTACCCTCAGGCCCGGCCCTGAACCGCGGTATTCGCGTCGAACCAGCCGCCGGGGTCGTCCATCGGGCCGAGCTTCAGCCCGTCCAGCAGTTTGAGCGCCTCCCGATCGGAGAGCCGGTCGAAGCTGACGACGTCGATCCGGGTCCGTCCGTCGCCGGTCCACAGGTAGCAGAACCCGTCCAGGCAGCCCGACGCACCGACCTTGTGCTGCGTCCCGAGGGCCACCGAGACCAGGAAGTTGTTCTTGATCGGGCTGCGCGCGCCCTCGCTCTTCGGATCCCAGGGCCGGAGCAGGCCGGTCGGCTTCGGCGCGGGCCCGGCGAACACCACCGCGGCGGGCTGGGCGTCGCCGTACTGCGCCGGGCTGGCCGCACCGGTCTCGACCTGGGTGCCGACCTCCACCGCCTGATAGCCCTTGGGCACGTAGGTCAGCCGGAACGGCAGCCGGGCCACCACCGACCCGCCGGTGCGCAGGCCGCCGGCCAGGGAGCGCAGCTGGTCGAAGGACGGCTGACCGTCCCGGACGGTCTGGATGGTCGCCCACGCGTTGTCGGCGTACTGCCAGGCGAGCATCCGATCGGTGTTGTTCGGCGTGGTGGGGTAGGTCTCGTCCCATCGGGCCGGGCGGCCGCCCACGGTGACCCGCTCGGTGCCGTCGAGGCCGGCCGGGTCGAAGGCGCCCGGCCGGTAGACCGTCAGGGTCCCGGCCGGTTCGTCGCCCAGCAGCACGTTCGCCGTCTGGTACGCGGTGGAGACCGAGGTCGGGTCGGTGACCCGCAACCGGCCGCCGGACCAGCCCCGCACGGTGAACACGAACGCCGGCCCGGAGGCGATGGCCCGGGGTGGCGTGCTGGGCGGCCGGGACGGCGCGGCCGTGGTCAGCTGTTCACCGGCCCGTCGCGGGCCGTCCCAGGGTGCGAGCGCCAGCACGGCGCCCGCGCCGACGAGCAGCAGCAGCGCGGCGGCCGCGGCGGCGGCGGCCACGCCGAGCCGGCGGGTCCGCCGCCGCGGGCCCGGGGCCGGCCGCAACGGCTGGACCTGCCCGGTGACGAAGTTCTGGAGTTCGAGCCGATGGGTCGGCGGGCCGAGGCCGGCCACCGCCGCGGACACGTCGGCCGGGCGGTTGCGCGGAAGCAGCAGGTCGAGCAGCTCCCGGGCGGTGGGGCGCAGCCGCGGATCCTTCTGCAGGGCGCGTTCGAGCAGCCCCCGCAGCGACGCCGGCACGCCGGTCAGGTCGGGCGGCTGGGTGAGGATGCGGACGGCGGTGCCCTGCACCGAGTCGGTGTCGAAGGGCGCCCGGCCGGTCGCCGCGTAGGCGACCACCGCGGCCCAGGCGAAGACGTCGCTCGCCGGGTCGGCGGGGGCGCTGCCGACCGACTCGAAGCGTTCCGGCGCCATGTACGCGACCGTGCCGACCATCTGGCCGGTGCGGGTGTGCGCGCTGGTCATCTCGAGCCCACGCGCGATGCCGAAGTCGATCACCTTGACGCCGCCCATGGCGAAGAGCACGTTGTCCGGCTTCAGGTCGCGGTGGATGACACCGGCGCCGTGGATCGCGGCCAGCGCGGTGGCCGTACCCAGCGCCACGCTGTGCAGGTCGGCCTGGCCCATCGGCCCGTGCTCGGCCACCCGGCGGGTCAGGCTGGGGCCGTCGACGAACTCCACCACCAGGTACGGCGGGTCGTGGTCGGGATCGGCGTCGAGCACCGCGGCCGTGCAGAACGGGGGCACCTGCCGGATCCGGCTGATCTCGCCCCGGAACCGGCCCCGGAACTGGTCGTCGTAGGTGAGCTCCTGGCGTAGCACCTTGACCGCGACCAGCCCGCCGGCCTCGTCCCGGCCCAGGTAGACCACGCCCATGCCGCCCTGACCGAGCCGGGCGACCAGGGTGTAGCGGCCGATCCGGCGCGGGTCGCTCTGGCGTAACGGGAACTGCACGGAACGTCGTCCCAATCGCTCGGGGCCCAGGTAGGCGCGCCGGTATCCTAGCAGCGATTGAACACGTTCAATCGCGGCCGGAAACACTTGCGTGGCCAGCGGCATGTTGGGGTGTGAGAGAGATCCGAGAACGACCTCAGCGGGAGCGCTACGTGGAGGTGTACGCCTCCACGTACACCGACCTCGTCCGGTTCGTGGTCCGGCGCCGGCCCGCCACCGACCAGGCCGAGGACATCGTGGCCGAGGCCTTCGCGGTGGCCTGGCAACGCCTCGGCGACCTGCCCGGCGACCCGGGCGAGGCCCGCGCCTGGCTGTTCGGCATCACCCGGCGGCTGCTGATGGCCCAGCATCGGGCCGACCACCGCGGGCAGGCCCTGTCGGTCCGCATCGCCGGGCAGGTCGCCGTGGCCGGGCCGACGCTCGAGCACGACGACCTGGTCGCCACCTCGGTCGATCTGTCCAAGGCCTGGACCAGGCTCACCGCGATGCACCAGGAGGCGTTGAGCCTGTCGGTCTGGGAGGGGCTGACCGGGTCGCAGGCGGCGCAGGTGCTGGGCATCTCGGCGGTGGCCTACCGGATCCGCCTGAGCCGCGCGCGCCGGCTTCTCAAGCACCACCTCGCACACCCGGTCGGCGAACCCTCGGCCGACGGTCGCCGGATGCCCGCCAGCAGCGAAAAGGGACTCGCGTGATGAACCTCGACGATCAGCTTCGACGCCACGACCCCGCTCGCGACGTTCCCGCCGGCCTGGGCCGCTCGCCCCGCGCGGTGGCCACGCTGGCCCGATTGACCGCGAACGACCCCGGCGGCCGGTCGTCGTCCGCGATGTCCGCCCGCCCGGCCCGCCGCCGGCTCCTCCGGTACGCGATGGCCGCGATCGTGGCGGCGGCCGGTGTGGTCCTCGCCCCGATCCTGGGCACCGACGACGACGCGGCCCTCGCGACCTGGGACGCCAAGCCCCATCCGGTCACGGCCGAGGAGGCGGAACGCTACGCGAAGGACTGCGCGAGCTGGACGCAGGTCGGCTACCCGCCCCAGATCATCGAGGTACGCGGGACCTGGGTGATGACCTACCTCGCGTCCGCCGGCGGCGAGGCCCAGTGCCTGCGGTCGCTGACCCGTTCGGCCGAGTTCCCCGACGGTGAGGGCCAGGCGCAGTCCAGCCCGCTGACCCAGACGCCGGCCGCGGACGCCCTGGCCACGGTCGGTGTCATGGAGACCTCGGGCGGGGTCACGAACACCCAGTTCCTGGTCGCGGGCAAGGTCGGCGCCGAGGTCACCGCGGTCGTCTTCCGCACACAGGGCATGCGGGTGCAGGCCACGGTCAAGAACGGTCGCTTCACGGCCTGGTGGCCGCGGCGGAAGCCGGCCAGCCTCTACGGCCGGCTGATGGACAACACCGGGTGGAACGGCTCGCCCAATCCCAAGGTGACGATCACCCTCAGCGACGGCCGGACCATCACCAAACCGGTCAAGGAGTACGACGTGAACCACTGAGCGCGGGACGTGACGCACGTCCCAGTTCCCGGGGCGAGTGCACAGAATCGGGACGGCGTGCGTCACGCGTGCGTGAGCTTTACTCGTACCAAAGCACTGATCGTCGTGGGAATTCTCGCCCTGGCCGCGATCGTCGTCGTGGTGGTCACGCTGGTCCGCGACAGCCAGAGCGACAGCGCGGCCGGCCAGGACTGCCCGCCCGGCATGGTCCAGGCGAACGTGACCCTGCCCGCCGCGGCCGACGAGGTGAAGCTCCGGGTGCTCAACGGCACCCGGACGGCCGGCGTCGCCGAGCGGGCCAGCGAGGAGTTCAAGAACCGCGGGTTCACCACGCAGCCGCCCGCGGAGAGCAAGAGCAGGTACGCCAAGACCGCGATCGTCCGGTACGGGCCGAAGGCGGTCGGCGACGCCCAGTGGATCCGGGCGTTCTTCCTCGGCGAGGCGGTGCCGCAGTACGACCCGAAGCGGACCACCGACGTGATCGACATCGTGATCGGCGACCAGTACCGGCAGCTCGCCACCGACACCGAGGTCAACCAGTCGATGGCCCAGCTCAGCGAGCCGAAGCTGCCACCGGGCACCTGCGCCGCGCCAGGTCAGCCCTCCAGGTAGGCGAGGACGGCCAGGATGCGCCGGTGGTCGTCCTCGGACGGCCTGAGCCCGAGCTTGGTGAAGATCTGGTGGCTGTGCTTGCTGACGGTCTTCTCGGTGACGAACATCCGGCCGGCGATCGCGGCGTTGGAGTGGCCCTCGGCCATCAGCGCCAGGACCTCGTGCTCACGTGGGCTCAGCTCCAGCAGCCGCGGGTCGGTGGAGCGGCGGGTGAGCAGGGCGCTGACCACCTCGGGGTCCATCACCGTGCTGCCCGCGGCGACCTGCCGCACGTTGGTGACGAACTGGCCGACGTCCATCACCCGGTCCTTCAGCAGGTACCCCACCGCGCCGGCCCGGTCCGACATCAGCTCCCGGGCGTAGAGCTGCTCGACGTACTGCGAAAGCACCACCACGGGCAGCCCCGGAATCCGCCGGCGGGCCTCGATCGCGGCGCGCAGGCCCTCGTCGGTGAAGGTCGGTGGCAGCCGGACGTCGACGACCGCCACGTCGGGCCGATGCGTGGTCAGGGCCCGGATCAGCGCGGGACCGTCGTCGACGGCGTCCACCACCTCGCAGCCGTTGGCCCGGAAGATCCGGATCAGGCCCTCGCGGAGCAGGGTGAGGTCTTCGGCTACGACGACGCGCACGGCAGCGACATCCTTATCTCGGTGGGCCCGCCCGGCGGGCTGTCCACGGTCAGCGTGCCGTCGAAGGCCGCGAGCCGGCGGGCGATGCCCCGCAGGCCGGTGCCCCCGTCGACGGAGGCGCCCCCGCGGCCGTCGTCGGTCACCCGCACCGTCAGGTTCCCGGTCGGGCCGGCCTGGTGAGGGGCGAACTCCACGGTGATCCCGATGTGGCCGGCCCCGGCGTGCTTGATGGCGTTGGCCAGGGCCTCGGTGACCGCGAAGTAGGCCGCTGACTCGACCGGCGCCGACAACCGTTCCGGCAGCCGGGTCACCACGGTGGTCGGGATCGGGTTGGCCAGGGCCAGGGCCCGCAGGGCGCCGTCCAGGCCGCGGTCGGCCAGGACCGGCGGGTGGATGCCGCGGACCAGGTCACGCAGTTCGGTCAGCGCGCCGGCGGTCGACTCGCGGGCCTCGGCCAGCAACCGCGGCACGGCCAGGGGATCGTCGTGCAGCAGTTGTTCGGCCAGGCCGAGGCTCATGCCCAGGGACACCAGCCGGGCCTGGGCCCCGTCGTGCAGGTCCCGTTCGATCCGGCGCAGCTCGCCGGCCTGGGTGTCGACGGTCTCGGCCCGCGAGGTCGCCAGCTGCTCGACCCGGGCCCGCAGTCCCGCCTGCTCGGTCGAGCCGAGCAGCGCGCGGATCACCCGGGCGTTGAGGTTCGCCAGCCGCGGCGCGGTCGCGTACCAGAGCACGAACAACACCGGGCCGAGCGGGACCAGCACGAACGACTGGGTGACGCTGTGCAGCCGGAAGGCGTCACCGAGCGGGGTGCGGAACACCTCGGACGGGGTGAGCGCGTAGACCAACGGGTAGAGCAGGTAGAAGAAGCCGCCGAGGAAGAGCAGCAGCGACAGTCCCGAGGTGAACCAGCCGGTGACCGCGTTGGCCACCAGCCAGGCCCAGTCCCGCCAGCTCGCCGGGTCGCGCACGATCGCCCCCAGCCGAGGCAGCCATCCGCCGTCCGGCGCCGGAATGTAGGGCCGGGGCACCGGTTCGCCCAGCCGGTCGGCGGCCCACCGGCGGTGCAGGTCGGCGAACCAGCGGACCAGCACGGTGGCGAGCAGCGTCAGCGGGATCCCGGCGCCCAGCGCGACCGACGGCACCGAGGTGATCCAGAGCGTGGCCAGCCCGGCGCCCACGACCGAGCCGGCCAGCAGCGCCACCGACCCGCCCAGCAGGCTCATCCGCAGTTTCACGGTGTTGATGATGACGGGTCGGCCGGTGCCGGCGCGGTGGGGTTGACTCCACCCCCCACGGGATCCAGCCGCAGTGTTCCCGGCTCCCGGCCCGCCCAGGCTGGTGCCATGAAGCTGAAGCTGAACCCCTTTCCGGCGCTCCTGGCCGTCATGGCGCTGACCGCCTGCGGAACTCAGGCCGTACCCGTCTCGGCCGACCAGACCCATGCTCCGCCGACTTCGCTGGCCACGCTGGCCCAGCAGGTCGTGGACGCCGGCGCGCCCGGGGTGATCGTCCGCGTCGACGACGGCCGCGGGAAGGTGGTCGAGATCGCCCGGCAGGCACCCTGGACCAGGGCCGATCACACCATGGCGGCGAGCGACCGGTTCAGGATGGGCTCGAACACCAAGACGATGGTGGCCACCGTCGTCCTGCAACTGGTGGCCGAGCACCGGGTCCGGCTGACCGACCCGGTCGAGAAGTGGCTGACTGGCCTCATCCCGAACGGGAACGCCATCACCCTGCGGATGCTGCTCAACCACACCAGCGGCCTGTTCAACTACACCTTCGACCCCGAGGTGCTGCGGGCGTTCACCGGCCAGGACACCCGGGCCTGGACACCCCGGGAGCTGATCGCCGCCGGCGTCCGGCACGACCCGATGTTCGCGCCCGGCGCGGGCTACTCGTACAGCAACACCAACTACGTCGCGCTCGGCCTGATCGCCGAGAAGGCGACCGGGCGCCACCTGGACGACCTGATCCGGGCGCGGATCACCCGGCCGCTGCGCCTGACCGACACCTACCTGGTCACCGGGGCGGACACGCCGAGGACGCGCGGCCTCGCGCACGGCTACGAACCGGACGCCGCCCGCATCGGCCCGCTGCTTCCCCCGGGCGTACCCGCCGGAACCGCGTTCGCCGGCCCGGCCCGCCCCGCCGGGTACGTCGACACCACCACCATCAACGCCAGCACCGAATGGGCCGCCGGCGGCATGATCTCCTCGGCCCGGGACTGGGCCCGCTTCGACCGCGCGCTGCTGTCCGGCCGGCTCCTGCCGGCCGCCCTGCTGAAGGAGATGCGGACAACCGTCGCCGAGGAGACCGAGTTCCCGAACCGCCGGTACGGGCTCGGGCTGGAGCAGGTGACGACTCCCTGCGGGACCGTCTGGGGTCACAACGGCCAGGTCCCCGGCTACTCCGGCGAGACCTACACCGACGCCACCGGCCGGCGAACGGTCGCGGTGCTCACCACCACGATCTTCGGCCTGGCCGTCCCGAAGGCCGGCGCGGCCAACAAGGCCCTGGTGGACGCCGCGGTCTGCGCGATGCTCGATTAGCAGCGGGTGGCGGCGGCGTCCAGCTCGCGGTTCTTGTGCAGGGAGCTCAACCGGAGGCGGCGGGACTCGGCGCAGTACTCGGCCGGCGCCAGGTCGTACTCGGCGTGCAGCACCGCCTTGCCGGCCTGGATGAACGGCTTCAGGGCCTGGCACTCGTCGAACGCGGCGCACTCCTCGTTGACCGTGAAGTCGAAGTCGCCGACCAGCTCGGCCGCCTGATCGACGTCGTTCTTCAGCGCGACCGACAGCCCGCGTTCGTGGGCCAGCCGCGCGACGAAACGGTTGAACCGGAGCTGATGGGCGGCGGTGAGCGGGAAGCCGGTGTCGGCCTCGTACCCGTCCATCAGGTCTGGTTCGACCGCGTCGAAACCCTTCGCCGCGCACATGTCGAATCGCTTGGCCAGCACCGGTTCCAGCTTGGCCGGGTCGCGGATGTCGAGCCACCGCTCGCCGGGCCAGCCGTTCGCCCGGCCCAGCAGCTCGCGCGGCCAGTCGCGGTAGTCGGGGCGGAAGTCCTCGGCCGCGCCGACCTCCACGTAGCAGACCGCTTTCCGGCCGCGGCGGTGCAGGTCGGCGACGACGGCGGCGCTGTTGAGGAAGCCGTCGATGTCGTAGACCGCCGCGTCCACGCTCAGGTCGAGCGGAGTGGTCAGCTGCCACTGCCAGGTGATGCCGGGTGCCGGCACCCAGCGCTTCGCCGGCTTCCGGGACGGAGACGCGGAAGGAGAAACGGAGGGAGACCGAGAGGGCCGCACCGTAGGCGTGGGTGACGGGGAAGCCGCCGGGGAAGGAGAGGACGGCGGCGGGGAGACAACCGGCGGCGAGGAAGCGATCGGCTGCGCGGCGGTTCCGCAGGCGGCAAGCACAAGCAACGCGACCAGCGCGATGAGGAGGCGACGGACGGTCATCGGGCGAGCGACTCCAGATAGGTGGGTACGCCGTCCCACGGGTTCACCCCGGTCCGGTCGGTCACGTAGACGACGCCGGCCCCGGCCTCGGCGGCGCGGGACAGGGCCGCCGGCAACAGCGCCGACGGGGTGTCGTAGACCAGGTGCCAGATGCGTTCGGCCGGCATCGAGCGGATCCAGGCGGGCACCTGGATCTCCCGGTGCCAGGCGTACGGGCCCTCGAAGGTCACCAGCGCGTCGGCGAGCTCACCGTACCGGGGGTGCGGGTGGGCGCCGTGGTTGAACACCACCGTGCCGGCGGTCCGCCGCCGGATCTCCGACAGCACCACGTCGTACCAGATCAGCAGATCCGGAGAAGTGGACACGCGGTCGAGGAACAGGCCGCTGGTCGGATACCAGTCCTGCCAGCGGTCCACGTCGGCGAGCACCTCATCCGGGTCACGCCGCCCGTAGTCGGTGTCGACGTAGCCGAGCAGCGGCCGCCCGGTCGCCACCCCGGCCGCGATCAGCGACCGCTCGGGTGCCGGGCCGGGCCCGTTGAACGAGTTGAGGATCACCGCGCGGACCGCGGATCCGTGGGTGGCCAAGGCTTTCCAGTCGGCGCCGGCCACGGCGGGATGGAAGTACGCGGGTACGACCAGAGCGCTCATCAAGCCGCCACGAGGGAGCGCACGGAATCCGAGAGGGAGTACTCGGGCCGGAAGCCAAGCACCGACCGGGCCAGCGTGATGTCCGCCTGCTGCCAGGTGACCGCGGCCGAGCGGGCCGAGCCGATGGTCTCCTCGATCGGCTGCGGAACCCCGGTCATCCCGGCCGCCAGGGCCGCCAGGTCACGCAGGGCGGCGGCGCGGCCGCTGCCGATGTTCACGACGCCGGGCAACGCGCCCGTGACCCAGCAGGCGACCTCGACCGCGGCCGCGACGTCCCGGACGTCCACGAAGTCGCGGTGCCCGTCGAGCGGGCCGAGCCGGATCGCCGGGTCCCGCAACGCGGCCACCAGCCGTCCCGGCAGCAGCGTCGACGGCGTACCCGGACCGATCGGGTTGAAGACCCTCAGCACGGTGGCGGTCAGGCCGTCGCGGCGGGCGGCGAGGACCAGCTCGGTGCCGGCCAGCTTGCTCATCCCGTACGCCGAAACGGGTTGGGGGGTGAAGGTCTCCCCCACCGAGCGGCCGTCGGGCACCACGCCGTATTCCGCCGCCGAGCCGAGGTGGACGAGCCGGCACCCGATCGCGGCGGCCGCCGTCACCAGCCGGGCCACCGCGACCACGTTGCCGCGGGCCAGCGACGCGGGCGAGCCGTCGATCGCGCCGGCGCAGTTGACCACCACGTCCGGGGCCAGGTCGCGCAGCCGGGCGGTCAGGCCGGCGTCATCGAGGTCGAGCCGCAGGGGCCCGGACCGCCCGGCCGCGATGACGGTCACCGCGGGGTCGGCGGCCAGGCGCGCCCGCACCTGACCACCGAGGAACCCCGAGGCGCCGATCAGCAGACAGCGCATCAGGCGGCCAATCGTTCCCGCAGCAGGATCGGGCCCAGCACCCCGAACTCGGCGTTGGCCCGGTCGTAGTCGTCCGGCCGGCCGATGTCGAGCCAGTTGCCGTCGAACTCGTACTCGGCCGGCCCGCTCCCCTGGGCCAGCATGTCCAGCACCAGCTCGTCGAAACCCAGGGGCAGGCCCGGGGTGTACGGGCGGAGCGCGCCGGCCGACATGCCGTACACGCCCATGCTCACCCGGTAGTCCATGGTGGGCTTCTCGGTGAAGTCGACGATCCGGCCGCCGACCGAGGTCAGCACCCCGAAGTCGATCTTCACCTGGCGGGCGTAGGTGGCCACGGTCAGCTCGGAGCCGCCGGCGCGGTGCCGGTTCAGCAGGTCGGCGTAGTCGAGGTCGGTCAGGATGTCGCCGTTCATCACCACGAAGTGCTCGGGCAGCCGGTCCCGCATCTGCAGCAGCGGGCCGATGGTGCCCAGCGGCGACTCCTCTTCGGCGAAGTCGACCCGCTCCATGCCCCACTGGCTGCCGTCGCCGACGTAGGCCCGGATCAGGTGCCCGAGGTGGCCGATGGCCAGCGTCACCGAGCGGAAGCCGCAATGCGAGAGCTGACGCATGATGATTTCCAGGATCGAGTACTGGTCGCCGATCGGCACCAGGGGCTTCGGCAGAGCCGTCGTGTACGGCCGCAGCCGCACCCCTTTGCCACCGGCCAGAATGACTGCGTGCATGGGTGTTCTCCTCAACGCGCGTAGGTGCCGGGGCGGTACTTGGCGAGGTTGGCCGGGTCCAGGAACCAGTCGATGGTCAGCTTCACCCCGGAGGCGAGGTCGTGGGCGGGGGCCCAGCCGGTGGCCGTCCGCAGCTTGGTGTTGTCACAGACCAGCCGCATGACCTCGGAGTTGGCCGGGCGCAGGCGCTCGTTCTCCAGGCGGACCGGCACCGGGCGGCCCATCAGCGCGCAGATCATCTCGGCCGTGGCGCCGATCGAGATCTCGTCGCCGGTGCCGGCGTTGAACGACTCGCCGACGACCTGCTCGGCCGGCGCGGTCCCGACGGTGGCGAAGGCCTCGGCGGTGTCGTGCACGAACAGGAAGTCGCGGGTCGGGTCGAGCGCGCCCAGCCGGATCTCGTCCGCGCCGGCGGCGATCTGGCTGATCACCGTGGGGATGACCGCGCGGGCCGACTGCCGGGGCCCGAACGTGTTGAACGGCCGCATGATCACCGCGGGGGTGCCGAAGCTGGCGTGGTAGCTGTCCACCAGCTTGTCGGCGCCGGCCTTGCTGGCCGCGTACGGCGACTGCGCCTGCACCGGGTGGGTCTCGCTGATCGGCACGGTCCGCGCGGTGCCGTAGGTCTCGCTGGTCGAGGTGTGCACCAGCCGGTCACAGCCCTGCTCGCGGACGGCCTCCAGCACGTTCAGGGTGCCGATCACGTTGGTGTTCACGTAGGAGCGGGGCGCCCGGTAGGAGTGCGGGATCGCGATCAGGGCGGCCAGGTGGTAGACGGTGCCCGCCCCGCTGATCAGGTCGCGGACGGTGTCCTGGTCGGTGACGTCGCCGGCGACCACCTCGACGTTGGCCATCACGTCGGGGCTGAGCGTGTCCAGCCAGCCCCAGGTGCCGAGCGAGTTGTACTGGGCCATGGCCCGGACGTGGTGGCCCCGGGCGACCAGGTTCTCGACCAGGTGGGAGCCGATGAAGCCGTCGGCACCGGTTACTGCGACCGTCGTCGTCACGATGTTTCTCCTTGGGGGACGCTGTCTTTCGGGGGACTTCAGAGGTGGAGCTGGGCCCGGCGCAACGTCAGGTGGGCGTACGCGTAGAGGGCGATCAGCAGGCCGGCCGCGGTGCCGGCCTGGATGGTTTCGGGGGACGCGAAGGGCATCAGGGCCAGGCTCGCCACCAGGGCGGCCAGGCAGGCCAGCACGACCGGGCCGCGGATGCCGAACGACATCAGGAGCAGGGCCAGGAACAGCGCCGGCCCGATCAGGGCCGGTTCGGCCCGGGGCAGCTCGCCGGTCAGGACGGCCCCGGCGGCGAGCAGCACGGCCAGGACGGCCACGTAGGTCGCCGACGCCCGGAGGAGGGCGGCGTTGGCCCGCCGGCGGAAGACCCGGAAGGTGCGGCTGACGGCCATCGCGTGGTGGGTCGCCGCGCGGTAGCGGTAGAGCAGCCATTCGGCCGCGCCCATGCTGACCGACAGGGGCAGCAGGACGGCCAGCGTTCCGGTGGCGCCCGGCTGCGGGTCCAGCGCCCGCAGCGCCGGCGTGAAGATCAGCAGTCCGCCGACGACCGCGCCGAACGCCACGGCGGGGAGCGCGGCGGCCAGTTCGGCCCGGGCCGGCCGCTCGGGTCGGACACCCCGCACCGACCAGCCCGCGACGACGACCGCGGCCAGCGGGGCGGCCGGCCCGGCGGCGAGCGCCGCCAGCAACCACCACTCCCGGCCGAGGACCAGGGCGACGGTGGCGGCCAGCACGTAGACCAGCTGACCGGCGGCGATCAGCGTGACCACGGCCGGGACGCCGAGGGCGAACCCGAGCGCGGCCACGACCGCCACCGCGGGCACTCCGACGGCCAGGGTGGCGCCGCTCAGCACGGCGGCGGCGCCGTTCCGGCCGGTCCGGCTCAGCCGGGCGTGACCCAGGTGGGCCAGGCCCTGCCCGGCCGACCAGGACAGCAGCACCGACACGACCAGCAGCACCGCGGCGCGCGGGCCGGTGATCCGGTCGGCGACGGTCAGGTAGGCCAGCGCCGGGAGCCCGAACAGCACACCGCGCAGCACGTGGGTGACCGGCTTGGCCCGCCACGGGCCCTCGGCCGGCACGTTCGGCTGCGGCTGCCGCGGCGTCTGCCGGAACAGCCGGTCGGCCAGGTCGAAGACGTCCTCGGCGCCGTGCCGTTCGCGGGCCGTCACGTCGGTGACCCCGTCGGCCTCCAGCACCGCGGCCACCTCGTACGAGTCGACCGCCGCCTCGGCGTGGGCGCTGTTCATCGGGCCTCCGCCGGTTCGAGGACCTCGGCGGCCGCCTCGCGCGACATCCGGAAGACCAGGTCGTGGTAGATCGCGTCGTAGCTGTCCACCGCCTTGTCCACGGTGAAGTTGGCCAGCGCCCGTTCCCGGGCCCGCCGGCCCAGGTCGTGCCGCCGCGCCTCGTCGCGCAGCAGCTCCAGGCAGGCGGCGGCCATCGCCGCGGGTTCGCGCGGCGGCACCACCAGGCCGGTGTCGCCGACCGCCTCGCCGACCCCGCCGACGTCGGTCGACACCGTGGCCCGGCCCGAGGTCATCGCCTCGATCAGGGTGTACGGGAACCCCTCGGAGATGCTCGACAGCGCCACCACGTGACCGGCCGCGTAGGCGTCCCGGATCTCCGCCACCCGGCCCTCGAAGGTGACCGACCCGGCCAGCCCCAGCTCGGCGACCAGCGCCTCACAGCTCGCCCGGTAGGCCTCGCCGCCGGCCGGCACGCCGCCGAAGACGCGCAGCCGCGCCTCCGGCAGCTCGGCGCGGACCAGGGCGAAGCTGCGGATCAGCGTCTCCAGGTCCTTGATCGGGTCGATCCGGCCGGCCCAGGTGATGGTGGGCGCCGCCGGCTCGGGCCCGGCCGCCGGGAAGTCCTCGGGGGCCACGCCGTTGTAGACCGTCTCGATCCGCTTCGGGTCGGCGCCGAACCTGGTCTCCCAGCGGCGGTTGTACTGGTTGCCGGGGGCGATCAGGTCGGCGTTGCGGTAGGCCGTGACGCAGACCAGCCGCAGGAAGGCGGCGAGCGTCGCCTTGACCGGCCAGCTGTAGCCGGCGGCCCGCAGTCCGAGGTAGCGCTCGCGGAGGTAGACGCCGTGCTCGGTGAGCAGCAGCGGCGTGCCGTGCCGCCACCTGGCGGCCAGCCCGGGCAGGGTGGCCAGGCCGTTGGTCACCGCGTGGGTGAGGTCGGCCCGCGGCGCCGGCTGCAGCAGCGGGCGCAGCGAACGCTCGATGACGTCCACCGCGGTCAGCGCGTCCAGCACCGACGGCGCGGCGACCTGACGGAGCGCGGTGTTGGCCGGCCACGCGTCCATCAGCCAGCCCGCCGCCTCCTGGCCGTAGGGCGCCAGGCTCGCGCCGTCCGCGCACTCGGCCATCTCGCGCAGCGCCGCCGCGAACTCCTCGCCGGAATCCTTGGCCACGAGCGACAGGATCATTCTGCGGTACGCCGAGACGAGCCGTTCCGCGTTCCCGCCCCGGCCCGGCCGTGGCCGCCGCGTGAACGGCGGCCACAGCGCGATGCCGTGGACGGTGACGTTCGCCGGCAGCTCCCAGGCCGCCGGCTCGGTGCCGGTGGCCTGGATCGCGTACACGTCGAACTCGTGGTTCTTCAAGCCACGCACCAGCTGGTCACACCAGACGCTGACCCCGCCGAACGCCTGGGGGTAGGTGCCCTCGGTGAGCATGGCGATCTTCACGGAAGCACCAGGTCCACGGTGCCGCCGGCGGCCGGGGTGGTCCAGGCTGAGCGCAGCCCGGCGTACGCGTCACCGAAGACGGCCGTACCCCGCTTGGTCCCGGTGATCGCCGTGACCGGCACCACGACCGACGCCGGCGCCTCGATGTGCACCGCCTTGTCCTGCACGTAGCCGGTGACCTGGCCGCCCGCGACCGCGGCCCGCCAAGCGTTCTGCCGCTGGAGTTCGAGACCGGCCGCGCTCATCCGCGGGTTGACGAACGGCGCGTTGTCGGCCACCAGCGACCGGTACCGGGTCAGGATGCCGTCCATCATGGTCAGCAGGATCCGGTCCTCGGCCAGGTTGCCCTGGTGCGCGTAGTACGGGCGCGGGTCGTTGTTCAACATCCGGCCCAGGGCCAGCCGGGTCTCCAGCGGCACGATGTAGTTCTGGAAGCCGGTGGTCGTGTTCAGCGGCGCGATGCAGGTGGTGGTGGCCGGGTTGTCCTCGCAGATTCCGCTGCCGCCGTCGGCCCGGGACGTGTAGATCCAGTTGTACTCGTCGGCCATCTCGGTGCGCCGGCCGGCGTTGAAGTACACCGTCATCGGGTACCGCGGCACGGTCAGCGCCGAGCCGACCTGGATCTGGTCGGGCATCCGGGAGTTGTCCGCGGCCAGCCACTTGATGCCCTGGCCGGTCAGCGCCGGGGCCAGGTTCGGGTTGGTCTGCGGCTGCTGCGGCAGGATGTAGAGCCCGGAGTGCTCACCGGTGACCAGCTCGGTCCGGTCGATCGGCAGCTTGCGCACGGCGTTGCCGGCCCAGGTGACGTTCTTGCTGATCTCCGAGGTGATCAGGGCCTGCGTCGCCCAGCTGTTCGTGCACCTCCAGGGAATGACCGTGGTGTCCCGCACACAGCCCAGGTACTCGTGGTTCCAGGTGTGGTTGGTCCACCGGAAGTTCCCCTTCGACAGCAGGAACGCCAGGGTCAGCGGGTCCAGGCGCAGGAACGCGGCCGACGAGGCCTCGGCGCTGCCGTTCCCGTTGAAGACCATGTCGAAGACGAAGTTGCGGCTGGTCTGCCAGGACGAGACGGCCGACACGTCGGCGGCGCTCATCCGGATGTCCTTGGTCGTGATGCCGGCCTTGCAGTCCTCACCCGGGGTGCAGTTCCCGGTGGTGCTCCACCGGGCGTCGCCCATGAAGACGTCGTCCACCTGCACCGACAGGAAGTTGCGGCTGAGGCCGAGGTGCACGCCCCCGGTCATCCAGGTGACGATGCCCGGGGCGAGCAGCCGGAACTGCTGCTGGGCGCTGTTGTAGACGAAGTTCAGCGACAGCTGCCGCCGGTTGCCGGCCCTGGACTCGGCGACCAGCGTGTTGCCGGCCGACCCGTCCGGCGCGGTGGCGGTCAGCAGGGACGTGGTGGTGGCGTCGGCGGTTTTCTCGGCCGGGGCAGCGAGGTAGCCGTACGACTCGGCGACGGCCGGCGAATTGTCCTCGAACGGCACCGAGCCCTTCAGGTAGCCGAAGACGCCCTTGCCCGCCGCGGTCAGGGTCGCGGTCACGCCGTCCAGCGAGCCGGCCCAGGTCGGCGTCTGCATGCCCACCCCGGCGCCCGGGTAGACGTAGGCGTTCACCTGCGGGATGTCGAACTTCTGCTGGTACGCGGTGAGCGCGGCCAGCTCGGTGGCGTTGCCGAGCGCGTCCGGACCGGGCATCACCACGGCCTGGAAGTGGGCCCGGTCGATCAGCCGGCCGGCGCTGGTGACGGTGTCGGCCAGGAACGCGGCGTCGATCGCCGGGCGGGCCGCGTCACCGAGGTTGACCTCCTGGTAGGGCACGCCCTCGGACTTCAGCTCGGCCGCGATCGCCGAGGTGGCCGGCCCGCCGTCGGTGACGACCAGGACCTTCAGCTCGACCCGGCTGCCGGCCGGCGCCGCCGCGAACGACGGCGTGACGACCAGCGCCACCGCCGCCGTCGCGGCCACCGCCGTGATCACTGTGGAGCGCCAGACGCGCACCATGTTGCCTCCCAAGATGTCCGATCCAGGGGGCAAACGCTAAGTGACCGAAACGGAGATTTGAATACCCTCTCGACATATGCGGACCGGCCCGGCAAACACCACGAGTCACGCTCCGGACAACCAGCTCAATTACTCCGCGTAATAACGGTCATTATTGCGGAGAGTTACGTGGCGGGTCGGCCGTTCGGTGGCCGGAAATGCCCGGACGGCCCACGGTCGAACGGTTCGCCACGACCGGCCGCAGGGCTCTGGCCGCCTCGGCGAGAAGTGATCTCGTCAGGTCGACATCACTGAGGGTGATCTGGCTCCGGTTCAGCTGCTCTCAGTGGCGCGGTGTTCGCCCGGCGCCCGGCCGGCCGCCCGAGCTCGCCTGACCGCCCGGGGCTCGATCGAGTCCGCCGCCATCGTCACCACCTGTGACTTCAACGTGTGCGCGCGCTGGGCCGACCAGCACTGGTCCGCCTGACCGCGGCCGGGTCCGGGACCCGGTGGGATCGCGCGGGAGGGCGAGCGGGCACGGACGTGGAGGCGTAGCGGAGCGAGCCGACCCTCGGCGGGAGCAGCGGTCGGTAGCACCCACGAAGCTACGACAGTCGTTCGATCTTCGATCATTTCGCCGCTGTGGTCAGGTCGAGCGTGGCGGGCGGGGTGGCGAGGCCGTTGGCCTGAAACACGACAGGATCTCCTCCCTAGGCGTCCTGCTGCTCCCGGGAGCTCGAGCGGCGGCGGATCAGGGCGCGGGCGGCCGGCAGCACCGCCACGACGAGGAGACAGGCGAGCAGGACGCCGGAGATCGGGCGGGTCAGGAAGCCGGCCGGGTTGCCGTCGAAGAGCAGCAGGGAGCGGCGCAGCGAGGTCTCCAGCAGGGAGCCGAGCACGAAGGCGAGCACCAGCGGGCCGGGGTCGAACCCGGCCTTCTTCATGAGGTAGCCGACGACGCCGAAGAAGACGACCAGGCCGATGTCGAAGACGTCGTTGCGGACGGTGTACGCGCCGATCAGCGTGATCAGGGCGGTGATCGGCGCCAGGATCGCCGGGCGGACCCGCAGGATCCGGACGAAGAGGCCGACCAACGGCATGCTCATGATCAGCAGCAGGACGTTGCCGAGGTACATCGAGTTGACGACGCCCCAGAACAGGTCGGGGTGCTCGGTGACCAGTTGCGGGCCGGGCGTGATGCCCTGGATGAGCAGCGCGCCGAAGATCACGGCCATCGTGGCGTTGGCGGGAATGCCCAGCGACAGCAGCGGGATGAACGACGAGGTGGCGGCCGCGTTGTTGGCCGTCTCGGGCGCGGCCACCCCCTCGATGGCGCCGTGGCCGAAGCGCTCGGGGTGGCGGGACCGGCGCTTCTCCAGCGCGTACGCCGCCAGCGAGGAGAGCACGGCGCCGCCGCCGGGAAGGATGCCCAGGAAGAACCCGAGGACACCGCCCCGGCCGATGGCGCCGGAGGCCTGCCGCAGATCGGCCCGGCTCGGCCAGATGTCGTTGACGGCGGCCGGCGCCTGGGTCGCGCGGTGGCGCTCTTCCAGGTTGTAGAGGATTTCGCCGAGACCGAACAGACCCATGGCGATGGGTACGAAATCGAGCCCGTCGGCCAGCGACAGGTTGCCGAAGGTGAACCGTTCCACGCTGATGAAGTCGTCGCGGCCCACCGTGGCCAGCAGCAGACCGGTGGCGGCGGCGATCAGGGCCTTGAGCTTGCCGCTGTTCGAGACGGTGGCGACCAGCAGGATGCCGAGCAGGGCGAGCGCGGCGTACTCGGGCGGGCCGAAGTCGAGCGCGAACCCGGCGACGAACGGCGCGACCAGGGTGAGCGCGATGATCGACAGGGTGCCGCCGACGAAGGAGCCGATCGCGGCGATGCCCAGGGCGGTGCCGGCCCGCCCCTGCCGCGCCATGGCGTGCCCGTCGAAGACGGTGACCACCGACGACGCCTCGCCGGGCAGGCGCAGCAGGACCGAGGTGATGGTGCCGCCGTACTGGGCGCCGTAGAAGATGCCGGCCAGCATGATGATCGACGTGACCGGCTCGAGGCCGAAGGTCATCGGCAGCAGGATCGCGATCGTCGCGGCCGGGCCGAGACCGGGCAGCACGCCGATGAGCATGCCGATGACCACGCCGAGCAGGCAGTAGAGCAGGTTCTTCGGCTCGAGGACGACGGCGAAGCCGTCGAGCACCGGGGACAGGGTGTCCAACGGTTCTCCGATCGCGGGTCAGAACAGGTGCGGGATGGTGACGCCGAGCGCTCCGACGAACAGCAGGTAGAACGCGGCGGTGGCGGCCAGGCTGACGACGGCCGAGAGCCCCCACGACTCCCGGCCGAGGAAGCGCAGCCAGACGAAGGCCAGCAACGCGGTCGGGATCTCGAAGCCGATGACGCCGACCACCACGACGAAGACCACCATGGTGGCGGTCGCGGCGAGCACCAGGAGCCCGGCCCGGGTGAACCGCTCGGCGTCCGCGGTGCGCCGGGCCCGCGTCGCCAGGACGACGCCGAGGACCGCCAGAACGGCGCCGACGAGCCCGGGCCACAGCCCGGGGCCGGGCGCGGAGGGACTTCCCAGCCCCAGCCGGACGGCGCCGGCGACCGCCGCGCCACCGAGGACGACGACGATCGCGGCGGTGACGAGGGCCGTCAGCGGTCCGGCGGCCGGCGGACGCTCGGGCTCGGTCACGACGTGCCGCTCAGATCGATCTTGTACTGCTCGGTGAGCTGCTTGTACGTGTCTCGGGACTGGTTCCACTGCTGCCGGAGCGTGGCGCCGTCGACCTCGTTCGGGGTGAGCATCCGCTGGACGTTGAAGTCCCGGTAGGTCTGCTCGGCGAAGGCTTTCCGGAACGCCGCCCGCAGCCGGTCCAGCACCTCCTTGGGGGTGCCCTTCGGGGCCACGATCGCCCGCGACTGCTGCACCAGGGCCTGGTAGCCGGCCTCCTGGGCGGTGGGCGTGTCCGGCATGTAGGCCGGCCGCTTGCTCGCGAACGTGACGATCGGCGTCACCTTGCCCGCCTTGATCTGCGCCTGCCCCTCCCCCAGCTGCACCGAGGCCACGTCGACCTGCCCGCCGAGGACGGCGGTGAGCGCGGAGGCGCCGCCGTTGAACGGCACCGCGGTGGCGTTGATGGACGCCTGGGCGAAGAGCAGTTCCTGGCTGAGCTGGCTGCCGGTGCCGACGCCGGTGGTGGCGAACTTGATCGGCCGTTTGGCGTCCACGATGTCCTTGACCGTCTTGAATCCCGTCTCCGGGTTGGCGACGAGGATGTAGTCGTCCTGCGAGACGCCGGTGACCACCTCGTAGTCGTTGATGTCGACGGCCTGGTCCGCGGCGACGGCCAGTGGGGTGATGTAGGCCAGCGACCCGTTGAAGACCATCAGCGTGTAGCCGTCGGCCTTCGCCCCGGCCAGTTCCTTCGCGGCCACCCCGCCGTTGGCGCCGGCCTTGTTCAGCACGGTGACCGGCTTCGTCAGGTCGGCCGAGGCCGGGTCGGCCAGGGCGCGGGCGATGAGGTCGGTGCTGCCGCCCGCGTCCTGGCCGACGAGCACGCTGACCGCCCGCTCGGGGAACGACGAGCCGGCTTCGCTCGTGGAGTCGTCGAGGTTGCCGCCACACGCGCTCAGCGCGAGGACGGCGACTGTGGAGGCACCCAGAACCCTGCTACGCATGGAGTCTCTCCAGAATGTGAGGCGGGTCACGAGCGTATGACCGGGCATTCATGCCTGTCCAACTCTCTTATGGCATTGATTGATACCTTTCTGGCATGACATACACCCTGGATCAGCTCCGTGGTCTGGTCGCGGTCGCCGAGGAACTGCACTTCGGGCGGGCCGCCGCCCGCCTGCGGATGACCCAGCCGCCGTTGAGCCGTCAGATCCAGAAGCTCGAGGCCGCGATCGGCGTGCACCTGCTCGACCGGGACAACCGCCGGGTCGCCCTGACCCCGGCCGGCGAGGCGTTCCTGCGCGAGGCCCGGCGGATCCTGGCCATCGCCGAGGCGGCGCCCGGCCTGGCCCAGCGGATCTCCTCGGGCACCCGGGGGCTGGTGCGGGTCGGGTTCACCGCGGCGTCGACCTTCGGCATCCTCGGCCGGCTGCTCAACGAACTCGAGCGGCGCCTGCCCGAGGTGCGCGTCGAGCTGTTCGAGATGGTCACCCGGGAGCAGGTCGCCGCGCTCGCGGCCGAGGATCTCGACCTGGGCCTGGCCCGGCCGCCGTTCGACCCCGACCTGTTCGACTCGCGGCTGCTGCACCGCGAGGCGCTCCTGCTGGCCGTGCCCGAGGGTCATCGGCTGACCGGTCTCGACCGGCCGGCCGCACCCGGCGACCTGGCCACCGAGCCGCTGATCTTCCACTCCCAGCAGCGGGCCCGCTACTTCTACGACCTGGTGGTCAGCATGGTCCCGCTGGCCCAGGAGCGGGTGGTGCAGAGCGTGAGCCAGATCCTCACCATGCTCTGGCTGGTCTCCGCCGGTCGTGGCCTCGCCTTCGTGCCGGCCTCGGCCACCCTGCTCGGCATTCCCGGCGTGGCCTTCGTGCCGCTGGCCACGCCGATCCGCGAGCCCGTCGAGCTGCACCTGCTGTGGCCGCGCCGATCGCCGAACCCGGCCCTGGCCAAGGTGCTGAACGTGCTCGATGCTCTGACGGTATGACGCGATGCGCAAACACTCTTGGACACGCATCGTGGCGGCTGCCTACCGTGACCGGGGTGACGCCGACTCCGCCCGATGAACTCGCCGCCCGTCTCGCCACCGGTCTGCTGTCCTTCCCCGTGACCCACTTCGACGACGACCTCGCCCTCGACGAGACCCGCTACCGCGACCACCTCGCCTGGCAGGCCGGGTTCGGCGTCGCCGGGCTGTTCGCGGGCGGCGGCACCGGCGAGGGCTTCTCGCTGACCTCGGCCGAGATCGACCGCGTGGTCCGGGCCGCGGTCGGTGAGGTCGGCCATCTGGTGCCGGTCGTCGCCCCCGCCACCGGCGGCACCGCGCAGGCCTCCGCACAGGCCGAGGCGGCCCAGCGGGCCGGGGCCGCGGGACTGCTGCTGCTGCCGCCCTACCTGACCGAGGCGACCCAGGCCGGCCTGGTCGCCCACATCAGCGCGGTGTGCCGGTCGACCGAGCTCGGCGTCATCGTCTACAGCCGGGCCAACGCCGTCCTGGACGACGTCACCGTGGCCGAGCTGGCCGACCGCAACCCCAACCTGGTCGGGCTCAAGGACGGCGTCGGCGACATCGAGCGGATGACCCGCACGTACGCCCGGCTCGGCGACCGCCTCATCTACATCGGCGGGCTGCCCACCGCCGAGACCTTCGCGCTGCCGCTGCTCCAGCTCGGCATGAACACGTACTCGTCGGCGCTCTACAACTTCGTGCCCGAGTTCGCGCTGCGCTTCTTCGCCGCCGTCCGGGCCCAGGACCGCGTCACCGTCTACCAGCTGCTCAACGAGTTCGTCATCCCGTACCTGGACATCCGCGACCGGGCCCGCGGCTACGCCGTCTCGATCATCAAGGCCGGCCTGACCGTGGTCGGCCGGGACGGCGGCCGGGTCCGGCCACCGCTCACCGACCTGACCGGCGCGGACCGGGCCGACCTGGCCGCCCTGGTCGACAAGGTGCGGGTGGCGACATGAGCGCGCCGGCGCCCACCGTCGCCCGCGTCGAGGTCATCCCGGTCGCCGGGCACGACAGCATGCTGCTGAACCTCAGCGGCGCCCACGGGCCGTTCTTCACCCGTACCGTCGTGGTGGTCACCGACAGCGCCGGCCAGGTCGGGGTGGGCGAGGCGCCCGGCGGGGAACCGATCCGGCGCACCGCCGAGGCCGCCGGTGAACACCTGATCGGCCGGTCGATCGCGCGCTTCGGCACGGCGCTGCGCGAGATCGGCGCCAGCTACGCCGTTCTCGACGAGCGGGGCCGCGGGCCACAGACCTTCGACCAGCGGGTCGCCGTGCACGCCGTCACCGCCCTGGAATGCGCGCTGCTCGACCTGCTCGGCCGGCATCTCGGCGTGCCCGTGGCGGAGCTGCTCGGCGACGGGCAGCAACGCGCCTCGGTCCCCGTACTCGGCTATCTCTTCTATGTCGGCGACCGCACCCGGACCGACCTGCCCTACCTGGCCGAGCCGGCGCCGGCCGACGACTGGGAGCGGCTGCGCCGCGAGCCCGCGCTCACCCCGGAGTCGATCGTGGCGCTGGCCGAGGCGGCGCAGGCCCGCTACGGCTTCGCCGACTTCAAGCTGAAGGGCGGTGTGCTGGCGGGCGAGGAGGAGATCGAGGCGGTACGAGCGCTCGCCGCACGCTTCCCGGCGGCCCGGATCACCATCGACCCCAACGGCGGATGGCGGCTGGCCGAGGCGGTCGCGCTGTGCCGGGACCTGCACGGCGTGCTCGCGTACGCCGAGGATCCGGTCGGCGCCGAGGGCGTCCTGTCCGGGCGGGAGACGATGGCCGAGTTCCGCCGCGAGACCGGGCTGCGCACCGCGACCAACATGATCGCCACCGACTGGCGCGAGCTGGCCCACGCCGTACGCGGGCAGGCCGTTGACATTCCCCTCGCCGACCCGCACTTCTGGACCATGCGCGGCTCGGTCCGGGTCGCGCAGCTGTGTCACGACTTCGGGCTCACCTGGGGCTCGCACTCCAACAACCACTTCGACATCTCGCTGGCCATGTTCACCCACGTCGGCGCGGCCGCACCCGGCGAGATCACCGCGCTGGACACGCATTGGATCTGGCAGGACGGGCAGCGGCTGACCCGCGAGCCGCCGCGCATCCGGGACGGGCGGATCGCCGTACCCGATCGGCCGGGCCTCGGGGTCGACCTGGACCGCGACGCCCTGCGCGCCGCGCACGAGCTCTATCTCGCGCACGCCCTGGGCGCCCGTGACGACGCCGCCGCCATGCGATACCTGGTGCCCGGCTGGCAGTTCGACCCCAAGCGGCCCTGCCTGGTGCGACCGTGACCGCCGACCGGATCGCCGGGATCACGCTGTCGTCGGTGACGCTGCCGCTGACCGCCGCGATCAGCGACGCCAAGGTGCTCACCGGCCGGCAGCGCCCGATGACCGAGGTGGCGTTCCTGGTGGCGGAGATCCGCACCGATGACGGCCACGAGGGCCTCGGGTTCGGCTACAGCAAACGGGCCGGCGGTCCGGCCCAGTTCGCGCACGCCAGGGAGGTCGCACCGGACCTGATCGGCGAGGACCCGAACGACATCGGCCGGCTGTGGACCAAGCTCGTCTGGGCCGGCGCGTCGGTGGGCCGCAGCGGCGCCGCGACCCAGGCCATCGCCGCGCTCGACGTGGCGCTGTGGGACCTGAAGGCCAAGCGCGCCGGCCTGCCGCTGGCCAAGCTTTTGGGCGCCTACCGCGACTCGGTCCGCTGCTACGACACCTCCGGCGGGTTCCTGCACGAGCCGATCGACCGGATCCTCGACAACGCCACCGCCTCGCGGGCGGCCGGGATCGGCGGCATCAAGATCAAGGTCGGCCATCCGTCGGCCGCGGTCGACCTGGCCCGGGTCCGCGCCGTCCGCGAGCACCTGGGCGACGACTTCCCGCTCATGGTCGACGCCAACCAGCAGTGGGACCGCACGTCGGCCCAGCGCATCGGCCGTGCGCTGGAGGAGTTCGGGCTGACCTGGATCGAAGAGCCGCTCGACGCGTACGACGCCGAGGGACACGCCGCGCTGGCCCGCTCCCTGGACACCCCGATCGCCTCCGGTGAGATGCTCACCAGCGTCGCCGAGCACCACGAGTTCATCCGCCTCGGCGCCGTCGACGTGATCCAGCCCGACGCACCGCGGATCGGTGGCATCACCCAGTTCCAGCGGCTGGCCGTGCTGGCCGAGCACCGCAACCTCACGCTGGCGCCGCACTTCGCCATGGAGATCCACGTGCACCTGGCCGCCGCGTACCCGCACGAACCGTGGGTCGAGCACTTCGACTGGCTGCACCCGCTGTTCGACGAACGCCTCGAGATCGGTGGCGGCCGCATCCACCTCTCGGACCGTCCGGGTCTCGGCGTCACCCTGAGCGAACAGGCCCGCGCCTGGACGGTCGACCGGGCCGACATCTGAGCTACTTTCCGGTGCGGAGAATCTTGCTGACGGCGCCCGAGCTGACCGTCAGGGACCAGCCGGTGGTCGTGGCGACCAGGTCGGCGCGGGTGATCTTCGGGCCGCGGGGCTGCGGGCAGGGCTGGCCGACCGCGGGCGCGACGGAGGTGCCGGAGATCCCCGCGTACGGGCCGGTGATCCGGAAGCCGGTCGGCACGGGCTGCCGGTCGTACCCGGTGGGCCCGCCCGGACGGCCCGCGCGGACCACGACGTCGGTCAGGTCGAACCGGCCGAACTCCCGCTGGTGGGCCACCGGGAACGGCGCCTGGCCACACCGGACCGAGTACGTGTCCCTGGTCCAGAAGTCGTGGCCGAAGACCAGCCCGTCGGCGCGGGCGGCCAGCTTGGCCTCGCTCCAGCCGAACGCCTTCCGCACGTCCGCGGCGCCGGCGAACCCGGTCTTGGCCACCGGGTCGTAGCGCAGCGAGGCGGTGGCCGGGACGGCGTACCCGAGGCCGGCGATGAGGGTCGCCCCGGCGACGGTGACCTGGACGATGCGGCGCGAGACCATCTCTGACCCTTCGATTGCGGCTTCCTACCGCGATCAACGATCATGGCGTCCAGACGTCGCGCCCGAAATATCCTGCCCAAACGGACCATGAGCACGGAGAGTGATCACCCCTAGGCTGCCCTCATGCGTCTTCTCCTGGCTGTCTTCCTGGCCGTGACCAGCGCCGGACTGGTGGCCACACCCGCGGTGGCGGCCACCGCGGGGCCGACGATCTCCGCCCCGGCCAGCACAGCCGGTTACCAGACCGTCGCCATCACCGGCACCGCCACGCCCGGCGCGACCGTCGAGCTGTACGAGTCCGCCTACCAGTTCCACGCGTTGCAGCCGGCCCTCTACTGGCAGGACGGGAGCAACGCGCCGATCACCACCACGGCCGCGGCGAACGGCTCGTACCGGATGACGCGCTGGGTCGACACCGGGTTCGAGTTCGCGGTCGTGGTCGACGGCGTGATGTCGCGGACGGTGGTGGTCCGCAACCGGGTGGTCCCGATCCTGACGGTGGTCTCGGGCAAGGCCGGCACGGTCACCGCGAGGATCGTCGAGACACCGGCCCAGCCGTGGCTCACCGTGCGGATCGAGCGCAAGAACGCCGACGGCACCTGGTCGGCGGTGGCCCGCGGATACACCCTCGAGCACGGCGTCTGGTCCGTGGTGGTCAAGCAGACCTCGCGCCGGACCTACACCTACCGCGCGTGGGTCGGCGGGGACACCGAGTCGGCGCTGCTGGCCGCGTACAGCACGGCCCACGCCGTCAAGATCCGGTAGTCGCCCGTCACCGATGGGCGCATGTCACGGATGACATGCGCCCACCGGCGCGACCCGAGGAGAGCGCGGGCGCTGATTGCCAGACCCCCGCTTGCGCGGAGGTACCGATTCGAACGGGTGAGAAGGAAGCGCCCGCATGGCCTCGGATGTCGTCACTATGCCGGGATCAGCTCGCTGAGCCGATCCAGGGTGTAGGCCTCCGATCCGTCCGGCAGCCCGTCCGGAGCGTCGAGACCGATGAACATGACCGGCTCGTCCGGCGCCCGGCCGTCCCACATCGTCACCTCGGCCCGCGAGCGCCAAAGGTCGACCAGGTAGGACACGGTCAGGTAGCGGCGTTCCATCAGGGCCCGCACGCGGTGGGCGGTGGTGAACGTGTTGTCCTCCACCCGGTTGAACGACGGCCGGCCGCGCAGGTAGAGGTGCAACCACACGGCCTGCCAGCCCGACTCGCCCCGGGCGAACACCATCGGCAGGGCGACCCGGCCCGGGCCACGCATCTGCGAACGCGCCCGCACGGTCCGCGCGTCGAACGGGGCGCCGGCCTGCTCGGGCGTACGCGTCTGGTAGCCGAACATCGACTCGGCCGCGTCGTCGAACGACTCGCCCGAGTAGATGTACACCTGCGGGGCCACGTAGCTGCCCCGCACGGTCAGCGGCACGTCGATGAACTCGGTCGCGCCGTCGGCCGCGTCGGTGATGTCGCCGGAGTGCACGACACCGTCGTGGCGGTAGTTCGTCCACGACACCTGGCCCGCCGTCTGGAACTCGTCGTCGAGCAGCAGCACCGACAGGTCGTAGTCGGTGCGGCGGTCGCTCTGCCGCCAGTAGGTGAAGAACCGCAGCACCTCACCGCTGACCGGCGCCCGCGAACCGCGCGGCAGCACCGCGAACCCGCCCTCGGCGGCCTTGCCGGACAACGGCAACGCCACGTCGAGCACGTCCGGGTCGACGAGCAGCGGAAGCGCCGGCTCGGGCAGCCGGGCGCCGATCTCGGCGTCGAGCCGCGCCGACACCTCGGCCAGCAGTTCCGGCGGCAGCGTGGGCCGCAGGTCGGGACCGACCCAGGCCCGGCGCGAGCGGTTCACGTACATCCGGGCCGACGCCGGCGTCATCCGGTTGGCCACATGCTCCCGCAGCGAGCAGAGCACCCGCCCCGATGCCGTGCCGAGCGCACCCGACACCGCCTCGAGCACCGCGGCCCGCTCGGCCATCGGCGCCAGCCGCAGCAACCGGTCGGCCGACCGCAGCAGCAGACCGGGCGCCGCCGACAGCACCGACGCGGCCTGGCCGATCGCGCCGGCCCGGAACGCCGCCTCGGCCCGGCCGGACAGGCTCCGCAGCCGCCGCTCGCCACGCGCGACCGCGAACACCTCACGCGCGTGCGGCCACTCGGCGTGCTCGTGCGGGTGGAGCCGCTCCCCCAGCCGCTTCCACCGCTCGGCATACCGGGCGACGTCGGCGAGCTTGGCCGGGCTCGTACCCACGACCTCGTTCAGCGCGGCCAGCAGCACCCGCCGCTCCCGGCGCCGGAACCCGCGGAATCGCGTCGGCGTCGCCAGCGAGACGTCCCCGCCGGAGACGTGGCAGGCGAGGCGCAGCACGTCGGTGGTGCTGTCCACGGCGACCAGCGGCCGGCCGAGGACGAGCCGCACCCCGTTGAGCACGGCCCGGTTCTCGCGCACCGGCACCTCGGCCGGCTGCTCCGCGTCCATGCAGGCCACGGCGAGCTCGCCGAGGATCGCCAGGTCGGCCTGGCCGAGCGGGGTCGTGCTGCCGGCCAGGGCCGCGTACAGCCGCGCCGCCTCCGCCTCGGCGCTCTCGCCGAGACGCAGCAGCGTCAGCCGGTCACCGGCCGAGGCGACCAGGGCGTCGTGGACGGCCAGCAGCTCGGCGTACGTGTGCTGATAGGCGCCGTACCCCGGCAGGTCGAGCAGGTTCACGCCACCCGCGGCGAGCGCGTCGCGCAGCTCCGCGTCGGTTGCCGGGTCGCCGCCGGCCGGCACCGCCGCCCGCAGCCGCTCCACCCAGAACTCCATGGTGTCGGGCACGTCGTGCGGGAAGCCGATGAAGTAGGCGTTGTGTCGCACGTGGTCGCCGACCAGCTCGCGCACCGCGGACACGACCGTGGCGGCGAGATCCATCGCCGGTCCCGGCGCCAGCCCGCCGACGTGCTCGAGCAGCGGCCGCGAGGCCGAGAACCCGGCGTCGAGCAGCGCCGCGTCCAGCTGCCGGGCCACCGCCGCGCCGTCGCCGGACGCGCCCGCACTCGCCGGCACGCGCAGCGTCTTCTGAATGATCAACTTCTCCAGCATGTGAACCTCCGTTCCGCCGGACGTCGTCGTGGACAGATGGTGTGGGCCGCCGGGGACTCGAACCCCGAACCTTCCGATTAGAAGAGTGAGAAGGAAGCGCTCCCATGACCGCCGAGGCGGAAAGCGGACGCGCTACACAGTCGAATGCTCTGCCAGTTGAGCTAACGGCCCCTGCGATGGATCATCGCAGGGGCCGGGTCGCCGGAGCCATCGAGTTTCGCGGCACACAGGTCAGTCCACTCCCCATCGCCGGTGGTGGAAGTGCAGGACGCGGTCGCCGAACTCCGACGCGATGAACTCGGTCGAGGTGACCACGACGCCGGCGCGGGTGAGGTCGCCGCCGGGCGCGTGGGCGCACCCAGGCCTCGTAGAGCTCGGCGCCGGCCGGGATCGTGGTCAGCGCCGCCCTGAAGTCGCCGGCCGGACGGTCAGCGTGTGCGCGTGTCCCCCGGCGACCTCACCCGCCTCGAAGAGGACCACCTCGTGCCCGGACCCGTCCAGCATCCACGCCGCGCTGAGCCCGGTGATCCCGGCCCCGACAATGGCGATCCTCACCCATCACCCACCCGCGAAGTCTCCCGCCCTGATCGACGCCGGCCACCATCCGAGCGTCCGATGGGGACATCCGTACCCGGAAGTCTTCCCCGGACAGCTGAACCTCAGCCGACCGGCGTGCGCCGGCGGATCACCGCCAGCAGCAGCAGGGCGACGACCGCCACCGCGGCGAGGACGCCGAGCGCGAGCGGCCACCGCGACGAGGGCTCAGCCCGGTCCTGAGCCACCGATGCCGGGGCGGTCTGCGCCGCCCGGGCCCGCACCTCGACGGTCACCCTGGTGGTGTTCGGGGCCAGGGCCTGGACGGTCACCTTCCACGTCCCCGGGGCCAGGATCGGGCCGCTGGAATAGAAACCCTGCCCCTCGCCGGACGGGGCGAGCTGGACCGGGCCGACGGTCCGGCCGCCCTCGGCGGTGGCGCTGAGGACCAGCCGGACCACGGTGTCCAGGCGGTGGCCGTCGGCGTGGACGGCCTGGACGGTGACGCCGGTGGCGCCGTCGCCGGCCACCTCCAGCTTGAGCTTTCCGTCGTGGGCCCGGGCCGGGCCCGCCACCGGCAGGATCGCCAGGAGCAGGCCGGCCAGGACCGCCGCCGCCAGGCGTCTACCCACGTGGCTTGACCCGGGTCGGGTCCCCGGCGAGCCGACCGGCGACCTTGGCCGTGCCGCCGAGCCGGGCGATCATCGCGTCGGCGTCGCGGGCCAGGGTGGCGCGGACGTCGGCGTCGGTGACCAGGGCGGCGTCGCCGGCCAGGGCCTTGAACGCGGTCAGCTGCTGCACCGCCCGCTTGTCGTTGCCGGCCGCCTCCGAGGCGCGGACCGCGTCCAGCTTGGTGGACAGCTGCTTGTGCGCCTTGGTGGAGAGCCGGCCGGTCGCCTTGAACCGGTCGAGCAGGTTCTGCATGTCGCGGAACGAGGTGGCGTTGAAGAACCTGACCGTCGTCGCGGTGACGTTGCCCGCCTTGTCGGTGGCGGTCGCGGTCAGCTCGTGCAGGCCGAGTGGCAGCTCGTACAGGGCCAGAAGAGCGCCGTTGGTGTACGCCCGTCCGTCCAGCGTGGCCGAGGTGGTCGCGATGCCGGAGGCCGGATCGACCGCCTGCCACGAGATCCGGACGTCCTGGCTGTCGCCGTAGAGCTGGCCGTCGGCCACCCCGGAGACCAGCAGGGTCGGCTTGGCGCCGTCGATCCGTACGATCGCCGACTTGAGGGTCTCGGCGTTTCCGGCCTTGTCCGTGGCCCGGTAGAGCAGCTCGTGCTGCCCGTCCCCGGCCACGTCGACCGGCGCGGTGTACGCCGTCCAGCCGCCACCGTCCAGCGACCACTCCAGCTTGCCGACCCCGGACCCGGCGTCGGCCGCGGTCAGCGTGATCGGGACGGCGCCGTTGTGCCAGCCGTTGTCGTTGGCCGGCGCGAACTGGGCCGTGGTGACCGGCGCCGTCCCGTCGATCCGCACCGCGACCGACTTGGCCGCCTCGACGTTCCCGGCCTCGTCGGTCGAGCGGAACCGCACCTCGTGCGTCCCGTCGCCGCTGACCGCGATCGGAGCGGTGTACGCGGTCCAGGCGGTCGCGCCGTCCAGCTGGTATTCGGTGCCCGCGACACCGCCGGCGTCCGTGGCGGTCAGCGTGACCGTGACCGGCCCGGTGTGCCAGCCGCCGACCGGCGTCCCGGACACCGCGGCGCTGGTCACCGGGGCGGTGGTGTCGGCGTTCCCGGAGGTGAGCCGGAAGTAGTCGAACGCCGCTGTCTTCGAGGCGGTCTGGGCCGCGCCGAGGGTGAACAGGCCGGTCTTCGGCGCCGCTCCCACCGCGGCGTTGGTCAGCGACCCGAGCGACGTCCACTCGGTGCCGTCGGCCGAGTAGGCGGCGGTGTAGGTGGTGCCGGCCTTGACCAGTTTCAGGTGCCACACCGCCGAGGTCAGGTTGCCGGCCTGCGGTTGCGGGTCCTGCACGGCCCCGCCGATCTCGCTGCGGAACTCGAGCCGCCGGCTGACCGGCTGCCCCGCCGTGTTGTCGGCGACGAGGTCGAGCTTGATGTAGTTGTCGTCGTCGCCGTACACGAGCAGCCCGGCCTGCTGGTACTGCTCGTTCAGCAGGCTGCCGTCGACCTTCGTCTGCACGGTCCAGTCGCCGGCCGGCGCGCCCTGCAGGATGAAGTTGGCCGGCCCGGTGTTGCCGGTGCCGTAGATGTCGCCGTTGGGCACGTCGATCCGCAACGCCCCGTCGGTGACCCGGTAGGTCGCCGGGTCCTCCCGGACGATCGCGTCCCACCGGCACTTGTCGAGCGTGGCGCCGGTGAACTCGTCCGACGGCACGACCGGTTCCGCCGGGGCGTCCGGGGTGAGGTGGAACCAGTCGAAGACCGCGTCCACGACCGGCGCCTCGGTGCCGCCGTTGAGGGCGAAGAGCCCGACGCGCGGGTTGGTGATGCCGGCCAGCGCGGCCGCCCGGCCGACCGGGGTGAAGGTCTGGCCGTCGGCCGAAGCCTCCGCCGTCAGGTTGGTCCCGTCGCTGGTCACCCGCAGGTGGATCACGTCACCGGCGGGCGCCGGGGTGCTGTCGCCGCCCTCGTTGCGGGGCGTCCCGGCGGTCTCCCGGATGAACTCGGCCGTCCGCGCGCCGTTGAAGAGCAGGTCGAGCTTGGCGTAGTTCTCGTCGTCGCCGTAGACGATCAGGCCGGCCTGCTGGTAGTTCGCGGTCACCGGGACGGTGATCCTCGTGGTGGCCTGCCAGGCCCCGCCGGGCGCGGGCTGCACGACCAGGTTGGTGGCGTCGTTGCGGGCGCCGTAGAGGTCACCCACGGCCGTGGGCAGCCGCAGCGCCCCGCCGGAGACCGAGAACGTCTGGTTCTCCCGGACCACCGACCACCGGTCCCGGTCCAGCGCGGTGCCGAGGAAGTCGTCCGAGCGCGCGCCGAGGCAGGCGGTGTTCGGCGCGTCCACCTTGATGGGCACGTTCGTGTACGCCTTGGCGCCCCGGCTGTCGGTCACCGTCAGCGTCGCGGTGACGTTGCCGGGCACCCGGTAGGTGTGGGTGGCGTCCAGGGTGTCCGCCGTGCCGCCGTCGCCGAAGTCCCAGGCGTACGTCAGCGGGGTGTCGCCCTCGTCGTCGGTGGCCGTGCCGTCGAACGCGACGGCGAGCGGCGCCGTGCCGGTGGTCGGGGTGGCGACGGCGCTGACCTTCGGCGGCGCGTTGTCGGTGACGCCCTTGCCGAGGAAGTCCATCCAGTTGACGTTGATCAGCGAACCCGCCCCGCCGGCCGGGTCGCGGACGACGAAGAACAGCGACGTCGCGCCGGAGGCGGGAACCGGGGTGGTGACGTCGGCCCAGTTCTGCCAGCCGCCGGTGCCGGGCACGGTGGCCGTGGCGACCAGGGGCCCGTCAGCGGCGTTGGCGTGGATCTCGATCCGCCCGCCGGCGACGTCCGAGGCGACCCGGAAGCGGATCGACTCGATGCCGGTCAGGCTGGCCGGGTCGAGCGACCACCAGTCCCCGTCCTCGATGAAGCCGATGTTCTGGCCGCCGCCGGCCGGGTCGCTGGTGGTCTCGCGCTGCACACCCGGGTCGCCGCCGCCGGTGGCGCCGGCCACCCGGCCGGTGCCGGTGAAGTACTCGGCCTGCTTCCGCTTGGGTTGCAGCTTCTCGATCGCGCGCCCGGTGAGCGGCTCGGCGCCGCCGGCCCCGCCGTTGTCGGTGTAGGTCGCCTCGAAGAGGGCGAAGACGTTCGCCTCGGCGCCGTGCCCGGAGGCGAGGGCGGTCTGTACGGTGCCGGTGCAGCCGGTGTGCTGCTCCAGCGGGTGGGCGTGCTCGTCATGGCCGAGCAGCACCTGCAGGCGTACCCGGTCGCAGTGGATCTCGCCGTCTTCCGGGTCGTTCACCTTGACCGTGTACTTGATCTGGTCGCCCCATTCGAAGAAGCCACCGGCGGGCGGGAACTCGATGGTCACCGTCGGCGCGGTGTTGCCGACCGTCACCGGAACGTTGGCCACCGCGGTGCGCCCCTTGGGGTTGGTCACGGTGAGCTGCGCGGTGTAGTTGCCGGCCGTGGTGTACGTGTGGCTCGGGTTGGCCTCGTCCGACGTGCCGCCGTCACCGAAGGTCCAGGCGTAGGTCAGCGCGCCGCCGTCCGGGTCGCGGGATCCGGCGCTGGAGAACCGGGCGGTCAACGGCACCGGCCCGGAGGTCGGTGTGGCGCTCGCCGCCGCGATCGGCGCGCGGTCACCGGCGATGTAGTCGATCCGGTAGACCCCGGAGTCGTCGTTGTTCCCGCCGAAGCCGGTGCCCCACTCGATCATGTAGAGCGCGCCGTCCGGACCGAACTCGAAGTCCATCGGACGGTTGAAGCTCATCCCGGTCAGCACCTGGTTGATGTCGACCAGGGACCGGCCGTCGGCGGTGACCTGCATCGAGTACATCTTCGACTGGTTCCACTCGCCGAACATCGCCTTGCCGTCGAAGTAGGCCGGCCACTTGCGCGCGGAGTTCAGCGCGGCGTCGTAGCGGTAGACCGGGCCGCCCATCGGGGCGCCGCCGCCGCCGATCTCGGGGAAGCGCGGGTTGCCGCTGTAGTCGTAGTCCACGGTGGCGCTGACCACCGGCGGCAGCGCGGTCAGACCGGTGTTGTTGGGCGAGTTGTTCACCGGCGCGGCGCAGTCGAACTTCGCCCCGCTCGGGCCGGACGGGAACTGGTAGTCGTTGTACGCGTAGCCGGCGCCGGTGCAGTACGGCCAGCCGTAGTTGCCCGCCCCGACGATGTTCCACTCCACCGTCCCCTCGGGTCCGCGGTTGGGGTTGGCCGCGCCCGCGTCCGGTCCGTAGTCGCCGACGTAGAGGGTGCCGGTGGCCGGGTCGGTGCCGATCCGGAACGGGTTGCGGAAGCCCATCGCGAAGATCTCCGGGCGGGTACGCGCGGTGCCCGCCGCGAAGAGGTTGCCGGCCGGCACGGTGTAGGTCCCGTCGGCCTCCGGGTGGATCCGCAGCACCTTGCCACGCAGGTCGTTGGTGTTGCCCGCGGTCCGCTGGGCGTCGTAGTCCTGCCGCCCGGCCCGCTCGTCGATCGGGGTGAAGGCGTCCGACTCGAACGGGTTGGTGTTGTCACCGGTGGCGAGATAGAGGTTGCCGTCGCGGTCGAAGGTCATGCTGCCGCCGGCGTGGCAGCAGGTGTTGCGCTGGGTGGTGACCTGGAGGACGACCTTCTCGCTGGTCAGGTCGATGGTGTCGCCGGTGACGGTGAACCGGGACAGCAGGTTGCGCGCCACCCCGTCGTTGCGGGCGTAGTAGAGGTAGACCCAGCCGTTCTCGTCGAAGCCGGGGTCGAGCCGGAGGCCGATCAGGCCGTCCTCGTTGCCGGTGAAGACATCGAGATCAATGGCGGTCACCGTACGCCCGGTGTCGGGTTTGACGATCTGCACCCGCCCGTCGCGCTCCACATAGAACACCCGGCCGTCCCCGGCGATGTCCAGCTCCATCGGGTTGCTGGTGTTGGCGTCCAGGCTGACCTTCTCGAAGCTCGCGGTCAGCGAGGCGCCGCAGTCGGCGTCCAGCACCCCGGCCGCGGTCTGGATGCCGCCGAGCAGGTGGGCGAGGAACTGCGGGTCGGCGTACGACTCACTCGTGTGCCCGCCGCCGGTGTACCAGGCCCGTCCCCCGTCGTAGTCCTGGCACCAGGCGGTCGGGTGGTCGGCGCCCATCGCGCCGGCGCCCGGGGTGTAGCTGGTCTCGTCCAGGCTGGCCAGCACGTGCACGTCGGCGCGCGGGTTGGTCTGGAAGTTGTACCACTCGTCGAAGCGCGACCAGCGTTCCGGCAGCTCGGCCGTGGACGGGTGGGCCGGGTCCTCGACCTTGACCGTGGCCTGCTGGTTGGCCGGGTGGCTGGCGAAGTAGGCGCCGACCAGCTTGCCGTACCAGGGCCAGCTGTACTCGGTGTCCGAGGCGGCGTGGATCCCGGCGTACCCGCCGTCGGCCTTGATGTAGCGCTCGAAGGCGGCCTGCTGGCCGGCGTCGAGGACGTCCCCCGTGGTGGAGAGCCAGATGACCGCCCGGTACTTGGCCAGGTTGGCGTCGGTGAACGCGGCACCGTCCTCGGTGGCGTCGACGGTGAACCCGTTGGCCGCGCCGAGCTGCCGGATGGCGGCGATCCCGGCCGGGATCGCGTCGTGCCGGAAGGCGGCGGTCTTGGAGAAGACGAGGACGGAGTAGGGGTCCGCGGCGGCGGGCGCCTGAGCCGCCGCCGGCCGGACGCCGGGCCCGCCGATGAGGACGGTCGCCAGCAGGGATAACGACAGCAGGGCAGCCGTGAACAGGCCGCGCGCAGGGTGGCGGGACACGTGATCTCCTCGTCCGGGGTGGACCATCGGTCGCTCGGGCCAGCCCGTCGGGAGGCGTCCCGTGTCTCGACATCGAGATTTGTTTATTGCCTGTACAAACTTCAGCCGCGGCCTCTGTGTCGGGCAAGAGTTCAACATGTAACAGTTTGATAACCGGGCGTCACATAGCCGACCGTCCTAACCGGAACGGCCCAATTCGATCGACCATCTTGACGCCTAGCATGTCTATGCCTAGTGTTCCTGGGCGTGGATATCCGCGGTCATCTCGACCTCCTGCTGCTGTCGGTGCTGAACGACGCCGGCCCGGTGCATGGTTACGCCGTGATCAGCGCCCTGCGCGACCGCTCGGAGGGCGCCTTCGACCTGCCCGAGGGCACGGTCTATCCGGCCTTGCAACGCCTGGAGCGCGCCGGCCTGGTGGCCAGCCACTGGGACGAGGCCGCACCCCGCCGGCGCCGCGTCTACCACCTCACCGACGAGGGCCGCCGCGCCCGCGCCGCCAAGAAACAGGAGTGGCGCGGCTTCGTGGTCGGCGTCCAGTCGGTGATCGGCCCGATGACCGCCGGCGGCCACGCGTGACCGCCGCGCTCCCCCACGACCGGGGCCAGGGGCTCGTCGACACCTACCTCGACGAGATGTTCGAGCTGCTGGCCGGAACCGGCGCCGAGGGCCGGCGGCTGCTGGCCGAGACCGAGGACCACCTCACCGAGGCGGTCGCCGAGGGCCGCGCCCGCGGTCTCGACGCCGAAGCCGCCGAACGCGACGCGATCAACCGTTTCGGCGCGCCGGCCGTCGTCGTCCGCCGGCTGCCGACAACCAGAATCGTGGTCCGCCTCGACCTGCGTCCGCTGCTCGTCGGGGCCTGGGCGTTCACCGGCACCTTCCTGACCTGGTACGGCCTCAGCGGCGCCCTGACCTGGCTGCTGAGCTGGCCGTGGACCCGCCTGCTCATCGCGACCGACCGGTTCGGCTCGACCATATGTGCGATCCCTCGGCCAGGTGGCTGAACCTGGACGAATGCCTGGGGGCCTACCAGCAGGAGGTCGCGCTGGTCCCCTACGCCGACAACGACTTCCCGTACCTGCTCGCCGGCGGCGCCGGGCTGCTCCTGCTGCTCGCGTTGCTGTTCGCCCGGCGCCTGGGCGACCTCGGCACCCCGCCGTGGACACCGCCGCGCCGCGCCACGAGCCTGGTGTTCGCGATCCTGTTCGGCCTCGGCGGGCTCGCCATGACCATCGAGGGACTCCACGGCATCACCCTCGACGTCCAGTACTACGTGCTGGGCGAGGTCACCGCCGGCCTCCTGGCCGCCGGCATCGGCGTGGCCGCGCTGCGGCACGCGCGCCGCTCCTGAAACCTGGTGAGGCGGTACGCGTCTCCGTTGGGGTTCGAGTCCCACGCAATCGGCTCGGAGCATGAGCCCAGCTGGGCGGCTCCAGCTCTGATCGCCCAAGGCCGCAAGCGCCGCTATGTCCTCACGCTACGTTCGCAACCTGCGCACGCGCTCGGCGGCAGAAGAGAATGCCGGAATGGTCGGTGATCGACGACGCTGCACGCGGATGGAGCGGATGGAGCGTTCCGGCCGTTCGACATCGTGATCTCATACGGGGACCTCGCCGAGGCGCGGCGAACCGGCGTCCAGGTGAAGGTCGCCCCGACATAGCGAGGCGCTCGGGAGGCGAAGTGTCACAGAGTGTGCCAGTGCCGGTTTGGTGGTTCCGGACTGACCGCGGTGCGCGGGCAACGCGCCCTGACCCGCGGCGGAGACCGATGGAAGGTCAGGCCGCGACGTTGACGTTGACTCCCGCTGTGACACTTGCCGAATGACCGAGATGGCAGCGCCGACCGCCCCGCCCACCCCGGACGGCCGGCGGCGGACCAGCCGCCTCGTGGCTTTCGCCGTGGCTGGGGCCGTGATTGCGCTCGGGATATTCCTCTGTTGGCCCCGAATCAGCACAATCAAGACGTTCACCCAGCCGCCGTCGGTGACATATGCCGACGGCTCCACCCACACTGCGGTCCTCAAACGGGTGAGAGCGCCGATCGCTGTTCTCGGCCTGACGGACACCATCGACTTCGCGCCGAACCACTACGAGATCTACCTCGGCCGCGACCCGGGCGGTGACTACGGCCACCACCTACGGCTGGACGCTACCGGAATGGACCCCTCGGACATGACGGTCGAATGGACCCCGGAAGGCGCCTGGCTCACCTTCCCACCCACCGGTCACCGGATCTTCGTCCCAGCAGACACCTTCGTGGGCGGCCGCTGACAGCAACCATCCGGGCCGGCCTCATTGGCCGCGAGCCGCGATCACCGCCAGGGCGACGACGGGATCCTCGCCCGCCGACGCGGCAGCGCCCGGCCGCATGCAGCCAACCCGCCGCTGGTCTCACCGACTGCCCCGCAACCCCCCGACGAGGCGAAGACCAAGAGCCTGAACGCGTCCGGACGTCGCCACGGTCTTGAACCTCGGCCTCGTCCGCTGCGGCGCTGCTCAGAAGGGAGGCCGCCGACCGTGGACGGGACTGACCGACTCCAACCGTCCGGCCAGAGCGAGGACGGCCTCGTCCTCGCCGCGCCGCCCGACCAATTGCACGCCGATCGGCAGTCCGTCGGCGCTGGTGCCGAACGGCAACGACACGGCGGGCTGTCCGGTCAGGTTGAACGGCACCGTTGCCCGCATCACCGCCCGGGCGGGCACCAGTGTCTCTCCGATCTGCTGGCGAGCTTGAGCGTGCCGTGGCGCGGGGAACGGGGCGACCGGGCAGATCAAGAGGTCGTACGCCGAGAACCAACGGTCCAGAGCGTCCCGCAGCAGGTCGCGCTCGTGCTCGGCCGCGAGGCGATCGCCGTCGGCGACGTCGCCGACGGCGATCGTCTGCGCGGTGACGGCGTGGAGCTCCGATTCCCTTCCCGCGGTGATGGATCTCAGGTACGGGACGATCTCGGCGGTGAACAAGATCCTCGAGAGCCGCGTGCAGTCGTTCTGCGCCAGCCAAGGAAGGGCGGCGGGCTCGACGCGCAGACCGAGATCGGCAGCCGCGGCGGCGGCCGCGGTGACGGTCGCCTGTACGTCGGGATGAATCGGTCCGAACGCATCGATGTTCCAGCCGATACGCGAGATCGGGCCAGGTCGGCCGGCCGGCGGCACCGAGGCGTACCGATCGTGGCCGTCCGGCCCGCTCAAGCAGGACAACGCCAGACGCAGATCCCGTACGCTGCGGGCCATCGGCCCCACGTGCCACCATCGCTGAAGTACGGGCGGGAAGTGACCCGTGCACGGCACCCGCCCGTGGGTCGGCTTGATCGCCGCGATACCGGTGTCGTGCGCCGGGCCGCGCACCGAGATCGCGACATCGCTGCCTAGACCGAGCGGTGACAGGCCGGCCGCGATCGCCGCCGATTCGCCTCCGCTCGACCCGCCCGGGGTCCGCCGCGGGTCATAGGGATTGAGGGAACGTCCGGCTACCAGATTGTCGGTCTCCGTCCAGTACGACATCTCCGGCAGATTCGTCTTGGCCAGCAATACACCGCCCGCCGCTCGGATCCTGGCCACCGCAGTGGCATCGGCAGCCGGCACGTACTGCGAGAAGATGCGCGAACCACGGGTGGTCCGTACATCAGCCGTATCGAAGGAATCCTTCACCGTGAAGGGAACCCCACCCAGCCGGCCCCGTGGCCGCCGCGCGGCAGCCGCGAGGGCTTGCTCGCCGAGAACGGTGACGAACGCGTTGACGCGGTCACCCACGACTTCGATCCGATCCAGGTGCGCCTGGATCACCTCGACCGCAGTCACCTCGCCGACCGCGATCAGGCGCGCCAGCTCGGTGGCGTCGAGCCAGGTCAGATCCGTCGAGTCCATCAGCGGATCAGGCGGAGGCGCCGGTACGCCCTGAGCATGCGGCGCTCGGGGGCCGTACTCCCAGCGGGTTCGTCATGACCGCACTCCTTCGCATCGGGCCTTCGCCGGTCTCGTTCCTGGCCCATCGAGAACCAGTGATCCCGAGCCTGAGACGCCCGCAAGTCTGACACCACGCGGCAGCTGAAGTGCCCCGACCTTACCCAGTACCGCGAAGTGGTTCGGCGTGTCCCGCCACAGCACCAGGCGGCTGCGGTTGCGACAGGGCAACAGCGCTGCCCTTCCGTGGTAGCCGGCTTCGCCCGGTGCAAGGTTGCCGGTACGGCAGGGCAATGTGGCCGTGAGCGCCACCACCCGGCTCTTAGGGTTTGTCGCATGGATCCTCTCCACCTTCTGGCTTCCGTGCCCGGCGTCAGCGGCGGGACGCCGGTCTTCGTGGTCGCCGGCGCGCAGCTGACGGACGGCAAGCCGATCGAGTCGCTTTCGTTCCGCAAGGGCGAGCGGCTGATGGCGGTGGGCCGGTGACGGCGATCCCCGACGACGCCCGGGTCGCCGTTATCGGCGCGGGGTTCGGTGGACTGTGCATGGCGGTCGCCCTGCGCGACGCGGGCTGTACGTCGTTCGTGGTCTTCGAGAAAGCCGGCGAGGTGGGCGGCATCTGGCGCGACAACACCTACCCGGGCTGCGGCTGCGACGTGCCCTCCCACTTGTACTCGTACTCGTTCGAGAAGTACCGCAGCCGGAACGTGCGGTTCCCGGGGCAGCCGCAGATCCTGGACTACCTGCGCGGTGTGGCGGACAAGTACGGGTTGCGCGGGCACCTGCGTACGAGCACGGAGATCGTGGCGGCCGAGTACGCCCAGGAGACCGCCTCGTGGACGCTCACGACCGCCGCTGGTGAGCGGATGGTCTTCGACGTCGTCATCTCCGCGGTCGGCCAGTTGCACCGGCCGCACGTCCCGGTCATCGCCGGGCAGGACAGCTTTGCCGGCCGCGCCTTCCACACGACCGGGTGGGACCACGGGCTGGAGCTCACCGGCAAGGACGTCGCGGTGATCGGCACGGGCTCCAGCGCGGCCCAACTGCTGCCCATCGTGGCGGAGCGGGCCAGGCACGTCGACGTCTACCAGCGGACCCCGAACTGGGTGATCCCGAAGCCGAAGGCGGAGTTCGGCCAGGTCACCCGTTGGGCGCTGGGTCGTGTCCCCGCCCTGCACGACGTCGTCCGCGCCGGCACCTATCTCGCGGCGGACCTGGCGCTGTCGCCGGTCATCAGCCGGGGATGGTCGTTCCGGCCCGCGCGGTGGGCGGCGCTCGCGCATCTGCGCCGCCAGGTCCCGCAGGCCGAGCTCCGCCGCCGGTTGGTGCCGGACTACCCGATCGGATGCAAGCGGATCGTCATCGACAACGGCTTCTACCCGTCGTTGACCCGGCCCAACGTCGACCTGGTGACCGACGGCATCGAGCGGATCACGCCGAGCGGGCTGCGCACCGGCACCGGTGAGCAGCGGCGCGCGGACGTGATCGTCTACGCCACCGGCTTCCGGGCGACCGAGTTCCTCGTACCCATGAAGGTCGTGGGCCGCGGCGGACGTAGCCTGGACGACCAGTGGTCGGACGGGGCCGACGCCTACTACGGCATGGCTGTGCCCGGCTTCCCGAACTTCTTCCTGGTGCACGGGCCGAACACCATCCTGGGCCACAACTCCAACGTCTTCATGATCGAATGCCAGGTCAGGTACATCATGAAGTGCTTGAGCCTGCTGCCCGGCGCGGTCGAGGTGACCGAGGCGGCAATGGCCGGCTACGACCGCTGGCTGGCCCGCCGGATGCGCCGGACGGTCTGGTCGGCGGGGTGCTTGAGCTGGTACAAGACCCCTACCGGCCGGGTCACCAACCCATGGCCTGCCGCCACCATGCGCTACTGGTGGCTGACCTCGCGCAACCCGCGCCCGGCGTTCACCCGACGGGCACCAGGCTAGTCAGTCGTCTGATGGCTTTGGGGCGCCTTATCGGCTAGGAGAACGTCGTTCGAGACTATCGAGCGCCGTTGCGTATACGCCGACGCGTGTGAATGATCGCCAAAAATCCTACGCAAAGCATGAACACACCTATACCTGCACACATCAAGATCGCAGTCCACAGAGGTTCATGAGGAATCGTGGCGCGAGTCGGCTCGTCCGGGTCGTACTTGACAACGACCTCGGCGCCTGCGTGAACTGCGGGGCCTCCCCGGATGCGTTCAGTGAATTCGTAGAGTTCGTTGTCCGGTGTACGGAAAGAGACATGATAGGTGCGGAATCTTGCGGAAAGCGACTGTGTCGTTCCTTCTGTCACCGTGCCGGTCGCCTCGGCATAATCGGGATACCCCTGACCTTGCCAAACCATGTTCACGGCCGCGCCCAGGAGTACGACCCCTACTCCTACGATGATCGCCCCCATGACGAGCGAACGTTTCACCGCGGACCGTCCGGATGAACTCGTGCCGTGATCGTCGCGGGTGCGGCCGTTGACCACTCGGATTTTGGGCACACGCCGATATCTCGGGGAAAGCGGCTGATGTGTTCCTTCACGAAGACCTGAGTCTCGAAATCCAGCTTTTCCGCTGCCATGCTTCCTGTCCCTGCCATTAGCTCAGTTCATGGGCCGGGTGACGAAATCCCGCAGCTTCCGAGGCGCCGTGCGGCGCCGCCCGCCCTGGCTCGTCAGGCCAACGCGCTCTGAGGCCCGGTCACCAGGCGACGTTTCCGTCGGGGCCGATGAACTGACCGCTGGGACCTTCCCGCCCGAGGCCGACCACGCGCGCGATCACCGCTGCCGCGGCCGGGATCGGCTGGCCGACCGCTCGGCCCATCATGTCCGTGCGGGTCAGGCCGGGATCAACGCAGTTGATCCGGATGGCGGGGTAGGCCTTGGCGTACTGAACGGTGAACATGTTGAGGGCGGCCTTGGAAGCGCGATACACGTCCGCCGGGTAGGCGTTGAACTCGTCCGCCGGATCGGCCGACTTGGTCAGCGAGCCGATGCTGCTGGTCACGTTGACGATCCTGGGTTGCGTCGACGTGGACAGCGCCGGCAGGAAGGCCGTGCTGACTCGTATGGTCCCCAGGACGTTGGTGTCGAAGACTCCTTGCACGAGTGCGGCGGTGAGCTGCCCGATCGGGGTCGGCGCTTCGAGCACCCCCGCGTTGTTGACGAGGACGTCGAGCTGTCCGACCGTGGCCGCGGCGGCTGCGACGGAGGCGTCGTCGGTGACGTCGAGCCGCACAAAAGTTCCGCCAAGCTCGGCTGCGGCACGCTTGCCGCCTTCCTCGTCGCGGCACCCGAGCCAGACGTTGTCGCCCCCGGCGATCAGCGCCCTGGCTGTCTCGTATCCGATACCGCGATTAGCACCGGTGATCAGGACCGTTGACATTGTCGTTTCCGATCCCTTCGTCACTGGTGGCGGCGTGGCGGCTGGAGTAGCCCCGCGCTATCCAGGCCGTCGCGGTAGGGGTGATGCGTCGAGGCCGCCGCGGGCTGCGGCCTGGCCGCGGTGGCGGCGGGCGGCGCGAGTGGTTTGGCCGCGGTGTACAGCCATGCCGTGAAGAAGTCGTCGAGCTGCCGGCCGGAGGTCTTCTCGGCGAGCTCGATGAACTGCTCGGTGTCGACGTTGCCGCCGGCCCGGGAGGTTGCCCAGGTGCGCAGGATGCGGAAGAACGCCTTGTCGCCGACGGTGCGCCGCAGGGCGTGCAGCGTCATCGCGCCGCGGTCGTAGATCGGGCCGGCGAACAGGTTGTCCGGGCCGGGGTCACCGACGACAACTGTCCAGAAGTCGGAGTCCGCCGGGATGCCGTCGTAGAGCCCGTCGAAGGTCTGCTGGGCGGTGGCTCGCCCCTCGTGCTCGCTCCACAGCCACATGGCGTAGTCGGCGAAACCTTCGTTGAGCCAGATGTCGCGCCAGCGCTGCAACGCCAGACTGTTGCCGGTCCACTGGTGGGCCAGCTCGTGCGCCACGATGCTGGTGCCCTGCGGACCGAACTCCGGCTCCGGGCTGGTGAAGATGATCGGCGGGTACACCGGCCGGGTCTGCGTCTCCAGAGCGAAGTTCAGATCCTGGTTGTCGACGATGCCACCGCCGGTGGAGAACGGGTACGGACCGAACACACCGGACAGGAACCGGATGATCTCAGGCTGGCGGGCGAAAGCCGCGGCCACGTTCGCGCCCTCGGTGGCCGGAAGGTCGCCGACCGTACCGGCGATCCACGTGTTCGGATTGGCCGGGCTACCCGCGGGCGCGTCCGTCGCCATCCAGCCGTCCATCGGGTCGCCGTCCGCCTCGAACGACGTGCTCCCGGCTCCGGTGCTCACCGTGATGTCGTCGACCACGACACCGCGCAGGGCGCCGCGGCGGTCGGCGGCATAGGTCAGCGCGAGTTCCACCTTCTTGCCGGCGAACCGGGCCAGATCGACCGCCCAGTGTTCGTAGCCGTTGCTGCGGCCGGAGGCGGCCGACCACATGCCGGACGTTCCCGAGGGCGTACAGGTGTCCCCGGACGGTGTCAGATAGTGGTTGAGGAAGGGATGCGCGGCCCGCAGATCCCGGAATTGGCAGGCGAAGCCGACGTCCTCGGCAGTGTGACCGTTGGTGTCCGGCAGGGTTGTCCAGTCATCGGCTCCCACGGTGTGCGCCTCGACGAAGAAGAAGTCGAGGTCCTTCTCGGTACTGCGGTCCACCCAGAAGTCGGCCGCGGCCCCGCCGGCCGGCACCTCGATCGTCCTCACAAGCCGCTTGTACGCCGAGTTGCCGGACTGGCTGATCGCCATCTGCTGCCCGGAACGGGGCTCTTCCCGCCGGGACAATGACGGGTCGATCGCGTCCCAGTAGCGGACTCCCCCGGCGCGGTACGACTTCAGGTCGAAGTTGCCCACCGCCAGCGTCGACAGGTACGAGGCCATCGGCTCGCGGGCGTCCCAGCGCCAGGTGGTCCAGCCCGCGCGGGTGGCCTGATCGAGCAGTTCCCCGTTCGCGACGGCGGTCACCCCCTGCGGCACGGTGACCCGGAAGGTGTACGCCGCCTTCTCGACCGGGTGGTCGTTGACGGGATACCACAGCGCCGCGGAGTGCGGCTGCCCCGCGATGATCACCCCGTCCGCGGTGGCGAACGCACCGGAAACAGCCCCGTCCGCCTCCTCGAACGTCTCCGGGACACCGTCGTAAACGACCCTGGTGGTGAAGGCGCGCCCGGCCGGCAGACCCCGGCGCGGGGTGACGGTCAGCTCGCCGCCGCTACGACTCCAAGCCGCCGCCCGGCCGTCCACGGTCACCGACCGCACCGTCAGTCCACGCAGGTCGAGGTTGAACGCGGACAGATGCTCCGTCGCCCGGGCCAGGATCGTCGCCGTGCCGGCCAGCACATCGCTGGCCGGCGTATATCGCAGATCCAAACCGTAATGCCGCACGTCGTAGCCGCCATTGCCATCGAGCGGGTAGTACGGGTCGCCCACCCCGGCCGCTCCGGGATGGGCCGGGTCCGGTCCACCGGGAGCGGCCCCGGCCGGGGCAGCGGTCACCGCCACCAGCGCGACAGCAGACGCCAGAGCTGCACTGCGAAACATACGGAATGTTTCCTCTCAACTACGTCGAGCAGGGCCGGCAGGACACCGGCTTCACCTCAGAGGCTGTGGTGCAAACAGGATCCTGAAAATGGCTGCCTCCCGGCCGAGGTCGGCGGACTGTCCGCAGCCCACAGTTGATCTCCCTCGCACATTGCTCTCAGGAAGTGGGCAACCGCCGGAGACACATCACGACGATCTTGGCGAGACATCTTGCTGTACACATCGACAAGACGCGCGACTACCAAGCGCTATAGGCATCTTGACCACAAGTCAGGATTACCCAGCCGTGCAGGGCCCCGACCGGGTACGTCGAGGAATCTGCGTTCCACATTGGTACACCGTCGGCTTTCGCGGCGGGCCAGAAGGGTGCCGTGCAACCGAGTTTGCCGGGCGTGGTTACGTTCCCTCGCATGGTCAGCGCATCGAGCACCTCCGCCCATCCGAACCGTTTCCTGTTGAGGGTGGCCTCCTGGGTTGTCGCTGTGGTCCACGTCGGCTGGCTCTCGGTCGCTGTGCTGTACGCCCTGTCGTTCGTCGTGTTCGGTAGCGAAGGCGTACGTAACGGCGACCTGAGCGTCGGTGAGTGGCTGGGTGATCTGGCCGTGGCGGCCCTGGTCCTCACCACCGCCGCCGCCGGACTGACGGCCGCCGTGATCAGCGGAGTGCGACCCAACGGCCGATGGCTGATCAGCGGACTACTGTGCACGGCCGTCGGAGTCATCGCCGCAGTGGCGCTGTTCGCTCTTGACCGTTGATCCGGCCGCCGCGGCACTCGCATTCGTCGATGCATTGCCCGCTCGCGGTCCGCACAGCCATGGCGGGGAGAATTCATGGCGCTGCCGGCAACGGATATTCCACCGTGGAGCGCTATGTGCGATGCCGTCGAGAGCGTCAGTCTCGGGGCGGCGCGGGCCCGGCGACCGTTCCTGACCCTGGAGATGCACTCGATCGACGATCGCCACGAACCGCCGGTCGACTCCCGGCTGCCGGACAAGGGCCGGAAGGGCTGGTGGGGTCCGCGAGCGGCTGCGCACCAGAGTCGATCACAGCGTACCCTGGTCGTTTATTATCAGAATTTGATTGACCAATCAATGGCCATTGGAGTCGAATGTCAAACGCTTCCTCACACCGCGACCTGGGCGCCATGCGCAGACGACTGCTGGAAGCTGCCATCGAGGTTGTCTCTGAGCAAGGAGTCACTGCGAGTACAGCGGTCATCGCCAAGCGCGCCGGCGCCGCCCAAGGGTCGGTGTTCCACCATTTCGGCACCAAGGACGGAATGCTCGAGGCCCTGTTCGTCGCACTCAAGCACGAGCTACGGGAAGCGGTCCTGGAAGATCTCGACGCAGACCTGTCCGTCGATGACGCCATGAGCGCGATCTGGGACCGGTGGATGCGGTGGGGAACCGAGAACGCGGTGAGACGACGCGCCCTGCTCTCGATCTACAACAGCGACATCCCTTCTCTGCCGACCCGCGATCGCGTTGCCGACGACCTGGGCTCAGGAGTGGCCGTCTTCCTCGAAGCGAGCCGGCATGGGCCACTGGCCGGGCAGTCCATCCACTTCATCGGTCCTCTCGTCGCCGGTCTCGCCAACTCGATCATGGATTCGATGCTCGCCTTCCCCGCTCAGGCCGAGGAATACCAACGGGTCGGATATGCGGCGCTGCGGTCGATGCTCGGCATGCAGAACCGCGCGTGACGAGCGCCGCCCAGCAACAGCGATACCCGCGGCTGATCGCCGGTCGCCTGCGCGGTCTCCGCGAAGGCAGGACAGGATCGCCGACCCGAGAGCCGAGGCGCATCGCAGCGTCTCGTAAACGCCTACTGGACAACGCTCGACTCCCATGATTGAGTGATCAATCAACACCACACCCGTCGGGCCGGCAAAGGGATCACTCTTGACGCGGACAAGGAGAGCATCGTCGTGAGCGTTCGCCTCCGGGAAGGTGCGATCCGAGCCGTTCCGCGATCGAGGTCGAGCAGTTCGCGGCCGCCCTTGAGCGCCGCTTCCCGACCGTCGACGTGAGGTGTGATGACGCCGCAGGATGATGGCGGATCCGCCCGAGATGTGGAGACGTATCTGCGGCAGCTGATGGCCGTGGCGGCCGCAGCGGGGCGTGCGTCCGAGCCGGTCGACCTGGCCGCGGCGCTGGCCGAGGCTCAGCGAGTGACCGCCTGGGGACTCCGGTCCGTCGTCGCGATGGGGCGGGCTCGGGGTTTGAGCTGGCGGGAGCTGGCGGACGCGCTGGACGTCCCGGCTTCCTCCCTGCATCGTCAGTACAGCAAGGGCACCTCGATTACGACGTCCTATGACAGCGTCGGGATTCGGCCGAGTGAGGCCGGGCCGCAGCCGGGTGACGTGCCTGCGGTGTTCGACCGCTTCGTCGGCCGCGGTCGCGAGCTGGCCGCGCTGCCCGAGCTGCTGCGGCAGCACCGGCTGGTAAGCCTGGTCGGGCCGGCGGGCGTGGGGAAGACCCGGCTGGCCGGGGAGATCGCTCACCGCGTCCGAGCCGGATACCCCGGGGGTGTGTGGTGGGTGCGGCTGGCATCCGTGTCGCGGGAATGGCTGATCGGTCCGGCGGTGAGCACGGCGGCGGCACTCACCGGCGCGGGTAAGGACGCCCGCCAGGTCGTCGCGGAGGCGACCAGGGGCGGCGCAGTGCTGCTGATCCTGGACAACTGCGAGCACTTGTCGGCCGGCGTGGCGAGCATCACCATGGACCTTCGCGAGGCCGCACCGGAGCTGCGGATCCTTACGACAAGCCGCGAGCCGCTGCGAGCCCCGGGCGAGGCGATCCTGCCGCTGGCGCCGTTCCCGCCGGCCGGCGGAGCGGGCCGGGCCGCGCGAGTGGCCGACGCGGTCCGGCTGTTCGCGGACCGGGCGCGCGCCGTCCGGCCCGACTTCGACCTCGACGCCTCGGCCGAGGACGTCGCCGACATCTGCGACCGCCTCGACGGGCTACCGCTGGCGATCGAGCTGGCCGCCCGCCAGAGCGACCTGCTGACGCCGGACCAACTGCTGCGCCGGCTGGCGGAGCCGCTCGACGTACTGGTCGACACCCCCCGCGGAGCGGCCGGCCGCCACCACAGCCTCCGCGAAGCGATCGCATGGAGCTACCACCTGCTCGACGAGACGGCGAAGGCGGTGTTCGCGCGCCTCTGCGTGCTGCCCGGCGGCTTCGACCAGCACACCGCCGCCGCCGTCACCCGCGATCTGGAACTCGACCGGCCTCAGCTGTGGGCGCGGCTCGCCGACCTCACGCGCAAGTCGATGCTGGTCGTCGACGCGCAGACGGCGGGCCGTTTCCGGATTCTGGAGTCGCTGCGGGCGTACGGTCTGGAGGCTCTCACCCGGGCCGGTGAGCTCGCGCCCACCCAGACGCGGCTGATCGACTGGCTGATCGCTTACGAGGGACAGCTCGCCGGGCACCCGTGGGGCGACGAACTGACCATCCTGATCAACCGGATCGCCGCCGAGCGGGACAACATCCGATACGCCGCCGACGTCGCGGCGGTGCTGGCCCCGGAGCGCCACCCCAAGCTCGCCCTCCTGCTCGCTCACCTGCTCTCCACCCAGCAGGAGATGACCGAGACGAAACGGCTCCTCCTCGGACTGCTCGATGGCCCGCAAGCGTCGACCGCGGACCGGGCGCGGGCGCATTGGATGCTCGCGATGAACACGGCACGGGTCGGCGATCACGCGACGGCCGCCGGCCACGCGCACGACGCGGTCCGGTTGGCGCGGACGCTCGACGACCTCGACGTGCTGGCCACGGCGCTCAGCGGCGTCATGATCACACGAGGGCTGATCAACGACCCGGCCGGTGGAGCAGAGGTCGGCGCCGAGTTGATCGCTCTGCTGCGCGCCAAGGGCCGGATCGGATCACTCGGGCGTGCTCTGAACATCCAGGCCTGGCTGCTGGTTGCCGGCGGCGACACCGGCGCCGCCCACGAGGTCATCTCGGAGGCCATCGCGATGTACGAGGCGCGGGCCGACCAGGCGCTTCCGCCGGCGGCCCGGTTCGCCAACGAGTGGGGCACGACTCTGCTGCACACGGCGGCGATCATCGACATCGTGCGGGGCGAGGATGCGACGGCCGCCGGGTACGTCACCGCGATTCTCACCTCCGAGTTCGAGCATCACAACGCGGTCGGGGGCGCGCTCAAGTGCGCGGCGATCCTCGCTGCCCGGCGTGGCGAGAACGAGCGTGCTCTCCGCCTGTCGGCCGGGTCGGAGGTGGTGGGCTTCCGCAGCGATGCGTTCGGCGATGACCAGCTGGCAGCCGCCACGCGCGCAGCCCGGAGGGCCGTCGGCCCGGTGAAAGCCAACGCAGCCGTCGCCATGGGACACGCCATGACCGTCAAGCAACTGAAGGAACATGCGATCAGCGGCGTGCTTCCGACCGACACCGGCCCCGCCGACCTTCTGACGCCGAGCCAGCTCCAGGTCGCGCTCGCGGTCGCGCGCGGTCTCACCAACGCCCAGATCGCTGTCGAGGTCGGCATGGGCAAGCGCACGGTGGCACACCATCTGACGAGCATCCGTACACGATTGGATCTCAACAGCAGAGTCGACGTCGCGGCGTGGGTGATCCACACGGGTCTGGCCGAGGCCCAGAACGGCCGCTGAGGATCACGCTCGACCACGCGCTGTCCCAGTCTGGGACAGCACACCACCACGATGGCCTGCCCCGCGGTTCACTTGAGCATCTTCGACGCCTTTGGTGGGCGAAGGGCAACGTGGAGTAGTTGCGCCGATGGGCGATGCCCGGCCGATACGACCGTGCCACGATCCCCGTGATCGAGTTTCCAGACCTGTCGGCCGATCGGCCGGTCTTGGGAGACGGCGTCGGGGACGCCGGGCATCGAGCCGAGGGGGCCGCGATGACAGGTACGACCCATGTGCACACCGGCCAGGGCATGAAGGGCAACGGCGGCCATCAGATCCGGGTCGTCGTGAACGGGGAGGCGGTCGAGGCTGCGGTCGATGATCCGCGGCGCTCGCTGCTCGACTTCCTCCGGGAGGATCGCGGGCTGACCGGGGCCAAGTTCGGCTGCGGTCAGGGCGGCTGTGGCGCCTGCACGGTGCTGGTCGACGGGAACCGCATCCTGTCCTGCCTGACGCTCGCCGTGATGGTCGACGGTTCGCAGGTGACCACCATCGAAGGGATCGGCGAACCGGACCGGTTGCACCCGTTGCAGGAGGCGTTCATCGCGCACGACGGGTTCCAGTGCGGCTATTGCACGCCCGGGCAGATCTGCTCAGCGATCGGTATGGCCGCCGAACTGGAGCGCGGGTTGCCCAGCAAGGCCGCCGACGAGGTGGCCGCAGACCCACAGTGGTCACGGCCGGAAGTGCGGGAGCGGATGAGCGGGAACGTGTGCCGCTGCGGTGCCTACAATGGGATCGTCGAGGCCATCATCGAGCATTTCACCGCGCCGGACCGGGTCCGATCGTGAGGCCGTTCACCTACCTGCGATCAGACGACGTGGCCGCCGCGGTCGAACTCGCCGCCGGCGCGGGTGCCCGGTACCTGGCCGGCGGAACGAACCTCGTCGATCTGATGCGCCAAGGCGTGGAGACGCCCGAAGTGCTGGTGGACGTACGGTCGTTGACGCGGCAGATCGAGGTCGAGCCGGACGGCACCCTGGTCCTCGGAGCCGGGGCCACCAACACCGCGGTCGCCGAGCACCCTCGCGTACGCGCCGACTTTCCGTTGATCTCCCGCGCCATCCTCAACGGGGCCACCGGGCAGATCCGCAACATGGCCACGGTGGGTGGCAACGTCCTGCAACGCCCACGGTGCCTCTACTTCTATGACACCGCGTCCCGGTGCAACCGGCGTGAGCCGGGCGCCGGCTGTGACGCCCTGGACGGGGGTACCCACAATCACGCAGTACTCGGCCACTCCCCGCACTGCGTCGCCACCCATCCGTCCGACCTGTGCGTGGCCCTGGCCGCCCTGGACGCCCGCGTCCATCTGCACGGACCCGGCGGTCCACGAGTCGTCGACCTGACCGACCTGCACCGGCTACCCGGTGACGAGCCCGCACGGGAGACCAACCTCGAACCGTACGAGCTGATCACGGCGGTTTCCGTGCCCCCGGCACCGTGGGGGCGCCGTTGCGTGTACCGCAAGGTCCGTGAGCGGGCCAGCTATGCGTTCGCGCTGGTGTCGGTGGCCGCTGTACTCGACGTCGACCGCGGCGTCGTCCGGCGCTCGCGACTGGCCCTCGGCGGCGTCGCCGCGAAGCCGTGGCGGGCGCGTGAGGCCGAACGGGTGCTCGACGGGCAACCGGTCAGCCCGGAGTTGTTCGAAGAGGCCGCGCGGACAGCGCTGAGGAACGCGGTTCCCTTGCGCGACAACGCCTACAAAATTCCGCTGGCCACCCGGTCGGTCGTGGCGGCACTCACCCAGCTCGCCGAAGAACCGCAGGAGGCGCCGTGACTCTGATGCAGAGAGCGTTCGAGATGGCCGCGCGGCTGCTGCCGGACCGCCGCCCCGACCCGCTGCTGAGCCGGACCGACCTGGTGCAGGGAAAGGCGATGGCCCGCCGCGACGGTCCGCTCAAAGTCAGCGGCCGCGCGCCTTTCACGCAGGACGTCGTCGTGCCCGGCCTCACCCACGCCGCATTGGTCTGTGCGACGAGGCCGGCCGGTCGGATCGCCGAGATCGAGGTGGCCGAGGCGGAGGCCGCCCCGGGCGTCCTGCTGGTCATGACCCATCACAACGCGCCGCCGATGAAGGCGCCGCGGCTGCTGATCACCCTCAAGGGCGCCTCGTTCACCCGCGCGCCGGTCATGCAGGACGACCAGATCCGATGGAACGGCGAGCCGGTCGCGGTCGTTGTGGCCGAGACCGCCGAGCAGGCCCGCCACGCCGCCGACCTGATCCGGGTCCACTACGACACGAGCGGACCCACGCCGATCGTCGATTTCACCACCGAGCAGGGCCGTGCCCGGCGCGCCGCGAACGTACAGGGCGAGCGGACGCGGATCGCCAAAGGCGACGTGGACCGAGCGCGGCAGTCGTCCGATCACATCGTCGATCACGGCTACCGGACCGCGATGCACTACAACGCCGCGATCGAACCGCACATCACGGTGGCCCGCTGGGACGACGCCGAGCACCTCACGGTGTGGGACGCCACGCAGGCCATCACGCACACGCAGATGACGTTGGCCGACGTGTTCGCCGTACCCGTCGAGAACGTCCGGGTGATCGCGAAGTTCGTCGGCGGTGCCTTCGGCAGCAAGATGGTCTGGAGCCACCAGTTGCTCTGCGCCGGTGCCGCCAAGCTGCTCGGCCGGCCGGTCCGCGCGACGCTCACCCGCGAAGAGGTCTTCCGGGTCACCGGCGGCCGGACACCGTCGTCGCAGCGCGTCACGCTGGCCGCCAACGCCTCCGGCGGGTTGGCGGCGCTGAGCCACGAGGGCACCACGGCGATCGGGGCGCAGGACAACGGGTTCGCCGAACAGTTCACGTTCCCCGCACGCAACCTGTACGCCTCCGACACCTTCCTGGTCGACCAGCACGTGCTGGAACTCCAGATGCCCGCGAACGCGTCGATGCGCGCACCGGGCGACTCGATCGGCTCGTTCGCCCTGGAATGCGCGATCGACGAGATGGCGGAGCGGCTGGGCGTCGATCCGATCGTGTTCCGTACCCGCATCGAACCGGACCGCAACCCGGCCACCGGCCGGCCGTTCTCCGCCCGGCACCTGCTCGAGACATTCGCCCGCGGCGCCGACACGTTCGGCTGGGATCAGCGCAACCCCGTACCACGCTCGACACGACGCGGGGAATGGTGGGTGGGGCACGGCGTGGCCGGCGCCAACTATCCCTACATCCGCATGCCGAACGGCAAAGCCACCATCACGGTATGCGCCGACGGGCGGGCAATCATCCGGACCGCCGCGCACGAGATGGGAATGGGCACCGCCACCGTCCAGGCCCAGCACGCGGCCGACCGGCTCGGCCTGCCCGTCGAGGCGGTCACCTTCGAATACGGTGACAGCTCACTGCCGGCCGGCATCCCCGCCGGCGGGTCCGCGCAAACAGCCGCGATCATCGCATCCGTCACGGCCGCCGCCAAACAACTCGTCGAGATCCTCCTCAAGCTCGTTCCCCGCGGCGGCGCCCTGACCGGCGCCCGGCCCCGCGACGTCGAGCTGCGCGACGGCGGACTGTATCGCCGCGACGGCGGCTCCGGCCTCCCCTACTCGACGCTGCTTGGCGGCGCCGGCCGTGACGAAGTGACCGCCGAAGGAACCGAGTCGCTCCCACTGGAAATGATGAAGTACTCGATGCAGTCCTTCGGGGCCCAGTTCTGCCAAGTCCGGGTCAGTGACGTCACCGGCGAGATCCGAGTCGACCGTTGGCTCGGGGTCTTCGACACCGGACGGGTGCTGAACCCGACCACCGCCGCCAGCCAGTTCCGCGGCGGCATCATCATGGGTCTGGGCCAGGCTCTCACCGAGGAGGTCGCCGTCGACAGCCGGACCGGACGCATCATGAACCCGTCGTTGGCGCACTACCACGTCCCCGTACACGCCGACGTCCCCCACATCGACGTCGACTGGCTCGGCCATCCCGACCCCATGGCACCGATGGGCGGGCACGGTGTCGGCGAAATCGGCATCACCGGCGTCGCCGCCGCAGTGGCGAACGCCGTTCACAACGCCGCGGGAATCCGGCTCCGGAACCTGCCCATGACCCCCGCCCTAGTGCTGCCTGCTCTGCTCGAGACCGCCCCGGGACCGGCATGACGAACACACGGCGTCTCAGCGAGACGCCGCGCGGCCGCGTGCGGGACGTTCCGGTTCAAGCCGCGACGGGGTGGTGAAACGACGCGTCGACGGCCCGCCGGGCGGCCTGCATGTGTCCGCCCGGGCCGCGGGCACCACGCTTTGTCAGCGGCATGTGAGGATGCCGGCGGCACATCGGCTCGCTCATGCGCTCTGCCGCTGGCTACGTTTCGGTCATGGGCCTGGGCTGCGGTTGACGAAGCCGGTCTCGTAGGCGACGACTACCGCTTGCACGCGGTCCCGCAGGCCGAGCTTGGTGAGGATGCGCGCGACGTGGGTTTTCACCGTTGTCTCGGCCACCACCAGCTCGGCCGCGATCTCGGCGTTGGAGAGACCACGTGCGATAAGCCGTAGGACGTCGAGTTCACGCCCGGTCAAGGGCGCCAGTGCCGGCGGTGGTCCGGCCGACTGGGCGGGCTCGACGAAGCGTTCGACCAGCCGCTGGGTGATCGACGGCTCGATGAGAGAGTCGCCGGTGGCCGCGGCGCGAACGGCGGCGATCAGGCGGGTCGATGGTGCGTCTTTCAGGAGGAAACCGGCCGCGCCGGCGCGCAACGCGCGGTAGACGTACTCGTTCTGGTCGAAGGTCGTGAGGACGACGATCGTCGGCGGGTTGGGGTGCCGCAGGATCTCCTCGGTGGCCGACAGGCCGTCGAGTTCGGGCATGCGGATGTCCATCAGGATCACATCGGGCTCGGTCAATTGGGCCTGGCGGATCGCCTCGGTGCCGGTGTCGGCCTCGGCAACGACCTCGATGTCGCCCTCGGCCTCCAGGATCACCCGGAAACCGGTGCGGACGAGGGTCTGGTCGTCGGCGACGAGTACCCGGATCTTATGGGACACAACTGACAGTCTGCCGGTCCCGCCGTCGCCGCCGGGTCATCCCTAAGGACGATGGCGGGTCGGAACATCCTCCCTGAGCTGGACGAAGGCTACGCGGGCCGAACCCTACCGTCAGGGCATCTCAGCGATCCGCGGCGAAAGGAAAGAACGATGAACGGAGTTCTCAAGGGTGTCCGGCCCCTCGACTACGTGCTGGCCGGCCTGATGACTGTGCTCGGTGCGTTGCTGATGTGGGAGAACATCGCCTCGCCGGACGACGCGGACCTGGCCCACCCGGTCTCCACGCATTCGTGGGTGATCCTGCCGGTCTTCCTGCTGGTGACGCTGCCGGTCCTGTGGCGCCGCCGCCACATCCTCGCGGTCATCGGCTGCACCATCGCCGCCTCGGCCGTCCACCTGCTCGCCTTCGACTGGCTGACCCGCTGCGGTGTGGCGCTCCCACTCTCGTTCGCACTCGCGTACGCCGTGGCCCGTTACGCCGGGAACATGAGGAACCAGCTGATCGGCGTCGCCGGAATTGTCGTTCTTCAGGTGGTCGTGCTCATCCACGACTCCTCGATCGGCCCGATGGGCGACGGGCTCGTCATCGCACTCCCGGGTGCCGCGCTCTTCTACGGCATCGGTCTTCTGGTCCAGAATCGGGTCACCAGGAAGCAGCAGCTCACCGCCGACGCGCCGGTCCACGAGCGCGCAGCCGCCTGAGCGGGTCCACGGGTGGGAAGGAGCGCGGCGATGAGTGAGATCTTCCGCGGGGTGAGGATCGGCGACTGGTTCCTCGCGGGAGCCCTCACCGCGCTGGGCGCGTTGCTCATGTACTTCGACGTCACCACCACCGACGCCGAGGTCACACGGAGTATCGCCGACGGCTCGATGGTCCACCCGTTCGATTCCCATTCGCTGTGGATGATTCCGGTTTTCGTGGGCGCCACGATTCCGGTGCTCTGGTGGCGGCGCAGCGTCCTCGCCGTCACCGCTGTCGCCGTCGGTCTCATGGTGGTTCACGACCTGCTGTTCGGTTGGGTGACCCGCTGCGGCGCCGGCCTGCCGCTGATCTTCGTGCTGGCGTTCCTCGGGGCACTGGCCTACCCGCGTACGAAAGCCTGGCTCGTCGTTGGGCTGTGCGCCGTGTTGACCGTGGCCGTGGTGGTGGTCGATGCGACAACCGGTCCGGACGTGCTGGCGCTGGCCCTGCCGATCGTCCTGGTCGTCTTCGGGATCGGCCGGGCGGCCCGGCACCGCAGCGCCCTGAACCACCAGCTCAAGATCCGGGACGACGAGCTGCGGCAGCTGCGCGACGAGCGCGCCGCGCTGGCGGTCGCGGACGACCGGGCGAGGCTCTCCCAGCAGCTCGACGGGCTCCTTCAGGAACGGCTCGCGCAGCTGACCACGGCGGCCGAGTCCGCGGACGGCCTCGCTCCGGCACAGGCGAGAACGCTGTTGGAGGCCATCGAGTCCGGCAGCCGGCAGACGCTGGACGACATGCGCGAGATCGTGGGGCTGCTCCGCGGCGGCGAAGTCGACCTGGCGCCGGCCCCGACGGTCGCCCACCTCGACGCGCTGCTTGCGCGGCACCGGTCGGCGCGCTCGCGGCTGACCGTGACGGGCGACTCCCGGTCGCTGCCGGCCACCGTGGAACTGTCGGCCTTTCGCATCGTCGAATACCTGGTCACCGTGCTCGCCGACCGGGCCGACGCGCCGATCGAGGTCGCCGTGCGATTCGAGGACGACGCGCTCGAGATCCGCGTCAACGGTCTGGTGGGGCGGGGCGGGGACCTGAAGGCGGCGATCGCCCGGGCCAAGGAGCGCGCCAAGCTGCTCGGCGGCTCGGTCGACGTGAAGGTCGCCCGGGGGTACGCCCGGGCCGTGGCCCAGCTTCCCGTGGTCGGGTGATCCGTGGTGGTGGGCTTGCGCCGACTCGAGCAGGCGGGGATCGTCCTTCTGGTCCTCGCCACCGTCGCGTTGCCGACGGCGATCCACGGCTGGCCTGCCACCGTTCTCGGCAATGTCTTCGTCGCCGCTGCCGTGGCCAGTGGCCTGGCACTGCTCTGGTGGCGGAGCCACCCGCGCGTGGTCGCGGTCGGGGGCGGGGGGCTTTGGCTGGCGGCAGCGTGCCTTGGTGACTACGGCTGGTTCCCCGACCTCGCGCTCGTGATCATGGCCCTCCTCGCCGCGGTCACGGCCCTGGGCTGGCGCGGCCGGGCCGCCTGGGTAACCGGCGCCGGCCTGGCGGCGTACCTGGTTGTTTTCTGGCTGGTTCTCGCTACCAGCCCAGTGGCCGTGGTGATGTTCAGCGTGCCGGGCTTCCTAGCCGGCACAGTCTTCCGGCTGCGCCGAGAGGCGGCGGACGAACTCGCTCAACGCGGCCGGGAGCTGGAAGAGGAAAGGGAACTGTTCGCCGACCTGGCCCTGCGCCACGAGCGGGCCCGGATCGCCGCCGAGCTGCACGACATCGTCGGGCACGCCATCAGCGTCATGATCATCCAGGCCGCGGCCGGGCAACGGCTGGTCGACAACGACCCGGCCCGGGCCAAGCAGACCTTCGCCGCCATCGCGGAATCGGCCCGCCAAGGCAGCGAAGACCTGCAGCGGCTCATCGAACTGCTCGGCGGAACGGAGATCGGCGGACCCGACCTGTCGCTCATCGAGGAGGTCGTGACACGGGCGGCGCGCAGCGGTCTGGACGTCTCGTGCCGGTTCGAGGGCGATCGTGACGGCGTGGCCGCACCGATCGCCCACATCGCCTTCCGCGTCGTCCAGGAAAGCCTGACCAACGCGATGCGCCACGCTCCGGGCGCGGCCGTCCGAGTGCGTGTCAACGGCACCGGCCGAGACCTGACCGTGAGCGTGGAGAACGACCGGTCGACCCAGGAGCGGCCGGCCATGTCCGGTACCGGCCGCGGACTGACCGGCCTGCGCGAACGGGTCCACGAGCAGGCCGGTCGGTTGCTCGTAGGACCGACCTCGTACGGCGGATGGCACGTCGAGGCAACCTTCCCGAAATAGGCCGCGCGGTTGCGCGAGCCTGGCCGGGCCGGCGGCAGCGGGAATCGGGTCCCGGCGCCGCCGCCGGCTGAGGTTGCGGGATACCCGGACGGCTTGACAGGCGCGACGCGCGGTTGCATGGTTAGCTACCCATGTAGCTAACCAGTTGGGCGGCTAAGCCGACGATGGACGACGACCGACCGATCTTCCTTCAGATCGCCGAGCTGATCGAGAACTCGATCATCGACGGGTCGCTGGTGGAGGAGGCCCAGGTCCCGTCCACCAACGAGCTTGCCGCCTTTCACCGGATCAACCCGGCCACCGCGGCCAAGGGCGTCAACCAGCTGGTGTCGGAGGGAACGCTCTACAAGCGACGCGGCATCGGCATGTTCGTCGCCGGTGGGGCCCGGGCCAGGCTGCGCGAGCGGCGACGGGAACGGTTCACCGAACAGTACGTGGAACCCCTGCTCGCCGAGGCGCGCAAGCTCGGCATCGGCCACGACGAGCTGATGAAGATGATCGATTCATTCGGTGCGGCTGTCGGGAGGGACCTGGGATGACGACGGTGGTAACCGCACACGGGGTGACCAAGCGCTTTGGTGACGTCACGGCGCTCGACGACGTGAGCTTCGCGCTGGCCGAGCACACGATCTACGGCCTGCTCGGGCGCAACGGGGCGGGCAAGACCACTCTGATGCAGATCCTCACCGGTCAGGCGTTCGCGTCGTCGGGGAAGGTGTCGGTCTTCGACGCGCCACCGGTGGAGAACCCGGCCGTCCTGTCGAAGGTCTGTTTCGTCCGGGAGAGCCAGCGCTACCCCCACGTCTACACCGTGCGCCACGTCTTTCGCACCGCACGCCGGCTGTTTGCGAACTGGGACGACACGTTCGCGCACGGCCTCGCCGCGGACTTCCAGCTACCGGCCGGGCGGCTGGTCCGCAGGCTCTCGCGGGGCATGCTGTCGGCCCTCGGCGTGACCGTCGGGCTGGCCGCGCGGGCGCCCCTGACGTTCTTCGACGAGCCGTACCTCGGGCTCGACCCGGCCGCCCGGCAACTTTTCTACGACCGCCTGCTCGCCGACTACGCCGAACATCCCCGCACCGTGGTGCTCTCCACCCACCTCATCGACGAGGTGAGCGATCTGATCGAGCGGGTGCTGCTCATCGACCGCGGCCGGCTGCTGCTCGACGAGGACACCGACGACCTGCGCGGACGGGCGGTGGCGGCAACCGGACGGGCGGAGGCCGTGGACGGGTTCGCGGCCGGACGCACCGAGTTGCACCGCGAGCGGTTGAGCGGCCTGGTCCGGTCGACCATCCTCGATGGCCTCGGACCGCACGCGAAGGCGCTCGCGCAGGAACTGAACGTCGAGCTGGAACCGCTGTCGTTGCAGCAACTCGTGGTCCGCCTGACCGCACCGCCGACGACAACGGCGCCGGCGGACCGGGAGGCCGCCCGATGAACCGCATCCGTCAGGTGGTCCGCCTCCAGATGCCGGCCTGGCCGCAGATCCTGGGCTGGACGTGGAGCATGACGGCCGTCGGGTTCGGCATCCACCTGTTGAGCGTCATGGCGAACCACGACCCGGGCGACGGCGTGACGACCACCGGCGGCCTGGTCAGCGTGTACGGCGTCGCGATCGGGATGGCCACCGTCTCGGTCACCCAGATCTTCCCGTACGCGCTGGGCATGAGCGTGACCCGCCGGGAGTTCTACCTGGCCTGGTCGCTGCTCGCGGTCGTCCAGTCGGTTGTCTACGCGCTGGTGCTCAGCCTGCTGCGCGCCGTGGAACAGGCCACCGGCTACTGGGGGGTGGGGATGCGCTACTTCGGCCTGCCGTTCATGGACGACGCCAACCCGGTGCTGCTCCTGCTCGGGTACGCGGTACCCATGCTGGTCGTGACCCACCTCGGGATCCTGCTCGGCACAGTGCACCTGCGCTGGGGCACCACCGGCGTCCTCGCCAGCGTCACCCTGGCCTTCACCGCGCTCGGGCTGGCCGCCGCGCTGACCACGTGGACCCGCCAATGGCACGCGATCGGCCGCTGGTTGCTCGACCAGCCCCCTGCGGCGCTGCTCGCCGGCTGGCCGGTCCTGGTGGCCGCCGCGTTCGCGGTCGGCGGGTACAGGCTCATCCGCCGTGCCACGGCATAGGCGCGGCGGGCACTCGGCTGCCTCGGACACCGCGAACGCCATCATCCGCCCTGTCCGCCCGCGTCCTTGGGAGAGATGCAATGACAAGCAACAACACGCCCCCGCCCGCCGCAGGTCTCGGGATCTGGGCGAATCTCGGGATCTGGATCGCATTTGGCTCTCTCTTCGGCGTCGTCGTCGGGGTTTTTTCTGACAACGTCGGTATCGGTGTCGCGCTAGGTTCGGGTCTGGGTGCGAGTCTGGGTATTGTCGCCTGGGCCGTCTTCATCGCGCCGCGAAGGAATGCCGGCGGCTGATCTGGGCCCACCGCCACGCCATCTCGGCACGGGTGGGCACCGCACCTGCTCTCGTTCGTGCCCGTCAGCCATCGACTGACTGGTGCGCGCACGCTCAGCGGCAAATCATTTCGTCACCCACGGACGATCCGAGGTTCGTCGAAATGTTGATTCCCGATCAAGATATCGGCCCTTTGCTGTGGCGAGTCAGCGGCGAAGTAGATCCGCTGGGCTTCGACGTATCGCCGCATGCTGGGATGCGCTGGATCGGGGTTCGTACCGTCGCGAAACGCCATTCTTCTGGCCGTGACGTCGAACGGGACGTCCAGGAACACCGACAGATCCCACACGTCGCCGATCTCGTCGCGATGCAGGAAGAGCCCGTCGACAATCAGGACCGTCCCGGGAACAGCAGTACGCCGTGGCGGGTCGAGAACCGCGTCTGTGGCCAGATCGTGGGCGGCCTGCCGATAGCATCGCGAGCCGCCCGGCGCGAACGGTTCCAGCACGTCGGTGCGGAACCGCTGGTAGTTGAAGGAGTCCTGCCAGAAGCCTTGCGGGGACTCGCGGCCTTGGCGGTATCGCACCGCACGGACGTTGTGGAAGTCGTCGAGCGACACGCGGACGATGGGACGGCCGAGTAGGCGGACGGCAGCGGCGAGTTCCGCTGCGAAGGTAGTCTTCCCCGATCCATCGGGACCGTCGATCGCCACTCGGGGACAACCGTCGCGGAGTTCAAGAACCCGGCGGGCGACGTAGTCGATGACATCCTGTTTCCGAGATCGAGGCACCGGCCCAGGATGTCAGGCCGGATGCGGCCTCGTCGGGCGGCTGAAACTCGCCGCCAGCCGGCGGATCCTTTCGCCCCACCCGGGAAGTGATGGCGCCTGGCGGCGCGCTGCGACCTCGTGTCGCACCTTGTCATAGCGGGCGGCGCAGCCCGTCCAGCACGAGGGTGATGACATCGTCGGCCTCGGCCCGCCAACCAGGGCGGTCATGGGCCGCACCGATGCCGTGCAGCGCCATCATCACGGCACCGGCATTCACGTCGTCGCGAACGGTGCCGTCCCGCACGGCGGCGGCCACCAGGTCGGTGACAGCCTGCTCCAGCGCCCGGCTGCCCTCGGTGAGGGCACCCGAGCGGGTGGCCATGAGCGTGGACAGCGTCCGGGCCAGACCCTCGTGGGCGTCTATGTGGTCGACCATGCCGCGTAGGAAGGTCGCCAAAGCCTCCGCCGCCGGCAGCGCGGCCCGCAACTGGCGGACACGGTCGCACATCGCGGCGATCTCGCCGTGGTAGACCGCCTCGGCCAGTGCCTCCCGGGTGGGGAAGTGGCGATACAGCGTGCCCGTGCCCACCCCGGCCAGACGGGCGAAATCATCAAAGCGCAGGTCGAAGAAGCCACCGGCGTCGAAGACCTCCCGGGCCGTGGCGAGCAGGGCGTCACGCTTGCGCTGGGCGTCGGCCCGGAGCGGCTTGTCGACGGTCATGCGTTACCTCGCGTTGACAAATGGAGATGGCCTCCATATTCTACCCGAAAGTGGAGATGTCCTCCACATCGATCGTACCCCACGAGGTGCCGCGTGAAGATCCTGATGTTCGGCCGAGGCGTGATCGCCACCGTCTACGGCTGGGCCCTGCACCACGCGGGACATGACGTCGAGTTCTACGTCCGGCCGGGCCGCGCGGCGACGTACGGAGACGCGGTGGACCTCGACCTGATCGATACGCGGCGCCGGGTGTGGGGGCAGCACGTCGTCGAGAAGTGGCCGGTGCGCTACCGCGAGGCGCTCGAGCCGGACCACGATTTCGACCTGATCGTGCTCAGCGTGCCGCACCACCGCCTCGCGGAGGCGACGGCCTTCCTGTCCCCGCGTGTCGGCCAAGCCACGGTGCTGGTCTTCGGCAACGTCTGGACCGAGCCGCTGGCCGCGATCGGCGACCTCCCCGTCGACCGGATCGCCTGGGGCTTTCCCCAGGCCGGTGGCGGTTTCGGCGCGGACGGCGTGCTCCGTGGGGCGCTGCAGACATGGCATCTCTTCCGGAGGACGAGAACCCTCCTTGGTCCGCCGCGTCCCAGAGCCAACCCGGTCGCACCGATCGGCCAACTGCCATTCACGCATGGCTTTTCGCTGTCCAGCCTCTATCGCCAGTCCGTGACCTCGTGGAAGGAAAGTCATGACTACCACCGAGAAGCACGAGTTCCCCATGGCCCGTACGTGCCCGTTCGCGCCGCCGCCGGCATACGAAGAGATCCGCGAAGACGAGCCGGTCTCGCGGGTTCGTCTGCCCGACGGCGGGTGGGCCTGGGTGGTCAGCCGCCACGAAGACGTGCGAACCGTGTTGAACGACCGGCGGTTCAGCGCCGACCGGCAGCATCCGGACTTCCCCGCGCTGGTCGAGGGCGAGGCGGCGTCCCGGCGGCCGGACGAGGAGCGCATGCTGATCGCGATGGATGCGCCCGAGCACGGGCTGGCACGCAAGGCCGTGCTCGGCGAGTTCACGGTGCGCCGATTGGAGGCGCTGCGGCCGCGGATCCAGGAGATCGTCGACGGGCAGATCGACGCGCTGCTGGCCGGGCCGCGGCCCGGTGACCTGGTGGACTCGTTGTCGCTGCCGGTTCCGTCGCTGGTGATCTGCGAGATGCTGGGTGTGCCGTACGCCGACCATGAGTTCTTCCAGGAGCACACGGTGAAGGTGATCAAGCAGTCGACGCCGCCCGAGGAGCGGTGGGCAGCCACAAAAGCCGTCCAGGGCTACATGGCCGACCTCATCGCGGAGAAGGAGGAGAACCCGCCGGACGACCTGCTCGGGCGGCAGATCGTCAAGCTGCGCGCGGATGGCACCTATCGGCGGACGTCGCTGGTCGGCATGGGCTTTCTGCTGCTCGTGGCCGGCCATGAGACGACAGCGAACATGATCTCGCTGTCGACCGTGGCGTTCCTGCGCAACCCGGAGCAGCTCGCGATGATCAAGGCCGACCTGGCCAAAACGCTCAACGCGGTCGAGGAGATGCTGCGGTACTTCACGATCATCGACGTGGCGACGGCTCGGCTGTGCGTCGAGGACATGGAGGTCGGCGGGCAGCTGATCCGTGCCGGCGAAGGAGTGCTGGCGCTGGGTTATTCGGCCAACCGGGACCCGCGGGCGTTCGAGAATCCGGACGAGCTCGACATCGAGCGCGGCGCGCGCCACCACGTTGCGTTCGGTTTCGGGCCGCACCAGTGTCTGGGCCAGAACTTGGCTCGGATGGAGCTCCAGATCGTGTTCGACACGCTGTTCCGCCGCGTCCCCACGCTCGAGCTCGCGGTGGATGTCGACGAGCTGCCGTTCAAGGACGACGCGAACATCTATGGCCTCTACCAGCTCCCGGTGACCTGGTAGAGGACGAAGTGACATCCCCACCTCGGGAGGACAGGGCCCATGAGGATCATCGCGGACACCGACAGGTGCGTCGGTGCCGGACAATGTGTGCTCACTGAGCCCGCGCTGTTCGACCAGAGCGAGGACGACGGCACAATCATCGTGCTGAACGAGAAGCCGGAGGGCGAACTGGTCGAGAAGGCCCGCGAAGCGGCACGGGTGTGCCCCAGCCAGGCGCTCTCCCTGGAGGAGTGAGTCAATCCGTGGACGGCATTACGGCCTGAGACGATCACGCCGATCTGTGTGGGACGCTAAACGGCGCGTCTCCCCTACGCGACGCCAGTGTGGACCTCTGCTCCTGGTGCGCTCGCTGTCACAGCGCGCAAAGCCAGCGTCGGCGCCTGGGAGGGCAACCCGTACACCGCGGACGAATGGATCACCGAGGTCTACGTCCGGACAGGCAGCGGTTGGCGATGCGCACTGAGTCAGAAGACGCCTGCGCCCTCCGGCCCTTGACCCAGCCGGGAGGCCAACCACGACGTACCCCGTTTTCGGGATCTGCCAAGCGCACTGTAGGCGGCAGATCAGTAAACGCCGGCCGGCGGCCGCCACCGAAATCCGAGCCGTCTGGCCGAACGCCGTCGGCGTGAGCGGGGGCTAACTTGGCGGAATGCGAGAGATCATCAGCACGGCCGATGCGCCCAGCTCACCGTTGTACTGCCAAGCGATGAAAGTTGGCGGCCTGGTCTACGTCTCAGGCCTGGTCGGCGTCGACGTGAGCACGGGGGGCCTGGCCGGACCGACGATCCAGGAACAGACACGACAGGCGCTCGCCAACTGCAACACCGTTCTACGGGCGGCGGGCGCGACGTGGGAGGACATTGTCGAGGTCGGCGTACTCCTGACCAACCCGGCCGACTTCGCCGGCATGAACGAGGAGTACGCGACCTGGTTCCCCAGCACGCCGCCGACGCGTTACGTCGCCAAGCTCGGCGTCGAACTGCCCGGCGTTCTCGTGTCGATCCGCATGACCGCGTTCGTTGATTGACACGACCGCTGCCTGGCGCTTCGGCAGTGGTCGACGGCCCATACGTGGCACATCGGCAGCTCGCCACCAGCACCGACCCGCGCGACCTTGCGTGCGCTACCAGGCCGGGTAGCGACGGCGCATTGCTGCGCCGCCGCCCCCTCAGAACCGGACGTGCACGTTTCCATGCATCCGGCTCAAGCAAGCCCGCGAAGATC
>NZ_JBFBGU010000033.1:0-62292 GCF_040684855.1 Actinoplanes sp. NPDC089786
GGACTCCCGCTCCCGCCTGACCCGCAACCACCACCCGACCGTCACGGTCCACGATGCCGCATACCCACACCCAAATCAGGCACCTATCCAGTTACATCAACCGTACCGTCACCTTCGCCAAGCAGAACGCGCCCGAGTCATGGCGCATCGCAGCCCGCCGGGCCCAGCTGGAGGCCCACAACATCCGGTTGAGGCTGGCCGTGCCGGTCAGCGCGCGGTCGGAATTCGCGAACGTCTACCACTGCGCGATCCGCAAGACCGCCAGCCAATGGATAACCGCATTGTTCGGCGATCCGATCCTCTATCAATATTCGGGACTGCTGCCGTACGTTCCGCGCTACTACAAGTGGGAACACCCCGAGCCGCCACCGCAAGGCCGGGTCGCGCTGTCGATGTTCCTGTCGCACAGGAAGTTCGAGACCATTCCCAAACCGGAGCGCTGGCGCGCGTTCTATGTTTATCGCGATCCGCGGGACATGGTCGTATCGAGCTATTTCTCGACCTTGAAGACACACGGCCCGATGGGCGACATCCCAGAACTCCGGCGGCAGCTGGCCGACAAGCCGGTGAAGGACGGCCTGCTCCACCTGATCGGCCACCTCAACAAGCAGGGCGCGTTCCGGGCGCTGCGCTCGTGGGTGACCGCGGCCGAGGACGAGCGCATCGCGCTGTTCCGCTACGAAGACCTGACCGGCGACCGGCAGGCCGACGAGCTCGACCGCCTGCTGCGGCACTGCGGCATCACGGTCCCGCCCGACGACCTGGCCACGCTGCGCCAGCGTTACAGCTTCTCCCGGATGCGCGGCAACCAGACGGTCTCGCACTACCGCAGGGGCTCGGCCGGCGACTGGCAGAACCACTTCGACGATGACCTGCACCAGGCCTTCACCACCGCGACCGGCAACCTCATCGACCTGCTCGGCTACCCGGCGAAACACCAGGTCCCGGCCCCGCGCCAGGGCACCTGACGCGCGCGTCCACAGGCGTCAGCGGCGCCCGCCGAACTGCCAGTTGTGCACCTCGATCCCGGCGTACCGGCCGGGGGTCAGGATCGCGCGCGCCGCAGCCGGGCCGGGCGCCTGGATCAGCGCCGCGGTGCCCAGCCAGGCGGCGCCGTCGTCCGAGAGCAGCGGACCGTACGCGATCAGCCGCTCCTCGCCGGGTGGCACGGCCAGGTCGGCGGCCTCGCCCGCGCCCAGGCCCAGCACCAGGTAGCGGTGGCCGCCGGCCGGGCCGCCCGGGAACTCCCACATGGTTCGCCCGAGGGTGTTACGCCAGCGCCGGAGCAGCACGTCGCGGTAGACGCCGGCCTGATAGTTGGGCTCGTCGAACGCGAACGCCCGGGCCGCCGCGGGGCCGGGCAGGTCGACGATGTGCAGGCTGCCGGTGGCCGTGTCGAGATCGTCGGCGAGGGCCGGCCCGCGGGCGATCAGCTCCGACGCGTACCGGTCCATGTAGGACCAGTGATCCTCGACCAGCTCGTCGCGCAACGCCCCTGAGCCGGGCCGGTCACGGTGGAAGCACAGGAATTCCATGCCCCATTGTTGATCACACGGGGGCCGTCGCGCCGTCCCGGGCCTGGTCGAAGGCGGCCAGCCGCGCCTTCAGAGCGGGTTCGATGAAGCTGAACGCGGCCGGGCCGACCGGGACGCGCAGCGGTGGCTCCGGCAGGTCGGCGACGCGGCGCACGGTGTCGGCGAACAGGCTCGGCGGGCTCACGATGTCGCTCTCGGTCAGCCCGCGCACCGCGTCGAGCATGCCGCCGACCAGCGGCTGGTAGGCCGTGATCGGGTTGCGGGGCAGGCGCAGGTTCGATCCGTACGCGGTGGCGAACCCGCCGAGCTGGAGGATGGTCACCTTCACCCCGAACTGGCCGGCCTCGGCCGCCAGCGCCTCGGCGAGTCCCTCCAGCGCGAACTTGCTCGCCGTGTAGGCGGACAGGCCGGGGAACGCCACCGTTCCGGACACCGACGACGAGAAGATCGCATGGCCGCCGCCCTGGGCGCGCCACACCGGCAGCGCGTGCCGCAGCAGCCGCCACGGCCCGTACACGTTGGTGTCGAACTGCTCGGCCAGCTGGTCGTCGCCGACTTCCTCGACCGCGCCGAACTGACCGTAGCCGGCGTTGTTGACCAGGACGTCCAACCCGCCGAGGCGGTCCGTGGCGAGCGCCACGGCCTCCGCACACTGCGCGTCGTCCCGGACATCGAGCGAGGCGGTGAGCAGCCCGAGGTCGGTCAGCGCGGCCAGACTCGCGGCGTCGCGCGCGGTCGCGAGGACCTGTTCACCCTCCGCGGCCAGGCGTTCGGCCAGGGCCCGGCCCAGACCCGACGAGCAGCCAGTGATGAGCCAACGACGCTGTGCCATGTCGGGAAGCCTGTCGGATTGGACGGCAAATGTCACGTCCTGTCCCCTCGGCGGGTGACGGGGCGTGGTCGAAACCGCAGCCGGATTCGAACCGGCGTACACCGTGTTGCAGACGGTTCCCTGGCCACTCGGGCATGCGGTCGTGCCCCCGGCTGGAATCGAACCAGCGACCTCGGCGTTCGGAACGCCGCGCTCTTTCCCCTGAGCTACGAGGGCGGGGTGACCGAAGTTCGTGTTCGCACGGGCGAGCGCCGGGATGGTCGACGGGACCATCCGGGACGACTTCTTGGAGCTGCGCGACAAGGCCGATATATACCAGCTGACCGGCAGCGTGGTGGAGCGTCCGCTGGACGAGGTCAACACGCCCCGCGGCCGCACTGACATCCAGCTCCGTATCCCGCCGACCGACGCGGAGGTCGACACACGCTGTTCCGCGGATGGCGAGACGAGATGGCCACGCCAGACCCGCAGTCTCCACTGGTGCGCAAGCCGCTCAGAAGCATGCGTTCGGTGGAGGATGGGTTCAGCTGTCTGACCGGCTCGCCTTCTCCCACACTGGCACCGACGGCAGGCCGAGCTCGGCCCGTGCCCGGTCGGTCAGCTCCTGGATAAGATCAGTCTTGGCCTTCGCGTAATCGCCGGGATGGATGCTGGCGGCGGCGAGCGTCTTCTTCAGCCGGGCGTAGCGCTCAACGTCTCGCGGGTGATCGCGGAGGTAGTCGCGCAGCAGCCGCTGGTTGCGAGTCGCCCAGGTGTCGAGCGTGACCACGTGAAGGATGTGGGTGCGTCGTTCTTCTGCACTGCGCACAAAGAGCAGTCTGTCCGCCATTCCGTTGAAGTGCCGGCAGTACCCAAGATCCGCCAGCTCGTTTTCATGCTCCTCAACGAGGTCCAGCCTGTCGACGGCTGCCATGAGGTCGATGGTGGGTTTGGCCGCGAGGCCCGGCACAGCGGTGGACCCGATGTGCTCGATCTCAGGCGTAGTCCCATGCAGCACAGACCGGAGCTCAATGATGGCGATCGCCGCGAGGTCTACCCAAGCGGGATCGTAGTCAACTACTTCTATGGCCGGTCTAGTCACGGCGACATCGTCTCAGCCCTCACCGGGCTTGACCAACTGTCACCTATGCCGACGCACGGACCTGCCGCAGATAAGTGCGCGGCTCGCCTCCGGCGCTGTCTCCGTGTGAGCGGCGCTGATCCGCTGACAGGTGCATTTCTCCCGACGAACGTCAGAATCTGGGCCTGGCCAGAGGCGTTGAGCATCCCGAAGTTCACGCCGACGAGCCTTCAGTTTTCGTGAACTTCGGCAGGGTGCCCGCACCAGGGTTCGAACCTGGGACCTTCCCCGTGTGAAGGGGACGCTCTTCCACTGAGCCATACGGGCCGGACAACGAGCGGAGACGGGGCGAGTCGAACGCCCACGGGAGTTACCCCCGACCGCTTTCGAGGCGGTGGCCGGCGCCCATCGGCTGGCGTCTCCGAGCAAACCAAGATCCGACGGCGATGGGTACGCCGGACGGAATGGTGATCACCGGCGGGGCCCGGCGTGAGCGCGGGGAGACCTCCTCGCGCCCGGTTCCGGGTTGTCCCGGTGGGTCGCGCCTGGGTGCACGACCGACTGCGTCGGGACGGCCGGATTCGAACCGGCGACCCCCGGTCCCCCAGACCGGTGCGCTACCAAGCTGCGCCACGTCCCGCAGTATCGCCGGGTGGGTTCGAACCACCGACCTCCGCTGTATGAAAGCGGCGCTCTCACCGACTGAGCTACGGCGACACGGACGGCCGGCGGGGGTGGCGAAGTCCCCCCGCCGGCCGATCCCTTCAGCGCGGCGGCAGCGTGTCCCAGGTCGGGACCGCGGGTACGGTCCGTAGGGGCATACGCGCCTCGACCGGCGTACGGTCGCCCTTGCGCTGGTTGCAGCCGCCACAGGCGGCCACGGTGTTGAGCCAGGTGTTGCCGCCACCGCGCGAGCGCGGCAGCACGTGGTCGATGGTGGTCGCGAGCCGCCCGCAGTAGGCGCACCGCCCGCGGTCCCGGGCCAGCACACCGCCCCGGGACCAGGCCGGCCCCCGGCTGTGCCGCCAGCGCGTCACCACATAGCTGACCAGCCGGACCACGGTCGGTACGGGCCAGACGCCGATCACCCGGTCGGGCCGGGCCTCGTGGACCTCGGCGACCTCCCGGACGAGCATGCGGACGGCGTGCCGCAGACTGACCCGGTGCAGCGGGCCGAGGTCGGCGTTGAGGACAAGCACGTCGCTCACCCGCTTCTCCCTTCGTGAAATGCTGAAACGTCCGTGGAATGCGGAACCGTCCGCGGAATGCTGAAACGTCGTGGATCGTGAACAAGGAGCGGCTGACCGGGATCGAACCGGCGACCTCCACCATGGCGAGGTGGCGCTCTCCCAGCTGAGCTACAGCCGCAGATGACTAACCACTGTGGACTTGTCAACGAACAAAAAAGAACCGCCGTTCCGGGTTCGGAAGCGGCGGCCGACCAGCGGGCTGTGCCGGGCTAGTCAAGCCACCGATGGGAACAACCGCGCCGCGGCGAGGTGGTGGGTACGGGCCACATCATCGGAGGTTCTCCTTGGTCGTTGCCGTGTTTGGTGATCTCCACGGTAGGAGCCACGGGCGGCCACGGCAACGGATTAACGTGACGCCATGACCTTTCCCGATCTCGTCGCCGAGACGCAGGGCTTTTCGCTGGGCCGCGCCCGCCACGTCCGGATCGCCCCGGACGGTTCGCGGGTCCTGTTCCTGCGGTCGAAGGGCGGCACGGACCGCGTACACCATCTGTGGTCCTATGACGTCGCCACCAGGACCGAAACGCTGCTGGTGGACGCGGCCGCGCTGGACGCCGGGCCGGGCGCCCCGATGTCCGAGCAGGAACGGGCGCGACGGGAGCGGATGCGGGACCGGTCGGCCGGCATCGGTTCCTTCGGTACGGACGCCGGCGTACACACCGCGGTCTTCGCCCTGAACGGCAGCCTGTTCGCCGCCGACGTGGCGACCGGCGAGGTCACCGCCCTGGACGCCGAGGAGCCGGCCGCCGAGGCCCGGATCGACCCGACCGGCCGGACGATCGCCTACGTCTGCGACGGCGCCCTGCACGTGATCGGCCGCGACGGAGCCGGCCGGCGCGTGCTGGCCGGGGACGAGAGCCCGGAGGTGACCTGGGGCCTGCCGGAACACGAGGCGGCCGAGTCGATGGGCCGGTACGAGGGCTACTGGTGGGCGCCGGACGGCACCCGGCTGCTGGCCGCCCGGGTGGACAACGAGCCGGTGCAGATCTGGCACATCGCCGACCCGGCCCACCCGGAGAAGCCCGCGGTGGCCCTGCGCTACCCGGCCGCCGGCACCCCGAACGCCGACGTCACCCTGCACATCCTCGGCCTGGACGGCGGCCGCGTGGAGGTCGAGTGGGATCGGGCCGAATTCGAGTACGTGACCCGCGCCGGGTGGGACGAGCACGGCCCGCTGATCGCGGTGCAGAACCGGCGGCAGACCGTGATGCGGGTGCTGGAGGTCGAGCCGAAGTCCGGCGCGACCGAAAGGACGGCCGAGAACACCGATCCGCACTGGACCACGATCGTCGACGGTGTGCCGGCGCGGACCGGATCGGGACAGCTCGTCTGGAGCGTGGACGACGGCGACACCCGGCGGCTGACCGTCGGCGGCGAACCGGTCACGCCGCCCGGCCTCCAACTGGATGAGGTGCTGTCCGCCGACGGTGACACCGTGCTGTTCGCGGGCCGGGAGGAGCCGACCGAGCGCCAGCTGTGGACCTGGTCGCGGGCCGGAGGCCTGGTCCGGCTCACCACCACGCCGGGCGTGCACAGCGGCCGTCGCACCGAGCGGGTGACCGTGATCGAGACGGCCGACCTCGACGGGGCCCGAGTGACCGTCGACGGGCACGAGCTGCGGAGCGTCGCCGCCGAGCCGCCGATCCGGCCCCGGCCACAGATCGTCACGCTGGGTGAGCGTGAACTGCGGGCGGCCGTGCTCTTCCCGACCGGGCACGAGCCGGGTTCGGTGCGGCTCCCGGTGCTGATGGACCCGTACGGCGGGTCGGCCGGCCAGAAGGCCGAGGTGGCCCGCAATCGCTACTGGGCCTCGCAGTGGTTCGCCGACCAGGGCTTCGCGGTGGTCGTGGCCGACGGCCGGGGCACACCGGGCCGGGGCCCGCGCTGGGAACGGGCCCGCGGCGGGGACCACGCCGCCACGCGCCTGACCGACCAGGTCGACGCCCTGCACGCGGCGGCCGAACGGTTCGGCGACCTCGACCTGACCAAGGTCGCCATCCGCGGCTGGTCGGCCGGCGGTTACCTGGCCGCGCTGGCGGTGCTGCGCCGCCCCGATGTGTTCCACGCGGCCGTGGCCGGCGCCCCGGTCACCGACCTGTTGCTCTACAGCTCGCACTGGCAGGAGCGCACGCTGGGCCTGCCGGACGAGAACCCGGAGGCGTACGCGCGGGGCTCGCTGATCGCCGATGCCCCGAACCTGCGCCGCCCGCTGCTGCTGGTCCACGGCATGGTCGACGACAACGTGCTCCCGGTGCACTCGATGAAGCTGTCCGCGGCCCTGCTCGCGGCCGGGCGCCCGCACGCCGTCCTGCCGCTGTCCGGCGCCTCCCACATGGGCGCCGTGGCCAAGAACCTGTGGCGGTTCGAGCTGGATTTCCTCCGTACGTCGCTCGGGCTCAGCGCCCCGGCGGACCGGCCGACCGGATAGGTATGCCCTGCTGGCCGCCGCGCTGCGGGTCGAGGTCGACGCCGCGCCGCTGGACACGATCAGGCGGGTGTCCGGGCCAGATCGAGGCGGGTCAGGCCGGCTTCCACGTGGGCGGGCAGCCGCCGGCGGCCACGCAGCGCCCAGCCGAGGCGGGGCAGGGTCGCCAGGAGCGCGGCCGGGTCGGCGCGCCAGGCCGCCGTGACCGCCCGGCTGACCTCGGCCGGCGGGCGGCGCAACAGGGCCACCAGCAGCCGGTTCCGCGCCTCCAGCCGGCGGCGTGCCCGCGGATCCCGGCCCTGGGCCTGCGGCAGGTGGCGCACCTCGAGCCGGGGCGTGTAGCTCAGCTGCCAGCCGTGCGCCGCGAGGTCCATCGCCAGGAGGTCCTCCTCGCCGTAGATCAGCAGTTCGGGCGCGAAACCGCCGACCGCGAGGAACGCGTCGCGCCGCACCACCGCGGCGCACGCGAGAAAGCCGAGCACCGCGGGCCCGGGGGCGGAACGGGCGGCGCCCAGCGGCGCCGCGGCCATCGCCTCGGAGATCGCATCGGCCCGTTTCTCCGGCCCGACGACCACCCGGCCGGTGATCAACCCGGTCCGGGGGTGATCGCGCAGCACCGACGCGGCCTCCCGCAGCGAGCCGGGCGCCCAGTACGAGTCGTCGTCGGCGAAGGCCACGTACGGCGTGTCGGCCATCGCGGCCCCGGCGTTGCGGGCCGCCGCACCCCGGTTCGCGCCCAGCCGCATCACGGTGACGTGCGGGAACGTCTTCCGGATGGCCTCGACGCTGCCGTCGGTCGACCCGTTGTCGACCACGATCACCGGGGCAGCGTGCCGGGGCAGCGTCTCGAGCAGCCGCTGCCTGCGGTTCCGCGTGGCGACGACCACCGTGACCTCGTCGGTCTCCTGTTTCATGGCGCAGCGGGTACCCGCCTGGAGCCGTCGAAACCTGTCAGAACAGCGCCGGCTTGGTGCCCTTCTCCAGCTCGAAGTGCATGTAGTCGTGCACGGAACTGCAGCCGAGCCAGTTGAGGTTACCGGCGTCGGTGCCGGAGAGACCGGCCACGAGCAGCGGCTGGAGGCTCAGGAAGCCGTTCGCGGCGACCGAGCCGACGGTGCCCTCGGTGGCCGGTTTCGGCCGCTTTCCGGACGCCGGGTTGGCCGCCCGCCAGGCCTTGGACAGGCGCAGCAGCGACGCCACGGCCGTCTTGCGCGCGGGGGTCTCGGCCCCCGGACCGAAGGCGGCGGTGAGGACCGCGTCGGCGCCCGGCGCCTTCTTGCCCTCGCGGAGCAGGGCGCTCAGGGCCCCGGCGGCGGTGTCGTCGAGGCCGGTCAGCTTGTCGGCCGTGCGTACGCCATCGGCGATCTGCCGCACGCGGGCGGTGAACTTCGGCTCCTCGGTCATCGTCGCGACGTAGTCGGCGCTGGCCTGGTGGAGGGCCGCCGCGACCTTCTGCACGCCCGCGGCGTTCAGGCCGTCGTCCTCCTGCCGGCCCGGGTCGACGCCGGTCGCGTCCTTGACCGCGTCGAGCCCGCCCTTCTTGCCGATGTTGGGGTTCATCGACGCGTTGAGGTCGATGGCGAAGCCGAAGCTGTGCTCGCTGAGGGCGAGCGGGTTGTTCCGGTTGGGCCGGATCCAGAAGCCGCCTGGCTTGCCCATGCCGGTCTTCACCGCCTCGACGTCGACGCCGGGCTGCGCCTTGATCCAGGTGGTCGCGGCGTCGAGCGCGGCCTGCATGTCGGGGTGGACCAGGCTGCCCTTGACCCCGAGCAGCTCCGATCTCACCATCTTGTCGTAGAAGTCGTTGGCCCGGCCGATCGCCTTGTCCGGGCCGACCTCGAGCGCGCCGAAGGTGGCCAGGATGGTCCGCCGCACGTTGACCCAGCCGCCCTCGCAGTTGTTCCGGATCTGCTTGCTGACCGAGGCCTCCTCGGCCGCGGCGGCGGTGTCGTTGGCGATCGGCGCGTCCGGCGCGGTCACCGCCCCGGTGGTCTTGTCGGCCGCGCCCAGCTGGGGGATGAGCGCGTCGAGCAGGCCGTTGACCACCTCGAGGCGCTGCTTCTGGCTGAGCCGGGCGAGCAGCGCCACGGTGTCCTTCGAGTACAGCTCGGTGTAGAGGCCGGCCATCGGGTCGTCCGGCTTGTGCTTCGGGGCGGTCGCCCGGGGCTTCTTCCGGTTGACCTGGTTGGTAATGACGCCGAAGAGGCCGGCCGCGGCGGGCGTGCCGACGATGTCGTGGGCCGCCTTCGCGATGGCCGTGCCGAGGGTGCTGAGCTCGGCCGGCGTGACCGCGGCGGGGGCGGCCGCCTTGGCCTTGGCGAGCTGCACGACGGCCTGGTTGCCCACGGTGCGCTGGAGGTCGATGACGCGGTCGAGCGCGGACTTCTGGGCGCCGGGGATGAGTTCGGGCGGCACGGCCGTGGCGCGCCGCGGCCGATCGGCCTGGACGGGGGCCGGGCGACTGCCCGGTGCGGCCTGCGATCGCGCCTTCATCTCGTCATTGTCGCTGGTCGAGAGCGTGCCGGGAGGGCAGAGGTCGGTGCCCCTCCGGCCCCGCCCTACCTCCCCGAGATCAAGCGCCAGGGCTCGCTGCTGCCGCTGCTGCGCGAGCGGCGATAGCCGGGATGTCGCCCAGCTCGGCCTCGGTCGCGGTCACGGTCGGGCCGAGGGTCGCCCCGAGCTCGGTGAGCAGCGCGGTCAGGTGTCCGGCGGCGGCGTCGGCCTGCGGCTGGACGCCGGCCGTGAGCACCGGCACCGCGGTCTTGCCGGCCAGCGCGTTCGCCTGGAGGTTGTCGAGCAGCACCTTCAGGACGCCGGTGTACGAGCCCTTGTACGTCGGCGTGGCCACCACGAGCAGGCTCGCCTCCAGCAGCGCCTCGACGGCGGCGGCGGTGGCCTCGTCGCCCGGGGTGAGCAGGCCGGCGCCGATCTCGCCGGCGTCGATCACGGTGACCGGGGTCTCGGACAGGGCCTCGCCGACCGCGACGGCGAGCTTCAGCGTGCGCGAGCCGGGCCGCGGGTTCCCGGACACCACCAGGGTCGTCACATCGATCTCCTTGAACAACTCGTATAACCTATTAAGCCGGTAGGTGTTGTAGGTTACCAGCATGACCACACCGACCGTCCAGCGACGTACTCTGCTGCTTGGCCTTCTCGGGGCATCGACGCTCGGCCTGGCCGGCTGCGGCGAGGCCGCGGCCGGGGACGGACTGGCCGCCGCCGCGCCCCTGCCCAGCGCCGTCCCGCCGGGCACCAAGCTCGCCATCGCGATCCACCCGACGCAGGTGGCGCTGCAGGCCTCGGGCGAGATCGGCAAGCTGCCGTTCCAGGTGACCGACTGGCCCAATCTATCGGCCGGCCCCGACATCATCCAGGGCTTCCGGGCCCGCTCGATCGACCTCGCCTCCAACGCCGGCATCCCGCCCATCCAGGCCGCGGCGATCAACGTGGAGGCCCGGATCGTCGCGGTCCAGACCAAACAGAAACCCCTCTACACGTACGCCACCGCGCCCGGCGCCGCGATCAACGCCGTCACCGACCTGCGCGGCAAGAAGATCGGCTTCTCGCAGGGCCAGGCCCAGGGCGTCGTGGTGCTGCGCACGCTCAAGGAACAGGGCCTGACCCCCAAGGACGTGGAACTGGTCGCCCTGCCGAGCACGAAGTTCCTGGTCGCGCTGCAGAGCAAGCAGGTCGATGTGGCCCCGTTGAGCGAGCCAGTCCTGACCAAATACCTCAGCGAGTACGCCAAGGACGGCGCCAAGGGCATCCCGATGACCGCCGTCGACTACCTGACCATCCTCTGGGCGCCCGCCGAGGTGCTCGCCGACGCGGCCAAGGCGGCGGCGATCCGCTCGTTCATCCCGTTCTGGGCGCGGTCCGAGGTCTGGCAGTTCAAGAACCAGCCGGCCTGGATCGACGCCTACTACGTCAAGGACCAGAAGGTGACCGCCGACGACGGCAAACGCATCGAGGCGGTCCAGGACAAGCCGATCTTCCCGACCAGCTGGGACAAGGCGATCGCCTGGCAGAAGGAGTCGGCCGACCTGCTGGTCGAGGGCGGGTTCATCAAGCCGATCAAGGCCGCCGACCTGTTCGACCGCCGGTTCGAGAAGATCGCGGCCGAGTCCGTGCCGGCCGAGTACCGGGAGTGACGCCATGACCCTGACCACGTCGTCCCGTGCCGCCACCGCTCCCCCGGTGGCGGCCGGGCCCATCCGCCGCCGGCGGCTCGGCCCCGGCCGGCCCATCCCGTACGGCCGGGCCGCCGGCCCGCTGCTGCTGATCGTGATCTGGTCGATCGCCTCGGCGACCGGCCTGCTCGACCCCCGGATGCTCTCCGCGCCGTGGACCGTGTTCAGCACCGCCGCCGACCTGATCGTCTCCGGCGACCTCCAGCAGAACATCCTCGCGTCGCTGCAGCGCGCGGCGCTCGGCTTCGTCATCGGCGGCGCCGCCGGAACCGCGCTGGCGGTCGCGTCCGGGATCAGCCGGATCGGCGAGTCGATCATCGACGGGCCGGTCCAGATCAAGCGGGCCATCCCCACCATCGGCCTGGTCCCGCTGCTGATCCTCTGGCTCGGCATCGGCGAGACGTTCAAGGTGGTGACCATCGCGCTGGCCGCCGCGGTCTACATGTACGTGCAGGTGTACGCCGGGCTGACCGGCATCGACCACCGCTACGTCGAGCTCGCCGAGGTGCAGAACTACACCCGGTGGGAGTTCCTGCGGCACGTCGTGTTCCCCGGCGCGCTGCCCGGCTTCTTCGTCGGCCTGCGCCTGTCGGTGACGTTCTCCTGGCTGATCCTGATCACCGTGGAGCAGATCAACGCGCTCAGCGGCGTCGGCTACATGATGTCGCAGGCCCAGTTGTACGCGCAGACCGACGTCATCGTGGTCGGCCTGCTGGTCTACGGCGTCTTCGGGTTCGTGTCCGACACCCTGCTCCGGCTTCTGGAACGGAGGGTGCTCTCATGGCGCCGCACGCTGACCAGCTGACCTCGGCGGTCGAAATCCAAACCCTGACCCGCCGCTTCGGCGAGCACGTGGTGCTCGACCGGCTCGACCTGAGCATCGTCGACGGCGAGTTCGTGGCCCTGCTCGGGCGCAGCGGCTCGGGCAAGAGCACGCTGCTGCGGGCGCTGGCCGGGCTCGACTACGACGTGGAGGGCGACGGCGGGCTGCGCATCCCGTCGCGGGTGTCGGTCGTCTTCCAGGACTCGCGGCTGCTGCCCTGGCGCCGGGTGCTGGACAACGTCATCCTCGGCCATCGGGCGCCGGACGCGCGTACCCGCGGGATCGACGCCCTGGCCGAGGTCGGTCTCAGCGGGCGCGAACGCGCCTGGCCGAACCAGCTCTCCGGCGGCGAGCAGCAGCGGGTGGCGCTGGCCCGGTCGCTGGTCGGCGCGCCGCAACTGCTGCTGGCCGACGAGCCGTTCGGCGCGCTGGACGCGCTGACCCGGCTCAAGATGCACGGCCTGCTGCGCGACCTCTGCCGCCGGCACACGCCCACGGTCCTGCTGGTCACGCACGACGTCGACGAGGCGATCGCGCTGGCCGACCGGATCGTGGTGCTGGACGCCGGGCGGATCGCTCTGGACGTACGCCCGGCCGTTCCTGATGTTCGTGATCTTCTGCTTCGCGCCCTGGGAGTGACCGCATGAGCTCTTCGAGAAGAAAGCTTCACCTGAACGCCTTCCTGATGACCGTCGGGCACCACGAGGCGGCGTGGCGGCTGCCCGAGAGCGACCCGTTCGCGCACGTGGACGTCCGGCACTACGTGGAGCTGGCGCGGATCGCCGAGCGCGGCAAGCTCGACTCGCTGTTCCTGGCCGACAGCCCGGTGCTCTGGAACAGCATCGGCCGCCGTCCGGCCGGTGGCCTGGAGCCGACCGTGCTGCTGACCGCGCTGGCCGGCGCCACCGAGCACATCGGGCTGATCGCCACCGCCTCGACCACCTACAACGAGCCGTACAACCTGGCCCGCCGGTTCGCGTCGCTCGACCACATCAGCGGCGGCCGGGCCGGCTGGAACGTGGTCACCACGGCCGGGGTGGACGCGGCCCGCAACTTCAACCTGGACGAGCTGCCGTCGCACCGCGACCGGTACGAGCGGGCGGCCGAGTTCATCGACGTGGCCCGCAAGCTCTGGGACAGCTGGGAGGACGACGCGCCGCTGGGCGACAAGGACTCCGGCGTCTGGGGCGACGACACCAAGGTGCACCCGCCGTCGCACGTGGGCCGGTTCTTCAAGGTGGCCGGGGCGCTCAACGTGCCACGCTCGCCCCAGGGCCACCCGCTGCTGGTCCAGGCCGGGTCGTCGGCCGACGGCAAGGAGCTGGCCGCCCGGTACGCCGACGCGGTGTTCACCGCGCAGCAGACGCTCGAGGAGGCGCAGGCCTTCTACGCCGACCTCAAACGTTCCGTTTTAATGAATGGGCGCGACCCGGACACCGTGAAGATCCTGCCCGGCATCGTCCTGGCGATCGGCGCGACACCCGCGGAGGCGCTCGCGCTGGAGGAGGAGCTCGACCGGCTGATCAAACCCGAGTACGCGCTGCGTCAGCTCGCCCAGACGCTCCAGGTCGGCCCCGCCTCGTTGAGCCTGGACCGCGAGCTGCCCGCCGACCTGCCGGACGAGGAGCAGATCGAGGGCGCGAAGAGCCGCTACACGCTGATCGTCGAGCTGGCCCGGCGGGAACGGCTGACCGTGCGGCAGCTGATCGGGCGCCTCGGCGGCGGCCGCGGGCACCGGACCTTCGCCGGCACACCGGTGCAGGTCGCCGACGCGATCGAGCACTGGTTCGTGAACGGGGCGGCGGACGGCTTCAACATCATGGCGCCGGTGCTGCCCTCCGGACTCGAACGATTCGTCGAGGAGGTCGTGCCGATCCTCCAGGAGCGGGGACTCTTCCGGACCGAATACTCGGGAAACACGCTGCGCGAGCACTACGGCCTCGAGCGCCCTCGTATCGTGCCGGAGTGGACGCATTAGAGATCGCCTCGCAGCGCGCGCGTGAGTGGCTCGCGCAGCGCAACACGCGGCCCATCCCGCCCCGGGCCTCCTTCGACTCGTTGACGGCGGCCTTCGCCGATCTCCCCGCCGGACCGACCGACCCGGCCACGGTGCTCGACCTGCTGGCCGAGACCGCCGAGCCGGGCCTGATGGGCATGAACTCCGGCCGGTTCTACGGCTGGGTGATCGGCGGGGTGCACCCGGCCGCGCTCGGCGCCGACTGGCTGACCAGCGCCTGGGACCAGAACACGGCCCTGCGGGCGGTCACCCCGGCCACCGCCGCGCTGGAGGCGGTGGCCGGCGACTGGCTGCTCGACCTGCTCGGACTCCCGTCCCGGTCGGCGGTCGGCTTCGTGACCGGCGCGACCATGGCCAACTTCACCGGGCTGGCCGCCGGCCGCCACCAGGTGCTCGCCGACCGGGGCTGGGACCTGGCCGCGGACGGCCTGATCGGGGCGCCGCCGCTGCGCGTCCTGGTCGGCGCGGAACGGCACGACACGATCGACCTGGCCCTGCGCTACCTCGGGCTCGGGCGGCCGACCGCGGTCGCCGCCGACGAGCAGGGCCGGATCCGGGTCGACGCGCTCACCGAGGCGCTGGACCGGGCCGGCGACCGCCCGGTGATCGTCTGCCTGCAGGCCGGCAACCTGCACTCCGGCGCCTTCGACGACTTCGGGCCGGCCATCGAGCTGGCCCACTCGCGCGGCGCCTGGGTGCATGTGGACGGCGCGTTCGGCCTCTGGGCCGCCGCCTCACCGGCGCTGCGCCACCTGACCGCCGGGGTCGCCGCCGCCGACTCGCTGGCCACCGACGCGCACAAGACGCTCAACGTCCCGTACGACTGCGGCGTCGCGATCGTGACCCGCCCGGAGGCGCTGCGTACCGCCATGGGGGTCCGGGCCGCGTACATGATCAACGCGGCCGACGCGGCCGGCCCGCCCGACCCGGTCGAGGTCACCCCGGAGTTCTCCCGCCGCGCCCGCGGTGTGCCGGTGTGGGCGGTGCTGCGGTCGCTCGGCCGCGACGGCGTGGCCGAGCTGGTCGACGGTCTGGTGGCCAATGCTCGGGCGCTGGCCGAGGGCATCGGCGCCCTGCCCGGCGTCGAGATCCTCAACGATGTCGCGTTCACCCAGGTCTGCTTCGCGATGGCCGACGACGACGCCACCCACGCTCTTACCGACCAGTTGGTAACTTCGGGCACGGTGTGGATGTCGGGCTCCCGGTGGCGCGGCCGGGCCGTCACCCGCATCTCGGTGAGCAACTGGGCCACGAACGCCGACGACGTGGCCGCCTCGATCGAGACCGTCCGCGCCGCGGTTCAGGGCACGTAGACCAGGGCCGCCCGGACGATCTCGCCGTTGTCGGTGGTGATCGCGACCATCTCGCCCGGGTTCTCCTTGATCCAGTCGGCGAACGCCTTCTCCTTCATCGGGCAGGTGCCGCCGTCCTCCGGCTTCTTCAGGCAGACATCGCCGTTGTCGTCCTGCCAGGTGAAGTACTTCGGCTTCTCGGCCAGCGGCACGGTGACCTTGCTGCGGCTGTCCTCGGTGTCCCACTCCCGGTTGCAGTCCGGGGCGTCGGCCGCGCACACAGCGGTCTTGAAGTCGATCGGCTCGACCACCGCGGCCGAGTTGTCGGCGTCGAACGAGTACATCTTGACCACGGTCTTCGCGCTGCCCTGGGTGAGGTCGGCGAAGGCCGGGGCGGCCTTGCTGCTCGCCGGCGCGGCGCTCTTGGGCGGCGCGCTGCTCGGGGCCGCCGCGGACGGCGGTGGGCCGGCCGGCGCGCCGCCGGGTGTGGCGGTGCCACAACCGCCGGCCAGGGCGACGAGGGCGAGAGCGACCAGGGCACGCTTCACAGCGTCCGTACCTCCACGTTGGCGAAGGCGACCTTGAAGGGGTCGCCGCTATCGAGGTCGTCGTTGTACGGGCCCAGCTCGACCCGCCCGGCGGCCAGCAACGGCTCGTCGACCGGGAAGGTGAGCTTGACGATGCCGTCCACGTACACCGACGCCTGCTGACCGGTCACGGTGATCTCGATCCGGCGCGCGTGGCCCAGCTCGACCGCCGGGATCGCGGCCTTGACCTCGCCGGTGACCTCACCGCCGCTGTCCAGGCCGGCCCGCACCTCGGCCGGGCAGACCAGCACCTGGTACCCGTTGTCCTCGACCACCCGGAACCAGACGGCCGCGCAGGCGCCGCGACCGAGGATCGACACGTCCAGGGCCACCGACTGGTCCCCGGCGAAGGTGTCCGTCGGCCCGGGGCAGGCGAACCAGTTCGAGTCGCCGGTGCTTGCCTCGAGCCGGTCGTTCGCGAACTCGCACCGGCCGGCGGCCTGCCGGCTGGTCCGCCACTGCCCCGGCCGGTCGAGCCGGTCGAAGATCGACGGGCCTCGGATCACCCGGCTCCTGGCCGGTGTCGGCGACGGCGCCAGGACCGCGGTGTCGCTCCGCAGGGCGGCCGGCTCGGCGCCCAGCGCCTCGGAGATCTGCGGCGCGAAGGAATGCGCGGCGAGCAGGCCGCCGGCCACCAGGGCCAGCACCGCGGCGGCGGCCACCAGCGCGCGGCGGAGCTTGTTGACCGGCCGGGTGCGCCGGCGCGCCTCCTGGGCCACCCGCAGCAGCTCCGGGCGTACCACCTGGGTGGCCTCGCTCGGGTCGACGTCGAGCAGCAGGTCGAGCAGTTCGTGGGCGCTGGGCCGCTCGCGCGGGTCCTTGGCCAGGGTGCGGGCCACCACCGGCTGGAGCGAGGCGGGCAGCCCGGTCAGCTCCGGCGGCTGGGTCAGGATGCGCGCTGCGGTGGCGGCGGGCGAGTCGGCCTGGAACGGGGTGCGGCCGATGCCCGCGTACGTGACCACGGCGCCCCACGCGAACACGTCGGCGGCCGGGCCCACCGGCGTGCGGTGGTCGGTGTCGAAGCGCTCCGGGGCCATGTAGGCGACCGTGCCGACCATCTGGTCCGTACGCGTATGTTGGCTGGTCACCTCGAACGCCCGGGCGATACCGAAGTCGATCACCTTCGGCGTGCCCAGCGCGAACAGCACGTTGGCCGGCTTGAGGTCGCGGTGGATCACGCCGGCGGCGTGGATGGCGGCCAGCGCGGTGGCCACCCCGACGGCCACGCTGTGCAGGTTGCCGGCTGTGAGCGGGCCCTGGTCGGCGATCACCTTGGCCAGGCTGGGCCCGTCGACGTACTCGACCACCAGGTAGGGCGTCGGGTGGTCGGGGTCGGCGTCGAGCACCTCGGCCGTGCAGAAGTGTGGCACCTGCCGGGCCCGGTTCACCTCGCTGCGGAACCGGCCGCGGAACTCGGGGTCGGACGCGTACTCGGGCCGGATGACCTTGACCGCGACCAGCCGCCCGTCGGCGCCCTGACCGAGGTAGACGGCGCCCATGCCGCCCTGGCCGAGCCGGCCGAGCAGCCGGTAGCCGCCGAGCTCGGCCGGATCACCCGGGCGCAGCGGATCAGTCACCCGCAGGACGATACATCGAGTCCTCTCAGTACTCGGCGGTACCGGCGGGACAGCTTTCCGGGGTCGGGCGGTCGCGCTGCGTCACCCGTTCGGCGACCCGAATTCAGGCCGCTGAACTGCGGAAACGCCCCGGCGGAACCCCGTGGCGGCGGCGGAAGGCGGCGGCGAAGGCGAACTCGGTCGCGTAGCCGACGCGCCGGGCCGCGGCGGACAGCGGCCAGTCGGCCCGCAGCTGGCGGAGGATGTGGACGATCATCAGGTCGAGCAGGGCCGAGCGGCCGGCCTCGGTGCCGGGCCCGGGCGACGTGAGGTCGGCGCGCAACATCTCGACGACCGCCCGCAGGCCCGGGTCGCCGTCCGGGGTCAGGGCGGTCACGCCGGGCAGGTGGCGCAGCTGGGCCGGGGCGCGGCCGGGGTCCATGGCGTACGCGGCGCAGAGGAACTCGCAGTCGCACGGCCCGTCGGCCGGCGGGAACTCACCCAGCTCGATCGGCAGCAGGTCGCCCAGGCGGCATGGGGCGTGGGCCAGCCCGTGATCGGTGCCGGCGGCCGTGAAGACGATGTCGCCCGCGCGTACCCGGGCCGGCTCCTGGGCCGCGGTGATCAGCCAGCCCTCGCCGCTGAGCAGGACGTGGAAGCCGAGCGCGGCGACCGGCGGGAACCGCACGCCCCAGGCGCCGGACTGCCGGATGCGGCGGCCGTTGGCCCGGCCGATCCGGGCGCTGCCGATCGCCGCGGTGATCATGTCCATCGACCGCATGGTAGCGACGCGTATGAAATCGGGCGGAACGCGCATGGCACCGCCGCGCCCGCGGTGCTGGGGTGGAGTCATGATCGACACGCTGGCCGCCATGCTGCTCTTCGGGCTCACCGTGCTCGCCCCCGTGGTCGGCGCCACGTTCGGCGCCCTCGACACGATCACCCGGATGTTCGCCTCCGGCCGCAAACCCTTCATGAGCGCGTACGCCAGAATGGGCGGCTCCCCCGGCGCACGGTACTGGCTGACCGAAGCCACCCACCTGGCGCAGCGCGCCGACCGCACCATGCTCGGCATCGCCACCGAGATCGACGCCGACCGCCCCCTGACCCCGACGACGACGTCCGCCTGCACGTCGACCTGGCCGACGCCGCCCGCGACTGCCGCGCCGCGGCCGACCTGATGCTCGACCTGCACGGCTCGAGCGGCTTCCACATGAGCAATCCCCTGCAACGCTTCTGGCGCGACGTGGCCGTGGGCAGCCGCCACCCCCACCTGAACCCCTACCTGGCCGTCGAACGCTCGGGATCGCTGCTGGCTCAGTAGACGATCGGCTCCGCCTCCGCCGCATGTCGAGAACGGGCCGGTGGCTTCGTCCCAGGGATGGAGCGGCCACTTCGGCCGCACCACGCCAGGGAGGCAGAGCATGGCCGTCAAGCGGATGGACAACGTTCTCATCGTTGTCGAGGACATCGACGCTGTCATCGCGTTCTTCGTCGAGCTCGGCATGGAGCTGGAGGGCCGAGGCCCGGTCGAAGGACGATGGGTGGAGCGGGTGATCGGCGTGCATGACGTGCGGCAGGACGTCGCCATGCTGCGGATCCCGGGCGGCCCCGGCCGGATCGAGCTGGCGAGGTTCCATACGCCGAAGGCGATCAGGTCCGAGCCGGCCGACGCTCCGACGAACACGCTGGGCCTCCGGCGCGTCATGTTCGCCGTCGACGACATCGACGACGTCCTCGCCCGGCTGCGCGCGCACGGCGCCGAGCTGGTGGGCGACGTGGAGCGGTTCGAGGACGTCTATCGGCTCTGCTACGTCCGGGGGCCGGAAGGCATCATCGTCGGGCTGGCCGAGGAGCTGGGCTGACGACCGGGCCGAACATCTTGCGCTGGAGGACCGGCACGTGGGAGCCGATGCGCAGGAGGGTGCGGAAGGCCCGGCGGTTGGCCGGGCCGTGATCCTCAACCGGGTCACCGGCAGTCCCCGCGACTGGCACCACCACCGGGCCCTGCGCCGGGTTCACCTGACCGCCACCGCCACGGCCATCGGCATCAACAGCGTCAACGCCGCCGTGCAGGTCGTCTTCTACGGCCGTGGCGACACCGCGGTGCTCGCGGTCGCGCACACCGCGACCGGGCCGGTGTTCGCCACGCTGGTCGCGGTCACGATCGTCGCCGCCCGCCGCGCTCTGGCCCGGCAACGATGACGCCGACCGCGGCCGATCACGACGGCTGACCCCTTCTCTCAGTACATCGTGCGCTGTACTGTCGGCCGGGTGGAGACGGCGACGTACGGGCAGGTTCTGGCGCGGTTCGGGCACGCGCTCTCCGACGCGACCCGGGCGCGGCTGCTGCTCGCCCTGCGCGATGCGCCCGGTTATCCGGCCGAGCTGGCCGACCTGCTCGGCGTGAGCCGGCAGAACCTCTCCAACCACCTGACCTGCCTGCGCGGGTGCGGCCTGGTGGTGGCCGCGCCCGAGGGCCGCCGCACCCGGTACGAGCTGGCCGACGTCCGGATCCGGCACGCGCTCGACGACCTGCTCGGGCTGGTCCTCGCGGTCGACCCGGCGGCGTGCGCCGACTCCGCCGGCCAGGGCTGCTGCTGATGAGCCTGCCGCTGATCCCCCTGACGCCCGCGGGGCCCGGTGAGGCCCGGCGAGCATTGCTGGCTCGTCGCATCCGGCTGCTGGTCGCGGCCACGATCGCCTACAACGTCGTCGAGGCGGTGATCGCGATCGGCGCCGGGCGGGCCGCGGGCTCGACCGCGCTGATCGGCTTCGGCCTCGACTCGGTCATCGAGGTGTCGTCGGCGGCCGCGGTCGCCTGGCAGTTCGCCGGTCACGACCCGGAAGCCCGGGAGAAGACGGCTCTGCGGATCATCGCGGTCTCGTTCTTCGCGCTGGCCGCCTACGTCGTGGTCGATTCGGTACGCACCCTGGCCGGCGGCGCCGAGGCCGATCACTCGTACGCCGGGATCGCCCTGGCCGCGGTGTCGCTCGCGGTGATGCCGGGCCTGTCCTACGCCCAGCGCCGGGCCGGCCGTGAGCTCGGCTCCCGCACCGCGGTCGCCGACTCGAAGCAGACGCTGCTCTGCACGTACCTGTCGGCGGTCCTGCTCGTCGGTCTCGGCCTGAACGCGCTGTTCGGCTGGACCTGGGCCGACCCGATCGCCGCCCTGGTCATCGCCGCCGTGGCGGTCAAGGAGGGCCGCGACGCCTGGCGCGGCGACGCCTGCTGCGGGAGACCGACAACCGGGAGCGGCTGCGCCGACGGATGTTGCGCTAACCAGAGCCACCGGCCCGGCGTCCATTGAGGACGCCGGGCGTGGCTGGCAACCGGCCAATGCGGTTGCGGCGCACCATCGAACCTACCGCGGTTCACCCCGCCTGTCCATGGTTCACCATGGCTCCCCTTTGTCGACCACGGTCGGCCTGGGCGTGAGATGTTCGCCGGGTGATCGACCATGACGGGCCCGTGCCGCTGTATGTGCAGGTGGCGGACGCGGTTCAGACACGCATCGAGTCGGGTGAGCTCCTACCGAACCGGCCGATCCCCTCCGAGAATCGGCTGGTGCAGGAATACGACGTCGCCCGCGGCACCGCGCGCAAGTCGATCCAACTGCTCCGCGAGCGCGGTCTGGTGACGACCGTGGTGGGGCGCGGCACGTTCGTCGCGCCCCACCCCACCGGGTGACCCACTGCATACCCATGCGGCGATCCCCCAGTCCGGGGACGCGCCGCATGGGTCGACCGTCGGTCACGCCGAGCAGGTCGGCTGCATCCTCACGAGCAACTGAGCGCCGGGCTCGACGTGGGCCCGGTGGCGACGAACCCGAACTGGGCCGTGGCGCCGGGCCGGAGGGCGCCGTTCCACGACTCGTTCGTGACGGTGACCGCCGAACCGGACGCCGACAGGCGACCGCCCCAGACCTGGCCGATCGACTGTCCACTGCCGAGCGTCCAGGTGACCCGCCAGCCGGTCAGCGCGGTGCTGCCCGCGGTCACCGTGACCTGGCCCTGGAAGCCGCCGTTCCAGGTCGACGTGGTCTCGTAGGTCGCGGCGCAGGCGCCCGGCGTGGGCGGCGGCGACGAGGACGAACCGGCCAGGCTGAAGGCCAGGTCGGGCTGGAAGGAGCCGGCCGCGTACCGGCATCCGTCGGCCTCGCCGGGCGGCTTGATCCACACGTACGCGTCGATGTCGGCGCTCCCGGTGGCCGTGGTCGGCGCCGGGCCGACGCGCCGGTCGGTGTTGTCGTCGCCGCACCAGTCGCCGGCCGCGCCGCCGTTGCGGCTGGTATCGATGACCTGCCGCTTGCCGGTGACGCCGCGGCTGTTCAGGGCCGCGATGACCGCCCGGCCGAAGGCGGCCTCGTTGGCCGTCGAGTTGAAGTTCGACGCGTTGCTGTAGAAGCCGTCGGCGTCCGCGATCCCGGCCGCGATCAGCCGGTTCGCCTGTTCGGTGGCGGAGTTCCAGGTGGAGTGCCCGGCGTCCAGGTAGACCTTGCCGCCGGCCCCGCGCAGCGTCCTCGTGGCCGTGTGCAACGCCTGGTCGCGGGCCGTGATCTCGCTCGCGCTGAGGCAGGTCTGCAACGCGATCGAGTCGGGCTCGAGGATGATCACGGTGGTGCGCCCGGCCAGGCCGCGGGCGATCAGGTTCACCCAGGTCTGGTACGTGGCCAGGTCCGGCGCCCCGCCCGCGCTGGCGCCGCCGCAGTCGCGGTTCGGGATGCCGTAGAGCGTGAGGACGGGCACCTTGCCGGCGGCGGAGGCGGCGTCCACGTACCCGTCGACCTCGGTCTCGATGGTGTTGAGGTTGAAGTTCGAGAGCCAATGCGACGCCGGCTGGGAGGCGATCCGGTCCCGGATGGCGGCGGTGCGCGCGTCGCCCGGGTTGGCCGCCACCCAGCGGGCGACGGGCGTGTCGGGCTCGCGGTAGAACTCACCGGTCAGGGTGCCGGCTTCGGCGACCCCGCTGGTCAGGACGGCTCCGGCACAGGCGAGGACGGTCGCCAGGATGGCCGTACGAGCGGGTTGTCTCACGGGCGGTCCTTTCACGTACATCGATGGGAGCGCTCCCAGAAGGTAAGCCTCCCGACGTACGTCAGGCAACCTCAGCGACGGACGGCGGCGGTGCGCGCGCGAAAATCGCACGACAAGATCACCAGCCGGCGGCCATGCCGTCCTTGCGCGGGTCGGAGCCGCCCAGGATGCGGCCGTCCCGGATCTCGATCGCCTGACCGCCGCCGAAGATGCCCCGGTCGGGATCCTCGATCACGGTCAGCCCGGCCGCGCGCAGGCTCTCGGCCCGCGGCCAGTGGCCCTCCTCCAGCCGTACGCCGTCGGGCTCGATCCGGAACCGCGGCCGGTCCAGCGCCGCCTGCGGATCGAGGCCGTCGTCGACCACCGACGTCACGTACTGGACGTGCGCCTGGGCCTGGATGAAGCCGCCCATGATGCCGAACGGGCCGCGCAGCCGTCCGTGTTCGAGCAGCAGGCCCGGCATCAGCGTGTGATACGGCCGCTTGCCCGGCGTGACCTCGCCGGCCACCCCGAAGCCCTCGGCCCGGTTGTTCAGCACCACGCCGGTGCCGGGCGCGACGATGCCCGAGCCGAAGTTCTCGTACAGGCTCTGGATGAACGACACGGCCATGCCGTCCGCGTCGAGCGTGCAGAGATAGACGGTGCCACCTTGCGGTTCGCGGGCCAGTCGCGCGGTTTCCCGGGTACGCGCGGCGAGGTGCTCCGGTGACAGCAGGTGGGCCACGTCGGCGTCGTCCCGGACGTACGCGAAAGCATCTTCGAGGGCGAGCGCGACGGCCCGGACCTGCTCGTCGAAGCCGGGGCCGCCGAGCAGCGCGAGCGCCTCCAGGGCGACCACCCCCTGGGTCGGCGGCGGCAGTTCCAGAACCTCGACACCGCGGTAGGTGACGCGCATCGGATCCACCCAGCGTGGCCGGTACGCCTCCAGGTCACCCTCGGTGAGCCAGCTCGCCCCGGCGATGGCGGCCGCGACCCGCCCCCGGTAGAACGCGTCCGGACCGCCCTCGGCGATCGCCCGCAGTGTGGCGCCGAGTTCCGGCAGCCGGTAGACCTCACCCGTCCTCGGCGCGGCGCCGAACTCCTTGGGCGCGTGTTCCGTGGTCCGCCACGCGTCGGCGCAGTGGAAGCCGGCCGCGACCCCACGTTCGGCCAGGTCGATCGCCGGGCGCAGGCAGGTGTCCAGGCCGAGCCGCCCGTACCGCTCGCTCAGCGCCGCCCAGCCGCGCACCGCCCCGGGAACGTCCACCGCGTTCGGCCCGCGCACCGGCACCGGCAGCGGACTCGCCTCGCGTGGCGCCGGGCCGGCCGCGTCGAGCCCGGTGGCCTCGTTCCCGTCCCAGACGATGGCGAAGGCGTCCCCGCCGATCCCGGTGGACATCGGCTCGGCCACGCAGCAGACCGCGGCCGCCGCGATCGCCGCGTCGGCCGCCGACCCACCGGCCCGGAGCATCTCGAGTCCGGCCAGGGTCGCCGGCGTCTGGCTGCTGGCGACCATTCCCTGCGCGGCGACGGCGGGGCCGCGGCCCGGCGAGAAGCGAAACATGCCTACAGACAACCACGCCGGCCCGCGGTGAGCCCGCCCGAGAAGCGGACAACCACGCCGGCCCGGCGGTGACGATCAGTCGGGCGCGCTGAGGCCGCAGGAGAAGCGGAGCCAGGCGCCGGCCGTGGTGATCAGGTCGACGGTCAGGTCCAGCGGCCGGCCGGATGGCATCGGCACGACGGCCAGGGCCAGCCGCTCGCCGACCGGCTGCACCGCCGCGACCTCGGTGGCGCCCGGGAAGGCGGTGATCGTCCAGTGCCGGATCGGCCCGGTCGACGGGTCGGCGCACAGGTGCACGAGCGAGCTTCCGCCGCGGGACGGCTCGGCGCGCAGGCGCAGCGTGTGCCCCTCGGTGGAGGTGACGGCCGAGGTGCGGACCGGGCAGTCACCGGTCGGCGGGGCCAGGTCGCGGCTCACGCCGGTGCGCAGGGCGGCCACGCTGCCCACCATGATCAACAACGCGATCAGGACCATCAAGTACGGCGAGAGCCGGCGCCTTTCACCCGTTGGCGTGACCTCGCGCCGCCGTACGGTGAGGATCGTCCCGTCCGGGGTGTGCCGCACGATCAACCGGGCGCGCGACCTCACCGGGCGGCGCCTCGCGACGCTGCACCGGCGGACGTATTGCGCACGCTCCCCCATGGACACCCCCGTGACCATAGTCGTCTCCCGGATGACCATGGTTCCCAGGTGTTGCGTATAGGTGCGCAGAGCTGCTCTGCGCACCTATAGGCAACACAGGTGGGTCAGGAGAAGACACCGCTGTACGCGTTCAGGGCCGGCTGGCCGCCCAGGTGGGCGTAGAGGACGGTGGAGGACTTGGGGATCTCGCCCTGCTGGATCAGGGAGATCAGGCCGGCCATCGACTTGCCCTCGTACACCGGGTCGATGATCATGCCCTCGAGCCGGCCGGTCAGCCGGATGGCCTCGATCGTGGAGTCGACCGGGATGCCGTAGCGGTCGCCGGCCCAGCCGGGCAGCACGGTGATCTCGTCGTCGCGCAGGTCGCGCCCGAGGCCGATCAGCTCGGCGGTGTTGCGGGCGATGCGCGCCACCTGGTCGGTGGTCTCGGCGAGCTTGGCCGAGGCGTCGATGCCGAGGACGCGACGGCGCCGGTCCTGGCCCGCGAACCCGGCGATCATGCCGGCGTGGGTGCTCCCGGTGACGCTGCAGACCACGATCGTGTCGAAGAAGATGCCCAGCTCACGCTCCTGCTGCTCGACCTCGTAGGCCCAGTTGGCGAACCCGAGCCCGCCGAGCCGGTGGTCCGAGGCGCCGGCCGGGATGGCGTACGGGACACCGCCCGCCGCGATCACGTCGTCGAGCGCCTGGCGCCAGCTGTCCTTGAAGCCGATGCCGAAGCCGTCGCGGACCAGGCGTACGTCGGCGCCCATGATCCTGGAGAGCAGGATGTTGCCGACCTTGTCGTTGACCGGGTCGGGCCAGTCGACCCAGCTCTCCTGCACCAGCACCGCCTTGAGGCCGGCCTTCGCCGCGACCGCCGCGACCTGCCGGGTGTGGTTGGACTGCACGCCCCCGATGCTGACCAGCGTGTCGGCGCCCTGGGCGAGCGCGTCGGGCAGCAGGTATTCGAGCTTGCGCGTCTTGTTGCCGCCGAAGGCCAGGCCGCTGTTGACGTCTTCACGCTTGGCCCAGACGCGGGCGCCGCCGAGGTGGCCGCTGAGCCGGTCCAGCGGGTGGATCGGGCTGGGGCCGAACAGCAGCGGGTAGCGCGGGAAATCGTCCAGTGACATGCAATATATTGCACGTCGCGTGCCGATCAAAGTCAAGGTGACGCTTCACATATCGGCGTTCATCGATACGCTGTCACCATGCGTGTCGGATTGCTCGCAGCACTCGTCCTCGGGGCCGCCTCGATCATGGGCTTCAGCCTCGCGCCGGAACACACGGTCACCTTCGTCAACGCCAGCGACCAGAAGATCTGGGTCGGCAGCACGGTCAACTCCGACGAGTCGGTCAACTACGCCCACCTCCCGATCCTCGAGCCCGGCCAGACCGGGACGATCACCATCCCGGAGAACAGCTACCCCAACCACTGGCGCGGCAAGTTCTTCGCCCGGACCGGCTGCACGGGCACCCCCGGCAGCACGTTCCACTGCGCGGTCGGCGACTGCGGCACCGCCGAGGACCACTGCGTGCACGGGGAGCAGCCGGCCAGCCTGGCCGAGTTCAACTTCGACCCGGCCGACCCGTGGGGCGCGCCCTGGTACGACGTCAGCTACGTGAACGCGGTCTCGCTGCCGATCACGATCACGCCGACCGGGGCGCCGCCGCCCCAGCCCGGCTCGCAGTACTGCGCCACCGCCGGATGCGCCAAACCGATGCTCGACGCGTGCCCGCCGGCATACCTGACCAGGGATTCGCAGGGCCGTCCGATGGTGTGCACGAACCCGAACCGGGACGCCGTCACCGACTACAGCCAGGCGATCAAGGCGGCGTGCCCGCGGGCGTACAGCTGGTCGAAACACGACACCGAGCCCGGCAACCAGGTGATGTACAACTGCAAGGAGTGCACCGGCTTCACGGTCACGTTCCACAGCAACGCCGGCGGCACCACTCCCCCGCCGGCCGAGCCGACCACGATGATCGTCAGCGACTGGCACGGCAAGTGCGTCGACGTCCCCAACGGCGACTACTCCGACCGGGTCCGCCTGATCGTCTGGGACTGCTGGAACGGCCCCATGCAGCGGTTCACCTTCGCGGCCGACGGCACCATCCACATCGGCGGCAAGTGTGTCGACGTGGCCGGCGGCTCCAGCGCCGACATGACCGCCGTGCAGATCTACACGTGCAACAACAGCGGCGCGCAGCGGTGGGTCCTGTCCGGGGCCGGCGACCTGGTCAATCCGCAGTCGAACAAGTGCGTCGACATCGGCGGCTGGAACGCGTCCAACGGCGCGCCGCTGCAGATCTGGACCTGCAACGGCTTCGCCAACCAGAAGTGGCACCGGGCCTGATCACGGGGCCGGCGGCGGGTCCGATCTCGGTGCGGCCGGCAGTTCCGGTTCCGGGGCGGCCGGCAGCTGCGGTTTCGGACCGGCCGGCAGCTCGTGCGGGCCGTCCGCCACCGGCCCGCTGACGACCGGCTGCACCATCGCCGCGATCCGCGCCAGGTTGATGCTCCACCCCAGGCCGAACGCCGGCGGCCCGACCACGTTCGGGTTCTCCGGATCCCAGGCCGCCCGGCGCAGCTTGTCCACGCTGGGCGTCCGGAAGTCGTACGGAACCCCGGCGATGTCGCCGTGCCAGTCCCGCGTCTCATCGGGCTTGTCCAGTTCCTTCGCGACAGCCGCCCCCGCGAGGGCACCCGCGGCCGCGGCAGCGATCCGAGCCAGCACGCCAATCATCGGTCCAGGCTAGTCCCTCTTCTCAACCCCAGATGGGTACGCCCGACGAGGTCCCCAACCGCAGACACCGCCGACCCGTGACACACCGCGACGTAGGCGGGCCTACAGGCCGTGAACGCGACGTTCGCGTGAGGTGATGGCCCAGCACGGCCGGGGTGATCACGATGGCCGTACGCTCACCGCCGTGTTCAACGACCCCTGGGAGATCGTGCCGGGCGAAGGCGCCGGTCCGCTCCGCTTCGGCACCGCCCGCTCGGCCCTGCACGACCGGTTCGGCCCGTCCCAGCCGTTCCGCCGGGCGAACTACTCGGCCGACCTGACCGACACCTACGGCCCGGTCATGCTCACCTGTGACCCGGCCGACGGCCTCTACCTGATCGAGATCAACCTCCCGTCGCTGGCGACCTTCCGCGGCGTGCGCCTGGCGGGCCCGGTGACCGAGGTGGGCGAGGCCCTGCGAGCCATCGGCGTCGAACCGGCCCAGTTCGAGGAGGGCAGCTGGTCCTTCGCCGACGACACCGTCGCCATGACCACGACCTGGGACGAGGACGACGACCAGGTGATCGAGATCGTCACCGTCGTCGCGCCCGGCCGGTCCGGCGACGAGATCATCTGGACCGACGGCGGCGCGACCACCGACCCGGTGACATCCCATGCGGTCACCCCCGGCCGAGGCATCGGCCTGGTCACCCTGGGCGACCACCGCTCCGACGTCCGCCGGCGCCTGCACTCCGGCATGACCACCGCGCCCCCGGCGGCCTCGACCGCATCGCGGGAGGACCTCTTCTGGGACGACGGCCTCGTCGTGCGCTACTCACCGGACGATCGGGCCGAGCGCATCGTCATCGTGCGCGCCGACCAGGTCACCTTCGCCGGCGTCACGCTGATGCCGGGCCAGTTCGACGAGACCCGCCAGGCCCTGATCGAGGCCGGCCACCCGATCACCGACCGGGAACTGGCCCTGGAGATCGACCACACCGGCATCGAGCTGTGGCTGGCCAACACCCAGACCACCCACCGACTTCCCGTCTGCTCGGTGGTCATCTCCGCCCCTGACGCGCCCTAGCCGGCGGCCCGCCGCGTGACGAGGCCGGACCCCGAGGAGGGTGGCCGGCGCCGAGGCCGGGAACGACACGGCGGACGAGCGGTCGCCGCGGTGACCAGTTCCGTCACCCGCCCGGCCGGCCGGTGCCGGAAGGTGACCATGGACCGTCAGGTAGCCGACACCCGATCGTGCAGGTCGCCGTGCACCATGGGGTGCCCGTGGGGACGGTTCCCCGGAACGCCGGCGGCCGGAAGGATGCGACGAGTGAAGGTCTCGGGTTTACCAAGCCGATCCGGCGGCGCCACGTCACGCCCACCGGCGCCCGCGAGGAACGGGCCGGCCCATCAGCTGCTGCGGCTCCAGCGTGCGGCCGGCAACCAGGCGGTCGCCGGGCTGGTCCAGCGCGCGCCCGGTGACAAGCCCAACTTCAAACAGGACGACGTCCACCTCAAGGACGAGGGTGTCGTCCGCCGCCGCGTGACCGGCCTCAAGTACGGGCTGAAGGGCGGCTGGCAGGGCAAGTACGGCGACGGGAAGGACGACAAGAGCTTCGAGGCGGAGAAGACGGCACAGAAGCCCGAGCACTCGGCGGTCGTGATCTTCCCGGAGAAGCTCGGCGGCGGACCGGTCCAGGTGATCCTGCACTTCCACGGCTACGGCTTCCGGAACGGCGATCCGTACGCCGGCTTCGCCACCTCCAAGGCCGGCAAGACCCGCGACTACCACCAGGAGCACTGGGAGCAGCAGACCGGGCAGGTCGGCAAGGAACGGGCCGCGGCCAACACCGGCGTCGCGGCCGACAAGGCTCAGCCGTCGATCGTCACGATCCTCGCGCAGGGCCGCGGCAAGTCCGACTTCGGTGAGGTGCCGACCTTCGACTACATCGCCGACGTGCTCAGCAAGGTGCCGGAGTTCAGCGGCGTCAAGCAGTACTCGCTGATCCAGACCGGCCACAGTGGCGGTGGCGGCGCACTGCGCAAGGCCGTGCACGGCGGTCAGGCCGCGACGGCCGACCGGGGCAAGCTGCCGGCGGCGAAGGCGGGCCAGGCGGCGCCCCAGCCGGCCGACATGATCGTGATGCTCGACGCGATCGCGATGCTCGACGTCACGAAGAAGGGCAAGGACGACAAGAGCTACAAGATTCTCGGCATCGCGTCATGGGCGCTGGCCCACATCGCCCGGTTGAACACCGAGATCCGGGCGGCCCTGAAGGCGGGCCGGCCGGCCGACGCGCAGGCGGCCATCCTGGCCACCCCGAAGCTGCGGGCGTACTACGTGCCCAAGAGCGACCGCGGCTCGTACGCCGCGGCGCACACCACGGCGGCCGGGTTGATCAGCAAGGCGATCGCCGAGATTCCCGAGCCGTACGCCACGCAGTCGGCCGAGGTGACCGTGTCGGACCTGTTCCGGATCGTGCCGGTGGCCGGCACCGTCCACGAGTCCCTGATCAGCAAGGGCACCAAGGGCAAGGAGGAGGACGGCGCGATCGCCGACGCCTTGCGCGCCTCGCTCGACCCGAGGATCGACCGGCCCGCCGCGCCCGCGGCCACCGGGAGTAAGGCGCAGCCGGCGATTCCGACCACCACCCCGGCTCCGGCGACGAAGGGACCGGCCCCGGCACCCGCTCCGGCGACGAAAGCACCGGCGCCCGCTCCGACGGCGGCCGGCGCGCCGGCCACGGTGGAGAAGGGGAAGACGGCGACCGCGGCGACCCCCAAGGGGTGGAAGGCGGCCGGGGCCGCCGGTGACTACAAGGTCACACAGGCCCACCTGGACACCATCGCCGCGCAGACCCCGGAGGAGCGGAAGGCGGACGCCAAGACCTGGGACGAGGGCCAGAAGCGGCTGGCCGAGCTGGTCAAGGCCGAGAAGGCGGCCAAGCGGAAGAAGGGTGAGCTCTCCGAGGCGGACGCCAAGGAGATGGCCGATCTGAAGGAGTCGCTGCCGAAGGTCGGCGCCCGGATGAAGCCGGCCCAGCGGGCGCTGAGGCACCAGGACGTCGAGCTGATCCTCAAGGCGGCCGGCCACACCGTCGACGGCTGGTACGGCGACGTCCGGTCGGGCAAGTTCCTCAACGTCAAGGTGCGCGTCCACAAGCACATGGCCGAGGCCCTGCAGCGCGCCGAGGACACCCTGGTGGCCGACACCACGGCGAACCCGGACAAGCTCGACCCGGTCGCCCTGGGCAAGAAGCTGGGCATGGCCGACCACGCCAGCGACATGCGCGTGCCGAAGGCGGCGGTCGGCGGTACGAGCATCAGCATGCACACCTTCGGCCTGGCGGTCGACCTGAACTACGCCGGCAACCCGTACCTGGGCAACGCCGACAAGAAGGTCGGCCGGGCCGTCATCAAGCGGGCGAGCGGCCTGGTCGGCAACGCGCCGGTGGACATCCTCACCAGCCTCGGGAGCGCCAAGCAGTCGTTCGACAAGCTGACCGCCGCCTCGAGCGCGCTGGTCACGTACCTCTCCTTCCGGAAGGACGAGAACCGGGAGGCGCTCCGCGCGGCGATCGCGGGGCACACCGCGGCCAAGGGCGAGCCGACCGACGAGGCCGGCTGGGTGAAGCAGATCGAGAAGGATCACACGGCGATCACGAAGAGCGCCGATTTCAAGGGCCACACCTCGCCGGAGAAGGGCTTCATGGACTTCCAGGAGTCGGTGGTGATGGCTCTGGCCGGCGCCGGGCTGTACTGGGGCGGCGAGTACGCCGGCACCAAGGACCTGATGCACTTCGACCTCCGCACGGGCGAGGGCGCCAAGATCCACGACGCTCGGACCGCTCACAAGGCGAGCCAGTAGTGGAGCGCCGGCCCTGGTTCGAGCCGCTCCTCCCACAGGCCGGGGCCGACCGCCCGGTTGAGCGCCGTGACCACGAGCATCCGCTGATGCGGCTCCAGCGGCTCGGCGGGAACGCGGCCGTCACGCGCATGGTGCAGCGCAAGCCGCTGGACGAGAAGGATGACCCGGGGAGATACACCTCCGACGCCGGCCACACCTTCGACGCCGAGGGGCTGATCCGACGGGAGGTGCACGGTCTCAAGTACGGCGTGAAGGGTGGCTTCGCGGGCTCGTACCCGACGAAGAACCATCCCGAGGGTGAGGACAGCTCCGAGAAGTCGATGACCAAGGAGAGCCCCGATCGCATGGCGGTCGTCATCATGCCGTCGGCGAAGCTCGCCGAGGGCACGCCGGTGCAGGTGGTGCTGCATTTCCACGGGTGGGGGTTCCGGGGCGGCACCGACCCGTACGCCGGGTATCTGGTCGCCACGGGACGTTCGTCGGTCGCCAGGAAGGGAACCGTCCGGGACGTCGACCAGGAGCACTGGGAACAGCAGATGGGCGCGGTCGGCAAGGAACGCGCGGCCCGGACGCCCAAGGAACCGGTGGTCGTGGCCGTGCTGGCGCAGGGCCGGGGCACGTCCGACTTCGGCGACCTGCCGACCTTCGACTACCTCAAGGACGTGTTCAGCAAGGTGCCGGAGCTGAGCGGGGTGACGAACTACTCGCTCATCCAGACCGGCCACAGCGGCGGCGGGTACGACGTCGCCGGCAATCTCGGCCGGGGTGAGGCGAAGACGGCGGACCCCAAGGCGACGCCGACGCCGGCCGACATGGTGGTCATGTTCGACGCCGAGGCGATCGGAAAGGTCACCGAGTGGGCCATCGGTCACGTGAACACCCTGGCCAAGTTGATCGTGGACACGACACCGAAGCCGGCCGACAAGCCGAAGGCCGGGGACGCGCAGCAGCCCGGCGACGCCCAGAAGGCGGCCGACGCGCTGAAGGCGGAGGCGGAGGCGGCCGAGGCTCAGCGGCAGGTGGTGAAGGCGGCGATCGCGGCCACCCCGAAGTTCCGGGCCTACTTCGCGAAGGGCCAGAGTTACGACAGCGCCTACCGGGCCGCTGACAAGGCCCTGACCAAGGCGATCAACAGGGTTCCGGCGCCGTGGGGCTGGTTCCCGTCGCCCGACGTGGTGGTGGCCGACCTGTTCCGGTTCATCGAGGTCGCCGGCGTCACCCACGAGTTCGTGATCAGCAAGGGCCAGAACGAGGACGCCGCCGCGCAGAAGGACGGCGCGCTCGCCGACGCCCTGCGGGCCGAGACCGACCCGACCATTGACCGTGCCAAGGGGCTCGGGCAGCCACCGGCCGCGCCCGCCAGAAAGAAGAAGTAGGGAGGGCGTACGCACTTCGAGCCCGACCTCAGGCCGAGATGCGCCGGGCCGGCGCCGGATTGATGATCGTCCGGCAGCGGCTCCACCGGGTCACCTCGACCGCCCGCGGGTGCGGGATCTCCACCGGATGCCCGCGGGCCGGTCCGAGCAGCCCGTTGGCCGTGCACCAGTCGTCGTCGAAGATCGTGTCGAGGTAGCGGTGCGGCCCGTCCGGGAAGACGGTCACCACCCGGGCGCCGGGCCGGGTACGGGCGATCCACGCCGAGACCAGGGCCACCGCGCCGGTGCTCCAGCCGCCGGTGACGAAGGCCGACCGGGCCAGCCGCCGGCACCCGTCCACCGCCTCGGCCGGGCCGACCCAGTGCACCTCGTCGAACGCCGGATAGTCGACGTTCGACGGGTAGACGCTGCTGCCCAGCCCGCGCATCAGCCGGGAGCGGGCCGGCTGTCCGAAGATCGTCGAGCCGACCGTGTCCACGCCGACCAGCCGCAACCGCGGCCAGTGCCGGCGCAGCGCCCGGGCCAGGCCGCCGCTGTGGCCGCCGGTGCCGACGCTGCACACCAGCACGTCCACCTCGTCCAGCTGGGCGGCCACCTCGTCGGCGAGCCCGGCGTACCCGATCAGGTTGTCGGGGTTGTGGTATTGATCGGGCCAGTAGGCGCCGGGCAGGGTCGCCAGCACGTCGGCCAGCCGGTCGCGGCGCGCCTGCTGCCAGCCGCCGGTCGGGTGTGGCCGGTCGACGATCTCGAGCCGGGCGCCGTAGGCCCGCAGCAGCGCCCGCATCGACGGCTCCAGCTCGCGGTCGACGACCAGCACCACCGGGTGGCCGAGGGCCTGCCCGGCGAAGGCCAGCCCGACACCGAGCGTGCCACTGGTCGACTCGACGACCGGGGCCCCGGCGACCAATGAGCGACGTGAGCGCGCGCCGGTCAGCATGGCCACCGCCGCCCGCGCCTTCATGCCGCCGGGCGCGGCGCATTCCACCTTGGCCCAGAAGCCCGGGTGCGGGTGCGGCAGCGGGGCGTCGACGAACACGATCGGGGTGTTGCCGACCAGGTTCAGCAGCTGCGGGGCGGTCACGTGCTCAGCCCGTACCGGAAGATCGTGGTGGGTCCGCCATCGAGCCAGAAGAACGGGTAGGGCTCGGCGCTGACCGCGGACAGGCCGGCGCCGAGGAAGCGGGGCAGGACGGCGCTGCCGGTCTGGGCGAACGCCACGAACGGTTTGCCGGTGGCGGCGGCATGCGCGAGCAGCGGTTCGAAGGTGCCGTTGCCGAGCGTCATCCCCGAGGCCAGGATCGCGTCGCAGCGGTCGAGCAGCGCGGTGGCGTCGGGGAGGAACGGCTCGCCCCACTCGGTCTCCCCGCCGGCGTGGTCACAGGGCAGATAGTCCTGGCCGCGCTGCCGAAGCTGCTCCAGGAGCGAGTTGACCACCCCCACGACCAGGACCGTGCGGGTACGCGGAAGCAGGTCGACGACGGCCGCGGCGCGCCGCCGGGACTTCTCCAGCGAGGTGCCCCGTTCGATGGTCATCGCGCCTTCGGCGTGCGGCCGCGTGTCCATCAGCGCGGCGTCGAGGGCCGCCACCCGGACCGCCCGGTTCTCGTGTGACAGGAGCTTCTTCACGGGTACGCCGACGCAGTCGTAGGCGATGTCGTCGTCGAGCTCGCCCGGCTCGATCGCGCAGGAGCCGACCGCGGCGCCGACGCGCAGGCTGAGCACGTGGTTCCGATAGGCGCGGCCGCGTCCGGCGTGCCGCGCGCCCTGCCGGGTGACGAAGGCGACGCTGACCCGCTGGTCCACCGGGGAGTCCCGCACCTCGTCGATGAGTGAGTCAAGGGTGGTCACGCGTAGGTCACCTCGGCCCGCGCGGCGAGGGCGTCGGCCGTCGCCCGTGCGGCTCCCGGCCGCTCGTCGACCGTCATGACGTACCCCAGGTAGTCGTTGTTGCTGCTCGCGTCGCCGGCGCGGTGACCAGGGCCGCGGAGGGTGGAGTCGACGATCCGCTCGTCGTCCGGCCACGGCGTGATCGCCTCGACCGTCCCGGCCCGGGGCGGCAGCACGAACGCGATGGCGGCGCTGCCGACGCCGGTGTCCGTGCGGGTCAGGTCGGGGGTCTCGCCGATGGCCAGCTGGGCGTACACCATCGGCAGGTCGATGCCGGTGACCCGGCGGACCAGCTCGGTGATCTGGTTGCCGGCCGGGCGCGGGTTCACCTCGACCACCTTCGGGCCGGCCGCGGTCAGCCGCAGCTCGGTGTGGGCGACGCCGCGGTCCAGCCCGACCGCCTCCAGGGCGGCGATCGCGGTCTTCTCGGCGTCCGCGGCGTCCAGCGCGGCCGGGAACATGTGTCCGGTCTCGACGAAGCCGGTCGTACCGCCGAGGCTCTTGTCGGTGACACCGATGACGTGGGTCGTGCCGTCCACCGTGACCGTCTCGACGCTGACCTCGGGGCCGGTCATCAGCTCCTCGATCAGCAGCGTGGGCACCCGGGGCTGCCGCCGCGCGTTCACCGGGAAGGACGCCACCGCGTCGAAGGCGGCCCGCAGCCCGGCCCGGTCGGCCACCTGCCGGACGTACAGCCCGGCGCACAGGTCGACCGGCTTGAGGACCAGCGGGAAGCCGATCCGCTCGGCCGCCCGGAGCACCTCGGTCCAGCCCTCGGCCAGGGCGAACCCGGGCTGCGGCAGGCCGGCCCGGTCGAGCGCGGCGCGGGACAGATCCTTCCGGTACGCCGTACGCATCGCCCCCGGATCCGGACCCGGCAGCCCCAGCCGGCCGGCCAGCAGCGCGACCGTCTCGAGGTAGTAGTCGCACGACGTGAGCACCCCGTCGAACGGGATCACCTCGTGCAGCCGCTCCACGTGCGCCAGCAGCGCCGGGACGTCGTTGGTCTCGGCGGTGAGCAGGTTGCGGGCCGCGAGCAGCGGGTGCCCGCCCCCGGCCGGCGCGTCCCGCAGGTAGTGGTGCAGGTCCCGGGTGAGGAACGAGAACCCGTGCCCCGCCTCGAGAATCGCACCGGGCAGCAGGCGGCTCATCGCACCGACCCAGCTCTCCACGAGCAACACATGCGCCATCTTCCGGAACCCCTTCGTTCGCTTCCGGAGATGGTAACCGTTTCCATTAAGGTGGATGCACGCCGGGCCGATCGTAAAGTTCGAGGTATGGCACAACGACTCGTCAGCGTCTGGCAACCGTTCCTCAACTCCGGGGAGAACTCCGCCGCGGCCCTCGACGCCGCGCTCGAGCTGGAAGAGCTCGGCTACGCCCGGCTGTGGTTCTCGGCCGGGTTCGGGGAGAATGTTCCGCGACGGTTCCGGGACCTCCTCGACGGGACCAAGCGCATCGGCGTGGCCCCGGGGATCGTGTCGATCTGGCACTCGTCGCCGGCCGAGGTGGCGGCGTTCACCGCGGACGCGGAACGCGATCACCCGGGCCGGTTCCTGCTCGGGCTCGGCGCCAGCCACGCTCCGCTGGTCGAGGAGAAGGGCATCGACTACCGCAAGCCGTACTCGAAGATGGTGTCGTACCTCGACGCCCTCGATGACGCCGGGCTCCCCCGCTCGCAGCGCGTTCTGGCCGCCCTCGGCCCCCGCATGCTGGAGCTGTCCCGCGACCGGTCGGCCGGCGCGCACCCCTACTTCACGCCGGTCGAGCACACCGCCGAGGCCCGCGCCGCCCTCGGCGCCGATCGGCTGCTCGCGCCCGAGGTCGCGGTGGTCGTCGACCCGGACGCCGGCTCGGCCCGGGCCACCGCCCGGCAGTACACGGCCGGCTACCTCGCGCTGCCGAACTACACCAACAATCTGCGCCGGTTCGGCTGGACCGACGACGATCTCGCCGGTGGCGGCAGCGATCGCCTGGTCGAGGCGCTCATCCCGTGGGGCACGCCCGAGCAGGTCGCGGCCGGCGTCGAGAAGCACTTCGAGGCGGGCGCCGACGAGGTGGCGATCCAGGTGCTCAACGGCGGCAATGCCGGCGCGTTCCCGGCGGACGCGTTCCGTACCCTCGCCGCGATCTTGATCTGATCGTCAGCCCAGGGTCAGGAGCAGGTCACGGACGGCGGCGGGCCGGGACAGGAAGGGATGGTGGCCCGGTCGCAGCTCGGCAGGGCCGGGGACACGCTGACGATCCCCCGCTCCGACAGCAGCGCCGCGGTGCGGTGCCACCACCACGACCCGTCCCTCACACACGCCCCATGAACGAACACGACCCTCATCGCTGCCTCCACGCCTGCCTCCGACCACGTTCTGATCAACGGTAGACGTAGTGATCGTTACGTGAAAAAGTACGGCGATGGGACGGCGGCCACGGCCGGAGATCAAGGAGCGGCTGCTCGACGCGTGCACCGACCACGCGCTGGCGCACGGCCTGCCCGACCGGCTCGAACCTCTGGCCCGCGCCACCGGGACCTCGGCCCGCATGCTGATCTATCACTTCGGCACCCGCGACGCCCTGCTGCGGGCGGTGCTCGGGCACGCGCGGCAACGGCAGCTCGACGCCTTCGGCGCGCTCCTGCGCGCACGGCCCGGCGAGCGGTACACGACCACGCTGAGCAACGCCTGGGCCTCGATGACCGGGCCGGACGGGCAGCCCTTCCTGCGGATGTTCGGCCGGCTGCGGGAGAGCTCGGTCGACCCCCTGTGGCCCGAGTTCCGCCGGGCCGCGACCACCGACTGGCTCGGGCCGCTGGCCGACGGGCTGGCCGGCATCGGCCGGCCGGAACTGGCGACCCTGGTGCTCGCCGTCATCCGCGGCCTGCTCCTGGACCTCGACGCCACCGGCGACACGGCCCGCACCGATCAGGCGTTCCGGCAGTTCCTCGGCACCCTCGACCGCTGACCTCGGTTCGCCGACGTCAGGTCGCCAGGGCGTTCAGCACGTCGGCGATCGGGCCCAGGTCGACCAGCGCGCTGCCGGCGGCCCGTTCCCCGGCCGCGGGGGCCAGTCGCGCGGCCAGCGACGCCATCGCCGCCCGATCACCCCGGGCGATGGCCTCCCGCGCCTGGAAGCAGAGCCGCGCCTCCAGCATCGCGTCGGCGGTCGCCGGCCGGTCGAGCCGGGTGTCCACCCCAGGCATCTCGACGTGCATGGCCCCGGCCCCGCCCGCGCGCATCTTGCCGTAGCCCGCGGTGAACACGTCGACCAGCGGGATGCGGTACTCCCCGGCCAGCGCGGCGGCGGCCTCGGCGTGCGCGTCCGCCGACGCGAAGTCGCCCAGCGCCGACCGCGCCTGCATCAGCAGCAGGTGGCCGAGCACGCGATAGGTCACCAGCCCGTGCCGGTCGGCCAGCTCCAGCAGCTCGGCGGCGATCGCGGCCCGCTCGGACGCCAGCCCGGCCCGGTGGTAGGTCTGCAGGTAGAGGGCGTTCAACCCGTAGGCCAGCAGCGCCGGATCGGTCAACCCCCGCGCGAGCGCCACCGCCGAGAGCGCCGCCTCCCGCGCGCGCGGGCCGCCGGTGTTGCGCAGCTCCATCGCGATCGTGGCCAGCAGCCGGCTCCGGTCACGGTCGGATCGCGGCGATCCCAGTGCGGCGGTCGCGGCCGACGCGACCCGCTCGGCCAGCCCGGGATCGTCGTTCGCGGCCCAGTTCGCCGGCACGTCGAACGCGCAGATCACCCGGGTCGTCAGCGCCGCGTCGCCGGCCGCCAGCCCGATCGCCGCGCCGCGCTGCCGCCGGGCCTCCGCCAGTTCCCCGGTCACCGCGAGCGCCCGGGCCAACCCCATGATCAATTCCGCTCGGGTACGCACGGAAGCACCATCACCGTGCCGCAGCGCGATCCGCCACCACCGCACGGCCTCATGCGGCTCGAAGCGCACCTCGGCCCGTTCCGCCGCGACCCGTGCCGCCTCGGTGGCGCCGGCGCCGCCGGCCAGGTCCAGATGATGGGCCAGCGCGACCACATCATCGGGCCGCACCCGCCGGATCGCCGCGGCCACCTCCGCGTGCCACGCCGCCCGGCGTGTCCGGGACAGTCCGCCATAAACCGCGTCCCGGACCAGCGCGTGCGCGAACCGGAACCGCCCCGGCCCGACCTCGGCGACGAACCCCCGCGCGACGGCGTCCTCGACCTGGTCGAGGGAGGCGGCGGGCAGAAGATCGAGAGCGATGTCGATGCCGAGGACGGACGCGAAGCGGATCACGTCGCGGGTGGGGGCGGGCAGCTGGGCGAGGCGGTGGCGGATCACGTCGCGGACGTTGGGCGGGACGGCGTCCGCATCGGTGTCGGCCAGGCGGGCCAGTTCACGTACGTAGAAAGGGTTTCCGCCGGAACGCTCGTGGATCAGACGGGCCGTGGCGGCGGGCAGGTCGCGGGCCGGCGTCGACCGGAGCAGGGCGCGGGTGTCGGGCCGGGACAGGCCGGTCAGCGTCAGCCTCAGCGGGGAGGCCTGGGCCAGGCGGCTCAGCAGGGCGTCCGGCGGGTCGGTCGAGCGGTAGGTCGCCACCAGCAGGATCGGCGCGGCCAGCGGCGGGTCGACCAGGTGCTCGATCAGGGCGGTCGTCCCGGGGTCGGCGGCGTGCAGGTCTTCGACCACGACCAGCAGGGGCGCCACCCGGGCCAGGCCGGCCAGGTGCTCGGACACGGCTCGGCGCCAGCGGACCTGGGCGGTTGCCGGGTCGCCGGACGGGGCGGGGACACCCAGTTCGGACGGGTTGCGGTACCAGAGGGTGCGACGGCCGTGGGCGAAGGCGGCCACCAGCGCCGTCTTGCCGATGCCGGGCTCGCCGCTGACCAGGGCCAGGTTCAGGCGGTTGCCGGTGGCGGCGGCGGAGGAGAGGGCGGCGAGTTCCGCGGAGCGGCCGATCAGGGCCGGAGAGCCGGGAGCAACGGACAGGCCGGGGGCCTGGCGGAGGATGTCGACCTCCAGCTCGCGCAGCGCGGGGCCGGGGTCGACGCCCAGCGTGTCCGCGAGCATCTCGCGGGCCGATCGGAGGGCGGCCAGCGCGTCGGCCTGACGGCCACTGCGGTAGAGCGCGAGCGCCAGCAACCGGCGCGACTCCTCGCCCAGCGGGTGTTGCTTGACCAGCGCCTCCAGCGGCGGGACGGCCTCGGCGGCCCGGCCCCGGGCCAGCAGCGCGGACGCGCGGCGGTGCTGGGCCAGCAGCCAGAGCTCGTCCAGCCGGTCGATCTCGGCGCGGGCCCACGGCTGGTCGGCGACATCGGCGTAGGCCGGACCGCGCCACAGGGCCAGCGCCGCCTCCGTGGTGTCTGGCTCCGGAAGGGCGCCCGGACCCGGCGGGGCGCCCGGATCCGGAGGGGCGAGCACGGCGGCCTCGAAGCGCCAGGCGTCGACCGCGTCGGCCGGGAGGCGCAGGGCGTAGCCGGGACCTTCGGTGATCAGCAGGCGGGGTGGCGTGCGCGGCGGACGGCCCGGCTCGATCGCCTTGCGCAACGCGCCGACGAAGGTCTGCACCGCGCCCGCCGCGCGCTCCGGCGGGTCGGGCCACAGGTCGGCGATCAGCGTGGTGGCCGGCACCACCCGGCCGCGGGCGATCAGCAGCCGGGCCAGCACCGCCCGATGGCGCGGCCCCTTGAGGTCGACCGGCCCATCCTCGTCGATCGCCAGCAACGGACCGAGCACCCCGAACCGCACCCGCCCACGGTAGCGCTGATCATCTGCTGATCGAGCCGCGGCAGGCTGGGCCGCATGCAGATTCCCGGCTTCGACTACCAGCGCGTTCCCGTCGACGGCGACGTGGCCCTCAATGTGGCGGTCGGCGGCGACGGCCCGCCGATCGTGCTGCTGCACGGCTTCCCGCAGACCCACCTGATGTGGCGGAAGGTGGCCGCCGACCTGGCCGCCGATCACACCGTGATCTGCCCTGACCTGCGCGGATACGGCGCCAGCGACAAGCCGGCCGAGGGGTATTCGAAGCGGCGCATGGCGGCCGACATCATCACCCTGGCACGGGCCCTGGGTCACGATCGGTTCGAGCTGGCCGGCCACGACCGCGGCGCCCTGGTCGCCTTCCGGGCCGGCCTGGACCACCCGGCGGCGATCACCCGCCTGACCCTGCTCGACATCGTCCCGACGCTGGACATGTGGGACGTCCTGCACGGCGTACGCGCGGCGATCGGTTTTCATCTCTTCCTCATGGCCCAGCCGCCCGGCCTGCCCGAGACGATGATCGGCGCGGCCCCGGACGCCTTCTTCGGTCACTTCCTGGACGTCTGGGCCAAGAGCCCGTTCCCGGCCGACGTCCGGGCCGAGTACCTGGCCGCCTCCGCGGCGGCGGTGCCGTCGATCGTGGCCGACTACCGGGCCTCGGCGACCACCGACATCGAGGACGACGCCGCCGACCGGGCCGCCGGGCGCACCCTGACCATGCCGGTCACCGTGCTCCAGCAGGACTGGGGCGCGCAGCTCGGCTACGACGCGACGGCCGTCTGGCGTCCGTGGGCCCCGCGGCTGGACCACCGGCTGGTGACCTGTGGCCACTTCATGGCCGAGGAGGCGCCGGACGAGGTGATCAAGGCGATCAGGTCGTGAGCGCGGCGAGGGATCCGGCCCGATGACCTACCGGTGAAGTGCGCGGGCACCCCGATTTCCGACATTCGCCGGAAGACCGCGGTCCGGGCACTGTGGAAGCGTCTGCGGTCGTGAGAAGACTCCTGCTCGCCGCGTTCGTCACCCTGGGCCTGCTGGCCACGCCGTCGATCGCGTACGCCGCGGCCGACCCCCTCCCCGACCCCAAGGTCACGCCGATCCAGGTGACCGGCCCGGCCGCCGAGCGCCTCAACCTGGTCATCCTCGGCGACGGCTACCAGGCCGACCAGCAGTCCCTGTTCCGGGCCGACGTCGACCGGAACCTGGCCGTCATGTGGGCGACCGAGCCGTTCCGCAGCTATCGGGACTACATCAACGTGTACGCGGTGGAGCTCGCCTCGATCGACTACGGCGTGCGCTGCGACCCGGACGGCCGGGTGCGCAGCCCGGACGGCACGATCCGGGACACCGGCGAGCGCGAGGGCCCGATCGACGCCAAGGACACCGCGCTTCGGATGATCTTCCAGAACGGGTGCGCCGACCCGCTGGCCCGCGGCGTGGTCTACGGCGACGCGCCGGTCGGCTGTCAGACCCACCCCGGCCCGGCCCCGTGCGAGACCGGCAACCAGGCCCTCAACCGGATCCTGGACACCTACGTCACGCCGGCCCTGGGCATCCCCCGCGGCGCGCAGAACCTGCAGAGCCTCGCGATCTTCAACTCCTTCACGTACGGCGGGATCGGCGGCACCAGCGCGACCACCTCGGGCGGCTCGCCGCAGGGCCCGCTGATCTCCCTGCACGAGATCGGGCACTCGCTGGGCACCCTGGCCGACGAGTACCCGTACAGCTCCCGGGACGTCGTGCGGCCCTGCTACACCGGCGCCGAGCCGAGCAGCTTCCACCACACCGTCTACACCGACGAGCAGAAGATGATCGCCGACCGGCACAAGTGGTTCCGCTGGCTGGGCGAGGAAAGCCTGTCCGGCGGGCGGATCGGGCTGCACGAGGGCGGCGGGACCTACCCGTGCGGGCAACGCCGCCCCAGCGAGCACTCGATGATGCGCTGGCTCGGCTTCGACTGGGACCAGATCGGGCGGGAGAACATGGTCGCCCGGATCACCGGCCTGCGGAACGCCGGGCAGATGGTGGTCCGCAGCACCCCGGCTGAATCAGTACCCCGCGACGGTGTGCTGTGGGCCGAGGCGGGCCGGCCGCGCGACCACGAGCTGTCCTTCACCTGGCGGGCCGGCGGCCGGGTGATCGGCGCCGACCAGAACCTCGACCTCGCGGCCCTCGACCTGCCGGTCGGCACGGCCGTCGAGGTGGAGGTACGCGACCCGGTCGGCCCGGACGGGACGGACTGGGTCCGTAACCCGTCGACCAACAACGCCGCCGCCGACTCGGGCTTCAACGGGCCTCGGTTCGTGCAGAAGCGCTCCTTCGTCCTCAGCGCGGAGAGCGCGACCCGTTCCCAACCGGCCGCCGAGATCACCGCGTCGACCCAGACGGCCCAGCCGGTGGCCCGGGACGAGGTCGTGTTCGTGGAGACCAACCACCCGGCCGACCGGATCGTCCGGGTGTCGTGGGCGCTCGACGGCCGTCCGGTGGCCAACCCGGCCAACCGCCGTACCCTCGACCTGGGCGGGAAGCGCCTCTCGACGGGCAACCACACGCTCACCGCGACCGTCACCGACCGGGGCGTCACCGACAGCGTGTCCTGGACGATCGACAACACCATGCCGACCGCCCCGCGCCGGCTGTCGGCGCCGCTGACCACGCTCCGCGGCGCGGTCGACCATCCGGTGTACTTCGACGGCTGGGACATGTGGCTCGACCCGGCCGACGACCAGGCCGGACGGTACGTGGTGAGCCAGTTCCGGCTGGACGGCGACGGCTGGTTCAACTACTTCGGCTTCGCCGAGCGGCCGATGCCCGCGTCACCGTTCCACTTCAGCCACTCCGGCACCGTGGTCAAGGCCCTGACCTACGGCAACCTCGGCACCGGCGGCCTGTCCAAGGCGGCGTTCGAGCAGGAGCTGCCGGACGACCACCCGTCGGGCGGGTTCGTGCCCGGCTTCGGCACGCACACCGTCGAGCACCGGGCGATCGACCCGGCCGGCAACGTCGGCCCGGCCGGCTCGTACCGGGCGACCGTGCTCCCCGGCGCCTCCCCCGCCTGCACCACCACGCTGACCGGCCGGCAGCCGACGGTCGTGGTGGCCACCGGCGTCACCTGCCTCACCGGCGCCACGGTCCGCGGCGCGGTGACCGTCAAGCCCGGCGCCTCCCTGGTCGTCCGGGACAGCCGCATCACCGGCGCGGTCAACGCCGCCGGGGCGCGGGCCGTGCAGATCTTCGGCGCCACGGTGGTCGGCGCGACCCGGCTCACCGGCACCACCCGGGACGTGACGATCGCCGGCAGCACCTTCAAGGGCGCGCTGACCCTGCGCGACAACACCCAGGTGACGGCCAATGAGCGCTACTCCCGGCTGGCCGGCGCCTACGGGCCGATCCTGGCCGGCTCCCGCGTCACCGGCACACTGACCTGCACCGGGAGCAACGCGGCGGTGGCCGACTTCGGGGCCGCCAACCAGGTGCTGGGTGCGGGCATCGGCGACTGTGGAGAGCCGCTACAGTCCCGCCCGTGATCGACCAGCCTCACCACTGCCCGCACTGCGCCACACCACTGTCCACAGCGGAATTCGCGGAACCGTGGTGTGGCGGGTGCGAGTGGAACCTCGCCCGGATGCCCGTCGCCGAGAACGTCGGCTGGGTACTGCGCCGCATGCTGCGCTGGGACGGCGAGGCCGGCTTCCGGGCCGACCGCGCCCTGGTGCGGTCGGGCGACCTCGAGGCCGGGCGGCCGCACGGGTTCCGGCTGCTGGTGGCGATCTCGGCCGCGTTGCTGGCTGGCAGCTGGTTGCCGGTTCGATCTCGCTGCTCCGGTACGCGACCCATCTCGCGGTCACCGCCGTGGACGCCCGCGACTCCCGCCGCGCCGAGCTGCGCGCCGCCGGCATGGCCGTGCGGGCCGCCGGCACCACCGCGGCGCTCGACCTGACCGACACCCTGGCCCTGCTGCCCGGGCTGACCACGTACGTGCAACATCACGTCCCGGCCGACGACCCCGGCTCGCACTGGCGGCGCATGCTCGCCACCGTCCGCGCACGGGAGCTGCCCACCGCCGCGAAACTCCGCCAGCTCTCCCACCGCACGGAGGCGTCCCTGCTGGCCAGCCACCCGGCGCCCGACCGCCGCCACGACTGGCTCTCCCGCCAGCCCCGGGAGTACCCGCGCGTCACCCTGGACGAGGCCGAGACCGAACAGATCAACCTCGAGCTGCGCCCGTACGGCCGGGAACTGCGCAACCGCCTCGAGAGCCAGCAGCCGATCTGACCGCTCCGGGCCCCGCCCCTGCTGCCCCTGGGCCCGCCGCCCCTTGGGGCCCCCTTGGGGCCCCCTTGGGGCCCCCTTGGGGCCCCCTTGGGGCCCCCTTGGGGCCGCCCCCTTGGGCCCGCCGCCCCCTGGGCCCGGGCACTCGATCTGGCGCCCAGGTTAGGCCTGCCCCTCGACCGGGGTATGAGGGGGCATGACCGAGTTCGGCCTGCACTGCTCCCATGAACAGATTCCGCCCGGCGACCTGCTCGGGGCGGTGATAGCCGCGGAACGCGCCGGTTTCGACGCGGCCATGTGCTCCGACCACTTCTCGCCCTGGAGTGAACGCCAGGGCGAGTCGGCGTTCGCCTGGTCGTGGCTGGGCGCCGCGCTCCAGGCCACCAACCTGTCCTTCGGCGTGGTGAACGCACCCGGCCAGCGCTACCACCCCGCGATCATCGCCCAGGCCATCGGCACCCTGGCCAGCATGTATCCGGGCCGCTTCTGGGCCGCCCTGGGCACCGGCGAGTACAGCAACGAGCACATCACCGGCGGGGCGTGGCCGCGCAAGGAGGTCCGCAACGCCCGCCTGCGCGAGAGCGTCGACGTGATCCGTGACCTGCTGAACGGCGAGGAGGTGTCCCGCGACGGCCTGGTCAAGGTCGACCGGGCCCGCCTCTGGACCAGACCCGCCGAGGCGCCGCCGTTGATCGGCGCCGCGGTCAGCACCGCCACCGCCCGCTGGTGCGCCGAGTGGGCCGACGGCCTGGTCACGGTCAACGCCCCCGACGACCACCTGCGCGAGATGATCGCCGCCTACCGCGACGCCGGCGGCCGGGGCCCGGTCTGCCTGCAGGTGCACCTGAGCTGGGCGCCGACCCAGCAGGAGGCCGAGTCGATCGCCCACGACCAGTGGCGCGGCAACATCTTCCCGCCGCCCATCTGCTGGGACCTGGCCACCGCCGAGGAGTTCGACATCGTCGCCGACCAGGTCACCGTCGACCAGGTCGCGAAGGTCGTCAACATCTCGGCCGACCTGGAACAGCACACGGCCTGGCTGCGCGGCTACATCGACCTGGGCTTCGACCGCCTCTACCTGCACCACGTGGGCCAGGACCTGCGCCCGTTCATCGAGACCTTCGGCGCCAAGGTCCTCCCGGCGCTCCGCTGACCCCATGGAGCGCGTGCTCTACGTGTTCGTCGCCCTCGTGGGCCTGGCCGCCGCCATCCTGAACCGCCGGGCGGCGGCCCGGGCTTACCCAGCCATGGCGGTCAGGCCTGGGTGGCGGCGGCGCGGCGGGCCGGGCCGTAGGCCGTGAAGGCGATCAGGCCGGCCAGGGCGAGCACCACCGCGGTGATGGCGGCCGGGCGGCTGCCGGGCGGCTGGTGCTGCCAGGTGGCCACGACGGCCGGCAGCGGGGACGGCTGCGGGAAGATGGCCACGCCCAGGGTCCAGATCAGCGGCAGGAACCACGATCGGGCCGGGCCGACGAGCGCCGCGCCCAGGGCGATCAGCCCGAGCACACCGGCCGCGTCGCGGAGCACGAAGAGCGGCGGGCCGAACCGGGCGCCCGTCGCCAGCGTGGCCAGCACGAGGGCCACGGTCACGCCGAGCGCGAGGATCAGATGGGTGGCCCGGCGCCGGGGCCACCGGACGGCGGCGGTGCGCTCGAGTTCGTCGTCGGGCCCGTTCAGCGTGTGGGTGAAGCAGGCGGCCGCGATCAGCACGGTCAGGATGACGACCGTCGAGTTGGCGTCGCGGTCGTCGGAGGCGAGCTGCCAGATCCCCCACATCAGGGCGGTGCCGCCCGCGGCCACGACCAGCGCCAGAGGCACCCGCCGCGACCGCAGGTACAGCGTCAGGAACCTCACGGCGCCTTCACCGGGCCGAGCGTGATCGTCTGCTTGCAGGTGACCACGGCCTCGCGCAGGGCCGTCACCCGGGCCAGGGCCTCCCGTTCCGGCAGCTTCCGCAGCTCGTTCCAGAGCGCGATGGCTTCCTGGTTGGTCTCCGGCGACTCCTCGGGCTCGGCCACCGGCTCGACGCCGGACAGCCACGACCCGGCCGCCCGCGCGACCTCGTCCGGGGCGCCGCCGTGCTCGCAGCCGAGCCCGTCGGCGCCGGCCGCGTCGAGCATCCGGGGCACCACCAGGCCGGGCCAGGCGAGGTGACCCTCGCGGTCGACGGTGATCGGGATCGTCACGATCTCGGGCCCGTGCGTCGGTCGCGGGGCGTCCTTCTCGAAGTACGTGACCGTCTTCTCCTCGGCCGCCGTCGGCGCGCCGGGGACCTTGGCCAGCAGCGCGAGCGCCTGACGAGCCTTCGGCACGACCTCGGGCAGCAGCCCCTCGTGCACCCGGCTCACGCACACCCGCGGCAGGTCCGGGGCGCACACCAGCTCCTGGGCGACCCGGTCGGTGGCGGGATAGACGTAGTCGTCGCCGTGCGGCATGACCACCACGCCCAGACCGAGCCCGAGCACCGCGGGCAGCAGCGCGGTCAGGCGGGCCCGCGGGCTCCCGGCCGCCAGCAGCACGACCGCGGCCACCGCGAGCCCGGCCAGGAAGACGGCCTGTCCGGCGCTGACCCGGCCGGAGATCGTCTGGAAGTCGTGGAACGAACCCATGTCGGCCATCGGCGAGATCAGCGCGCCGAGCCACTCCTCCAGCGCGAACGGCAGGAAGGCCAGGTAGGCCAGCGCGCCGACGCCGAGCAGCGGCGCGGTCACCGGCGACGGCAGCAGCCGGCCGACCGCCATGCCGAGCCAGGCGGCCGCGATGACCGACAGCACGCCGACCGCGGCCACCGCGAAGGCAGCCGCCGGCAGGTAGCGGGCGGTGTCCCAGATCCACGGCGCGGCGACCGCGATCATCAGCAGGTAGCCGGCCACGACCGAGATGCCCACGGCGCCGAGCGTCGGCACGACCCGCTGGAAGCGCGGCCGGGCCGTGCTGGCGAACAGCTCGTCGACCTTGGACCGGTGCTCGCGGCGGGCCTGGTAGGCCCCGGCGCTGATCGCGAGCGGCCACAGCAGCACGAGATATTCGCGCTGGACCATCATCAGTTCCATCCAGCTCGACGACCAGCGCTGGGGCGCCGCGTACAGCATGATCGCGCCGACCACCACCACCATGACGATGGTGGCGATCCCGAACGAGCGGCGCAGTTCGATACGCAGGATGCGGCTCATCGGGCGACCTCCCCACGGTGCCGGCGCAGCAGGGACGAGTAGCCACGCTCGGCCGGGCTGTCCCCGGCCCCGCCGTGGTCGCCGTAGGCCACCAGTTCGTCGGGCGTGCCCTGGAAGACCAGCCGCCCCTCGTTGATCAGGACCACGTCGCTGCACGCCACCGCCACGTCTTCGACCAGATGGGTGGAGACCAGCACGCAGCTGTTCACCCCCAGGTCGCGGATCAGCTCACGGAAGTCGAGCCGCTGTTCCGGGTCGAGGCCGACGGTCGGCTCGTCGAGCAGCAGGACCTCGGGGTCGTTCACGATCGCCTGGGCGATGCCGGCCCGGCGCTGCATGCCACCGGACAATGTCTTCATCCGCGCGTTCGCCTTGCCCGACAGCCCGACCCGGTCGATGGCTCGTTGCACCGCCCCGGGTATCGCGGCTTTCGGCATCTCTTTGAGCCAGGCCATGTATTCGATGAACTCACGCACCGTGAAGCGCGGGTAGAACCCGAACTGCTGGGGCAGGTAGCCGATCCCCCGGCGCACCCGGCGCAGGTCGGTGTGGCCGTCGGCGGCCTGGCCGAGCAGCGTCAGCCGCCCGCCGGCCGGTTTCACCACGGTGGCCAGCGCCCGCATCAGCGTGGTCTTGCCGGCGCCGTTCGGGCCGAGGAGCCCGTGCACGCCCGTGCCCAGGGCCAGGTCGAGCCCGTCGACGGCGAGGTGCCGTCCGGCGCGTACCCGTAGCTCCTCGGCGTGGACAGCCCAGGCGTACCCGGTCGGGGCCGTCTCGGCCGCACTCACCGCGCGCATCATCGATCCTCCAGTGATTCAGTCGGTGCTGGACAGGCGCCGGAAACTGTCGGCGCGAGTGAGGGCGAAACCCGCCGTGGCGACGGTGACGAGCACCCAGACGCCGAGGCTGGACGGGCGCAGCAGGACCGGCAGGTCTTCGGTGATCAGGCTGGGGGTGAGCACGGCGAGCACCCAGGCCCCGGCCAGCCCGATCGCGGCCCGGCGGACACCGACGAGGGCGCCCAGCGCCATCGTGGCGGCGGTGAAGGCCAGGCACGGCACCAGCGTGAGCGCCAGCGACGTCCCGGCCCGGAGACCCACCAGGGCGAGCAGCGGAACGACCAGAGCCAGCACGCCGAGCGTCCGCCGCAACAGCATGGACAGCCCCGCGGCCGGGGTTCCGGCGACCAGTTCCCACGCCGGGTCGCGCCGCCGGCTCCAGGACGCCGCCACCGCGGGCAGCGGCGCCACCGGCGCGACCAGGAGCACCAGCGACGGAAGGGCGGGCAGAGCCGACTCGAGAGTCAGCGCGGTGAGCAGAAGCCCGGCCGTCATCGACAGCCAGGGCAGCAGCGACCACACCACCCAGCGCCGGCGCACGGCCGACCAGCTGTGGGGCCGGCGGACCGGCGGCGGGCCGGTCGCGATCTCACGGTCGACCCCGGCGGCCACCCGGTCGAGCAGGGTCTGGGTGCCGGCGGGCGCACCGCCCGCCACCCGTGCCCGGCACTCCGGGCAACTCTCCAGGTGGACCTCGACCGACCAGAGCGTGGCCTCGTCGATCGCGGTGTCGCCCTCGGCGTAGCGGGCGATCACCGCCGGCTCGGGGTGCTGGGTCATGACAGCGCCTCCCGCATCGCGATCCGGGCCCGGCGGGCGCGGGTCTTGACCGTGCCTTCCGGGACGTTGAGCAGCAGCGCCGTGTCACGCACCGACAGCCCGTCGAGGACCATGGCCCGCAGCACCTCACGCAGCTCGGGCGGCAGCTCGAGCAACGCCCGCTCCATCTCGTGACCGACCCGGCCGGCCAGCACCTCGTCCTCGGCGGCGGGCGCGGTCGTCTCGGTCATCGGCACCGGCGGGACCTGCGCCTGCCGGGCGCGCCGGCGGAACGCGTCGATCAGCCGGTTGGCCGCGATGGACCACAGCCACCCCACGGCGCTGCCCTCGGCCGCCTGCCCGGCGAAGCTGCCGGCCGCCCGCCACACCGCCAGGTAGGTCTCCTGGAGCACGTCGGCGACCACGTCTTCGTCGGCGCACCGCCGGCGAAGACGCACGGCGAGCCACGGCGACGTGCGCCGGTAGAACTCGTCGAACGCCTGCCGGTCGCCCGCCGCGGTGCGGCGGACCAGCTCGGCTTCGTCCAGGCTTCCTCTCACATCAGGCAAGACGATCGAGAGCGCGCGATGGTTCTCGGGAAGATGTGAGCTGCGTCACAGCTAGGACCGGTGGTGCCGCTTCACGTAGGTGTAGCCGGGCTCCAGCGGCTCGCCGTGCAGCGTCGCCTGCTTCTCCGACGCGTGCGCCCCCGGCGGCAGCTTGCGTACGAAACCGTTCACCCAGTGCTCGGCCCGGTCGTCGCCCTCGGCCGGCACCGGCTCGACCATCGGCGCGTAGAACAGCATCTCCGCGGTCTTCTGCCCGGCCACCGCCGGGTACGAGGGATAGCCGGACGAGTCGACACTTCCGGTGACCCGGGTCAGGTAGCCCTCCCGGGTCAGCTGCTCGAGCGCGTTGTCCAGCAGGAACGTGCCGCGCCGGCCCCGGCCCAGCCCGGCCTCCTTGGCCACGGCGGAGACGGGCAGGGCGGCGCTGCCGTCCTCGAAGACCCGGCCGGAACGACGGACGGCGTGCAGCACCTTGCCCCGGTTGGAGGTGCCGGAATCGAACTCCCGGGTGACCACCTTGGCGTCGTACTCATGGAAGTAGTCGAGACCATCCACCCGCACCGGCTCGTCCAGCGGCGTGGTCCGCACCGCCACCTGGTCCTTCCCGACCGGCCAGGTGACCGTCACCAGCACGCCCGGCCGCATGTCGTCCGGCCACTCGAGCCCGGTGAGCTGCCACTCGACGTCCTCCCGGAGCTCGGCGGGGAACGAGGCCCGGATCGGGCTGACGCCTCGCCACCGATGCTCGAGGACCACGGTCATCTCGGAGCGGTCGCGCAGTTCCTCGGGCACGGCGCACACGCCGTCGGAGAGGTCCGCCCGCCACAACGCGAGCCGTCGGGTCACCGTACGCATGCCGAGAATCTAGAGGATCGGCTTGCCCCCGGTGACCGGGACGACGGCGCCGGAGATGTAACTGGCCTCGTCCGAGGCGAGCAGCACGTAGACCGGCGCGCACTCCTTCGGCTCGCCGGCCCGCCCGAGCGGCGTGTTCTTACCGAACTCGGCGACCTGCTCCGGCGGCATCGTCGACGGGATCAGCGGTGTCCAGATCGGGCCGGGCGCGACCGCGTTCACCCGGATGCCACGGTCGCCCAGCAGCTGCGCGAGCCCGGCGGTGAAGTTGGCGATCGCGCCCTTCGTGGTGGCGTACGGCAGCAGCGTGGGTTTGGGTTGATCGAAGTTGACCGAGCTGGTGTTGATGATCGACGCGCCCTCGCCGAGATGGGGCATGGCCGCCTTGACCAGCCGGAACATCGCGTGGATGTTGACGTCGAAGGTGTGCTCCCACTCGTCCTCGGTGATCTCTTCGACGCTTTCCCGGGTCATCTGGTAGGCGGCGTTGTTGACCAGCACGTCGATCCCGCCGAGTTCGGTCACCGCCGTCTCGACCAGCGACCGGCACTGTTCCGGATCGGCCAGGTCGCCGCGGGCCAGCACGGCCTTGCGCCCGGCGGCCTCGACCAGCTTGGCGGTCTCGCGGGCGTCGTCGTCCTCGTTCAGGTACGCGATGACCACGTCGGCGCCTTCCCGGGCGAACGCGATCGCCGCCGCGCGCCCGATGCCGCTGTCCGCGCCGGTGATCACGGTCCGCTTGCCCGCCAGCCGGCCCGACCCGCGGTAGCTGTCCTCGCCGTGGTCCGGCTTGCGGTTCATCGCCCCGAGAGTGCCCGGCGGTTGCTGCTGCGGCTCGTTCGACTGGTCAGTAGACATCTTCGCCGCATTCCCGGCGGGAGCGGCGTGAAACGTCAGTACGCCTGAACGAGTTCCCAGACCACGCTGCGGCCGGCGTGCGCGGGCATCGCCTGACCCTTCTGCATCGGCGTGCTCGACGTCGTGACCTTGATGACGCGCCACACGCCGCTCTGAGTGCACACGTCGCCGGTACGCAGTCTCGTACCCAAAGCGACTCGCATGCCGGCCCCCCAATAGTCACCACTGACTCAGCCAACATGGATCTGCAATTTGCACATCGCAAGTCCGCCACGCCTGCGGACGGTAGGGAAGAGACGTCATTCAGTCACAAATCGCCCACCAATCACCCCCACTGACCTGCCCGAACTCAACCTTTCGGCCAGCCGCGAAAACCGAACGGTCACGTTTGCATCATGACAACTTCTGGGGGGCTACCGGTACGGGCCGAGCGGGATCGCCGCGGCCATCGCGGCCATGCCGGCGTCGTTCGGATGAAGGCCGTCACCGCTGTTGTACGCCGGCCGCAGCCGCAGCGGATCGGCCGGATCACGCACCGCCGCGTCGAAGTCGATCACCCCGTCGTACTCCCCCGAGGTGCGGATCCACCGGTTCACCGCGGCCCGCTTACGCTCGTTCGCGGCCGACCAGAAGCCCAGCCCGTCACCGCGGAACGGCAGGATCGTCGCGCCGTAGGCCCGGATGCCCGCGCTGTGGGCGCGCGCGATCAGCTGCCGGTGCCCGCCGATCAGATCGTCGGCGCTGACCACTTCGGACGGTGGCGCCGAGGTGCCCGGGTGGCCGAGATCGTTCACGCCGAGCAGGACGATCAGATGCGCGGCGCCGGGCTGGGCGAGCACGTCGCGGTCGAAGCGGCGCAGGGCCGACTGCCCGAAGTACGCCGCGTACGCCTCGGCCGGACCGCCGGCCGGCGGATTGGGGTCGTGCAGCAGCCGGTTGCCGGCGATGCCGACGTTGGCCACGCCGTACGGTCGCCCGGCGGCGCGCAGCCGGGCGGCGAACAGGTCGGGCCACCGGTGGTTGGCGTTGGTCCGCGTGATCGCGCCGTTGGTGATCGAGTCGCCGAGGGTCACGATCGACGATCCCCGGGTACGCACGGCGACCCCGCTGAGGAACAGCACCTGCCCGATCGTCTCGGCCGGCGTCACCGACGCGGCGCCGGTGACGTTGCCGGCGGCGATCACGTTGTCCTGGTAGGAGAACGCGAACAGCGTGGTGACCGGGGTCCGCTCGGGCAGGTAGAGGCTGACCACCAGGTCGGCGCCGGCCGGGACGACCAGGTCGAGCGGGTCGCTGACCGCGGGCGTGCCGGCCGGCAGCGTGACGGCGCCCCGGCCGGAGAACGTCACCCGGCGGCCGGTTCCGCGGGCTACGTCCGTACTCGCGCCGTCGCCGGAGCGCAACCCCACGCGGACCTCGCCGATCCGCAGCGGCGTCTCCCCGAACTCGTTGGTGACGCGCACACGCACCTGGTCGCCGCCGATGCTGGCGTGCGCGACGTGCCGCACGGTCTGATCCTGGAGCACGCGCGGCTCGCCCGGCGGGATGGTGGTGGGTGGAGCGGCCCAGGTGGCGACCCAGGTATTGGCGCTGTTCGCGGTCTTTTCGGTCTTCTCGGTCCTCGAGGGATTCGCCAGCGGGACGAACCCCGTGGCGGCGGTTCCGGCCAGCAGTGCGCGACGCGTAGCCATCAGCGAAACTTTCGGCAATCGTTCGGACAGATCCTCGTAACGTAAGGCGGGCCCGTAGCCCAGTCAAGGAGCGTGTATTGATCAACATCACCCTCTTGACCGTACTGAGCAGGCGGCCTATGTTTCCGGCATTCTCGCGGAAGTTTCAGGAGGATCCCCATGAGACGTACGCTCGCTGTCGCGACCCTGTTGCTGTTGCTCCTGCCCACCACCGCGGCCCAGGCCGCCGCCCCGGACACGCTGCGGGCCGCGGCCCACGGCGCCGGAATCAAGATCGGCACCGCGGTGGACATGTCCGCCCTCGACTCCGACCCCCGGTACCGCGACCTGGTGGCGGCCGAGTTCTCCACGGTGACCGCCGAGAACGTGATGAAGTGGGAGGCGCTCGAACCCACCCGCGGGACGCACAACTACGAGCCGGCCGACCGGCTGGTCCGGTTCGCCCGCCAGCACAATCAGAAGCTGCGCGGCCACGTGCTGGTGTGGCACAGCCAGAACCCGGCGTGGCTGACCGAGGGCGACTTCTCCGCCGCCGAGCTGCGCCAGATCCTGCGCGAGCACATCACCGAGACCGTGACCCACTTCAAGGGTCAGGTGTGGCACTGGGACGTGGTCAACGAGATCTTCAACGACGACGGCACCTGGCGCGACACCATCTGGTACCGCACCCTCGGGCCGTCCTTCGTGGCCGACGCCTTCCGCTGGGCGCACCGCGCCGACCCGGCCGCCAAGCTCTACCTGAACGACTACAACAACGAGGGTCTCAGCCCGAAGAGCGACGCCTACTACGCCCTGGTACAGCAGCTCAAGGCTCAGGGCGTTCCGGTTCAGGGGTACGGCGTGCAGGGCCACCTGGCGACCCAGTACGGCGTGCCGCAGACCACCCTGGAGAACCTGCGCCGCTTCGAACGGCTCGGGCTGGACACCGCCTTCACCGAGGTCGACGTCCGCATCCCGCTGCCCGCCGACAGCGCCGAGGTCCAGGCCCAGGCGCAGGGCTTCACCACGCTCCTGCAGGCCTGCCTGCTCGCGTCACGCTGCGTCTCGTACACCCTGTGGGGTTTCACCGACCGTTACAACTGGGTCCCGGGCGTGTTCGACGGCGAGGGAGAGGCCACTCCGCTCACCGTCGACTACGAACGCAAGCCGGCGTATCGCAGCATCCGCGACACGCTGCGGCTCGCGTCCTGACTCAGTCGCCCTTGACGTTGACGATCTGGCGGAGGGTGTGCCGCACCTCCACCAGGTCGTCCGCGTCCTGCATGACGACGTCGATCGGCTTGTAGGCCTGCGGGATCTCGTCCAGGAACGCGTCCGTGTCCCGGTACTCGATCCCCTTCATCGCCTCGCGCAGCTGCTCGCGGGTGAAGGTCTTACGAGCCTTCGAGCGCGAGTACGACCGGCCGGCGCCGTGCGGCGACGAGTTCAGTGACACCGGGTTGCCCTTGCCGACCACCACGTAGGACGCGTCGCCCATCGAGCCCGGGATCAGGCCCGGCGTACCCTTCGCCGCGTTGATCGCGCCCTTGCGCGACAGCCACACCGTCTTGCCGAAATGCTTCTCCTGCTCGGTGTAGTTGTGGTGGCACTGCACCCGCTCGAGCTCACGGACCGGCTCGCCCATGAAGTCGGCCAGGCAGCCGATCACCCGGTCCATCATCTCGTCGCGGTTGGCCAGCGCGAAGTTCTGCGCCCACCGCAGCTGACGGATGTACGCCCAGAACTCGTCGGTGCCCTCGGCCAGGTAGGCCAGGTCGGGGTCGGGCAGGTCGATCCACCAGCGCTTCATCGCCTCCTGCGCGACCTTGATGTGATGCTGGGCGATCTTGTTGCCGACGCCCCGCGAACCCGAGTGCAGGAACAGCCAGACGGCGCCCTTCTCGTCCACCGACACCTCGATGAAGTGGTTGCCCGACCCGAGCGTGCCCAGCTGCAGCTTCCAGTTGCCCGCGTACCTGGCCGGATCGAAGCCGGCCTTCTCGGCCTCGGCGGTCAGCCGCGCGGTCCGCTCCTTGGCCGACGCGGTCAGCTTGGTGTTGTAGCTGCCCGCCGACAGCGGAACCTCCCGCTCGATGGCGTTACGCAGCGTGGCCAGATCGGGCCGCAGATCCTCCCGCCCGAACTGCGTCCGCACCGCCGCCATGCCGCAGCCGATGTCGACGCCGACGGCCGCCGGGATGATCGCGCCCAGGGTCGGGATCACCGAGCCGACCGTCGCACCCTTGCCCAGGTGAGCATCCGGCATCAGGGCGATGTGCGGGTGGATGAACGGCAGGCGCGAGGCCTTCTCGGCCTGCTTGAGGGTCTCGTCCTCGAGCAGGCTCGCCCAGTTCATCAGCCGCTCGTTGATCTGCTGCATGCCGATCACGGTAAGCGATCGAACCCCGGGGTGTCGCTCGATAAACCGCGGCCCGCCCGGGTTCGACGGGCCGCGGTTTATCGGAGCGCTTTCCGGAAGCTCACGCTTTCAGGAAGCCTCCCGCTTTCAGGAAGCCTCCCGCTTTCAGGAAGCCTCCCGCTTTCAGGAAGCCTCGCGCTTGAGGGTGAAGGTGAAGTCGTCCGAGAGCCGGCTCCTGAGCCGTACCGCCGAGACGAGTTTCCCGTCGTCGATCAGCCGCTCCACCTCGGCCCGGGAGAGCCCGCACCCGGCGGCGATCAACCGCACCGGCCGGATCGGGATCCGCGCCTCGAACCGCACCGACACCTCGATCCCCTCACCGTCCGGATGATCCGGTCCGCCGGTGTCGAGCCGCCAGGCGCCGTCCCAGTCCAGGGCGAAGCGTTCCTGCAGCAGCTCCGCAATCAGTCCCCGATCGTTGTGATGCAGCTTGTCCAGCACTTCAGGTGGGATGGAGCGGACGTTCACCCGCTCCAGCACGGCCAGCTTCGCCGTGACTCCGCAACCCTCGCAGAGCACGAGAAGCCAGGCGTCGAGCAGCTTGTGGTTGGCGTTGACCCGGAACTTGCCGCTCGCCCGGAAACGCTCGGCCGCACACACATGGCAGCGGCGCCGGACGAGAGGCAGACGGGTGGGCACGACGGCCCAGATCTTGAGCACAGAGGTACACCGATTCCAGTGAGAAAGTCCGCAGCAGGAAGCAACGCGGCGCTCAGAACGCGACGCGCGTCAGAACAGCTCGGGGGTTCTCACAGGACGTACAACGGCAGGCCTCTCACCCGGCGACTCGGTTCGCCCGGACGCTAACCGCGCGGACCGGCGTCGCGCCACCGGTTTTCGAACGCCGGCTCAGCGTCGGATCGTGGTCAGCAGCAAGGACACGGCGACCAGCGTCGCGGCCACGATCGCGGTCGGAGCGGCGCCCGCCTGCAGGGTCCAGCCGCCCACCCAGGCGCCGGAGGCGATGCCGATGTTGAAGGTCGCGTTGACCACGGCCGGGCCCACGTCGGGGATCGCGCTCGACCGCAGGGCCGCGGTGTTCAGGAGGGTGGGCACGGCACCGAAGGCGGCACCCCAGACGAGCACGGCGATTGTCGTTCCCGGGCTGCTCCGGGTCAGCGCGGCGACCGCCACGAGCGAGGCCGCGATCATCAGGATGGCCAGCCGCAGGACAAGCGTGCCCTCGTCGCGGTCGGCGGCCTGGCCCCGCACCTGACCGACCGCCCCGCCGCCCTGGGCAACGAAGCCCCCAGACCGGCGCCGCCGAACAGGTCTGGTCCCACCTTTAGAGAGCTCCCAAGGGTGAAGGCCCGGCCATCCGCGCCGCCCGGACCACGCCGGCGCCCGCCCTGGTCGCGGCCGGCCTTCGCGTCGGTGCCCCACCCCAGCCGTCGGCACCCGCACTCGGGCTCGGTGTCCGCCCGCGCGCTGATCAGGGGGAGAGCTGGGCTGCCAAGCGCCCGCGCTGCCCACTCACCCCCATTGCCGCCACTCACCCCCGCCCAGGAGGCCGGAGGGTCTCCGGCGCCGCGATGCCGTGCTGCCCTACCACCGCACGTGGCAGTGGTGGCCCTGACGACGTTCGGGGCGGCGCTCAGAACAAGGGGTTTCGGAGGGTGACCCCTCACGCAGAATGAAGGGTGCGCGGCTCCGTTCTGGCCGGTCACGGCCTTGGAGTCGCGCACCCGGCCTCGGCGGGAGCTGCGGTCAGCACCACCCACCCAGCTACGACATCAAGCTCTTGATCTGGATGGGAAACGGCTCACATGTGGACGGGGGCGGTGCCGGGGATCTGCTTGGCCAGGCCTCGGCGCGCCCGCTCGGCCTTGATGGCGGTGTCGACCACGTCGAAGATGGCGGTGAACGCGACCGACGCGATGACTGTCCAGGTCAGCCAGTTCAGGGGGTTCGGGCTGGAAGAGTCGAGCCGCGTGATGAACTCCGGGTTGAAGAAGCGCTCGGACGCCAGCAGCCAGATCAGCGGGCCGGCGGACAGCAGCGCCAGCAGCGCGTTGACCGCTGTGACGGTGTGCGTCCAGGCGCCGCGCCGGAAGAGCCAGAGGGCGTAGACGCATTCCAGGAGCAGGATCACGATCAGGTACGGCCACCAGAACGACCAGCCGGCCGGGTCGAGGACCGGCACCTCGGTGAACGCGAACGGCTGGAGCACCAGGCCGACGATCAGCAGCACCGGCCAGACCAGGTTGGCCGCGAGCTGGCCACTGGTCAGGAAGCCGGGCTCGTACTTGGGCAGGTCGTCGAGCGTCCACCCGGTCTTGAGCGGCAGCTTGTCGACGCCGGTGCGCTCGAGGAGGGCGAACACGCCGGTGGTCCAGAAGGCCAGGTGGGCGGCGGTGGTGATCGCGGCGCTGACGGCTGTGCCGATGACGTCGCCGAACGTGGCCTCGTCGAGCACCTGCACGACGACCGAGACCACGACGACGATCGGCAGCACGGTGGCGAAGAACAGGGTGATCAGGCGCCGCCAGACCGGGAACAGCTCGGGCCCGATCAGGTATTGCGGCCGGTCGGCGTACCCGTCGGCCAGCCGGTCGGGGTCGCCCAGTTCGCGCAGCGTGGCCTCGGTGGCGGCGTCGGCCGTCTCGCCGGCCTCGACCCGGGCCTCGACGGCGTCGGCGATGCTGGCGCGCAGCTCACGGTCGATGTCGGGGCGCTGCCGCTCGGGCACCCGGCGCAGCACCGTGAAAACGTAGCGGTCGATGAGCGTGGTCATGACTTCCTCCCCGTGCCGGCGTGCTTGTCCAGGTCGTTGATGGCACGGTCGAGCCGCGCCCATTCGTCACGCAGCGCCGACGCCAGCGCCTCACCCTGCTCGGTGGTCGTGTAGAACTTGCGCGGCCGCGCCTCGTCGGTGTTCCACGAGCTGGTCAGCAGGCCCTGCGTCTCGAGCCGCCGCAGCAGCGGGTAGAGCGTGTTGGCCTCGACCTCGAACCCCGCCCGGCTCAGCGTCTCGAGCAGCGAGTAGCCGTAACCGGGCGCCCGCAGCACGGTCAGGCTCGCCACGACAACGGTCCCCCGCCGCAGCTCCTGCAGATGCCCCGCCAGCGTCGCGTCCGTTGTCATAACGAACACTATACTGTGTGAGACACACTAATGCATAGCCCCACTCCAACGACCAAGATCAAGAGCTTGATGTCGTAGCCGGGTGGGGCGTACAGACCGTCGCTCCCGCCGGGGCCGGTCACGCGGCTCCTGGCCGCTGGCGCGTCCAAACCAGAGCCGCGCGACCTTCATTCTGCGTAAGCGGTCACCCTCCGGCGCTACGCGCCAAAAGCACCCGGGTCGGCAGAAACGGCCAACAGCTCGCCGACTCAGACAGTCTTCCGGACAGTGGTAGGTCAGAACGGCATCGCGACCCCAAACACCGTCCGGACCTACCACCGCCACGAACAGCGGTGGGCCAGCACGGAATCGCGGCCGTCAGGACCCCACCACCGTTGCCCGGGCAGCGACAGTGAGCGGCGGCAGGGAGGGTGAGCGGGCAGCCCGGGCGCCTGGCAACCCAGCCCTGCCCGACGACCAGCACGAGAAAGGGGCGCGAGAGCGGGCAGCGACGTTCGCCCGGCAGCTCCGTCGGAGCATGGTTCAGTGCTGGATCAGGCCACCGACCGGAACCGACGAAACGTGGCCGGTCGGCGGCAGGGTCCGGGCCAGGGAGAGGCCGACGTCAACGAGGGAAGACCGGCGCAGGCCGGCCACCTCAGTGAGCAAGATCCAGGCCGGCTCGGTGGTGGCGCCGTTGGGCTCCGGGCGCAGGGTGCCGCCGGTGATGCGGATCTGGTAGTAAATGCCGACGTTCTGGTGTTCGACGCCGCGCAGGGCCTCAATCGCCGGTATCACCCGGGAGTCGACGCCGAGCAGGCGTTCGACCACGCCGTCGCAGCCGGTTTCCTCGGCCAGTTCGCGGATCACCGCGTCGAACGGGTCTTCGGCCGGCTCGACCTGGCCACCGGGCAGCGTCCAGTGGGTTGCGCAGCGGGTCAGCAGCACCCGCTCACCCTCTACGCACACGGCGTAGGCCGCCAGGCGGAACGTCACTCGTTCACCGCGGTGTGCATCGGGCCGCCCAGCCACGTGATCGCGTCGGTCAGGGCGCCGGCCAGGTCGAAGTCATGGTCGCTCTCGTCGGCGTAGACCCGGTGCAGGTTGAGGACGATCCGCTCGGCGTCCGGCCAGGAGGCGAAGGGGCCCAGGTCGGCGCCGCGGGCCGCCTCCAGCGGGGAGACGCCCCGGGCCAGACCGGCGCGGCCGATCGACCGGACCAGCTCGTAGTAGCGCCGATGGTCGTCCAGGACCCGGGTGATGTCCGCGGCGCCGTGCAGCACGGGACCGTGCCCGGGGACCAGGACCGACGGCGCGAAGGCGGCGATCCAGTCGAGGGCGGCCAGGGCGCCGGGCACGGAGCCCATGAAGACCAGCGGGGTGAGGCCGGCGAAGACCAGGTCGCCGGCGAACAGCACGCCGTCGTCGGGGAGCCAGGCGATCAGGTCGCCGGTGGTGTGGGCGGGGCCGCCGGGATGGCGCAGTTCGACCCGCCGGCCGCCGGCGTGCAGGGTGAGGCCGCCGGCCACGGTCACGTCGGGGAGGCGCCGGGCGACCGGGCCCCAGTCTGGCACCGGCGTCCAGAACGGCGGGCACCCGTCGATCACCGGGTCGGTCCGCAGGCCCTCGCGCATCCGCTCGTGGCCGATGATCACCGTGGTGGCGGGAAGCAGGCTGTTCCCGTACGTGTGATCGCCGTGTTGATGGGTGTTGACCGCGTAGCGGACCGGGCCGAGGCCGGCGATCGCGTCGAGGAACCGCCGGGTCCGCGCCGCCGTGGCGCAGGTGTCGATGACCAGCACCGCGTCCTCGCCGGCGACGACGCCGGCGTTGTTGAGCCACCAGGTCCCGTCCGGCTGGACCCACGCGTAGGTCTGGGCGCCGATCTGCTGGAGCATGTCAGGCCGCGCAGCCGACGCAGGTGCGGGCGTGGGGGCGCGCCTCGAGGCGGTCGGGCGGGATCGGTTGGCCGCAGGTCTCGCAGACGCCGTAGCTGCCGGCGCCGACCCGGGACAGCGCGTCGTCGAGGTCGCGCAGGCGGCGGCGGGCCGCGGCGAGGACGGCGGTCAGCTGGGCCCGCTCGTACGCGATCGTGCTGCCTTCGGGGTCGTGCTCGTCGTCGACGTTCGAGTCCTGGGACGCCTCGAAGAGGGCGCGCAGGCTCTGGTCGAGTTCGCGTACCTCGGTCTCGGCCTCGTCGCGGAGCCGCCTCAGCTCGTCCATGGTCTGTCCACGATAAGGCCCGCGGGATATAAACCAGGGATGAGTCTTCCTCGGAGTTCCCCGGCCGAGCAGGGTGTTGACGCCCGCGGCATCGACGCGTTCCTGGCCGCGCTGGAGCCGCTGCCCGAGGTCGAGACGCACAGCCTGATGGTGGTCAAGAACGGTCACGTGGTCGCGGAGCGCTGGTGGCGCCCGTACGGGCCGGACCGGCCCCATCTGCTCTACTCGCTGTCCAAGAGCTTCACCTCGACGGCGCTGGGCTTCGCGGTGGCCGAGGGGCTGGTCGACGTCGACGCGACCGTGCTGTCGTACTTCCCGGAGTGGGACGGCCTGGTCACCGACGAGCGCAGCCGCCGGATCCGGGTGCGTGACGTGGCCGCGATGGCGTCGGGGCACGCCGGCGAGACCATCGACGAGGCGCTGGCCAAGGGTGACGGCGACATGGTGCTGGGCATGCTGCTGCTGCCGCCGGACTACGAGCCGGGCAGCGTCTTCGCCTACAACCAGCCGTGTACGAACGCGTTGTCGGCGATCATCCGGCGGGTCACCGACGGCACGCTCACCGACTTCCTGGCCACCCGGCTGTTCGAACCGCTGGGCATCGACACGTACGGCTGGTGGGTCGACCGCAATGGTCGTGAGCTGGGCTACTCCGGCCTGCACGTGACCACCGAGTCGATCGCCGAGCTGGGCCAGCTCTACCTGGATCAGGGCCGTGACCTGCTCCCGGCCACCTGGGTCGCCGAGGCCACCCGCGCCCACGTGCTCACCGACCAGGGCAACATCGACTCCTCACAGGGGTACGGCTTCCAGTTCTGGCGCAGCCGCCACGGCTACCGGGGCGACGGCGCCTTCGGCCAGCTCATGATCGTGCTGCCCGAGGCGGACGCGGTGGTCGCGCTCACCGGCCAGAGCCCGGACATGCAGGCGGTGATGGACCAGCTCTGGATCCACCTGCTGCCCGCTTTGACGGCGGACGACGGCCCGGCCGGTCCCTGGCCGGCCGAGTGGCCCGAGCTGCCCGGCCCGGTCGACGCGGGCGCCCGACGGGACGAGTGGCCCGACCTGACCGAGCCGTTCGCCACCCCGCCGACGGCGACCTTCGAGCACGACCGGGCGAGCGCCACCCGCCGCGTGCACACCGTCCGGATCACCCCGACCGAGCTGACCCTGGACGACGGCCGCCCGGTGGTCGCCGGGTGGGGCGACACCGGTGGCCCGGTGATCCCGTACTACGCGTGG
>NZ_JBFBGU010000034.1:0-61673 GCF_040684855.1 Actinoplanes sp. NPDC089786
ACCAGTACCAGTTGTCGACGTCCTTGAGCCCGAACGCGACCAGGAAGCCCTCGTTGCCGGCGGTCTTGGTCGCGGTCAGCGTCAGGTCGTAGTTCGAGGGCAGCGTCGGACCACCCTTGACCAGCGTGTTCTCGGCGGCGGGGTCGGTCTGTGCGTACGCGCCGTCGATGACCGACCAGGTGCCGCGCCCGGTCAGCGGGGTCCAGTCGCCGGCCCCGGCCGAGAAGTCGTCGGCGAACAGCACCGTGCCGTCGGGGGCGGTGACCCGCACGTCGTCGTAGCGGGCCGCGGTCGCCCACGTGGACAGGCCGATGCTGCCGGTGATCGGCTGCGGTTCGATGACCTTGCCGGTGGCTCGGCTCGGCACCACCCGCTGCCCGACGTTGTTCATGAACAGCTTCTGCACCTCGTAGCTGGTCGAGCCCCACGAGTCGTCGTTGTCGAACCAGATCATGTCCGGCGTCCACTGCGTGTTGTCCACACTGGCCAGCAGCGGCGCGTATGACGCCAGCCGGACCACGTCGGCGTTGCGTTCCAGGCCGGTCATGTACGCCGCCTCGCTGAGCGCGTTGAACCAGCGGTTGTTCTGTGACGCGTACTCACCGAGGAAGACCTTCGGGCCATTCCGGTCGTACGAGTCATAGCGCCTGTTGTTCTGCAGGAACCAGGCGGGACTGTTGTAGTAGTGCTCATCCACGAGAGGAACGTCGGCCGCCCGGTTCAGTGCCCACAGCCGGTCGAAGGTGACACCCTGGTCGTCCGGCCCGCTGTTGCCGATGACGGTGATCGACGGGTACGCCGCCTCGATGGCCGCGCGGAACCGCTGGAAGTTCGCGAAGTACTCCTCCGGCAGGTTCTCCTCGTTGCCCACGGCCAGATGCGTCAGCCCGAACGGCCGTGGGTGACCCATCCGCGCACGCAGCGAACCCCACGTCGACGTCTTGGGCCCGTTGGCGAACTCGATCAGGTCGAGCGTGTCCTGGATGTGCCGCCGCAGCAGCGCCTCGTCGTCGGTGGCCCGGTTCTGCCCGCAGCCGGTGACCAGGGCCGGCACGACCGGCAGCGGCATCGCCCCGATGTCCTCGCTGAACTGGAAGTACTCGTAGTAGCCGAGCCCGTAGCTCTGGTTGTAGCCCCAGAAGTTGGCGTTGGTGGCCCGCGTCTCGACCGGCCCGACGGTGTCCTTCCACTGGTAGGAGCGGGCCCGCGGGAAGCCGTTCGCCGCGTCGTACGCGTCCATGGTGCCGGTGTTGACCAGGCAGCCGCCCGGGAACCGCACGAACGACGGCCGCAGGTCGGCGACCTTCTGCGCGAGGTCGGCGCGCAGCCCGTTGGGCCGGCCGTGGAAGGTGTCCCGCGGGAACAGCGAGATCATGTCGAGCCGCAGCGTCCCGGCGCCGCCGGCGGCGACGGTCAGCCGTCCCGCGTCGGTGTCGCGTGTGGCCCGGAGGACGCCCGCGTACCGGGTCCAGGCGTCGCCCGTGACTGTCGGGGTCAGGGGCTTGGCCAGCGCGCGCCCGGCGGCGTCGTGCAGTGTCACGGTCAGCGGCGTCCCGCCGGCGGCGTCGCTGCGCGCCCACACCGAGAAGTCGTACCGCTCACCCGCGTGCACGGCCATCCCGCCGGCGAACCCGCCGTTGGTGACCGCGGCCGGCCCTTCCACCCTGAGGTACGTGCGGTTCCGCTCGTTCAACCGCTGGTCGTCGTCGACCGCGGCGACCGGGCCGGCCGTCGTCCACCCGGTCGTGGCGGTGTACGACGCGTTGTCCACCGGCCGGAACTCGAACGACCGGTTCCGCACCAGCTCGGCGTAGAGCCCGCCGTCCGCCGCCGAGTTGATGTCCTCGAAGAACACGCCGTACATCGAATCGGCGATCTCCGGCCCGCCCGCGCCGTCCTCGACGGTGATCGTGTAGTCGGCCGCGGCGGCAGCCGGCACGACCAGAAAACTGGACGCCGCCAGCAGTCCGGCAACTGTTCGGGAGAGGACAGACATGGCCGGACCCTAACGCCGAAACGCCGAGATCATGGATGTACGTCAATGTGAGGTCGGGAACGCGCGCTCTCGATTTCCGAACGCGCCAGGGAAAGGGTTCCGAACGCGCCAGGGGAACGTGTCGCCACGCGCCCCTGGCGCTCGCCGTACCCGGCTAGTAACCGAAGCAGTACCCGGCTAGGAGCCGAAGCCGGCCACCCACTTGCCGAGCTTCTTGTTGCTCAGCTGGGTGTAGACGCCGGGCCGCCCGGTCGCGGCGCACCCGTAACCCCAGCTGACAATGCCGAGCTGGATGTACTTCGGCTGCGTGCCGGGCACCTTGACGAACAGCGGGCCGCCGCTGTCGCCCTGGCACGAGTCCTTGCCGGCGCGGCCGGCGCAGATCTCGGTCGCCCGCTTGAGGTTCGGATAGGAGACCTTGCACTCGTCATCGGAGACGATCGGCACGGTCACCTCCTGCAGGCGGTCCGGCGCGTACTCGCCGGGACCCCCACCGCCGGGGCCGTCCGGGTCGAGGATGGTGCTGCCCCACCCGGCCGTGATGACGTTGCTGCCCGGGCGCTCGACCGCGTCCGTGCCGGGGGTGACGAGCTGGATCGGCGTGATGCCCGTGACGGAGCCGTCCAGGAACACCAGGGCCGCGTCGGCCTTGTCGTAGACCGAGATGCCGCCGACGCCGAACACCTGGCCGTCGTCCGCGGACTGGGAGGTGCGACCGACGACGATGCGCAGCTCCGGCGCGCCCTCCTCGGACAGCCAGTCCACGCAGTGGGCCGCAGTGAGCACCGCGCCGCGGGCGTCGATCAGCGTTCCACCACATCCGTGCTGCCAGGTCTCTTCGCCGGCCCATTTGAACTGCAGCGAAGCCATGAACGGGTACTTACCGTCGGGCACGTCGTCGCCGCCGATGATCTGCGTGGTCGGAGGCTTCGGCGGGTCGGCCGCCTGAGCCGCACCGCCCGGCCAGGCGGCCGTGACGGCCACCGCCATGGCGACGACCGCCACCATTGCTCGTACGTTGCGCATCCAATCGTTCCCTTCACCCATGTACCGGTGCCATTGACTGGTATCGACTGCTTACGCGTATCGATGTGAAGGGACGGTTAAGTCTTGCCCGAATGGACCTCAGCCGCCGGCCATGGCGCCGACGATCAGGTACGGCTCCTCCCCGGTCGCGACCGCCTGGGGCAGTTCGGCGTCCGGGTCCTCATGGGACAGATCCTCCTCGCAGGCGAAGAAGCGCACCAGCGGCCGCCGCTTGCCGGTGCGCCGGTCGCGCATCGTCCCGACCAGCATGGGGAAGCGCGCCTCGACCGCGTCGAGGACCGAACCTTGGGTGACCGGGCCGTCGACCTCCACCGACACCTCGCCACGGACGCCGGCGAGCGTGCGCAGGTGGGTGGGGAGCACGACCCGGATCATGGCAGGACCTGGGCCTCGACCGACAGCACCGGGGGCAGGTCGCGGACGATCGGGGCCCACGTGTCGCCGCTGTCGGAGGAGCCGTAGACCTGGCCGCCCGACGTGCCGAAGTAGATGCCGCAGTCGTCCAGGGTGTCCACGGCCATCGCGTCGCGGAGCACGTTGACGTAGCAGTGCTGCTGGGGCAGCCCCGCGGTCAGCGGCTCCCAGGTGTCGCCGCCGGTGCGGCTGCGGTAGACGCGCAGCTTGCCGTCGGGGACGTAGTGCTCGGAGTCGCTGGTGATCGGGACGACGTAGATCGTCTCGGGCTCGTGGGCGTGCACCGCGATCGGGAAGCCGAAGTCGGTCGGCAGGTTGCCGCTGACCTCGCGCCACTGCCCGCCGGCGTCGTCGGTGCGCAGGACGTCCCAGTGCTTCTGCATGAACAGGGTCTGCGGCCGGGTCGGGTGTTGCGCCAGGCGGTGCACGCAGTGGCCGACCTCGGCGTCCTCGTCGGGGATGCCGGCGCTGCGCAGGCCCCGGTTGATCGGCAGCCACGACTGGCCGCCGTCGTCGGTGCGGAAGGCGCCGGCCGCCGAGATGGCCACGAACATGCGCTGCGGGTCGGCCGGGTCGAGGATGATCGTGTGCAGGCAGAGGCCGCCGGCGCCGGGCTGCCACTGCGGGCCGGTCGGGTGGTTGCGCAGCGCGGTCAGCTCGGTCCATTCGCGCCCGCCGTCGGTGGAGCGGTAGAGCGCGGCGTCCTCGCCGCCGGCGTACACGGTGTCGGGGTCGGTGCGGGACGGCTCGAGGTGCCAGATGCGCTTGAACTCCCACTTGCGGGGCGTCCCGTCGTACCAGAGGTGTTCGCCCACCTCGCCGTGGTAGCCGAAGTCGTTGCCCACCGCCTCCCACGATCGGCCGCCGTCGTCGGATCGGTGGATGACCTGGCCGAACCATCCGCCGGAGGCGGACGCCCAGAGCCGGTCGGGGTCGGCCGGCGACCCGGCCACGTGGTAGATCTCCCACCCGCCGAAGAACGGTCCTTCGACCGTCCAGTCCTTGCGGGCGCCGTCAGCAGTGAGGGTGAAGGCACCTTTCCGGGTGCCGACGAGCAGTCGGACGCGATTCATCTACGAGAGTCTGCCCGTCATGTGCGGTGAGCGCAGCAGTTCATCCATCCGGGTGGCGTCGAGCGGGGCGGCGTAGAGGTAGCAGCACCGTGAGCCGCGCGACCAGCTCGGGCGCTAACCGGCGAGGTGGGTGCGGAGCAGGCGTTGCAGGACGCCGCGTACGTCGGCGGTGGGGACGACGTCGAGGAGGGCCCGGACGATGTAGGGCTCGGGCTCCCGGTCGGCCACCGCCAGGCCGATGCGGGAGCCGCCGGAGCGGCCGGTCAACGGGACCACCCGCATGCCGTCGGGGACGCCGAAGGTGTGCAGCCACGCGTGCGCGATGACGCTCGACCAGCGCCGGGTCGCGATGTGGGCGTACAGCGCGTCGACGGTGTCGGTCTCGACGGCGGGGGTGGGCGCCGGGCCGTGCGCCGCGAACAGGCCGTCGATGATGCGACGGTTCCGCATGCGGGGGGTGAGGAGCACCAGGGGAAGCTTGGCGACCTCGGCCCACGACACCGACGGGCGGTCGGCCAGCGGGCCGAGGGCGGGGGTCAGCAGCAGGTAGCGCTCCTCGTAGAGGGGCACGGTCCGCATGCCGGACAGGGTCTCGTCGTCCAGATAGGTGAGGGCGACGTCCAGTTCGAAGCCGGCGAGCTGGGCCGCCACCTCGCGGGAGGCCAGCGAGGTCAGCGTGACGCGAACCTCGGGATGCCGGGTGCACAGGGGTGTGATCAGCAGGGACGCCGCGGTCAGGGCGGTGGGGATGGCGCCCAGCCGCAGGGTGCCGGTGAGCTCGCCGCGCATCGAGGCCAGGTCCTGGTGCAGGGCGGTGGCCCCGGCCAGGATGCGTCGCGCCCACAGCAGCACCCGCTCGCCCTCCGGGGTCAGCCCGGCGAAGCGGTGACCGCGCAGCACGATCTGCACGTCGAGCTCCCGCTCCAGTTTCCGGATGGCGGTGGAGAGTGAGGGCTGGGAGACGTGGCAGGCGGCGGCCGCGCGGGCGAAGTGGCGTTCACGGGCCAGCGCGACGAGATATTCGAGCTCTCTCAACAGCACCGTCTGTGACATACTGCATACAGTAGACCACCAGGAGGTGTCTCGTGTCACAGATATCGACCGACGTCTACGGACGTCGTTATCGGGTGGGCGAGTCGGACGTCGAGCTGCTGGGCCGCCCACGCGTCTGGATGAAACGGTCGGCCTGGGCGGTGATGGCCGCCGTGAGTCTGTTCCAGTACGGGTACGCCGCGGTGCTGCCGATGGTCGTCGAGCGGAACGGCTGGACCGTCCGGCACGCGCTGCTGGTCCTCGCGGTCTGGGTGTTCTGTCAGGCCGGTTCGGCCGCCCCGGCGGCCTGGCTCTATCGCCGGTCCGGCCGCAACCCGGAACTCCTGCTCCTCGTCGCGGCGGCGCTCTGTGCCGCCGGACTCGTCTCCCTGGCCCACCAGAACAGCGGTTTCGGGTACGCCGTCTACGGCGGCCTCGGCACCGGACTGGCCTACGTGGTCAGCCTCGGCGTGGTGACCGAGTGGTTCCCGGAACGGGCCGCGAGCGCCGCGGGCGCGGTCAGCGGCGCCTTCGGCTACGGCGCCCTGCCGTTCGTGCTGCTCGCGAGCCTGTTCCTCGACCACGGCACGATCCTGCTCGACGTCGCCGCCGTCGTGGTGGCCGGCGTGCTCGTGACGGCCGCCCTGCTGATCCGCCGCCCGCCGGCCCACTGGTGGCCGTCCCATCTCGATCCCCATCGCTGGGCGGTGGACCGCACCCTCAACGCCAGCATCCCCAACAACCGTCCGGCCCTCCGTCACTTCTCCTTCCGGGCCGCGATCCGCTGCGGGGTCCTTCCGATCCTGTTCGTGGTCGTGGTGCTCACCTCGGTCATGGCCTTCTTCGACATCGCCGTGCTGGCCACCCATGACTGGCCTGCGGTCTCGATCGCCGTCCTCGCGGTCGCGACCGGGCTGGGCCGGTGGGCGAGCAGCCGGCTGTCCGACCGGCTGGGCCGCCGGCAGACCCTGGCGCTGGCCCTGTGGATCGGCGCCCTGGCCCAGTTCGCCCTGCTCGCGGCGGTGCAGAGCCAGGCCCCGGTGGCCGTCGCGATCAGCGGCGCGATCGCGGGGGCCGGCACCGGCGCGGGCTATTCGCTGCTCATCGGCCTGGTCCGGGACTGGTTCGGGGACGAGGCCACCCTGTCCAACTACGGCGTCGTCTACACCGGCAAGGCGGTGGGCGGCGTGCTCGGCATCATGCTCGCGACCGGTCAGTGGGCCTGGGGAGCGGCCGGCTGCCTCGGCCTGGTTGGTGCCCTGTTGGCCTATCGTCTGCGCCAGCCCGGCCGCCCGATGCTCACCCTGCCCCGCTGAACCGGGCCAGCAGATAGCCGCTGGCCTGCGACAACGCGGCCATTCAGCTCTTCTATCGATGTCTTTCCAGCACGCTCTGGACACACCACTGTTGCATGCGACAACATACTGACTACGAAATACGGTATGCAATCCAACCACTACAGAGATCCGTCGTTGGAGCACCGCATTCGTCTCCGCGACCCGTTCAGCGTCGTACAGGAGGATCACGATGACAAAGGCACTCGAGGGCGTCCGAGTTCTCGACATGACACACGTCCAGTCCGGACCGTCGGCGACGCAACTGCTCGCCTGGCTCGGCGCGGACGTGATCAAGCTGGAAGCCCCCGGCCACGGCGACATCACCCGGAGCCAGCTCCGCGACCGGCCGGACGTGGACAGCCTCTATTTCACGATGCTCAACTGCAACAAGCGCAGTATCACGCTGAACATGAAGAATGACCAGGGCAAAGAGGTCTTCACGAAGCTGTTGTCCGAGGTGGACGTGCTCGTGGAGAACTTCGGCCCCGGCGTGGTCGACCGCTTCGGCTTCCCCTGGGAACGGCTGCAGGAGATCAACCCCGGGCTGGTGTACGCGTCGATAAAGGGTTTCGGCCCCGGCCGGTACGCGGGCTTCAAGGCGTACGAGGTGGTCGCCCAGGCCATGGGCGGCGCGATGAGCACCACCGGGTTCGAGGACGGGCCACCGACCGCGACCGGCGCCCAGATCGGCGACTCGGGCACCGGCATCCACCTGGTCGCCGGCATCCTGGCCGCGCTGCTGCACCGCACCCGCTCGGGCCGGGGGCAGCGGGTGCAGGTGGCGATGCAGGACGCGGTGCTCAACCTGTGCCGGGTCAAGCTGCGCGACCAGCAGCGGCTGGAGCACGGCCCGCTGGGCGAGTACCCGAACGAGAACTTCGGCGACGAGGTGCCGCGCTCGGGCAACGCGTCCGGCGGCGGGCAGCCGGGCTGGGCGGTCCGGTGCGCGCCGGGCGGTCCCAACGACTACATCTACGTGATCATCCAGCCCACCGGCTGGGCGCCGATCGCCGAGCTGATCGGCCGCCCCGAGCTGGCCGGCGATCCCGAGTGGAACACCCCGAAGGCGCGGCTGGACAAGCTGGACAAGGCGTTCCAGCTGATCGAGGAGTGGACCTCCAAGCACACCAAGTGGGCGGTGATGGAGGAGTTGAACGCGCACAACATCCCCTGCGGCCCGGTGCTGTCGACCCGCGAGCTGATCGAGGACGACACCCTGCGGACGCTCGGCTCGGTGGTCTCGGTCGAGCACCCGGAACGCGGCACGTTCAAGACGGTGGGCTGCCCGATCAAGCTCTCCGACTCGCCCGTGGACATCGAACGATCGCCGCTGCTGGGCGAGCACACCGACGAGATCCTCGCGGAGATCGGCTTCGAAGGCCGGGCCGCCGAACTGCGCGCCGCCGGCGCCATCTAGGGGAGGCCCGATGAACAAGAGCAAGGTGCAGGAGATCCTCGACCAGGTCGCGGCGGACGGCCGTTCGGCGCTGACCGCGCCGGAGGGACGAGCGGTGGCCGAGGCGTACGGGATCAGCACTCCCGCCGAAGGCCTGGCCACCAGCCCGGACGAGGCCGAGAAGCTGGCCCAGGCGATCGGCTTCCCGGTCGTCATGAAGATCGTGTCGCCCGACGTGCTGCACAAGACCGAGGCCGGCGGCGTGATCGTCGGGGTCGGCAGCCTGCCCGAGGTGGGCTGGGCGTTCGAGAAGATCCTGACGTCGGTCCGCGCGCACGTGCCCGGCGCCGACGTGCGTGGCGTGCAGATCCAGAAGCAGCTCGGCGGGGGCCACGAGGTCATCATCGGCGCGGTCACCGACCCCAGCTTCGGCAAGATCGTCGCCTTCGGGCTGGGCGGCGTGCTGGTCGAGGTGCTCAAGGACGTCACGTTCCGGCTGGCGCCGGTGACGCCGGAGACCGCGGCGTCGATGCTCGACGGCATCGCCGCGGCCGAGATCCTCAAGGGCGTACGCGGATCCGAACCGGCGAACCGCGAGCTGCTCATCGACCTGATCGTGCGGGTGTCGCAACTGGTGACCGACTTCCCGCAGCTGGCCGAGGTCGATCTGAACCCGGTGCTCGCCACCGGTGACTCGGCGATCGCGGTGGACGTACGCATCCTGGTCGACGAGGCCGCGGCCGAACGGCCGGAGACCTTCACCACCGAGCAGATCCTCGCCGCGATGAACCGCATCATGAAGCCGGCCGCGGTCGCCGTGATCGGCGCCTCCGCGGAGGCCGGCAAGATCGGCAACTCGGTGATGAAGAACCTGGTCAACGGCGGGTACGCCGGCCAGATCTTCCCGATCAACCCGAAGGCCGACGAGATCCTCGGCCTCAAGGCGGTCAAGTCGATCACCGACGTGCCGGGCGACGTGGACGTGGCGGTGTTCGCGATCCCGGCCAAGTTCGTCCCGCAGGCGCTGGACGAGGCCGGCGCCAAGGGGGTGGCCGGCGCGATCCTGATCCCGTCCGGCTTCGCCGAGACCGGCAACCAGGAGTTGCAGGACGAGGTGCTGGCCATCGCCCGGCGGCACGGCGTACGGATCCTCGGGCCGAACATCTACGGCTACTACTACACGCCGGAGAATCTGTCGGCGACGTTCTGCACCCCGTACGACGTACGCGGGGGAGTGGCCCTGTCGTCGCAGTCCGGCGGCATCGGCATGGCGATCCTCGGCTTCAGCCGCTCGGCCGGCATGGGTGTGTCGGCCATCGTGGGCGTCGGCAACAAGGCCGACATCGACGAGGACGACCTGCTCACCTTCTTCGAGCAGGACGACAACACCAACCTGATCGCGATGCACCTCGAGGACCTCAAGGACGGCCGGGCGTTCGCCGAGGTGGCCAAGCGGGTCTCGGCCACGAAGCCGGTCGTGGTGCTCAAGGCCGGCCGCACCGACCAGGGCGCCAAGGCGGCGGGCTCACACACCGGCGCGCTGGCCGGCAACGACAAGGTCTACGACGACATCCTGCGCGAGAGCGGCGTGATCCGGGCGCCGGGTCTCAACGACCTGCTCGAGTACGCCCGGGGCGTGCCGTTGCTGCCCACGCCGGCCGGCGAGAACGTCGTCATCATCACCGGCGCCGGCGGGTCGGGCGTGCTGCTGTCGGACGCCTGTGTCGACAACGGCCTGAACCTGATGGCGATCCCGCCGGACCTCGACACCGCCTTCCGGGCCTACATCCCGCCGTTCGGCGCGGCCGGCAACCCGGTCGACATCACCGGCGGCGAACCACCGTCCACCTACCGCAACACGATCGCGCTGGGACTTTCCGACGAGCGGGTGCACGCCCTGATCCTCGGTTACTGGCACACGATCGTGACCCCGCCGATGACCTTTGCCGAATTGGTCGTCGACGTGGTCGAGGAGTTCCGCGCCAAGGGAATTCACAAGCCCGTCGTCGCCAGCCTTTCCGGTGACGTCGAGGTGGAGGAGGCGAGCGAACACCTCTATCGCCACGGGATTGTCGCTTATCCGTACGACACGGAGAAGCCGGTCGCGGTCCTCGGCGCGAAATATCGCTGGGCCCGCGCCGCGGGATTGATCACACCCGCATAACCACACACGTCTGGCGGCCCGCACAAAGGCGGGCCGCCAGACCGGAAAGAAAGCGAGCTGCCGCCCCACGCGCCAACGTCGAACGGCAGCTCAAGGAAGCACAGTCAGGTCTGGACCTACATCGTCGCAGACCACCTGTCTCTGTCCTTCAAGGAGGTCCAGTCATGGTCTCGACACCAGACCGTCCACCTGCCGAAAAGTCTAACTCGAATACCGGATCCGGCAACGCGACAAACACCACAGTGAACGGTTACCGGGAGATCATCGACGGCAACGGCCGGCTGTATCGTCTCGGTGAGTCCGATCGTGAGTTGATGGGCCGGTCCCGCCGCTGGATGGTCTTCCTGCCGTGGGCCGCGATGATGGCGATCAGCTCGTCCGAGTACGCGTTCACCTCGGCCGAGGACACCCTCTCCGAGGCGCACGGCTGGCACGGCGCCCACATCTTCTGGCTCCTCGGCGTGTGGGTGTTCTTCCAGGCGGCGATCGCTTTCCCGACCGGGAAACTGCGCGAGAGCGGCCGCCTCTCGGCCCGGGCCGCGATGATGTGCGGTGCGGCCGGCACGATTCTCGGCTACCTCGCCCTGGCGTACGCGCCGAATGTGCTCGTGGCCTATCTCGGCTTCTCGGTCTTCGGCGGTCTCGGCGCCGGCATGGTCTATGCCACCTGCGTCAACATGGTCGGAAAGTGGTACCCGGAACGGCGGGGTGGCAAGACCGGTTTCGTCAACGGCGGCTTCGCGTACGGGTCGGTGCCGTTCATCTTCATCTTCACCAACTACATGGACGTCGGGAACTACGGCCCGTTGCTGGTGGCGGTCGGCATCTTCCTGGCCCTGGCCGTGGCGATCTCCGGCTTCTTCTTCCGGGACCCGCCGAAGAACTGGTGGCCCGAGCACGTCGACCCGCTCCGGGTGGCCGACGACCCGCGGGTGCGGCGTTCGCTGTCGAAGAACCCGCCGGCGGTCAAGCAATACCTTCCGCGCGAAGCCGCGCGTACCCCCGTGCTCTATCTGATGTGGTTCTGCCTGCTGATGACGGCCGGCGTGAACATCTTCGGCATCGCGTTCCAGGTGCCGTTCGGCAAGGAGATGGGCTTCGCCGGCGGCATCGTGGCGCTGGCGATGAGCCTCAAGGCCGTGGTCAACGGCACCGGCCGCGGCGTGATCGGCTGGATCTCCGACCGGTACGGCCGCCGCCAGACGCTGACCATCGTCTGCTGGGTGCTGGGCCTGGCCCAGTTCGCCGTCTTCCTCTCCGGCTCGATCGGCAACATGCCGCTGTTCCTGCTGGCGTCGATGATCTCCGGCTTCGGTGGCGGCGCGATCTTCCCGCTGTTCGCGGCGATGACCGCGGACTTCTTCGGGGAGAACAACAACGCCTCCAACTACGGCATGGTCTACAGCTCCAAGCTGGTCTCCGGTCTGGTCGGCTCGGGTCTGGGCGCGGTGGTCGTGGCGGCCTGGGGCTACGGCGGCGCGTTCCTGCTGGCCGGCTGCATCGGCCTGGTCACCGGCGTGCTGTCGTTCTCGCTCAAGCAGCCCGGCCGGCCCGGCGGGCTGGGGCCCGAGGCCGACGCGGTCCCGATGACCCGCGCCACCGTGGGTTAGCCCGACCTCGATCCCGAGCGGCCGGACTGCCGGGGCCCTGGTGGTCCGGCCGCTTGTTCCATCCCGACACCATACTGTATACAGAAGACACAACGAGAGGAGACGGCGTGCGGATCGCGATTCTCGGCGCCGGTGCCATCGGCGCGTATGTCGGCGCCGCGCTGCACCGGGCCGGCGTGGAGGTCCACCTGATCGCCCGCGGCCCGCACCTCGCGGCCATCCGGCGCGACGGCGTCCAGGTGCGCAGCCCGAGGGGCGACTTCACCGCCCGTGCCCGGGCCACCGACGACCCCCACGAGGTGGGCCCGGTCGACTTCGTCTTCCTCGGGCTCAAGGCGCACGCCTACGCGTCGGCCGGCGCCCTGGTCGCGCCGCTGCTCGGCCCGCGCACGGCGATCGTGGCGGCGCAGAACGGCATCCCGTGGTGGTACTTCCACGGGCTCACCGGCCACCCGCTCGAGGACCGCCGCATCGAGTCGGTCGACCCGGGCGGCGCCACCACCGCCGTCCTGCCGGTGGACCGGGCGATCGGCTGCGTCGTCTACTGCTCGACCGAGATCGAGAGCCCCGGCGTGATCCGTCACCTGGAGGGCACCCGCTTCTCGATCGGCGAGCCCGACCGTACCCGCTCCGACCGGTGCCTGAGCTTCGCCGAGGCGATGGTCGCGGGCGGGCTGAAGTGCCCGGTCGAGACGAACATCCGCGACGACATCTGGATCAAGCTGATGGGCAACGTCGCGTTCAACCCGCTCAGCGCGCTGACCCGGGCCACCCTGGCCGACATGTGCGGCCATCCGGGGGCTCGCGACCTGGTCGCCGGGATGATGCGGGAGACCGTCGCGGTGGCCACCGCGGCCGGCTGCGCGCCGTCGATCTCGATCGAACGGCGCATCGACGGCGCGGCCAAGGTGGGCCACCACAAGACATCGACGTTGCAGGACCTCGAGGCCGGCAAGGAGCTGGAACTCGAGGCCATCATCGGCGCGGTGGTCGAGCTGGCCGACATGACCGGCGTCCCGGCGCCCACGCTGCGCAACGTCTACGCCGCGGTGGATCTGCTCGCTCGCACGGTCACCGGCCCGTCCCCGGTGGGTGCGCGATGAACCTGCTGTCGGAGGTGCCCATGCCCGAGCCGGACCGTCCCCGCCGCAAACGTCGCGAGGCCGCCGCGCCGAGCCCGGCCTCGTTGGTCGACCCGGCGATCGCGGCGCCCGTGCGAGCCGCCGTGGCCGCCTGCCGCGAGCAGCGGGGCAACCTGATCCCGATCCTGCACGAGATCCAGCGAACCCTCGGGCACGTGCCCGACGACGCGGTGCCGGTGCTGGCCGAGGAGCTCAACCTCTCCCGGGCCGAGGTGCACGGCGTGATCACCTTCTACCACGACTTCCGCTCGATGCCGGCGGTCGGCCACCAGGTGCGGGTGTGCCGCGGCGAGGCCTGCCAGGCGGTCGGCGCCGAGGCGCTGTTCGCCTCGGTGCCCGGTGCCGAGCAGGTGTTCTGTCTGGGCAACTGCGCGCTCGGCCCGTCGGCTCAGGTCGACGGCCGGCTGTACGGCCGGATGGACGCGGCCCGGCTGCGGGGGATGCTCTCATGACCACGGTCTACGTCCCGCGCGACTCGGCCGCCCGCTCGGTCGGCGCCGACCAGGTGGCCGCCGCCTTCGAGGCGGCCGGCCCATCCGTGACCGTGGTGCGTAACGGATCGCGCGGCATGCTCTGGCTCGAACCCCTGGTCGAGGTCGGCACCCCGGCCGGGCGGGTGGGTTACGGCTCGGTTGCCCCGGCCGACGTGCCGACGATCCTGGCCGGGGAGGCGGAATCCATCGGCGTGGTCGACGAGTTCCCCTGGCTGGCCTCGCAACAGCGGGTGACGTTCGCCCGGATGGGCCGCACCGACCCGCTGTCGCTGGACGACTATCTGGCCCACGGCGGCATGGCCGGGCTGCGCAAGGCGCGCACGATGACGCCGGCCGAGGTGGTCGCCGAGGTGACCGAGTCGGGGCTGCGCGGCCGGGGCGGCGCCGGGTTCCCGGCCGGCATCAAGTGGAAGACCGTGCTGGAGTGCGCGGGTGACCTGAAGTTCATCTGCTGCAACGCCGACGAGGGCGACAGCGGCACGTACGCCGACCGGATGGTCCTCGAAGGTGACCCGTTCATGCTGATCGAAGGCATGGCGATCGCGGCGTACGCGGTGGGCGCGGCCGAGGGCTACATCTACATCCGCTCGGAGTATCCGGACGGCATCGCGACGATGCTCTCCGCGATCCGGATCGCCGCGGAAGAAGGCTGGCTCGACGGCTTCCGGCTGGAGGTTCGCGTCGGCGGCGGCGCGTACATCTGCGGTGAGGAGACCTCGATGCTGGAGAGCCTGGAGGGCAAGCGGGGCATGGTCCGGGCCAAGCCGCCGATCCCGGCGTTCGAGGGGCTCTTCGGCCGGCCCACCGTGATCAACAACGTGCTGACCCTGGCCACCGTGCCGACCATCCTGGCCAACGGCGCCGCCGCCTATCAGGAGCTGGGCGTCGAGAGGTCGCGGGGCACGCAGGTGTTCCAGCTCGGCGGGAACATCGCCCGCGGCGGCATCGTCGAGACCGCGTTCGGCATCACGCTGGGCGAGCTGGTCGAGGGCTACGGCGGGGGTACGCGCAGCGGCCGCCCGGTCCGCGCGGTGCAGGTCGGCGGGCCGCTCGGGGCGTACCTTCCGGCCTCGCGGTTCGGCCTGCCGATGGACTACGAGGCGTTCGCCAAGGCCGGCGCCATGGTCGGGCACGGCGGCATCGTGGTCTTCGACGCCTCGGTGGACATGGCGGCCCAGGCCCGGTTCGCCTTCGAGTTCTGCGCCGCCGAGTCGTGCGGCAAATGCACGCCCTGCCGGGTCGGCGCGGTCCGCGGCGTCGAGGTGATCGACCGCATCCGCACCGGCGTCGACCGCGACGAGAACCTGGCCGTGCTCGAAGACCTGTGCGAGCTGATGACCGACGGCTCGCTGTGCGCGATGGGCGGGCTCACCCCGATGCCCGTACGCAGCGCGTTGACCCACTTCCCGGACGACTTCGAGGCGAGGCGGCCATGACCCTGCTCAAGGAACCCGACCACGGAACTCCCCGGCGCCCGGGGCCGGCGACGATCACCGTGGAGGTCGACGGCCTGCCCGTCACCGTGCCCGAGGGCACCTCGGTGATGCGCGCGGCGTCGCAGGCCGGCATCCCCATCCCCAAGCTCTGCGCGACCGACAGCCTGGAGGCCTTCGGGTCGTGCCGATTGTGCGTGGTCGAGATCGACGGCCGCCGCGGCACCCCGGCCTCGTGCACCACGCCGGTGACCCAGGGCATGCGGGTCAGCACCGAGACGCCCAGGCTCCAGCGGCTGCGCCGGGGCGTCATGGAGCTCTACATCTCCGACCATCCGCTGGACTGCCTGACCTGCCCGGCCAACGGCGACTGCGAGCTGCAGGACATGGCCGGCGCGGTCGGCCTGCGTCAGGTCCGTTACGGGTACGACGGGGCCAACCACCTCGACGCGCCGACCGACAGCAGCAACCCGTACTTCGACTTCGACGCCTCCAAGTGCATCGCCTGCTCGCGCTGCGTCCGCGCGTGTGACGAGGTGCAGGGCACGTTCGCGCTGACCATCGAGGGCCGCGGCTTCGAGTCCAAGGTGTCGCCCGGCGCCGGCGGCTCGTTCATGGAGTCCGAGTGTGTCTCCTGCGGCTCGTGCGTGCAGGCTTGCCCGACCGCCACGCTGCAGGAGAAGTCGGTGGTCCAGCTCGGCATGCCGAACCGTACGGTGATCACCACCTGCGCGTACTGCGGTGTGGGGTGTTCCTTCAAGGCCGAGCTGCGCGGCGACGAACTGGTGCGGATGGTGCCGTACAAGGACGGCGGCGCGAACGAGGGCCACAGCTGCGTCAAGGGCCGCTTCGCGTTCGGCTACGCCAGCCACCCCGACCGGAGGCTCAAGCCGATGGTCCGGGACACCATCGACGACGAGTGGCGCGAGGTGGAATGGGACGAGGCCATCGGCACGGTCGCGAGCCGCCTGCGGGAGATCCAGCAGCGGCACGGCGCCGGGTCGATCGGCGCGATCTCGTCGTCGCGGTGCACCAACGAAGAGGTCTTCGTGGTGCAGAAGATGGTGCGTACGGCGTTCGGCAACAACAACATCGACACCTGCGCCCGGGTCTGCCACTCGCCGACCGGCTACGGCCTCAAGCAGACGTTCGGCGAATCGGCGGGTACGCAGGACTTCAAGTCGGTCGCCGAGGCCGACGTGATCGTGGTGATCGGCGCCAACCCGACCGACGGGCACCCGGTCTTCGCGTCCCGGATGAAGCGCCGTCTGCGGGAGGGCGCCCAGCTCATCGTCGTCGACCCGCGCCGGATCGACCTGGTCCGCTCGCCCCATATCGAGGCGGCGTACCACCTGCCGGTCCGTCCAGGCACCAATGTTGCTGTGGTCAACGCGATGTCCCATGTCGCGGTCACCGAGGGCCTGGTCGACCGGGCATTCGTCACCGAGCGCTGTGAGGACTTCGACTCCTGGGCCGCCTTCATCGCGCAGCCCGAGCACAGCCCCGAAGCGGTCGAGGTGATCACCGGCGTGCCCGCGGCCGACCTGCGCGCGGCCGCCCGGCTGTACGCGTCGGCCGGCAACGGCGCCATCTACTACGGGCTCGGCGTCACCGAGCACAGCCAGGGCTCCACGATGGTCATGGGGATGGCCAACCTGGCCATGGCCACCGGCAACATCGGCCGCGACGGCGTCGGCGTGAACCCGTTGCGCGGGCAGAACAACGTGCAGGGCTCCTGCGACATGGGCTCGTTCCCGCACGAGCTGCCCGGCTACCGGCACGTCTCCGACCAGGCCGTCCGCAGCGTCTTCGAGAACCTCTGGGGCCGTTCCCTGGAGAAGGAGCCCGGCCTGCGCATCCCGAACATGTTCGACGCCGCGGTCGACGGCAGCTTCCGCGGCCTGTTCGTGCACGGCGAGGACATCGCCCAGTCCGACCCCAACACCGCGCACGTCACCGCCGCGCTCCGGTCGATGGAGCTGGTCGTCGTGCAGGACCTGTTCCTCAACGAGACGGCCAAGTTCGCCCATGTCTTCCTGCCCGGCGCCTCCTTCCTGGAGAAGGACGGCACGTTCACCAACGCCGAGCGGCGGATCAACCGGGTCCGGTCGGTGATGCCGCCACGCACCGGCAAGCACGAGTGGGAGATCATCTGCGACATCGCCACCGCGATGGGCTACCCGATGAGCTACACCCACCCGAGCGAGATCATGGCCGAGATCGCCTCGGTGACCCCGACCTTCACCGGCGTCTCCTTCGAGGTGCTCGACAAGCTGGGCAGCGTCCAGTGGCCGTGCAACGAGAACGCGCCGGCCGGCACCCCGGTCATGCACATCGGCGAGTTCGTCCGGGGCAAGGGCAAGTTCGTGCGGACCGAGTACGTGCCCACCGAGGAACGCACCACCCGCCGCTTCCCGCTGGTCCTGACCACCGGCCGGATCCTGAGTCAGTACAACGTCGGCGCGCAGACCCGCCGCACCGGCAACGTCGCCTGGCACCCCGAGGACGTGCTCGAGGTGCACCCACACGACGCCGAGGACCGCGGCATCATCGACGGCGACCTGGTCACGCTGGCCAGCCGGGTGGGCGAGACCACGTTGCACGTCCGCGTATCGGACCGGATGCCGGTCGGCGTCGTCTACACGACCTTCCACCACCCGGTCACCGGCGCCAACGTGGTCACCACCGAGAACTCCGACTGGGCCACCAACTGCCCCGAGTACAAGGTGACCGCCGTCCAGGTCGCCCTCGCCCAACCCCTGGTGCGCCATGCCACCGAAGAGACCTATCTCGTAGCGGGCCAAGCCTGAGATGGCCGGCACCGTCCCGGCGGAACAGCGGATGATCAACGACATCGCACGGCAGTTCCGCCACCTGCCACCCGGCGAGGCGGCCGAGGCCATCGCCTCGCACGTCCGCCGGTTCTGGGACCCGCGCATGCGGGCCCAATTGCGGGCGCTCGCCGATCAGGCGGCGCCCCTGGACCCGCTCGCCGTCGAGGCCGCTCGCCTCGTCGGCTGAGCTTCGCGCCCGGTGGTAGCCCAGAGCGGCATCCGACGCCCGGATGCCGTGCTGGGCTACCACTCGACCCCACTCGCGGGAGTGACATGCTGCTCAAGTCCGGAACTGACTGGCCCACCCTCTACGCGCGGTGCCGCCAGGTGGCGCCCCAAGCCTTCCTGCCCGACGGGCTCGCCAACTACTGGGGCGGGCTGTGGCGCGCCGGCGGCGCCACCACGCCGGGAGTGTCCCCGGTGGACGGCACCGAGATCGCCGGGGCGCCCGCTGTCGACCAGCTGACCGCCACGGCCGCCGTGCGGTCGGCGTACGACCAGCATCGAACCTGGGCCGACACCCCACTGAGCGAACGAAAAACGCGCGTGCTCGCCGCTCTCGACGCCCTGCGGGAGCATCGCGACCTGCTGTCCCTGCTGCTGGTCTGGGAGATCGGCAAACCGTGGCGGCTGGCCACGGCCGACGTCGACCGCTGCCTCGACGGCGTGCGCTGGTACGTCGACGAGATCGACGGCATGCTGGCCGGGCGCACGCCGCTGCCCGGGCCGGTGAGCAACATCGCCAGCTGGAACTACCCGATGAGCGTCCTGATGCACGCGATGCTGGTGCAGGTGCTGGCCGGCAACGCGGCGATCGGCAAGGCGCCCACCGACGGTGGGGTGAGCTGCCTGACCCTGGCCGTGGCGCTGGCCGCCCGCGAGGGACTGCCGCTCACGCTGATCAGCGGCAGCGGCGCGAAACTGTCGTCGGTGCTGGTCGGCGCGCCCGAGGTCGGCTGCGTGTCGTTCGTCGGCGGGCGCGACGTCGGCGGCCAGGTCGCGGCGCGGCTCCTCAGTACTGACAAGCCTCACGTGCTCGAGCAGGAGGGGCTCAACTGCTGGGGTGTGTGGGAGTTCAGCCAGTGGGAGCTGCTGTCCGGGTTGGTGCGCAAATCCTTCGAGTACGGGAAACAGCGCTGCACCGCCTACCCGCGCTACGTCGTGCAGCGCCGCCTCTTCGACGCGTTCCTGGCGGCGTACCTGCCGGCCGTGCGCGAGGTCCGCTTCGGCCACCCCCTGGCGGTCGCCGCGGCCGGCGACCCACTTCCCGACCTCGAGTACGGGCCCCTGATCAGCCACGCCAAGGCCAAGGAGCTGAACGACATCGTCGAGGTGGCGATCGCCCGCGGCGGCGTCCCGCTGCACCGTGGCTCGCTGTCCGACGGACGGTTCCTGCCCGGCCAGCCGACCGACGCCTACCTGCCGCCGGTGGCCATGCTGGCGCCGCCACGGTCGTCGCCGCTGCACCACGCCGAGCCGTTCGGCCCGGTCGACACGATCGTGCTGGTCGACACCGAGGCCGAGCTGCTGGCCGCGATGAACGCCTCGAACGGCTCGCTGGTGGCGTCGCTCGCCTGCGACGACGAGGCGCTGGCGGGGCGGCTCGCGGCCGACGTGCAGGCGTTCAAGGTGGGCATCAACCGGCCGCGGTCGCGGGGTGACCGGGACGAGGTGTTCGGCGGGCGCGGGGCGTCGTGGCGCGGGGCGTTCGTCGGCGGTTCGCTGCTCGTGCATTCGGTGACCTGCGGGGACGCTCCCCGGTACGGCAACTTCCCGTCCTATTCGAGCTATCCGTCGGTGTGACCCGTTGCCTATACGCGCTCAGAGCAGCTCTGAGCGCGTATAGGCAACACTCCGGCTCGGTGGCCCTGTCCGGAGTGCATCTGGGCGACTGTATGCTAAAACCATTGGCTGCCCGACCGCGGCCGCCGCCGGGCAGCGTCGCCGCGGCAAAGTCCATGCGAACGTCCCGGAGGACGCCATGCCCGACAGCACCACGCGGCGACCCCGCTCGGCGCGGCAGCCGCTGGAGCGGCCCGTGCCGCTGCGCCAGGCGGTCACCGACGTCATCTCCGACATGATCATCAACGGTGAGCTCCAGCCCGGCGAGCACCTCGTCGAGCAGGAGCTGGCCGCGCAGCTCGGGGTGAGCCGCCAGCCCGTCCGTGAGGCGTTGCAACGGCTGCACGCCGAGGGCTGGGTCGACCTGCGGCCGGCGCTGGGCGCGTTCGTGCACACCCCGACGCCCAAGGAGGCGGACGAGCTGCTCGGCGCGCGCTCGCTGCTGGAGGCCGAGTCGGCCCGGCTGGCCGCGGTGAACGCGACGCCCGAGACGGTCGAGCAGCTGTGGAAGCTCCAGGCCACCGGCGAGCAGGCGGTGGCCCAGGACGACGAGGCCGGCATGGTGGCCGCCAACGCCGCGCTGCACCAGCACATCCTCACGATGTCCGGCAACAAGATCATGGCCGAGCTGATCGGCATGGTCGACCGTCGGGTGCGGTGGTACTACCGGCCGATCGCGCGGGCCCGTGGCAAGGAGGCCTGGGACGAGCACCGTGAGCTGATCGAGACGATCGCGAGCGGGAACGGGCGCAAGGCCGGCGATCTGATGCGCAAGCACACCGAGCGGACCCGCAAGATCTACGAGCAGCGGGCGGAGACCACCTCGTAGTCCCCGCCCGCTCCACCGCGGACTACTTGTACATGGTCTGGTTCATGGTTCCCGGCGCGTAGGCGTCCGGATCGACCCAGACGTTGATCAGCGACGGCAGCCCCGACTCGCGGGCCCGTCGCAGCGCCGGCGCGATCTGGGCCGGGTCGCGCACCTCCTCGCCGTACCCCCCGAGCATCTCGGCGAACTTGTCGTAGTGCACGTCGCCCAGGGTGTTGCCGACCCGCTCGCGGGCCTCGCCGTACTTGCGCCTCTGGCCGTACCGGATTTGGTTCATCGACGAGTTGTTGCCGACCACGCCGACGAACGGCAGGCCGAAGCGCACCATCGTCTCGAAGTCCCAGCCGGTGAGGCTGAACGCGCCGTCGCCGAAGAGGCACACCACCTCACTGTCGGGGCGGGCGTACTTGGCCGCCATGGCGAACGGGATGCCGACGCCGAGCGTCCCCAGCGGGCCCGGGTCCATCCAGTGGCCCGGCGCCTTGGGCTGCACCACGCCGCCGGAGAACGTGACGATGTCGCCACCGTCGCCGATGAAGATCGAGTCCTCGGTGAGGAACTCGTTGATCTCGTGGGCGAGGCGCAGCGGGTGGATCGGGTCGGCGTCGGAGAGCTGGCGGGGGAGGCGCTTCTGGTACGCCGCGGTCTCCTCGGCGCGCAGCTCGTCGAACCAGGCCTGGCGGTTGCGCCGGTGGGACGCCTGGGTCACCGCGGCCAGGACGGCGCCCGGGTCACCGACGATCCCCAGGTCGATGTCGCGGTTCTTGCCGACCGTGCGGTAGTCCATGTCGATCTGGACGACCTTGGCCGTGGCCGGCAGCCGCCGGCCGTACCCCATCCGGAAGTCGAACGGGGTCCCCACGATGATGATCAGGTCGGCGTTGTTGAAGGCGTAACGCCGCGACAGGTGGAAGTGGTGCGGGTCGCCGGGCGGCAGCGTGCCCCGGGCGGCGCCGTTCATGTACGCCGGCACGTTGAGCTTGCGCACCATCTCGATCGCGGCGTCGGTGCCGCGGCCGGTCCACACCTGGGTGCCGAGCAGGATGGCCGGCTTCTCCGACCGTGCGATCAACCCCGCCAGCGCCTCGACGGCGGCCGGGTCGCCGGCGCTCTTGGTGCTCGCGCGATACCGGCCGGGTTCGGGGATCGTGCAGTCGGCCAGCTTGACCTCGGCGTCCAGCACGTCGCGCGGAATCTCCAGGAAGGACGGTCCGGGCGCGCCGTTGTAGCACTCGCGGAACGCCATCGAGACCATGTCGGCGCTGCGTGAGGTGTGTGGGACGGTCGCGGCGAACTTGGTGATCGGCTGCATCATGTCGACGTGTGGCAGGTCCTGGAGGGACCCCATCTTGTGCTGGCTCAGCGCGCCCTGGCCGCCGATCAGCAGCATCGGGCTCTCGGCGCGGAAGGCGTTGGCCACGCCGGTGACCGCGTCGGTGGTGCCCGGCCCGGCGGTCACCACGGCCACGCCGGGTTTGCCGGTGATCCGCGCGTAGCCGTCGGCCGCGTGGGCGGCGACCTGCTCATGGCGTACGTCGACCACCTCGATGCCCTCGTCGACGCAGCCGTCGTAGATGTCGATGATGTGCCCGCCGCAGAGCGTGAAGATGACATCCACGCCCTCGGCCTTGAGCGCCTTGGCGACCAGGTGCCCGCCGGAGATGGTGTCGGGATCCTCGCTGGGGCGGCGCAGGATCTTCTCCGTGGACGACTCGGTGGCGGTCTGTGTCATGGTGCCTGCCCTCCGAATTGAAGACTGCATACCGTATGCGACCATCCTGGCCGCTCTACTTTGGCTTGTCCAGCCTATGGTAGACCACATATTGCATACAGTATGCTCCGAGAATGGATCTGCTGGAGCACCAGGCAATGCGTCTGTTCGCCGCTCATCAGGTGCCGGTCCCGGCCGGCGAGGTCGCGGCCTCGCCCTCGGCGGCCGGTGCCATCGCCGCCCGGCTCGGCGGCGCCACCGTCATCAAGGCCCAGGTCAAGGTGGGTGGGCGTGGCAAGGCCGGAGGGGTCAGGCTCGCGGCCACGCCGTCGGCCGCCGTCGCTTGCGCGGCCGAGATTCTCGGCATGGAGATCAAGGGCCATCGGGTACGCGAGGTGCTGGTCGCCTCGGCCTCCGACATCGTCACCGAGTACTACCTCGCCTTCCTGATCGACCGGTCGGCGCGGGAGATCATCGCGATGTTCTCCGAATCCGGTGGCATGGACATCGAGCAGGTGCCCGCGTCGTCGATCGTCCGTACCCCCATCGATCCTGGGCTCGGGCCGCCGGCTGACGCTTTTCCCGCGGACGTCGCTCCGGTCGCCGCGAAGTTGTGGGACGTGTTCATCGCGTCGGATGCCACGCTGGTCGAGGTCAACCCGCTGATCGTCGATGCCGCGGGTCGGGTGCTCGCCGTCGACGGCAAGGTGACGCTGGACGACAACGCCTTCTTCCGCCAGGACTTCTCGGACATCTCGACATCCCCGGAAGATCCGTCGGAGGCGCGGGCCGCCTCGCTGGGCCTCAACTACGTCAAGCTCGACGGCACGGTCGGCATCATCGGCAACGGGGCCGGCCTGGTCATGTCGACGCTCGACGTGGTGGCCGGGGCGGGCGCGCGGCCCGCCAACTTCCTGGACATCGGGGGCGGGGCCGGCGCGCAGGTCATGGCCGACGCGCTTTCCGTCGTACTCGACGACCCGGCAGTGAAATCGCTCCTGGTGAACGTCTTCGGCGGCATCACCGCCTGCGACGCCGTCGCCAACGGCATCATCCAGGCGCTGGACCGGCTGGGCGACGCCGTGACCCGGCCGATCGTGGTGCGGCTGGACGGCAACAACGCGGCCGCCGGGCGGGCGATCCTGGCCGCCGCGGCCCATCCCATGGTCTCCCTGGTCGACACCATGGACGACGCGGCCGCTCGGGCCGCTGAGCTGGGAAAGGCGTAGTCATGGCGATCTGGCTGACCGAGAAATCCCGGGTCGTGGTGCAGGGCATGACCGGCGCCGAGGGCACCAAACACACCCGCCGGATGCTGGCCGCCGGCACCGATGTGGTGGGCGGGGTGAACCCACGCAAGGCCGGTACGTCGTTCCAGGTCAAGGACACGTCCTTGCCGGTCTTCGCCTCGGTGGGTGAGGCAATGAAGGAAACCGGTGCGGACGTGTCCGTCATCTTCGTACCGCCGGCTCATCTGAAATCGGCTCTCGTCGAGGCCGTGGAGGCCGAGATCCCGCTCGCCGTGGTGGTCACCGAGGGCGTGCCGGTGCTCGACACCGCCGCCGCGTGGTCCCGTGCACGTGACAGCCGCACCCGGATCATCGGCCCGAACTGCCCCGGCCTGATCAGCCCCGGCCGCGCCAACGCCGGCATCATCCCGGCCGACATCACCGGCCCCGGCCGCATCGGCCTGGTGTCCAAATCGGGCACGCTGACCTACCAGCTGATGCACGAACTCCGCGACATCGGCTTCTCCACCTGCGTCGGAATCGGCGGCGACCCGATCATCGGCACCACCCACATCGACTGCCTGGCCGCCTTCGAGAACGACCCCGACACCGACGCGATCATCCTGGTCGGCGAGATCGGCGGCGACGCCGAGGAACGGGCCGCGTCGTACATCGCCTCGCACGTCACCAAGCCGGTGGTGGGCTACATCGCCGGCTTCACCGCCCCGCCCGGCAAGACCATGGGTCACGCGGGCGCGATCATCTCCGGCTCCTCGGGTACGGCCACCGCCAAGGCCGCGGCGCTGGAGGCGGCCGGCGTCCAGGTCGGCCGGACCCCTACCGAGACGGCGTCGTTGCTGCGTGCGGTTCGGCCACGAACTCCCTGAGCCGTGGCTCCGGCGACCCGGTCCACGGCCCGGCGGGCATCCGGCCCTGCCGGTCAGCCGGGGCTGGAGCGGCCGAGGCGCCAGTAGCCGAAGAAGGCGATGTCGGACTTGGCGACGCCGCGGTCGTTGACCAGGTGGCGGCGGACGCCGGTCGCGAGCTTGGACTCGCCGGCCACCCAGGTGTAGAAGCGGCCCGGTGGCAGGTCGGCCTCCTGGACCGTGGCCAAGGCCAGCGCGCCCGGCCGGGCGGGACCGTCGGGGCGGGGGAGCCAGTGGATGCGGGCGCCGGGCGGGGCGGTCACCGAGGGGCGGATGTCGGCCGCCGACGGGACCTCGAGGAACACCTCGGCCACCAGGGAGTCGGGGGCATGCTCCAGGATGGACAGGATCGCCGGGAGGGCGGTCTCCTCGCCGACCAGCAGGTGCCACTCGGCCTCGGCCGGGGGCAGGTAGGAGATGCCCATGTCGAAGAGGCCGGCGGGGTCGCCGGGGCGGGCCCGGGTGGCCCACGCGGCGGCGGGAGCATCGCCGTGCAGGGCGAACTCGATGTCGACCTCGCGCAAGGCGGGGCGGGCGCGGCGGATCGTGTAGTTGCGTACCCAGGGGCGCACGGTTTTGGGCAGCAGCAGGACTTGAGCCATCCAGGCCTCGTTGTTGAGGGTCGGCATGCGTAGCGTGGGCTGACCGGACCGGGGGAAGAACAGCCGCACGGTCTGGTCGAAGCCCAGCGGCAGGAAGTGTTCCAGCTCAGGCCCGCCGAGGGTGATGGTGCGGAAGGCGGGGCTGGTCTGTTCGACCCGGCGCACCGTCGAGGTGATCATTCTTCGGGCCGTCGGCCATTGCACCTTCGGCAGGATGTCCCAGCTCATGACATTATTGTGAGCAATTACTCGCCTTCTTGGAAACTCGCTTTCGCAGAGGAGGGGCGCATGCGCGACGTGGAGCCTCGTAAGCAGCCGCGACAGGTGCGGGCGGAACTCACCCGGCAGCGGATCCTGGCCGCGGCTGCTCACGTTTTTGTCGAGCACGGGTACGCCGCCGGCACCACCAACCGCATCGCCGAGCGGGCCCGGGTGTCGATCGGGTCGCTGTACCAGTACTTCCCGAACAAGGGCGCCATCCTGGCCGGCCTGCTGGCCCAGCACCTCGACGCCGGCGTCGCGACGTACCACGCGAACCAGCAACCGGAACGGCTGGCCGACATCGTGCGGCTGTTCGTGCGCACCGCGATCGACAACCACCGGGACGACCCGCGGCTGCTGCGGATGCTGATCGAGCAGGCGCCGTGGTCGCCGGGGCTGGTCAGCCGGCTCGAGGGGTATCAGCGCGAGCGGGTCGCCGAGGTGCGGGCGCTGCTGGAGAGCCATCCGGAGGTGCGCGTCGCCGACACCGGCACCGCCGCCCAGATGATCGTCGCCACCGTCGAGGTGGTCGTCCATCAGCTGGCGGCCGGCACCAATCCGCTCGACGAGTCGCGGCTCGAGGACGAGATGGTGCGGATGCTGACCGCCTATCTCACGAGTACTCCCTGACCGCGTCGATCGCGGCGCCGTGCGGGGTGTTCGCCTCGCGCTCGATCATGATCTCGACCAGGACCGGGCGGCTGGTGCGGGCCGCCTCCTTACGCGCCCACTCGATGGCGTCCCGGATGTCACCCGGGTCGAGGACACGGCGGCCGGAACACCCGTACGCCTCCATGATCTTGACGTTGTCCGTGCCGTACGTGTCGTAGTGGATGTCGACCTCGTAGTTGATCGCGTACGGGAGCTCGGCCTGCCGGATCAGCCCGAGGTACTCGTTGTTCAGCATGATCAGCACGAACGGGATGTCGTACTGCGCGGCCACGGCCAGCTCCTCGACCAGGAACTGGAAGCCGTAGTCGCCGACCACGCCGACCACCTCGGCCGACGGCGCCGCCTTCTTCACGCCGATCGCCGCCGGGATCTCCCAGCCGAGCGGTCCGGCCTGCCCGCACACCTGGTAGCGGCGCGGCTCGTGCACCTTCTGATGTTGCCCGCCCCAGATCTGGTAGAGCCCGATCGCGGTGACGAAGTAGGTGTCCGGCCCGAAGATCTCGTTGATCTCCTTGTAGACGCGCGGCGCCTTGACCGGCACGTCGTCGTAGTCCTCGCGGCGGGTGAGGGTCCTTTTCAGTTCGTCGATCCGCGTGAGCCACTTTGTCGTTTCGCAGGTAGCTGACCGGCGCCGGGCCGCGGCGAGCAGCTCACGCAGGAAGATCCGGGCGTCCGAGACCACGCCCAGGTCGGGGCCGAACACCCGGCCGATCTGGGTCGGCTCCACGTCGACGTGGATGAACTTACGGTCGCCGCGGTAGACGTCGAGCGCGCCGGTGTGCCGGTCGCCGAACCGCGCCCCGACCGCCAGCACCAGGTCGGACTCCAGGAACGACGCGTTGCCGTACCGCTGCGAGGTCTGGATCCCGGTCATGCCGGCGTGCAGCGGATGATCGTCGTCGAGCGCGCCCTTGCCCATCAGCGTCACCTGTACGGGCACCCGCAACTGCTCGGCCACGTCGCGCAACTCGACCGCCGCGTCGGCCAGGATCACCCCGCCTCCGGCCAGGATCAGCGGGCGTTCGGCGGCGAGCAGCAGGTCGAGCGCCTTCTCGACGCGCGGCAGGTGCGGGCGGACCGGCGTCACCGGCAGCGGCGCGTCCACCGACGCGTCCCATTCGATCAGTTCCTTCTGTACGTCGAGCGGCAGGTCGATGAGCACCGGGCCGGGCCGCCCCGACCGGGCCACCTGGAACGCCTTCCGGAAGATCCACGGCGCCTGGGCCGCCTCCTTGACCTGCACCGCCCACTTGGTCACCGGCTCGGCGACGGCCACGATGTCGACCGCCTGGAACGCCTCCTGGTGCAGCTTGGCCGACACCGCCTGACCGGTGACGCAGATGATCGGCACCGAGTCGGCCTGGGCCGTGTAGAGCCCGGTGATCATGTTGGTGCCGGCCGGGCCGGACGTGCCGATCGCGACGCCCACGTTGCCGGTCGTACGGGACCAGCCGTCGGCCATGTGGGTGGCGCCCTCCTCGTGGCGCACGATCAGGTGCTCGATCCGGCCGTCGGCCTCCATCGCGTGGTAGAGCGGCAGGATGGCGGCGCCGGGACAGCCGAAGACCGTGGTTACGCCCTCCGAGCGGAGCACCTCGACGACGGCCTGCATGGCGGGGACCTTCGGCATGGCAAAACCTTTCTGCGGGGTACGGAGGGAAGCGCCGGTGTTGCCTATACGCGCTCAGAGCTGCTCTGAGCGCGTATGGGCAACGGTCACTCGCGGCCGGAGAGTGCCGTCGTCACGGTCAGCAGCGCGGAGTGGTCGTCGCCGCCGTGGCCCATCGCTCGCGCGGCCGCCACCAGCTGGGCGACCAGCCCCGAGAGCGGGAGCGCCACGTTCGCGCGGCGGGCGGCGTCCAGCACGATGCCCATGTCCTTGTGGTGCAGGTCGATCCGGAAGCCCGGCTGGAACTCGCGGGCGATCATCGAGGCGCGTTTGAGGTCGAGGATCCGGCTCGCGGCCAGCCCGCCGGCCAGCACGTCGAGGCCCTTGGCCGGGTCGACGCCGGACGCCTCCAGCAGCACGATGGCCTCGCCGACCAGCCCGTAGACGCCGGCCACGACGAGCTGGTTGGCCGCCTTCACGACCTGGCCGGCGCCGTGGTCGCCGACGTGCACGACGTTCTGGCCGAGCACCTCGAGGATCGGGCGCGCGGCGGCGACGTCGTCCGGCGTACCCCCGACCATGATGGACAGAGTCGCCTGCTTGGCACCCACCTCGCCGCCGGAGACGGGTGCGTCGAGAACCCGGAGGCCACGCTCGGCGCCCGCCCGCGCCACCGCGACCGACGTCTCCGGGCGGATCGTGCTCATGTCGATCAGCAGCGTGCCCGGCTTGGCCCGGGCCAGCACTCCGTCCTCGCCGAACGCGACCTGCTCGACGTGGGTGTGGTCGGGCAGCATGGTGATCACCACCTCGGCGTCGGCCACCGCGTCGCCGACACTTGCCGCCGCCCGCCCGCCGATCGCGCCGAGCTGCCGCACCGGGGCGGGCTGCACGTCGAAGCCGGCCACCCGGTGTCCCGCCGCGATCAGGTGGCTGGCCATCGGCGATCCCATGATTCCCAGCCCGACGAAACCGATGTTCATGACACGACCTCCCGGTTCAGCCAGCCGAAGCTGCTCGTGGTGTCCGTGCTGGGGGCGTACTCCAGGCCGACGTGCCCGCGGTAGCCGTGGGAGACCAGCCGGTCGACCACACCGATCAGGTCGACCGACCCGGTGCCCGGCTCGTGCCGGCCCGGGGCGTCGGCGATCTGCACGTGCCCGATCCGTGGGGTCAGCTTGTGCAGGGTGCTGAGGTCGTCGCCGTTGACCGCGAGGTGGTAGAGGTCGGCGAGCAGGCGCAGGTTGTCACGGCGGGGGAGCCGGTCGATCACGGCGAGCGCGTCGGCCGCCTTGCGCAGCGGATAGCGCGGCACCCCGCTCAGCGGCTCGATCACCAGCTGCGCGTCGATCCGCCCGGCGAAGTGGGCGGCGTGTGCGAGCGCCTCGATCGCGATGTCGTCCTGTCGCCCCGGGTCGACGCCGGGCAGCCGGTTGCCGTAGAGCGCGTTGAACGTCCGGCACCCGGTGCGTACGCCGATGTCCACGGCCACGTTGACGCTGTCCAGGAATTCGCGGGTACGGCCGGGCCAGGAGACCAGCCCGCGATCGCCGGCGGCCAGATCACCGCCGAAGAAGTTGAGCGCGACGAGGCGCACATCGGCGTCGGCGATGGCCGCGACGAACCGGTCGACCTCGGCCGCCGGCGGGTCGGCCGAGGCGAACGGCCACCAGAACTCGACCGCCTCGAACCCGGCGGCACGGGCCGCCGCCGGCCGGTCCAGCAGCGGCACCTCGGTGAAGAGCATCGACAGATTGACGTCGTACGACCACAGCGCGTCCGTCATTCCGGTATCCTGTATGCAGTATGTAAGACTGTCAAGGCCGGGTGACATCGGACCCGTTGTCCATCGTCCCGCCCCGGCCGTGAGCTGCACTTCTCCCATGAAGACTCTGGTTGCCGCGCTGTCGTCCGTCCTCGTCGCCACCTCGTTGGCCTGGCCACGTGATCAGCTCGAACTCCGCTACGCCGGTGATCTGGCCGGGCCGGCCCTCGTCGCCGACTCCAGTGGCAACGCCGTGCACGGCGCCATCGCGACCGGCGGCACGGGCACGGTCACGACACCGTCCGAGCCCGGCCGTGGCCCCTTCCTCCGCTTCCCCGGCGGCAGCTGCACGGTCGCACCCTGCCCGCAGGGCGTCATCCGCCCGACCAGCACGGTCACGCTGGTCCCGGGCAGCGAGGGCGAGGGCCGCTTTGTGTACGGCGCCGACATCCGCCTCACCGAGCCACCGTCACCGGCCGCCGGCATGAACGTCTTCCAGTTCGGGGCGGCCGGCGCCGGCCTCAGCCAGTGGAAGCTCCAGGTCGACTACGGCCGCCCGTCCTGCCGCTGGTCCGACGGCACGCAGGTGGTGCTGTTGCCGGCCGGCCCGGAGAACTTCCAGATGACCGTCGGCCGCTGGTACCGGGTCACCTGCAGCCGCAAGGCGCGGGTGCTCTTCTCGATCCGGGTGGACGACCCGGCCACCGGCATCCCGCTGCTGGTGCCGCGCTTCCAGACCGTCCGCATGGCCGGCATCATGCCCACCGGCTCCGTCGTCATCGGCGGCAAGCGCATCAACGCCACCCAGTCCGACATCGACACCGACCAGTTCCACGGCGACCTCGACACCATCGAGTTCGGCCGCCGCTCCGACTGATCGACGGACGAACCTCTGAGTGGCATCGAGCGTGTTCACCGGTCCTGTGCCGGAGATTGCGCATCGGCCACGGCGCGCCGCGGGCTAGTTACGCGGCTGCCGTTCCGTCGCCACCGAGCGGGCCGTCGGCGGAGATCAGATCTTCGGCTTCGGTGAGGTAGGAGGCGTAGCCCGCCGGGTCGGTGGCCCGGAAGGCGTCCATCGCCCGAATCGACCGAAGCTGGGCATGCTCGTCGAGCAGCGCCCGAACGGTCTCTTCGGCGCTGGCGCCGTCGAAGTCTTCCCGAGCGGCGTCGGCCAACCGGGTCTAGTTTGGGCCCCCGGAATATCCCCGCGCGTCACTGTGGCCTATCGCTCAGGCGGGGGCGAGGCGGTGGCGCAAGGGGTCGTCGAGGAGAGCGGCGAAGGCCAGGGATCAGTCGATGACCTGGCGCAACCTTTCGGCGAAGGCGGCGGCGAGCGGGATGAAGCCGCCGTGGTCGCCCGGGAACTCGGTCATCGGGACGCCCAGCCGCTCGGCCAGCGCGGCCGACGTGCGGTGGGTCAGCAGCCCGCCCGACCCGGCGCCGATGCCCACGACGATGCGGGCCGGTCCGGCCGTCAGGGCCGCGATGTCCGGCACGTAGGTGGTGGTGCCGCGCAACTCGTACGCGAAGAACCGCTCGTTGTCCTTGATGTCCTGCTCGGACGGCGGCGGCATGTCCGGCATATCGGCCAGGTCGTAGCCGGCGGTCCGCATGAAGAGGCCGAACGCGGGCCCGGCGCCGTGAGCGTGGAACGTGCGGATGATCTCGTCCGTCGTCGCGTGCCGCGCGGCCGCGTCGGGGAGCAGGTCGAGCACGGGCGGTTCGTGGGCGACGAGCGTACGCACGCGGCGCGGATGCCGGGTGACCAGCGCGAGCCCGGTCACCGCCCCGCCGCTGGAGCCGAACACGTCGGCGGTGCCGGCGCCGACCGCGTCGAGCACCGCGGCCAGGTCGTCGGCCCGCAGGTCGGGCGTGGAGTCCTGGTCCGGGTCGTCGAGCGTGCTGGCGCCGATGCCCCGCGGGTCGTGCGTGACCACGGTGTGGTCGCCGGCCATGGCCTCGGCCAGCGGCTCGAAGAACCGCGCGCCCATCGGCGAACCGGTCAGCACCAGCGCCGGTCCGCTTCCGCGGACCTGGATGAAGAGCTTGCCGCCGGGCACGGTGATCAGGTCGGTCTCGGTCATCGGTTCCTCCTGGTGTTCTCGGGTACGCAGGAAGGACCGTGCTGGTTACCGAAATTCATCGGTTAATCGGAGATGAATTTCTGGCCGGGCGAATCGTCCGTTCCGTCGGCCTCGGCGGTGGCGGCCAGCCGCCGCTCCCGCTTGCCCCGGGCGATCTCGGTGGCGAGCGCGTCGAGGTGTGGCGTCCAGAGCCGGCGGAAGCGGCCGAGCCACTGGTCCGCCTCGCGCAGGGCGCTGTCGTCGACCGCGTAGAGGCGGCGGGTGCCCTCCGCGCGCACGGTGGCGAAACCGTTGTCCCGCAACACCCTCAGGTGCTGGGAGACGGCCGGCTGGGTGATGCCGAACTCTTCCCGGACGATCGCGGTGACGGCGCCCGAGGACTGCTCGCCGTCGGCCAGCAACTCGAGGATGCGCCGCCGGACCGGGTCGCCCAGGACGTCGAACGCGTGCATGGTCCGACAATATCAGGATTGCCTTATATAACGACCCCTCGACTCGTGCGAACGGTGCCGCGCACCTGGCCCGAAGGGTTGCTTCTGACCCGTCCGCATCCCACAGTTATGCAGATGGGGGCCGGTGCAGGCATCATGCATCGCGGTTAACAAACGAAGGGGAAGCTGGATCATGGCGGAGATCCATCACCTGGCTCATGGATGGGTGACGCCCTCAGTCAGCTACGTGCTCTCGGTGCTCGGGTCCCTGCTGGGCCTCACCTGCGCGGTGCGGTTCCGCACCGCGGCCAGCTCCGGGGCCCGTAACTTCTGGCTGATCCTGGCGGCGGTCGCGATCGGTGGCACAGGCATCTGGACCATGCACTTCGTGGCGATGCTCGGGTTCGACGTGGTCGGCACGCCGATCCGGTACGACGTCGGCCTGACCGCGGCGAGCGCCCTGCTCGGCATCGTGGCGGTCGGCATCGGCCTGGCGCTCGCGCTGTACGGCAGCGGCGCCCAGCAGCTGCGGATCATCATCGGCGGCGTGCTGGCCGGCCTGGGCGTGGCGGGCATGCACTACACCGGCATGGCGGCCATGCACCTGGACGGCGAGATCGACTACAGCGCCACCCGGGTCGGCATGTCGATCGGCATCGCGGTGGTCGCCGCGGCCGTCGCGCTGTGGCTGGCCGTGACCGTACGCAAACCCGTGGCCATCCTGGCCGCCGCCCTGATCATGGGCGTGGCCGTGAACGGCATGCACTTCACCGGCATGTCCGCCATGTCGGTCCGCCTCGAGCCGTCGGGCACGCCGCTCTCCGGCGCCACCGCCACGCAACTGCTCCTGCCGATCGGGCTGACCGTGGTGTTCGCGGTGCTCGGCCTGCTGTACGCGCTGATGGCCGCGCCGACCGAGGAGGACCTGGCCGGGCTGGCGTACCTGGCGGCCCGGCAGGACGGCTCGGCGCCCGCCCCGGCCCCGGCCCGCCCGGTGTTCGGCGGCGTGCCGCAGCAGCGATCGGCGCCCGCGCCCCAGCAGCGGCCGCCCGCGCCCCAGCAGCGACCGGCCGCGGCCCAGCCCGCGCCGGTGCCGCGTCCGGTGCAGCAGCGCCAGCCGCAGCGGCAGTACCAGCCGCCGCCGGTGCCGCCGCAGCAGCCGATCGGCGGCCCGCCGTCGCTGGGCGAGCGGCTCGGATCGCTGCAACGCGAGCAGGCCGACAAGGCCGCGCAGTCCCGGGCCGACAGCGACGAGGACACCCGGCGGATCGGCCCGCAGGGCCCGCGCCGGATGCCGACCGCGGACAGCAGCTGGACCTTCCGCGACCGCGCCGACAGCTAGACAACCAGACAGCCACCCCAGAAGGGCCTGGTGCGGGTACGCACCGGGCCTTTCGGCTGTCCGGGGGACCTTTGGTCGCCGACGGTCGTCGTGAACCGGGGGCCGACCGGACGACCGTGTTGACCTTGCGGGTGATGACGCTGGGTGACTACTGATCGACGATCGAAGGACGGCAGCATTCGGTGGACTGCCGCCTTTTCTCGTTGGGTGGTGGCATGTCCGTGGACGTCGGAATCCTCGGCACCGGTTCGTACCTTCCTTACCGGGAGGTGACCAACGTCGAACTGGCAACCCTGGTCCCGGGGGCTGATCCGGACTGGGTGGCGCGTAAGACGCTGATCGGGGCGCGCCGGTTCGCGGCGCCCGACGAGGCCGCCTCGGACCTCGCCGCGAAGGCCGCGATCCCCGCTCTGGAGGCGGCCGGCCTGGCCGCGGGCGACCTCGACTACGTGATCGTCTCCACCTCCACCGGTGACTCTCCGCAACCGCCGACGGCCACCCTGGTGCAGGGGCTGATCGGCGCCGACCGGGCCGCGTGCTTCGACATCAACGTGGTCTGCGCCGGCTTCGTCTTCGCCCTGTCGATGGCGCGCAGCCTGGTGGCCGTCCAGCCGGACGCCAAGGTGCTGGTGATCGCCTCGGACGTCTACTCGCGCATCCTCGACTTCAACGACCGGCGGACGGCCGTGCTCTTCGGCGACGGCGCGGGCGCGGTGGTGGTCGGCGCGGTGCCCGAGGGCTACGGCATCCTCGAGACCGAGCTGGTCAGCCGGGGCGCCGCGCACCAGCTGATCCGGGTCGAGGCGGGCGGCAGCCGCAAGCCGGCCTCGCACGAGACGGTGGACAACGGCGACCACTTCTTCCGGATGGACGGACGCGGCGTCCGCGAGTTCGTCGCCGAGCACGTGCCGCCGGTGCTGGCCGGGATGCTGGAGCGGGCCGGCATGCACGCCAAGGACATCGACCACTTCGTGCCCCACCAGGCCAACGGCGTGATGCTGCGCGAGCTGGTCGACCTGGCCTCACTGGACGGCGCGACCACCCACCTGACCCTGGAGCGCTACGGCAACGTGGGCAGCGCCTCGGTGCCGGTCACCCTGGACGCGGCCGCCCGCTCCGGCGCCCTGCGCGACGGCGACCTGGTCCTGCTGGCCGGCTTCGGCGGCGGCATGGCCGTGGGCGCGGCCGTGCTCCGCTGGCACGCCTGACCAGGAAGGGGCGGTCAGGACCTCGACTGGGCTGGTCCTGGCCCGCCCCTTCCGCCGGCTGACGCCCTACGGCTTGATCTCTTTCCAGCCCTGGATCCAGGCCGGATCCCAGCTGCCGCTGGAGTAGCGCGTGCGGTGCCACCACCGGTGGTCGTTCAGGCCCCAGCAGTTGATGACCATGTTCCACCGGTCGTGGTACGCGCTCTTCTCGAGCCCGCCCCCGGGGCCGTTCGGATCACAGTTGCCGCCCATGTTGACCCATTCGGACGTGGCTGTCTCGGTGTTCCACTTCGTCCACACGTTGCGGTCGGTGCCGATCACGAAGTCCTGGATCGTGTCGTACGGCGTGATCCAGCGGGTATGACTGTCGCAGTAGAACGTGCCGCCCCATCGTTCGACGTAGCACATCACCAGCTGGTTGTCGTAGAAGCGGGTCCCGCCGGGATTGATCCGCCCGGCCGCCGCGGCGGGTGTCGCGACCGCCCCGAGAAGGGCCGTCACCGCGGCCATCACCAGGCCGGCCCGATGCGCCATTCGCTTTTGCATGCGGGGCAGTGCACCACGCTCCGGCCGACCGGAAACGGATCGTGCGGAAAACCGCACGGCGTGCCGACAAAACGGACCGGGGTAGTCCCGTGCCGTCCCCTGTGGTTCCATGACCCCGGCCAGGTCATTGGGGGGTGTCGATGGCGCGTCGGATGTCGGTGGCGATCGGTGCGGCGGTGCCGGATCTCGCACGGTGGGGTTTGTCGAGCGACGCCGACCTCATCTATCGCACCCTCGTGACGATGGGTGCCCGGAACGCGCACGGGCTCGCCGTCGAGCTCGGCCTCCCGGCGCGGCGGGTCGAGGACGCGCTCGCCGAGCTGCGGGCGGTGGGTGCGGCCGCCGGCGATCGGTCGGTCTGGGCGCCGCGGCCGCCGGCCGAGGTGGTCGAGGCGCTGCGCCGCCGCCGGCTCCGCCCGGCCGATCGAGATGCTCAGGTACGTACACATCACGCGGTCGTCCGACGGATGGCGGGACGGCACGGCGTGGCGGCGCTCGGCGGCGAGCTGGGCGACGGCGTGCGCTACCTGCCGACCCGCGAGCTGACCCGGCGCCGGCTGGCCGAGCTGATGGCCGCCGAGCGGGTCGAACACCTGGCGATCAACACGGAACAGTCGTTCGACGCCGCCTCGGCCCGGGCGGCGGCGCCGCTGAGCCGGCAGATCATCGAGCGTGGCGTACGCATGCGTGTGCTCGGCCTCCCGCCCGCCGACCGCGACCTGCACGTGGACACCACGGTGTTGGACCACCCGTTCCTCGGCTACCGCGAGGCGCCCGAGATGCCGATGAAGCTGCTGGTCATCGACCGGCGGCAGGTGCTGTTCCCGGCCGACCCGGCCGACCTGGAACGCGGCTACCTGGAGATCAGCCAGCCGGGTGTGGTCCGCGCGCTGGTCACGCTCTTCGAACAGCACTGGGCGCAGGCCACCGACCCGCGGGAGCACGGGATGCCGCACATCACCCTGGACGATCGCGAGCGGGAGCTGGTCTCGCTGCTCGCCCTCGGCTACACCGACCTGAGCGCGGCCGCCCGCATGCGGATCAGCACCCGCCTCGTCACCAAGATCATGCGCAACCTGATGGACCGGCTCGGCGTCGAGAACCGCTTCCAGCTCGGCATGGTCCTCGGCGCCGCCCGCCAGACCCCGATGCCACCCGCAACCTGCGAGGAGAACCGCTGATGTCCCGTCGTCGATGGTTGCCGATCATCATCGTGCCCGTGCTCGCCGCGGCGATCACCCTGATCGGCGCCCGGCCCAGCCTGGCCGGGGACGCGTACTGGCCCGGCGGCCCGATCTGTGCCACCGGCACCCTGACCGCTGGCCCGCGGACCGGCGACCCGGTCGAGACCCCCCTGCAGGTGACCATCACCCCGTGCGAGGGAACCACCCAGGCGGTGGCCGACCGGGGGCGCTGGGGGCTGGCCAGGTTCTACGACACCGGCGCTGAACTCGGGGCGAACGGTTACCGGTTCGGTATCGCGCCCACGTTCAACCGAGGGACGACGCCTTACGGGATCCGTGACGGCGTTCTGCGCCTGCGGGCGACCTGCCTGGTGACGAATCAGTTCAACCGGCTCGCTTGCCTCCGCATCGACGCGGTCGGCCCGGCGGGCACCATCGTGACCCAGCCCCTTGCCGTCGACGACCCGCTCGTCGCACCCACCCCGAGGATCGTCGGGTCGAACAACCAGCCCGAGCCGGAGTGCGGCGCCTGCGTGTGATGGCTCGCCCACCGAGGAGAAGACCGATGTTCACACGTGGGTGGCTCGCCGCCGCCGTCGTCGTGACCCTGGCGGTGGTCGCGGCGCCGACGCCGGCGGCCGCCGAGCCATCGCTGGCCTGGCCCGGCCGGCCGATCTGCGCCGAGGGGAGCGTCGGCCCGGGGGAGCGGACCGACACGGATCCCGCTCGCACCCCGATCACCTTCAGCGTCCAGGCCTGCGCCGGCGAGGACGCCGCCGCGGTGGCCGCCGGGCGCTGGGCGATCGCGGTCTACTCGACCCACCGTTCGCGGGTGGCCGGCGACGGCCGGGCCCGTATGCGTTCCCACGGCGACCCATGGGTCGGACAGACGTTCGGGTGGGAGGACGACGGCCTGCGACTCGATTCCGGCGTGATCCAGGCGGCCTGCCTGATCACCGGCCACACCGTGCGGGTGGCCTGTGTCCGGCTCGATGCCATCGGTGACGCGGGCACGATCGTCATGGAGCCGTTGGCCGTGACCGATCCCGTGGTGAGCCGGTTCGCCGTGATCGTGCCGCCGAGCGCCTACACCAAGCCGGAGTGTGGCGCCTGCGTGTGAGTCAGTCCTGCCGGGGCAGGATGGCCACCTCGCGGTAGAACTTGTCGATCTGGCGGACGGTGGCCTCGAACTCGTCGAGGCCGAACGGCTTGGTGACGTAGGCGTTGGCGCGGTGCTGGTAGCTCGACACGATGTCCGGCGCCGCCCCGGACGTGGTCAGGATGACCACCGGGATGGCCTTGAGCCGGTCGTCGGACTTGATCGCGGCCAGGGTCTCGCGGCCGTCCATCCGCGGCATGTTCAGGTCGAGCAGGATCAGGTCGGGCCGGTGGGCGTCGGCGTACTGGCCCTCGCGGTTCAGGTATTCGAGTGCCTCGCGGCCGTCGGCCACGCGGATGACCGTGGTGTTGCGCTCGGTCGCGCCGAGCGCCTCCTCGATCATCAGTGCGTCGGCGTCGTCATCGTCGACGACCAGGATCTGGAGGCTCCGCACCCGACTTCTCCTCTGTTTGCAGTGGCGCAAGCATAGGGCTCGTCCCGGGACGCGCTCCATGACCTCCCGGCCGGAAATCACCGGTCGGTGGATTCCCGGCGAATCGCGACAAGTGTCACAGGGCCCGGATACGCCGAACGGGAATCGGCAGGGCGAGCTGACGGCGCGCGTCAGCGACCCAGCGCCTCCAGCAGGCGAAGCACCCCTGGACCCAGGATCACCACGAAAGTCGCCGGAAAAAGGCAGAACAGCACCGGGAACAGGAGCTTGATCGGCACCTTCTGGGCCCGCTCCTCGGCCGCCTGACGACGCTTTATCCGCTGGTCGCGAGCGTGCTCCCGGAGCACGTTGGCGATCGGCACGCCCAGCTCGCCGGCCTGCACCGCGGACGTCACGAAGCTCTGCAACGAGCGGACCGTGGTGCGGCCGGAGAGCGCGTGCAGGGCCTCCGTACGCGAAATGCCGATCCTCATCTCCTGAAGCACCCGGTTGACCTCGCCGGGCATCGGGCCGGTCAGGTTCTCGGCCACCTGCTGCATGGCCGCGTCCAGGCCGAGCCCGGCCTCCACCCCGATCACCATCGCGTCCAGCACGTCCGGCAGCGACGCGGCCAGCTCCCGCTGCCGCTTGCGGCCCAGGTCGTGCAGGGCCAGGTCGGTCACGAACAGGCCGAGCACCGCGCCGGCCGGGGCGCCGAGCAGCGCGCCCACCGGGCCGGCCACGATCGCGCCGGACAGCGCGCCGCCCGCGCCCACCCCGAGCAGCAGCAGCCCACGGCGCCGGATCACCACCTCGAGCGGCTGGTCGTCCGGGTTGCCGGCATAGTCCAGCAGCCGGCTCAGCCGCGCCCGCGCGCCCGGCGGGGTGACCGTCCGACCGAGCCGGTCCAGCCCGTCCACGACCGAGCGGCGCAGGCGTTCGTCCCAGCGCGGGCCACGGTCGTCGATCAACTTCCCCCGGGTACGCCCGAACTCCGCCAGCGTCCGCAGCAGCCGCTCGCCCCGCGTCGGCGGCATCGCCACGGCCAGCACGACCAGGCTCACCGAGGCGGCGGCCGACAGCACGGCCACGGCCAGCACGATCAGCATGGCCATGTCAGACCTCGACCCGGATCACGCGGCGCAGCCAGAGGATGCCGACGATCATCAGCAGGCCGGCGCCGGCCAGCATGGCCAGGCCGAGCGGCTCGGCGACCAGCGGGCGTACGTAGTCGCGCCGGAACAGGAACATCCACGCCCCGATCAGCAGCGGCATCGCCACCAGGATGGTCGCCGACAGCCGGCCCTCCGCGCTCAGCGCCTGCACGCTGCGCCGCAGCCGCTCCCGCTCGCGCATCGTGTCGGCGGTCGTCTGGAGCACCTCGGACAGGTTGCCGCCGACCTCGCGCTGGAGCTTGATCGCCATGGTCAGCCACTTCATGTCGGCGTTGCCGGTGCGCGTGCCCACCCGTACCAGCGCCTCCTCCAGCTCTCCGCCGAGCCGCGTCTCGGACAGCGCCCGGCGCAGTTCGGCGGCCACCGGCCCGGTGCTGTCCCGCACCGAGGCCTCGATGCCGTGCTGGAGCGTGAACCCGGCCCGCAGCGAGCTGACGACCAGCTGCAGGGTGTCCGGCAGCTCCTGCGCGAACATCCTCTTGCGGCGTTCGATCCGACCGGTGAGCAGCGCGTTCGGCACCAGGAACCCGGCCGGCAGGCCGGTCGGCAGCCCCAGCCACCAGGGCAGCGGGACGGACAGCAGCAGGGCCAGGCCGAGCGCGGCGCCGACCCGGATCACCAGCCACTCGGCCGGCCGGATCGGCACCGCCGCGGCGTCCAGCAGGTCGTGGTTGTCCAGCCGGGTGAGCCGGGTCAGCCACTCGCCGGCCCGCGAGGCGGCGGCGCGGATCGCGGCCAGCAGGCGGCCCTTGCGCTCCGGCCGGCGTACCGCGAACCGGGTGAGGATGGTCAGCCGGCGCTGGAACGCGGTGCGGCCGACCGCCGCGTCGAGCACCATCCAGGTGAGAAGGGTGACCGCGGCGCCGGCCAGGACGATCGCCGCGATCATCGCGACCCGGCCGTGAACAGCGACGGCGGCAGGGTCACGCCGTAGATGGCGAGGTCGTCGGTGAACCGGGGCCGGACGCCGGTCGGCTTGAGCCCGCCCTTCGCCGACCTGAAGTCGTACCGGAAGAGGTCCTGCAGGCCCACCACGTCGGCCTCCATGCCGACAACCTCGCTGATGTGGGTGATCCGCCGGCTGCCGTCCTTGAGCCGGCTCACGTGAAGGATCAGGTCGACGGCCGAGGCCACCTGGTCGCGGATCGCGCGGACGGGCAGCTCCAGGCCGCCCATCAGCACCATCGTCTCCATCCGGGACACCGCGTCGCGCGGGGCGTTGGCGTGCAGGGTGGTCAGCGAGCCGTCGTGGCCGGTGTTCATCGCCTGGAGCATGTCCAGCGCGGCGGCGTCACGGACCTCGCCGACCACGATCCGGTCCGGGCGCATCCGCAGCGCGTTGCGGACCAGATCGCGGATCGCGATCAGGCCCCGGCCCTCGGAGTTGAGCGGGCGCGCCTCCATCCGCACCACATGCTCCTGACGCAGCTGGAGCTCGGCGGCGTCCTCGATGGTCACGATGCGCTCGTCGGCCGGGATGAAGCCGGACAGGATGTTCAGCATCGTGGTCTTGCCGGAGCCGGTGCCGCCGCTGACCACGACGTTGCGCCGGCCGCGGACGCACGCCGCCAGGAAGTCGGCGGTCTTGCGGGTCAGCGTGCCGTGCCGGATCAGGTCGGCCACGGTCAGCGGGGACGTGGCGAACTTGCGGACGGTCAGCGAGGAGCCGTCCAGGGCGATCGGCGGCACCACCGCGTTCACCCGGCTGCCGTCGGGCAGGCGGGCGTCGACCATCGGGCTGGCCTCGTCGACCCGGCGGCCCACCCGGGAGCAGATCCGGTCGATGACGCGCCGCAGGTGCGCCTCGTCGTCGAACTCGACCTCGGCCCGTTCCAGCCGGCCGTAACGCTCCACCCAGACGTGGTCGTGGCCGTTGACCATCACCTCGCTCACCGACGGGTCGCGCAGCAGCGACTCGATCGGGCCGTGGCCGAGCACGTCGTCGGTGACCTCGCGGATGATGCGGGCCTTGTCGGCGCCGGCGAGCGGGGTCTCCTCCCGGGTGATCAGCTCGGTCAGCGCCTGGCGGACCCGCTCCTCCAGGTCCTCGGCCGGCGCGTTGGTCGAGTACAGGGTCGGGCCGAGCTCGTCGGCCAGCCGGCGCTGGATCCGCAGGCGCACCTCGGTGATGCTGTCCCCGGCCTGCAGGCCGGCCGCGCGATAGCGCTCGGTGGTGGCCGAGACCGGCCCCGGCGTCCCGTCGAGCGGCGGCGCGGCCTCCGGCGTCCGGGCGCGCCCGGCGATCCGCGCGGCCAGGCTCACCGCTTCCGCCCGAACGCGAACAGCCGCCGCCTCGCGACCGGTTCCTCGGGGCTGCCCGCGACGCCGGCGCAGCGGTCGGCCAGCCGGCGCATCGCCTTGCTCACCGGATGGGTCGGGTTGTCCAGGGTGATCGGGATGCCCTTGTTCACCGACACCGGCACGTCCCGGGACGACGGCATGTGCACCGACAGGTGGGCGCCGACCGCCTCCTCGACGTCCTCCACGGTCAGACCCACCTGCGAGTCGGCCCGGTTGAAGACCACCAGCCGGCGCTCGCGCGGGTACTCCAGCAGGTCGAACATCTCCACGGTGAGCCGGATGCTCTTCAGGGTGGGCAGGTCGGGCGTCACGATCGGCACGAACCAGTCGGACAGGTCGAGTGCCGCGAGCACCTGGTCGGTGACGAACGGCGGGGTGTCCACCACCACGAAGTCGTACATGCCCCGGGCCACCCCGATGACCTCGGTGACCAGGTCGCGGCCGACGTGCTCACCCTCGGCCGGGCTGGCCGGCGCGAGCAGAACATCAAAATTCGGCCGGTACGCGGTGAGCACCGACCGCAGTCCGGTCTCGTCGAGCCGTCCCGCCATCCCGATCGCGTCCGTGATGCTCCGGGCCGGCGGCAGCTGGAGCATGATCGCCACGTCGCCGAACTGCAGGTCCAGGTCGACCAGCAGGACCCGCCGGGTGCCCTGGGCGGACAGCGCCGCGGCCAGGTTGGTGGCCACCACGCTCTTGCCACAGCCGCCCTTGCCGGCGAACACGGTGATCACCCTGGCGGTGCGGGCGGCGTCGTGGCCGCGCATCGTCGTGCTCAGCGCCTTGGACAGGTCCACCGACCGGGCCGAGGCGTGGCGGATGCCCTCGCAGTCCAGCTCCTGAACCACTTCGCGGACACCCGAACGCATCGCCCGGGACAGCACGTCCGGCTCGACGGTCGGGCGCAGCAGGACCACGCCGAGCAGAGGCCGCTGCACCCGCTGGTACGCCGTGAACGTCAGCACCGCCTCCAGGTCCACCGTGGCGCCCACGACGACCAGCAGCGTCTCCGGGTTCCGGGACAGGTGTTCGGCCAGGTCGGCCAGGTCGTGCACGACGTCGAAGCCGTGGTCGGCGTAGGCCTCGCCGGACGCCGCCCGTCGCTCGGGATCCGGCTCGACGTACACGTAGTAGGTCACGGGGTCACCCCCTTCGGCCAGATGTTGTCGTAGTCGACCGCGGCCGACGGGTTGATCGACGTGCCCGCCCCGATCAGGCCCAGGTAGATCAGGCCGGTCTGCGCCCCGTGGACCAGCCGGGTCGCCTGGCTCTGATCCACCGCCAGGGTCGCCGGGTACGAGTCGGCCGGCCGGCGGTTCAACACCGACAGCCGGGAACTCGCCGTCGGGGCGGGCGTGACGTCGCTCGGCGGCCCGTTGGCGATGCTGATCACGGTCGCCTCGGGAAGCAGCACCCGCGTCTTCTGCCCGCTCGGCGGATAGTCCTTCGGGTACGTCACGAAGACGGTGACCGTGTCCCCGGCGGTGACCTTCTCAGCCACGCCCGGCGCCATCGTCACCTCCACGCTGACCGCGAGCTTGCCGTCCGGCACCCCCACCTGCGCCGCGGGAACGTCGCCGGGGCCGGTGAACAGGCCACGCATCAGCATCTGGTCCGGCAGCAGGTCGGCCGAGAGCCGCCGGCCGTCCAGCTTGCCGTCGATGTCGGTCAGCGCGCCCTCCGGCACCGTGGACGCCGGCATCAGCACCCGCTCGGCGAGCTTGCCCGACCGGATCTCGGCGCCGGTCGTACCCCGGGGAATGCGGTCCTGGGCGAGCATCACCCACACGCCCTGGCGGTCGGCCACGGCCCGGCGGTCCGCGCCGCGGGCGTAGACCAGCACGGCCATCGCGCTCAGCCCGCCCAGAACCAGGGCGACCAGCACGATGAGAACCCGTCGGCGCATGTGAGCCTCCTTCATCCGATCCGCGTGAGGTACGTGGCGCCGTAGTCGCGCCCGTCGCCCGGGAGCTGTCCGTTGACCGGCGTCATCCGCTGCTCGAACCGTCCGGTCAGCGGGTCGTCGTCGATGACCACGAAGGACGCGAAGCCGCTGATCCGGTAGTCGTTGCCGCGCACCGCGTCGGTGACCGGCAGAAGCACCGGCTCCCCACTGCTCCGGGCGGCGTCGAGGGCGGCGGTGCAGTCGGCCGGGGCGGCCGGCGCGGTCACGGTGTCGGCCGTGTCGAACGTCCGCTCGCAGCTCCCGTCGACCGCGAACGACGTGTAGCCGGTAGTTGCCGACCAACTAGTCGGTAAGTTCTGGCCGCAGGACGCCGGGCTGGTGCCGCCGGCGGCCAGGGCGCCGGTGGCGGACGGGTAGACGGCGCCGTTCTGGGTGGCGTCGGCCCAGGCGCAGTGCGAGACGGCGAGGGCCAGGACGGTGCCGGTGGCCGGGGCGCCCCACGCGACCTGGGCGCAGGCGGCCACCGTGGTACCGGCGTACCCACCGGCCATGGTCTGCGCGAGCACGGGGGGCAGCAGGGTGCCGCCGCCGCCGTCGCGGGTCTCGGTGCGGACCTCGGCGAACGACGCGGTCAGGGCGGTGGGCAGGGCCGGGCAGGGTTCGGTACGCCCGCGGGGCTCGCCGCCACAGCCGGTGGCGCAGACGGTCACCGAGGCGGCCGACCGGCCGTCGCGGGCGTTGCCGTCGGCCTGGCGCTGCGCCAGCGGTTGCTGGGCGGCGCACGTGGCCGGCGTACGCACGCAGGAAGCCGCGACCGCCCACGCCGCCGCATCCGCACCGCCCTGCAGTTGCTCGCGCTCGTGCGCGATCAGCCCGACGTCGATGACCAGTGCGCCCAGCCCGAGCAGCACCCCGCCGCCGAACAGGATGGCGACCAGAACGGCCACCGCGCCGTCGTCGTCGCGGTCGTGGGTCAGTGGTAGGTCCGCACGGTATCTGGCCCGCGGATACCGCGCTGCGCGACCACCGGGTTTCAGCCGGCGCATGCCATCACGCCCGTGGCGCGCAGCTCGAACGTGTCGGCCGCGCTCTGGCCGAACAGCAGCATGAGGCTGCCCAGCGGGGTCTTCGCCTGGTAGCGGTAGGTCAGGGTGACGCGGGCGTCCTGGTCGGCGGTCGCGTCGGCCGGACAGGACGTGACGCTGACCGACGACGGCTGGTCGCCGAGGACCGACGCGGCCCGGCCGCCGACGTCGGACTGTCCGAACGCGGCGGCCCGGGCGCCGGCCTGGGCCGCCTCGGTGAGCAGGATCTGCCGGTTGAGCAGCATCCCGAAATCGATGATGCCGAACAGGATGAGCAGGAGCAGGGGCAGCACGATCGCCGTCTCGACGGCGGCCGCCCCGTCCTCCGCGTGCGTCAGGTGGTGGAGGAGTCGCCGCTCAGCTGGTTCGCGATGTCGTCGAACATGGCGTCGATGTTGCCGCCCAGCAGCGTCACCGACGAGATGATGATGACCGCGATGAGGCCGACGAGCAGGGCGTACTCGACCGCCGTGGCACCCTTGTCGTGGTCCGCACGCCGGGAGGAGAAGCGCGTCGCCATCTCGTGGAGCAGGGTGGTGAGCATCGGAGTTCTCCCTCTGGGGTGCCGCGACCGATTGCGCCGCCACGGTCAGCCTGTCGCAATGTGTATCGGTCCCAGAAAGGGCCATCAAAGGGTTTGGGCTCGTCATGAAGGCTCGGCGAACCACCTGGCGACCTGGCCCGGGGAGACGTCGTAGCCGGTCGCCCGTGGCCCGGCCCAGTTGACCCCGACCAGGTGGCCTTCCCGCTCCAGACCCGGCAACCAGCGGCCCAGCCAGTCGGCCAGATCGATCTCCACGACATCGAACTTCCGGTACGCCGCGACCTGACCGACCACCTTCTGCGCGCGGGACGACTTCGACCAGAACGGCAGCGTCGTCGTCCCGTCCGGGTCCTTCGCCACCGGATAGCCCCCGGCGTCACGGATCGAGAAGACCCGGCCCTCCTGGGGCGTTTCGCGCCGGAACGCCGCCCGATGTGCGCCGCTGAGCGACATGCCACTTCCTCCGTACCCTCTGCTACGCCGATCCACGGTCTATCGTCGCTCTTCGGAGGGTTCGGGGTGATTTGAATGGAAATTTAGTCGAGGAGCGACAGCCGCTTGACCAGCTTGTCGATCCGGTTCCGCGGCCCGACCAGGCTCACCGCGAGGTAGTCCGGGGCCTCGTCCTCGCCCAGCCGGCGCAGATAGTCGTCGTAGACCCGGGTGGCCTGGGCCGCGACCGGCATGTCGGCGACGAAGACGCCCTCGGTGGCCCGGGCGCGGATGTCGGCGATCTCCTCCCGCGTCGCGCCGAGAACCGTGCATCCGGCCCACGGCAGGCCCGGGTGCACGTTGCCGGCGGCGTCCTTGCCGTCCGGGCCGAGCAGCCCGGTCACGCCGGTGGCGGTCGCCGCGGCCACGCAGACGGCGGCGTTGGCGGCTCGGCCCTTGTCGAGGTCGCGATCGACCAGGACGACCCACTTCAGGCGGGCGGTGCGGGTTGATTCGTCCGTACGGATCTCGGTGGGCTCAAAGCCAATCTGTGCGCTCATGTGTCTGAACGCTATTCATAGCGACGGCCTCGACTCAAGGAATCCGTACTTAATTCGGCTAGGCTGCCCGGATGGCCGAGCTGGACGAACTTGATACGGCGATCCTGCGCGAGTTGCAGGTCGACGCACGGCGCACGAACCGCGACATCGCGGCCGCCGTCGGGGTGTCGCCCACCACGGCCCTGGACCGCACCCGGTCCCTGCGCGAACGGGGCGTGATCCGGGGCGCCAGCCTGACGATCGACCTGCACGCCATCGGCCGCCCGGTGCAGGCCCTGATCGCGGTCCGGATCCGCCCGCCGTCGCGCCGCAACATCGAGGCCTTCCGCAACTGGGCCGGCGCCCTGCCCGACACGCTCGGCGTGTTCGTCACCTCGGGCAGCGAAGACTTCCTGCTGCACGTGGCCGTCCCCGACAACGACGCCCTGTACGCCTTCGTCATCGACCGCCTGACCGAACACGCCCACGTGGCCGACGTCCGCACCTCGGTCGTCTACGAGCACCTCCGTAACGACCGCATCGCCCCTGCTTAGGGTTGGCTCGTGGAGATCAGGGAAGCGACGGCCGCCGACTGGCCGCACATCTATCCGTTCTGGGCCCGCATCGTCGAGGCGGGGGAGACCTACGCGTACCCGGAGAACCTCGACCAGCACGAGGCGGCCGCGCTGTGGATGGAGCCGGCGCCGGCCCATGTCGTCGTGGCGGTCGAGGGCGAGCGGGTGCTCGGCAGCGCCAAGATGGGACCCAACCGCCCGGGCCGCGGCGCGCACATCGGCACGGCCAGTTTCATGGTCGATCCGGACGTGCGGGGGCGGGGCGTGGGACGTGCCCTGGGCGATTACGTCGTGCGGTGGCTGAGTGATGCCGGCTATCACGGGATTCAGTTCAACGCGGTGGTCGAGTCCAACGTGGCGGCCGTCAATCTGTGGCAGGCGCTCGGATTCCGCATCATCGGCACGGTTCCGGAGTCGTTCCGGCATCGTACGAACGGGCCAGTAGGCCTCCACGTTATGTACAAGAAACTCTAGTAAGCACCTAAATCCCAGAAAATCCCTAAAGTCCGAATAGCCTGTATTGCGTCGGTCGCTCACGGGGGCGTCCGAATCTTTACAGGAGGCTTCGGCATGAACAAGATCCGGCGGATCGGTGCAATGGTCGCGGCGACGGTGGCGGCTACCGGCATGGCGATGACGGTTGCCGCAGCGCCCGCCCAGGCTGCCCCGCAGAAAGGCCCCATGCCGCTGAGCAACCTGCTGGCCCCGATGGTCGAGAACAACGGGCCGCAGGGTCAGTGGCAGTCGGTCAAGTTCCGGTCCAAGACCAAGGCCTGCAACTTCAAGATGCGCGTCTGGGACTTCGCCCCGAACGCCACCGTGGTGCACCCGCAGGGCTTCTACACCTCGCTGTGGCAGGGCCCGACGCTGAACAAGAACGAGATCGACTTCGCCTCGGTCAAGTTCTACACCGGCGACTACAAGCCGGGCTGGACGGTGCAGACCTTCCCGGCCACGATCTGGTGGGACAACTGCAAGAAGAAGGCCAAGACCCAGAGCAAGAGCACGCTGTTCGTGGTCTGGGTCAAGGGCTTCTGACCCAGGCCCCGGAAACGGGATGCGCGCGGCCGGCGGGGGCGGCCGGCCGCGCGCACGTCTCTGAGGGTCAGACCCTCCGGCCGGCCGCCGCCATGATGAGCGCGGCCGGGTCGGCGCAGACCAGCTCGAGGGCCCGGCCCACCATCGCCGGGTCGTACGTCGAGGCGTGGAACGTCGCCTCCAGATGCAGCACCCCGCCCATCTCCGACGTGGTCAGCGTGATGCCCTCCGGGCCGTTGAGCGTCGGGACGCTCTGGTTCACCCGGTGCGCCGCGTCGATCGCCCACGGCAGGTCAGCCAGCACGTCGTGCCGCCCCTGGTTGCTGAAGGTGAGCCGGACCAGCGGGTCGGCCGGCGCGGTCGACGGGTACGGGTCGGGGAACCCGGGCGCCCCGGTCACCGCGAGCTTGCTCTCGCGCAGCAGCATCATGGTCAGCATGCCGCCGGTGGCCAGCTCGCCCTTCAGGGTCTTGTGGATGGCCATCGGGTCGAGCAGCGATGCCGGGGTCAGGTACGGCCCGAAGCAGAAGTTGCTCTCCACCGTCACACCCTCCGGCAGGTAGCGCCGGGCGTCGGCGAGGAACGTCGCACCCGTCAGGTCGGGGTGGAAGCCCAGCTCGCGCAGCGCCGCGGTGAACGCCGCGAAGGTGATCGCCGAGGTGGTGACGCCGGGCGCGTGCTCGTCCCGCCAGACCCGCATCCTGCCGAGCACGTCGGCCGAGCGCGCGGTCTGCACGGTCAGGTTCGCCGTCCACGGCCGTTCGTCGCCGGTCTCGAAGTGCGGCGTACGGGCCATCTTCAGCGCGTCGCTCCACCGGCCCGGGTGCTTGCCGAACGTCTGCCACCACGCGCCCGGCAGCGCGAACCGGCGCGGCATCGGCGGGATGGCGGCCGCCCGTTCCTCGCCCGCCGCCCGCACGACCTCGCGCAGCAGCGTGTTCACCGGGCCGGCGTCGCCGTACGAGTGGGCCACCTTCATCGCCACGTAGCCGCCGCCGACCAGGAACCGCACCGGGTGGTGGGCCCGAGGCTCGGACTGGAGCCGGCGGGTCATCGCGTCGAAGTCGGCCGGCCCGTCGCCCAGGTCGGTGACGGCCTCGGTCACGTACGCGGCGAAGGTCGGCGCGTCCAGGTGCAGCCAGCGGCCGCCGGTGCGGTCGAGCCGGGAGACCGCCCGGTGGGTCGGGTCGGCCGCGTGCAGCCCGATCAGGGCGGCCCGGACCCGCTCGGCGGTCACCCCGGTCAGGGGCCCGACGGTACGGATGTACTCCAGCGGCAGCCAGGCACGCTCGTGCAGGGTGAGGCGGGTGGCGGACATGGTTCCTTCCGGGAGGTCAACCGCGTCGGCCCGCCGGGACGGGAGCACGACGCGCAGCACGATGGGCGCGACGATGATCATCTCCAGGGCCATCACCCCGGCGACCCAGGCGACCAGCTCGGTCAGGCTGCCGCGGGAGCCGCCGTACCAGGCGGCGGCCAGCTCGGCGAGGCCCGCGAAGACCGAGAAGACGCCGGCCCCGCGGACCTTGCCCTGGACCCGGGAGATGGCCAGGAAGAAGTGGTGGAAGACGAAGGGGATGTAGGTCAGGGCCAGGATCGCCAGGGCGGGACCGGCCGCGGCCGCGTACTGGGCGCCGAAGAGGCCCATCACCCAGTCGGAGAAGACCGCGACGAAGATCGACACCGGCAGGCCGACGACCAGGCAGATGAGCAGGCCGACGCGAACCTTGGAGCGCAGCGCGGCCCGGTCGCCGCTGGCCACGGCGAAGAGCGTGAGCGCCACGTTGCCGGGGACCATGGCCAGGAACGAGGTGACCATGAACGCGGTGTAGAAGGCCGCGTTCGCCTCGGCCGACAGCACCGCGGTGACCACCAGCGGCAGCGCCGCCCGCGGCAGGTAGGTGGCGAGGTTCAGCAGGTTGTGGTCGAAGGTGGCCTGGCCACGGCCGCGCATCAGGTTCAGCCGCGGGCGGACCGAGTCGACCATGCCGCGCCGGCGCAGCGCCCGGCTCAGGATGGCGACCGACAGCACCATGCCCGCCACCCAGGTCAGCAGCACCGTGCCGCCGGTCAGGTTGAGGGGCAGGCTCACCAGCAGGCCGAGCAGCACCAGCTTGATCACCGAGAACCAGGCGTTGCGCATCAGCTGCATCGGGCCGGCCAGCAGGCCGACCAGCGCCTCGTCCAGGACCAGGGTCATGGCGTTGAGCGCGATGCCGAAGACCAGCAGCACGGTCGCGGCGGGGGAGCCGAGCGCGTCCTTCAGGCCGGGGACGGCCAGGTGGGCCAGCGCGACGTAGATCAGGCCGCCGACGGTCGCGGCGCTGCCCGCGACCAGCAGGCAGGTGGAGATCAGGTCCCACTTGCGGCCGGTCAGCCGGGGGAGGTCGGAGATCAGCATGGTGCCCATGCCGAACATGCCGATGGTGCCGATCAGGGTCATCGCGGCGACCGCGGCCGACGCCTGGCCGACCGCCTCGGCCGGCGCCGTGCGGGCGGCCACCCACCAGTACGCGAAGCCGAGCAGCGACGTGATCGCCGTGGTGGCCATCAGCGAACCGGCGTTCAGGAACAGGTCGACGTGCCCGCGCAGCCGGCCGAGAATCCCGTGCCGCGGCGCGGGTTGGTTCGGCGCGCTCTGTGGCACGGCCTCGATTGCGGTCACTCGTTCCCCCAAATGATCGACCAGCAAACGGTAGTTACTGGACGTAATTGGGCGGTACGGCGAAGCGGTCCGAGATGCGGCACGGTCCTCCGACGGATCGCTCCGGTCGAGCGATCATGGATGACCCGTTCGGCGGAGCTTTGTTGGGCCTGAGGTCCCATGCGTTTTGCCAGGTCACAACGTTAACGCCGGTTTCGTGAGTGATCTGGATCGCCCGACTCACGCTGGGTGTTGCCGACCGTCACAGCCAGCCGACCCGTTTCAACCGGCGGTACAGCGCGACCGCCGCGACCAGCATCAGGGCGATCACCCCGGCGTAACCGTACTTCCAGCGCAGTTCCGGCATGTGCTCGAAATTCATGCCGTAGACCCCGGCGATCGCGGTCTGCACCGCCGCGATGGCCGCCCACGAGGCGATCTTGCGCATGTCGTTGTTCTGGTCGATGGAGACCTGGGCCAGCCGCGCCTGCATGATCGAGTTCAGCAGGTCGTCGAAGCCGGCCACCCGGTCGACGGTCCGGGCCAGCCGGCCGCGCACGTCGACGAAGTACGGCCGGAGGCCCGGCGGCGGCAGCTCCGAGTCGAGGACCCGGTGCAGCGGCTCCTGCAACGGCAGCACGGCCCGCTTGAACTCGACCATCTCGCGCTTGAGCTGGTACATGTGCGAGATGGCGGGCCGGCGGTCGGTGGCGAACGCGGTCTCCTCCAGCCGCTCCATGTCCCGCTCGACGTGGCCGGCGACCTCCAGGTAGCCGTCCACCATCGCCGCGCACACGGCGTGGGCCACCGCCCACGGCCCGAGCCCGAGCATGGCCGGCCGCTGCTCCAGGTCGCGCCGCACATCCCGCAGCGCGCCCGGGGCGCCGTGCCGCACGGTGATCACGAACCGTTCACCGATCAGCAGCGTCACGTCGCCGGTGTCGACCACCTCGGAGGTCTCGGTGAGCTCCTCGTGCTCCACGTACCGGGCGGTTCGCAGCACGATCCGGGCCACGTTCCCGATGGTCTCGGCGGCCGGCCGGTGCCCGCCGTCGATCGCCTGCTCCACAACCAGGTCGTGCAGCCCGAACGCGTCGCCGACGGCCCGCATGACGACCAGGTCGGGTTCGTACAGCCCGAGCCAGACGTAGCTGTCGCCGCGGCGGCGGACCTCCCGGGCGGCCTGGGTGAAGGTCACCCGCCCGGGCCGGCGGGCGCCGCGCGCGTAGACGCCGCAGTCGACGACGGCGTCCGGGTTGCCCTGGCGACGGACCTGGGCGGGCATCGTCTGCCCGCCCGGTCCGACCAGGTTCTCCAACAGTCGTCTGAACGGCCGCTCCGGGCCTGGCATCCACCGCACACCGGAGAACGTAGCGGTCAGGCGTCCTTCTGCATGGCCCGGACACCGACGGCCAGGCCCAGCGCGGCCACCAGCACCGCCGCCGCGGCCCCGGTGAGCGTGGTGGTGGCCCAGATGTCGCCGTCGAACAGCGCGCGCTCGGCGTTCACCACGTACGTCAAAGGGTTGAACTTGGCCGCGGTCTGGAGCCAGCCGGGACCGTTGCCGATCGGCAGCAGCATGCCGGCCAGCAGCAGCAGCGGGAACAACAACGTCTGCTGAATGGTCCAGAACAGCCACTCCTGATGCTTCGAGGCCAGGGCCAGCGTGTACGAGAGGGCGCCCATGCCCACGCAGAAGCCGGCCAGGATCAGGATCCCGATCAGCGCGCCGGCCAGGTGAAGCTCGAAGCCGAACGGCAGGCACACCGCCACGATCAGGGCGGCCTGCGCGAACATCGGCACGATCTCCTTGAGCGCCCGCCCGATCAGCAACGCCGGCCGCCGCAACGGGGTGACCAGCATCCGCTCATGCGAGCCGGTCTGGATCTCGAAGTGGCGAACAGACACGACATCACCACGATGCCGGGTACGAACCACTGCAGCGCCCCGCCCTCGATGTCCGGCAGCAGCGGCGCGAACAGCCCCAGGAAGACCAGCGGCTGCACCATGCTGATGATGATCGTGAACGGCTGCCGCAGCGTCGGCCGCAGCTCGCGGCCGAAGACGGTGCCGATGTCGGTGACAAGACTGGTCATGGCTCAGACCTCCACGAGCTCGCGGTCGACGGCGGACTCCGGCGCGGCGCCACCCTCACGGAGGCTGCGACCGGTCAGTTGGAGAAAGACGTCGTCCAGGGTTGGCCGGGTGACCTCGATCGAGGTGACTCCGAGGCCCGCGGCGCGAAGGTCTTCGAGGATGCCCGGGAGCAGCCCCGGCGCGCCGTCGACGCTGATCCGGAGCGTGCGCTGCTCGAGCAGCGACACCTGGTGGGGGATCCGATCGGCCGCGGCCGCGGCGTCAGGTGAGGTGGCGAACCCCAGCGTGATCCGATCACCCACGTGCTTGGCCTTGAGCCGGGCCGGGCTGTCGTCGGCGATGATCCGGCCGTGGTCGACCACGATCACCCGCTCGGCCATCGAGTCGGCCTCGTCCAGATAGTGCGTGGTCAGCAGGATCGTCGTTTCATGCTTCGCCCGCAGCGCGACGATGTGCTCTCTTCTTGTCGCCCAACTTCAAGATCAAGAGCCTGATGTCGTAGCTCGGCGGGAGGTACAGACCGTCGCTCCCGCCGAGGCCGGGCGCGCGGCTCCAAGGCCGTGACCGGCCAGAACAGAGCCGCGCACCCTTCATTCTGCGTGCGTGGTCGCCCTCCGGGCGCTCCGCGCCCAACCCCACCCCGCGGCCCTTTGCTCTGAGCGCATATAGGCACCACCTGGATGCCGGCGACATCCGGATACCGCCACCATCGAAGTGTTGCCTATACGCGCTCAGAGCAAAGGGCGCGAGCGCCGTGGGGGTGACCCCTTACGCAGAATGAAGGTCGCGCGGCTCTGGTTTGGACGCGCCAGCGGCCAGGAGCCGGGTGACCGGCCTCGGCGGGAGCTGCGGTCAGCACCACCCACTCAGGTGCGACATAAGGCCCTTGATCTTGAAGTTGGGCGCCAAGAAGAAGGCGTCTCAATCATGTTCCCCAAGCTTTGAGGGCTTGCGGTCAGTTTCTGTCCGCAATGGGGGACAATCTGGAGTCATGGCGAACACCAGTGCTCGGATGCTCCGGCTGCTGTCCCTGCTGCAGACGCACCGCTACTGGCCCGGGGGCGAGCTGGCGGGCCGGCTGGAGGTCAGCCCGCGGACGCTGCGGCGGGACGTCGACCGGCTGCGTGAGCTGGGCTATCCGGTGGACGCGGCGCGTGGGGTCGCGGGCGGCTATCAGCTCCAGGCCGGCGCGGCGGTGCCGCCGCTGCTGCTCGACGACGACGAGGCGGTCGCCATCGCGATCGGGCTGCGGACGGCCGCGGCCGGCGCGGTGTCCGGGTTCGAGGACATCTCCGTGCGCGCGCTGGCCAAGGTGATCCAGCTGCTGCCGCCCCGCCTGCGCCGGCGCATCGACGCGTTGCAGGCGATGACCAGCCCGGGCGTCTTCGGCGGCGGCCCCACCCTGGACGCGGGGGCGCTGACCACGATCGCCATGGGCTGCCGCGGCGAGGAGCGGATGCGCTTCGACTACACCGCGCGCGAGGGCGAGGTGACCCGGCGGCACGTCGAGCCGCACCGGCTGGTCTCGCTCGGCCGGCGCTGGTACCTGATGGCCTGGGACCTGGAGCGCGGCGACTGGCGCAGCTTCCGGGTCGACCGGATGAGCGGGCCGACGCTGACCGGCGCCCGGTTCCGGCCCCGGGACATCCCGGGCGGCGACCCGGTGGCGTGGCTGCGCTCGCGGCTCGCCTCGGTGCAGACCCGGCACGAGGTGTCGGTGCTGATCTCCACGCCGGCGTCCCGGGTGACCTCGGTCGTCGGGTACTGGGGCACGGTCGAGGAGGCCGGACCGGAGTCGTGCCGGCTGCGGATGAGTGTGGACGACCTGAACTGGCCGGTCATGGTGCTCGGCACGATCGCGGCGCCGTTCACCGTGGAGTCGCCGCCGCAGCTCACCGAGGCCGTCCGGCGGGCCGGCGAGGCGCTGTTGCGGGGCGCGGCGACGTCGTGAATGGACGGACGGGCGCCCCCGTGGCGCCCGTCCGCACGGCGAAGGTACCGGCGGGGTACGACATTTTCTGGTTGAGTGCCGCCCATGACAGTGCTTCGGATCCGTGGTGTCGGGCTGCCCGACGGCGAGACGATCGACCTCTACGCCGACGGCGACCGCTGGACGACCGAGCCGGCCCCCGGCGCCGAGCTGGTCGCGGACGGCTGGATCCTGCCCGGCCTGGTCGACGTGCACACTCATCCGGGCGCGGCCAAGCCCGGCGACCCGCTCGACGAGAAGGTGCTGCGTGACGATCTGCGGCTCCAGGTGGCCACCGGTGTCACGCTGATCCGCTCGCCGGGGCTGGCCGGGGAACCGCCGGAGTGGTTCGGCCGCGACCCCGACGTGCCGCGGGCCGTGCACGCCGGGCCGTGGCTGGCCCGGCACGGCGCCTTCTTCGACGGCTGGGGCCGCCGCGCCGAGCCCGCCGAGCTGCCCGAGCTGGCCGCCGCCCAGGCCGGGCGCACGGGCTGGGCGAAGATCATCGCCGACTGGACGCTGGAGTCCGAACCGCTGTCCTTCGCCACCCTGCGCGCGGTCGTCGAGCGGGTCCATGCCGTCGGCGGCCGCCTGGCGGTGCATTCCCAGCACCTGGCCGGGGGTACGGCCGCAGTGGACGCCGGCGTCGATTCGGTCGAGCACGGCATGGGCCTCGACCCGGCCGCCCTCGACCGCATGGTGGCGAACCGGGTCGCGTTCACCCCGACGCTCTCCGTCCTGCAGACCGGCCTGGCCCGGGCCCTGGCGCGACCGGAGAGCCCGACCCGCACCTGGTACGTCGGGGGCGCCTCGGCGCATCCGGCTCTCGTGGCGGCCGCCGCCGAGGCCGGCGTGACCGTGCTCGCCGGCACCGACAGCCGGCCGCACGGCGGGATCGCGACCGAGGTGCGTGCCCTGGCCGCGGCGGGCGTGCCGGCGCACACCGCGCTGGGCGCCGCCTCGTGGGTGGCCCGGGACTTCCTCGGCCTTCCCGGCCTGGTCGACGGGGCGCCGGCCGACGCCGTGGTGTACGCGCGGGATCCGCGTACCCATCTGGAGGAGCTGGACCATCCACAGGCCGTGATCCTTCGCGGCGTTCTCATCTAGGTTTGGCTCATGACGGTTATCGGTGTCACCTATCGGCCCCAGAACCCGCCCGAGAACCTGCGCGCGGCCGTGCAACTCGCCGACCAGCTGGGGCTCGACGAGCTGTGGCTCTGGGAGGACTGCTTCCTCAACGGCGGCATCTCGGCCACCGCGGCCGCCCTGGCCTGGAGCGAGCGGATCCGGGTCGGCGTCGGCCTGACCCCGGTGCCGTTCCGCAACGTGGTGGTCGAGGCGATGGAGATCGCCACGCTCAGCCGCATGTTCGGCGACCGGGCCATCGTGGCGGTCGGCCACGGCGTGCAGGAGTGGATGGGCCAGGTGGGCGCCCGGGCCGACTCGCCGCTGACGCTGCTGCGCGAGTGGCTCGGCGCCCTGCGCCCGCTGCTGGCCGGCGAAGAGGTCACGACCACCGGCAAGTACGTCTCGCTCGACCGGGTCAAGCTGGACTGGCCGCCGGCCACCCCGCCGCCGATCGTGGTCGGCGCGATGGGACCGAAGACGCTCAAGCTGGCCGGCGAGCTGGCCGACGAGACGATCCTGGTCAGCAGCGTGACGCCGGACGGTGTGCGGGAGGCCCGGGCCCACATCGGCGACCCGGCCCACAAGATCATCATGTTCGCGCCACACCCGCGCGGCCGCACCGGCGACGCCAAGACGGTCGCCGACTCGATCCGGGCCTACGTCGAGGCCGGCGCCTCCTCGGTCATCATCGAGCCGGATGCCGACGAGCCCGACCTGCACGCGTTCTTCCGGTTCGTCGCGGAGGAGGTCCGACCCCTGGTCGACTGATCCACATATGGTGACCGGCATGCCGATTCCGCCGTACATCCAGGCTCTGCGCAACGACATCGGGCACCGGCTGATCCTGACGCCCGGCGTGACCGCGGTCGTGTTCGACGACGCCGGGCGGGTGCTGCTCGGCGAGCGGGCCGACAGCGGCCGGTGGGCGCTGCCGGCCGGGGTCATGGAGCCGGGGGAGCAGCCGGCCGAGACCATCGTGCGCGAGGTGTACGAGGAGACCGCCGTGCACATCGAGCCGGAGCGGGTGGTCAGCGTGCTGACTCAGCCGGTGACCACCTGCCCCAACGACGACCTGGTGCAGTACGTGGACATCACGTTCCGGTGCCGGGCGGTCGGCGGCGAGGCCCGGGTGAACGACGAAGAGTCGCTGGCCGTCGGCTGGTTCGCCCTCGACGACATGCCGCCGGTCGGCGACCTGGGCAAGCACCGCATCGAGTGCGCCCTGTCGCCGGGGACCTGGTTCGCCGTGTAGGGAGCCGGGTAGAGAGCCGTGCAGGGAAAAGCCGCTAGAGAGGGCGGGCCCGCACGTGGTCGTCGTGCCAGTCATCGCCCACCTTGAACCGCTTGGTGCCCCGGATCGTGAAGCCGTTCTTCTCGTAGAACCGGGCCGCCCGGGCGTTGAGCTGGTTGACGCCGAGCCAGCAGAGGGTGGCGCCGGTCGCGGCGGCCGCCGCCAGCGTGGCCGCCATCAGGTCGTGGGCGATGCCTGAGCCGTGCCGGTCCAGCAGCACGTAGAACTTGCTCAGCTCGATGCTGCCGTCCGGGTCGATCACCCGGCGCACGTCCTCGTCGGCGATCGGGCCGCGGACCAGCATCGTGTAGCCGACCGGGGTCCCGTCCTCCTCGGCGACGAGCAGCACGCGGTTCTCGTCCTTCAGGTATTCCGCGAAGCGCGCCTCGGACAGGTGCGTGGTCACGAAGTCGTCGACGTCGGCCTGGGTGGTGCCGGGCGGGCAGGCCAGCGCGAAGGTCTCGGCCGCGACGTCGTGGAGTTCGGCGGCGTCGCTCGGGGCGGCGCGGCGGACGGTGATCGCCATGCGCGGATCCTATCCGCGACACACGTCACGACCTTGCGGTACGTCATGAACTGGAAACAGCATTTAGAGTCGTGCCCGTGCGACGACTCGACGACGTCATCCCCGTGCCCGTCTCCGCTGTTCCCGCGGACGGGCACTTCGCCATCACGCCCGCCACGCAGGTCTCGGCCGATCCCGGCCTCGCCTGGGTGGCGGCCTTCCTGGGGCTTCCGGCCGCCCCGTCCGGCGGCGCGATCCAGTTCGCGCTGGGCCTCGACGGGCCGGATGAATCGTACGAGCTGGACATCTCCGATTCTTCGGTCCGGGTCCGGGCCGCCACTCCGGCCGGCGCGTTCGCCGCCGTGCAGACGCTGCGGCAGCTGATCTCCGAGGGGACGCTGCCCGCCGGCCGCATCGCCGACCGGCCGCGGTTCGCCTACCGCGGCGTGATGCTCGACGTGGCCCGGCACTTCTTCACCGTCGACGAGGTCAAGGCCTTCATCGACGCCATCGTGGCCTTCAAGATCAACCACTTGCACCTGCACCTGACCGACGACCAGGGCTGGCGGCTCGAGATCCCGGGCTGGCCGCGCCTCACCGAGGTCAGCGGCGCGTCCGGCACCGGCGTCGGCGGCGAGGGCCCCGGCTTCTACACCCGCGACCACTACACCGAGATCGTCTCGTACGCCGCCGAGCGCTTCGTGACGATCGTCCCCGAGATCGACATGCCCGGCCACGTCAACGCGGCGCAGTTCGCGTACCCGGCCCTGACCGCGGACGGCAACCCGGTGCCGCAGCGCACCGACACCGAGGTCGGCTACAGCTCGCTGGTCGCCGACTCCGAGACCACGTACGCCTTCGTCGAGGACGTCATCCGCGAGGTGGCCGCCCTCACCCCCGGCCCGTTCCTGCACATCGGCGGCGACGAGGCGCAGGCCACCACGCCCGACGACTACCGCACCTTCATGTCGCGGGTGCTGCCGCTGGTCGGCAAGTACGGCAAGCGGGCCGTCGGCTGGCACGAGATGGCCAACGTCGAGCTGCCCGAGACGGCGGTGCCCCAGTTCTGGCGCACCGAGCCGGCCGACGACGGCACCGCCCGGGCCGTGGCCGCCGGCAGCCAGGTGATCATGTCGCCGGCCGACCGCACCTACCTCGACATGAAGTACGAGCCCGGCTTCCGCCTCGGGCTCGACTGGGCCGGCTGCGTGGAACTCGACCGCGCCTACGACTGGGACCCGGCCGACCGCCTGCCCGGTGTGCCCGAACACGCGCTGCTCGGCGTCGAGGCCGCCCTCTGGTCCGAGACGCTGCGCAGCCGGGCCGACGTCGAGACGATGACGTTCCCGCGGCTGCCCGCGATCGCCGAGATCGCCTGGTCCCCGCGCGAGGCCCGGGACTGGCCGTCCTTCCGCCGCCGCGTCGCCGCCTACGCCCCACGCTGGCGCGCCGAGGGCACCGCCTATCACCCGTCACCGACCGTCGACTGGGAGTAACCGTCCGGCTTACTTCGCCAACCCATCCGGTACGCGCGACGGCGTCACCAACCGCAACACCCGGGCGCCGTGGCACACCGCGAGCCGGGTGGTCGGCCGGGCCGTGACGCGTCTCTCGCGTGAGTGGTCGGTCGCGGCTGTCACCCGTGCGGGGTGTGGTGAAAATCTTCCTTAAGTTTTCCGATCCCGCGCCGTGTCGTGTTTCCGCACGTCGTAGGGGAGAGCGGAAGCTGTGCCCCCGGCGCGGGACGGAACCGGGCGCGGGAACGCGGCCTAGTGTGGTGCGCGCCTCCCCCGACTGAAGGGGCGGCTGCCGGAAGGAGCGGACGTTGGGCGGTGCCAGGGCGTGGCTCTCGGCCACCATGCTGGCCGGTTTCCTCGCGGTCGCCGTGGCCCAGCTGCTGCTGGTCGTGGTGCCGGTGCTGCTGGTGCTGTCACTGCTGCCGTCGGGCGCGGCGCTGCGGCTCGGGGTTCCGCTCTGCATCGCCACGGTCGGTGTGATGGCGTACGCGACCTGGCGTGCTCTTCGCACCCGCCGGGTCGAGCCGGCCGGCGTCCCGGTGACCCGGGCCGATGCGCCGGCGCTGTGGGCGATGATCGACGCCGCGGCTCAGGCCGGCCAGGTGCGGACGCCGGAGCGGCTGATCGTGGTCGCGGAGGCCACCGTGGCGTTCAGCGAACGTACCCATCTGCTGGGTCTGATCGGTGGGCGGCGCGATCTCTACGTCGGGTTGCCGCTGCTCCAGGCCTGGGACAACGCCGTGCTGGGGGCGGCGGTCGCGCACGAGCTCGCGCACGCCACGCCGCGGCTGAGCCGGTGGGCGCCGTTCGCCTACCGCGGGCGGCGGGCGGTCGCGCGGATCATCCCGCGGATCACCCGGCGGAACGCGGCCGGTCCCGGGCTCCGGGGGTACGCGCTCTTCTACCGCCGCCACGACCAGCCGGTCAGCCAGGCCCAGGAGCTGTGCGCCGACCGGGTCGCGGCCGAGTTCGCGGGGGTCGCGGCCACGGTGGCGATGCTGCGCGACGGCCCGGCCATGGAGAGCCTGCAACGGGTCTTCTACACCGAGTACGTGGCCCCCGGCTGGCGCGCCGGGCACGCCCCGGACGACGTCTTCGGCGGCTTCCTGCGGATGCTGGCCGCCCGCGCCGACGAACTGACCATCCTGCGCCGCCAGGAGCCGCACACGGCCGACGAGTGGGACACCCACCCGCCCCGCCCGCAGCGACTGGCCGCGGTGACCGCCCTCGCGACCCCGGCCCCGGCCGCGTCGCCCCACGCTCAGGCCGTGACCGCGCCGGCCCGGACCGCGGCCGGGCCGGTTCTGGAGACGGCTGCCGCGGCGCCCGCCATGGCCGGTGCGGGCGCGCCGCTGCTCGACGACATCCCGGCCGGACTCACCGACGTGGCGGCTCCGGCCGCTCCGCTCGATGAAGCTGTTCCGGCCGGCGCCCTGGCCGACGTCGAGCCGACCGGCGCCGCGCTGATCGCGGGCGACGTCGAGCTGGTGCCCGACCTGCCGGGTCTGGGCCGGGCGCTGCAGGCGGTCGCGTTCCCGCCGCGCGGACGCACCATCGTCGGCTGGGACGACTTCTTCGGCGTGGCCCGGGCGGCCGAGATGGACCGCGAGGCCGACGCCGCGCTCGGCACCCTGACCCGGGCCGCCGGCAGCCCGGTGGCCTCGGCCGCCGACGTGCTCGACCTGGCCGCGGACGGGCGGCTGCGCAAGGTGGCCGAGACCGTCTTCCCGGACATGCCGCCGGACGAGACCGAGCGCCGCATCACCGAACTGGTCACCCTGCTGCTCGCCCTGGCCGCGCTGCGCAGCGACGCCGCCCGGTGGCGGCACAGCTGGACCGGCACGGCCGAACTGGTCGCCTCGGACGGCGGCCACCTCGACCTGGGTGCGGTGGCCACGCTCGTCACCGATCCGGCGACCGTCGGCGCGGCCCGCGAACGGCTGCTCGCCCTGCGGATCGACCCGGCCGCCCCGGTGGGCGCCAACCGGGACCGCCGCACCGGCGCCGACGTGGTCGGCGGGCTGGTCAACCTGGTCGTCGACGGCTCGCGCACCGACCTGCTGATCGTGGACAACGGGTTGCTGCTGGTGCCCGGCCTGCCCCGCTCGCAGAACGGCTCGGCCAAGCGCCGGCTGGCCCAGGTCGCCACCACGGCCGACGCGACGCCGGGCGCGCGCTTCGTCCCGTACGCGGAAGTCAGCGGCGCGACCCAGACGCGCCGCACCCCGAAGGCGTGGGATCTTCAGCTCCGTGACGGCAACACGATGACCGTGCGGGCCGCGCTCGACTCGGACGAGCTGCCCGGCGGCTGGGCCGCGCTCGACAACGCGGTGGCGTTCCTGGCCAGCACCCGCTGACGCGTTCCTGGCCGGCACGCGCTGACGCGGGCCTGGTCAGCAGCCGCTGACGGGGGCGACAAACTCGGTTGATCGGCGCCCACCAGGAGGTAAATCCTTGGTGGGCGCTGAACTGTTCGGCCGTCCGGTTCGTGCTTCCTGGTAGACGGTCACACTTCCGACGATCACGTAACCGGAACTTCACTTTGGGTCACAATGGCATCTCGTGGCGGCGGCTTTAGCTTCGGATTCTTTGGGTAGATCTAGGCACAGCCGACACGAATCATGGGGAGGAGGGGCGCTGATGGAACGCGGACAGCGGGGACCCATGGCGCTCTTCGGGGCGCTGGTCGCGGTCGGGCTCGGTCCCGCCCTGTGGCTGGGCGTCCAGATCGGTGACGTGACGGTGGCGCCGCCGAAGCCGCCGGTGGTGCGGAGCGAGCAGAAGCCGAACCCGGACGCCGGGCCCGGTGGGGCGGGGGCCGCGGCCGACGAGCCCGAGCCCGAGCCGACCCGGAAGCCGAAGCGCGAGGCGAAGTACACGCCGATGGAGCCGTCCAAGCCGAAGCCGGCCGCGAGCGAGAAGGCCACCGAGCCGGCCGCCGAGGAGACGACCCCGCCCCCGGTGGAGACCACCGACCCGGCGCCGGCCCCGACCGAGGACGACGAGACCACCCCGCCGCCGGACGAGGAGGGCGCCACGACGCCCGCCGACCCGGACGAGGGCGGCACCGGCAACGAGGGCCCGGGCGGCGGCAACTCCGAAGAGACCGCCTAGCCGGCCTTGGCGAGCGCGACGACGGGGATGGGCCGGCCGGCGCGCTCCTCGTGCTCGGCGAAGAA
>NZ_JBFBGU010000035.1:0-61140 GCF_040684855.1 Actinoplanes sp. NPDC089786
GCGCCCGGAACTACACAGCCGACACCATGTCGACCCTCCTAACTGCGAGTCCACTCGCAAAGTGCGACCTCGTGTCGCAACGGCAGATCAGTGCATCGGCTGCGATCACCCACAGATGCGGGTGTGCGGGCTGGCAGGAGGCTGCGGCAGGAGCCCATTCACTGCGTCGCTTGGCTATCGTCCGACATTGTGTGATTGCAGGTGAAGGATGCTGGCACCTATTTGTGCGTGGGCTTGAGGTGTAACACGTCAGGGTGTCCGAGGGGCGCGTCATGAGGTCAGGCCGCCCTTGCCCGGTCGCGCCGTAGCGTTGCGCCCGGGGACCGGTCAGGGTCGGGAATCCGGTTCAGCTGCAGGCCTCGTCCTTCGCGGGGAGATTGCCGTTCAGGAGGTAGGAGGTCATCGCCCCTATCGCGCAGGCGTTGGGGTTCGGATGGATGAGCACGCCATGGCCACCGGCGTCGACCGTGACCAGCGCGGCATCCGAGCCCATCGCCCGCCGCATGCGTTGTGCCCCGTCGAGCGGGGTGGCCGGGTCACGCTCGTTCTGCAGGATCAGGACGTTGCGCGTGCCCAGCGAACGGACCTTGGGTCCTGGCCCGCTCGGCTGAACGGCCCAGGCCGAGCAGGGCGCGATGTTGGCCGGAGCACCGGCCGTCAGCGGGAATCGGGCGCGGTCGATTGCGGTGTTACGGGCGTACGTCTGGAGGTCGCGTGGCCATGCCTCGTCACCGCAGCTGAAAGCCCAGCCGGCGGAAAGCAGGTTGTCCTGCGGCACGCCCGGCATGGTCGCCTCGGCGATCAGGCCGTTGGCCTGTTCGGCGAGGAAGGAACGGTCCTCGGCGGTGGCGGTGCCGGCTGCGGCGTCACGGGCTGCCTTCCACAGCTGAGCCATCGCGGGCACCGGCGTGTCCGAGCTGGTGATCATGCTGGCGTCGCTGTAGGACAGCTGCCAGGTGAAGAGCCGCAGAAAGTTGCCGTTGATGGGAGCCTTGGTCTCGGCCAGCGTGACCGGATGGCGATCCAGTTTCGCCGCCAAGGCCAAGTAGTTGCGACGTACCTGCGCCGGGGTACTGCCGAGGCGCACCGTGTCGTTGTTGGCGACGGCGAACTTCGCCAGGTCGGGCCAGCGGTCCTCCATCGCGCGGGCAAACGAGCGGAAGTCGTCGTAGCCGCGGGCGTTCGGGTCCACCGAGCTGTCGATCACCATCCGGTCGATGGTCTGCGGGAACAGGGTCCGGTAAAGCGAGCCGAGGTAGGTGCCCCAGGAGATGCCCCAGTAAGAGACGGTGCGCTCGCCCAGGGACTGGCGGATGCGGTCCATGTCGCGAGCCACATTGGCGGTGCTGATGTGTTGGAGAAGGCCACCGGAGTTGGCCGCGCACTGCTTACCCATCCGCTTGGCGAAGGCCACGTTGTTCCTGATGGAACCGTTCGCGCCGGGGAAGGACAACACCGAGTACTGCAGGTCCCGGACCAGTTCGTCAGCGTCGCGGCCGCAGTTGATCGGTGTGCTGTAGCCGATGCCGCGCGGGTCGAAAGCCACCAGGTCGTAGCTGTCACGTATCTCCTTGGGCAGCAGACTGCCGAAGGCGGTGGGCACGTCGAGACTGGGACCGGGGCCGCCGCCGTTGACCATGAGAACGCCTTTGCGCTTCGCCAGGTCGGCCGCCGGGACGCGGGAGACCTCGACGTTGATGAGGCGACTGTCCGGCCGGGTGTAATCGAGCGGTACCCCGAGGATGGCGCACTGTTGCGGGGCCGGCGTGCCAGTCGGACACGGACCCCACTGCAGAGTCGAGGTGGCTGGCCGCGGGGTGCTGTCGGCCAGCGCAGGGAGGTACGCGGTGGTCGCGACGCCGGCGCAGACCACCCCGGCGACAGCGGCGCCGACAGCCAGCTTGCGCCCACGGCGGGAGCGGGGATTGCTTCCATCTACTCGCATGCCGAAACGATATTGATCATCGCGAAGCGTCTGAATGACGCTGGCTACCCAACTGAGGTAGGGCTGGCTGGAAGAACACCGCGCCGGATCGGCTGGTCCCCTCCTCCTACCAACCAGGGCCCGCAGATCAGTCGGCCGGTGACCGGTGCTCTCGAGCGGCCGGTGATATTCCTGCTTGGCCGCTTCGACCACCACGGGACTTTCCGGTTTGTCGGGCAGACCCATCCGGTGAAGGCCGACGATCGGCACGCTCTGGCAAGAGCGCTGCGTGGCCTGCCGTTCCGTGGTCCGGCGCCGGGCATCCGTCGCCGTGTCCGCTGCTGGCCGGGTGGTCGGGGAACCTCGCCGAGCGGCAGCCGGTGGCGTACATCCCGGTCGAGCCGACCGTCGTTGCCGAGGTGGAAGTCGACACGGCGCTGGACGGCGAAGCTCGGCCGTCAGCGTGTCACACCCGTCGTAGCCCTCGGTCAGCGCAGGAAACTGAGTAGCCGCTCGACCAGCGATGCTGGCTGCTCCTCGGCCAGAAAGTGTCCACTGCCGGCGATGACTGCCGACTCGACGTGCGGGGCCACGGGACGCAGGCTGGTACCCAGCCGGTCGCCGACAGACTGATCGCCGCCGATGGCAAGGACCGGCATGGGCAGTTGATTGCCCGCCGCGGCCCACGCCGTGTTGGTCCGGCCGTCGTCGAGCAGCGTTCGGTAGTGCCCGAAGCTCGAGCGCAGCCGCTTCGTTCCGCGGTATGCCTCGGTGTAGCGGTTGACGTCGTGGGCGGGCAGCGGATTGCTGGTGCCCGCGAGCTGGGCGTACCAAAGGGTGAAAAACGCGTCTTCGTGGCCGTCGAGCAGTAGCTCCGGCACCTCAGGAGTCATGAAGAATCCGAAGTGCCAGCGGCCACCGTGCGCCACGTTCATGGCCTGTTCCAGGCCGAGGCCGGGCACGGCAAGTTCCATCAGCGTCAGGCTGCGGACATCGTCGGGGTATTGGCGGGCCCAGGAGAAGGCGACCATGCCGCCGATGTCGTGTCCGGCCACGTGTGCGGCAGGTCCCAGGCCGAGCGCGCGCAGCAGGCCGCGGATGTCCTCAGTCTGCTCGTCTTTGCCGAAGCCGGTGTCGGCCGGCGCGGAGCGGCCGAGACCACGCAGGTCGGGCACGACGACGGTATAGCCGGCGTCGACGAGTGCGGGCAGGATTGGTTGCCAGCAGTCGCCGGTCTGCGGCCAGCCGTGCAGCAATACCAGCGGTTCGCCATGGCCACCGTGCGTGACGCTGAATTCGGTGCCGTTGACGCTGATCGTGCTGCGGGTGAGGCCAGGCACGGTGGTCATGGTCCGGGTCAGCTCTCCTACGGGACGAGGCTGGTGGTGACCGGGAGCAGGATCTGGCCTGCGGCCGAGCTCCAGTCCCGGGCCAGTTCGCTGAGCAGCATGATGGTTGCCGTGATGCCAGCTCCGGCGCTGCGCATACGCTCAACGGCGATGTCGTCGGCCTGCTTGCTCGTGGATCCGCCGGCGTCGGCGACGACCTGCACCCGGTAGCCGTCGCGCAGGGCGCTCATGGTCGGGTACACGGTGCAGACGTCGTTGGTGACTCCGGCGATGACTAGGTTCGGCCGGTCGGTGGCTTTGACCGCGGTGGCGAACTGGTGATCCTCCATGGCGTTGACCACTCCGGAGCGTCGGATACGGGTCGCGTATTGCTGTGGTGCGATGTCGCGCAGCTCAGGCAGCAGCGGGCCTTGCACCATGTCCTCGAGCGACGAGGTCAGCACCAGTGGCATGTCGAGCGCGGTGGCGGCTTTGGCCACCGCCAGGGCGTTGGCTTTGACCTGCTCGAGCGGCGCCGACCGGATCCAGCTCATCGTGCCTTCCTGATGGTCGATCAGCAGCACGGCCGTATTCTGCGGGGTGAACAAGTCGAGCGGCATTGTGTCTCCTCGTCAAGCGGATCTATTGTTCCTCGGGCGACGCGGAGCAGCTCGTCGAAGATTGATCGAAGTCCTCGATGTTCCCGTTCTTGACGGGATCGGTGTCCACCTCGCGTGGTCGATTCGATCGGTTGGCGATGGCTGTTCTGCTTCCTCGCGGCGCACCCGATACTCGCGGTCTACTTCCGCCGCCCCCTTCCCGTCCCGCGCCTTCTGCTGACCCAGCAAGGCGGCGGCCTCGCGATGGCCGCCTTCATGCGGCCGATCAAGCAACCCGCCGACGGCGAACCACTCGCTCCCGACAACCGCCCCGATACCGGCTGCGGCGAGGCCTACGATGGCAAGGCGAATGCGGCTTCGCGATCCTGTCATCCGAGACAGCGGCGAAGAGTTGCGGTGGGTTCAGTGGGCTTTCGGCGGGAGGAGTTCGGTGGCGAACTGAGGGGCCAGCTCCTGTGCTTTCGCGCGGAAGGCGGCCTCGGCCTGCGAGTCCAACGACGCCGGTGGTTCGGTTCGAGTGCCGACGGGCTGCCCTAACAGCGTAAAGAATTGTTCCTGCCCTGAAGGCGCGCAGAGGCACAGCAGTCGGGCGGGCCCGGTGCCGGCGTTGATGAACGAATGCGGTGCGTTCGCGGGGATGTTGATGGTCTCGCCCGCGCGTAGGGTCATGGTCTCACCGCGGAAGGTCGCCTGGACCTCGCCTTCGAGTACCGTGAACATCTCCTCGAAGTCGTGGCGGTGAGGCGGCGGCCCGCCGTTCGGCGGCACGTGCATGTCGATGAGCGTGTACTTGCCCGCGGTGTCCTCGCCTCTCATGAGGATCGTGTACGTGTCGCCGACGAGTCCAATGTGGGTAAGGCCTTGGTCCGTATCGGGTCGGGCAACGGTAATCCCGCGCGACAGGTCGTCAGCCGGGATGGACGTCTTCTCGTAGGGCACGCTTACTCCTCGATCGATAACACATATACGGAGGGTTTCCTCCGCTTACACTTCGCGTCTGGGGGGTGTCCATCCGGTGGAGCGGAGCCAGGTCGGCAGGTCCCAGGCACTGGGGTGGATCGCTTTGACGGCGCTGACGTCGGCCTGGTAGGCGGGGATCTCGGCGAACCAGCGGAACATCGCCTTGGCATCTTCGCTGTCCCCGAGGACCTCCAAGGGCAGTGCCTCGTACCGGGCCGGAAGCCCGGCGTGCTCGCCGAACGCTGCGGCGATCTGGCTGCCGGTGCGCTCGTCGCCGGCGATTTCGATGGCCCCGTCGGGCGCTTTGGCGTCTTCGAGCAGGAGCACGGCGCTGATCTGCCCGATGTCGTGGACGGCGATCAGCTGTAGCGGGATGTGGTCGGGCAACGGCAAGCGCAGCACGATCTCGCCGTTTTCCACGGTCAGTCCCCTGGAGACGAAGTTCTCCATGAAGGCGGCCGGGCGGACGTACGTCGCCCGCAGGCCTGACTGATCGAGATGCTGCTCCACGCGGCGTTTCGACTCGAAGTGCGGGATGCCAGAGTCGCGTTCCGCGCCGCCGACCGAGCTGAACACGACGTGTGGCACGGCCGCCGCGACCGCCGCGTCGGCCAGGGCAATGCCCTGTCGCGTTTCGCCCTCGATGGCGGCGGCGCTCTGACCCTCGGGGGTGGTCATGAAGAAGAAGGCAGCCACCCCTTGCAGGGCGGCTGACAGCGACGCGGCGTCATCGATGTCGATTCGCGCGAGTTCGACGCCGCGGTCGGCGAGCGCCTGCGCCTGGCCGGATGCGGGGTTGCGGACGAGGGCGCGCACCCGCGCACCGCGGGACAGAAGCGCGTCGACGACCGACCCGCCCTGTTTGCCGGTCGCGCCGAAGACGGCGATCCGGCCAAGCGAATGTTCGTTCATGGTTCCTTCTCGCGTCAGGTGCACGTCCGCACCTCATCAAGTTTGTTCATCCACTATAAGGTTCATCGACTGAACTATCTGGCACAGCGTACACTACTTCAGTCGGTGAACAATCGCGCTGGAGGATCGATGGGCCGCACGGACCGAGCTGGTCGTCTGGCCGAGGCGCGGCGGCTCTCACGGATGCTGGTGACGTTGGCCGAGCGGTCGCGTTTCGACTTCGTGGAAGCGATCGAATCACTCGGCCTGCCCCTACACCTCGCCCGCGCCCTCCTGCGGCTGGAGACGCCGGCGGCGATGAGCGACCTCGCTGACCGGCTGGACTGCAATCGCTCGAACGTCACCGCCATCGCCGATCAACTCGAACAGCGGGGACTGGTGATGCGGGTGCCGGGTGCCGACCGGCGGGTAAAACTCCTCGCGCTCACACCGGACGGGAAAGCCGAACGTGACCGGGTGGAGACCGCTGTGGCAGAGCAGAGCCTGGTGCTGCGGCGCCTCAACGACCGGGAACGCGCGGTGCTCGCACCGATGCTCGAACGCCTCCTCGAGCCGGAGGAGAGAATCGACTAACGGCACCACGTCGGAGATCTTCAGTCGGGCACGTGGATTGCGGCCAGATGAGTGCACATGATCTCGTCTTGCGGCAGGTCAGTCACCGACCAGCCGCAGAGCCAGGTTTCGGTCGTCGCGGCGCCGTTCCGCAAGGCTGTACGCCGCCGGTTCGGCCGAAATCGAACGAGGGCGTCACCCTCGCCGCTTCCGCGGTACGGGTATTTGAGGTGCTGGGTTGCGCTGGCCTGGTCCATATGACACTGGTTGAGCGCCGCGCAGCTGACGGCGAGATGGCTGCGGACGTCCACCATGTCGAACCCATGCCGAGTCCCGCTACGTGCCGCTGAGGTAGCGCAGCACCGCGGCGACCCGCCGGTCCACCTGGTCGTCGGGCGCGAGGTTTAGCTTGGCGAAGATGTTACCGATGTGCTTGTGTATTGCTCCCTGTGTGATGAACAGTCGCTCCGCGATGGCGGCGTTGCCCAAGCCTAGAGCCATCAGGCTGAGCACCTCCCGTTCCCGCGAGCTCAGCAGGTGCAAAGTGCTGCCGGGCCGGGTGGGGGCGAGTAGCGGGCCACCCGGTTCCACCTTGAGGGTCGTCTCGCCGTCTATCCGGTGCAGCGAACTGACGAGGAACGCACCGTAGGTCTCGAACGCCTCGCGCAGGCTGGCCTCGTGCGCGCGGAGCGCCGGGGCCCCCGGGGAGCCGGACCACATCGGCGATCCAGCATTCCGAGCTAGGGTGTTCTGTTCGTTGTCATTCATCGACGTTCTCCTGGTTGTGTTCCGACTCCGGGAAATGCGGAGTGAACGGCCGACGCCCGGTCCGAACCGCCAGCAACTCGGTGAGTACTTCGCGGGCCTGTGCGTCGCGGGCCGGTGCTTGGTAGGGCCGCCTGCGTCATCGGCCGCGACCGGTAGCGTGTTCGACCTCTCCCATGTCCTGAGTCTGCGACGAGTCAGCCGGCGGATACAGGCACAAGTGAGCCCCGGATAAGTGCGGTACCCCTGGACGTGAACCCCATCGCCGGAAGTGAGCGCGCTGCCGGGGCGAGGGTGGACGGACCCTGTCTGTCAGCAGTCCCACCGCCATCATCAGCAGAATCAGCACCGAGCCGATATTGAGCGCAACGCGCAGCGACCCGAACTTCTCGGCCTCCGGTGTCATCGCGGTGAACGGGGCCAACGGGTCGAACTCGGCAGCGAACCAACGCGGCCGCCCCGGCCACGTTCTACGGCGGTGACCACCACGGCTACACCGACTACCCGGCTCTCGCCGTCGCGTTGAGCTGACCGACGACCGGCTCGGCGCCAACGTGATGCGGGCTGCGCTGTACGGCCGAGGGCAGCCCGTCATACCGAGTTCGTTGCGGGGGTGCGTCAGTCTCGCGGTGCCGGCTCGTTCGCGAACTCTCCGGTTCGCGCGGCCCATAGGGCAACCTCGACCCGGTTGCTGACGTTCAGCTTGGTGCGGATGTTGGTCAGGTGGCTGGCGACCGTGCGCGCGCTGATGGAGAGCTCGCCGGCGATCTGAGCGTTCGTCAGACCGTCGGCCACTCGCATCGCGACGGCGAGCTCCCGGCGAGTCAGGACGCCGGTGGGATCTTCGTCGATCGGCCGGTCACCGTTGACCGCGAGATCGATGAGCTGCGGAAGGGTCATCGCGGAGCCGGCCGCCGAGGCCGCTCGCGCCGCCGCGAGGCCGATGGTGTGTTGTGCGGTGCTCGTCGCCGCTTCGAGCTGCCGAGTCCAGAACGTCTGCACCTGGCGGCCGATGGCGGCAGTTCCGGCCATCAAGGTGAGTGCGAGCACGTGTTTCTTCCGACGCACGGCGAGGAGCGCCGCGCACTCGATAGCGCTGAGGACGTTGTCGTGATCGGGAACCGGGATGGTGAGCACGGCCATGACGTACTCGGCGGCGGCCGCATCGTCGCGTTGCATGGTGGCGGTCACAGCGGCGGTGTGCAGCAGATTCATCCCGGCGTGGTTGGCGAAGCGGACCGTGATCGGCTGGTCCTGGTCGGCCTGCGACTCGTACGTCTGGATGGCCTCCGCGACGGCGTTGCTCGCGGCCGCCAGGTCTCCGCCGGTGAGCAGCAGCCACGCCTGTTTGGTGAGGATCCAGTCGACCTGGTCGGTCCGGCCCGCCCGGAGCAGCAATGCGATCAACTCCTTGCTCACCTCTACACCGCCGGCGAGGTCGCCGTTCGAGCCGCGCGTCATCATGAAACTGGTGAGCGCCATCGTCAGCGCGTTCACGTCATCGAGCTCACGTGCCAAGACGACAGCGTCGTCCGAGTGACGGACCGCCGCGTCGAGATCGCCTTGGCGGGCGGCGTTCTTGGAGAGCCAGGACAGCGCATTCGCGCGATGGAGTGGCGAGGTCAGGGGATTGTTCAGTACGTCGGAGAGGAGCTTTTCGACCTCGGCCAGATCGGAATTGTGGGCGAGGAAGCGCGAGAGCAGAATGGCCAGGCCTGGGTACGACGGATGACTGATGGTGGCCGCGACGTCCACTGCGTTTCGAAGGTTGTCCAGCTCGGCGACGATCCTTCGCTGTGTCATCGTCATTTCGTCACGCCGCTGGTATTCCGCGAGCTGCCGTTCGAAGGTGGCGAGCCAGTCCAGCAGCAGGAGCTGAGTGGGCACGACTCCGCCGGCATCGAGCAGGCGCTCCTGGCCGAACATCCGCAGCGATTCGAGCATCCGGAATCGGCCGGGGCGCTGCGGATCGATGACGATCATCGACTTGCGGGCCAGGCCGGTCAGCTGTGCCCACACGTTCGCCGGCGGCAGGCCCAGGTCGGCCGTCACGGCGGCGGCGCTCTGCTGATCGAAGCCGCCGGGCAGGACGGAGAGCCGGGCGAACATCTCCTGTTCGGGCTTGTCCAGTAGGTCGTAGCTCCATTGAATCGCGTCGCGAAGGCTCCGCCGGTGACCGACTGCTCCGCGCCGGGCATCGACCAGCAGATCGAGCCGCTCCGCCATCTTGGGCAGCAGGGTCTCCGGCGTCAGCACGTCCATCTGGCCCGCGGCAAGTTCGATCGCCAGCGGCAGACCATCGAGGCGATCGCAGATTTTCGCGATGACGTCGGGCCAGTCGGCGGGATCGAAGTCGGACCTCGACTCGGACGCCCGCGCACTGAACAGGAGTACCGCGTCGGCCCGCATCGGCTCGAGCACCATGACGATCTCGCCCTGCGCGCGAAGGGCCTCCCGGCTCGTGGTCACGATGTGCAACTCCGGTGTGGCGGCCCGCAGCTTCGAGACGACATCGATCAGGCCGTCGACCACGTGCTCGCAGTTGTCGAGCACGAGCAGGGCGGGTCCGACCCCGGCCGGCTCACCCGTTCTGCCCACCACTGATGCCACCTGCCACGGCTTGGTGACGCCGGCCAGGCCGACCCACCTGACTCCATCGGGGTAGGCGGGCTCGACACGCCGGGCGAACTCCGCGGCGAGTCGCGTCTTACCGACACCGACGGGGCCGATGACGCTGAGCAGCCGCGTCCCGGGCAGCAACTCGGACAGGTCAGCCAGTTCGCGCTCGCGTCCGACGAAGCGATCGAACCACGGTGGCACCCAGCCCGCCGCCGGTGGTGAATCCTGCGGGTGAGGTTGGGGCTCGGGGGTTGCCAGGTCGGCGCCGCCACTGCGGTACTGGCGGTGCAGTGTCGAGACCGGGATGTCGAGCAGATCAGCGAGTTGCCGCCAGCTGAGGCCCCTCTCGCGTCCGAGTTCCACCGCGGACCGAAGTCCCCAGGCGGCCACGCGTTGCGCCTCGGCGAGCGCCGACGCGATGGCCGCCGTCCCAGAGGCGTTGATGGCGGAATCCGTCACGGCGGCGAGCCGTCGCAAGTAGAACTTCACGTCCCGGCTCAGACTGTCGTCTTCCTGGCGTCCCAACGTGCCTCCGTGAGCTCATGACAGGCCGCGCCGATCGCTTCGCCTTCTGGGCCGAGTCGACGACCGACGAATCAACCGTTGCCGAACACGCTAATGGGGAGGTCGAAGGTGATCCTCTCACGGTGGGTGCTCAGGGGTGCGAATCGCCCATCACCGCATGCCGGGCTGCGCTCTTGAGGGGTTGATCAACTGCGGGTTTGGTGTTGAGACAGTCACGACGGCACGATGGCGGTGTGTGTGCGGCCGTCTCGTCTCGTCCCGCTCCGCAGGTCCAACTGCGGTGCTCGAGCCGCTGACGTACGTCAACGAGGAGACCGGGTACACCATCGCCCGGGCCGCGACCGGTCGTGGTTCGGATCTGCTGACTGTGGTCGGCGCCCTGCTGGGTGCACAGCCAGGTGAGAGTCGCGGTTGCAGGGCTGATGGTCGTCGCATCCGAGTACGGTCGTCCGGGTACCGATGTCGAGGCGGCTTGCCTACCTCACCTAGAGTCAGCGGGTGTCTGAGGACCCGCACCGTGTCGGGCGTGGTGGTACCGCCGCCTTCCGCGAGGTCATGCTGGGGTTGGACTGCGGCCAATGATCTCGACGTTCCTGGTCGAACATCGATGGCTGCCCGCGGTCGCCTTGGTGCTGCTGTTCCTCGTCGGACCATTGATGGGAAGCTGGTTGGTCACCCGGCCGAGGACAGCCTGGGTAATGACCGGTGTCACGTTGCTGCCGCTGGCGTTCCTGACCCTGCTGCCAGAGAACCGCCAGCTTTTCGCGCGCTGCCAGGTGCAGTGGGAAATCCCCCCGCTCACCGGTCCCGAGTCCATGGCGAACATCCTGCTCTTCGTCGCGCCGGTGTTGCTGGCGGGAGTGGCCACGCGACGCCCGGTGCTGGTCATGGTGGCCGGCAGCGGGCTGTCGGCGATGGTGGAGGCGTTCCAAGCCGCCGTGCCGGCCCTCGGTCGTTCCTGTGACTCCGACGACTGGGTGCACAACACGATCGGCGCGGTCCTCGGCACGCTGCTGGCGGTGCTGTCGCTGGCGCTGGCTCCCTACTGGTCGCGACGGGCTCGCTCCTCGTCTGTCGAGATCCATGATTAGGCCGACGCATCTCTGGGAGCCGACGCCCCCGACTCGGCATGTCCCCGCGCGTATGCGGCCCTACAACACCACAACACGCCGCGAGCGGGTCGAAGGGTGGCTGGCACCGCGCGTGGTTCGCCTGCTCGGCATGCGGCGGTTCGCCCGGATAGTGGCCCGCCCCGGTACCGGCGGAGGGCCGCCCCTGGCACCCGATCAGGTCGCATGGCTTCAAGACATGCTCGCGACAAACGCCACCACGCGGATGGCCCGAGCAGCAGCAGAGCTTTCCCGCTTCGACAGCGGGCCTTGGCTGCACCAGCGCATGACCCGCTCGCGGCCCTCGACTGGATCGGGCAGCGGCGGCCGTCTTGGCTGTCTACCCGGCGAGCCGGCCGACACCACAGAATTGATCCACTTCGGGAATGGCCAGGTCGCTCGCCTCGGGCCGCCACCGCGAACACGAGACCACGCCTGGGTCGAGCAGTTCCAGCCGGTCGAAGAACCGAGTTATCTGTTGCGCGGAGCGGAAGGTGATCGGGGGCGTGGCGTTCTCGTTCCAGAACCGCCGGGCTGCCTCGGCCTCGGCGGGATTCACCTCGTTGCTGGCGTGGGCGATCGCCAGGTAGCTGCCGGGCGGTATCGCGTCAAGGAGCCGGTCGACGATCGCTTGCGCCTCGTCGTCATCGATGACGAAGTTCAACACGCCCAGCAGGGTCAGCGCGACCGGTTGGGTGAAGTCCAACGTCCGAGCGGCCTCCTGTAAGACCTTCTCAGGTTCGCGCAGGTCGGCCTCGACGTAGTCGGTGACACCCTCGGGGGTGCTGGTGAGCAGTGCGCGAGCGTGCACCAGCACCAGCGGATCATTGTCGATGTAGACGATCCGCGACTGCGGGGCGACGGACTGGGCGACCTCGTGAGTGTTGTCCGCAGTGGGCAGCCCGGTGCCGACATCGAGGAACTGGCGTATCCCGGCCTCCCCGGCGAGGTATCGCACCGCGCGGCCGAGGAAGGCCCGGTCGGCGCGGGCGGTGGTCCGCATGTTCGGCAGGAACTGGAGGATCTGCTCACCGACCTCCCGGTCGGAGGCGAAGTTGTCCTTACCACCCAGCCAGTAGTTCCAGGTCCGCGCGGTGTGCGCCACACCAGTGTCGAACTTCGACGCGTACTCCGGGCTGTCGGCCATCTGTGCACCCTCCGACTTCACATGCGCGGCGACCTCGACGCTACGCGCAGCATAGGCGCCCGGTTCCTGCCCGCTACGACCGCCCGCGCCCGCTCAACCCATTGACGTCAGTTGCCCGGATACCGCTCCGGGGCGTGGTTGTGAACCGCCGTTGCGTCACTCATCCGTGGCCACTCCACCGCGGTTGTGGCGGCAGGCGGAACGTTCCGCACGGCTCGGAGGGCGTTCCGGAGCGGCGGGAGCCGCTGTTCCGGTAAGCGGGCAGGCGTGAAAGGGACATTCATCGCTGGGCCGGATCGCCGGACTACCGATCCAGGAAGTCAAGATCGACACGAGTTTCGTACGCGACCTCACCACCAAACGGGACCGGCAGGCGGTCACCGGCGCCGTCCTGCATCTGGGCCGTGGTACTGATGCGAAAATGGCCGGCATCGCTGATTCGTGGGAGTGACATGACATCCTTGTTGCCGGGTCGGGCGGCGGCTGTCCTGGATTTCGGGCCGGGCCGGGTGCTGCTGGACTCGGTCACCGGTGGCCCGACCCAGTTCGTCGATCTGGATCGGCCGAACCGTCGGTATCTGTTGGATGCCGGCGTCAGCTGGCACAGCGTGGAGCATCAGTGGGGCGACCAGGCCGCTCCGGCGCCGGTTCGCGACGCTGCTGGCAGACAAGGCCTACAGCAGTGCGACGTTCCGCCAGGCCTGCCGCGAGCGCGGCAACGAACGATCATCCCCAAGCCCAAGACCACAGGGATCAAGGGCCTGGGCAAGCTGCGCTACGTCGTCGAGCGGACCTTCACCCTGCTGCATCAGTTCCGTCGCCTCGGCGTGCGCTGGGAGGCACAACCCATCGACGAGATCCCGAATCCGCAGCCGACCGGCGAACGCCGCGACCACCGGCAACGACCACCGACGTGCGGAACGCGGGTCTAGCCGACCTCCTCCTGCACCCGCAGGACCACCACCCGCTCGGGACGTGCACCGGGGATACGGAGTCCGGTGACGGCCAGGGCCCGACCGCTCAGGACGATGCCCGTGCCGTCGTGGTACCACGGTGGCGGCGCGAGGCCGGCGTCCGGCGTGCCGACGACGACGGGAACGATGCGGTACCGCCTGTGCGGGTCGAGGCCGGGCAGCGTGAACCGCCCCCGGGGCGACCCGTCAGAGCGGCTCAGGTAGCCCAGGAACACCAGCGCCTCCGACCGGTCCGCGCTCACGACGCCGTGGATGGACAGGGTGGCGTCGCTGTCGTCCGAGCGGATCACGTCACCGGTGTGCAGCAGCTCCCGGTGCGCCTTGTGGAACGCCACCCACTCGGCGAGGTCGTGGATCTCGCTCGCGGAGGCCTTGGCGAGGTCACACTCGATCCCGAAGTGACCGTGGACGGCGGTGCCGGCCCGGAACGACAGCTCGTGCCGCCGTCCGGTCGTCTCGTTGACCGGCGAGCCCACGTGCGCTCCGACCAGTTCGGGCGGGAGCAGCTGCATGGTCCACAGGTTGATGCCCTGGCGCTCGAGAGGGTCGACGCAGTCGCTGGCCCACACCCGGTCCGTCCGCTCGAGGACGCCGAGGTCCACGCGCCCACCACCCGAGGAGCAGGACTCGATCTCGAGCCCCTGGAAGCGTCGCTTGAGCTCGTCCATGAGGCGGTATGCCGCGAGCGTCTGCCGGTGCGTGCCCGCGGCGCCGGTCGGCATGGTGCCCGCGTCGACGAGGTCACGGTTGTGGTCCCACTTGATGTAGGCGACGTCGTAGTCCGACAGGACCCGGGTCATCTGCTCCAGGACGTGGGCGTAGGCCTCGGGGCGGGCGAGGTCGAGGACCTGTTGGTTCCGGCTGCGGAGGGGGAGTCGTCCGCCGGTCTGCATGACCCACTCGGGATGCGAGCGGGCCACGTCGCTGTCCTCGTTGACCATCTCGGGCTCGAACCACAGCCCGAACTCCATCCCGAGCTGGGTGACCCGGTCGACGAGCGGTGAAAGGCCGTGCGGCCACACCGTCTCGTCGACGACCCAGTCGCCGAGGCCCCGACGGTCGTCCCGGCGTCCGCGGAACCAGCCGTCGTCGAGGACGAAGCGCTCGACTCCGAGTGCGGCCGCGCGCTCGGCGAGGTCGACGAGCCGGTCGACGTCGTGGTCGAAGTACACCGCCTCCCAGACGTTGAGCGTGACCGGCCGGGGCCGCGCGGGATGGGTGGCCCGGCCCCGCAGGAAGCGGTGGAAGCGGTGCGCCTGGTCGTCGAGCCCGTCGCCGTATGTCGCGTAGAGCCAGGGCCCGCTGTAGCCCTCGTCCCGCCCGAGCCGGACCTCGCCCGGAAGCAGGAGCTCGCCGCCTCCGATGACCTGCGCGTCGGTGGGGAGGCGCTCCGCGAAGTGACGGTGGTTGCCGCTGAAGGCCACGTGCACACCCCAGACTTCGCCGCGGGAGAAGCCGAAGCCCGGGACGCCGGCACTGAGGATCGTCGCCGCGTCGTGGCCGGTACGTCCCTTGCGGCCCTCGCGCTCGTGGATCCCGGTGATGAGCGCGCGGCGCTGGGGGATGCGCTCCTTGCTCCAGCGGCCCGCGAAGTCGAGGATCTCTCGTGCTCGGGAGGGGATCGGCATGGCCAGGCTGAGTTCGCTGACCGTGTAGACGGTGGGGCCACGGTTGGTCAGGTGGGCACGGGCGCGCAGCAGGCCGCTGGCCAGGAGTTCGACCTCGAGCTCGAGGCCGAGCATGGCCACCTCGTCGCGGGCGTGGAACACGATGGCGCTGGGCCCGCCGTCCACCAGCCCGTCGTCGACCGTCGCTCCGGGCCCGACGTCGAGGCTGGTCACCTGGAACCGCGGTGACCAGTCCGCGCCGTCGCGGTGCCCTGCGACGCCGGGCCGGCCCTGCCAACCGGCGTGGTGTTCGGGGAGGATGGCCAGGCGGACCGGCTCGTCCACGACGTTGCCCTCGCGGGACTCCACGTTCGCGGTGCTGAGTGCGCGCAGGTCTTCCCTCGACTGGGCACCCAGTGCGGCACCCCAGTGCACCACGGCCGGCAGCCGGCCCTGCGTCGAGTCGAGGACGACGCTCACACCGGAGGCGGTGAGGTGCACGAGCACGTCCGGCGCGGACTGCCGCACGTCCGTCACGACAGCGCTGTCAGACGCAGATCGAGGGTGCGCGTCTCGGGACGCAGGAGCGCGTCCGGCCACACGTCCGGTCCACAGGCCCGTGATCCCAGGCCGGTCTGAGCCGCGTCCAGGTAGAGGTGGCTGTTTCGTGGTACCGGCAGCTCGTGCTGGTGCGTCGCCTGGCCCACCTCCTCCGCGGTGTGTCGCGCCAGGGTGAACCCCGGTCGCCGACCCTGATGGTCCGCGGCGGCCTCGATCCGGAGCCAGCCCCCTCCGGCCGTGGCGAGGTCGAGGCTGCGCAGGTCGCTGCGGTGACCGCTCTCCTGGGGCCACGCGTAGGGGAACGTCAAGTCGGTGATGTTGGCCTGGTATCGGCCGACGAGCACGCCGTGACGGGAGTCGGGGTACGACTCCCCGGGACCCGTGCCGAACCACGCTGCCCGGTCCACCTCGACGGGCAGGTCGAGGCGGACACCCAGTCGGGGCCACACGAGGTTCCAGCGGGAGGAGGGGACCAGTCGCAGGCCGAGCCGGACGCCATCACCCTCGACCTGCCAGAGCTCCTCCACGGTGACCGACAGGCGCGAGTCGGCGGCGGCCCAACGGCTGCTGCGCCGGAGGCCGTCGGCGGTCCGGTGCACGCTCACCAGACGTCCGTTCAGCCGGTCGAGCCCGGCGTCCCGCCACTGGGCGCCATACGACGGCCCCGGCGTGCCCAGTCCCAGGTGCTCCATCGGGTCGGTCACGTCGTAGCTGCCCATGTGCGAGCCGGCGTCGTTGTCGGTCGGGGCGCGCCAGAGAGCGAGAAGCGGACCACGGACCGGCGAGCCGGCCAGGGCCACGAGGTGGCCGTCCGTGAAGTCCGCCAGGCCGATGGAGTAGTCACCCGCGACGGGGAGCGCGGTCGTGTTCGCCGGCCTCTTCGTGGGCATGGCGGCAGCGGGACCGGTGGGAGCGGTCCGAGCCTGGGCGGAGGCCAGGACGTGGCCGGCCGGGGCCCAGGCCGTCCTGTCCTGCAGTGCCGCCGACACGGTGAACCATTCCTCGCCCGCTCCGGCCCGCACTCCCTCGCCGGGCAGGGTCAGCTCGACCACGGCGGTGCCGCCCGCTGAGACGGGTCCACCGTCGTCCCCCACGACCTCGAGCACCCCCTCGTGGACGACCCGGCCGTCGTGCTCGAGGCGCCAGGGAAAGACGAGGTCGTCCGTCGGCGCGGAGTGCCGGGCGTTGGTGACGGTCACGACGACGCTGCGCCCGTCCGTGCGGACGTCGAAGCGGATCGGTGCCACTACCGCGGCGAACTCGACGAGGCCCGGTGTGGGTGTCCCGTCGGACAGCACCATGCCGTCCATGCAGAAGTGGCCGTCGTGGACGCCGGTCTCCCCGAAGTCACCGCCGTAGCCGAAGTACTCCACCCCGTCCGCCGTGCGGGTGCGTAGGCCGTGGTCGCGCCACTCCCAGACGAAACCGCCGTGGAGCCTGGGGTAGCGCCACACGAGGTCCTCGTAGCGGTCGATGCCCCCGGGGCCGTTGCCCATGGCGTGGACGTACTCGCAGAGCAGGAAGGGCTTCGTGCGCTGCCGGACCGACTCGGCCACGGAGGCCTTCTCGAGCGCGCCCGTCGAGTCGCTGCCGATGCTCACGACCTCGGCGACCGAGGGGTACATGCGCGAGTAGACGTCGGTGTACTCGCCGGCGCGGTCGCCCTCGTAGTGGACGGGGCGCTCCGGGTCGCGCGCGTGGACCCACGTGGCCATCGCGGCGAGGTTGGCCCCGGTGCCCGACTCGTTGCCGAGCGACCACATGACGACGCTCGGGTGGTTCTTGTCCCGCTCGACGGTCCTCTCGATGCGGTCGAGGAAGGCGTCGCGCCACCGCGGGTCCTCGCTCGGGTTGCCCATCCACTCGTCGATGCCCGGCGCCAGGGCGCTGCCCCCGTGGTGGAAGGAGTGCGTCTCGACGTCGCACTCGAGCATGACCCAGAAGCCGAGCTCGTCGGCGAGGTCGAGCACCCGCGGGTGGGGCGGGTAGTGCGCGGTGCGGATCGCGTTGACGTTGTGGCGCTTCATCAGTTCGAGATCATGGCGTACGAAGTCTTCGTCGAAGCCGCGGCCCAGGTCGGGATGGGTGTCGTGCCGGTTCATCCCGTGCAGGACGACCCGCCGCCCGTTGACGAGGAAGCGGTCGCCGACGACCTCCACGGTGCGGAACCCCAGCCTGAGCGAGACCGTCTCCGCACCGCCCGCGGAGACGACCGTCGCGTCGTACAGCCGGGGTCGCTCCGCCGTCCAGGGCTGCACGACGCCCACGTCCACGGGCGCGGTGTCGTCGGGGGTCGCCCACTCGACGTCCACCCCGAGGTCGGGGATGCGCAGTCGCACCGGGTACGCGGTGTCCGCGGCGGTCAGCTCGGTGGTGACGAGTCCGTGCCCACTTATGTGGTCGTAGCCCGCGCGGAGCCAGACGTCTTCGATGCCACCGACGGGCCGGGCCTGGAGGGTGACGTCACGGAAGATGCCGGGGAGCCACCATTGATCCTGGTCTTCGACGTACGTCGAGGCCGACCACTGGTGCACCCGTACCGCCACGGTGTTGGTGCCGGCCGTCACGACGCCGGTGACGTCGAACTCCTGGGCGAGCCGCGAGCCGGTGCCGACGCCTACCTCGGTCCCGTTGACCCAGACCCGGTAGCGCGATTCGACGCCGTCGAAGCGCAGGACGACGGCCTCGTAGGCGTCGCGGTCGTCCCACTCGGCCGGGACGACGAAGGTGCGACGGTGGTCGCCGGTGGGGTTCTCGTCAGGAGTGAACGGCGGGTCCTGCGGGAAGGGCAGTTGCACGTTGGTGTACTGCGGTGAGCCGTAGCGTCCCTCCCCGTGCAGGACCCAGTGGCTCGGGACCGGCAGGCTGTCCCAGCCGGAGTCGTCGTAGGCGGGCTCGGCGAACGCGTCCGGTGCCTCACCCTCCGGCAGCACCCCGGGTGCGCCGAGCGTGCCCGGCACGCCGGCCAGGAGCCGGAACCGCCAGTCTCCGTGCAGAGACAGGTGGGGCGCGTCGGTGTGGAGCCACGACCGCGCCTGCCGTCGCAGGCCACGTCCGGGGCCGACGTCATCCAGATAGGAGGCTGTTTCCGGTGCCAACGTTGGTCCTCTCATGCCGCGACGCGTGGCGCGCGAAAGCGCAGGGTCAGCAGCTCGAACGGTCGCAGGGTCACCTCGACCCGGCGTGGCTCGACCCGCCGGACCGCGCTGCCATCGATGGGGCGCTCGAGCAGGTCGGTGGCCTCGACGGCGTTCCAGTCCACCGATGTGGTCACGGCCGCCTCGGAACGGTCGCCGTGGGCCTCGTAGAGCCGCAGGACGAGGTCGCCGCTTCCATCCTCGGCCAGCTTGACCGCCTCGACGACGACGGCGGGGTTCGAGACGGCGACGAGCGGAGCCACGGGCGCGCCATGCAGGGCGCGCAGCGGGAGGTGCTGCCGGTAGCCGTCCGCGACGGCCTCGGGAATGCCACCGGGACGCAGGCTGACGGTGAAGCTGTGCTGCCCCTGATCGGCGGAGGGGTCGGGGTACCGGGGCGCACGCAGCAGCGAGAGCCGCGCCATCACCATCGGGCGCCCCGACGGTGCCGCGATGGTCCGCAGGTCGTGGCCGTACACCACGTCGTTCGCGATCGCCACGCCCCAGCTCGGTTCGCCGACGTGGATCCAGCGATGGGCGACGGTCTCGAAGCGCGCGGCGTCCCACGACGTGTTGCGGTGGATCGGCCGGTGCAGGTGTCCGAACTGGAGCTCCGACGTGGCCCGGTCCGCGCGTACGTCGAGAGGGAAGGCCAGTTTGAGCAGCTTCTGCGACTCCTGCCAGTCGATGTCGAAGGCCAGGTCGAGGTGGCCGTCCACCACGCTGATTCGTACGTCGACCGCGGACTTGCCGATCTCGTGCCGGACGACGACCGCGTCGCTGTCACCCTGGACCCGGGCCGGCTCGAGGAGCTCCCGGCCGGACCGCTGGTCCTCCTCGTTGATGTCCCACGCGTCCCACTCGCGGGGGGTGTCACGCAGCAGCTGCAGCACCCCGCCCGCGGTCCCCTCCGGGAGGACCTCACGGTCCGCCACGAGGTCGCGGATCGAGACCAGGGCGCCCCTGGCGTCGACGACCACCCGCAGCCGGTCGTCCTCGAGGACCCAGGTTCCGTCCTTCGCGCGGGGTGCTGCCGGTGCGGGCGCGGACGCCGGACCGATCCCCATGGCCGGAACGCCGTGCTGCGCCAGGGGACCGGCGTTCGCGGCCAGCGGCACGTCATCGTCATCGTCACCGTCACCGGCCAGGGCGGCCAGCGCGGTCTCGATGAGTCCCTGGAGCAACGACTCGACCCGCGCGTACCCTGCTTCGGCGTCCTGGTGGACCCAGGCGATCGCGGTGCCGGGCAGGATGTCGTGGAACTGCTGGAGCAGGACGGTGCGCCAGGCCTCCTCCAGCTGCGCCATGGGATAACTGGCGCCCTTCAGGATGGCCGCCGTGGCGGCCCACAGCTCGGCCTGGCGGAGCAGTGCCTCGCTGTGGCGGTTGCCGCGCTTGGTCTTCTGCTGCGAGACGAGCGCGCCTCGATGAAGTTCGAGGTACATCTCGCCGACCCACACGGGTGGGGCCGGCAGCTCCGCCTCGGCGGCCGTGAAGAAAGACGTGGGGTCCGTCAGGCGTACGCGGGGTGAGCCGTCGAGGTCGGCCTTGCGCGCCGCCATCGCCAGCATCTCCCGCGTCGGGCCACCTCCTCCGTCGCCCCAGCCGAAGAGGCCGAGCACCTCGCGGGCCACGCCCTTCTCGCTGAAGTTCCGTTCGGCGCGAGCCAGGTCGGGGGCGTCGAGGTCGGAGTTGTAGGTCTCGGACGGAGGCAGGTGCGTGAAGAGGCGCGACCCGTCGATGCCCTCCCAGAGGAAGGTGGAGTACGGGATGGCGTTCGTCTCGTTCCACGACGGCTTCTGGGTGACGAAGTACCGTGCGCCCGCCGCCGTGGCGATCTGCGGCAACGACGCGGTGTAACCGAAGGAGTCCGGCAGCCACACCTCGTCCGACTCGACCCCGAACTCCTCGAGGAAGAACCGCTTGCCGAGAACGAACTGGCGGGCCAGCGCCTCGCCCCCCGGCATGTTGGTGTCGGACTCGACCCACATCCCGCCCACCGGGCGGATGCGGCCCGCGGCGACGGCGTCGCGAACCCTCGCGTAGAGCCCCGGCTGGCGGTCCTTCAGCCAGGCGTACTGCTGGGCCGAGGAAGCGGCGAAGACGAACTCGGGGTCGCGCTCGATGAGGTCGAGCACGTTGGCGAAAGTGCGCGCCACTTTGCGCTCGGTTTCGCGGGTGGGCCACAGCCAGGCACAGTCGATGTGGGCGTGTCCCACGGCCGAGACGCGAAGCGCGCTCGCCGGTGCCTTCGCCGAAAGGACCGGCGCGAGGACCTCGCGCCCTTGCGCCGCCGTCCCGGGCACGTCGTCGGGGTCCATGACGTCGACCATCCGCTCGAGGGCGCTGACGATGGCCGCCCGGCGCATGCCCTCCGGTGGCAGCACGTCCACGAGCCCGTCGAGTGCGGCCACGTCCTGCAGGAGCTCCCACACGACGATGTCGCGTCGCGCGACTTCGATGCGGCGCAGGGTGTAGTGCGGCTCGTCGCCGGAGGTTCGCAGGTCACCGAGCAGGGTCGGCTCGTACTCGTGGGGGACCTGCACCACGGGGTTGGCCGCGGCCTCGATCAGGAGGTGGAAGGGGCCGCGCTGCGGCAGCGGCACCCACGCGTTGAGCGGCTCGATCGCCTTCACGATCGAGCCGTCCGGTCGGTAGGCCGTGGCCTCGGCCTGGAACCCAGGCTGCTCGGCGGTGAAGCCGAGGTCGACGACGAGTTCGGTCTCCTCCGGCGCCCAGGAGGTGGGCGCGACGCCCCGCACATCGAACCACACGGTGTCCCACGGCCGGCCCCACGGCATTCCCATCTCCACGGGCTCGAAGCGCCGGCCGCGGGCCTCGTCGAAGGGGACGGGCTCACCGCCGACGACCCAGGCGCTCACCTCGACCGGCCGGGTCTCCGAGTAGACCGCCGGAGCGAGGCGGAACCGGGTGAACCGGCGGACCCGCTGCATGGCCAGGGCGACGCTGTCCAGACGTACGCGTCCGTGGGGGTTCTGCTCGACGGTCACGAACTGGTCATCCCTTCAGCGCCCCGCCGAGGCTGGAGCGCAACAAGTGCTTGCGGACGAAGACGTAGAGGATCGCGGGCGGCGCCATGTAGACGATCGAGCTGGCGGCGAGCAGGCCCCAGTCGACCTGATTGTGCTCGCTGAAGGCGCGGAAGAGCCCGATGGACAGGGGGTAGAGCTCCTGGCTCTGGAGCATCACCAGGGGAGTGAGGAAGTCCCCCCAGACACCCATGAACGTGAGCATGGCGGCGGCGCCCAGGCCGGGTCCGACGAGCGGGAGGACGACGCGGCGGATCGCCTGGATGCGGGTGCTGCCGTCGAGCCAGGCCGCCTCCTCGAGCTCGATCGGCACGGCCGAGACCGTCCCCTTGAGCAGCCACAGGGTGATGGGCAGCTGCAGCACCGCCTCGACGAGGATCAGACCGTGCAGGGTGTTGGTGAGCTCGAGCTTCACCATGATGAGGTACAACGCCACGATGGTGGCGGGCGCCGGGACGACCCTCACCAGCAGGATGCCGAACATGAACAGCCGTCGTCCACGGAACTCGAACCGGGCGAGGGCGTAGCCCCCGGCCAGCCCGAGGACGAGGTTGATCGCCGTCGCGCCGACGCCGATGACGAGGCTGTTGACGAGCAGCCGAGGAGTGCCCGAGTCGGTGAAGAAGTGGACGAAGTTGTCGAGGGAGAGGGAAGGGGCCTGGACGTTGGGTCCGGCGTTGGCGTCGACGGCGCTGAGCACGACCCAGGCGAAGGGCACGACGCAGAAGACGACGAGCAGGGCGATCAGCATGTAGCCGAGCACCCGCTTCACGACATCGATGCTCGTGAGACGCCGTTTCCTCCTCGGCGCGGCGAGGTCTGCCGCAGGCGACGGCTCCCGGCGGCTAGTGACGGCGGTCATCTCACACCTCGACCTTCGCGAGGCGGACGTAGACCAGGCCGAGGACGAGCACCAGCGCAAGCAGGATCATGGAGGCCGCGCTGCCGATGCCGATCTGCGAGAACTGCAGGGCGCGCTCGTAGATGTAGATCGCGGAGATCGTCGTGCGCCCGCCCGGACCGCCCTGGGTGAGGAAGTAGACCAGTCCGAAGGCGCCGATGGTGCTGATCGTGGTGAGGAGCAGATAGAGGAAGACCGGTCCGCGGATGAGCGGCAGCGTGACGAAGCGGAAGACCTGCAGGGCTGTGGCGCCGTCCATGCGCGCAGCCTCGATGAGCTCGCCGGGAACGTCCTCCAGCGCGGCCTGGAACATGATCATGGCGAAGGCGATGCCGCGCCAGATGTTGACGACGACGACGGACGCCAAGGGCACGACCTGCAGCCAGTCGGTGGCATCGGCGCCGAACAGCCCGGTCAGCTGGTTGAGGGTGCCCGCTGAGTTGTTCGACAGCACACTCGCCCAGGCCAGGGACGCGACCACCTCGGGAACCACCATCGGCATGAGGATCGCGGCGCCGACGAGTCCCTTCCCCCGGACCCAGGGCCGGGCCAGCAGGACGGCGGCCGTCATCCCGAGCACGGTCTGGCCGATGATCGCCGAGTAGAGGACGAACTCGCCCGTCCGGCCCAGTGATGCCAGGAACTCGGAGTTCGACAGCAGGTAGGTGTAGTTGTCGACACCGACGAACTGCGGGTCACGCGCGGCGAACCCCGTCAGCTGGGTGTTGGTGAGGCTGAGGTACGCGCCGTACACGGCCGGCGCCAGGATGAACACGACGATGAGCAGGGCCGCCGGTCCGAGCAGCAGCAGGACCACGGGCCAGGTACGTCGGCGGCGCCGCTTCGGCGACGCCTGCCCCGTGGGGCCGGCCGCCGCCGAAGCGGTTGCGGCGATGGTGGTCATGGGTGTGCGGTCACTCCTTGACGAGGTTGGGCCCGAGGAGGTCCGTCGCGTTCTTCAAGAACGCGTCGTAGGCCTGCGCACCGTCGGCCTTGCCGTTGATGATGAGCTCGGTCGCCGCGGCAACGGCCTGGGCCACCTGCTCGGCACCGTCGCCGGTCGGCACGTAGACACTGGTGGCGAGGTCTTTGCCCGCCTGCAGGAGCTTCGGCTCGTCGGCGTACGGCTTGACGTCCGCGAGGTCGTCGCGCGGCGCCGCGGCACCGGAGCTCACCAGCTGGTCCGCGAGGGGCTTGCCGGTGGAAAGGTACTGGGCGAGGAGCATCGCCGCGTCCTTGTGCGGGGACGAGGCGGGGATGCCGTAGCCGAACCCGAGGCCGCTCCACCCGAAGGGCGCGTCACCGCTGCGCAGGCCGGGGTACTGCCAGGTGTCGACCTTCTCGTTGAGGCCCTTGATGGGCGCCTTGCCCTCCGGGCCCCAGTCGAACTTCCACCCCGAGGTGCCCTGCGCCGAGACCTGGATCTTGCCCTCGGGGAACTTGACGTACTTCGTCGGCTCCCAGGGGTTGGGGTTCTCGAGGTCCTGCACCGGGAGCAGGCCCTTGGAGTACATGGTGTAGTACAGGTCGAACACCGCTCGGAAGCCGGGGCTCTTGAGGTCCCACTTGCCGGTCTCGAGGCTGTAGTAGTTCTTGTCCGTGCCGCCGAGGATGGGCTGGAAACCCTCGGTCCACGTGCTACCGCCCCACGCGGTCCCGGCCGGGATGACGATGGGCGTGCCGCCGGTCTTCTGCTTGATCTGCTCGAGGCGCGAGAGGAGATCGTCCCAGGTGGCCGGCTGGGCGGTGTCGATGCCGAACTGGGTGAGCTGGTCCTTGCGGTAGAAGAGGTTCTGCACGCCGGTGTCGTGAACGAGGGCGTAGATCTTGCCGTCCTGGCGGACCATGGCCTTCTTGATCTGCGGGTAGTAGTGGTCCCACCCGTCCCAGTCCTTGAGGTAGTCGTCCAGGGGGGTGAGGTACCCGGCGCCGGCCCACCCGGGGACGAGGCTGTCGCCGATGTCGATGAGGTCGGGGGCCTGTTTGGCGATGAGCTGCTGGGTGACCTTCGTCTTGAACTGGTCGTCGGTGAGGGGATCGGCGACGAGCTTGACCTTGATGTCCTTGCCCTGCTTCTTCATGTCGGCCTCGAAGCCGGGGATGAGCTTGGCCACCGCGTCGATGCGCGACTGCTGGAACTCCATGACCGAGACGGTCACCGGTCCGTCACTGCCGTCCTTGCCGCCATCTTCACTTCCACCGGAGCAGGCGCTCAGCGCGCTCGCCACGATGGTCCCGGCGGCGACGATGGCGATAATACGTATCCGCTTCATCGCGTCCTTCTCCTGCTCACGGTCCGTGGACCTCTTTTACCCAATCGATGGGGAAACAACGTTGCGACAGTAATCCGTCGTTAACATGCTGGTCAAGAAGGCTGGGTCTTCCGCCTGCGATGGGGTCGATCCGGGCCGGTCGCATCTTGGCCCAATCGGTGGGAGAATGAGGCGCCACGGGTGCACGCCCGGGGACTGACGGACGTGTGAGGGAGGACCGACGTGCTGCGCGGGAGCAACCTGCTCCGCCTGGCGGACTTCAATCAAGCAGTCGTCCTGGACCTCATCCGCCGCGACCCAGGACGCAGCAGGGCCGACGTGCAACGCACCTCCGGGCTCTCCTCGCAGACCATCTCGAACATCGCTCGTCGCCTCATCGAGGGCGGGATGGTGGAGGAGAGCGCGCCGCTCGACGCGGTGCGGGGGCGGCCGAGCATTCCGTTGAGGGTCAAGGCCGACGGAGCGTTCGCCGTGGGCGTGCACCTCGACCCGGCACGCCTCACGCTGCTGCTGCTCGACCTCGCCGGCGAGGTCCGAGAGCGGCTGCAGCTGCGCATTCCCGGCGACCTCAACCCTCGCGACGTGATCTCGCTCATCGCCCTCAACACGGGCCGGCTCATCAGCGCCGCCGGGGCGGATCGGCACCGCGTGCTGGGTCTGGGCGTCGCGGTGCCGGGGCCCCTCGACGTCGTCAGCGGTGTCATGCTCGACCCGCCGCAGCTCCCTCGGTGGCACGACGTGAGATTGCGGGCGGACCTCCACGACTTCACGGGCATGCCGGTCCTGCTGGACAAGGACGTCACGGCGTCGGCCACGGCCGAGCTGCGCACCTCGGCCAGCTCGGACTTCCTGTTCCTCTACCTCGGGTCGGGTGTCGGAGCCTCCGTGGTCACGGCCGGCCAGGTGCTGCGCGGCGTGAGCAACAATATCGGCGAGGTCGGCGACATCCTCGTGGACCCCTTCGCGGAGGACCTCGGCTGGGGCGGGCGACGGGGTGGACTGGCGGCTGCCTGCGTCCCCGAGGCGCTGGTCATCCAGGCCGCACAGGCCGGACTCATGCCGCTGCCCAACCTGACCGACTACTCGGCCATCGACGACGCCTGCACCCTGATCTCGGAGCTCGCCGCCTCCGGTGACCCCAAGGCCTCCGACCTCCTGCGGCGGGCGGCCCACCGCGTCGCCGTCGGGATCGCGGTGCTCGTCAACTTCCTCGACGTCTCGCGCGTCGTTGTCGGCGGGCCGATCTGGGACCGCCTCAGCGAGGCATTCCTCCCCATTCTTGGACCCGCGGTCCGGAACGAGCTCATCGTTCCGCGGGAGTCGTTCTCCGTCGAGGGTTCCGTGGTGAGCGAGCAGGTCGCGGCGCTGGGCGCGGCAGAACTCGTGATGGACCACTTCCTGGCGCCCCGGGCCAGCGTCCTCGTCATGGACTGAGGGTCCACGAGCGCGACCGAATGCCGCCGGGTGCTGCGAGATCTAGCTCTGCACGGCGTCCGATTCGGTGGGGCTCTCCCGTGTGGTCTTGGGTTGCGGGGGTAGTGCTGACCGGCAGCACCGCACCATCGGCCGGGGAGAGCAAGTGTCCAATGACCAGGAACGGTTGGACGAGGAAGAGGCGGAGCAGGTCGAGGCGGTCCGGCCGCCCGACCTGAATCAGGAGTCGGATCGGTCCGCCACCCGCCTGGAACTCTTCTTCGACTTGGCCTTCGTGCTGTTCGTGGCGCGCTGCGCGGACGTGCTCGCGAAGGACGAGACGTGGCACGGCGCGCTGGTGTTCTGCGCCGTTCTCACCATCGGCTGGTGGGCCTGGGCGGTCCCGCGTCGAGGTCCTGCTGGCCGACCTCCTCACGAAGCGCTGAGGTTGCCCAGCGACTCGACGAGGTTGTCCCAGGTCTCCCGGTCGTCCTCGGTGTCCCCGTGCGGTGCCGCGAACCACGCCAGCCCTTCCGCGATCTCGCTGAGGTCCCACCGCAGCCGATAGAGCTCGAGCGCATCGGCCCGCAACACCACCCCGGTGGCGGCCGTGTAGGCCTCCTGCATCCCGTCCAGCTGCCAGACGTCCCGCTCGGGCGGCGCGACCATGGCCGTCTCCCAGTCGATGAGCAGCCACCGCCCACCGGCCCGCATCGTGTTGCCCGGGTGCGGCTCCCCGTGCGTGAGCACCATCTCCGGCGGCGACGAGCGGACACCGTCGACCAGCGAGCCGTACCGGGCCGTGGCCGCGGAAACCGGGCTCAGGTCAAGCTTGGCCACCCGGGGCCCGTAAGGCCCGGCTTCCGGACGCACCGGACCACCGGCTGGAATCGCATAGTCATCCGCACAGGCCAGGTCCCGGACGGAGGCCGGCGCCGCGTGAACGGCCACCACGAGGTCGAGCATCGCCGCGCGATGGGAATCCGAGTAGTCGTCCCACCCGAAGCTCTCACCCTCGACATGCGGGTAGACCGTCACCGCATAGAACTCCCCGACGCGCACGACAGGCGCCCCGACCGGCGCCACGACAAAGTCGCATCCGGAGTCCCGCAGGGCGGTAGCCGCGGTGAGCGAGGCCAGTAACTGGTCGAAGCCACCCAACTGGTCGAAGCCACCCTTGCGCAGATCGACCACCGAGACGAACCACCGCCTGCCGCCGGCGTCGACGACGGCCCAGTGATGCGCCCCGAAGCCGACCGCCCGATAGTCCAGCGTCGCGGCGGTCAGCGACCAGCCGGCGGCGAGAGCGTCGCGCACCACCGGCTCGGACAGGTCATCGGGCGGAGTCAGCACAGGCTCACGATAGGACCCCCGGCAACCGGATTTCAGCCGGCGCGGCGCTGGAGGAACTCGTAGACGTCCTGGGCGTCGACGCCCGGGAAGCTGCCCGGTGGCAGCGCGGCGAGCAGGTGGCTGTGGACCCGGGCGCTCGGCCAGGCGTGGCCCTCCCACGTGTCGACCAGCGTGGCGGGCGGGCGGCGGCAGCAGGACGGATCCGGGCAGCGGGACACCGTACGCCGGGAAGTGTCGCTTCCCCGAAACCACGCCGAAGCCGCGCTACGGGCAGAACCTGTCCCGGAGCGATCGACGTGCATGCCAATCACTCAACGGACAACAGCCGACACCGATACGCGTCGATCAGCTGAGACGCGGAAGAGTCTCTGGAGAACCGTCCCACTTCATCTCATAGGCGCCGGCGTTCGACTGTCCTCGGGCGTACGGACGGCCGATGCCCGAACCGGATCGACGGGCCAGCGCAGCATGACGACGGTCCTCCAGCACCCGGGACCTTCTCGACGCTAGCCGCAAGGATCAGGGTATGACCATGGGAAACGCCGAATTCGTGCTCGGTGGAAGGACAGTCAGATGGCGCGGGAGGCGCCATACAGGTTTGGCTGGGTATGAGGGCGCCGGAGGTGTCAGAACCGCTCAGCCCGTCATGGCGTGACGTTTCGGCCAACGAAGGCGCGCCTGGTTCGCTGCCGCGGACCTGGGCTTCTCAGTGGGGCATCTGGGCTGCTGCTGGCGGCTCGGGCGGCAGCTGCTCACGTTTGCGGCCGATGTGCTGCAGGGTCTCCTGCAGCGCGGAGACCTCGCCGAGCCACTGTTTGGTCGGTGCCTCGGCGATCCGTTCATGGGTATTGGCTTCGATGGCGTCCAGCAGCGGCCGCTGCGCCGGGTCGAGCCGCAGGTGGGGGCAGCGGATACAGGCTTAACCGAAATGATCTTGGATTCTCGGCTTCCAGGGTGACGCGACCAGTCCGCAGGCTAAGGGGCCGAAGGTCGTCGTCCACGTGTGCAATGACCTCGGCGGCTGGGGCAAGGGTTTCGTGGTGGCGATCTCACGTCGGTGGCCGGAACCTGAGAACGCCTTCCGGCGGTGGCACCGCGAGCGCGCGGGTAACGACTTCGGCTTGGGCGCCACCCAGCTCGTGCAGGTGCGGCCCGACCTGTGGGTGGCGAACATGGTCGGCCAGCACGGCATCCGCCGGGGCAGCGCCGGCCCGCCGGCCCGCCGGTCCGTTACGACGCCATCGACAAGTGCCTGCACACCGTCGCCGAGGACGCCGTCCGGCTCTCCGCTTCGGTCCACATGCCGCGGATTGGCTGCGGTCTGGCGGGCGGTCGCTGGGAACGCGTCGAGCCGCTGATCGTCGCTGCGTTCTGCGAGTGCGACGTCCCTACTACCGTCTACGACTTCGACTGATCCCGGCGATGCCCGGGGTTGCCGGGAGCATCGACCGGGCGCTGGGCTGTTCCCTGGTTCGGTGGACGAGCTTTGAGCCTGTCCTACCCGAAAGGATGGTCGGCATTTTCCGGCGTGGGACGGTGTGGCGTGGCAGGGGTGCCGGTACCCCGGCGGGGATCTTGCTGGCGAGTGTCAGCTGGCCGACGTGATGGATCGCAATGTCGTGCGCGTGCCACACTCCCGAATGGGTAGGTGCGATGTCCGGATACCGATCGTTCGAACCCTGACGGCCGTCACCCGATCGGTTTGCGGCTTGGTGACGTCGAGTGCAATGGCTTCATGACTGCTAAGCGCCGGATCGCCGGTCGGTCGGTACGGGAAGCGATGCGGTCACAGCGGTGGCAGCTGACGACTTCGGTGCTCGCCATCATCGCCAGCGCCGCAGTCCTCGTGCCGTGGTCGTGGTCGTGGTGGCGGCAGGGTGCACGGCTGGCGGACGAGTTCGGCTGGCGGTGGTTCCCGCTCGTCCAGCCGCCAGCCGACCTGGGCCAGGTCGAGCCGAGGTCCAGGTGATGGCCGAGCATCCGGCCGGTGGCGGCACCGCCGCCGACCCGCGCAGTCCATCTCGGACACTTTTCGAAAAGGCATGAATCCGACTGTATCGAGATTCTCGGCCCGCCGGACGGGATGCTGATCCGAGGGATTGGCCACTATGGATGAGGTGTGAGGGATGCCGCGTCCGGAACGTTCGCTGGATCCTGCTGCCGGTCCGGTGCAGATGCTGGCCGCGGAGCTTCGTGACCTGCGCCGGCTGGCGGGAAACCCGGGATATCGCGACCTTGCCGCCGAAGCCGGCTATTCGGTCGCGGCGCTGGCCAATGCCGCTGGTGGCCGGAGTCTGCCGAGCTTGGCGGTGACGTTGGCGTTCGTCCGCGCGTGTGGCGGCGATCCGGCCGACTGGGAGCGGCGGTGGCGTCAGGCCTCGGCCGAGTGGGCGGCGTCGCGGGAGAACGGTGTGCCGCGGCAGTCCTCGCCGGCCGAGAAGGAGCCGCCCTATCTCGGGCTGATCGGCTACGGCGTGCAGGACGCGGAGCGCTTCTTCGGGCGGCGGCGAATCCTGGCGCGATTGGCCGAGATGCTCGCCCGGCACCCGTTCGTGGCGGTGTTCGGAGCGTCCGGCAGCGGCAAGTCCTCGCTCCTGCGGGCCGGTCTGATCCCCGCGGTACGGTGCGGCGGCGACCACGTCGAGCTGATCACTCCGGGTGCGGAGCCGCTCAGGACGCTGCGTGACGCGCTGGAGCGGGTCCCGGTCCTGCTGGTCATCGATCAGTTCGAAGAGCTGTTCACGCAGTGCCGTGATCCGGCCGTTCAGGGCGACTTCATTGCCGAGGTCGCGGACGCGGCGGAGGGTGCCGAGCCGCGGACGCGAATCGTGATCGGGGTCCGCGCTGACTTCTACGCACGCTGTGCGGAGTCCGCGCCCCTGGCCCGGCTGCTCGCCGGGGCCAACGTCCCCGTGGGCCCGCTGACCCCGGACGAGCTGCGCGAAGTGGTCACTGAGCCGGCCCGGCCCGCCGGCCTGACTGTCGAGCGCGCGTTGGTGATCAAGATCGTGGCGGATGCCGAAGGGCAGCCGGGCGCCCTGCCGCTTGTCTCTCACGCGTTGCTGGAGACGTGGCGGCAACGCCGCGGCAATGTCCTGACGGTGGCCGGGTACGAGGCCGCGGGCGGGATGAGCGGCGCGATCGCCCAGACAGCGGAGTCGGTCTACCAGCGTCTGGACGCGCGGAATCGGGAGACGGTCCATCAGGTGCTCACCCGCCTGATCACGCTGGGCGAGGGGGTACCGGACACTCGGCGCCGGGCCCGGATCGACGAGTTCGACCAGCCCGGCGTGAGTACGGTGCTCGCCGAGCTGGCCGGCGCACGTCTGCTGGTGCTCGGCACCGACACCGTCGAGATCGCTCACGAGGCGCTGATCCGGGCCTGGCCCCGGCTCGACGACTGGCTGCAGGCCGACCGCGGCGAGCTTCATCTGCACCACAGGCTCACTGAGGCGAGCCTGATCTGGCGATCGCATGACCGCGACAGCGGCGCGCTCTACCGCGGCGCGCCACTGGCTGCGTGGGACGGGCGTGACCTGCGGCGCCTCAATGCCCTGGAGCGCGCGTTCCTGACCGCCGGCCGCGAACGGCGGGCGGCCGAGGCGATGGCCCAGCGCCGCCGCGTGCGGCTCGCCCTGACCGGACTGACGGCCGGTGTGGTGGTGCTGAGCGTGCTGGCCGCCGTCGCGGGGGTCCAGGCGCGCCGGGCGAACGAGCAGCGCGACCTGGCCCGCTCTAGCCAGCTGGTGGCCAACGCCCGGGCCCAGCTGCAAGTCGATCAGGAGGTCGCGCTGTTGCTGGCGATCGAGGCGGACGACACCCGGCCCACCGAGGAGGCCCAGGCGGCGCTCCGCCAGGCGGTGGCCGACTCACGGGTCCGGGCAACCGTGCCCGCGGGCCAGGGCCAGGTGATCCAGGTTTCGTACAGCCCGGACGGCCGCATGGTCGCCAGCGCCGGCGATGACGGCACCGTCCGTCTGTGGCAGCGCGCCGAGCCGGACGGGCTGATGGCGGCCCCACGCGTCCTGCGGCACGGCGACTCGGCCGTGAACGGCCTCGGCTTCAGCCCGGATGGACGTCGGCTCGCCGCGGGCGGGGCTGACGGCCTGGTCACCGTGTGGGATCTGGCCGGCGGTGCACCGGTCGTGCTGCGGGGACCGGAGACCGTCGTGCACGCTGTCGCGTTCAGCCCGGACGGCCGGCGGGTCGCCGTCGCCGGCGACGACGGCACCGTCCAGATCTGGGACCCCGCCGGCCGGCGGCCACCGCTGACCCTGACGATCGGCAGCCCCGCGCTCAGCGTCGCCTTCAGCCCGGACGGAAAGCAGGTCGCCGTCAGCGGCACCGGGACGATCCACCTCTGGAACGCGACCGGCCGGGGCCGCCCGAGGGTGCTCACCGGTCATGAGTGGACCGTCAAGGATGTGACGTTCAGCCCGGACGGACGCCGCCTGGCCAGTGCCGGCTCCGACGGCACGGTACGCATCTGGCCGGCCGCCGGTCCCGGAGCGCCGGTCATCCTGCGTGGCAACGACTCCTACGTCGAGTCCGTGGCGTTCAGCCCGGACGGTCTCCGGGTGGCCAGCAGCCACAGCGGCAGCAACACCATCCGGGTCTGGAACACGACCGGCGAGCAGGACCCGGTGGTGTTGCGCGGGCATGACGGAGCGGTGTGGAGTGTCGCGTTCAGCCCGGACGGCCGGCGGCTGGCCAGCGCGAGTACCGATGGCACGATCCGCTTCTGGGATCCCGGCGTCGCCGCCGACCCGCTCGTCCTGCGCGGCCATCATGGGGCGGCGTGGACCGTCGCCACGGGCGCCGACGGGCGGCTGATGGCCAGCGGAGGGTTGGACAAAGCAGTGCGCGTCTGGCGAGATCCGTGGCGCTCGGATCCGCTCGTTCTGCGGGGCAACACGGATGAGGTCCTGGCTGTCGCGGTCAGCGCGGACGGCCGCTGGGTGGCGAGCGGCGGACGGGACCGGACCGTACGCGTCTGGGACGCGCGGACCGGCGAGGCACGTGCCGTGCTGCGCGGCCACACCAAACCCGTCTTCGGTGTCAGCTTCAGCCCGGACGGTCAACGCGTGGCCAGTGGCAGCAAGGACGGCACGGTACGCGTCTGGTCGCTGGCCGGCGGCTCACCGCTGGTGCTGCGGGGCCATGCCGGCGGCGTCCGTGCCATCGCGTTCGCGCCGGAGGGCCGGCGCATCGCGAGTGCGGGCGCCGACGGCGCGATCCGCATCTGGCCGGCCGACGGCACGGGAACACCGACAGTGATCCAGGACCAGCCGTCCGGCCGCCAGGTATGGGCGGTCGCGTTCAGCCCGGACGGCCGGCGCCTGGCCGTCGGCGGCCAGGACGGCGCGCTCCGGCTCTGGTCCAGTGACGGCCAAGGTCCACCGCTGTCCCTGCACGGTCATCGCGACGTCGTCTGGAGCGTCGACTTCAGCCCGGATGGCCGGCTGCTCGCCAGCAGCGGCCAGGACGGCGACGGCGTGCGGATCTGGCAGGCCGGGACCGGCCGTGAACTGGTCACGGTGCGGGGCCACGGCGCCTCGGTCGAACAGGTCAGGTTCACCCCCGGCGGCCGGCTCGCCACCGCGCACGGCGACGGCACCATCCGGCTCTGGCACTGCGAGGTCTGCGGACCGATCACCGAGGTCCGCAGCAGGGCGAGGGCCCGGGCGACCCGGGCCCTCACCGCCGAGGAACGTGACACCTTCGTCCTTCCGTCCCGGTGAAGCAGTGTCAACAGCCATCCGGCCAGCTGTTCCACCGGTGCGATTGGATGAAGACCCCCGCGTTTTCAACGTACTGGCCGCCCCGCTGCTCGAGCCAGACCCAGAAGTTCTGATAGCCGGCGCTCAGGTAGAAGCAGACGCCGCTGTAGGCCGAGTTCTGCCCGTTGTTGTAGAGGGCCTTCACTGCCTGGTCGTCAGCCCAGGAACAGACGACCGGCTGGGCGTACCAGTTGTCGTCGGAGTTGCTCCAGCTGCATCGCTGGCTCGTGCCGCCGTTGGTGTGCGGCCAGGCGCATACGCTGCCCGCCGGGCAGGACAACGCGAGCCGGGCCGATACCTCCGCGGGCGTGGAGGCGCCGCCCGGATCCGGTCGGGCCGCGGCGGCGGCGCCGGTGCTCCCCAACACCAGGGCCCCGATAAGCACCAGGGCGCTGAACACCCGGCGCAGGACGTGATTCATCGTTTGCTCCCCTTCGCCTGAGGCGCCGGCCGGGCCACCTCGGCGGCCCGGCCGGCGGCAGTGCTAATAGCCGTACATGAACGTGTCGTCACCGTCGTTGAACGTGTAGTAACGACAGTGATAGGTGGTACACATGTCCCAGTACGCGTAGGTGTCCCCGGTGTTGTCGTTGAGGATGTACTGCGTCCCGGCGTTGTCGCAGGACCGTGCCTGGCGCACCTGGCCCGGGTTCCAGAAGTAGACCGACACGCAGCTGCCGTCGGTGTACATGTCGAAGACGTGGCCACGGTATTGGCCGTCGCCGTCGCACGTGCTGGCGTACTGGGCGGCCTCCTGCCCGATGAGGTTGCCGCCGTAGTACATGGTCACCGCCTGCGCCGTGCCGTAGCAGGCGGCCTGCGCCGGTGCCGCCGGCCCGGCCACGGCGCCCACCACCGCGAACGCGAGCACGACCAGGGCGGCTGTCAGCCGCCGCACCGGACCGCGGCGGACGGCGGATCTGTCGGATGGCAACATTGTCCTTTCCCCTCTCGCTGGCGGAAACCCGGCCTAATAGCCGTACATCGTGTCGTCGCCCGGGTTTCCGGTCGTGTTGAACCGGCAGACGTACGTCGTGCACATGTCCCAGTAGGACGCCAACCGTCCGCCGTAGGTGTCGTTGAAGATGTACTGAGTTCCGGCGTTGTCGCAGGACCGTGCCTCGCGCACCGGGCCCGGGTTCCAGAAGTAGACCGACACGCAACTGCCGTCGGTGTACATGTCGAAGACGTGACCGCGGTATTCGGTGTCGCCGTCGCACGTGCTGGCGTACTGGGCGGCCTCCTGTCCGATGAGGTTGCCGCCGTAGTACATGGTCACCGCCTGCGCCGTGCCGTAGCAGGCGGCTCGCGCCGGTGCCGACAGGGCGACGGCCCCGGTGGCGGCGACGGCGAACGCGGCCAGGCCGGTCAGGAGCCGCCGCACCACTTGTCTGAATATCATCCCGATCCCCTCGTTCCGGATGACCGATCTGGTCATCGAGCGGGCAATTGATGCAGGGCCGACAGCTCGTACTCGCGGTGCACGGCGTCGACCACGGATTTCAGCGCCGTGCCGCAGGGCTGCTCCACCACCGCGACGGCGATCTCCTCCCGTTGCAGCCGGCGCAACTGCGCGAGCCGCGGCGGCGGGAACACCTCGGCCAGCGTCAGGTCCGACGGGTCACCACCGCGGTCGGCGCGAGCGGTGGCCTGGGCCTGGAACGCCGTCGTGTACGGGCGCGCCTTCCGCTGGAAGTCGGCGGTGACCTCAGCCGGTGTGCTCGCCGGCTGACCGGCCGCGCTCATGCACGACCGGTAGGCCGCCCGGGCGCGCACCACCCGGGCGTCGCGTTCCGCCGCGGTGGCGATCTCCCGAAGCTGGTCGCCGACGGCAGAACTGGTCACGAACTCACCCGCGCCGGAGATCGGCGGGACCCCCAGCACGGACATCGCCCGCCGGTCGCAGGCATCCCGCGCCGACCGGTACGCCTGACGCTGCTCCGCGCTCAGGGTCCGGAGAGCCTGCCGGTTGGGGTCGACGACCGGCCGGCCGGGCTGCACCGATCCGATGCTGGTCGAGATGCCGAAGCCCGCGGTGGCGGCGAACTCGGCGGGCGCCAGGCCGGAGGCCAGCGGGGGTGGCAGCGGGCGATGCCACGGCCGGTACGGCAGGCCGTCGGCGGCCATACAAGCGGTGACCACGGCGTCCCAGCGGCTCTGGTACTCATCGACGGCTCCGCTCGGCTGCGGTGTCGTCGTGGTGGTGAGCACGTCGCGGATCTGCTCGATCTCGGTGTCGCTCAGGCGCTCGCCGCCCTCGACCCGGCAGGCGCCGAGCAGCAACGCCATGGCCACCGCTACGGTCAGCCGGCGGACGTTCCGCGAAGACGTCGACACGGTTCCCCCTCTCCCGACTCGCTCGGCACCGCACAGGTGCCGGTCCCCAGGGAACCCGGCGGCCGGGTTGTTCAGTAGCCCCGTGAGCAGGTAAACAACTGGGCCTGGGGTCGGGCCGGCTGGTGCGGGCGCCGGCACCGGTCAAGATCGGATGGTGCAGCGGTGAACCGTTGTGCTCCTGGCCGGTGGCATCGCCGTCGCCTCGGCCCGACGGGTCCTCGCGGCACCGGCGGCGGTTACCGGGTGCGACTCGACCATGGCGGCCTGCGCCGCGCACCTGCACCACGAGCAGCGGATCGGCCGGCCGAAGGTGCGGGCGCACTTCGCCGGCCGGCCATCACCACCGACGACCGCGAGTACGGGCCCGGCACGTCAGCCGGAACCGCCCTGCCCCGAGCCCGTCCCGCAGCGGGCCTCGGGCCGCTCAGTCGTTCAGCTGGGCGCGTTCGATCTCGGCGAAGGCCGCCGTGAGGCAGGCCGTGACCTGCTTGTCGGCGGCCTCGTCACCAGCGGGGGTGTCGCCGAGCAGGTCGGCCAGGCCGAGCAGGTCGGCCAGGAGGAGGGCCGCGTGGCGGGCCCGGGAGGACGGGGGAGGCAGCGGCTCGCCGTCGTCGTCGTGGACGCCCAGGGCGCCGGCCAGCAGGAGCAGCAGCACGTGCGGGTCGGTGTCGGGGTGCCAGGTCAGGGCGGCCCGGGCGCAGCGTTCGAGGATGGCGCGGACGTCGTCGCCGTCGACCCCGTCGGGGTGGGTGTCCTCGAGGACCGATGGACTGTCGCGCTGCGGGTGGCGCGCATGGCTTCGAGCTTTTGGGCCGCAGCCGCCATGGTGGTCTCGATCGCGGCGACCTCACCGAGCCAGCCTTAGGTCGTGCAGTGTCCAGTTCGCGCCGAGCGCGGCGTTGGTCTTGTTGAAGACCATCCGGGTCGCATCGTAGGTCAGCGGACGGAACGGCCGCCGCAGTGTCCACCACACCGCCTCCTCCGGCCCTCGCGGGACGATGTCCCGCAGCTCCTGCTGGTAGAGCCGCAGCCACACGAACGCGTCCGTCGAGGCCGGCAACCGCTGCAGTGCCCGGCTCCCCTTACGGACTACGCCGATCACCTGATCCTCCGGGGCGACCAGGCCCTGACAGACGCCGAGCAGCTCCGAAGCGCGGGCACCGGTGGAGATGTAGAACGCGATCAGCGCCCGATCCCGGTTGCAGTCCAGCGCCGCGAACAGGTCGTTGAACGCCTGATCCGGGATGCTCCGCGGAGCCGGCTTGGGCTCCTTCGGCTGATACGCCGCACGCCGAGACGGCGATCGGAACGGCTGCATCGGATTGTGATGGGCATTGAGCCGCTCCTCACCGTCGCCTTTGACCATGGGGAAGGGGTTGACCAGCGGCCGGCCGTGCATTTCCCGGTGGTACTCGTAGAAGGACCGGATCACCGCCCGGGCGTGCCGCCTGGTCCGGGCCGCGTAGTTGCTCGCAGGTGTCGCTTTGCCGGTGACCGGGTTCACCGACCCTGGTGCCGGCGCATCAGGGCGACGCTGCCGCGACGGCTTCTTGGCGATTTTGAGCCACAATGCGAAATCACGGGCCTCCACGCGGCGCAGCTGGAAGTGTTTCTCGAACCCGGCCCATTCGTCGGCGGTGACATCGCGGTACTCGGCGGCGTCGCGCACCGCGCGGCGGCGGGTGATGAATTGCTGGTGGCGGGCGATGACGTCGTCCTGGAACACGGCGGTTTAGCCGCGGGTGGTGTCCAGGTCGAGGTGCCCGAGCAAAGCTGCGGCGATGTGCAGGGGCAGGCCGTTGCCGACGGCTTCGGTGGTGAACAGCCGGCGGAAGTCGTGCGGGGTGAACCTGATCGGCTCGTCGCCGTCGCGCAGCCCGGCCGCTTCGGTGGTCGCGGCCGGCACGGTTCGCACGTGGTGCGGGGACAGGACTTCCTGGCGTGCACCGACCAGGCGGGAGAACAGGTGCGGCAGGGCCGGCCCATGGTTCTTTCTCGGCCGCGTCGTAGCGCACGGCCAGGGGGATGGTGTCGGCGCCCGCGCGGGCTCGCCGCTGCACGGCCAGCAGCACCTGGACCAGCTCGGGGCTCATCGGGATGACTCGTTCGCGGTCGGGTCGGCTGGCCGTCGGGGTCGCGCAGCCAGATCCGGTCCCGGATCCAGCGGCCCCGTTCTGGCGGATCGTGCCATACGACTACGACTGGTACGGGTCGCGTTGGGTGTTGCGGGACGCCTCCAGCGAACCTCCCTTTCGCCTCGGTTATTGCCAAGCGTCTGCGAGCGCTCCAGCCGGTGCTTAACCAGGTTAATGAAGGGACCGGCCTTGAACTGAGCTTCGATGGTCAGGCGCTGACGCTCGAAACGTGGGAGGGAGAGGTCACGACATGACCGGCAAGGCGCCCGAAGCTGCTGCAGGCATTGAGAGCCGGCACTAGGAAGCACTGCCAGACCCTCGGCATTGCGCGCCGGGCGTGGGACGACTGATCGGCTCTGGCCGATCGCGCGAAGCCGCGCCCCGATGCGCGCAACGCCGCACCGGCTGAGCCGGCGGCGGCTACGGTCGGTACACCGCTGGAGCACGAGCCGACCGGGAGAACACCATGCCGACCGCCGACCGCGTCGCCGCAGCCCAGTACGAGCCGGTGTGGCTCGACGCGGACGCTACAGTCGAGAAGAGCATCGGCCTCATCGAGGACGCGGCCGCCGAGGACGTCGTCCTGCTCACCTTCACCCAGACCTAGGTCGGGGTTACCCGCTGTCCCTGTGGCTCGGCCCGGCGGCCGGCAGATGCCCCAAATAGTCAGGTGCCACGCGAACCCGCTCATCGTGGACGGCAGACACCGTAGCGTCGTGGCGACTGGCCAACGCTGGCGTTGGCATCAGATCGGCATAGGAGAACAATGACCAACGCTACCTCTGAAAAGGTTGCTCTCCTCATCGGAGCGTCCCGCGGGCTCGGGCTCGCGATGGCCACGGAGTACGTGACCCGTGGTTGGCAGGTGATAGCCACTGTCCGAGGCGCCGGACGGACACAGTTGCAGGACTTGGCGGAATCATCCGGCGGCCGGCTGACCGTGGAGAAGGTTGACATCACCGTGCCGGCGCAGGTGGCCGCTCTGCACCGGCGGGTGGCCGACATGAGGTTCGATCTACTCTTCGTCAACGCCGGGATCAGCAACGGCGATCTGGAAGTCAACGACGTATCGACCGAGACGTTCCACCGCGTGATGGTGACTAACGCATTAAGCCCCATGCGCGTGGTAGAGGCATTCCAGGACGTCGTCACTCCGGCCGGCACGATCGGGGTGATGTCGTCGCGTCAGGGCAGCATCACGCTCAACGATAACGCCGGCTACGAAGTTTATAGGGCCAGCAAATCCGCGTTGAACCAGCTGATGCGCAGTTTCGCCGCCCGCCACGTCGACGACCCGCGCACCCTGCTACTCATCTCGCCGGGCTGGGTAAGGACGGAGTTGGGCGGTCCATCCGCACTCCTGACCATCGACGAGAGCGTCCCAGGGGTCGTTGACACGATCGAGAAGCACGTCGGCGAGGGTGGCTTGCATTTCCTCGACTACCGGGATCAAATCGTGCCCTGGTAGCCGAGTTGACGCCAGTCCCCGGCTCGGCCAACACGTTCGTGCTCGGCCTCGGTCGTGAGCGGTCACCCGAATTGCGCGCCCGGCATCGGGACCCGCTGATCCGGACCGTGGGCGCTGCCGGCGCACCGCTGCGAGCCTTCTGCCTCGAGAGGAACTGGTGGTCACAAGGCGCCGGCCATCACCTGCGACACGTTGGCGCACCTGACCGCTGCCCCGTAGGCGTGCCTCGTCAACCGCCTGGGTGAATCCTTCCCGACGCGGGGGAACTGACCGACCTCCGACGCCCCGGTGGGCGCGCATGAAGCAGGCGTGAAAGATCATCCCCGCCTCGGAGTTGACCGCGGTGACCAGTCTGCCACGTTGCGCTGCCGGCCTCTGCGACGACGTCTATTGCTCGCCGCGTCATCTGGGGCCGGCACCAGCCGGTTGCACGGAGGCAGCAGCTGCCGTCGGCTCATCGTGACGCCACGCCGCGCACTTGTCAGCGGCAGATGAGGGCGCCTGCGCGGGGTCGCGCAATGCGCTATCTCGGAGTGCAACAGCGGATGAGTGCACCGCGATGAGAAACCTGGTCGCAAATCGAGGAGTTGATCCATTAAGTCGAGCGGTTCCGCTGCCCGCGCTGGCGGTTTTCCTTGCCTTGACGCCGATGGCAACCTATAGCGTGCCGAGCGTCCTGGACCTCCGAACAATGGAGATCGGTCTTGAAGTTCGCTATCAGCTACAGCACTGCTTCGCTCGGCGTGGATCCTGAGCACATGGTCGCCTATGCGCGTCACGCGGAAGCATGCGGCTTCGAGGCGCTGTACATGCCGGAGCATGTGGCGCTGTACCGCGGCGCAATGCTCGGATCGATGGAGTTGCCGGCGGACCTGCCACTGGTCGACCCGCTCGACGCGCTGAGTTTCGTCGCAGCCGCGACCAGCCGCATACTGCTCGGTACCGGTGTGCTGCTGGTGCCGTATCAGCATCCGGTCGTGCTGGCGAAGCGCCTCGCCACCATCGATGTGCTCTCCCGGGGGCGGATGCGGTTGCTGACCGTAGGGCTGGGCAGCCTGCCCGGGGAGGCGCGGGCGCTGGGTGTCGACTTCCGCTCGCGGGGTCGGCGCGCCGACGAGGCTATCGACGTGTTGCGCTTGCTGTGGTCCGGTGGTGCGGACGGCGTCAGTTTTCGCGGTGAATACTTCGCCTTCGACGAGTTGTGCAGCTTCCCGAAACCGTACGGCGTGACCACCCTGCCGATTCATGTCGGCGGGTCGAGCCGGGCCGCTGCTCGCCGGGCCGGACAGCGCGGCGACGGCTATTTTCCCGGTGGGATGCTGAGCCCGCAGGAGCGCGCCACCCAGCTCGATCTCGCTCGGTCCGAGGCCGCGGCGAGCGGTCGTGACCCCGGCGCGCTGGAATATACGAGATGGGCTTCGATCTCGATGACCCAGGAACGAGCAGAGGCGCTGGCCGCGGAGGGCGTCACCCGAGTGGTGGTCAACGTGACCTCGACAGACCAGACCGAACAGCAGGACGAGATGTCGGCGCTGGCGGAACGCTTCGAGCTGGCCGGCCTCGACAGGCGGCGCTGAACTGGCCACGCGCAATGCCCGCGATGCGGCGCGCCTGCCGCCATTCAGGCAACCCTTGCCCACGGTCGGCCACCCGAGCGCTATCCCGTCGTCGGCGATGCCGGTCTCGGCGGCGACGCGTCCGTGCGCACCAGTGCGGTGGCGTCGCGTGGAACCCGCTACGGGCGGGGGAACATGAGCCTGCTGTGCAGGACCGGGCTGCCGCCGTCGCCGTCGGTGACCACCGTGTAGAGCCAGCTGTCGTCGGTGGACCAGGCCAGGCCGCGCGGCGCGACGTCGTTGGCCGCGGTCTCGCGGGTGCCCAGCTCCTGGGTCCACTCCGGCTCGGTGCCGCCCTCGATGTAGCCGAAGAGGTCGGTGTCGTCGCCGCGCGGGCTCCACGAGCCGAGCGCCAGGCGGCCCCCTGGCGCCACCGCGACGGCCGTGGGGTACGGGCCCGTGGGATAGGTCCGGATCTCGGCCAGGCCGAAGATGGACAGCTCGGGGTGGAACTGTGCCCCGGTGGCCAGGACGATGTCGGCGGCGCCCGCGGTCACCGCGAGGTCGCTCACGATGCCGCGGATGCGGGCCTCGCAGGGGCCGGGGCCCCAGCACATCGGGTCGGGAGCGCCGCTGGTGATGTCGAGGACCCGCAGCTCCGAGCTGCTCAGGTCACGGGCGGCGACGATAAGGCGCACACCCCAGCCCTCGCGCTCGAAGACCGTCAGCAGCGGGGCGCCCTGGGCGGTCGGAAGTCTGGTGACGTACGTGGTGATCACGCCGGTCTTGAGGTCGAGCGCACTGACGCTGCCGTCGGAGCCCTCGGCGCACGAGGAGGTGAACCACAGCTTGCCCACGGCGGTCACGACGTCGCCGGGGCACGCCCGGCCGACCGGGTAGCGCCGCAGCTCCCGCCGGGTAGCGGTGTTGATCGCCGAGATGGCGTGGGCACCGCTCAGCGCGGCGTAGACGCGGCGGCCGTCGGCACTGGTCGCCAGGCCGGACACGCCGGTCTGGCCGTTGATCGTCCGCACCAGGTTGCCGGTCTGGTCGGCGACCACGATCCGGTCGCCGCCGGCCACGTAGAGTTCGTGGCGGAGAGGAACGACCAAAATGTCCGCGTGATCCGGCAGCGGCAGGGGCGTGACCGTGTACGTCGCCGCGGACGCCGGGGCCGCTCCCGTCAGGATCCCCACCGTCGACAGCGTCGCTGCCAGAACCGTGTGTGTGATCGCTCGAAGCCGCATGTGCGCTTCCCTTCGACGTCGTTCTTCCCCGCTGCTTGACGTTTGGGGTCCATCCAAGCACCGACTGCCATCCTAAATGGAGCCGTACGTCGCCGCTGCCCTGTCAGGATGTCCCACGGGTTTCCGGTCCGGACACCACGTAGAGGCCCAGCTCCAAGAGTGACCGATCCGGCTGTGAACCGGAGCGTTGGTTGGCCGTACGGCCGGGTCACTCACCGGGATGACTGGGGGAAACATGCAGGGCGTCAGGAGGACCACCGCCGACTGACCGCGGAACGCGGCTGAGGCTCGGAAATTGGTCGAGATCCATTTCTGGACCCGGTTGGCCCGACGGCCCTACGATCGCAGACGCCCTGTGCTCCGGAAAGGAGCTGCGGATCATGCCGATCGCTTCCGTCCGGCGCGCATGGCGGCGCCATGTCGCGATTCTGGTCGTTCTCGGGGTCGTCGGGGCCGGATGCGAGTCCGGTGGTTCGGCGACCGCGGAGGGCCAGGCGGCGGATCGTTCCGCCGATGCCGCTGTGTCGCTCGCGGGCGTCTGCCCGGCACGGTGGTCATCCAGACCAACTGGTGGCCACAGGCCGAGTACGGCGGCCTGTACCGGCTGCTGGGCCGGGACGTGCGGATCGACACGAGCAAGAAGCTGGTCTCGGCGCCTCTGGTGGCGAGCGGCGCCGATACCGGCGTGCGGATCGAGATCCGATCCGGTGGTCCGGCGAACAATTTCACCCCGGCCTCGAAGCTTCTGTACGTCGACCGCAACGTCACCCTCGCCGGCTCGGACCTGGATCAAGCGGCCCAGTTCAGCAAGGAGTCTCCGATAACCGCGGTATTTGCCCCGATGGATCTCTCGCCGTTGGTTCTCATGTGGGATCCGCAGACCTATCCGGCCGTCAAGACGATAGCCGACGTCGGGCGGGCCGGCGCCCGGGTGCTGACCTTCCAGGGATCCACCTATGTCGACTACCTGACCGGCGCGGGGATTCTGCGCAAGGCACAGGTGGAGGGCTCGTACGACGGTACGCCGGCCCGGTTCGTGACGGAGAAGGGCAAGGTCGTCCAGCAGGGATACCTGACCAATGAGGTCTACGCGTACGAGCAGGAGATCTCGCAGTGGAAGAAGAAGGTGGGGTGGGCCTTGGTCAATGACGCGGGATATCCCAACTACCCCGAAGCGCTCACCGTCCGGCAGGATCGTAGGACGGAGCTGGCGTCTTGTCTGGAGAAGTTGGTGCCGATCCTCCAGATGGCGACCGTCGGCTACGTCGCCGATCCCCAGCCCACCAACGACCTTCTCGTACGGCTCACCGACGAATACGGCGCCTATCCGTACAGCGCCGCCCGGGCCGCCCACGCGGTCACGGCGATGAAGGACAACCGCCTTCTCGGCAACGGTGCGAACGCCACGATCGGTGACTTCGAACGGGAACGGGTGCAACGCATCGTTGACGTCGTCACGCCGATCTTCGCCGGACAGCGGCAACCGGTGAAGGACGGGCTGTCAGCCGACGATCTGTTCACCAACGAGTTCATCGATACCACGGTCAGTCTGCCGTAGGAGCCGCCGTCATGTCGCCAGCACCAGTACCGCTGTTCAACCCGATCGCCGAGCTGTACGAGCGGTACGCCGAGATCAACGACGCGATCTACCGGCCGTACATCGCCCGCGCGCTTCCGGCTGCCGGTGCCCGCGCGGTGGACCTGGGGTGCGGCTCCGGGCGGTTCACCGGATTGCTGGCTGAGCGCTGCGGGCAGGTCCTGGCCGTCGACATCGCCGAACGGGAGGTGGCGATCGCCCGGGCCGAACGGGCCCGCCCGAACATCGAGTACCGCGTCGGCAGCCTGCTCGACGTCTCGCCGGACAGGGACGGCCGGTTCGACATCGTGCTTTCGGTCAACACGCTCTTCCACCTGTTCGCGGAGCACGACGCCGATGCCGTACTCCAGCATGTGCGGTCACTGGTCGCACCGGGCGGCGCGGCGGTGATCGTGGACATCGTCTCGCCCGGCCCACGGGCCGTGCCGATCCACCGCTGGTGGGGCTTCACCGATGCCGTACGCACCCTGGTCCGGCGGCGGTCGTTCGGCGACGCGTGGACGGTCTTCCGGTTGCGCCAGCACCCGGTGTGGATGCGCCATGTCCGGAGGAACCAGCCGTTGACCCGGCCCCACTTCCACAGCCGGTACGCCGCGCTGTTCGCCGGGGCCGTGTTCATCGACACCATCGACCCGTTCGTCTGTGCCGTGGTCTGGCGCGACCCGGAGCACCGCTGATCAGCCTCAGGATCCACCCGGGCGAGCCGACTCGTGCCACCCGCCGACCACCCATCGGGCCAGGAACCCGAAACCCCAGAACACACTCAGACCGAACAGCGAGGACAGGATCACGGCGGCGAAGAGCTGCTCCGATTGCAGCCGCTGACGGTACAGCTCGATCAGGATGCCGATGCCCGGCTGGCCCTGCTTGAAGAAGTTCAATGGCGACTTCGGTTTCGTCCGGGCCCACGCCTATCGTATCGTTCGGGGCAACCACATCCGTCGGCCGATCCCCATCGCCCCGACCGATGAGGGAGTTCTGCCATGGACGTGCACACCGACGAGAGCGCCGCCGCCAACGGCGCCTCCGTCTTCGAGGTGAAGCCACCCGAGCTGCCCACCTGGGAAGCGCCGTCGCCCGCCGTGCCCGCGGTGGTCCCGCCGCCCGCGCCGATCGCCGAGCCACCGGCCGAGCGTCCCGCGCAGCTGGGCTGGCGCGGCCGGGCCAACCGGGTCACCGGCGGCCTGCTCAGCCTGTCGGCCGGCCGCGACGAGATCAACGACCGGTCGGCCCGCAAGCGCCTGCTGCGCCCGTTCAGCCGCACCATGACCGTGGTCGTGGCCAACCCCAAGGGCGGCGCCGCCAAGACCCCGACGTCGCTGCTCGCGGCGGCCACCCTCGGCTTCCACCGTGGCGGCTACACGCTGGCCTGGGACAACAACGAGACCCGGGGCACCCTCGGCATGCGCGCCGAGGAGGCCACCCACCACCAGACGGTCATCGACCTGCTGCACGACATCGAGGAGTTCCTGTCCACCTCGGCCAGCGTCGGCCGGCTCTCCGGCTACCTGCGCCCGCAGAGCGCCCGCTTCGACGTGCTCGCCTCCGACGACCAGCCCGGCAGCATGGTGATCGTCGACGACAACGCGTTCGGCAAGCTGTGGACCGCGCTGTCCCGCTACTACCGGCTCCTGGTCGTCGACACCGGCAACAACGTCCGGGCCCCGAACTGGGTGGCCGCGACCGACCTGGCCGACTGCCTGGTCGTGCCGACCACCGTCCAGCAGGACGTGGCCGAGAGCGGCCTGTGGATGCTCGACCACCTCGCCCGCAGCGGCTACGCCGAACTGGCGGCCAACGCGTTGGCCGTCGTGTCGTGCGCCGACCCCAGGACCGACCAGAAACTGCTGGCCGACATCGTGGAGCGCTACCGGGCGGTGGTGCGCGACGTCGTGGCCATCCCCTTCGACCCCTACGTACGCTGCGGCGGCCGCATCGAGTACCACAACCTTGACGACGCGACCCGCCGCGCCTGGCTGCTCGCCTGCACCTCGATCATCGACTCTCTGGGCATCCGCGACCAGTGACCGGCGGCTGTCACAGCCCGGCCGCGCGCGGTGTCCTGTGGTCGTCCAGGGAGACGAACACGAGGGAGAACGACGTCATGGAACCCCGTTTCGACATTTTCGGCAGTGCGCTCGGTATGAAGTTCGCGAAGCGGTTCGCCAACGCCGGCCAGGTGGTCCAGCAGTCGTCGCTGCCGGCCGGCCTGCAGGAGCTGATCTCGCTGCGGGCCAGCCAGATCAACGGCTGCGGCTGGTGCGTCGACATGCACACCAAGGAGGCAGTGGCCGCAGGGGAGAGCCCCGTCCGGCTGAACCTGGTCGCCACCTGGCGGGAGTCGACCGTGTTCACCGAGGCCGAACAGGCGGCGCTCGCCCTGGCCGAGGAGGGCACCCGCCTGGCCGACGCCGCCACCGGCGTGTCCGACGAGACCTGGGCGCAGGTGCGCAAGCACTACGACGACGACCAGGTGGCGGCGCTGGTGTGCGGGGTGGCGCTGATCAACGCGGCCAACCGGCTGGCGGTCATCGTGCACCAGAAGGGCGGCTCGTACGAGCCCGGGATGTTCGCCGCGGTCCTGGCGAGCTAGCCCTCAGCCGACGGTGGCCGTCGCCCGTTCGCGGGCGGCGGCCACCCGGCGCAGGGACTCGCGGACCGCGTCGTCGGAGCGGCCGTCCCGGTCGGACAGCTCGCGCAGGAGCACCAGCGACGGCTGGTCGGCGGGCCCGTCCACGGCGAGCACCCGGAACCGGGTTCCGGCCCCGAACTCAACCGTGCGGTCGTCGCGCCGCTGTCCGGCGACCGTCCAGACCAGCACGGCCGCGTCGGCGGGGGCGACATCCGGGTTGGCCGCGCGGGCCGGGCCTTCGGTGGCCAGCGTCCGGCCGGCCGCCCACGAGCCGGCCGGCGGCAACCAGGCCGCGCTGAGCGCGGTTCCCGCCAACTCCCGCTGCCGCCCGTCCGGGTCGTCGGCCGGTTCCGTGGGTTCGACGGCGGCCAGGCGGACGGCCTCGAGCGGGATCGCCGGCGCCGGTAAGGTCTGGACCGGGACGGGCCCGGCCTTCAGCGCGTCGCCCGGGCTGGGCGCGTGGTGGACCGTGGTCGGCGGAGGGTTCACCGGCGAGGCGGGGGCCGGGGTGGGAGCGGCTGAGGCCGGGACGCGCGGCGTGATCAGCGGGTACTCGCCGGTGCCGAGCTGCTCGGCCGCCGGCAGGACGGCCAGCTCACCGTCGCCCACCGTCACCAGCAGCGGGCCGTAGGTCTCGGTCAGCGAACGCCACCCGGCGGCCCGGCCGTCGACCGGTGGGCTCGTCACCACCAGCCGCAGCCCGGGCAGCAGCGGCGCCAGCGCGGCCACCCGGCCGGGCAGCGTCACGATGTCGGCCTGGGCGGCCGACCCCAGCACCAGCAACGGATGTGCGTCCGCCGGCACCCGGCGGGCCGCCTCCAGCTCAGGGTCGTGGTCACCCCGCAGCCAGAGCCCGGCCCGGACGACTTCCACGGTCAGCCCGCCGAACCCGGCCGCTCCACCGGCGTCGGATGGCAGGCGGCTGTTCACCAGCTCGGGCGCGGCCGCGGCCCGGTAGCGGAACCGTGTGCCCCACGGCTGCCAGCCCCGGTGACCGGAGGCGTCCACCGTGGTGAGCGCGGGCGCGCCGTCGGCCCCGGTGTCCGGCACCCCGGCCAGCACCTCGATCGTGCCGCCGTCGCGGGACGCCAGCCGTTCGGCCACCCGGTGCAGGCGGGCGCTGTCCGGGCCGTAGGGCACGAGCAGCAGCAGGCGGCGGCGGACGGTCTTCGGCAGGGCGTCGAGGCCGGCGGCGTCGTCCAGGGGTGCGCCGGGGTGGCCGACCACCACGGTCGGCTGGTCGGGGTCGACCGGGATGGCCAGCACCGCCGGCGGCAGCACCGGGCCGGCGCCGCCGTGCAGCCAGGCGCCCGACGGCGTGGCCGCGAAGCCGACGGTTTCCGGGAGGTCCCACGACGGCGACGGGTGGCGCGGCCCCTGCCGTATCGGCGGGCGGCCGGGCCGGTAGACGTTCCACCCGCCGCCGGACACGAACACCCGCCCACCGGGCAACAGCATCACCGCCCCGCTGGGCGCGATCACCTCGATCCGCAGCCGGTCCGAGAGCGGCCTCGCGACGTCGGGCCGGCCCGAGTGGGACAGCACGAGGCGGATCGACTCGCAGCCCACCGGCAGCCGCTCGGCGAGAAGGGTGGCCAGCTCGGCCACCGCCAGCGGCGGGTCGGCGGCGACGATGACGGTGTGCCGCCCGGGCTCGCGGGGGAGCGCGGTGACCACCGCCTCGGGCGGCCCGTCGACGCCCCGCAGGACGACGGTCGTCTGTGGATGACCCAGGACACGCACGGCGGACCGAATCGGCACGCCACCATCCTGGCCGATCCGGCCGGGAGACGGAAGCCGGGGCTCAGAAGGGCGGCGGAGCCGGGGCCATCGGCTGCGGGCCGACGGACCGCAGGTAGTGCTGGAACTCCGCCTTGGCCGCGACGATCTGCCGGAGGAAGTCAGCCCCATGATCACAAATCTTTTTCGCTGGAAGCTACGGGCGCAGAGGTCCCTGGCCACCGCCCAGGCAGCTACGACACCGTGATCGACCGGTTCCCGTGCAGAGCGGCCGCCGCCGCACCCACCAGATAAGTCACCGACCATCCGTAAGTTACTCGCCGGCTACTACGCAATGGCATGGCCGCGCTCGCGGGAATCGGTGCGGCCGAGGCGGTGGACGCGGTGTCGTTCCCGGCGCGGGCGGTGGTCTTGCTCGACGCCCAGCGACTCCTATGACATCCCGACCACCCCGCGTTGGCACAACGCCGGCATGGCCTGGCCGGCGACGCCGTCCCGGCCGCCGCCCAGGGCGCATCGATGGCCACTGAGGATGCCGTGGCCCTGGCCACCGCCCTGCCACGACCACGACAACCCGATATCCGCCTTGGCCGCGGCGGAGGAGACGGTCGCCGCGAGCGCCCGCCTAGGATCCCAGTAAAGGCCACGCTGGACGCCGACCACCCGCACCCCTTGTTTACCAGGGTCATCAGCGTGGTGGACTCAGCCCTCGAGAATCGCACGCAGCCAGGACTCCGACGTATTGACATGCAAGAGCGCGGCCGATTGCGCAAGGAATGGATCGCGGGCTTGCAGGGCGTCGTGGATCGCCTGATGCTCGTCGATGGTGGCTTCGGTGACGTTACCCAGCACCAGGCCTCGCCAAATCCGCGCGCGGACCGTCTTGCCCGACAGGCCGTCCAGCAGTGACGTCAGTGTCTCATTTCCGGCCGACACGACGACGGCGTGGTGAAACGCCACATCGGCTTGGATGAGCATCTCCGGGTCGGAAGCGGCGTCACGCATGTCTTGCAGCGCGCCGGCCAGAACTTCGAGCTGCTTGTCGGAGATGCGCCGGGCCGCCAGCCCGGTTGCCGCGGGTTCGAGCAGGCGGCGGACCTCCATGACTTCGAGCAGGGTGTCACGCTGCAGCAGTTCCACGGCGAAGCCGATGCCCTCGAGCAGGAGCTTCGGCTCCAGGCTGGTGACGTAGGTGCCGTCGCCGCGGCGTACATCAAGCACGCGTGCCGATTCGAGGACCTTCACCGCTTCCCGTACGCCGCTGCGCGAGATCCCGATCTGGGCGGCCAACTGGTTCTCCGGCGGGAGGCGGGCGCCCGGCGGCAGTTCGCCCGACTGGATCATGTTCCGGAGCTTGGTGATCGCCTCGTCGGTCAAGGCCATGAATTCTCCTCGTCGCGAGGTGGACGCTGGACTTTAACAGACATCTAATGTCTGCCCCTCGTATTCGCATTTGTGGGGAAGACGCGCTGGTCTCGTGGTCCGGAAACATCAGATGTCCGCGGGCGGAACTTCCTTCCGGCCGACGTTCAGCGCAGGCGGAAGCGCACGACCACCGGTGTCCCGGCGGTGTTCTCGGGGTTCTGTACGCGGATACCTCCGCTGACCGCCTGAGCGGTGACGGGGGTGCCGTCGGGCAGCGCCGCGGACTGCTCGTCGACGGCGTCGGCCCGGCACGGTAGATCGGCCGAGGTCCGGGTATCGACGATGCCGTACAGGAAACCGCCGCCCTGAGTCCAGCGCATCCACGGTTCCTCCGCCGGACTCGCGATGGCGGTGTCGACCGGTGCGGCGGCGTGCACGGCGGCCGCATTGACCGCCATCCAGGTGGCGATGCCCTCCAGGCAGCTCCGCTGCATCTCGGGGATCCGGCCGGCCGCGTCAGGGCCGACGTTGAGGAGCAGGTTGCCGCCGCGGGAGACGACGTCGACCAGTTCCTTGATGGCCCCCGGAGCGTCGAGATAGTGACGGGAGTCCTCCAACTCGTTGTACCCGAACGAATATCCGATACCGCGGCAGCTCTGCCACATCCCGTGACCTTGGACCTCGAGGCCCTGCTGGTATTCACTGGTACGGAAGTCCCAGTGGGTCAGCCCCCACCGGTCATTGACCACTCCGTCCGGCGTCGTCTTGTAGAACCGGTCGAGCACGTTGGCGAAGCTGATCGGTCCCTGCGGCACGCCGGCCGCGGGGTAGCCGATGTCGCCCCACAACACGTCCGGGGCGTACCGGTCGATGAGGTCCATGGCGTGTCGGTAGACGTATCCGGCGTACTCCTCGCCGCCGGGCACGAAGAAGCTGTCGCCATCGTCCACGATGGGTGGTGTGGGTGCGGCGTGCCAGTCGAGGCCGCATGAGTAGTAGACGCCGAATCGCAGACCGGCGTCGCGGGTCGCGGCGGCGAGGTCGCCGATCAGGTCACGCCGAGGCCCGCGGTGCACTGTGTCCCGTGCGCTCGTGCCCGGTGCGTCCCACAGGGCGATGCCGTCGTGATGCTTGGTCGTCGGGATGACGAAGCCGGCGCCGCACCGGCGAAAGAGCGCCGCCATGTCCGCGGGATCGAAGGACTCGGCCGACCAGGCGTCCAAGAAGTCATCGTAGGGCGCACCGCCATAGATCTCGCGATGGTGCTGTTGCGCCGGCGACCCGTCGATCCGGATGGTGTTGTAGTACCACTCGGCATAGGGGTTGTGGGCGAACCAGTAGCTCTTCTCGATCGTGCCCAGCTCGCCGATCGGCTCGGCCCACGCCGGCACCGAGTAGGCGCCCCAGTGGATGAAGATGCCGAGCCCGGACTCCTTGAACCAAGCCGGGGTAGGCCGGACGAACCGTTGATAGAGCTCCGGGCGGACGGCATCGGCGGCGAACATGGCCACGACTCCTTCACAGGCTTTCAGTACGGCCGGCAACGGTAGGGATCAGGGCGTTGCGGTAGCCGACGCGGGCGGCTGGTCGGCACGCCACGTCGCGCCGTCGGGAAAGACGTAGTCCTGCAGCGTCTGGGGGCGCATCTGCGCGGAGTACCCGGGATCCAACGGCGCCAGGTAGCGGCCCTTTTCCACCACGACTGGGCTCAGGAAGTGATCGTGCAGATGGTCGACATACTCGATTGTCCGGTCGTCGGTCGTCCCGGAGACGGCGACGAGATCGAACATGGCCAGGTGCTGCACCAGCTCGCAGAGCCCGACGCCGCCGGCGTGTGGGCATACCGGCACCTCGAAGACAGCGGCCAGGAGCAGGATCGCGATGTTCTCGTTGACGCCGGCCACCCGGGTGGCGTCGATCTGCACCACGTCGACCGAGCCTGCCTGCAGCATCTGCTTGAAGACGATGCGATTCTGGACGTGCTCACCGGTTGCTATCCGGATCGGCGCCACCTCACGGCGGATCGTGGCGTGCCCGAGGATCTCGTCGGGGCTGGTGGGCTCCTCCACCCACCACGGCGCCCACGGGGCCAACGCTTTGATCCAGGTGATCGCTTCGCTGACACCCCACCGCTGGTTCGCGTCGATCGCGATCCGGATGTCCGGGCCCACGGTCTCCCTCGCGAGGCGCATCCGGCGGATGTCGGCGGCCAGATCGCCACCCACTTTGAGCTTGATCTGACTGAAGCCTTCGGCGACCGCCTCCTCGGCCAACCGCGCCATCTTCTCGTCGGCATAGCCGAGCCATCCCGGTGTGGTGGTGTAGGCGGGATAACCGGATCGCAGCAGATTCTGGCGCCGAGCCTCGCGTCCCGGCTCTGCTCGGCGCAGGATTTCCAGTGCCTGCTCACGGGTCATGGCGTCGTCCAGGTAGCGGAAGTCGACGAGGTCGACGAGTTGCTCCGGCGTCATGCGCGACAGCAGGTCCCACAGGGGCAGGCCGGCGCGTTTGGCGCGTAGATCCCACAGCGCGTTGACCACAGCGGAGATGGCCATGTGCATCACGCCCTTCTCCGGGCCGAGCCAGCGCAACTGGCTGTCGTCCACAAAGGAGCGGGCGGTGGCGCCCATGTTCGCGAGAGCTGTGTCGACGTCGAGGCCCAACACGTGCTCGGCCAGCGAGTTGATCGCTGCGACCTGTACGTCGTTGCCGCGTCCGATGGTGAAGGCGAACCCGTGACCCTCGAGACCGTCGGCGGCGTCGGTTCCGATGACGAGGTAGGCCGCCGAATAGTCGGGGTCCGGGTTCATCGCGTCCGATCCGTCCAGGGTGTGCGAGGTCGGGAAACGGACATCATGGGTAACAAATGATTCGAAGCGACTCATTGTGCGGCTCCCAGCGTCCCGTCAATGGCTGCGAGTCCGCCCAGCAGGTGCGGCATCTTGTCCGCCGCCTGCAGGTGTTGCTCGTCCACTCGGACTCCGGTCCGAACGATCCTCAGACATCAGATGTATGTCAAGTCCGCCATGAGGGCGTCGACCCTTCGAGCGGCCCTGTCAAGGGAAGAAACCCGGGATGTTGTTACGAGCTGATTAAGAAACGTTGACATCTTTCCGCCTCCTCTGCCAAGGTGGCGATAGAGACATCAGATGTCTGATGGTGTTGCATTCGGGTGCGGCCGCGGCCGCGCCGAGGTCGTGCCGGGCGCCGGCGGGACCCCTGTGAATCGCGAACGTGCCGCACTTTTTCCTCTCGCTTTGCTTCTCGCCGACGAACCGCCGTCGGCCAGAACCACGACCCCTCCGGAAGGAGCGGCATGCGAACATCCCGTCTGACCTCAATTGTCTCGATCGCTCTGGCTACGGTTCTCATCGCCGGTTGCGGCGGCGGAGATTCCGGGTCGTCCGAGTCCGGCGACAAGGGCGTCACCTTGAACTGGTTCATGTGGTCCGGTTCGGATGTGGAGAAGAACGCCTGGCTGCACATCGCCGACATGGTCACCCAGAAGTATCCGGACATCAAGATCAGGTTTGAGACCGCGCCGTTCAATGACTTCTGGACGAAGCTGACGACGCAGGCGGCCAGCGGCAACGCCCCGTGCGTGATCGGTCTGCAGGGCCAGCGAGCTCCGCAGTTCGGCAATCTGCTGGTGCCGTTGGACGACTACATGAGCAAAGCCGGCATCAAGGCGGCGGATTACGTGCCGAGCATCACCACGGGCCTGCAGTACAAAGGCAAACAGGTCGCCCTTCCGTACGATGTGGGTCCGTTCGTGATGTTCTACAACAAGGACGCCTTCAAAGCCGCCGGGCTCAAGGAGCCTGCGATGGGCTGGACCACCGACGAGTTCATGAGCGACGCGAAGGCGCTGACGAAGGCACCGAAGTACGGGTTCTGGGCGCAGAGCGACATCGGTCAACTCCTGCCGTGGGTGTTGAGCGCTTCCGGCAAGTCGGCGCTCAACGCCGAGGGAAAGCTCGACGTCGACACCCCGGAGTGGCACACGGCCGCGCAGTGGTACACCGATCTGGTCAGCAAGGACAAGGTCTCCGCGCAGATTCCGAGCGCGAACTCCTCATCCTCGACCGCCAACCAGTTCCTGGCCGGCAACGCCTACATGTCGCTGGACGGCCCCTGGGACCTGATCAACGCCCGTGAGCAGGCCAAGTTCAAGGTCGGGATCGCCCCGATGCCGGCCGGCGCGAGCGGCTCCAAGACGTGGTCCGACGGATCCGGGTTCGGCGTCACGAGGGACTGCAAGAACCCCGACCAGGCATTCAAAGCCGTCAGCGTGATGGTCGGGGCGGATGCCGAGAACTATCTCGGCAAACTCGGGCGGGCCTACCCGGCCCTCATCTCCACCCAGAACTCCTGGTACGAGGGGAACAACACGCAGGACGTCAAGCCCGTCATGGACTACTCGCTGACGAACTCAATCCCCTACACCACGATCCCGAAATGGCAGCAGGCCGTGACCGCCTTCTCCAAGCAGGCTGTGGCCACGTACAACGGCCAGGGCTCGGTCAACGATCTTCTGAGCCAGACCCAGGCACAAGGTGGTTCATGACCTCATCCGACGCGGATGCCGGCCCCCGGCCGGCATCCGCGTACCTCGGACAGGAGAACATCTATGGCCATACTTCCGGTCGACGTCACTGAAGTCGCCAGCACCCCGGGCGGGCGGAAACGGGGCGACGGCCGGGTCGCCGTTGGTTTTCTGGCCCCCAGCATGCTCGGTCTGCTCGCGTTCACGGCATTCCCCATCGTCGCGTCGCTGCTGCTCGGATTCTTCGACTGGCCGGTGATCGGCGATCACGCATTTACCGGGACGCAGAACTACGAGTCCCTGTTGCACAGCTCGGAGTTCAAGACGGCGATCATCAACACGGTCGTCTTCGTCATTCTGTACGTCCCGCTCAACATCGTGATCTCCCTCGGCCTCGCGGTCTGGATCGGACCGAAGATCCGGCCGCGTGGCCTCTACCGCACGATCTTCTTCATCCCGGTCGTGACGCCGGTCGTCGCCAACGCGGCGATCTTCTCGCTCATTCTGTCGCCGAACGGGTTGATCGACTCGCTGTCGCTGACATGGTTCGGTGTACAGGCGCCGAACTTCCTCGGCTCGACGACCTGGGCCATGCCGGCTGTCGTCCTGCTGTCGATCTGGCAGGGCTTCGGATACAACATGCTGGTCTTCTCGGCGGCTCTCGACGCCGTTCCGGCCAGCCTCACCGAGGCCGCGACCATCGACGGGGCCAGTCCATCCGCCCGGTTCTTCCGGATCGTGCTGCCGCTGATCACGCCGTCGATCTTCTTCGCCGTCGTGCTCACGCTGATCTCGTCGTTCCAGGTCTTCACCCAGGCCTATGTGCTCACCGGCGGCGGCCCGGGCAACGCCACCACCACGATGGTGCTCTACCTGTACGAGCAGGGCTTCCGGTTCTTCAATCTGGGGCTGGCGTCGGCAATCGCCTGGGTTCTGTTCCTGATCATCTTGATCATCACCATCGTCCAGTTCATCGGGCAGAAGAGGTGGGTGCACTATGACCAGTGATACCTCCAGCGCCATCGGGACTCATCCGCCCGAGCCGGCGGTGTCCGCTCCTACGCCGGTGATCCGGCGATCCCGGGCCGCGGTGCTGCGCGCGGTCCTTTCTCAGACGCTGCTTTCGCTGGTCGCCCTGCTGTTCCTATCGCCAATCATCTGGATGGTGCTGTCCGCGCTCAAGCCGAGTGCCGAGGTCTTCACCGTCCCGCCCAAGCTCTTCGGCTCGCGCATCATGTTCAGCAACTTCCCGGAGGCATGGAACTACCTGCCGTTCGGCCGGTTCATCATCAACACCGTCTTCGTAGCATCCGTTGGCACAGCCATCACGCTGGTCGCCTCGGCACTGTCCGGGTACGCCTTCGCCCGGCTCAACTTCCGCTTCCGCGGCGGCCTGTTCGTGCTGTACCTGAGCACTCTGATCGTGCCTCAGGAGGTCATCGTGATCCCGATGTTCCTGGTGATGAAGGAGATCGGCTGGGTCAACTCGTACCAGGCACTGATCCTGCCGTGGGCGTTCACCGCGTTCGGCACGTTCCTGCTACGTCAGTTCTTCCTCACCGTACCCAAGGAACTGGAGGAGGCCGCCAAGCTGGACGGGTGCGGGCATCTCCGCATCCTGAGCCGGATCTTCGTCCCCGTCGCCGCCCCGGCGTTCGCCGTGCTCGCGGTGTTCACGTTCATCGGCTACTGGAACAGCTTCCTGTGGCCGTTGATCACCGTCAGCGACACCAGCCGGATGACCGTGCCGCTGGGCCTGCAGCTCTTCCTCGGCCAGCAGGGCCAACGGTGGGAGCTGCTCATGGCGGCCTCCACCATCGCGATGGTGCCCACCGTGGCCCTGGTCCTCGCGCTGCAGAAGTACCTAGTCAGGGGCATCATGCTGTCCGGTTTGGGCGGGCGCTGATCCCTTCAGTTGTGGAGCCAACGGCCCCGCGGCCGCGGTTCCGGGTGTGCGAGCGTGATCCGCAGGGCGAGGCCGGGCGCCGACGCCGGGCCGGCGGGCAGTTCGACCTCCAGGGCGGCGTCCGTACGCCGGAAGGTCAGCGGCTTTCCGTCGCCGAGCAGCGCCACCTCGCGCACACCCGGCACCACCACGCCGGACGCCTGCCCCAGGGCGGTGATGCGAACCAGGCCGTCCTCGGGCCAGGCCGTGCTCATCGCGTACACATAGGTCTCGTCGGGGTAGACGTGTTGGGTGAAACGGAAGTCGCGGGACGTCAGCTGCAGTGGCGAAGCGTCAGTGAAGGAGCCTTCCGGGACCGTGGTCGGACCCTCGCCCGGCACCACCCAGGGCGAAGTGCCGTATATCGCTTCGCCGTTGACATTCAGCCAGTCGCCGACGCCCTCAAGCAGCTCCCGCTCGGGTGGAGCCACGGTGCCGTCGGGCTTCGGGCCGATGTTGAGCAGCAGGCATCCGTTCTTGGCGACGACGTCGATCAGCTCAGCGACGATGTCCCGTACCGACTTGTAGTCGTGCCCGTCGATCCAGCCCCACGAATTGCGAGACACTGACGTGTCGTTCTGCCACGGTTCCTCGCGGATTCCGGCGAATCCGCCTCGCTCGACGTCGAACACCGCCGTCCCGGGCCTGAACGCACTGTGCTTGTACTGTATGACGACCTCGCGTCCCCACGCGGCCGCCCGGTTGTAGTAGTAGGCGGCGAGCTTGCGCAGGTACGGCTCGAATCCGGGAGTCTCGATCCACCAGTCGAACCACAGGACCTGGGGCCGGTAGCGGTCGATGATCTCCGCCGTGCGGAGCAGCCAGTCCTCGAGGAAGGCCTCGTTCGGGCTGGTCTCCTCCCGCTGGGCCGGCCCGTAGAGGTCGGCGAGCTCCGGATCGAGAACGTCCGAGTCGAACCTGGCGCCGCCGTTGAAGTAGAACCAGTGCTCGGCGCGGTGTGAGGACGCCCCCGGGACGAGCCACTGGCGGCCCAGCTCGGAGACGAGCTCACCGTAGGCATCCCGGCGCGGGCCGACGAGCGGGGCCTTCCACCGGGTACGGGGCTCGTCATACATCGCGAAGCCATCGTGGTGTTCCGCGACCGGCACCACGAACTGCGCGCCGGCCCGCCGGAACAGGGCGGCCATATCGCGCGCGTCGAAGCGGTCCATGGTGAACCGCGGGATGAAGTCCTTGTACCCGAACTCAGCCTGGGGCCCGTACGTGGCGACGTGGTGCTCGAAGTCGGGTGTCCCTTGGCGGTACATGTTCCGCGGATACCACTCGGATCGGAATGCCGGCACGGAGTAGACGCCCCAATGCACGAAGATGCCGAATTTCGCCTCCCGGAACCATCGTGGCACCCGGTACGCCGCCAGAGATTCCCACGTGTCGTCGTACGGGCCGGCGTCGATGGTGGCCCGGATCTCGGCCAGCCCGACTGCGTTCTCGCGGGCGATCTCGGCCGGGATCCAGCCATCGTCGGCCGCGTGCCGCTCGGCGTCACCCACGAGCGTCCTCCTGCTCCGTGCCGGTATCTGCCCCCGGCGGGCGAAACGATTCGCTCTACCATGTCGAGGCTAGGCAGTGTTGGTCGACGATGTCAACGAGCCTGCATGGTGAAACGTTTCGTCAATCTCCGTGATCCACGCTGCTGTGGGCGCGTGGAGCCGCTAGGCTGCGGACGGGTCGGCGCGGCAGGCAAAGAAGGGCTCGGGTGGCAACGTACAAGGATCTTCGGGCGCGCACCGGACTCTCGCTCGCCACGATCTCGAAGTACTACAACGGCGGCAATGTTCTCGAGGAGAACCGCGTCGCGATCGAACGAGCGGCGCTCGGCCTTGGATATCGGGTCAACGGGTTCGCCCGCAGTCTGCGCACGAAGAAGTCCCGCACCATCGGAGTCCTGCTGCCCAAGCTCGACAACGAGTTCCACCTCACGGTGATCGCGGGCGCCGAAGCGGCGCTGCGCCTGCACGGGATCAGCGTTCTCGTGTGCGCCGGCAGCGATACCCCGGGGCGGCGGTCGAGTTCCTGCTCAGCAAGATGGTGGACGGCATCATCGCCGTACCGACCGAGCATGATCGCGACGCTCTGCAAACGGCGGTGAGCCGCGGCGTTCCGCTCGTGCTGGTCGACCGCCTCCTCGACGGCCTGGCGTCGGACGCCGTCGTGCTCGACAACGAGCTGGCCGCCCGGCAGGCCGTCGAGCACCTCGCCGCTGCGGGACACATCCGCATCGCGGCACTGGTGGGAGACCAGAAGTCGTGGACGATGCGCAAGCGCCGAAGTGGATTTCTCGCCGCGATGAGCCACGCCGGCCTAGCCGCGCATCCGAACGAGGTCATCGCGGGTCCGCTGACGGTCGCCGCCGGCCGCGCTGAAGTCAACCGGCTGCTCGTCGCGCCGTCGCGCCCCTCGGCGGTGGTCTGTTTCAACTACGAACTGACCGTCGGCGCGCTCATCGCGATCAACGAGCACGGGATCGCCGTACCGGAGGAACTGTCCGTCGTCGGCTTCGACAGCGTCGAACTCGCCCAGGTCACTCGGCCACGACTGTCGATGATCACGCAGCCGACGGCGCAGATCGCGGCCCAGGCGGCCGCCCTCATCTACGCCCGCCTGTCGGTTGATCCATCCCCGCGGATGCACACGGTGGTAACGCTCGCCAGCGAGTTCGTATCAGGAGGATCGGTCGGGCCACCCGGCGAGTAAGTTCCGCGGTCCTGCCGCTGAAGCTCTGGCAGCCTCGCTGGTTCGACGGGGTCGCGCTGGTCGTGGGATCGACGGCGCCGGATCTCGCCTACGTGCTGGACGGCTCGGGATTGCCGGTCTGGCCGTTCTCACACCAGGTGCTCGGGCTGGTCGGCTGGTGCCTGCCGCTGACGCTGGTCCTCGGGTGGCTGATCCGCCGTGCCGCCCCGGCGCTGGCTGTTCCGACTCGATCAGCTGGGCCAGTTTCGCGGCCGGCACGTGCGTGTCGTCCGCCCGCACGAGCACCAAGCAGCAGAACAGTCGCGCGACCTGCCCGCGCTCGCCAGCCCATTCCGGTCGGAGTTGCTTCCCGTTCAGCGGCTCATGGCTCGCGAGCTCCAGCACCTCGGCCGGATTCCACGGCAGTTCCTGCGGCACCTGGTTGACGACCAGCAGTTCCTCGATGCCCCGCCGGTGCTCCTCAACCTGCTTGCCGTGGTCCAGGAGAGCTATTTCGCGCACGATCGAGGCGTTCAACCGGGTACGCACCCAGTCCCTCAGCGGCAGCTCCGCCGGCCGCAGGCCATCCAGCAGCCAGGCAAGTTCCGCGCTGGGTCGCATCACCGGTTGGACCACACGTGCGGCGGGATGGCCTCGAGGATGTCGATGAGCAGGTCGAACCGGCTCAGAACCGTCGCCGGGTCATAGGTGCCGGGCCACCAGCACACCAGATCGTCGCCGCGGATCCACCAGGCCACCCGGTCCCGGCGCCGCAGCAGCTCCATCATCCCGGGATCGATGACGTCGTAGGCGAACTTCGGCTCGGCGGCGTGCACGGCGAAGGCGTGGTCGAACTCCTGGTCCGCGAATCTGAGGGCGGGGAAGCCGACGCCCCTCGCGACCCGGTACATGAACGTCGTAGGGTCGACGGAGAGGTCCGGCAGCGGCGCGGGGAGGCGCACCGTGCACACCGCGAACCGACGGGTCTTCGTGGTGGGGTAGCCCTCGGAGTCTCCGCTGGGCTCCTCGTACGAGTACTGGAAAGCCAGGATGGAGCGTCCACGGTAGGCGCCGGTGAGCACGTCCCGGGCCTGCCGATCCTCGCCGCGCCCGAACGGGTACTCGGGCCAGCGGCTGACGAGCGAGGGGTCGTGCTGCTGCGGCTGCCAGCCACGTTCGGCGGCGAACGCGGTGAGTGCGGCCCAGCGCCGCCGCGGGGCGTGGACCCGGTAGCCGACGACCGCGCTGATCACGACGAGCCCGAGCAGTAACCAGCCCAACGTGGCGAGGGCTTCTCCGGCGAGGCGCGGCATCGGGTGAGCGTAGCGCCGCGCATTGTCGAGCGGTCGGCCCGGCTCCGGACGGTGGTGTGCCGGCAGCTCCGTAAGGGCTGATCCCCGGCGTCGATCGCGAGCCGGTTACCGGCGGACTACCCCGAGGATCAGACTTGCCGGGTGTCTCACGAGGCGATCTCCCAGTGGGTGTACGCCCAGCCGGTGTCCACGAACGGCTGCACTCTTCTGCCGCGATCCGCGCGCTACGCAGCGTTACGGCGATCCGCCGGGTCGGCTTACGGACATGCCGAGATCCGGATGTCCGTCGAGACCGTCAACCGGTGAGCTGAAACAGCATGTGAACCCGGCACGCCTCCTCACTGCGGGCGCTGAGCCGAGCAGGGCGTGCCACACTGGCGCCATGGCCAGACCTCAGACGGTCGACGAGTACATCGACGGCTTCACCGGACCGGGCCGCGAGCTGCTTGAGCAGCTGCGGGCACTGGCCCACGAGGCGGTTCCGGAGGCGAGCGAGGCGATCAAGTGGGGTTATCCGGCGTGGGTGCACCCCTCCGGAACGATCCTCTTTATGGTCAGTGGTCACGCTAGACACGCCAGCGTCGCGTTCACGCCCAGCACTCGCGAGGGGTTCGATACCCAGCTCGCCGGCTTTGCCACCGGTAAGGGCACGGTCAAACTCCGATACGACCAACCTGTGCCGGGCGATTTGTTGCGCCGGATGATCGCGTTTCGCGTACGCGAGCACGAGGACGATGGCGTGCTGTGGATGTGACCGTGTCGTGTATTGGTGAGATCGCTTCCACCTGTCGAAACCAAGCGTGCCAGGAGCCGTACGACGCAGAGATTCGCCGCCGGCCGTACATCAACCCCAAGGTCAGGGAGGCGCACGCATCTGCCGCCGTGCGTGCGCGTTGGCCGATGGGATCCAGTCACGCGTTGCGAGGACGGCCAGGCCGATCCCCGGCGCACGCTCGTTGCGACGTGAGCGCTCTGACGGGGCCGTGGCCGGGTGGCGGCCCTCGGCCCGAACAGCTCCGACGGAGCGCCGACGAATCGGACGCCGGTAGGCTGCG
>NZ_JBFBGU010000036.1:0-60468 GCF_040684855.1 Actinoplanes sp. NPDC089786
GCGGGGGGGGGGGGTTTTTTCCGCCCGCCCTTTACTCGCTGGCCTTGGCGTTTCTCATCCCCCCCCCCTGGGGTGGGGGGGTGCCGTGACAACAACCACGGCCTAAACGTCGAGGTCTTCGATTGTGGGCTCGTGCACCGCGTTGAGGACCAGTTCGTAGAGCTGGGGCGGGATGATCTCGCGCACCGCGTCGAGGTCGTCGGCGATGCGCAGGCTGGAGTCGGCGGGGATGCGGGTCCAGGACTGGTCGGCGCTCCAGTCGCCGATCCAGGCGCGCCAGCCGGTGCTCCACTTCTCGGCGTTCGGGCCGGTGTTCAGGTGGGCCTCGGCCCGCTCGTGGTGGACCACGAACTTCTCGGTGCGGGTGCGGTAGACGCGGTAGGTCTCGTCGCGCTCGTTGCCGGTCTGTTCCATCTCGGCCAGGAGCAGCCCGGTGAACCGCTGCTTGCGGCCGAGACCGGGGCCGACGCGGACGACGACCTCGTCGTACCCCTGCTGTCGCCCCTCTTCGACCTCGACGAACCGCCGCAGCGCGGTGGAGATCGCCGACGACAGCGTGCCGCCGGCCAGTTCCTGGGCCCGCTGGTAGAGCGGCAGGTCGTCGTCGGACACGTAGATCGTCTTGTTCGGCATGGGCTCACTATACGCATACATGTACGTAGACAGAACGGCAGCGGCGTGCCAGCCTGATGCCAGCGAGCTGTGCGCGCGATGTCAGCGGCCCGCGCGACGCTCTTCGACGGAAACGACGGAAGGAGCGGATCATGAGCGATCTCGTGGTGCGGGCGGAGGGGCTCCGCAAGCGGTTCGGCAAGACCCAGGCGCTCGACGGGGTGGACCTGGCCATGCGACGGGGGACGGTGCTCGGGGTGCTCGGGCCCAACGGCGCGGGCAAGACCACCGCCGTCCGGGTGCTCGCCACCCTGCTGCGCCCGGACGAGGGCAGCGCGTTCGTGGCCGGCATCGACGTGCTCAAGGAACCACAACGGGTACGCCGGCGAATCGGCCTGACCGGCCAGTACGCCTCGGTCGACGAGGACCTGACCGGCACCCAGAACCTGGTGCTGATCGGCCAGCTGCTCGACCTGACCACCCGGGACGCCAAACGCCGGGCGGCCGAACTGCTCGAGTGGTTCGACCTGGGCGAGGCGGCCGGCCGGATGGCGAAGACCTACTCGGGCGGCATGCGCCGGCGCCTCGACCTGGCCGCGAGCCTGGTCGGCCACCCCGAGGTGATCTTCCTGGACGAGCCGACCACCGGTCTCGACCCGGCCAAGCGCGAGGACATGTGGAACGTCGTCCGCACCCAGGTCACCCAGGGTTCGAGCGTCCTGCTCACCACCCAGTACCTGGAGGAGGCGGACGCGCTGGCCGACGAGATCGTGGTGATCAACAAGGGCCGGGTGATCGCGCACGACTCACCGGACGGCCTCAAGCGCCGGGTCGGCGGCCTGACCCTGCGGGTACGCCCGGCCGACCCGGCCCGGGTCCCGGACGTGCTGCGGGTGCTCGAAGCCGTGGCCGCCCCGGGCACCGCCGCCTCGCCGGACACGACGGCCGGGGCCCGCCCGGGCGCGGTGTCGGTGCCGGTCACCGGCGACACCTCACTGGACATCGCGGTTCCGGCGCTGCGCCGGGCCGGCATCGAGATCAACGACCTCGGCCTGCACCTGCCCAGCCTGGACGAGGTGTTCCACGCCCTGACCGAAGGCACGGCGGAGACCAGCACGAAGGAGGATGAGCTGGTATGACCACGCTCGACATTCCGGTCCGCGCGGTCGCGGGCGACATCGACAAGCCACGCGGCGGCCCGGTCGCGGCGCTGGCCCGGCACGCCACCGCCCTCATGCGCCGCAGCCTGATCAAGACGATCCGGACGCCCGAGGCGCTGCTCGACGTGACCCTCCAGCCGGTCATCTTCCTGCTGCTGTTCACGTACCTCTTCGGCGGCGCCATCTCCGGCGGCGACCGGGCCGGCTACCTCCAGTTCCTGCTGCCCGGCATGCTGGCGCAATCGCTGGCCATGGGCGGCATCGCGCTCGGCCAGAACCTCAACGCCGACATCGAGAAGGGTGTCTTCGACCGCTTCCGGTCGCTGCCCGTGGCCCGGTCGGCGCCGCTGGTCGGTGCGGTCGCGGCCGACTTCATCCGCTACCTGACGGTGTGCGTGGTGATGCTCGGGTTCGGCTACATCATGGGCTTCCGGGTGGAGACCGGCCTGGCGCCGGCGCTCGCCGCGGTCGCCCTGTCGATCGGCTTCGGGCTGTGCTTCTGCTGGATCTCGGTGCTGGTCGGCATGATGGTCCGCACCCCGGGCGCCGTCCAGGGCCTGATGTTCCTGCTGGTCTTCCCGCTCTCGTTCGGCAGCAACGTGTTCGTGCCGACCAACACCCTGCCGGGCTGGCTCCAGGCCTTCGTGCAGGTCAACCCGATCACGCCGCTGGTCAGCGCGATCCGCGGCCTGCTGGTCGGCGGTCCGGTGGCGAGCCACCTGCTGGTCACCCTGGCCTGGATGGCCGGTCTGCTGATCGTGTTCGTGCCGCTCGCGCTCCGGGCCTACAACCGGCGCGCCTGATCCTCGCCGGAGGTCAGCGCCGGCCGGCGAAACCGGGCCGGGTCGACCTGGGCCGAGGCCGTCTTCCCGTCCTGCTCCCACCCCTGGGTGTACGCGGCGGAGTAGGCGGCCTCGCCCAGTGCGGCCCGGCTCCGGCCGATCAGCTCGGCGATGTGCGGATCGGTGCGGTCGTGGGCGCCCCGCAGCCGGGACGCCGCGCCGAGCAGCAGGGCCACCTCGCGGTGCTGCCCGTAGAGGTCGGCCAGCGCGGCCGCGGTCACCGTCACCATCGCCAGGATCGGCATGTCGCGGCTCTCCACCGCGGCCGCGTACGCCCGGATCAGCGCCGCCTGCGCTCCCGGCCCGTCGCCCTGCTTGACCCGCACCCACGCCTTGACCGAGTGGGTGAGCGCCCGCCCGTGGTCGCCGCCGAAGTCGAACCTCTCGTCCATCTCCCGCTCGGCCTTGGCCACCAGCTCCAGCGCGCGGTCCAGGTCGCCGACCCGGGCCCGCAGGCCGGCCTCGAGCGCGTCGATCAGGAGGGCCAGCTCCGGCGTGGACGCGCGCAACGCCTTCTCGCGGGCCTCGGCGACGCCCGCGAAGGCCTTCTCCACCTCGCCGCGTCGCATGTCCAGGTCGACCCAGCGCAGGTCGATGAAGATGTCGTCGCTCAGGCTCAGCGAACCGAACTCCCCGGCCAGCACCCGGGCCCGGCGCAGGTCGGAAAGGGCGCCGTCGAGGTCACCGTCGTACTCCCGCAGGATGGCACGCATCGGCAGCGCTGTGGCCAGACCCCAGCGGTCGCCGACCGACCCGAAACACGTCAGCGCGGCCTCCACGTCGATCCGCACCTGGTCGGCGTCGCCCCGGTTCTCCGAGACCTGGCAGCGGAACAGCCGCGCCAGCCCGGCCAGCCACAGGTCGGAGCCGTCGATGATGCGCTGGAGGATGGCCACCGCCGCGTCGTGCTCGTCGAGGAAGAAGAGCGTCAGCGCGGTCATCGCACCGGCCAGGCCGGGCAGGGCCGGGTACGCGACCAGCCGGTCGGCGAGGGCCCGCAACTCGGCCTGCTGCGCGGCGGCCGTCTCACTGGTCGCCCCGGTCCGGTTGGCGATGACGTTGAGCAGCCGCACCGCCTCGGCGACGTCCCGTTCGAGGCCGCGGTGCCGGCCGGCCGGCACCGCCAGCGCCTCGCCCAGCCAATAGGTGGCGTCGGCGTGCCGGCCGAACATCTGCCAGTACCAGGCCAGGTCGAGCGCCATGCGCACCGCGTCCGGGTCGCCGGCGTCACAGAGGTGGCGCAGGGCGGCGAGCGCGTTGTCGTACTCGGCGCGCATCAGCCGCATCGACGCGAGCTGCCCGTGGCCCCGCAACAGCGGGTCGTGGTGGGCGACGAGCGCACGGAGGTGCTGGGCGGCGACCCCCCGGACGGCGTCCAGCAGGCCCTGCTCGGCCAGGCGCTCGATGCCGTACTCGCGCAGCGTCTCCAGCATCCGGTAGCGGCCGGGTTCCGGCGCGAGCTGCAGCAGCGAACGGTCGACCAGGGCGGCGAGCAGGTCGGGCACCTCGGCCGGGGGCAGGCCGGTGATCGCGGCGGCCGAGGCCGCGGTCACGCCGCCGGGCAGGACCGCGACCCGCTCCAGGAACGAACGCTCTTTCGCGCTCAGCAGCTCCCAGCTCCAGGCGATCACCGCGCGCAGCGTGCGTTGCCGCGGTGGCGCCGTGCGGCTGCCGGTGGTGAGCAGCCGGAACCGGTCGGACAGCCCGGCGACCAGGTCGGGCAACGCGAGCGTGCGCAGCCGGGCGGCGGCCAGCTCCAGGGCCAGCGGCATGCCGTCCAGGCCCCGGACCACCCGCACGATGTCACCGAGCGTGTCGTCGACCACGTCGAACCCGGGACGCACCGCGGCGGCACGCTCGACGAACAGGCGCACCGACGCCGTACGCCGGGCCTGCTCCACACCGTCGTCCGGCCCCGGCAACGTGAGCGGGCCGAGCGGGACCAGCGCCTCCCCGTCCACCGCGAGCGGCTCCCGGCTCGTCGCCAGCACCCGCAGCCCCGCGCAGCGCGGCAGCAGCAGCGCGATCAGGTGGGCCACCGCGTCGATCAGGTGCTCGCAGTTGTCCACCACGAGCAGGCTCTCCCGGCCGGTGAGCTGCTCGACCAGCACCTCCAGCTCGTCCGTCCGCGGCTTGGCGCCGACCTCGAACATCGCCGCGCCGCGCAGCCCGATCGCCGCCAGCACCGCGCCGCCCACCTTCGCCGGTTCGGTCACCGAGGCGAGATCGACCAGCCAGGCGCCGTGGGGGTACTCGTGCCGGTGCCGCCGCGCCGCCTCCACCGCGAGCCGCGTCTTGCCCGCGCCGCCCGGCCCGACCACGGTCACCAGCCGTCCCCCGGCCAGCAGCGAGTCGATCCGCGCCACGTCGTCGTCCCGCCCGATGAAGCTGGTCAGCGGGGCCGGCAGGTTGCTCGGCGCCGGCTCCGACCCGCCAACCACAACCGCTTCGGTACGGAGTAGGCGCACGTGCCGTTCCCGCAGCGCGGCGCCCGGGTCGGCGCCGAGGCGATCGGCCAGTTGCCGCTTGATCTGCTCGTAGCGGTCGAGGGCCTCCGCCTGCCGCCCCTGGGCCGCGAGGGCATCCATCAGCAGCGCGGCCGCCCGCTCGTGGGTGGGCTGGGAGGCCAGCAGAGCGGTCAGGCGTTCGGCGGCGTCGGCCGCCCGGCGCAGGGCCAGCTCGGCCTCGGCCAGGTCGGCGACGGCCTCGACCGCCGACTGGCTCAGCCGCATCGCGGCCGCCGGCGCCACCGACGCGATGACCTCGGGCTCACCCCAGAGCGTGAGCGCCTCGCCGAGCAACGCCGCCGCGCCCGGCGCATCGCTCGCGCGCAACCGTTCCCGGCCGTCCGCGGCCAGCCGCTCGAACCGCAGCGCGTCCACGTCGCCGCTCTCGACGTCCAGCCGGTAGCCGCCGTCCGCCTGCACCACCACGCCCGCCGCACCCAGCGACCGGCGGACCCGCGACACCAGCGACTGCAGCGCGTTGACCGGATCGGCCGGCTGCTCGTCCGGCCAGAGCGCGTCGACCAGCGCCGACGGGCCGACCACCCGCCCACCGGCCAGCGCCAGCCGCACCAGCAGCCCGCGCACCCGAGCCCCGGAAACCGGCACGGCGCTGCCACCCCGGCGCACCTCAACGCCGCCGAGCAGCGTCACCCGCAGCCGCGCCGCCGAGTCCCCCACCGCCCGATCATCCCGCGCCGCGTCACGCCCGCCCACCCCGCCCCTCCGCGTGCCGCCCACCGCACCCCTTCTGCACCACCCCTACCGCAGCCTTCCGCGCCACGCCGTCCGTTCCGCCCGCACCGTGCCGGCGGGCTGCCCGCTCACCGTGGTTGCCGCGGGGTGCGGCGCGTTGCGTGGTCGCGGTTACTTCCAGAGCACCATGCCGGCGAGTTGCCCACTCACCGTGGTTGCCGCCGGATGCGACGCGTTGCGTGGTCACGGTTACTTCCAGAGCACCATGCCGGCGAGCTGCCCACTCACCCTGGCTGCCGCGCGGGCAGCGTCCACGCCTGGGCCGGGTCGGTGCGGCCGGGTGGAGGTTGTGCCGGCTTGCGCTGCCACGCTTTCGCGGAGTGGTGGCTGAGCGCGGTGTTCGAAGGGGCGAACGGCGCGTTGGGCTACCACGGTTAGAGCGAGTGGTAGCCCAGCGCGCCATTCGGGCCTCCGATGCCGTCTTGGCCTACCACCCCGCTTGATGGCGGTAGGGCAGAGCGGTAGAGCCCGCAGCCACCCCCGCCGCCCGCGCCGCCCACGACCGCCGCGCCGCCCAGGCCCGCCGCGGCGCCCGCACCCCGGTGTGTCGCTCGCGGGCGGCATCTACGGTGTCCGGATGGTCGCGGCGCTCGAGCTCTATCTGGACACGGATGCCACTCGCCGGGTGCGGGCGTTGTGGGCGGCGTGCGAGGCCGACGGCATCCCGACGCTGGGGTCGCTGCAGAACCAGCGGCACCGGCCGCACATCTCGCTGGCCGCGGCCCACCGGCTCGCCCCTGAGGCGATCGCCGGGACGCTGGCCGGGCTGGACGTCGGGGTGGGCCGCACGGTCAGCCTGGACTTCGTCGGCCAGTTCGTCGGGCGGGTGCTCTGGCTCGGTGTCACGGCCACCGAGGAGCTGCTGGCCCATCATCGTGAGGTGCACGATCGGCTGACCGGGGCCGGGGTCGAGGTATGGGAGCACTATCGGCCGGGCCGCTGGGTGCCGCACTGCACGGTCTCGATGCGGGTGCCCAACCCGCTGATGGCCCCGGCCGTCCGCCGCTGCCTGGAGGTTCTGCCGATCCGGGCCACCATCACCGGCGCGGCGGTCACCGACCACGTCAACGACATCGCGCGGCCGCTGTCCGCCTGACGACACTTCCGGCCGAGCGCGAAGCCCTAGGCTGAGCAGCCAGGACGGGGCATCGGTGGGGGTGGATCATGGGCAGCGGGTCGTTGCGCACGCGCCGCGAGGCCGACGAGCAGCACGGCCACGGCCACATCGACGAGCCGGACGCGGCGGCGCCCGCCCACCACCACCCGGTGTCGCCGGCCCAGCCCGCGTCCGCCGAGCAACTGTCCTATCTACAGTCCACCGGCGGCAACGCGATGGTGACGCGGATGTTGCAGGCCTCCCCCGCGGGGCCGACGACAACAGGGCCGACGACAGCAGGGCCAACGACAGCGGGACCGACGACAACAGGGCCGGCGACAACAGGGCCGGCGACAGGACCTGCGGCCGACATCGACTGGATCGCGGCGCTGCCGGGGCACATCCAGGGGCAGATCGACATGTTCCAGGCGTCGGCGCTGGACAAGGCCACCGGCGCCAAGCACCAGAAGCTGCTCGATCAGCGGCAGCAGTACCGCGAGATCTTCGTGACCGAGATGTCGAAGTACCTCGGCGGCCCGGCCCAGGTGCAGGCGCACTACGAGGCGATCCATCCGATCAGCGTCGGCCGGGGCGAGGAGTTGTGGGTGCACGACTCGACCCGGGAACGTCTGATGGAGGTCAAGGCCGACCTCGAGGCCAAGAACATCCCGATGCCGGCCACCACCGTGGGTCTGGGCCTGCGCGGGCGGCACGTGCATAACACCGGTGGCGCGGGGATGATGACCCACGGTCTGGGCTTCGCCTGTGACTGGAAGGCGTACGCGGCGCCGCACATCAAGGACGCCAAGCTGCACACGCTGTTCGAGACGGTCACCGGCGGGAAGACGTCGTTCCAGCTCGAGGTGGGCGGCAAGCCGCTGGGCGGCCAGGGGCGGCTCGACCTGATCGAGCAGATGGGCCAGGGCACCGCCGACGCCGACAAGCAGCGGCAGTTCCTCGAGTCGCTGACCTCCGAGTACAACCGGCTCAAGCAGGGGTCGGCCGATTTCAAGACCTCGCTGCCCGAGTCGGGGCTGGCGCCGCTGCGCGAGGTCGAGAACCGGCGCACCGAGCTGAACCGGATCGCCGCGCGGCTCAAGAAGGCCAAGGCCAAGGACCGGCCCGCGCTCCAGGCCGAGCTGGTCACGGCCCAGGAGGCGTTCGAGAAGGCGAAGGCGGCCGTGCAGGCCAACCTCGCCACGATCTTCAAACCGTGGCTCGACGAGCTGGCCAAGCGGGGCGAGGAGATCGAGAAGGGCGCGGCCAACCGGGGGGTCGATCTGCGCGGTGACGTGAGTACGCCGGGCGCGCTGGCCGAGCTGGCGAAGGAGCGGGCCGAGTTCGCCAAGAACGTGAAAAAGATCGAGCAGGAGGCCAGAAAACTGCTGTCCGGCGTACGCGAAAATCATCAGATCCTGCTGCGTGAGGCGGCCGCCATCGAGGCCGGCCTGACCGACGACAACCCGGACAAGGCCACGCTGCTGGCGGCGGCGCGGCAGCTGCTGGGCGACTCGGGCGCGCTCGGCACCGAGGTCGACGACCTGCTGACCGACGAGAAGCCGGCGAAGTACAGCGCCGCCAAGGGCCCGAAGCGGACGGTCGCGGAGTGGCGGTCCGCGTTGGACAAGGCGGGGGCGCGGCTGGGCCGGCACCGCACCACGTTCGGCGAGGTCAGCGGCCCGCTGGCGGAGGCTCGCAGTCAGCAGGAGGCGACCGCCGACGACATCGCCGCCCGCAAGGAACGCAACGCCGGCGTCAGCGCCAAGGTCGGCAAGACCGGGCTGGCCCAGCTCCAGGCCGACCGGAAGACGCTGTTCTGGCTGGACGAGACGGCGAGGTCGCTCAGCACGAACATCGACTTCGTGCTGAAGAGCAAGGACGTCGCCGACCCCGGCATCACCCAGCTGCTCGGGCTGATGAGCGGCGTGCAGGGCGGCGGCTTCTTCACGCCGGACGAGGAGCAGGGTGGCGAGGCGCAGGCGGCGAAGGGCGAGTGGAGCGGCACCCACGGGTACAACCTGGAGTTCTTCAAGGCCATGGTCCAGCACGGCTTCGAGCTCGGGGTGGCCTGGGACGGCTCGGCCGACACCATGCACTTCGAGCTCGTCGAGGGCCGGCGGCTGGCCATCTCGGGCGGCTCCCGCGGCCTGGTCGCCGGAACCGGGCACACGCATTGAGAAGGGCCCGGCCTGGTGAGGCCGGGCCCTGGGAAAGAAAGATCAGACGAGGTCGAACCGGTCGTTGTCCATGACCTTGGTCCAGGCCGCGACGAAGTCCGTCACGAACTTCTCCTTGGCGTCGGCGCTGGCGTACACCTCGGCCAGGGCGCGGAGCTGCGAGTTCGAGCCGAAGATCAGGTCGACCGCGGTGGCCGTCCACTTCAGCTCGTCGGTGGCGGCGTCGCGGACCTCGTACACGTGCTCCTCGGACGACGCCTTCCACCGCGTACCCGGCGAAAGAAGGTTGGCGAAGAAGTCGTTGGTGAGCACGCCGGGCCGGTCGGTGAGCACCCCGTGTGAGGCGCCACCGACGTTGGCGCCGAGCGAGCGCAGGCCGCCGACCAGGACGGTCATCTCCGGCGCGGTCAGGTCCAGCATGTACGCCCGGTCGACGAGCAGCACCTCGGGCTGGGTCTTCTCGCCCGGCCGCAGGTAGTTGCGGAACCCGTCGGCGCGCGGCTCCAGGTAGCTGAACGCCTCGACGTCGGTCTGGTCCTGCGAGGCGTCGGTGCGGCCCGGGTGGAACGGCACGGTCACCGGCACACCGGCGTCGGCGGCGGCCTTCTCGACCGCGGCCGAACCGGCCAGCACGATCAGGTCGGCCAGCGAGATCGTGATGCCACCGGCGCTGTTGAACTCCTCCCGGACCTTCTCCAGGGTGCTCAGGACCGACGCCAGTTGCTCGGGCTGGTTGACCTCCCAGCCGCGCTGCGGTTCGAGCCGGATGCGGGCGCCGTTGGCGCCACCGCGCTTGTCGGTCGACCGGTAGCTCGCCGCCGACGCCCAGGCGGTGCTGATCAGCTGGGCCGTGGTCAGCCCGGACTCGAGCACCTTGGCCTTGAGCGTGGCGATGTCGGCGTCGGACACCGGGGTGCCCTCGGCCGCCGGGACCGGGTCCTGCCACAGCTGCGGCTCGGCCACCCACGGGCCGAGGAAGCGGCTGACCGGGCCCATGTCGCGGTGCAGCAGCTTGTACCAGGCCTTGGCGAAGGCCAGCGCGAACTCGTCCGAGTTGGCCAGGAAACGGCGGGAGATCTGGTCGTACGCCGGGTCGACGCGCAGCGACAGGTCGGTGGTCAGCATCGTCGGGCGGTGCTTGCGCGAAGAGTCGTAGGCGTCGGGGATGATCTCCTCGGCGTCCTTGGCCACCCACTGCTTGGCGCCGCCGGGGCTGGTGGTGAGCTCCCACTCGTACCCGTAGAGGATCTCGAAGAAGCGGTTGGACCACTGCGTCGGCTGGTCGGTCCAGGTGACCTCGAGGCCGCTGGTGATCGTGTCGGCGCCCTTGCCGCTGCCGTGCGTGCTCAGCCAGCCGAGACCCTGCGTCTCCAGGTCGGCGCCCTCGGGCTCGGGGCCGACGTGACCGTCGGCGACACCGGCGCCGTGCGTCTTGCCGAAGGTGTGACCGCCCGCGATCAGGGCGACGGTCTCCTCGTCGTTCATCGCCATCCGGGCGAAGGTCTCCCGGATGAAGTGCGCCGCCGCGGCCGGGTCGGCGTTGCCGCGCGGGCCCTCCGGGTTGACGTAGATCAGGCCCATCTCGGTGGCGCCGACGTCCGGCTTCATCTCCCGGTCGTTGACGTACCGGTCGCCCAGCCAGGTCTCCTCCGTACCCCAGACGATCTCCTCGGGTTCCCAGACGTCGACGCGGCCGAACCCGAAGCCGAAGGTCTTGAAGCCCATCGACTCGAGCGCCACGTTGCCGCCGAGCACCAGCAGGTCGGCCCAGGAGATCTTCTGGCCGTACTTGGCCTTGACCGGCCACAGCAGGCGGCGGGCCTTGTCCAGGTTGGCGTTGTCGGGCCAGCTGTTCAGCGGCGCGAACCGCTGACCGCCGTCGCCGGCGCCGCCCCGGCCGTCGCCCAGCCGGTAGGTGCCGGCGGCGTGCCAGCTCATCCGGATCATCAGGCCGCCGTAGTGGCCGAAGTCGGCCGGCCACCAGTCCTGCGAGGTGGTGAGCACCTCGGTGATGTCCCGCTTCAGCGCCTCGACGTCGAGCTTGGCGAACTCGGCGGCGTACGAGAAGTTCTCGCCCAGCGGGTTGCCCTTGCTCGAGTGGGCGTGCAGCACCGAGAGGTCGAGCTGGTTGGGCCACCAGTCCTTGTTCGTACGCGGGCGGCCGCCGGTCTTCGGGGTCGGCGCGTCGATCGCCGGGTTCTCGCTCTCGCTGCCGTGCGAGGTCACCGAGTCGTGGGCGACCGGGCAGCCTTCGGCCTTCGGGTCCTGGGTGTCGCTCATCAGTTTCCTTCCGGACAATCGGGACAGGTGCCCCAGTAGACGACCTCCGCCTCGTCGATCACGAAACCGTGGTCGTCCGAGGCGGTGAGACAGGGTGTGTGGCCGGCGGCGCAGTCGACGTCGGCGATGGCGCCGCAGGAGCGGCACACGACGTGGTGGTGGTTGTCGCCGACCCGGCGCTCGTAACGCGCCGTGGCGCCGGCCGGCTGGATGCGGCGCACCAGCCCCGCGTCGGTGAGCGCCCGCAGGACGTCGTAGACGGCCTGGTGGGAGACGTGGGGCTGGGTAACACGGACGAGATCGATGACGGTGTCGGTGTCGACATGCGGATGATCACGCAGCGAGGCCAGCACCGCCAGCCGGGGCCGCGTCACGCGCAGCGAGGCCGATCGGAGCTCCGCTTCGAGGTCCGCCGTCACCCGATCAACATAGGCAGTTTTCTGGAACAGTTCAAGTTTTCAGAGGCGTTTCCCGACACCGGCCCAGTTGCTGGACCGCGGCGGATCCACCGGCGGCACGTCCGGCCGCCACTCCGGCGCCCACACCAGCCCCGGCTCGACCAGCTCGAACCCATCGAAGAAGCGCAACACCCCGGCCCGGTCGCGAAGGGTCATCGTGGTCGGGGTCTGCCGCGAGATCTCGACCAGCCGTTCCGCGTCCTCGCGGCGCCCGTCCCCGGTGCCGTGCGCGATGACCAGGTGGCTGCCCGGCGCCATCACGTCGCGGAGCGAGGCGACCAGGCCGTACGGGTCGTCGGCGTCCGGGATGACATGCAGCAACGCCACCATCAGGACGGCGATCGGCTCGTCCAGGTCGAGCAGCCCCCGGGTGTCCGGGTGATCGATGATCGCCTCGGCGTTCCGCGCGTCCTCCTGGATGACCGCGGTCCGGGGGTTCCCGGCCAGCAGCCGGCGGCCGTGGTCGACCGCGGCCGGATCCAGGTCGACGTACACCACCCTGGCCTCCGGGTCGGCCGCCTGGGCCACCTCGTGCACGTTGCCGGCCGTCGGGATCCCCGAGCCGATGTCCAGGAACTGCCGGATCCCGGCCCCGGCCAGGTGGCGGACCGCACGCTGCATGAAGTCGCGGTTGGCCCGGGCCTGGACCGCCAGGTCGGGGATGAAGGTCAGCGCCTGTCGGATCATCGCCCGGTCGGACTCGTAGTTGTTGTCGCCGCCGAGCAGATAGTCGTAGGCCCGCGCCGCGGTGGGCCGGGTGCTGTCGAAGCTCTCCATGGCCGTCCATTCTCGACCCTCGGATCGACGGGACCACAAAATCTCCACCGACCGGCTCACCGAGGACGCCGGCGGCACGCTGATCCCGCCCGCCATGCTGGGCAAGCGGCTGGCCGTCACGGTCACCGGCCAGCGTTCCGGCCACCCGTCGGCGGCCATCGCGTCGTACGCCTCACCGGCGGTCACCCGGGGCGCCGCGTCCCGGGCCACGGCCCGGCCGGCGGTCACCGGAACGGTCCGGGTCGGCAAGACCGTCCGAGCCTCCGCCGGCGCCTGGTCCCGAGGGCCACGTCCTACCGCAACGACGGCCGCTCGATCAGCAAGGCCGTCACCGTCCGCAGCTGAGCTCCTCAGGCCCCGGGGCGTGCCCCGGGGCCTTGCGTTCAGCCCTCGATTGGCCAACCATTGACATGCTTCGATGGAAACCTGGGGGGCTCGATGCGTACGGTGATCCGCATTCTCGTCGCGACGCTGGTCGCGGCCTCCGCCCTCCTCGCGCCGAGCCCCGCGCCCGCCGCCGTGATCACCGGCCGGCCGGTCAAGATCATGCCGCTGGGCGACTCGATCACCTGGGGCGACGGGTCGAGCACCACCTCCAGCTACCGCGCCGCCCTGTGGCAACGGCTGGTCGGCGGGGCCGGGCTGGCCGTCGACTACGTCGGCAGCGGGCAGTCCGGCTCGCTGCCCGACCCCGACAACGAGGGCCACTCCGGCTGGCGGATCGAACAGATCACCGCGTCGATCGACGGCTGGCTCGCCACCAGCCGGCCCGACGTGGTGCTGCTGCACATCGGCACCAACGACCTGAACCAGAACTTCGACGTCGCGAACGCGCCGGCCCGGCTCGGCACGCTGCTCGACCGCATCCACACCGGGGCGCCGGACGCGGTGGTGCTGGTGGCGCAGATCGTCCCCGCGCTCGACGCCACCATCAACTCCCGCATCACCACGTTCAACGCGGCGGTGCCGTCGGTGCTGTCGTCCCGCGCCGCGTACACCCGGCTGGTCGATCTCAACCGCACGATCACCACCGCCGACCTGAACGACACGCTGCACCCGAACGACGCGGGCTACACCAAGATGGCCGACCTCTGGCACGCGGCGCTGGAGTCCGTGCTCGGCGGGGGCCGGGACTGGCCGCTGCTGCGTGCCGGCCTCGAACCGGGCGAAACCGCGCCCACCTGGACCGACACCGTGGACGGCAGCCAGAACGTGGGCGGCTACAACGCGGCCCTGACCACGATGGAGACCGGCCCGCGGGCCGAGACGTCCCGGGGCGGGGCGAACGCGCTGATGTATTCCGGCAACGACCTCAGCGCCACCGGCTCCTACTCCTACATGCGGGTCCTCGACACCCACCTGCGGATCGGCGCCACCTCGGTGCTCACCTACTGGATCTTCCCGCAGCAGACCAACGGCGCCCACGTGGCCGTCGACCTGGCCTTCACCGACGGCAGCAGCCTGCGCGACTCCGGCGCCACCGACCAGTACGGCGTCCGCGCCCACCCCCAGTTCCAGGGCGAGGGCGGCCACCTGGTGGTGAACCAGTGGAACCTGGTCCGGGTCAGCCTGTCCGCCCTGGCCGGCCGCACGGTCGACCGCGTCCACCTCGGCTACGACCAGCCGGCCGGCACCGGCGTCTTCCGCGGCTACGTCGACGACCTCGCGATCACCGGCACCACCCGCCCGGCCGCCGTCAACCTCGCCCTCAAGCGCCCTTCGTCCGCGAGCTCCGCGTGCGCCACGACCGAGGACGCGACCAGGGCCAACGACGGAACAACCGGAAACAACAGCAAATGGTGTACGGGCGTGAGCGGCGCAACCTGGCAGACCGACCTGGGCGCGGCCACCACCGTCCGCACGGTGATCGTGCGCCACGCCTCCACCGGCGGCGAGCCGCTCGCCTGGAACACCCGCGCCTACCGCATCCAGCTCAGCCCCGACGCCACCACCTGGACCACCTTCGCCACCGTGACCAACAACGCCGACGGCGTCGTCACGAGCACGGCCGGCCCGTCAACCGCGCGCCACGTACGCCTGCTGATCGACACCGGCCAACAGGACGGCGCCGCCACGGCCCGCATCTTCGAGGTCGAGGTCTACACCACCTGACCGGCGCTCCCGCTTGAGTGGATCTAGCCCAGGCTGAAGAATCCGGTCAACCCTGGCGGAAGGTGACACGTTGACGGATGCTCCAGGCCCGCCCGCCGCCTTGATCGAACGGTGGGTCGAGTTGCATCGGCTGGCCGTGGCCGGGCGTGAGCCGGCGATCGCCCGAGACGTCGGGTTCCAAGTGGCGGCGGCGTGGTTGCCCAGGTCCCGGTTCGCGAACGTGGAAGCCGTCGCGCGCGACACTCTCACCCTGGGCCCGGATGCGAGCGCCTACATGGACCTGGGTTGGGCCCAGTCCTCCACCGGAGAACCGTGGCAGGCCCTGGACAGCTACGAGCAAGCCCTGGACCTGTACCGAGAAGCCGGTAACCGCGGCAACGAAGCGGCCGCTCTCAACAACATCGGCCTCGTGCACAACCACCTCGGCCACCGACAGAAAGCCCTCTTCTACTACCGGCAGGCCCTCACCATCACTCAAGAGGTCGACGACCGCGCCGATGAGGCGACCACGCTCCACAACATCGGCGGTGTTCACGACAACCTCGGCGACCGACAGCAAGCTCTGACCTTCTACCGGCAAGCCCTCATCATCACTCAAGAGGTCGACGACCGGGCCGGCGAAGCCGCCACGCTGAACAACATCGGTGGCGTGTACGACAACCTCGGCGACCAGCAGCAGGCCCTGGCCCACTACCGAAAGGCCCTGCCCATCAGGCGAGAGGTCGGCGACCGCGACGGCGAAGCCGCCACGCTGAACAACATCGGCGCCGTGCACAACAAACTCGGCGACCAGCAGCGAGCCCTCGCCTACTACCGGCAGGCTCTAACCATCAGCCGGGAGATCGGTGCCCGTACCGGTGAAGCGGTCACCCGGCACAACATCGCGTCGATCCACCGCACAAACGGCGACCTCGACCAAGCCATCGCCGAGCTCGAACTCGTGGTGAACCTCGACCGTCAGGTCGACCACCCGGACCTCGAATCCGACACCGCCGAGCTCGAGGAGGTGCGGCGGGAACGAGCCCGGCGCGATCTCACATCCGGGCTCTGAGCACGTCGAACTCGCAGCCCGGCGACGACGGGTCGAAGCCGTGCTCGACCAGCCACCGCACGGCGAGCAGGCTGCGCAGCGACCACCACGCGCGGATCACCTCGACGTCGACGCCACCGCCATACCCGGCGAGGACCTCGTCGAGGCGCTCCTCGTGCCCGAGGGTCAAGGTGGCCAGGTCGTGCAGGGCGTCGCCGCGGGCCGCCTCGGACCAGTCGATCACGCCCGTGACCACGTCACCGTCCACAAAGACGTGGGTGATCTGCAGGTCACCGTGCACGAACACCGGCGGGCAGGGCCGGAACACCGCCTCGGCCACCGTCCGGTTGCGGGTGACCAGGTCGGCGGGAAGCACGCCGCTGGTGACCAGCCACTCGCATTCGCGTTCCAGGTCTGCGGCGATCGCGTCGAGGCTCCGGCCGGGCCAGGGCGGCAACGGCGCGTCGTGCAGCTTCCGCACGGCGGCGCCGGCCGCGGACCAGGCCGCCGACGACGCGGTCGACGGCTCGCCGAGGATGCCGAGGGCCGAGCCGGGGACGGCCGCGATCGCCAGCACCGGCGGCTTGCGCCACAGCATGGCGGGGGTCGGGATCGGGGCCATGGCCATCGCCTCGACCTCGACGTCGTGACGCGACTGGTTGCCGTCGACCTTCAGGAACACATCTCCGACGCGGAGGGTCGCGCGCTCCGAGTGGGCAACAACGACCTCGACCTCGTCCACGTCGGCCATCTTCGCGGAGATGCTCATCACGGTCACCCGATTTGCCCGTGTCGGTGAGATCTTCTCGCTGAGATGGCCCTCATTGCACTCTTTGCCACCTTGCAAGCTTCGATTCTTCTCGATCTCATGTACGGATGAGAAGACAATTAGCCGCGGCCGCCGTCGCCACCGCGACCGGCCTGGCATCCTTCCTTGCCGTGTCGACGGGCCCCGCCACCGCCGCCACCGCGATCGAATACGTCGTCGTCGCCGAGGACGGCGTCTCCCCCGACACCGCCATCGCCGCCATCCAGGGCGCCGGCGGTTCGGTGGTCGCCCGCAACGACGCCGCCGGCATGTTCACCGTGAAGTCGACCCGAGCCGACTTCCGGGTCAAGGCCACCGCGGACGCCAAGCTCATCGGCGTCACTCAGAACAAGGCCATGGGGTACGCGCCACGCGCCCCCAAGCTGGAGCAGCCGCTCCAGATCCCGGCCGGCAGCAACCGGAACAACGCCGGCGTGCAGGCCGACCCCCTGGACGACAAGCTCTGGGGCCTCAAGATGATCCACGCCGACCAGGCGCACGCCATCGAGTCGGGCGACCGCGGCGTCACCGTCGGCGTGCTCGACACCGGCCTGGACGCGACCAACCCCGATCTCGCCCCGCACTTCAGCCAGCGGCTGAGCCGCAACTTCGCCCCCGACATGGCGGACGTCGACGGCCCCTGTGAGGTGGCGAGCTGCCTCGACCCGGTCGGCACCGACGACGGCGGCCACGGCACCCACGTGGCCGGGACGATCGGCGCCGCGGCCAACGGGGTGGGCGTCTCCGGCGTCGCGCCGGACGTCACCCTGGTCGAGCTCAAGGGCGGGCAGGACTCCGGCTACTTCTTCCTCGAGCCGGTGGTGAACGCCCTGGTGTACGCGGGCGACGCCGGCCTCGATGTGGTCAACATGTCGTTCTACGTGGACCCGTGGCTGTACAACTGCCGCGCCAACCCGGCCGACTCGCCGGAGCAGCAGGCCGAGCAGCGGGCGATCATCGCCGGCATGCGCCGCGCCCTGAACTACGCGCACAACAGCGGCGTCACGCTGTTCGGCGCGCTGGGCAACGCCAACCAGGACCTCGGCAAGCCCCCGGTCGACACGTCCAGCCCCGACTACCCGGAGGGCGCCAACTACCCGCGGACGATCGACAACAACACCTGCCTGGACCTGCCGGTCGAGGGCCCGCACGTGATCGGCGTCTCGGCGGTCGGCCCGTCCGGCAACCGTTCGTACTACTCGAACTACGGCGTCGAGCAGATCTCGGTGGCCGCCCCCGGCGGGGCGACCACGGACGGCACCTCGACCAGCATCACCAACGCGATCCTGTCCACCTACCCCTTGAAGGTGCTGCAGGAGCTCGGCCGCGTCGACCAGAACGGTGAGGTCAATCCGGCCTTCGCCGACCGGGTGTTCAAGTCGTGCACCAAGGCCGGGGTCTGCGGGTACTACACGTACCTGCAGGGCACCTCGATGGCCTCGCCGCACGCGGCCGGGGTGGCCGCGCTGATCGCGAGCCGGTTCGGCGAGTTCGACCGGCAGCACGGCGGCAAGACCATGAAGCCGAACGCCGTCGAGCGCAAGCTGATCAACAGCGCCACGGAACGCGCCTGCCCCGCCGCCACCCCGGCGTGCGAGGGGACCGAGGAGTTCAACGGCTTCTACGGTCACGGCATCGTGGACGCCTACCAGGCGGTCCGCTAGACGTGATCGACGCGGGCCGGGCTTCGAGGCGGAAGCCCGGCCCGCGTCATCTCGGGTGACCAGAAAGGACACTGATCGGCTAGCGTCAACCCCCGTAGAGATAGTGGTCTATCGCTCACGGAGGGTCAGATGAACGTACGCAGGCCGGCCATGTCCGCCGCCGCCGCGCTGATCATGATGGCGAGTCTCGCGGTGAGCGGCCCGGCAACCGCCGCCGCCCCGGCCCCGCCGGGCGTCACCCACGCCGACAATCCTCGCGTCCCCGAGGGCGCGGTCTGGACCGAGGCCTACTTCCCGTCGGCCGACCACAGCGGCGTCGAGCTCCACGCCGACGTGCTCCGGCCCGCGAACCTTTCGCCCCGCGCCAAGACCCCGGTGATCCTGGCCGTCGGCCCCTACTTCAACCACGCCGGCCAGACCGGGCCGGAGGGGTGGACCCAGACCGGCCCGTCCAGCCGGTTCGCCGACTTCACCAGCGGCACCAACCTGTTCGCCCGCGGCTACACCTACGTCATGGTCGACCTGCGCGGCTTCGGCGGCAGCACCGGTTGCCTCGACTGGGTCGGCCCCGGCGAGCAGGCGGACGTGAAGGCCGCGATCGAGTGGGCGGCGAGCCAGGCGTGGTCGACCGGCAAGGTCGGCATGTACGGCAAGTCGTACGACGCCGTGACCGGTCTGGTCGGCAACAACCTGCGGCTGGGCGCGCTGCGGGCCGTCGTCGCCCAGGAGCCGCTGTGGGACATGTACAACTACCTGTTCAGCAACGGTGTCCCCCGGCCCAACGTGACCGGCACCCCGAACGCCTACAACAGCATCGCCACGATGCCGTCCCTCGCCGACGACTCGGGCCGATACCAGGCCAACGCGGCGTACGAGGAAAGTCACCCGAACTGCCTGACCGACAACCTCACGAACAACAACGAACCTGACCCCGCCGCACCCTACTGGCGCGCCCGGAACCTGGCGGCGAAGGCGAAGAACACCAGCACCCCGCTGTTCCTCACCCAGGGCTTCATCGAGAACAACACCAAGCCCGAGGATGTTGAGGAGTACCTCGACAACCACCACGGCACCGAGCGGGGCTGGATGGGGCAGTGGGAGCACGTCCGCGGCAACGACACGAACAGCCAGGGGCAGCTGCTGCAGGGCCGCGCCGGCTTCTTCGACGAGGTCATGCGCCTGTACGACCGTTACCTGAAGGGCGAGCAGCCGGCCGTCCAGGATCCCGCCTTCGCCATCGAGGACAACACCGGCGCGTGGCGGGCCCAGCCGACCTGGCCGAAGCCGGCCGCGTACATCACGGCCGAACTGCGAGACGGCGCGTACGTCGACGACAGCGCCGCCACCACGCTGGCCGCACCGGCCGGCCAGAAGTGGGACATGGAACACGCCACCGACCCGGCCCCGCCCGGCGCGCGAAGCCTCGCGGCCGAGGACCGGAGCAGCTACTCCATCTGGTCCACGCCGGCCACGTCCCGGGTGCGGATCACCGCCACCCCGCGGATCACCCTGCAGGCCGGCGCGACCGGCAACGTCATGGTGAAGCTGTGGGACGTGGCTCCGGACGGGACCGCGGTCATGTTCGACGAGAACGTGGCGCTGATCGAGCAGGCGGGCCGGGTCGCCTTCGACCTGAAGTCCACCGACTGGACCTTCGAGGTGGGTCACCAGCTCCGGGTCCAGATCGGGACGATCGGCAGCGGCAGCTGGCTCGACACCCCGAGCGGCAACACGATCCAGGTCACCCGCGCGCGGCTGACCCTGGGGCTGCAGAACCCCCGGGCCGACAACCCGACCCAGGGCGACCGGTCGCCGTTCCTCGACACCTACCTGAGGCAGTACACCCGGACCCTCACCACCATCGGCGAGGGCACGTTCCCGCTCGCTGTCCGCGCCGGGAGCTGAGCCGGCGCGACGGGGGGCGGGCCGCCCGCTCCCCCGTTGCGTCGACCCCCCATTAATAGATCCGGATCATCGACCGCGGCTGATAGGGTCCGGCCCGATGATGAGGATCATGGGGGAAACATCAATGCACCGGACCCTGCTCACCCTGGGCGTTTCAGCCATCGCGACAGTGCTCGCGCTGTCGGGTTGCGACACGCAGTCAGACGCGGACACCTCCGCGCCCGCGCCGGCCCCGGCCGCCTCGAGCGCCGCCCCGGCCGACACCGCGCCCAGCAGCCCCGCCGCCGAGGCGACCAACGACGCGGCCACCGTGAAGGCCTGCGAGAACATCCAGAAGGACATCAAGGACAACGCGAAGAAGGTCGCCAAGGCCGAGAAGATCGGCCCGCCGGCCGGCCACATCGCGGTCAGCGCCCAGTGGATCGCCGGCTCAGCCGCGGTCGTTGCACACTCCATCGAGGCCAACGAGAAGGTCAGCGCCGCCGCCGACGAGGTCCAGAAGGAAATGCGGACCCTCAGCGACGAGTACAACGAGTCGGCCAAGGCCAAGCCCAGCAAGAAGAAGCTGGACACCGCCATCAAGAACCTGACCGCCGCCTGCTCGGCCTCCTGACGCTGGTCGTCACCAGTCCCGCTCGTGCCGCCGGAGCTCGCCCGAGATCATCGGGCGAGCTCCACAGTGCTGACATCAGGAATGGCGGTCCTCCACCAACGAGTGATCAACCGTTGACACTGAGTTGTATTGGTTGTTGCATGGTCCTTCCCCAACGAGAGCACGAGGAATTCTCATGGCGGACAGCGGCGACCACGACTTCTCGGTATTCCTGAGCGACGTCAATCTGCATGTCCCGATCGAGTTCTCGCAGCGCGAAGACCTGCGCTCGCGCGTGCTGATGACCGCGGTCCAGGCCGAGCCGCTGATCATCGCCGACTCGCACACGTTGAACAGCCCGATGCTGCGTTCGCTGTTCGCCGAGAAGAGCGGCTCCGCCTTCCGGAGCACCGACCTGGGAGCGCTGCTACGGCGCGGTGACGTGCGGGTGTGCCGCCGCGACACGCTCCACCACGAACCGGTGACCTCGTTCCGGCAGATCCAAGCCGATCACGTCAACCGCAAGGTCGTCAACGTGCCGCCGCCCGCCTACGGCGACTGGCTGGACGAGGTGACCGACGGTTACGTCGTCGAGTTCTCCGCGGACACGGTCGCCGCCAACTTCAAGAAGGGCTTCCTGGCTCGGATCGGTCAGCGGCTGAACCGGCTCGCGGCCGGCACCCCGGAAGCTTATGTCCGCACGTTGCGGACCATGCGCGACTGGGCCCAGGAACAGCCGGTCGTGCTCTACAAGTCACTCCGCGAGGAGTACGAGAGCCTGCTCGCCGCGCAGGACACGGACCGCGACACCGTCGAGGCGACCGACTTCGTGGAACGATCGGCCAGCGCCGCGTACCACGTGGCCGTGCCGATGGCGATCGCCATCGCGGTCTCCGGTCCGCGCAACGACGACCTGGTCGAGCTGCCATCGTGGATCTCGACGACGAACAGCACGTCGATCGATCCCAGTCTGATCAACGACACCGTGTGGCAAAACATCCCGGTCGAGGCCGTCACCGACATCCTCGATCTCGACTCACGGCAGAAGATGCTGCGCGAACTGGCCGAGGCGAAGGCCGCCGGCAATGCCCCCGTCGATCCGCTGATGGGCAGCATCATCAATTTCGCCGACGAACTGCACGTGATCGTCGAGCAGACCTTCACCGGCGGCACCGATCGGGACGCAGAGGTGCGTTACTCGATCCTCGGCTCCGATCTCAAGGCCGAGATCAGCGCGGTCCGGGATGAGAGCAACGGCGCCAGCGGTGTACGCCTGCATGCGGCCGGCCCCGAGAGCCGAACCCTCTTCGACAACCTGCACATGCCGGTGCTGGGCACCAGCACCGGACCGTACATGGATCAGGACGACCGCTCACAGACGCCGAACACCCGGATCATCGCCGGCACGAGCGTCACCGTGGGCGACTGACCCGGTCACCTCATCCGGTCCAGGTGCTTTTCCAGCACCACCCCGACGCGACGGAGAAATATTTCCAGCCCCGGCTCGTGCACCGGAGACCACCGGCGCAGAATCTGATCTGCCCGGACCAGATCCTTCCGGGCATCGACCAGCAGTGCGGTAGCCCCCGGTTTGCCCTCCCGCCGGTCCCCTGTCCCCTTGTGCAACTGGATGTACGCACGCTGGCCCAGCGCCCGCACCAGGTCGGTTGCGTACGCCGACGGCGCTTCGCGGAAGAGGTCGGTCAGGATGGCCACGCTCTGGTTGCTGTCCACCAGCGCCTCGTCCACGCGTCCCAAGCCGTCGAGGTCCTCGGCGACCTGGGAATGCGCCGCCGCGCGGGAACGACGCGGACCGTTCTCGCCATAAAGGCGCAAGGCCCTCCGGCCGTACTGCAGGGCCTGCCTCGACCGCTTCCGTACGGAATAGAGGATGTCCTGGTTGTGCAGCACGTCCGCGAGGGCGGTCTCGTTCTCCCGGCCCAGCTTCTCGTACGCCCGGACGGCGATCTCGCCGTTGATCAGCGCGTCACCGATCGGTCCGTTGCCCTCCTGGCGTGCCCGCTGGGCCTGCACCTGCCGCAGCAGGAAGAGTGCCCGGTCGCCGTGCAGCCTGGCGAATGTCGCGGCGTGCCGCTCACCCCGGGCCTGCAGCACGCGGCACTCGTTGATCGCGTCCTGGTTGGTGTTCAGTGCCTCGTCCCGATCGAGGTGATATTGATGCAGGCTCAGCCGGCGCCACCATGACACCCGGCGGAACAGACTGTGGTCGTCGTTGCCGGCGGTGGCGTCAGCCAGCCTCCGCAGCACGACGACGGCCAACGGCGACAACCCCCGCCCGTCGTCCGGCAGGTGTTCCTCGACCAGCGGCAGAACATCCAGCTCGCTCTCTTCGGCCGCGACGGTCAGCAGCTTCACCAGTGGGGCCATGTGCGGCACTTCGCCGCACACCCGGGTGAGCGCCGGCAGCAACTCTCGCGGATATTCGGCCAGCAACGTGGTCAAGGCAGCGTCGATCCGGTCGTGCGCCGCGTCGCCGGCAGTGTCCGGATCGGCCCGCGACCGGCAGATCAATCTCAGGCCGAGATGGACATCGGCCCCTTCGCCGACGAGGACGGCAGCCAGGAGAGCGCAGAGCGTGAACTCGTCCAAGTCCCGGCAGACGTGCCGGAAGACGATCTCGGCGAGCCGATCCGGTGTCAGTGCGGCCGGGCGGCGGTCCGCGGCGACGGGATACAGCTTGAGCAGCGTGTCGATCTCGTCCAGACCCGGCGCACCGAGGGCCAGCGCGGCCCTGGTCATGACCTGGCGGAAGGGAGCTTCGTCGGTGGATGCGACGAGCGTGGGCACCAGCAGCCATGCCTCGGCGGTAATCAGCGAAATGTGGACCGGCCCGGAACCAGCCTTCGGGCGGGTCACCGGCTTCGGCGGCGGCGCCCGCAACTGGTAATCGGCGTCCCTCAACCTCCGCGACCAGTACCTCAGCTGATGCCGGCGGATGGTCTCGAGCGGATCCATCGAGCCGCGGTGGTCCTGCTCGTAGCCCGGCAAGGCGGACAGCACCTCGTCGACAGCGATCGCGTAGAGGTCCAGGGTGGTTCTCGCGGAGATATCCCGCGGCCACAGCGGTTCCGCCTCGGTCGCCATCCCCAGCCGGGACGCGAAAGCCCGCCATGCGCGCGACAGCACAGCCGGCGCGTCCGGCAGCATCTGCGGCAGCAGAATCGGCGACTTCTGCACCGATCGGATCCACCGGGCGAACTCGTCGTCGTCGATGTCGATGCTCAGGAACTCTTCCTCGAACCGGTCCGGGTCGTTGCGGGACAGCAGCACCACCCGGGCCGTCAATCGCAGTCCGGCGGGCGCCGCGTCCAGCGCGTCGCTCACCTCCCGCAGGATCGCCGCGACATCCGGGCCACGATGCTCGGCGTCGTCCACGACGACGCAGACCTGCAGTTCCCGCTCCAGCGCCTGAGCCAGGGTCCGGAGCCACCCGGCGTCCCGGAACGACGGGCGGAGGATGCCGGCGGCCCACCCCTCGCCTCGCAGACGGTCGCAGAGCTCGTGCGCGACCCGGTTCTTGCCGGTGCCCGAGGTGGCTGAGACCAGCCGGACCACCGTCCGGCCCTCGGTGCGGCACCAGTCCAGCAGTTCGTCGAGCTCGGCCATCGGTTCGAACGGGGTCACACCGGTGTCCGGGTCCAGCAGATTGGCCGGCGTGATCTCCGCGGGCGGCTCCGTACGCCGGAAGAGTTCCTGCTGAACGCGCTCGGCGTCGGCCGCGACCAGGCGCCATCGGTTGCCGGGCGGATTGGCGGCGGCATTGCTTTCGAACCAGGACGCCGGAGTGTGCGAGCCGGTCAACGGGATCATCCAGCCGCCGGTCGGCACCTTGGCGCCGTACTGCACCTGAGCCTGCGCCCAGGCGGCCGACTTGACGACGCCGCGGACCCGGCCGCTGCGCATGTCGATCACCGGGCTGCCGCTCATGCCGAGGTCGAGCGTCCCACCGCCGAGACCGATCAGGCCATCACCCGTGATCGACACCACGAGCCGTTTGGTGATCGGCTCGAGGCGTTCCGGGCCGGTCGCCACGTAGGCGAGGTCGAAGGTGGGCACTCGCACTTCACCCAGGCCTTCGATGTCGCCCGCACCGGTGAACGGCGGTCCGAGCAGCACCGGATCCGCCTCGAGCGTCGGCACGGCCAGTTCGGCCAGGTCGGGCCAGGGCCATTCGGAACCGTTGGCCCGCTCGGCGGGATAACGCCGCACGGTGCACTCGTGCGGCTCGCCCCCGTACCAGACCTGGATGCCTTCCTCTGCGACGTGTGCGTTGGTCACAACGAGGCCCGGCGCGATGACGAAACCGACGCCCCGATAGTGCTCGCGATCCAGGCGGATCTGGACCAATGAGCGCCGCGCCAGGGCGTCGAGTGCGGTCGACATCGGCCGCGTCAGCCGTCCACGCCGGAGGCCGGATGCTGGTCGTCTGCATCCGGCCGGTCGTCGTCCTGGTCGCTCTCCGGCTGCGGCGGCGGAGTCTGCTGGGCACCGGCTCGGCCGAGGTCCCATTCGAGGCGTACGAGCAGGTTGGCCTCTCCGCCGACCTGGCCCAGCACCGGTGTCACCAGGTCGGGCGACTTGGCGACGAACTTCACGCCCATCTCCAGGCTGACCCGGTCAGGCAGCAACGTGTCGACATCCTCCAACTGGGACTGCACCCAACGGGCCATGCCCTTGACGGTGGGCGTACGGCCGAGCGGCGCGCGCCGGCCGCCACTCAGCCAGTCACCGAAGCTCGCGTCGCTGCGGCCACCCGGGGCAAAATCGCCGGTGGGCTCGATCGTCACCTCGACCGGGATCACCGTGCCGTCGTCGAGTTGCAGGTCGACGATGTCGCGGTTCGCGGGTAGCGCGCCGCCGTCCAGACGATCCACTTGGCCTCCTCGTGCTGGGGACTCCATCAGTATCGGTACCCGCGTCCATAAGTGATCGCACGGCCGGACCGTTGTCATCGCACCGACAGCCCAAGGAGGTCGGACCGGTCGGCCGCATGTCTTAGGCTGCCGGTACGAACCCGACGGAGGAACTTTGACCACAGACGACGCCACGCGCGCCCGACGCGCTCAGCGGCTCGCGCGCTACAACAAACTCCGCGCCGAGCGGCCGGCCCTGTTCGCCAATCCCGAGGGCGCGGCCTACGAGCTCGTGTTCGATCCGGAGGTTCAGGAAGACGTCGCCAACCGCTCCGCAGCCAAGCTCCGTGAGCTCGGCCGGCCTGAGGAGTACGGCGACATGGGCGTGATCTACGAGGACGCCTTCTTCATCGCCATGCGAGACACGGTCCGGTTCCGCAACGGCTACACGGGTCCGTACATCCGCTGGGTGGCGCAGACGACTAGCGAGGGCGCCGTGGTCCTGCCGATCTTCAGCGACGGCCGGATCCTGCTGACCCGCCAGTTCCGGCACCACATCCGCGACTGGCAGTGGGAGACGCCCCGCGGCTTCGCCGAACCTGGTGACAAGGGCGCGGAGACCGCCATCCGGGAGTTGCGGGAGGAGATCGGCATCACCGCCCAGAAGACGGAGTTCCTGGGCCGGCTGACCGACGACAATCCGTGCGAGCTGTGGCTGGCCCGGCTGGACGTCGACTCGTACGGCGCCCTGCCCGACGGCGCCACGATCGAGGGCATCGACGAGTTCCGCCTGGTGACCGCCGACGAGCTACGCGACCTGATCGCGTCCGGCAAGGTGAGCGACGGCGGCCTGTTGGCCGCCTACGCCATCGCCACGGCCCGGGGCCTGCTCTGATTCCACCCCGGCCAAGGCCGAGAAGATCAGCCCGCCGGCCGGCCACCTCGCGGTCAGCGCCCGGTCGATCGCCGGCTCAGCCGCGGCTCAGCGCCCCACCGGTGAGCTGGTGCGCTGTAGCCGTCCCAGCAGCGCCACCGTGCGGGCACGGCGGAACCACGCGATCGTGAGGACGGCGGCCAGCAGGATGAGCGGGACGAGCACGTCGGCGTCGAGGAACAGGATCTCGGCGAGGACGGCCCCGCTCATGACGCCGGCCAGCCCCAGGGCGGCGAGCCCGCTGAGACGCGGGATGAGCAGCCCGATGCCGCCGGCGATCTCCAGGGCGCCGGTGAGATGGCGGAGCCACTGTCCCGCGCCGATGTCCGCGAACGTCTGCACGGCCTGCTCGCTGCCGAACACCTTGCCGGGGCCGAAGTTGAGGATGAACGCCGCCGCGAGGGCGATCTGAAGCGCCCAGAGCGCGATGGCGCCGATTCTGGCCGAGGTCCGATCCACGGGAACTCCTAAGCGAAGAAAGCCTGGTGACGGGCCAAACGATCGTCCGGCGGGGTACGTTCCGCGTCCTCCGGTCATGGTCATTCCGGCTACCACGGTTGTGGTAGCCGGAAGGCGGGCGGTACCACCTGGAGACGACGAAGCCGGGACCCGTGACGGCGTACGGTGATCGGCATGGCCCAGCTCAACACCTGGCTGCCGCGTGTGCGGGCGGCCGCGGCCCGCCACCCGCAGGTGGCGGAGGCGCTGCTGGGAGCATTCGTCGGCGTCGCGTCGCTGGTGTCGGTGCTGGTGGGGCCCCGGAGCATTCCGGGCCGCAGCCTGTCACCGCGGGACGTGCTGGTGGCGGCGGCCGCGGCCCTCCTGATCACGTTGCGGCACCACTGGCCGGTGCCGGTGCTGGGGGTCGTCGCGGCCGGGGCGGCCTGGGCGGTGGCCACCAGTGGCGAGATCTACGTACTCACCGCCGTGTCGGTGATCTGCGCGTACACCGTGGCCACGCGTACCGGCCGCACCACCGCCTGGGCCGCGGGCGGCGCCGCCGCCCTGGTCGTCTACCTGGCCGCGGTGGTGTTCACCGGGCAGGGCTGGGACTCCTCGGAGAGCCTGGAGGACCTGGGCTGGATGGGGATGGGCGTCGCGGTCGGTGACGCCGTACGGACCCGGCGCGCGTACGTGGCGGCGGTCAAGGACCGGGCCCTGCGCGCCGAGCAGAGTCGTGACGAGGAGGCCCGCCGCCGGGTCACGGAGGAGCGGCTCCATATCGCCCGCGAGCTGCACGACGTCGTGGCGCACCACATCGCGCTGATCAGCGTGCAGTCCGAGGTGGCGTCGCACGTGCTGAGGCGGGAGCCGGAGCAGGCCGAGGAGGCCCTGTCCCACGTCCGGGACGCCGTCCGGACCGTGCTGGAGGAGCTGTCCACCGTGCTGAACGTGCTGCGGCGGGACGACGACCCGGCGGCGTCCACCGAACCGGCTCCGGGCCTGGCCCGGCTGGGCGGGCTGCTCGACTCGGTGGCCGCCGCCGGCCTGCGGGTCGAGCATCGCCAGAACGGCGAGGCGCGGCCCCTGCCCTCGGCGGTCGACCTGGCCGCGTACCGGATCGTGCAGGAATCCTTGACCAACGCGTGGAGGCATGGCGGCGCGCCCATCGCCCACCTCAGTCTCGGCTACACCAGGACCGGGCTCACGATCGCCGTCGAGAACCGGGTCGAGCCCGGCCTCGCCGAGTCCGCCGGTCGGCCCACCGGGCACGGGCTGACCGGTATGCGCGAGCGGGCGGCCTCGGTGGGCGGCACACTGGACGCCGGCCCCGGTGCGGGCGGCCGGTTCGCGGTGCGGGCCTTCCTGCCCGCGCCCGACAACCAGGGAGTATCGACGTGACGAAGCAGACCCGGGTGCTGCTCGCCGACGACCAGGCCCTGATCCGCGCGGGATTCCAGGTGCTCATCGACTCCGCGCCGGATCTGGAGGTCGTCGGCGAGGCGACGAACGGCCGGGAAGCGGTCGCCCTGGCCCGCAGCACTCGCGCCGACGTGATCCTGATGGACATCCGGATGCCGGAACTGGACGGCATCGAGGCCACCCGGCTGATCACCGCGGACGAGGACCTGGCCGGGGTCCGGGTGCTCATCCTGACCACCTTCGAGATCGACGAGAACGTGCTGCGAGCGTTGCGTGCCGGGGCCAGCGGTTTCCTCAGCAAGAGTGTCAACCGGGCCGACCTGCTGGAGGCCGTCCGGATCGTCGCCGGCGGTGAGGCCCTGCTGTCCCCCAAGGCCACGCAGAGCCTGATCGCCCGATTCCTCGACTCACCGGAGCCGGCGCCGCTGACCACTCCGGCCCAGCTGAGCGCGCTGACCGATCGGGAGCGCGAAACCCTCGCCCTGGTCGCGGCCGGGCTGTCCAACGATGACATCGCGGAGCGGCTGTACGTGTCGCCGCTGACCGCCAAGACCCATGTCAACCGGGCCATGACCAAGCTTGGCGTACGCGACCGGGCGCAACTCGTGGTCATCGCCTACCAGAGCGGCCTGGTCCGGCCCGGCCACCCGCCGCCGGCCGGCTGATCCGTCCGGCGCTACCACCACCGTGGTAGCCGGAAAGCCTGCGCAGGCAGGACGCCATCCGGGGCGATCGACGGCAGGCTGAACACATGAATCGCAACCCCGCACCGACCCGGACCCGGACCCGGCGATGATCAGCGGCGTCGGACTCGCGACCCTGCTCGCGGCGCTGTCCGCCGTCAGCTACGCGGCCGCCGCCGTCGTGCAGGAGCAGCTCGCCGCCGCCGGTCACCGCGGAGCGCCGCGCTGGCTGCTGACGCTGCTGCTCACCGGCGCGGGCGCGGGCCTGCACGTCATCGCGCTGGGCTACGGCACGGTCGGTGTGGTGCAGGCGCTCGGCGCGCTGACCCTGCTGTTCGCGCTGCCGATCGCCGCCCGGACCCGCGGCCGGGTCACCGCCGGCGCCTGGCGTGACGCCGGGCTCACCGTCGTCGGCCTGGCCGGCATCCTGGCGGTGACCGCAACACCGGAGGTGCCGGCCGTCCTCACCGGCGCCGAGGGCCGGTGGTTGAGCTCGCTCACGGTGGCCGGGCTGGCGATGCTGGCCGGCGCCGCGCGGCTGACCTCATCCCCGCTGGTCCGCAGCCTGCTCCTGGCGGGTGCCTCCGGTGCGGCGTTCGGCGTGGCCTCGGTGATGATCAAGACCGAGACGGTCGCCATCGCGTACGGCGGGATCGGCGCCTCCTCCGTACCCACCCTGACCATGATCGCGGTCTTCGCGGCCGCCGGACTCGGCCTGAGCCAGCTCTCCTACCGCAACGGCGGCCTGGCCGCGCCGCTGGCGATGGTCAGCGTCGCCAACCCGGTGGTCGCCACCACGGTCGGCATCCTGATGCTGGGCGAGGGCTTCCGCTTCGGCGCCACGGGCCCCGTAATCGCGCTGGCCGCGGCGGCACTCGCAACGATCGGCGTCACCGGCCTGGCCGCCCGCACCTCGCCCCGACCGGCGACCCCGGACACGCCGCCGGCACTCTCCACCCGGGCCGGGCGAGCGGTCGTGACCCACGCGGGCGCCTGATGCCTCGGTCCGGCGGCGAACAGCACGGTCAGGAAGCTCTGCCGGCCTTGCCGATACTGAACTGAAGTGCGAGCAGGGCGATGGCGGCGATGATGCACGCCGTGGCGGTGGCGGTGAAGACGCCGGCGTAACTTCCGGAGCTGGTGTGCAAGGTGGCGGCGGCCAGGGGTGCGGTGGCTTTGGCGATGGTCATGGGTACGACGAGCAGGCTGGCGATGGTGGCGTAGCGGCGGGTGTCGTAGCGGTCGGCGAGCAGGATCGGTTTGGCGATGGAGCCGACGCCGAAGCCGAGCCCGATGCCGATGACCGCGGTGATCGCCGCGACCGGGTTGCGGCCGGCCACGGGCAGGGCCGCGGCGGCGAGTCCTTGCACGACGAAGATGCCGGCGACCACCCGGCTGAGGCGGTAGCGGCGGTGCAGCCCGGTGGTGACCAGACGCCCGGTCACCGACAGGACGCCGAACAGCCCGGCCGCGGTCGCGGCAAAGGTGGTCCGGTGGCCCCAGCCGATCAGGGCGGTGACCAGGTGCACGGTGACCACCGCGATGGCCGCGGTGTGGGCGGTGAAGGCGACCGCGAGCAGCCAGAACCCGCGGTCGGTCAGGACCGCCCGCAGCCGGATCGGCGGCGCTACGGTGTGGTTCGCGGGGTGCCGGGGAGCGGCGCGGATGACGGCGGCGTGCAGCGGGATGGTCATTACGGCCTGGATGACGGCCAGGACGAGCAGGGCGGTGCGCCAGCCGTGCCGGTCGACGAGCCATCCGGTCAGGGGCAGGAAGATGGTGCTGGCGAACCCGGCGACCACGGTCAGGGCGAGCAGCGCGGCCGAGCGCCGGGCCGGGGTGTGCCAGGCGATGATCACGGCGAACGCGGCTTCGTAGAGGCTGGCCGCCCCGGCGACGCCGAGTCCGATCTGCACGGCGTAGAGCTGCCACAGGCTGTCCACCTGGGACCAGGCGACCAGCAGCACCGCGCCGAGCAGCGACCCGCCGGTCATCAGGGCGCGGCCGCCGTGCCGGTCGAGCCACCGGCCGACCGGCACCGCCGCCACGGCGGAGGCCAGCACCGAGGCGGTGAACGTGCCGGTGATCGCCGTGGTGGAGGTGTGCAGGTCGGCGGCGAGCGGGGTGAGGAAGACCGCGAAGGCGTAGTAGAGGGTGCCGTAGCCGACGGTCTGGGTGACGGCGAGCGCCGCGACGATGGATCGCGCCCGCCCGGCGGCTGGGGAGGCCACCGTGCGGGCGGAGGTCACGGGCAGCAGCCGCCGGCCTCGTCGTCGGTGTTGGTGGACACGTCGATGACGGTGAGCAGGCCTCCCGAGATGCCGGTGGCCAGACCGCGGCCGGTCGGCTCGGGCGTGGCCACGGCCGCGGGGGTTCCGCAGCAGCTGCCTCCGGCGCTGTCGACGCGGTCGCTGTCCACGGGCGCGTTGCTGTTGCAGACGCCGGTCTCGGGCAGGTCGAGCTGCACGTCACGCGCGGCTTCCCAGTCGCCGGCCAGGGCGGCGACCACGGAGCGGGCCTGCTCGTAGCCGGTGGCCATCAGGAACGTGGGCGCGCGGCCGTAGGACTTGGAGCCGATGGCGTAGTAGCCGGGCTCGGGGTGGCCGAGTTCGTCGGCGCCGTGCGGCGGGACGGTGCCGCAGGAGTGCTCGTTCGGGTCGATCAGCGGGGCCAGAGCGCGGGTCGAGCCGAGGATCGGGTCGAGGTCGAGGCGCAGTTCGGCGGTGACGGCGTGGTCGGGGCGGAAGCCGGTCGCGGACACGATCCGGTCGACCGTGATCGTGCGTTCGCCGTCGGAGACGGTCACCTCGTCGCCGCTGGTGCTGATCCGCCGGATGCCGAACCCGGTGAACAGGGCGATGGTGCCGGCCTCGACGTGCTCGCGCAGGACGCTGCCCAGCGCCCCGCGGGCGGGGAGGGCGTCGGCTGATTCGCCGCCGTAGCTGCGGGCCGGTGAAGTGGCGCGGATCGCCCACGTGATCGTCGTGCCCGGCTCCTGCCCGGCGAATTCGGCCAGCGAGATCAGCGTGTTCGCGGCGGAGTAGCCGGCGCCGACCACGAGAATCCGCCGACCCGCGAAACGGTCGCGGTCGCGGCCCAAGACGTCGGGCAGGGCGCTGTCGATGTACGCGGCCGCGCCGGTCTCGCCGTGCGCGGGGATGCCGGACGCCCCGAGCACGTTGGGGATCGTCCAGGTGCCGGCGGCGTCGACGACGGCCCGCGCCAGGATGTCGGTGCCGTCGTCCAGGCGTACCAGAAAAGGGGTCTGCTCGCGGTTGGTGGTGCGGACGCGGTCGAGGCCGAGGCGGGTGACCGCGACGACCCGGGCGCCGTAACGGACGTGCGGTTTGAGGGCGGGCAGATCGGCCAGCGGCTGCAGGTAGTCCGCGGCGAGCGCGGCGCCGGTGGGCAGCACGTCGTCGTCGGGGCGCACCCAACCGGCCTCGGTCAGCAGCCGGGCGGCCGCGGCGTCGACGTTGTACCGCCACGGCGAGAAGATCCGCACGTGGCCCCAGTCGCGGACCGCCGCGGCGGGACCGTCACCCGCTTCGAGGACGAGGAACGGCAGGTTGCGCTCGGCGAGGTGGGCGGCCGCGGCGAGGCCGACGGGTCCGGCGCCGATGACGACGACGGGAAGCTGGTTCTCGGTGGTCATGAGGCAGGTCTCCTAGGTGATGGCGGGGCTGCGGCGTTCGATGAAGATGACGTCGCGCCACCGGTTGTTCTGGCTGGCGTGCCGGCCGACCCGCTCGCGGACGCCGACGGTGCGGAAGCCGCAGGCGTGGTGCAGGGCGAGGCTGGCGGTGTTCTCCGGGAAGACCCCGGACTGGAGGGTCCAGATGCCGGCCGCCTCGGTCGAGGCGATCAGCGCGTTCAGCAGCGCGCGGCCGATCCCGCGGCCCCGGGCGGACGGGTCGACGTAGACGGAGTGCTCGACGACACCGCGGTAGGCGACCCGGGGCGACACGTACGAGACGGCGACCCAGCCGAGCACGGCGCCGTCCGGGTCGGCGGCGACCAGCCGGTGTTCGGGCAGTTTGCTCGCGTCGAACGCGTCCCAGCCGGGTGCGGTGTGCTCGAAGCTGGCGTTCCCGCCGTCCATGCCGGCCTGGTAGATGGCCAGCACCGCGCCGGCGTCGGCCGGCGTCATGGGCCGGATGGTCAGGTCGCTCACGAGCAGTCGCCGATCGCGGCGGGGGCGGGGCGGCCCATCACGACATCCGCCGCCGACGGGAAGCAGGCGATGCAGTCGGTGTTGATCCGGTAGTGGCGGGCGGTACCGACCGGGTCGACGAGCACGAACCGCACCTCGGTGAGGACCTTCAGGTGCTGCGAGACGGTGGACTGCGCCAGCCCGACCGCCGCGACGACCTCCCCGACCGGCATCGGTCTGGCCTGCCGGGCCAGGTATTCGACGATCTGCACCCGGGTCGGGTCGGCCAGGGCGCGGAACCATGACGCGTACGTCTCGGCGGTCGCGCGGTCGAGGAGGTCGCCCATCACACACCTTCATCGTTCATCGCCGATTAACGATGAAAGTGTAGCGGCTTCGGTGGTGGCCGCGAGCAGCGTGGCGGTGTCGGCGCGGTCGGCGGTGCCGGTGGGGCTGCGGTAGCCGGCCACGGCGCCGACCACGACGTCCAGGCCGGCGGTCATCCGCAGCAACCCTGCCCGGTCGTGACCGCGTGCCCCGGGAACGGGGTGCTGGTCTCGGTCATGGCGCATCCTCCGTGGATTCGAGAAGTCTCGAACTCGATGACTGTCGAAACCGAGGTTTGCACGCGGATTAGATATGTGTCAACCTCGACGCATGTCAAAGTCAGCCGTCGCGGTGACCCCGGCGGACGCCGGATCGGATGTGCCGTGCTGCCCGCCGATGGCCCAGCAGAAGCTCGACGGCGCCGTGGCCGGCACGCTCGCGCCCGCGTTCAAGGCCCTCGGCGACCCGGTCCGCCTGCAGCTGATGTCGATGATCGCCTCGGCGCCCGGCGGGGAGATCTGCGTGTGCGACCTCACCCCGGCGTTCGCCCTGTCCGGCCCGACGATCTCCCATCACCTGAAGACCCTGCGCGAGGCCGGCCTGGTCGACGCGGAACGCCGCGCGAGCTGGGTCTACTACCGGCCACGGCCCGGCCTGATGCGCCAACTGGCGACGCTGCTCGCCGTCGACGACAACGGATGAGCCGTCACGCCCGCGCTTGACCCGGACAACTTAGTCAGCAGATGACAAGCCCTGACCAGACCGGAGTATCGCCTTGATGCACCAGATCGCCCTGTGGCGCCGGCTGCTCGCCGAGTTCCTCGGCACCGCTCTGCTGGTCACCGCCGTCGTCGGCTCCGGCATCATGGCCACCACCCTGTCGCCGGACGATGTCGGCCTGCAGCTCCTCGAGAACTCGATCGCCACCGCGCTCGTGCTGGGCGCGCTGATCCTCACCTTCGGTCCGGTGTCCGGGGCGCATTTCAACCCGGTCGTGTCCGCGGCCGACTGGTTCCTCGGCCGCCGCACCCGCACCGGCCTGACCGGAAGCGACCTCGGCGGCTACATCGTGGCCCAGATCGCCGGGGCGATCGCGGGGTCGGTGCTGGCCAACCTGATGTTCGACCTGGACGCGGTGGCCTGGTCGCAGAAGGACCGCAGCGCCGGGCACCTGTGGCTGGGCGAAGTGGTCGCGACCGCCGGGCTGCTCCTGCTGATCTTCGCCCTCGCCCGCTCCGGCCGCGCCGCGGTGGCCCCGGCGGCGGTCGGCGCGTACATCGGCGCCGCCTACTGGTTCACCTCGTCGACCAGCTTCGCCAACCCGGCGGTCACCATCGGCCGGGCGTTCACCGACACCTTCGCCGGCATCGCCCCGCATTCGGTGCCCGGCTTCGTCGTCGCCCAGCTGGTCGGGCTGATCGCCGGTGTCGGGCTGCTGCTGGCCCTGTATCCCACCGTCGGCCGGGCGGCCGGCGACGTCCTCGTACCCGAAGGAGTCTCTTCCCGTGAGTGACAAGCCCAGCGTGCTGTTCGTCTGCGTGCACAACGCCGGCCGTTCCCAGATGGCCGCCGGCTGGTTGCGCCACCTCGCCGGCGACCGCGTCGAGGTCCGCTCGGCCGGCTCCGCCCCCGCCGAGACCATCAACCCGGCCGCCGTCGAGGCGATGCGTGAGGTCGGCATCGACATCACCGATCAAAAGCCCAAGATCCTCGAGTACGACGTCGCGTACGACTCCGACGTCATCATCACCATGGGCTGCGGCGACGCCTGTCCCGTCTTCCCCGGCAAACGCTACGAGGACTGGAAACTCGACGACCCCGCCGGCCAGGGCGTCGAAGCCGTCCGCCCGATCCGCGACAACATCAGGACCCGCGTCGAGGAGCTGCTGGCCGACCTCATCCCGGCCGCCTGACCACCCGCGAGGCTTCAAACCCTGGCCGCCACACCAGCTACGGCTGTCCCGCGTTCGCTGCTGTCCCCGAACCCTGAATGCCGCGGGCGTCAGCTACACCTCCGAGATCTATCCCGGCACCATCCATGGCTTCGCCATGTCCGACACCGACGCATTCAACCCGGCCGCGCTGCAACGCCACTGGGACCGCCTGTTGTCCCTGCTCGGCAACGCCCTGACCACCAGCGGGACGTCCTCTAATAGGGCCTGACGGTGTTGCCGATCGAGCGGAACGGGGCCAGATGGTTGATGAGGTCCATTTCCTGGCCCGCGGGGATGCGGGCGAGCAGGTAACCGTCCGGCCGCACGAGGATGAGCTCGCCGGCGTAGGGCTGGTAGACGCGCTGGAACTCGCCCTTGGCATCAGTGATGGGGCTGCCGCTGTCCGGTCCGACGCGGTGCACATGCATGTGGGTCGGCTTGGCGTTGTCGAAGATGACCGGCGCGCTGTGGTCCCACACGAACAGCGAATAGTGCATGCCGCGCAGTAGATCGAACAGACCACCGTGGAACTGTTCACCTTGCAGGCCTGTCACGTTGGGCGCCCGATCGCCGGGCCGGGGCCCGGCGGTGACTTCACTGCCGCCGGGGTAGGTCATCCGGCTGTCGCGGTAGTGGATACCCAAACCGGTGTTCATCTTCCCGTCTCCGATGCCGGCCAGCGCCGAACCGAGTTCGTTCTCGCCGCCGCCCGCTGCCGCCACCGCCTTGGCCATCTTGTCCGTGCTCATCGCGAGCACTCGGCGAGCGACCGGGACGCGTTCCTCGCTGTAGGTGTCCAACAGCGTCGACAACGCGCCGTTGAGGATGCTGTCCAGTTTGAAGCCGAGGTTGTAGGCGTCCTGGATGCCGGTGTTCATGCCCTGCCCGCCGGCGGCGGAGTGCACATGAGCGGCGTCACCGGCGAGCAGGACGCGGCCCTTGCGGAAGGTCTCCGCCATCCGCACGTTGACCAGGTACAGCGACAACCAGCCGGCGCTGGCCAACACGACGCGGCCGGCACCGGCGCGCTGGTCGAACAACTGCTGGTAGAACTCCAGCGACGGCACGCCGGGATCCTCACCGGGCATCAGCGGGCTCTGGAACTGCCACAGCTCGTCACCGAGCGGCGTCAGGCCGAGCATGCCCCGGTCGGACGGCCAGATGTGCATGTGATCCCGGTCGAGCTCCGAGCCCACGGTGACGTCGCCGAGGTACCAGCGCTGCTCCTCGTAGGTCGTGCCCACCAGGGGCAGCCCGGCAAAGCGGCGGGTGCTGCTCTTGCCGCCGTCGGCGCCCACCACGTAGCGGGCCCGTGCCGTCTGTTCGCGGTCCGCGGTGCGCAGCTCGACGGTGACCCCGTCGTCGTCCTGGTCCATCCCGATCACCTCGGTGCCGAACTCGACGGCCGCACCGAGCTCTTCGAGCCGCTGCCGAAGCGCGTGCTCGACGTGGAACTGCCCGATCTGCAACGGATCGGGGTACGGCGTGTGGACGTCATCGCCGGCCGAGATCGCGATCGGCGGCTTGTCCACGACCGCGCCGGACGCTTCGTGGAACCGCATCGGCAGCTTGGCGACACCGTGACGCAGGACGTGGTCCACGGCGCCGAGGTCGTCGAGGACTTCCAGCGAGCGTGGCTGGATGGTCTTGGCCCGGGTGGCACGGTTAGGCACCTGGTCCCGCTCGACGATGCGGACCGCGAAGCCGCGGCGGGTCAGGTCACACGCCAGGGCGAGGCCGGTGGGCCCGGCCCCGATGATGATGACGTCGGTGCTGGGTCGATCGGTCATGGTGTCCCTTCCAGAATGGGTGAAGTCTCGAAAGACGTCATGGTCAGCTCGGCCGGCAGGGTGTTCTTGCGGATGACTCCCTGCTGAGCGACGACAACGATGTTGTCCGGCGCGGCCAGCAGGGTGATGTCTCGCAGCGGGTCACCCGCGCAGATCACCAGGTCGGCGAGCATGCCGGGACGCAGCGTTCCCAGCCGGTCGTCGACCCCGAGCAGCCGGGCGCTGTTGACCGTCGCGGCACGAATGGCATCCATCGGCTTCATACCGAGCGCGACGAGGTGTGCCAGTTCGGCGAGATTCTCGCCGTGCGGGGTGATCCCGGCATCGGTTCCCGCGGCGATGGTCACCTTCCGTGCGATGGCGGTGGCGATGTTCTGCTTGGCGAACTCGTTCCAGCGCAGCTTCTTCTCATAGCGCCACGGTGACGTCCTGCTGCGTTCCAGCGGCCGGAAGATGGTCTGCAAAGTGGGGACCAGGAACGCCCCCCGCTCTCCCAGCAGATCGCAGCCCTGGTCATCGAGGCCGAACCCGTGCTCGACCGAGCGAACGCCACCACGGATGGCGGCGAGGATCCCGGCCCGCCCTTGAGCGTGCGCCGCCACGGTTCGGCCCCGGTGCCGGCGGGCTTCGTCCACGACGGCGGCGACCTCTTCCTCCGGGAGGTCCTCGTCGTCAGGGTCGTCGGTCGCGCTGCTGATGCCCCCCGTGGTGCAGATCTTGACGACGTCGGCGCCGTCGCGCAGCATCCGGCGCGCCGCCAGTCGCACCTCATGCACATTGTCGGCCAGCACGCAGAAGTCGAAATCGAGGTGCAGCCCGCTGGGTAGCGTGCTGTCGGCATGCCCACCGGTGTGGCTGATGATCCCGATCGACACCTGCAGCCGCGGCCCGGCCAGGTCACCGCCGCGGACCGCGGCGCGGTAGGCCGCTGTCAGGGCGCCCAGGTCACGCGCCGAGGTGATCCCGGCCTCCAACGTCCGCCGCATCCGCTGCGTGGTCTGGATCACCCGCATCACGTCGGTGGTCGTGAGTGCCTGCTCCACCACAGACTGCTCTGAGGGCATGCCGAGGTGGACGTGGCAGTCGAAGAATCCGGGCAGAAGCGTGCCGCCCCGCCCGTCAATTGTCGGGATGTCCGGCGGCGCTGCCGGCGCCCGGCTCGCCGGGCCGGCGTAGGTGATCCGTCCGTCGTCGTCCGCCTGCAGCACGGCATCGGGCACCGCGGTTTCTTCCACACCGTCGACGAGGCGGACATTGTGCACCCTCAGAGCCGATCTGTGGTCGATGTCCATTCGCGAAACGGTATGGTGGCCCTGCGTTCCGGCCCCGAGGATTGCACTTTTCCGTCGACCTGGCCCGGCGTGGTGCATGAGATCGGCCATCTGCACGCGGCGACGTGATCGGCACGCCGGCCCGCGGGCCGGGCGGTCACCGAGCCGCGCGAGGCGGCGCCGAGCGCCCGGCCGTGCGCCGGGAGTCATTCGAGGAGCTTCCGGAGGCCCCGGACCTCGCGGGGCGCGTTCCACCCGAGGACGCCGACGACCCGTCCGTCGTATTCGTAGGTGGCGGTGAACCGGTCCTGCCCCGGTGTGCCGTCGGCGATCCGCATCCGCGCCTCGGCGGTCCAGGTTCCGTAGGCCTGGATGCGCACCCCGAACTGCTCGGACCAGAAGTACGGGATGGGGCGGAAGGGCAGGGTCGCACCGAGCAGGGTGCGGGCCGCGGCCATGCCCTGCTCGGTGGCGTTGCTGCGATGTTCGACCCGCAGGCGGCGTCCGGTCTGGTGATCGAGCCAGCTGGCCACGTCGCCGGCGGCCACGATGGACTCGCCGGCGCGGCAGGTCTGGTCGCAATCCACGCCGTCGGTCAGGGACAGACCGCTGCCGTCGAGCCAGGCGGTGGCGGGCCGGGCGCCGATGGCCACCAGGACGACGTCGGCCGGTGCCGTGGTTCCGTCGGTGAGGTGTACGCCGGTGACGCGCCCGCCCATGCCGGCGAGACCCGTCACCGAGGTCAGCATGCGGAGACTGACGCCGTGATCCAGATGCATCCGGGCCACGGCGGCGCCGATCTCCGGCCCGAACTGATGGTGCATCGGCTGGGCGACGGGGTCGACGAGCGTCACATCGCGGCCCATCGTACGGGCGACCGCGGCCGCCTCCGCTCCCAGCAGGCCCGCTCCGATGACGACGACCCGCCGCGCCTCGCGCAGGTCGTCGCGCAGTGCGAGGGCGTCGGTGAGAGTCCGCAGAACGTGCACCCCGGCCAGCTCGTGGCCGAAAGGCAGCCGGCGCGCGATGACGCCGGTGGCGATGACGAGCCCGTCGTACCCGAGCGGTTCGTCGCGGTCGCTGAGCCGGATCCGCCGCCGGCGTGGCTCCAGGCCGACCGCCCGGACGCCGTGGATCAGCCGGGCGTCCAGGGCCGCCAGCTCCTCATCGGACCGCAGGCGCAGCCGCTCGGGTTCCCAGTCGCCGGCCAGCAGTTGCTTGGACAGCGGCGGGCGATCGTACGGCGGGCCGGGCTCGTCCCCGATGAGGGTGAGCCGCCCGTCGAAGCCCTCGCGGCGCAGGGTCTCGGCGGCCGCGAGACCGGCCGCCGAGGCGCCGACGACAACAACGTCTCGCACGCCTCAGCCCTTCTCGATCCGGATCGCCTGCGCCGGGCACAGCTGCGCGGCCGTTTCGACCGCGCCCAGTCTTTCCTCGCCGGGGTTCTCGTCCAGCAGCACCGCGATGCCGTCGGAGTCGCGCTGGTCGAACACGTCGTCGGCGGCCAGCACGCACTGTCCGGCGCCGACGCACTTCTCCTCGTCGAGCAGAATCTTCATCGCTTCACCTCTCGGGTGGTCGTTGCTGGTCGGCGGCATGTCACTCGTCCCAGGTAACGGGGAGCCGGTGGATGCCGTAGATGGTGGCGTCGGACTTGAACGGCAGCTCGTCGGCCGGAACGGCCAGGCGCAACGTGGGCACCCGGCGGAACAGGGTGGTGAACACGACGTCCAGCTCCGCCCGGGCGAGGTTCTGCCCGAGGCACTGGTGCGGGCCGAATCCGAAGGCCAGGTGGTTACGGGCGCCGCGGTCCAGCTTCAGCTCGTCCGCGTCGGGAAAGACCTCGGGATCGTGATCGGCCGTGTTGCTCAGCGAGACCACGCCCTCGCCGGCCCGGATCAGCACTCCGCCGAGCTCGACATCGGCGGTGGCGACGCGTGAGTTGCCGTACTCGACGATGGTGAAATAGCGCAGCAGTTCCTCGACGGCCTCGGGCATCCGCGCCGGATCAGCGATCAGCCAGGCGAGCCGCTCCGGCCGCTCGAGCAGCGTCAGCACGCCCAGCGAGATCATGTTCGCCGTGGTCTCGTGACCCGCGACCAGCAGCAGCAACGCCAGCGCCACCACGTCTTCGGTATCTGCCCCGGCGGCGAGCTGCCGGCTCAGCACGTCATCGCCCGGCTCGCGGACCTTGCCGCACACGAGCTCGGTCAGGTAGGCGCGCAGGGCCGCGTACGTCGCGCCTCGCTCCCGCGGCGGCGTATCGCGATGCAGGATCGCCGCGGTGCGGGTCTGGAAGAACTCATGGTCGGTGTACGGCACGCCGAGCAGCTCGCAGATGACCAGCGACGGAACCGCGAGGGAGAGGGCCTCCACCAGATCGGCCGGGCGCGGGCCGGCCAGCATCGCGTCGATCCGCTCGTCGACGATCTCCTGGATGCGGGGCTTCAACGCGGCCATCCGCCGGATGGTGAACTCGCTGATCACGGCGCGGCGAGCGGGCGCGTGGTCGGGCGGGTCCAGTTGGATGAGCAGCTTGCGCGAACCGGCCGAGGGCGGCGGGGGCGGCTCGGTGGTCAGCGCCGGATAGTCCGGGTTGTCGCGGTCGGAGCTGAACCGTGGGTCCGACAGCATCTCGCGGATGAGGTCGAGACGGCTGACCGCCCAGGCCTCCTTGCCGCTGGGCAGGCGAACGCGGGAGACGCCGCCGTTCTCGCGCATCTCGACGTGCTGAGCCGGCGGAGCATAGGGGCATTCGCGTGCGATCTGCAGGGCTGGGGCAGTCATCGGAGGAACCTCCAGAAGTGGGGTGGGCGTCGTGTCAGACATCGCGGAGGCGGAAGACCGCGTGGCCGGCCACGCTGACTCCGACGGCCGCCAGCGTCAGGATGATGAGCCCGGTGACCGGAGCGACCATGCCGTCGACCGGGACGACTGTGTAAGCCGATTGGCCGGCGGTGATCGGCCAGAGCCGCCCGAAGAGGTCGCCGAGGACGCCGGGCAGGCTCGGACCGAGTGCCGGAACCAGCAGGAGGGCGCCGACGAGCACGGCGAGGCTGGTGGTGGCCGAGCGGGCCAGGGCACCCACCGCCAGGCCGATCAGGGTGATGAGGGTCAGGTAGAGCGCGGCGCCGACGAGCGCGCCGGCCACCCCGGGATCGGCCAGGCCGGCCGCGGGCAGGCCCGCGCTTTTGAGCATCAGCTGGACCACGGTGAAGCTGAGCAGCGTCGTGACGAGACCGACCGTCAGCCCGATGGCCGCCACCACGGCGGCTTTGGCGGCCAGCAGGCGCGACCGCGACGGGACGAACACCATGCTGGTGCCGACCATCCCGGTGCCGAACTCGGGCGTCACGCTCAGCGCACCCAGCATTCCGATGATCAGCTGCGCGAAGAGGAAGCCCTTCAGGCTCGCGGAGGTGGGATCCCATCCAGCGGGAAGGTCGGATGGGGACGCGCTGAGCAGATCGGTCGCCCCCAGGACGCTGAGAGCCACCCCGGCGGCCACGGCACTCAGCGCCGCGATCCAGGTGCTGCGTACGGTTCGCAGTTTGGTCCATTCCGAACGGATCAGGTTCATGACGCGTGACTCCCGTACTCCGTGACGTCGTGAGTGAGTCGCAGAAAGACGTCCTCGAGCGATTCGCGCACCCGGACAAGCTCGTCGAGGGCGATGCCCTCCGCCGCGGCGATCTTGCCGACCGTCGAGGTGTCGGTCCCGGTGACGAGGAAGGACGAGTCGGGCTGTACGGCGAAGATCACCCCGGACTCGCTCAGCGCCCGGGCGAGCGCGTCCGGCGCGGCGGCACGGACCGTGACCGCCTGGGTGGTGTTGTCCTCGACGAACTTCGCCAGGGTCGTCTCGGCGATGAGCCGGCCCTGGCCGACCACGATGACGTCGTCCGCGGTGAGTTCCAGCTCCGACATGAGGTGGCTGGAGAACAGGATCGTGCGGCCCTGACCGGCGAGATCACGCATCAGGGTGCGCATCCAGCGGATGCCTTCCGGGTCCAGTCCGTTGAGCGGTTCGTCGAGCACCAGCACCCCGGGATCGCCGAGCAGAGCGGTCGCGATGCCCAGCCGTTGTTGCATGCCGAGCGAGAACTCCCCGGCCCGGCGCCCGGCGGCGCTGGTCAGGCCGACCAGGTCCAGCACCTCGCCGACCCGGCGGCGACCGAGACCGGCGGCCTGGGCGAAGGCGAGCAGGTGATCGGCCGCGGTGCGGTGCGGGTGAACCGCCCGGGCGTCCAGCAGCGCGCCGATGGAGCGCGCGGGGTCGTCGAGTTCGGTGAGGCGCCGGCCGCCGATCGTGATCGTGCCGGCGGTCGGCCTGGACAGCCCGAACAACATGCGCATCGTCGTGCTCTTCCCGGCCCCGTTCGGGCCGAGGAACCCGGTGACGACGCCCGGCCGCGCGGTGAAGGACAGGTCGTCCACCGCCAGCTTGTCGCCGTACCTCTTGGTCAACCCACTGGCCTCGATGTCGACGCCTCCTGGTGGGTGGCTTGTCAGCTTTGTCATGGCAGCAAAAGTACACCGGCGAGTGCACTTTTACGAGGGGGATGACCCCTAAGTCTTCTGGCGTAGGCTTTTGCCGTGCCGAGGATCAACGCGGAGGTACAGACTCCGGGCCGCCGCCTGCGGTCGGAGGGAAAGAAGACCGCCATCCTCGACGCGGCTGAGGCCTTGTTCATCACCGAGGGGTACGAGCGGACCACAGTGGACGCCATCGCGGCACTCGCCCAGGTCTCCAAGCGAACCCTCTACAACCACTTCAGCGACAAGGAGATCATCTTTCTCCGGGTGCTGAGCCGCGTGAACGAGACACTGCTGAGCACCATCAGCGCCGCCATCGATGAGGAGCTGACAACGGGACGCGATCTGCGCGAGGCGTTGGCGGCCTTCGCCCACCGCATCGTGGACCGGGCCTTCGGATCCTCCGACTACCTGACCTTTCGCCGGCTGATCTCGCAGCAGCAATTGGTGCCCCGCCCGCCGGGAGCGATCCGCGACCGTCCGCTGGGCATGCTCGAGCAGCGATTCACCGAACTGGCGGCCGACGGCAGCATCCGAGCCTCCCGTCCCCGCCTCGCGGCACAGCACTTCACCGCGCTCACGATCAGCCTCGCGCAGGAGGCCCTGCTGGACCACGAGAACGAGAAGGACACCGAGCCCCCGGACATCGACGCGATCATCGCGGACGGGGTGGACGCCTTCCTGCGCGCGTACCGATAGAGACCTGTCCCGGTCTGGCCGCCGGTCGCGCCGGCGTGGCAACTCAGGATTCGGCCATGGCGCGCAGTCGTGCGTTGCGGAGGTCGAGGGCTTGCTGGGTTGCGGGCACGACGAGGTCACCGCCGGGACCGGCGCTGTCCTATGCACGTGCGACGTAAGGACGCTGACGGGTCTCGTACTCGTGGAAGGCGGCCTCGAGATCGCCCGGGTTGCCGCGCAGCGCCTCCGCGAGCAGCCAGGCGCCGGTGATGGCAAGGGATGCGCCACGTCCGGACAGGCCGGACGCGCAGTGTGCGGCGTCGCCGGCCAGGACGACGCGGCCATGGTGCCAGCTCGGCATGTGGATCTGGCTCACCGAGTCGAAGTACAGCTCGGGATCCTTGCGGACGGCGTCGAGGATCTCGGGTACGCGCCACTCATCGTGTCCCGCGAACGCGTCGAGCAGGATCTGCTTCTGGGCGTCGAGGTCGTGGTAGTCGTAGTCGATCCATGCGGAGCGGAAGTTCATGACGCCGAGGGCGGTGTCGTTGTACCGGGCGATGCCGATCATGTGGCCGGGCCAGTTCAGGAACGGGTTCTTGCGTTCGGTGCCGGCTGCGGCGGGCAGGTCGGTCAGCGCGACGTAGAAGCCCAGGTGCTTGAGGTAGTCCTGCTCCGGGCCGAAGGTCAGCCGGCGGGTCAGCGAGTGCATCCCGTCGGCGCCGACGACCAGATCGAAGCGATCCTGTTTACCGGAGATGAAGGTGACCTCGACGCCGTCACCGTCGTCGTGCATGTGTTTGATCGATTCGCCGAAGACGACGGGCGCCCCGGGGGCCAGAGCCGCGTGCAGGACGCGGGCGAGTTCCTCGCGGGGGATCTCGGTGTCGTCCTCGGAGTCACTGACCTCGCTGCCGGGGAGCTCGGCCAGGACGGTGCCGTCAGCGCTGATGAACTGGGTCATCTCCGTCATGGTGACCTTGCGGCCCTGGATCTGGTCGAGGACGCCCATCTTGCGGGTGACCTCGATCGCGTCGCCGCGGATGTCGATGGGGGAACCGTTGACGCGTAGGTGGCCGGCCCGTTCGACGAGGGTGATGTCGTGACCGATGGCGCCGAGGTTGATGCCGGCGGCGAGACCGGCCATGCCGGCTCCGGAGACCAGGATGCGCATGATGGCGGGTTCCTTTCAGGGATGGGGGCGCGTCAGCTCCAGCTGACCGGCAGGGCGTGGACGCCGAAGATCGTCATGTCGGTCCGCAGCGGAACCTCGTGAGCCGCGACCGCGAGTCGCAGGCCCGGCAGCCGGTCGAGCAGCGCGGCATAGCCGACGATCAGCTCCAGTCTGGCCAGCTGCTGTCCCAGGCACTGGTGGATGCCGAAGCCGAACGCGAGATGAGGGCAGCGCGGCCGGTCGACCCTGAGGTCCTGCGGCGCCGTCCAGGTCCCGGCGTCACGGTTGGCCTGCGACACGGCCACGATCACCGCGGCCCCGGCCGGCAGGGTCGTCTCGCCGAGCGGCACCTCGTGAGTCGTCACCCGCACCACGCTGAGCTGCGCGATCGAGAGATAGCGGAGCAGTTCCTCGACCGCCGCCGGCCAATGGCCGGGATGGGTACGCAGAAAGTCGAGCTGGTCCGGGTGACTGAGCAACGCGAACATCCCGAGCGCGAGCATGTTCGAGGTCGTCTCGTGCCCGGCGACCAGCAGTTGCCGGGCGATGTTGACCAGCTCGATGTTCGTCAGCGCGGGATCGGCGTCGCTGCTGATGAGGCCGGACAGCAGATCGTCACCGAGGTTCGCGCGCTTGTGCTCGATCGATCGCGACAGGAGCTCGTCGAACTCCGCACCGAGCTGCGCGGCACGCTCTGGTGAGGTGTCCAGCCGGGCCATCTCCGCGGCGAACGACTGGAACGTGGCCTGATCGGCGTGCGCCACCCCGAGCAGCTCGCAGATCACCAGGGACGGCAGCGGCAGCGCGAAGTCGGTGACCAGGTCGCCGCTGTTTCCCCGGGCGAGCATTCTGTCGATCAGGGTGGCGGCGATGTCCCTGATCGCCGGTTCCAGCTTGCCGACCCGCCGGACCGTGAACGCGCCGGTCAGCAGCCGGCGGTAGCGGGTGTGCAGCGGCGGGTCCATCGCGGCGAACAGGCCCGCGCCCGCGCCGTACGGGTCTCTCGGGTTGGGCCGCAGCGACGACCGGTGCATGAACCTGTCGGCACTGAACCGCGGATCGGTCAGGACCTGCCGTCCCTCGTCGATGCCGGTGACCACGTACGCCTCCGAGCCGTCGAGCAGATTCACGCGGGACACCGGTGACAGCTCCCCGAGCCGGCCGAGGACGGCGGGCGGATCGAAGGGGCTGTGACCGGCACGGTCGAAGTAGGCACGGGGTATCGGCACTCTCGGGGTAGCGGTCATCGCCCCTTTCTAGCTCAACCCACCCCACTAAAGCAACAACTCGTCGCATTAACAGACGGCGCAGGCTATGGTGGTGCTCGATCGGCGGGAGGAGCGACGAAACCGATGGCCGAAGGACCCACACCGGAGGTTCCCGTGCGCCGGCGGCCGGGCGGACGCTCGTCCCGGGTGCGCGCGGCGGTGCTCGACGCGACGGTCGCCATCGTCGCCCGGCACGGGGTCACCGGCCTGCGCTACGACGAGGTCGCCGAGCTGGCCGGCGTCAACAAGGCCAGCGTCTACCGCCGGTGGCCACAGCGGGACATGCTGGTCAGCGAGGCGCTCACCCGCCTCGCCGACCAGGAGGCGCCGATCGGGAACACCGGCGACCTGCGCAGGGACCTGGCCGGCTTCCTGGTCGCGATGGCCGCCAGCCTCTCCAGCCCGCTCGGCCGGGCCATCAGCAGCGCCCTGCACACCGCCGAGGGCAGCGCCGAGCTCCGCCGGGTCGTCCAAAGCTTCTACGACCGGCGGACCAGCACTCTCGATCAGCGGATCTCTCAGGCCGTGGACAGCGGCGAGCTGCCGCGGGTGGACACGCACCTGCTCGCCGAGCTGTTCACCGGCCCCGTCCATCTGCACGTGACCCGCGGCGTCAAAGACTTCACCGCCACCGACGCCGAGCGCATCGTCGACGTCATCCTGGCCGGCATACGAGCGACACGTTAAGGCCGGCCCACTACCGTGCGCAGATCTCCGCGTAGCGGCCGGTGTCGATGTTGCCGCCCGAGATGACGACGCCGACGCGGGACGGCGGGGGCCCGGCGGCCGCGCAGAGGATCGCGGCCAGGCCGCTGGCACCGCTGGGCTCGGTCACGATCTTCAGGCGCTCGAAGGCGAAGCGCATCGCCTCGCGGATCTGGTCGTCGGTGACCACAACGACGGCGTGGACCAGGCGCTGGTTGACGGCGAACGTGAGCTTCCCGGGAATGCGTGCGGTCTGGCCGTCGGCGATCGTGCGTGGTACGTCGACGGCCACGCGGCGGCCCGCCGCGAGGGAGCGCCTGGTGTCGTCCGCGGCCGCCGGCTCGACGCCGATCATGCGAATGTCCGGGTACCGGCCGGCGACGGCGACGGCGCAGCCCGCCATGAGCCCGCCGCCCCCGACCGGCACGAGCAGCATGCCGAGTTCGCCGGTGTCGTCGAGCAGTTCGAGAGCGGCGGTGCCCTGCCCGGCGATGACGTCGGGGTGGTCGTACGGCGGGATGATCGTCATGCCGCGCTCAGCGGCCGCCGCCACGGCGAGCGCCTCCCGGTCGTCGGCGTAGCGGTCGAAGGTGAGCACCTCGGCGCCGTACCCGATGGTTGCGGCCGTCTTCGACCGCGGGGCGTCGTGCGGCATGAGGACGACCGCGGGCACGCCCAGCGTCCGGGCGGCCAGCGCGACCGCCTGCCCGTGGTTACCCGAGGAGTGGGTGAGCAGGCCGTTCGCCAACCGCTGCGGCGGCAGGCGCGACGCGGCGTGATAAGCGCCTCGGAACTTGAACGCGCCGGTCCGCTGCAGGTTCTCGCATTTGAGGAACACCTCGGTGCCGACGAGCTCGTCGAGAGTCCGTGAGCGCAGCACCGGAGTGCGATGCACCACACCGGCAAGCCGGGCGGCGGCGGCACACACGTCTATGTCGATCGTCATGCCGGAAGGCTAGGGCGCCTCTCACAGAAGGCAGTTGTGCTGCATGATTCCTTCAACCGCGCGCAGATGGTGCACTGAAGGAGCGTTGATCATGCCCGAGGTGGACTTCGACGAACTCGACGTCGCGATCGTGGACGCGGTGCGGTCGGCGCCGCGCGCGAGCTGGCGCGACCTGGCGCCGGTCATGGGCGTGGACCCGGCGACGGTCGGGCGGCGCTGGGCGCGGATGCACGCCGCGGGCGTGGCCTGGGTGACCGCTCACCCGGCGGGCCGGGCAACTCCGGCCTGCGCCCTCGTCGAGATCAGCTGTACGCCCGGCAGATCCGCCGCGGTGGCGGCCACCCTGGCCGACGACGTGGAGGCGGCAACCATCAAGCTGACCTCCGGCGGTCGTGACCTGCAAGTGCTGGCACAGGCCCCCGACCTCACCGCGCTCTCCGGCTATCTGCTGGACCGGATCGGGCACCTGCCGGAGGCCACGAACGTCCGCAGCCACATCGTGACCCGCTCCGCCATCGAGGCCAGCCGGTGGCGCGAAGGCGCTCTCGACCAGGACCAGAAACGACGGCTGAGCGCCTACGCCACCTCCCGCGCGGAGCACGCCGGCCTCCTCGAAGCCGTCGACCACCGCATCGTGCGGGCGTTGACCATCGACGGGCGGATGCCGTTCGAGCGGCTCGCCGAGCACGCCGGTGTCGGAGCGGTGACCGTGCGGCGGCGGCTGTCGCGGCTGGAGAGCGCGGGATTGCTCACCTACCGGTGTGACACGTCGCGCCATCTCTCCGGCCGTGCCGTGGCGGCGGTCTACTACGGCTCGATCGACGTGGACGGCCTCGACGACGCTGAAGGACGCCTCCGCGGGCTGCCCGGCGTGCGCGCGTGCAGCATCGTGGCCGGGCCGCACAACGTGATCATCGATGCGTGGCTGCACTCGGCCGCCGAGGTCCACGAACTCGAACGCCGGATGAGCCAGGCGCTGCCGGCCCTGCGGGTCCAGGACCGGACGGTGGTCCTGCGGGTGGTCAAGCTGCTCGGCCGCGTCCTGGACGGCGAGGGCCGATCGGTACGCTCGGTGCCGCTGTTGGCGGCCATCACCACCGATTCCACCCCGGCGCCAGAGGACTCCCCGGCGGCACCGGCCTGACCCCAGCCCGGGGTGTAGCCCGCACCGACCCACGCCCGTCGGGCAAAACCGGCACGTCGCGCGGTGGCCAGCCGGTCTCGAAGTGGACGACCCGGGTCCCGCGGGCCTCCAGCTCGGCCGCCCGGTCGTAGACCGTCCGGATGCGGGAGGGGGTGATGCCGGACAGACGTTCGGCGGGCCGGGCGTCCGGAGCGGTCATCGCCCGCCAACCGCCTTCCGGATCCGCGATGCCTGAACATTGGCCAGTTCGTGCACGCCCCACCGGCCGAGCTCGCGACCGTAGCCGCTGGCCTTGACCCCGCCGGCCGGCAGCCGCGGGTCGGTGGCGGAGATCGTGTTGACGAAGACGGCGCCGGCCTGAATCCGCGCGCCGAGCGCCGCGGCGTGTTCGCTGTCACCGCTCCAGACGCTGCTGCTGAGCCCGTACCGGGAGGAGTTGGCGAGCGCAACGAGTTCGTCGTCGTGCGCGCCGGTGGTGAGCGCGCCGAGCGGGCCGAATGTCTCGTCCGAGAACAGAACCGAGTCGCGCCCTTCCACTTCGACGATCGATGGCGCGAACCACGCTCCCGGCCCGTCCTCCGGCGCGGGCGCCTGCGCGATCACCCGGCCGCCGGCCGCCACGGCCTGACGGCGCTGCTCGCGCAACGAGTCGCGAAGGTCAAGGCGGGCGAGCGGGCCGATGTCGCAGCTCTCGTCGGCCGGATCGCTGACGGTCAACGCTTTGACATGCGGCACGATCGCGTCGACGAACTCGTCGCGGACCGACCGGTGGACGAGGATCCGCTTCGCCGCGATACAGCTCTGCCCGTTGTTGAGGAACCGGGACCGTACGGCGGCAGCGGCCGCGGCCGGGATGTCGGCGTCGGCGAGGACGATGAACGGATCGGATCCGCCGAGCTCGAGGACGCACTTCTTCAGGGCGGCGCCGGCACGGGCGGCCACGAGCGCCCCCACCCGGTCGCTGCCGGTGAAGGTGACGGCGGCGATCCGGTGATCCGCGATGATGTCCGAGGCGGTCGCGCTGTCGACCACGACGGTCTGCAGGACGCCGGCACCGTACGCGTCCTGAAAGATCTCTTCCACCTGCATCGCGCTGCCGGTGACCGACTCCGCGTGCTTGAGCACCACCGCGTTGCCCGCGGCGACGGCGGGCAGCATCGCCCGGATGACCTGCCACCACGGATAGTTCCACGGGAGGATGCAGAAGACGACGCCGAGCGGCAGGACGCGCACCACCGCGGTGTCGCCGTCGAGGTCGAAGGTCTCCGGCCGCAGCATGCCGGGCAGCTGCGCGGCGTAGTAGCGGCACGCGCCGACACACTTGTCGATCTCGGCGCGCGCCTGCCGGATCGGCTTGCCCATCTCCAGAGTGATGAGCCGGGCGAGCCGCTCGCGCCGGGCCGTCAGGAGATCGCCGAGCCGGCCGATGGCGGCGACCCGCTCCCCTGGGCTCGACCGGCCCCAGCCGCAGGCCGCCGCGGCGGCCAGCACCCGGTCGACGCTCCCGGCGGTGGCATACGGATAGAAGTCCAGCTCCTCGCCGGTCGCCGGGTTGACCGTGACGACGCCGGCGCCCACCCGGGTCACGCCGCGTCCTCCCGCAGCCAGCGGATGAACCGGTCCCGGATGGTGACCGGGTCGACCAGCAGCTTCGGGATGCCTGTCGCGTTACCCGGCTCGATGCGGGCGTACAGGAAGGCCGGTTCGCGGACGGCGAGCAGGTCGGCGAAGGCGGTTCGTAGCCCGTCGACGGTGTCCACCGAGCGGGTCGCCCACCCGGCGGCCGCGGCCAGCCGCTCGAGGTCGACCCGGGACGAGTAGGTCGGCAGCGCGCCCGTCGACCCGTAGACCCCGTTGTCCAGCAGAACGAGCAGCAGGTTGGCGGGGGCGAGGTAGCCGCCCGTGGGCAGCACGTTCGGGTTCATCAGCAGTGAGCCGTCGCCCTCGATGCCGATCACCTTCGGCGCGGCCGGGTTCAGGCTCAGCGCCAGTCCGGTGGCCACCGATCCGGTCAGGCCCATCGCGTCGAGCAGGTAGAAGTGGTTGTCGCTGTCGCGCACCGAGGCCAGCTCGCGGCTGGTTGCCGCGCAGGTCACGACGACGGGATGCCGGCCGGTGAGGTCCGCGAGCGCGGTGAGCGCCTCGATCCGCTTCATCAGGCGACCTTCCCGTCGGTGTTCCAGAACGACCCGAGGACCACCACGGGCCGGTACGTCATGACGGCGTGCACGCCGGCCTCCCGGACCGTCTCGCGCCAGTCGCCGGCGCTGCTGCGCCGGTCCAGTTCGATGACCGGCAGTCCGGTCGCGCGCAGGATCGCCGGCATCGGCTGGCTGATCGAGTGGATCATCGAGTTGTACTCGCCGAGCCCGCCCCGGGTGTTCGCGAAGATCAGCAACGGCAGGTGGTACGCGAGCGGGAAGGTGGTCAGCGCGGTCAGCGCGTTGCCGAAGCCGTTGTCCTGCATGACCACCGCGCCCAATGCGCCGGTGAGGGCCACGGCGCCGAGCACGCCTACCGCCTCCTCCTCCCGCGACAGCGGGGTGACCCGCGGCGAAACGCCGTCCACGCCACCGTCGGCGGCCACCAGGGCGTTGACGACCGGTGCCACGGTCACGGAGGGGATGTATCCGACCCGTGCCACGTCCGCCGCCCAGATGCCGTCCGCGACGGCTTCCGCGTATGTCATGTGCGGTCTCCTCTCAAGGTGCTCAGATGCTGTTCCCCGCGGCGATGACCTAGATGTGGCTGACGGGTACGCCGGTGACCACGTACCCGCGCATCCGGCGTACCAGGAAAGCCGTCGGTATGGCGGCGAGGACGAACACCACGCCGGCAACCGCGATGTAGCTGTGCACACCGAACGACGAATTGACGGACTCCCCCTCGTGGACGGTCCGGGTGGCCCCGAGGACGGCGGAACCGATGAAGTTCATCGTGACCGAGCCGATGGCCACCATGACCATGACCATGCTGGAGACCGTGCCCTGCCGTTCCCGGGGCGCGAGGATGGACGCCAGGTTGAAGCCGGACGTGACCAGCGAGCCGGCGGTCAGGCTCAGCAGGAACGACGACACCACCGCCAACGGGAGGTTCCCCGCCCCGATCAGCAACATGATCACCGTCGCGGTCACGCCGGCCAGCACGCCGGCCGCGAGGGTGCGCGCCGGCCCGACCCTGGTCGCGACCGCCCCGGCCAGGATGCCGCCGAGCATGATTCCGATCGACGGGACGCCGAACATCAGGCCGAGGGCGGCGGGGCCGGCGATCCCGTACCCGAGGCCGTCTTCGGGCGAGACCTCGATCAGGAGGCTGAACAGCTGGAGCATGCTCTGGTAGGCGCCGGTGCCCATCACGACCACGAGCAGGCCCAGCCCCAGGGCGACCGAGATGCCACGGATGTCGATGACCGGCTCCGGCCGGCGGGTGAGCACCAGATACCAGAAGAGCAGCGCGGCGATCCCCGCGACCAGCACCAGGATCGGGAACGGGTTCAGCCATCCGAAGACCTGGCCCAGGCTGATGTAGACCAGGACGCCCGCGAGGCCGCCGCCCAGCACCAGAGCACCCCGGACGTCGACCTTTCCAGGCGTCCGGTTGCGGCTCTCCGGCAGCACGAGCCGTACGAGCAGCGTGGCCAGTCCGGCGAAGCTCGCCGAGATCACGAACACGACCCGCCAGCCGAACGCGTCCAGCGCCGGCTCCAGAATGAACGGCGTGACGATGCCGAAGACGGCCGAGCCCGACGTGACGAAACCGGTCACCACCATCGCGAACTTCGGCGCGCAGATGTCCCGGATGAGCGCGACCGTGAGGAACAGGGCCGCGACCGCCGCACCCTGCAGGACACGCCCGATGACGAAGACGATGATGTGCGGCGCGGCCAGGCACACCAGACCACCGGCGCCGGCCACGAGCAGCGTGATCACCAGGATCTTTCGCTTGCCGTTGATGTCGGCGCTCTTGCCGAGCAGCGGCGCCCACATCGCGCCGGCGAGCATCGCGCTGGAGCCGATCCAGGCGAACTGGTCGGTGTGGAAGGCCTCGCTCAGCTGCGGCAGCACGAAGGTCGGCGAGGCGAGCACGCTGTCGACCATCACGTTCACCATGACCAGGATCGCGACGTAACCGACGACGCGTCTTGTCCACCCGGTGTGCAGGTCGTCAGCGGGCGGGTCGGCCCGGGCTTCCGCGGTGGCATCGGCGCCGAGTTCTGCCATCAACATCTCCTCTTGGGGGATCGGAGGGGTGCACCTGCGGATCACGCCCCGCCGGCCGGTCCGGCGTACGTGATCCGGCCGTCGTCGCCAGCCTCGAGAACCGCTTCGGTGTCGACCGCTGCCGCGATCCCGATCAGCCGCACGTTGCGCACTCGTAGCGCGGTGCTGTGGTGCAGTTCCACCCGAAGCCCACCTTCGCTCGACGACCGGTGATGCGACCGTAGGGCGATCCCGCGTCTTGGCCTCGACGTGCACGAAACCCGTACGACGAGGGCAGCCGTTGCACGGAACCGTCACACCTTGGCTCCTCGAGAAGCACATGAGCGGACGTCCGGATCGCGCTGACGGCGCCCGCAGGCCCATACGTCACGCGGCAGGTTTGTGCCACACCTACGGCCGGGGCGAGGTCACCCACATCATGGCTCAGGGCTGCGCGTACTTGATGCCTCGGACATCTTGGAAGCTTCATGAACACCGGGAAGTCATCCCAGCCGGCAAATTCCTGTTCGTCGCGGATGACCTGGTAGGGCGGCTGGGGCAGCTTGAGGTCGTCCAGAGTGGCGGAGGCCGACACCTTGTCCTGGACCCGTGTGAGCGCCTCGAACGGCGGGACGACGGTGCGGACACCGGCGCTTGCAAGCCGGTCGTCGGCGCAGGAAAGAACAGCGACCTGCTCCTGGGTCGGCAGCAGCACATCAGCATCGGTGCGGGCGTACTGGTCGAGGGCGGCGTCGAGCCAGTGGAACGGGTCCACGCCATAGGCTGGTACCGGATGGATCCGATGTACGTGGCAGGTGAAGCGGCACAGGCACCACGGGTCCGGCGAGAGCGCCTCGACCCGGTGCCCGGCTCGCGACAGCAGCGTAGCGGTCTGCCGCGCGGTCAGTCCGGAGCCGTCTGTGAGCAGTACGTGCATCGTGGCCTCCGTTTGTCTACGTCATAAGCTCGGTGTATAACGCGCTGCGCGAGGCCGGCCAGGAACCGGCCCAGATCCCACGAACGGAGCGACTGCTCAGCACCGCAATCCTCGGCTTTGCCGCCAGCGAGGCGGCCGGCCGGTTCTCCCACCATCGCGCAACCGTCCGGGACGCCGACTTCGCCTGCCTGCTGAACTGGCTCCGCCACATCGTCGACCACGCCTCCGATCGGGGCTGCCCCGCTGAGACTGACGCCGCTGTTGCCGATGGGGCCGAGAGCGAGCCGCGACGACAGCGTGAGGCGTTACACGACAACCATTGACGTCTCACACAACCGGCGCTCACCAACAGGCGCCGGCACCGACTCCATGAGCGGGCCGGCAACCCCCCATCGATGTGCCAAGTTCGATGGATACCAGCGCGCAACCTGGTGGAGGTCAGCCAGGGAGCAGAACAGAACCACGACAAAGGACCCTTTGATCGCCTTTGAAAGCCGTTCAGAACTGGGTGCTGCTCCCAATCTGCTCCCCCATGTCGGGCTGGGCCATGGGCACCACCGGCCAGACGTAGGCCAAACCATTGGCGACCTCGTCGGCCCCATCGCGACGGCGCGGAGAGCCATGGGGACGCACGCTGTCCGCGGCAGATCCGCGCGTCCGATCGTGGCATCACGATGAACGCCGGAGCCCCGTCGCGGCCGGCGTGGGGTGTTCGGTTCACCACGGGACCGGCCCGTCGTCCTGTAAGAACGCGCCGGTCGGGCTGTCCGGCACGGTTGCCAGGTGTACGGCGATCGCGGCGCCCTGCTCAGCGGTGCGCTCCAACGACAGACCCAGTGCGGCGGCGAAGTCCGTGGCACATGCGCCAGGCGCCACTGCGTTGACCGCGATCCCGTCGGCGGCCAGAGCCTTGGCGTACAGCACCGTGAGCATGTTCAGCGCAGCCTTCGACGCCGGGTAGGCGAGCGCGATCCGCGACGAGGCGAACGCATGGCCCGGGTCGGACTGCCAGGCCAGCGACCCGGTGCCGCTGGAGACATTGATGACGCGGGCGCCAACCGCCTTGCGCAGCAGCGGTAAGAACGCCTCGGTGAGCCGCACCACGCCGAACAGGTTGGTCTCGAACACCGCACGCATGACCGCCAAGTCCGCCTCGCCGGCGAGCTGACCCGCGCTACCGCCCGAAATGCCGGCATTGTTGACGAGTACGTCGACCTGCCCGTACCACTGCTCCACGTGAGCGACAGCGTCGCGCACCGAGCCGTCATTGGTCACGTCGAGTGGCACCGCACGGCCGCCGAGACGTCGCGCTGCCTGCTCGCCGGAGGCGGCGTCGCGCGCCCCGACGACCACGGTCATGCCCCGCTCGGCGAGCCCCTGCGCGATCGCCGCGCCGATACCCCGGTTGGCCCCGGTCACCAGGGCGATCCTCGTTGTCGACATACCCCTATCCGAGCAGTGCGCCGGACCGACGTCCAAGATCGATCGGGTGGGTGTCGATACCGTTGCGGTATGGACGACGTCGAAACCCGCGAGCTGCGGTACTTCGTGGCAGTCGCCGAGGAGTTGCACTTCGGCCGGGCCGCAGCCCGGCTCGGCATCGCGCAGCCGCCGCTGTCGCGCGCGATCCGGCGGCTGGAACACCGCATGGGTGTCGCGCTGCTGGAGCGCACGAGCCGCGGCAACCACCTCACCGCGGCGGGTGAGGTGCTGCTCGGCGAGGCGCGTGTGGCGCTGGACGCGATATCGACGGCGGTACGCCGAACGCGTCGGGCCGGCGCAGCGCAGCGGTCGCTGGTGCTCGCGATGAAGCCCGGCGGCGACGGGGGTCTGCTGCCGCGGATCCTGGCCGCGTACGAGTCGGAACCGGACGCGCTGCCGGTTCAGTTCGCGTTCTCGCTGGGCGAACGCGCAGCGATGCTGCGCAACGGGCGAGCCGACGTGGGCCTGCTGCACCATCCGCAGAACGACCTCCAGGGGTTGGCCAGCGAGGCGCTCAGCGTGGAGCGGCGGGTGGTCGCCCTGGCCGACGGGCATCGGCTTGCGGCCTATGACAGCGTGTGTCTGGCGGATCTGGCCGGCGAGACGATGCCGCAGTGGCCGGAGGCAGTCGACCGCGGCCCCGGGCCGGTGGTGCGCGACGCCGGCGAGCTCATGCAACTCGTCGCGCTGGGACGGGTGGTGGCCCTGGTCGGCGAGTCGGCGCTGGACGGGCCCTACCGCGGCGTGACGTACCGTGCGGTGCGGGACGCCCCGCCCGCGACGCTGGTCGTGGCGTGGCGGGAGGGCAGCCGGTCACGGCATGTCGCGGCCTTCGTGCGGGCCGCCCGCACCACCGCGGCCGACCGTGCCCTCGCCTGACGGCGCGTCGATTCGGCTAGCCCGACGCGTGCCGGGCACACCGTCATGCACCCTCAACTCGGCATGAGCGTGCATGTGAACGTGGCCGGTAGGCTATTTCCCGAATACCCAGGCATGAGCAGCCGAAGCGGGCGGTCAGAGGGCGGCACCATCGGCGGGGTTACGAGGGCAGACGCGGCCGCACCTGGATCACCCTGACCGGCGTGGCCGAGCCGTCTGTCGTGCCGTCGCCGGCGTTTAAGGTTCCAGCCTTGGACTGCGAGCCCGTTGCATTTCCACAGCTGGATGCTGGCGCCGGGCGTGGTGTTGAAGCCCTCGTCGTCCAGGCAGAGACTCGAGTCCAGGTACGGCTTCAGCCGGAAGATGTTGACCCCGGCCCGGACGTTGCCCCACATCTGGGAGACTCGGCCGTTGCACCGGGCTTGGGTCGGCTGCGCGCCCACGGTCGGAGCGTTGCCCCGGATGCTCAGGCACAGTCCGCTGTTTCTGGTTGACGATCTGGAAGTAACCCGTCTCGTTCACGGTTGTGACCCAGTCGTAGCGCCACCGCTCCGGGGGCCCGCCGTGGCAGGGGTACTGCTGGATCCGGGCGCCCTGGTTCCGACTGCCGTAGGCGACGTCGACGCACATCTTGCTGTGCTGGTTGACCACGAGAAGGGCGTCGCTGGCGTCGACCGTAGGCCGATGGAAGGGAAGCTGGATGCTGACCGGCACGGTCCACTTCTGCCGGCAGCGTGTCGAGCTCAGGACCCGGGAGTCGCAGCCCTGCACCACCGCGGTGTAGGTGCCGTCTTGTGGATGGCTGACGACCGTGCTGCCCTGGACCCGGCCCCGGATCTCGCGCTGGCCCACGTTGCGGCCGTTGAGATCCCAGCGGACCTGGAAGAAGTCGTACTTGAAGGGCATGGTCCGCCCCCAGTCGATGACGAGGTCACCGTTACGCCGGTAGAGCGCGACCATCATGTTCGCCCCTTGTCCGGGTGACCAGACAATTTCGCCGTGCTCGAAGGTGTTGACCCGGCCGCGTCCGCCGGCGCCGGCCCGTTCCGGTCCTAGGGGGCAGCCCAGCGGCCCGTTCGCGCCTTTGAGTGATCGCCACTTCTCAGCGATCAGCCCGACCGGCTTGCGGCACCGGGCCGGAAAGCCGGACCAGCCGCAGGCGGCGGCCGCAGGCGGCGGCCGAGCGGGTAGGCGATGTCGGGGTAGGTGACCATCGCGGCATCGCCGGCCTTGAGCAGGCGCAAGTTGGTCCCCTGATCGTCTGCGGGTATGTCGACCAGCCGGGCGTCGCGGCGTGGGCGTAGATCGTCGAGCCACAGTCCGCCCATGAACTCGCCCGCGACGGCCGGGTTGTAGCCGATCGGGTAGTCGACGAAGTCCCGCACATGCACCGCGGCGGCGTCGGCCAAGGGGTGGCGCTCGCCGACAACGACGACGCGGGCGCTGGTCAGCGGGGTGGGGAACGACTCCACCCCTGGGTGACGAACCACGCCGTTGGCGAAGAGCACGTCGACCGTCCGGTCCGGCAGGCAGCTCGCGAGAGCGGAGAACGGCACCGCGAGGGTGCGCAGCAAGACGCCGGGAAAGTTCGCGCGGACCTGCTGGGCGATCCCCGGCAGGCCGAGGTGCCGACGCATCGCCTCGCCGGTGCCGGCCGGAAAGCCGAGCCGTAGCGGGCGTCCGCCGAAGGTCCCGGTCCGGGCGGCCTCCCGGGCGGCCGCGCGGACCATCTCGGCGTGGGCCAGCAGGTCCGCCGCGCCGGCCGCGAACTGTTTTCCACCCACGGTCAGGGTCACCATGTCGGTCACGGGGCGGTCGATGAGGGGCATCCCGAGGTCACGTTCCAGGCGCTGGATCCTTTTGGTCAGCGCCGAACAGGTCAGGTGGTGCCGGGCCGCAGCTCGGCCGAAATGGCCCTCGTCCACCAGTGTCAGGAAGCTGGCGACCAACTCCAAGTCCATGAACCCGACAATGGAGGAGAATTTTGGTGGCCGTCGTCCAGGCCGTGCGACTTACCGGAGACATCGGCGGCTCCGCGAGAAGGTGGTGACCCGCTCGCCACGAAGGCCGGATCTGGTTACCTCAGCTGTACGTGACCTGCGGCGCCCTCTTGTCAGCGGCATGTGAGTGTGGCGGCGCACCCGCATCAGCCGTGGTACTGACAAGGAACTGGTAGCCCGAACCGGCGGCATAGCGCCAGAACGTCGGCGCGGTCACCGAGGTCACCCGTGTAGGCATCGCGGAACTTGACGGCCCATTCGGCGGTGATGCAATCGACGGTCCGGTCCCCGAGTTCGCCGCGGCCAGTCAATGAGTCGGCTGGATAAGCGTGACCGGCTTCTGGTGGTCCAAGTAAGCCGTTGCCATCCGTGTCGAGAACGATGACGTGCAGATCGACTACCGCGCCGTCCCGGTGCCGCATCAGGAAGTTCCACGACGTGGCGCCGTCCTCCCCAACTGCCACGAAGCCTTGACTCGACAGCGCCGCGAGAAAAGAACTTAGGTGGCGGGCCTCGATCGCGACGTCGAGGTCCCCGTGCTCGCGGGTCTGGCCGCCCAGTAGCGCGTCGACTCCCCAGCCCCCGTCGATCCACAGCCGCGCACCTACAAGGTCTGCCAGGCGCAGAACTGAGAGCACATCACTCAGCGTGGTACATGCTCCGAACGGGGTGCTGCTGGGCATGGAGCAAGTATGCAGACCCGACGTCCACCCGCTCCACGCAACTCGCGGCGCCACGCCGTCCAGCGCCTCGCGCCTCGCGCGTCGCGGCAGATCCGGATGTCATGCTGGTGCTATTGGGCCGCGCTGTGACCTTGCATGCAGGGGTGTCGCTGTCCGCGTCGTCGATGCCCGGCGGCCCTGGCGGTAATGCAGACGTCATCCGATCCAGATGTTGATCACAGTGTCGGCGTGTGGCGCGGCTACCGGTACGCCCTCGCCCGCGTAGATCTCCAGCTCTCCGACGAGCCCGCTGAGGACGTGCAGCACGACGCTGACATCGCCGCCGCCAGACGCGGACACAGCGAAGTAGTCGTCACGCCCGGTGTCGCTGAGCTGCGCAACAGCCGTTGCGGGCACCTGCGGTCCCTCGGTGCGCAGTCCGACCGACGCGCAGCCGCAGTCGCAGGTGGACACGACGCGCACCGTCGCGACCTGTTCGCTGAGGCTCGGGACATCAGCGAACGTCACCAGCCGGGCCATCAACGCATGCTCGGCCTCGGTGAGCGCCCGCGGTCGTGGCAGCTCGACGAGCGTCGGAACCGACTCGGTCACCGCCTCACGGTAGCGCTATGCCGGTCGCGGATAGCACCGGTTTCCCGTCCCGATGAGCGGGCGGGTCCGCGCCGATCAGCGGCAGAACAGTGCGCCTATTGGGGGCGCTACATGTAACTACTGCTGACAACCAGGATTCAGTGCTGGAAACGTCGGCCGGCAGCTTGAGGATGCTGGCAGCGGCCGCGAGCACCGAGTGGACCCATGTTCGGACGTGGCGTCACCGTGCCGACGCCAACCGCGTCGGTGGATCGAGGCCAAGCCACTCCGCCGCGTCGACGTCGAGGTTCAGCACCATTCGCTGTGCGAGGATCTCAACGATGGCTCGGCGGCCCCGCCATTTGTGTTCAACCTCGTACGACGGGGCCGGTGGTGGAGGCGGCGTCTGCCATGACGCCGGACGGATTGGGGAGCGACCATGAACGTCACCGTTGTTGGTTCTGGCAACGGAGGCATGGCTGTCGCCTTCGACTGGGCTCAGCATGGCCACCGGGTCTCGCTGTACTCCCGAGCCTCACACGCTCACGAAAACATTGAGGCAGTTCGGGTCAAGGGCGGCATCAACAGCCAGGGACGGCTGGAGGGCTTCGCCCCGGTTGCGTACTCCGGTACGGACATCGCAGCCGCCATGGAGGGCGCCGAGA
>NZ_JBFBGU010000037.1:0-54371 GCF_040684855.1 Actinoplanes sp. NPDC089786
CCGCATAAGTCACCGCTTCAACCAAGACCCATCCCACGCCGCTTCGCGCCGCGGGATGCTGCCGCGTATCTGGTCACGGTCGATTTTCGAGTTAGAGGGTGACCGGCAGGTCGTGGAGGCCTCGGAGGAGCAGGCCGGGGCGCCAGGACAGTTCGGAGGGCGGGACGGCCAGGCGGAGGTCGGGGAAGCGGTCGAGGAGCTTGTCGAAGGCGATCGCCGCCTCGAGGCGGGCCAGGGGCGCGCCCAGGCAGTAGTGCAGGCCGTGGCCGAAGCCGATGTGGGCGTTGGACGGACGGTCGAAGCGGAGCTCGTCGGGGGCGTCGAAGCGGGCCGGGTCGCGGTTGGCGGCGGCCAGCGCGACCAGCACCACGTCGCCGGCGCGGATCTGCTGGCCGGCCAGTTCGAAGTCTTCGGTGGCGACGCGGCCGGTGGAGAGCTCGACCGGGCCCTCGTAACGCAGGAACTCCTCGATCGCGCCGGGCAGCAGGCCGCGGTCGGCGCGCAGCCGCTCCCAGCGGTCGCGGTCGCTGAGCAGCAGGTAGGTGCCGTTGCCGATCAGGTTGACGGTGGTCTCGTGGCCGGCGATGAGCAGCAGGAACACCATTGAGGTGAGCTCGTTCTCGGTGAGCCGGTCATCGCTGTCGCGCACCGCGATCAGGCCGGAGAGCAGGTCGTCGCCGAGGTTGCCGCGGCGGTACTCGATGAGGCCCCGGATGTAGCCGACCAGCGACCCCATGGACGATTGCATGCGTTCCGGGCCGGTCACCTCCGAACCGGACACGATGTCGTTGGACCAGGAGCGGAACTTGTCCTGGTCTTCCGCGGGGATGCCGAGCAGCTCGCAGATCACCTGGATGGGCAGCGGGAACGCGAACGCGTCGATCAGGTCGACCCGGTCGTGTGAGCTCATCGCGTCGAGCAGGGCGTCGGTGATCTCCTCGATGCGGGGCCGCAGCGCCTCGATCCGCCGGGTGGTGAACGTGGCCGCGACCAGCTTGCGCAGGCGGGTGTGGTCGGGCGGGTCGGTGGCCAGCATGTGCCGGCTGATCGCGGTGTCGACGGCATGCGACTGCGGGCCGCGCGGCGCCTTGGACAGCCGCGGGTCGGTCAGCGCCTTGCGCGCGTCCTCATAGCGGGTGACCAGCCACGCGTCGAAGCCGCGGGGCATGCTGACCCGCCGGATCGGGCCTTCGGCCTGCCACTCGGCATAGACCGGATAGGGGTTCGCCGCGAACAACGGGTCAGCGAAGTCCTGCTGGGTCATGGCGCGTCCCCTCCGAGTCGGTAAACGTCCGTTCACACGCTACCCCGCGGCGGGCGGGCGTCCAGATTGGAGGCCCGCCCGCGACGGGTCAGCCGATGGTCAGGTCGAGCCGCTTGGCGCCCTCCGCGGGAACGCTGACCGGGCCCTCGTGCTGCCCGGCGGCCTTGGTCACCGGGTTGGCCAGGTACCAGTCGATGGTCACCGGCCGGCCGCCGATCACCGTGAACTCGTAGTCGCCGCCCTGACCGGGAACGTCGACCACCGCGAGCAGGTCACCGCTGGCCACGTTGCGGGCCTTCAGCCGGCCGCCGCTCCACGCCGGACCGCCCGGCTTCACGGTGACCGTGCCGCTGACCGTGGTGCCGGCCGACAGCGCCATGTCGTAGGGGGTGGTGGCGCCGCTGGTCAGCGCGATCGTCTCGGCCTGGAAGCGGTTGCCGGTGGCGCCGGAGAACTGCCGCGGCAGGTCCCAGGCCGGGGTGAAGAGCAGCGGCCACGAGTACGGCCCGAGGTCGCGCAACGTGTATCGCCCCTGGTTGTCGGTGGTGGCGAGCGGGGTGCGGGCGGCCCCGGGGAGTTCGTGGGCCAGGACCCCGACGTTGACGCCCGCCACCGGCTGCCCGGCCGGGTCACGGACCACGCCGCTGACCGTGCCGGCCCGGTCGAGCAGCGCCGTGCCGGCCTTGATGGTGTGGCCGGCCCTCACCCGGAACTTGGTCGCCTCGCGTTGGTCGCCGGTGCCGCCCTCGGGGGTGTACCACTGCGACCCGGACGAGCTGGTGCCCCGGACGAACAACTGGTAGACGCCGACCGGCAGGGCCGCGGTGGTGGCCTTGCCGTTCCGGTTGGTGCAGGAGGAGCCGGGCGTTCCGGTGCCGGTTCCCACCTCGACCGCCACGATGCACGCGCTGTCGAACGGCGCTCCGGTCGCCCGGTCGTGAACCTCCAGGTGAAGCCGGCCACCGAGGGTCACCGGCACCGTCACCCGGGTGTTCCCGCCATCGGTGACCGTCACCGCGACGTCGCGGGTGACGAGGTGGTCCTTGTCGCCGCCTCGCGGGGTCAGCGTGAGCAGGGTCGGGCCGGCGGCGAGGCCGGCGGCGGTCACGGTCGAGCCGGGGGTGCAGTATTCGCCGGACTTCGCGATCACGGTGGCGCAGAAGCCGGTGACCGGCGCGCCGGTCTCGGCGTCGACCGCGGTGACGGTGACCGCGCCGCCCCGCTGCCAGGTGGTGTCCACCGTCGCCGTGCCGCCGGACGAGGTGGTGACCAGTCCGCCGTCCTGGGTCAGCTTGCCGGTCGGGTTGGTGAGCGTGAGCCGGTAGGTCTCCGGGAACACACCGTTCATCCGCCAGGTGCCGTCGGGGCCGGTGGTGGCGGTGTAGCCGAGCGTCACGCCGTCGACGGCGACGTCGGCCCGGACCTTGATGCCGGGCAGGGGCTCGCCGGTCGGCAGGGTCACCGTGCCGGTGAGGGTGCCGCCGGCGGGCTGGTAGGCCCAGATCTGCTTCCGCTTGCCGGGTCGCACCTTGACCCGGGTGGCGTTCTCGATCCGGACCGTGCCCGGCGCGTAGAAGGTGGTGCCGGCGCCCGAGGTGTAGCCGAAGATGTACTCGCCGGGAAGCAGGGTGTTGAAGTAGTTCCGGCCCAGCGTCGTGCCGCGGGTGGAAGCGATCAGCTCACCGTCGTGCCAGACGCCGAACGTCCACCGGGACAGGCGCAGGCCCGGGGTACGCAGCGCCACCCTCAGCTGGCCGGTCGGCCGCATCCGGTCGTGCAGCCGGGTCGGCCGCCCGGCCGTGACCTCGAAGATCTGGGCGTCGGCGCGGTCGATCTGGCCGGGCACCCACTGGTAGGAGGCGATCCTCACCTGCCAGCGGCCGACCGGCACGGTCAGGCTGAAGGTGCCGTCGGCGGCGGTCTGCCCGCCGACGAAGTTCGTGCCGTCGACCTGGTAGGCGTACACCGTCACCGGCCGGGTGGTGCGGTTGATCTTCCCGGTCAGCGTGCCGGTCGGCAGCAGACTCTCGTCGATCGTCAGCCGCTCGCCGGCGGGCAGCGTGAAGGTGGTGGCGGCCGGCGCGCTGCCGGCGTCGTGTCCCCATTGGGTGAGGGAGTTGGCGTTGAACGAGATCGTCAGCGGGCCCGCGGGCACGCCGGCGACCGCGTAGCGCCCGTCGTCGTCGGTGCGGGCGGCCAGGTACAGCTGACCGAACGGCGTGGTGATCGAGGTCGAGCCGTTGGTGACCGGGGCGCCGGCGGCGGTGGTGAGCCGGCCCTGGACGGTGCCGGTCGGGACCTTGCGCTCGTCGATGACCGTGGTCAGGCCGGGCACCACGGTGAAAAGCCCAGCCTGGGCCTGCGGCTTGCCGGGGGCGTACTGGGTCACGCGCTCGTGGGTGAAGGACACCGTGATCGGCCCGGCCGGAACGCTGTTGAGCTGATAGCGGCCGCGCGCGTCGGTGGTCGCCGAGCTGGTGCGGCCGTCGAACTCCGGGCTTCGTGAGGTCACCGACGCGCCGGCGATGGGGGCGCCGGCCTGGTCGGTGAAGACGCCCCGGACGGTGCCGGTCTCGGGTGACGGCGCGACGATCACGTTGGCCGCGGCGGCCGGCGTGGTCGGCGCGACGAGGATCAGGCCGGCGGCGAGCAGGCCGGCGGATAAGAGTCTTCTGAGCATGCGAGTCGAACCCCCGCTGGGTGATGGTCCACTGAGGATCCGAGCCTATGCGAGAACGCTCACCGGGGAGGGCTGGCCGCCCGGTTCCCCGACCTGGACCGGGCCGTCGACCCGGCCGAGGTGGACGAGGAGATTCCGGCCGGACACACCGACAGCCTGGGTACGGTCGGCCGGGGCAACCACTTCGTCGAGCTGGCCCGGGTCGACGCCGTGCTCGACGCCGTCCACGCCGAGCGGGCCGGCCTGGCCCGGGGCGACCTGGTCCTGATCGTCCACAGCGGTTCGCGCGGGCTCGGCGAGCGCATCCTGCGCGCGCACACCGAGACGCACGGCGCCGGCCCGGCCGAAGATCCGGCCGCCTACCTGGCCGCGTACGACGACGCGGTGCGCTGGGGTTCGCTGAACCGCCGCCTGCTGGCGGCCCGGGTCGGCGAGGCGATCGGCGCCGACATCGGCGAGGCGGTCGTCGACGAGTGCCACAACCTGGTCGAGGTCCTCCAGAACAACGAAGACGACGGCCACTACCTGCACCGCAAGGGCGCGGCCCGGGGCGACGGCCGGGACGTGCTGATCGCCGGCACCCGGGGCACACCCTCGTTCCTGGTCGCGGCGCACGCCGGTCCGGAGGCGAACTGGTCGGTGGCCCACGGCGCGGGTCGCAAGATGTCCCGCTCCGACGCGCTGACCCGGGGCAAGGCCAAGCACACCGTCGAGGAGCTGCGCCGGACGCCGGTCGGGTCGCTGGTGGTGTGCGGCGATCGGCAACTGCTCTTCGAGGAGGCGCCGACGGCGTACAAGAAGATCGAGCGGGTGATCGACGATCTGGTCGCCTTCGGCCTGGCCACGCCGATCCTGAGCACCCTGCCGCTGGTCACCTACAAGACGGCCGAGAAGGGGCGGCGGCGATGAGCGCGCACCTGCCCTAACGGCTGCCCGGAACCACCAGACCGGACTCGTAGCCGAAGACCACCGCCTGCACCCGGTCGCGCAGGCCGAGCTTGCCCAGGATGCGGCTGACGTGCGTCTTGGTGGTCTGCTCGGCGATGAACAACTCGGCCGCGATCTCGGCGTTCGAGCGGCCCAGGGCGATCAGCCGCAGCACCTCGCGCTCGCGGTCGGTCAGGCCGTTGAGCTGGGTCGATCCGGTGGTGGCGCGGGGGCGGGCGGCGACGAAGTTCTCGATCAGGCGGCGGGTCACGCTGGGCGAGAGCAGGGCCTCGCCGCCCGCGACCACACGTACGGCCTGGAGCAGCTCGTCCGGCTCACTGTCCTTGAGCAGGAAGCCCGAGGCGCCCGCCCGCAGCGCCTCGTAGATGTAGTCGTCCAGGTCGAACGTGGTCAGCATCAGCACCCGCGGGTGGTGGCCCTCGGCGCGTTCCGGCCCGAGCAGCGCGCTCGTCGCGGCCAGCCCGTCCAGGACCGGCATGCGTACGTCCATCAGCACCAGGTCGGGCCGCAGGCCACGGGTCTTGTCGATGCCGGCGCGCCCGTTCTCGGCCTCGCCGACCACGGTCATGTCGTCCTGCGACTCGAGGATCGCCCGGATGCCGACGCGGATCATCGACTGGTCGTCCACGATCAGGATCCGGATCACGCCACGCCTCCCACCGGCAGTCTCGCCGCCACCCGGTAACCACCCTCGGGCAGTGGGCCGGTCTCCAATGATCCACCAAGCATGCGAACCCGTTCCCGCATGCCGTGGATGCCGTGCCCGCCCGGCGCCGGGTCGTTCTTCGTCTCGGTCGGGTCATTTCGGATGACCAGCGACAGAGCGCCACCATCGAACGTCACCGACACGTCGGCGGCCGCCCCCGGCGCGTGCCGGATCACGTTGCTCAGCGACTCCTGGACAATCCGGTAGGCCGCGGCGGCCACTGTGTCGGGGATATCCGGGATCACAGACATCGTCAGATCGACGGGTACGCCGGCCAGCCGCGTCGACGCGGCCAGATCCTCGATCCGGTCCAGCCCCGGCACCGGCGCCAGCGTCGCGCCGCTGCTCTCGTCCCGCAGCACCGACAACAGCTGGCGCATCTCCCGCATCGCCGACCGCGCGTTCGCCGCGATCCGGGTGAACTCGGCCTTCGACTCCGGGTCGGCGTTCTTCAGCCGGTACGACGCCGACGTCGCCTGCATGTGGATGACCGACATGCTGTGCGCGACCACGTCGTGCAGTTCGCGGGCGATCCGGGTGCGTTCCTCGGCGACCGCCCGCTGACTCTGCTCGACCGCCACGTCCCGGCGGGCCTCGGCCAGCTGCCGGCGGATCCCGGACCAGTGCCGCACCACCATCGCCGCGATCAGCAGCAGCGCCGAGTCGGTGCTGTAGATGATCATCGTGACGTCGGCGTTGCGGGCGGCCATCCCCCGCGAGTCGAGCACCCCGATCAGGATCAGCATCAGCGAGCTGGCCCACCAGGCGACCATCCCGGCCCGCCAGCTGTGCCGGGCGCCGACCAGGCCCACATGCAGGATCAACGCGATCATCCCCGGAATCGTCAGCGGCCAGGTCAGGCCCGGGTTGACCGGCATGGCCAGGGCGAACGTCGCCACCCCGGCGAACTGGATCACGGTGGCCTCGACCGGCCGGCTGAGCGTCAGCGGGATGGCCACACCCTGCGCGGTCGCGGCCACGAACGAGATGAGCAACGGCACGTCGTACGCCGACGCCGCGATCGGCACGGACACGACCAGCACCGCCACGCCCAGCGTGCCGGTGACGAACCACCAGAGCAGGGTGGGCGACGGCCGTCGCATCCGCATGTCAACCACTACCTGACCGTACCTAGGGGTGAAGAGGCGTCACGTCACTCCGCGGTATGGGTGCGGATGAAACCCCGGAGGGACGCGAGGGGTACGGCCTCGAACCCATAGTCACCGCCATGGATGTGGCACAGGTGCTCTGGAACGCGGTGGTCGACCACCCGTACACCCTGCTGGGACCGCTGGTGCTGGCCGAGGGGCCGGCCGCGACGGTGCTCGCCGGGTCGCTGGTCGGCGCCGGTCTGGCCGCGTTCTGGCCGATCCTGCTGATCGTCGTGGTCGCCGACGTGGCCGCGGACAGCGCGCTCTACCTGCTCGGCCGGTTCGGCACCCGGCCACGGATCGCCCGCCTGCTGCGCCGGCTCGGGCTGACCGAGAAGCGCCGGGTACGGCTCACCGGCGCCGTCGTGGACAACCTGCCCAGGGTGGTCGCCGGGGCCAAGGCGATCGACCTGGCGGCGATACCCGCGTACCTGGCCGCCGGGCTGGCCCGGATCCCGTACCGCCGGTTCGTCGGCTGGGTGGGCCTGGCCAGCGCGATCCGGGCCGGGGTGCTGATCGGCCTCGGCGTGATCTTCGGACGGCAGGCCGCCGACCTGCTCAACTCCCCGGCCACGGCGATCGCCTGCACGGTGGGGCTGGCCGTCGTCGTGACCTCGATCCACCTTCTCGTCCGGCGGTGGGCCGGGCGTCGATTTCGAGTAACACCGGCTCTCTGAGGGGTTTTCTGACATGCGCATTCTCATCGCTGCCGACACGTACGCACCCGACGTCAACGGCGCCTCCTACTTCGCCCAGCGTCTCGCCCACGCGCTCGTCCCGGCCCACCAGGTGCACGTCGTCTGCCCGGCGACGTCGGCCGAGAGCCGCACCGTCTTCGTCGACGGCGTGGTCGAGCACCGGGTCCGGTCGCTGCCGGTCCTGCGGCGCAAGGGATTCCGGTTCTGCGCCCCGGTCGGGCTGGTCACCTCGGCCCGGAAGATCCTGGAGTTCGTCCGGCCCGACGTGGTGCACGCGCAGAGCCACATGCTGCTCAGCCGGGCCGTCATCACCGCCGCCAACGAACTCGGCATCCCGGTGATCGCCACCAACCACTTCATGCCCGAGAACCTGTCGCACTACCTGCCGGTGCGCGGCGCACTGCTGGAGAAGGTGGAGGCGTGGGCGTGGCGGGACTGCGCCAAGGTGTTCACCAAGGCCGACGTGGTGACCGCGCCCACGCCGTACGCGGCCGCGCTGGCCGAGCGCAAGGGTGTGCCCGGGCCGGTGCTGCCGATCTCCTGCGGCATGGACCTGTCCCGGTTCCGGGTGGGCACGCCGGCCGCCGCGTTCCGGCTCAAGTACCGGGTGCCGCAGCGGCCGACCATCGCCTACGTCGGGCGCCTGGACAAGGAGAAGAACCTGGACGTGCTGGTCCGGGCGCTCCCCATGGTCCGCCGCAGGGTCGCCGACGCCCAGCTCGTGCTGATCGGCAAGGGTGACCAGCAGCACCGGCTGGAGGCGCTGGCCCAGCGGCTGGGCGTGGCCGACGGGCTGATCTTCACCGGCTTCGTGGCCGACGCCGACCTGCCCGCCGCCTACTCCGCCGCCGACGTCTTCGTCAACGCGGGCACGGCCGAGCTGCAGAGTCTCGTGGTCCTCGAGGCGATGGCGGCCGGTCTGCCCGTCCTCGGCGCCGACGCGTCCGCGCTGCCGCACCTCGTGCACCACGGCCACAACGGCTTCCTGTTCCCCCCGGGCGACCATGACCGACTCGCCGAGCACCTGACAACCGTGCTGTCCGACCACCACAAGAAGGCCGAGATGGGGGTACGTAGCAGAGCGATCGCCGAGCGACACGACGTGGCCACCACCGTGAAGGAGTTCGAGCGCCTGTACGCGCTGCGGACCCAGCCGGCCGTCCTGGAAGCGGCATGACGCCGCTGGTGATGCTCGGCCTGGCGGTGTGCGTCGTGGCCGGGGTGAGCCTGCACCTGGTGGCCAACCTCGACCCGGTCAACACGATGCTCAGCGACGCGGTGGTGTCGGTGCCCGGTGCGGTGCTGCTCGGCATCGCCTGCGCCGGGCTGGTCGCGGTGGCGGGTTCGCTCGCCGTCGAGGCCGCCCGGCACGGGCCCTGGCGCCGGCTCGTGCCGACCCTGCTCGGCGTGTGGTCGGCCGCGCTGGCGGCGATCGTGGTGTTCCCGACCAACCCGCCCGGGATGCCGGTGGACACGGCGGCGGTGATCCACCGGTACGGGGCGGCGATGCTTGCGGTCGTACCCCCGGTCGTGGGTCTGCTCGTGGCCCGCACCCGCCGGCTGCGGATCGCGGCCTGGACCACCGCCGGGGCCGCCGGGCTCTTCGGCCTGCTGCACGGGCCGGCGGTGCTGCTCGGCGAGGACGTCGTCCCGTACGCCGGCCTCACCGAACGCGTGCTCTTCGCCCTGATCCTGGTGCTGCTGGCGCTGACCGCACGCGAACTTCGACCGCTTACGTCCGTCTCCGCTTCGCCTCATGGCGATCGGCCGGTAACCGCCCTGTCGCCCCCCGCAACCACGATGGTGCCGAACGCACCCCCGACGATCGCCGAGGTGGCGTGATGGTGGATCTGCTCGCGATGATCGAGCCGTGGATGACGTCCCCGTGGATCTACCCGATCACCGCGGGCATGGCGGCGGGCGACGTGCTCTTCCCGGCCATCCCCGCCGAGGGCGCGGTGATCGGCGCCGGGGTCTTCGCCGCCTCCACCGGCACACCCAACATCTGGCTGATCATGGCCGTGGCCGCGGTGGGGGCCATCGTCGGTGACCACATCTCGTACGCGATCGGCCGCAGTGTTCTGGGCCCGCGCCTGATCGGCCGCTCCCGCCGCCTCGCCGCGGCTGTGGCCCACATCTCCCGGCAGCTCGACAAGCGCGGCGGCTCGATGATCGTGGCGTCCCGGTTCATCCCCGGCGGGCGCACCGCGGTCACCCTGGCCAGCGGCACGGCCGGCTACCCGCTGCGCCGCTTCACCCGCGCCACCGTCCTCGGCGGCGTGCTGTGGGCGGCCTACAGCGGCGTGATCGGGCTGCTCGGCGGCACGGCGTTCGCCCACAACCCGGTGGTCGGCATCCTCGCCGGCGTCGGCCTGTCCCTGCTGATCACCGGTGCCGTCGAGGTCGTCCGCGTACTGATGAGACGGCGGGCCGGCCGCACCAGCCCCACCGACCCGGCCAACCTCATCGACCACAAGCCCTCAGCGGATTTCGCGGACGTGCCGAACAGTCCTGCTGTACGGCTCTAGCTTTCTCTGACCGGGGATCCGCCATGGTTACAGTGCTCGTCGCCGACGACGACGCGGACCACCGCGAGCTGATGGCGCTGTCGCTGCGCCGGTTCGGCCACGAGGTGGCCGCCGCCGCCGACACCGGCCACGCCTCCGACCTGATCGCCCGCGGCGGCATCGACGCGCTGCTGCTCGACGTCCGCATGCCCGGCGAGTCCGGCATCGACTTCTGCCGCCGCCTGCGCGTCTCGCCGGCCACCGCCGCCCTGCCCATCATGTTCGTCACGGCCGACGTCAACGACCACCGCATCCTCGCGGCCATGGAAGCCGGCGCCGACGACTACCTGACCAAGCCGTTCCACCGCTCCGAACTGGCCACCCGCCTGGACAACCTGCTGCTGCGGCGCACCACGGCACCCGGCCGCTCGGCGTCCGCGGCCACGGCCGCGATGCTGGCGGCGCGGCACTCCATCCACCAGGCGCCCGCGCGACCGTCCATGCGCCTGAGCCGTGCTTCATGACCCGGCCAGGGCATCGGCGTGGCCCAGAGCGCGCCTGACGGCAGGTGTTGTATGTCGGTGTTCCGCGGCCGACGGTTATGAAACACGCTCAGCGGGCTGACCACCCACCATCGGAGGCGATGGTCTGGCCGGTGACCCAGGCCGCCTCGTCGCTCAGCAACCAGGCCACCAGCTTCGCCGTGTCCGACGGCGTGCTCCACCGCCCGCCCGGCGTGAGCGCGGTGACCTCGGCACGGGTCGCGGCGTCGGCCCAGCCGGTCTCGTTGGGACCCGGGTTGACACAGTTGACCGTGATGCCCCGGGGAATCAGATGCACCGCGAGGCTGCGGGTCACCTCATGCAGGGCCGCCTTGGACGCGATGTAGGGCAGCTCGCCCGGCTGGGCGCCGTGATACTGCCCCGACGTGAAGAACAGCACCCGCCCGCCCGGCCGCGCATCATCATGCTGCGCGGCGAAGGCCTGCGTCAGCAGCAGGGTCGCGCGCGTGTTGACCGCGTAGGTGACGTCGAGCTCGGCGGCGGTCAGCTCCTCGAGCGACTGGCCGAAGCCGCGGGCATGGTTGGCGACGACGGCGTCGACATGGCCGAAGGCCTCGCGGGCGGCCGTGATCAGGGTTGCCGGCGCGCCGGCGTCGGCCAGGTCGGCTTCGAGATGGGCGACGTCGCCGCCGGCCGCCCGGAGCTCGTCGACCAAGGCGTTCGGGGTGTCGCCGCCCCAGGGTTGCTCGGCGTCATAGGGCGTCCACGAATGCAGGAAGACCGAGGCGCCGTCGGCGACGGCCCGGCGGGCGATGGCGGCACCGATGGCGATTCGCCGACTGGCGCCGGTGACGAGCACGACGCGGCCACTCATGGAAGACATCAGCCGATGATCCCCGACGCGGCGCTTCCGCGTTGTCCACAGCCTGTGGACAACGCCGCGAGGGCGGCGGTCGGAGGTGCTAGCTTTCCTGCCCACCCAGTGCCGGGGTGGGGGAGGCGGCGGCTCGTCGATGCGCGCAACCCACCCACCACCGAGGTGGGCGTTGGCGGCGGCGGCGCGGGGCGGGCTGGGCGGCGACGGGCGGGCAACGAGGGGCGCGGCGGCCGCGCGGGGCCTGGCGAGGACCGGGACGCGGCGGTGGAGCTGGGCTGCGGCGAGGGCCGGCGGGGCGTGGGCGGTGACGGGGCTGGGCGGTGACGGTGCTGGGCGGTGACGGTGCTGGGCGGTGACGGGGCGGGCGGAGGCGGGGCGGGCGGGGGCGGCGCGGTTGACTTGAAGTGAGCTTGAGGTGTGAGGGTCTCGGCATGATTCTCGTTACGGGTGCTACCGGGAACGTGGGCCGGCATGTTGCCGTGGGGCTGGCTGAGCGCGGGGCCGAGGTGCGGACCTCCAGTCGCGGCGGTGGGGATGTGCCGGCTGATCTGAGTGACCCGGGCCGCCTCGACCAAGCGCTCGACGGGGTTGACTCCGTGTTTCTCGTCTGGCCGGGACCGGCCGTGCCCGGGATCGCGGAAGCCGTCGCCACGATCACCGCCAGGGTGCGGAAGGTGGTCTATCTGTCGGCGGCGGGGGCCGAGCACGGGTTCTGGGGTGAGGTCGAGAAGGCGGTCGAGCACTCCGGGGTCGAGTGGGTGTTTCTGCGGCCCGGCGGGTTCGCCACGAACACGCTGGGGTGGGCGGGGATGATCCGGGATGACGGGGTGGTGCGGTGGCCGTACGGGGAGGCGCGGCGGGCGTTGATCCATGAGCGGGACATCGCCGACGTCGCGGTCACGGCGTTGCTGAGCGGGGCGCTCGACGGGCGGCGGCCGCATCTGACCGGGCCCGCGAACCTGACGCAGGTCGAGCAGGTGCGGCTCATCGGGGAGGCGATCGGGCGGGATGTGCGGTGGGTCGAGTTGCCGCGGGAGGACGCGCGGCAGCAGTTGCTCGCCGAGTGGGGGAACGAGGGGTTCGTGGACGCGTCCCTGACGTACTGGGCGTCCCTGGTTGGAACCGGCGAACCGGTCACCGAGGACGTTGCCCACATTATCGGGCGCCCGGCCCGTGCGTTTCGCGACTGGTGCAGCGACCACGCCGCGGATTTCCGGTAACACTGACGCATGGATCAAGGTCTTGTCCGGTACGGCACCGCCGCCGGCCGCTGGGTGCTGTTCGCCACGGTGCTCGGGTCGAGTCTCGCGTTCATCGACGCGACGGTGGTCAACATCGCGCTTCCGGCGATCGGCCGAGATCTGGGCGCGGACGCCGCGGATCTGCAGTGGACGATCAATGGGTACGCGCTGAGCTTGGCGTCTCTCATCCTGCTGGGTGGGTCGCTCGGTGATCGGTACGGCCGGAAGCGCGTCTTCCTGGTCGGTGTCGGCTGGTTCGCGGCCGCCTCGCTGCTGTGTGGCGTGGCGCCGAACGTCGAGCTGCTGATCGCCGCGCGGGTGTTGCAGGGCATCGGGGGAGCCCTGCTCACCCCGGGCGCGCTGGCCATCCTGGAGGCGTCGTTCGAGCCGGGCGACCGGGCCCGGGCGATCGGCGCGTGGTCGGGGCTCGGCGGCGTCGGCGGCGCCCTGGGACCGTTCCTCGGCGGCTGGCTGGTCGAGGTGGCCGACTGGCGGCTGATCTTCCTGATCAACGTACCCGTCGCCGCCCTGGTGTTGATCGTCGCGGCCCGCCACGTGCCGGAGTCGCGCAACCCGGCCGCCGCCCGCCGGCTCGACGTGGCCGGCGTGCTGACCGGGGCGGCCGGGCTGGGCGGGCTGACCTACGGCTTCACCGCGTGGCCGGAGCAGGGGCCGGGCAGCGTCGCGGTGCTCGGGTCGCTGGCCGCCGGGGTGGCCGGGCTGGTGGCGTTCGTGCTGGTCGAGCGGCGGTCGGAAGATCCGATGCTGCCGCTGGGTGTTTTCTCGTCCCGGGCGTTCAGCGGCGCCAACCTGGTCACCTTCCTGGTGTACGCGGCGAACGGCGGCGTCTTCTTCCTGGTCGTGCTCAACCTGCAGGTGGTGGCCGGGTTCAGCCCGCTGACCGGCGGCATCGCGCTGCTCCCGGTGACGGTGCTGATGCTCGCGCTGTCGTCCCGGGCGGGCGCGCTGGCGCAGCGGATCGGCCCGCGCATCCCGATGACCGCCGGCCCGCTGATCAGCGCGGCCGGCCTGGTGCTGTTGTCGAGGATCGGCGCCGGTTCGTCGTACCTGGGGAATGTCCTGCCCGCGGTGATCATCTTCGGGGTGGGCCTGTCGCTGCTGGTCGCCCCGCTCACGGCGACCGCCCTGGGCGCCCTGGAGGACCGCTACGCCGGCATCGCCTCGGGTGTGAACAACGCCGTGGCCCGCGCGGCCGGCCTGCTCGCGGTGGCGGTGCTGCCGCTGGCCGCGGGCCTGGGCGGCGGCAGCCTGACCGAGGCGTCGACGCTGCACCCGGTCTACCGCAACGCCATGCTGATCTGCGCGGGCCTGCTGGTGGCGGGCGGGGCGCTCGCGTTCCTGACCATCCCGCGCCGGATGCCCGCCCACCACGCGCCGCGCTCCTTCTGCGACCCGGCGGGCCCACCGGCCCATGCGCACGTACGTGCGCATGCCGATTGATGTGCACGTACGTGCTCATCAGGTAGGGTGTGCACGTACGTGCACACGACAGGAGTGTGGCCATGCGCGTCGGCAATGTGGGCGATCTGGGGCGACACCTGCGTGAGCGTCGCCGCTCCGCCGGTTTCACCCAGCAGCAGCTGGCCGAGCGGGCGGATGTCAGCCGTCGATGGTTGTCGGGCCTGGAGGCGGGCAAGCCGAGCGCCGAGATCGGCCTGGTGCTCCGCGTCGTCGAAGCCCTCGGGCTGTATGCGGACATCCGGCCCGCCCCGCAGCCCGACATCGACCTGGACGCCTACCTCGAGTCCTTCGAAGGCCCACGATGACCACCGACCTGACCGTTCTGCTCGGCGGCCGGCCCGCCGCGATCCTCGCCCAGCGCAAGCGCCCAGGCCAAGACCGCGCTCCACCTCGAGCCGGGCACGGGACGATGGGGCGACCCGGCCGGCGCCACGCCCACGACGCACATCCTCAAACCGGCCATCACCGGCTTCGACGACCACGACCTCAACGAGCATCTCAGTCTCACCGCCCTTCACTTCGCCGGGCTGCGGGCCGCGCGTTCCCGGGTAGTGGCTTTCGGCGACGAGCGGGCCGTGGTGGTTGAACGGTACGACCGGGCACCCGCCGTCGACGGTGCTGTGAAGCGGATCCATCAGGAGGATCTTTGCCAGGCGTTGGGCCTGGCACCTACGTGCTCGGCGGCGCCTGGCCCGGACGGCACTAGCTGGTCGGGACGGGCGCGTTGGCCACCGTGGAACGGATCAGTTCGGCCACGCCCTCCATCGGGCCGCCGTCGTTGGTGCCGAGGTGGTTCTTGAGGCAGGCGATCGACAGGTTCAGCTCGGGATACATGCCGGCCAGGCCGCCGCCCATGCCGGCCCAGCCGCAGCGCTGCCCGCCCACCTCGACGGCGTAGCCCAGGGACTTCGGGCTCTCGCCGCCGAACGACCAGTCCGGTCCGTGCGTCGCCACCCCGGTGATCTGCCGCAGCCGGTCGGGTGAGACCAGCCGGACGCCGTCCACCTCGCCCATCAGCGCGGCGTACATCCGGGCGATGCCCTTGGCGCTGACCGTGCCCACCGAGGGGATGTCGGTGCGGAGGATGTCCCGGCGGTTGCCCAGTGACGCCTCCGGGCGTACCCCGGCGGGTGCGATCTTCTCGAAGTTGGGCAGGTGCTCACTGAGCGTCTCGAGCGAGGCGGACCAGTTACAGTCGGTCAGTCGCGCGAGGTGACCCAGCGGGATCTTTTCGGGTACGCCGAAGAACAGCTCGCGGTCGGCGTGCAGCGGCCGGGCGACGTCCTCGGCGAGCACCCAGGAGAGCAGCCGGCCGGTGGCCCGCCGCACCGTCTCGCCGATCAGCCAGCCGTACGTCCAGGCGTGGTAGCCCTGCTGCGTTCCAGGCTCCCAGAGCGGGGCGGACATCGCGATCGTCCGGCACATCCGATCCCAGTCGAGAAAATCTTCGGGCGTCGTGTACGACGGCAGGTGTGGCACCCCGGCCGAGTGGGTCAGCAGGTGCCGCAGCGTGGTGTGCTCCTTGCCGTGCCGGGCGTACTCCGGCCAGACGTCCACGATCCGCAGGTCGTAGTCGATGCGCCCCTGCTCGGCCAGCACGTGGACGCAGGTGCTGGTCAGCCCCTGGCCGGTGGAGAAGCTGAAGAACGGCGTGTCCGGGGTGACCTGGTGGCCGTTGGCCGCGTCGGCCAGGCCGGACACCGCGTTCACGATCAGCCGGCCGTCCAGATAGGCCGCGACCTGCACGCCGACCTCTCGGCCGGAGCCGACCAGGCCGTCGATCGCCTTGAGCACCTGCGCTTGCAGGGCGGTCCAGTCTTCCATCCGATTACTCCAGGTTCGTCCCCACGCTCAGGCTAGCGCCGGGTTGAGCTTCTGGTCGGGTTATCCCTACCCTCGATCCGGCGGACAGCGGGATCGGACGGGGAGGCCTGGATGCCTAGCGTCAGACCTATGACCGCAACCCGCGTACTTCGCCAGCTCGGCATGGACACCCAGTACGTACTCCTCGGCTTCCCGCTCGGCCTGATCGCGGTCGTGCTCAGCATGACCTTGTTCTGGCTGGGCGTCGGCCTGACCGTCCTCTGGGTCGGCCTGCCGATCCTGACCGGCATCTTCCTGCTGGCGCGCGGTCTGGCGGTGATGGAACGCGCCCGGGTCGGCCCGGTGCTCGGCGGCCGGCTGCCCCACGTGCACTACAAGCGCGCGGTCGGACGGAGCTTGTGGCGACGGGTCGTCACCCCGCTCGGCGACGGGCAGAACTGGCTCGACCTGCTGCACGCGATGTTCCGCTTCATCCCGTCCACGATCGCGTTCTGCTTCGTGCTGACCTGGTGGGTCGGCGCGGTCGGGGGCCTGACCATCATGCTCTGGGACTGGTCGATCCCGCGCGGCCCGGAGGCCCACGACCTGCCCTGGCTGCTCGGCCTCGGCGACGGTGTCGGCGTCCGGTACACCTTCTACATGGCCTGTGGCCTGTTCTTCGCGCTCACCCTGTACCCGGTCGTGCGCGGCATGGCGATCATGGAGACCGCCTTCGCGCGGCTGCTGCTCAGCCGGGTCAGCGACCTGCGCGAGCAGGTCGCCCAGGCGGAACTCGCCCGGGACACCGCCCGCTCCCAGAAGAACGCCGCGGTCTCGGCCGAGGCGGTCGCCCTGCGCAAGCTGGAACGCGACATCCACGACGGCCCGCAGCAGCGGCTGATCCGGCTGGCCATGGACCTGGGCCGGGCCGAGCAGCAGTTCACCAAGGACCCGGACGCGGCCCGGGCCACGGTCACCGAGGCGCTCACCCAGACCCGCGAGACGCTGGACGAGTTGCGGGCGCTCTCCCGCGGCATCGCTCCGCCGATCCTGGTCGACCGCGGGCTGCCGGCCGCGCTGACCGCGGTCGCCGGGCGCTGCACGGTGCCGGTCGAGCTGATCGTGCCGGGCATCGAGCGCCTCGACCCGGCGGTGGAGTCGGCCGCGTACTTCGTGGTGGCCGAGTCGCTGACCAACGTGGCCAAGCACAGCCAGGCGACCGAGGCCAAGGTGACCGTGCGGGAGCTGGCCGGCCGGCTGCTGATCGAGGTGGCCGACGACGGTGTGGGCGGCGCCTCGGTCGCCAAGGGGAGCGGCCTGGCCGGGCTGGAGGACCGGGTGCACGCCGCGGGCGGCGAGTTCGAGGTGTTCAGCGCGGCCGGGGAGGGAACGGCGATCCGGGTAGCGCTGCCCGTGTGAAAGACGACAGTATGTCGCCATGCGTGTGGTGATCGCCGACGACGCGGTGCTGCTGCGCGAGGGCCTGGTCCGGCTGCTGGAAGAGAACGGGCACACCGTTCTCGCCGCGGTCGGCGACGGCCCCGCGCTGGTGTCCGCCATCACCGAACACCGCCCCGACGTGTCCATCGTGGACGTCCGGATGCCGCCCTCGCACACCGACGAGGGGCTGCGCGCCGCGGTCGAGGCCCGGTCCCTGGTGCCGGGCACGCCGATCCTGGTCCTCTCCCAGTACGTCGAGGTGGCGTACGCCGAAGATCTGCTGGCCGACCGCGCCGGCGCCGTCGGCTATCTGCTCAAGGACCGCGTCTCCGAGATCACCGACTTCCTCGACGGGCTGACCCGGGTGGCCGGCGGCGGGACGGTGCTCGACCCGGACGTGGTGTCCCAGCTGCTGGTGCGCCGGCGCCGCGACGACCCGCTGCGCAACCTGACGCCGCGCGAGCGCGAGGTGTTGTCGCTGATGGCCGAGGGCCGCTCGAACACGGCGATCGCCCGGCGCATGGTGGTCACCGACGGCGCGGTCGAGAAGCACGTACGCAACATCTTCACCAAGCTCGACCTGCACCAGGACGAGGAGCAGCACCGCCGCGTGCGCGCCGTCCTCACGTACCTGCAGGGTTAGCTCGCCGGTAGCGGCGACCGGGGCGGACGTGGCGGCGTCCACCCCGGTCTGTCCGGGGCGGCGCGAGCCGCTCCCGAGGACGCCACATTAGATGATGATCTTGACCGATGATCACGCGGCATCATGCATGACAGCGAATCGTTACGCAGTAGCCCGCCGGCGTAGCCAGGCGTTCGCGATGTGTGGGTCTTTCACGTTCCGTCGACGGCCGCGGAGTCGACGGCCGCGGAGGCGGAAGCCGGCGCGGAGGCGGGCGCGGCGGCCGCCCCGGCGTCGGCCTGCGCGAAGTCGGCCGGGTCGGAGTCGAAGAGGAGCGCGTCCATCGCCTGCTCGGTCAGCGGCTCGGCGAAGTAGTAGCCCTGCCCGAGCTCGCAGTTCCCGTCGGTGAGCTCGGAGAGCTGCCCGGCGTCCTCGATGCCCTCGGCGATGGTCGAGAGCCGCAGCGCCTGGCCGAGCTGGATGATGCCCAGCGTCAGCGCGGCGGCGGCCGGCTCGTCACCCACGTCGTCGACGAACGACTTGTCGATCTTGATGATGTCGACCGGGAAGCGCCGCAGGTAGGCCAGCGATGAGTAGCCGGTGCCGAAGTCGTCGATGGCCAGGCGTACCCCGAGGGCCTTGACCTCTTCCAGCTGTTGGATGGTGTTCGGCCGATGGTCCACCAGCAGGCTCTCGGTCAGCTCGATGACCAGGCAGGTCGCCGGCAGGCCGGTCTCCGCGAGCACCGACTTGACCAGGCCCGGCAGCACACCCTGGTCGAGCTGGACGGCCGAGAGGTTCACGCTGACGGTCAGCGGGACGTCGCGGCGCTCGTTCCACTGGGCCGCCTGCCGGCACGCCTCGCGCAGCACCCACTCGCCGATCGGCACGATCAGGCCGGTCTCCTCGGCCATCGGGATGAAGTCCAGCGGCGGGATCGTCCCGCGCTCCGGGTGCTGCCAGCGGATCAGCGCCTCGAGACCGCTGATCTTCTTCGTCCGCAGGTGCACGATCGGCTGGTAGCGCAGCTGGAACTCGTGCCGGACGATGGCCCGGCGCAGGTCCGCCTCCATCTGCAGGGCGGCCTGGAACTCGGCCTGCATGGCCGGTTGGAACATCTCGTACCGGTCCTTGCCCTGCTTCTTGGCCTGGTACATGGCCAGGTCGGCGCGGACCATCAACTCCTGGCCGTCGTGCCCGCGGGCCTCGCCGAAGGCCACGCCGATGCTGCAGCTGACGAAGGTCTCCTTGCCGCTGAGCACGAACGGCTCGCGGATCGCCTCGAGGATCCGCCGGGCCACCGGTATGACCTCCTCGACCGTGGCGGCCGAGGGCAGCAGCACGGCGAACTCGTCGCCGCCGAGCCGGGCCGCGGTGTCGTCCTTGCGCAGGCAGCGCTCGATCCGCGCGGCCACGCCCCGCAGCAACTGGTCGCCGGCGGCGTGCCCGAGCGAGTCGTTGACCACCTTGAAGCGGTCCAGGTCGACGAAGAGGGCGGCCACGCCGTGCGGGCCGCCGTCGAAGGCGCTCTCCAACCGGGTCATGAACAGCGCACGGCTGGCCAGACCGGTCAGCGAGTCGTGGAACGACTGGTTCATCGCCTCGAGCGTGCGCGCGTCGGTGACCGCCAGGCTGACGTGCTCGGCGAAGGCGCGGAGGATCTCCTGGGACGCCTGGTCCCAGTGGTGTCCGGGCCGGCGGGTGGCGACCGAGAGGCAGCCGACCACGCGGCCGTTCTCGTGGACGGGCACCGCCATCACCGCGGTCAGGCCGTTCCGGGCGATCGACGGGATCGCGATCGGCGACTGCTCGTAGTTCTCCACGGCCACCAGCTCGTCGCCCATGATGGCCAGGCCGGCCACCCCGGCGGCGGGCAGCGGCACCCGCTGCATCTGCCCGAAGACCTCGGGGGTGAAGCCGTGGCAGGAGACCATGCTGCCGACCGTCGGGTCGTCCGTCTCGAGCATGTTGAGCGTGGCGATCTCCACGCCGATCAGCTCGGAGGCGCCGCGGCTGACGGTGTCCAGGATCTGCTGCAGCGGCGCCCGCCGGGCGATCGCCCGCTGGATGGCCGAGAGCTGCTCGAACAGCCGCTCGCGCTCCTTGAGGGTGTCGGTCCGCTCGGCCTCGATCACGGCCAGGGCGTGCAGGCTGAGCTCCAGCACCCGGGCCATGCCGCGGAGCAGGCAGACGTCCTCGGCGCTGAAGGCCGCGGCCCGCCGGGCCAGGACCAGGATGCCGGGGGAGCGGCCGTCGATCTCCGCGTGGGTGATCGCGTACGGGCCACCGGGCAGGTCGATCCCGGTGGAGCCGGACGCGACCTGGCTGAGCTCGTACGCGGAGATCTGGTCGGCGGACACGCCGATCGCCGCCGCCACCTCCCCGTCGATCACGAGCACCGCGAGGTCGGCCTCGAGCGCACGTGCCGCGCACTCGACGGCAGCGTGCTGGGCGGCCGGGCCCGGGGGGCGGTCGGCCACGACGGAGAGGAACTCCGTCAGTTGCTGGGTTGCAAGTGCCACGGTGTTGACGGTCGGCGGGCTAGCTCCGGAACTGAGTGATTCGCTCAGTCGGTGCGGTGCCCGAACGCACATCCCCGGGCGGGCACTCCCACACCTCGGGCAGAGTTCGGGCACCGATTCTGCCCAAACGGTCATGACCTTGCTCCGCTTTCATGCATCTCTGTCATAGTTTCGAGCGGGTTGAAGTTGCCGGGAAACGGTCAAGGACACAGGCAAGTCGCCTAGTCTGTGATGGGGGCCACACGTTTCGCCGGTGTTAAAAAGAAGCACGGCATGGCGGGAGGTGGACTGGATGAATGCGGACGAGCGGCAACATCAGATCGTTGCTCTCGCTCGACGGCAGGGCGAGGTCGATGTCGCCAAACTGTCGGCCGAGCTTGTTGTTTCCGCCGAGACGATCCGCCGCGACCTGCGCCGGCTGGAAAAACACGGACTTCTCCGCCGCACCCATGGCGGCGCCTATCCGGTCGAGACCGCCAAATTCGAGACCGACCTCGCGATGCGCACCACCCGCGGCGTGCCGGAGAAAAGGCGGATCGCGGCCGCCGCCGTGGGCCTGATCGGTGACGCCGAGACCATCTTCATCGACGAGGGATTCACGCCGCAGCTGATCGCCGAGGCGCTGCCCACCGACCGGCCGCTCACCGTGGTGACCGCGTCGCTGAACACCGCGGCCTGGCTGGCCACCAACTCGCCGGTCACCGTGCTGCTGCTCGGCGGCCGGGTGCGGGGGCGCACCCTGGCCACCGTCGACCACTGGGCGAGCACGATGCTGTCCGGTTTCGTGCTCGACCTGGCGTTCGTCGGGGCCAACGGCATCTCCCGTGAGGTGGGGCTGACCACGCCCGACCCCGCGGTGGCCGACGTGAAGGCGCAAGCCGTCCGCGCGGCTCGCCGGCGCATTTTCGCCGGCATTCACACCAAGTTCGGCGTCCGCACATTCTGCCGGTTCGCCGAGATATCCGAATTCGAATCACTGGTCACGGACACCGGCCTGCCGGCGTCCGAGGCGCAACGCTATTCCCGGCTCGGGCCTCAGGTGCTCCGAGTCTAGTAATCCCGCTTTTGCAATTGATAGCGCATTTCGACGGAGGATCAACCGTGCAAAAAACAGGTAGGAAACTGTCGATCGCGCTGGCCGGAGCATCGGCCGTCGCGCTCGTTCTCTCCGGGTGCTCGGGCGCCGGCTCGACGGGCGGCGGGGGCACCGAGGGCGGCGACAACACGATCACCGCGCTCATGGTCGGCAACCCGCAGATGGAGGACATCCAGAAGCTGACCGCCGACAACTTCACCAAGCAGACCGGCATCACCGTGAAGTTCACGATACTCCCGGAGAACGAACTGCGCGACAAGGTCACCCAGGACGTGGCCAACCAGGGCGGTCAGTACGACGTCGCGACCGTCGGCGCCTACGAGGTGCCGATCTGGTCGAAGAACGGCTGGCTGCACGAACTCTCCACGCAGGCCGCCGCGGACAGCTCGTACGACCAGGCCGACCTGCTCAAGCCGATGGTGCAGTCGCTCACCGGCGAGGACGGCAAGATGTACGCCGCCCCGTTCTACGGCGAGTCGTCCTTCCTCATGTACAACAAGGACATGTTCGCCGCGGCCGGCATCACGATGCCGGAGAAGCCGACGTGGGCCCAGGTGGCGGAGTACGCCCAGAAGCTCAACAAGGACGGCGTCGCCGGCATCTGCCTCCGCGGCCTGCCCGGCTGGGGTGAGGTGTTCGCCCCGCTGACCACGGTCGTCAACACCTACGGCGGCACCTGGTTCGAGAAGGACTGGACGCCGAAGGTGAACTCCCCGGAGTTCAAGGAGGCCACCAACTTCTACGTGAACCTGGTGAAGAACTACGGCGAGAAGGGTGCGCCGCAGGCCGGCTTCACCGAGTGCCTCAACACGTTCAGCCAGGGCAAGGCGGCGATGTGGTACGACGCCACGTCGGCGGCCGGCACGCTGGAGGACCCGGGCGCGTCGAAGGTGGCCGGCAAGGTCGGCTACGCGTACGCCCCGGTGAACAAGACCGAGTACTCCGGCTGGCTGTGGACCTGGGCGTGGGCCATGCCCAAGACCACCAAGAAGTCCGAGAACGCTTGGAAGTTCATCTCCTGGGCCACCGGCAAGGACTACGAGAAGCTGGTCGGCTCCAAGCTCGGCTGGTCGCGGGTCCCGTCCGGCAAGCGCACCTCGACCTACGCGATCCCGGAGTACAAGGAATCGGCCAAGGCGTTCGCCGACATCACCCTGAAGTCGATCGAGAACGCCAACCCGCAGAATCCGGGTCTGCAGCCCCGGCCGGCCCTGGGTGTGCAGTTCGTCGGCATCCCCGAGTTCGCCGACCTCGGCACCAAGGTGTCACAGGAGGTCAGCGCCTCGATGGCCGGCAGCAAGACGGTCGACCAGGCACTGAATGACGGTCAGAAGCTCGCCGAGGACGTCGCGAGCAAGTACAAGTAGTGCCCCGCGGCGGTGCCGCCCTTCCCTGGAGGGTGGCGCCGCCGTACCGACCGGAAGGCTCACCATGACCGACGTCATCACCCGGGCGGAAGAGAAGAAGAAGACACCCCCGGCCTTACCCCCCAAGGGCGGTGCGAAGGAGCGGTGGTCACGCCGTGCTCCGCTGCTGCCCGCTCTGATCTTCGCGATCATCATCACGCAGGTGCCGTTCCTGTTCACCATCTACTACTCGACCCTGAGCTGGAACGCGCTGCGACCCGGCGTCAAGGACTTCGTCGGCTTCGACAACTACCTCACCGTCCTGACCGACGACCGGCTGCGCTCGGCCCTGCTCAACACCGTCATCCTGACCGCCGGCGCGGTGATCTTCTCGATGATCCTCGGCCTCGGCCTGGCCATCCTGATGGACCGCAAGTTCCTCGGCCGCGGCATCGTGCGCACCATGCTCATCACGCCGTTCCTGATCATGCCGGTCGCCGCCGCCCTGCTCTGGAAACACGGCATCTTCAACCCCGACTACGGCCTGATCAACGGCCTCTTCGGCACCGACACCGCCTGGACCACCAGCTATCCGAAAGCGGCCATCATCACCACCCTGGTGTGGCAATGGACGCCGTTCATGATGCTCATCCTGCTCGCCGGCCTGCAGTCACAGTCCACCGAGATCCTGGAAGCCGCCCGCGTCGACGGGGCTGGAGCCTGGCGGATCTTCACCACCATGACCCTGCCCCACCTGCGCCAATACCTCGAACTCGGCGCCCTGCTCGGCTCGATCTACCTGGTCAACACCTTCGACGCGATCTTCACCATCACCCAGGGCGGACCCGGCACCGCGACGACGAACCTGCCCTACGAGATCTACCAGACCATCTTCAGCAAGTACGAATACGGCGAAGCCTCCGCCGCCGGCGTGGTCGTCGTCATCCTCACGATCATCGTCGCGAACTTCGCCCTGCGGGTCATCTCCGGCCTGTTCAAGATGGAGGAGGGCCGATGACCACGGCAACCGCGACCCTGCCGAACACGAGCCCGGCCGCCCGCCGCCGGCTCACCGGCTCGATCTGGGGCGTGGTGGCCTGGATCGCCGGGATCATCTTCGTGTTCCCGGTCATCTGGATGGTCCTGACCGCGCTCAAGCAGTCCAAGGACGTCACCACCAACCCGCCGGTCTGGTTCTTCACCCCGACCCTCGAACACTTCTCCACCGTGCTCAACGGCAACATCACCCCGTTCCTGCTGAACTCGCTGATGGCCAGCGTGTTCTCGACACTGCTGGTGGTCGTGCTGGCCACCCCGGCGGCCTACGCGCTGTCGCTGCGACCGGTCCGCAAATGGACCGACGCGCTGTTCTTCTTCATCTCCACCAAGATGATGCCGCCGGTCGCCGCCGTGCTCCCGGTCTACCTGCTGACCGTGCAGATCGGCATGAAGGACAACATCTGGACCATGGTCATCCTCTACACCTCGATGAACCTGCCACTGGCCATCTGGATGATGCGCTCGTTCCTGCTCGAAGTGCCCAAGGAGGTGCTGGAAGCCGGAGAGGTCGACGGTGCCGGCCTGATCACCTCGATCCGGAAGATCATCCTGCCGATCGTCGCGCCCGGCCTCGCCGCCACCGCGCTGATCTGCTTCATCTTCACCTGGAACGAGTTCTTCCTCGCCGTCAACCTCACCGACACCGTGGCCTCGACGGCGCCGATCTATCTGCTCGGCTTCATCTCCGGCCGTGGTCCGTTCCTGGCCGACCTGTCGGCAGCGGCCACCCTGCTCTCCCTCCCGGTGCTGATCGCCGGATGGGTGGCCCAGAACAAGCTGGTCCGTGGTCTGTCGATGGGCGCCGTCAAGTGAAGGCAGCCGTCGTCGTCACCCCGGGGACGATCGAGATCCAGCAGGTTCCCGACCCCGCGCCCGGCCCCACCGACGTGGTGGTCAAGCCGGCCGCGGCCGGGATCTGCGGCACCGACCTGCACATCATGCAGGGCGAGTTCGCGCCCGCCTTCCCGATCGTTCCGGGGCACGAGTTCGCCGGGGAGATCGTCGCGGTCGGGTCCGGGGTCACCGGGTACGCGGTCGGCGACCAGGTGGCCGTCGACCCGTCGCTCTACTGCGGGCACTGTTACTACTGCAAGCGGGCCCGGGGCAACCAGTGCGAGAACTGGGCCGCCATCGGGGTGACCGTGAGCGGCGGGGCGGCCGAGTACGTGGCCGCGCCGATGGCCAACCTGTTCGCGCTGCCCGCGGGTCTGAAGGCGGCGGACGCGGCGCTCATCGAGCCGCTGTCCTGTGCGCTGCGGGGCTTCGACGTGCTGCCCCGGAACATGGCCGACAACTTCCTCATCTACGGCTCGGGGACGATGGGCCTGATGATGATGGAGCTGGCCAAGCGGGCCGGCGCGGCCACCGTGTCGATGGTCGACCTCAACCCGCAGCGGCTCGAGACGGCCGAGCGGCTCGGCTGCACCGCGGCCGTGACCAGCGCCGACGAGCTGGAGGCGCCCCGCGGCTGGGACGTCGTCATCGACTGCACCGGGGTGGCCGCCGCGATCAAGGACGGTCTCGGCCGGGTCGGCCGGGGCGGCACGTTCCTGCAGTTCGGGGTGGCCGGTTACGACACCAAGGTCGAGATCGAGCCGTACGACATCTACCGGCGGGAGATCACCATCGCCGGGTCGATGGCGGTGCTGCACACCTTCGACCGGGCCGGCCAGCTGATGGCCGCCGGCGTGCTCGATCCGGAGGTGTTCGTCAGCCACCGGTTCCCGCTGGACGACTACGCGGCGGCGCTGGCTCAGTTCCAGGCCGGGGTCGGCCGCAAAATCATGATTGAACCCTGACTCATGCCACTTTGAGTTAGGACTTCATCACTGCGGGTTGCAACGGGCGGGGTTCATGGGTCGTAATGGATCTATGCCCCCGCCCGCGACGCACCCCCTCGCCGCCGGACGGCTCGGCGCGACCGCGTTGGTCTTCGTCGCCGTCGCCGCCACGGCGCCCCTCTCGGTCGTCACGACAACCATCCCGATCGCGTACGCGGGGAACGACGTACCCTTCGTACCCCTGCTGTTCCCGGCCCTTGCCGTTGTCCTTCTGCTCTTCTCGGTCGGGTACGCGGCGATGGTCCGCCGCTCGCCCAACGCCGGCGCCCTCTACTCGTTCATCGCGCGCGGCCTCGGCCGACCGGCCGGCACCGGCGCCGCCTGGCTGGCCCTGCTCTCCTACAACGCCCTGCAGATCGGGCTCTACGGCGCCGTCGGCCTGCTCGCCGCGCCGATCCTGGACAACACCCTCGGCGTGATCGCTCCCTGGTGGATGGTCGCAGCGGGTTGCTGGCTCGTGGTCACGCTCTGCGGCCTGTTGCGGGTGGAACTGGTCGGCGCCCTGCTCGCCCTGATCGTGCTGGCCGAGGTCGCGGTGATCGCCGGCTTCGGCGCGGCCAACCTGCTCGAGCCGGCCGACGGCCGTGTCACCACCGACACGCTGGTGCCCACCGGCATCGTCGACCGCCCGGCCCTGGGGCTGCTCCTGGTGGTCGCCGCGTTCGGCTTCGCCGGATTCGAGACCACCGCCGCGTACGGGGAGGAAGCCGCACGTCCCCGCCGGTCGGTCGCCCGCGCCGCGGTCCTGGCCGTGCTCGGCCTGTCCCTGCTCTACGCCTTCTCGGCCTGGACCACCAGCGTGGCCACCGGACCCGGCCAGGTGGCCACCCGGTCCCTGGACGGCGGCGAGCTGCTGTTCGAGCTGATCGGCGACCGCCTCGCCCCCTGGGCCGTCACGCTCGGTCGCGTGATGCTCCTGACCGGCGTCGTCGCCGCGATGATCTCCCTGCACCACACCATCGCCCGGTACACGTTCGCCCTGGCCCGCGAGGGTGTCCTGCCGTCCCGCCTGGGCCGCACCGGCGCCCGCACCTCGGTGCCGTTCACGGCGTCGGTGACCCAGAGTGTGGTCGCCCTGCTGGTGCTGACCCTGTCCGTCGCCCTCGGCTGGGAGCCGTTCACCGAGCTCTACCCGTGGCTGACCACCGTCGGCGGGCTGGGCGTCCTGCTCCTGCTGTTCGCCGCCGCCCTGGCCACCATGCTGTTCCTCAACCGGGCGCCGAACGACGAGGGCCCGTGGCGGGCCTTCGTGGCGCCGGTGCTGGCCACGGTGCTGCTCGGCGCCCTGATCTACCTCGCCGCGGTCAACCTGCCCGCGCTCCTCGGCGTCCCGTCCCGGCACTGGCTGGTGATCACCGTGCCCTGCCTGTTCGCGGCGGTGTTCGGCGCCGGGCTGCTGTTCGGGGTGGCGCTCAAGGCCCGAAGCCCCATCACGTACGCCGGGATCGGGCTCGGCGGCACCGCCGTGGTGGTGGCTCCGGCCGTACCCCAGCAGAGATCTCCCGGCGCCCACCGCCCCGACCGCATCCAGCGATCCGCCTGACCGGTTGTCGTACCCACGGGTTAGATTCGCCGATGCTCGACATGACGGGGAGGGGTCGATGGCGCGCGCCGGTGGGGTGTTCTGCGTTGAGGGGCAGTGGGACGACGATCTGACCAGGCAGGGCTCGGTGCTGCCGCTGCTCGAGCTGCTCGAGCGGCTCGGCCGGATCCGGTTCATCCATCGCGACACGGCGACCCCCGACGAGCTTCACCACTACCTGGATACCTGGCTGACCCGGCGGTACTCGACCTTCAAGGTCGGCTTCTTCGCGATGCACGGCAACCCCAGCCAGCTCTGCCTGAGCGGCAAGCAGACCGTCGAACTCGACGAGGTGGCCGGCTGGATGTCCGGCCGGTGCGAGGGCAAGAAGCTCTACTTCGGCGCCTGCTCGATCCTCCGCGCGCCCAACGGCGACCTGCGGGACTTCCTGCACGAGACGGGCGCCACCATGCTCTGCGGCTACACCAAACAGATCGACTGGATCGAGAGCGCGGCCCTCGAGACGCTGGTCCTCGACACCCTGGTCAACGGCGGCCGGGTCGACAGCCTGGAACGGCTGATGCGCTCGGCCCGCTGGCAGGCGCTGGCCGACCACCTGGGCTTCCGGGTGATCTACGCGACCTGACCGGCGGGGCCGGCGCGCCGCCATCATCGCCGACCGTCGTGGCGTGGGGACGGTTCGGGCCGGCGAGCTTCGCCGGGTGATCCGCGCTCAGCCGAAGAACTCGTGGATCTGGGCCAGGGTCAGATAGCCCTGCTGGTGCTCCAGTTCGCGGGGGGCGCTCGGCAGCGACTTGGTGGTCACCTCGACCGCCGGGGTTCCGGCCGGGAGGTCGGGCAGCACGGGCAGGGGCGGGAGGCCGGGCAGGCCGATGGCCTCGCGGATCACCTCGAACATCCCGGTCAGCTCGGTCGCGGCCAGGGTGACCAGGTCGGCCGTCCGGTCGGTGGAGGCGGGGGCGGGCGTGCTGGTGAAGTTGGCGCGGACGTGGGTGCCGTGCTGGCGGATGTCGGCGCTGGGGCGGAGGTGGTCGAGCTTGTCCTCGGCGACGATGCCCAGCTCGCAGGTGGTCAGGCCGGCGTCACGCCACCAGGAGCGCCACGCGGGGTCGGCGTCCAGGGTGCGGGCCACGTGTTGCAGGGCCGCCATGTAGGCCTTGGGAGCGCGAGCGTCGTCCCGGGTGGTCGTACCCAGCTGGGGATGCAACCACGTCTCCATCACCGCATGGTGACAAACGGCGGGCCCGGCCGGCCGGAGCCGGTCGTGGCGCGTCCGGGTGGATGGTGATCGTCACACGGCCGTCACCGGTTTACCTGTATATACCAGTGATATACATCAGGGGTGCTCTCCGTTGACCACCCCCGCTACAAGTGGGTCGCGTTGTCGAACACCACCCTCGGCACGCTGCTCGCCACCATCAACGCCTCGATCGTCCTGATCTCGCTGCCGGCGATCTTCAAGGGCATCGATCTCAACCCGCTGGAGCCGGGCAACGTCAGCTACCTGCTCTGGATGCTGATGGGCTACATGCTGGTCACGGCGGTGCTGGTGGTCACCCTCGGCCGGCTGGGCGACATGTACGGCCGGGTCCGGATCTACAACGCCGGCTTCGCGATCTTCACGCTGACCTCGATCGTGCTGTCCCTCGACCCGTTCGGCGGCGGCTCCGGCGCGCTCTGGCTGATCGGCTGGCGGGTGGTGCAGGCGATCGGCGGGGCGATGCTGATGGCCAACTCGGCGGCGATCATCACCGACGCGTTCCCGGCCCGGCAACGCGGCATGGCGCTGGGTGTGAACATCGTGTCGGCGCTGGCCGGCTCGTTCATCGGCCTGGTCGCGGGCGGCGTGCTGGCCGAGTGGGACTGGCGGTCGGTGTTCTGGGTGAACATCCCGCTGGGCATCCTCGGCACCGTCTGGGCCTACCGCTCACTGCACGACAGCGGCGTCCGCCGCAAGGCGAAGATCGACTGGTGGGGCAACCTGACGTTCGCGGTCGGGCTCACCGCGGTGCTGGCCGCCATCACGTACGGCATCCAGCCGTACGGCGGCCACACGATGGGCTGGACCAGCCCGTGGGTGATCACCGGGCTGGCCGGCGGCGTGCTCGTGCTGGTGGTCTTCGGCTGGATCGAAGCCCGGGTCAAGGAGCCGATGTTCCCGCTGGCGCTGTTCCGCAACTCGGCCTTCACCAGCGGCAACGCGGCCAGCCTGCTGGCCTCCATCGCCCGTGGCGGCCTCCAGTTCATGCTGATCATCTGGCTCCAGGGCATCTGGCTGCCGCTGCATGGGTACGACTACGAGTCGACTCCGCTCTGGGCCGGCATCTACCTGCTCCCGCTGACCATCGGCTTCCTGGTCGCCGGGCCGCTGTCCGGCTGGCTCTCCGACCGCTTCGGCTCCCGCCCGTTCGCCGCGGGCGGCCTGCTGGTGATGGCGGTGTCGTTCGCCGGGCTGCTGCTGGTGCCGGGCGATTTCTCGTACCCCGTCTTCGCGACCTTGATCTTCGTGAACGGGGTGGGCGGCGGGCTGTTCTCGGCGCCGAACACCTCGCTGGTCATGTCCAGCGTGCCGGCGAACATGCGGGGCGCCGCCTCGGGCATGCGGGCGACCTTCATGAACGCGGGCCAGGTGCTGTCCATCGGGGTGTTCTTCTCGCTGATGGTGGCCGGTCTGGCCGACCACCTGCCGGGCACGCTGAGCGCCGGGCTGATCGCCCAGGGCGTGCCCGCGGCGACCGCCGGCCAGGTGGCGAGCCTGCCGCCGGTGGGCACGCTGTTCGCGGCGTTCCTGGGCTACAACCCGATCGCCGAGCTGCTCGGCCCGCAGGTGCTCGGCGCGCTGCCACCGGGCAACGCGGCCGAGCTGACCGGTCTGGCCTTCTTCCCGCGGCTGATCTCCGGCCCGTTCCACGACGGCCTGGTCATCGTCTTCTGGATGGCCATCGGCCTGGCCGTGCTGGGCGCGCTCGCCTCGCTGGTCCGCGGCCCCCGTACGCCGGACGCCCCGGACGAGGTGGCCCGGGAGGCCGAGCGTCAGGCCGAGGTGGCCGAGGCCCAGCCGTTGACCCCGGCAACCCCCGCCGCCCCGGCCACCAATTAGGCCAGATTTGAAACCGCGGGCTGTACCTGCGCTCGCAGGAGGGTGGCCGCCACCGCGCGGGCGTCGGCCATCGCCTGTGGGCGCCGGTCCATCCGGGCGCCCGCCATGGCGCCGTCGTAGAGCACCATGAGCTGGGCGGTCAGCAGTTCCGGGTCGCGGGCGCCGGCGTCCTTGGCGAGCTCGGTGAACAGCCCCCGGGTCCAGGCCCGGGTGGCGTCGCACACCTCCTGCACCGCGCCGCCGTCCGGCGATTCGGCCGAGGCGTTGTAGAACGCGCAGCCCCGGAACGTCGGCGTGCCGGCGATCTCGGCCAGGACGTCGAACACGCCGAGCAGGCGCTCCCTCGGGTCGTCGTACGCCGCCAGGCTCTGCAGCAGGCGCACCCGGCGCCGTTCGTGCTGGGCCTCGAGGTACGCCCGGACCAGCGCCTCCTTGCTGCGGAAGGCGCTGTACAGGGAGGCCTTGGCCACGCCGGCGCGATCGATGACCCGGTCGATGCCGACGGTGTGCACGCCCTCGGCATAGAACAGCTCGTCGGCCGCGGCCAGCAGCCGGTCACGAACCGGCGGCTTCTTGATCGTCACAGCGGTCATGTTTCGACGCTAACCGACAGAACTGTCGTATTGAGGTGCATTTCACCCGTGTCGCCACTCCGGGCGACCCGTTTCGCGGGGTGACGCTCAGAAGATTTCGAGCGCGACCCTACGAGAGGTATGGAATGCGAAGGATTCTGGTGGCCGCCACGGCCATCGGCGTGACCCTGGCCGGCGCCGCGGTGGCCGCGAACGCCTGGGCCGAGGAAGACCGTCCGGCGCCCGGGTACGCCCCGCCGATCGCCTGGGGCAAGTGCGCGGACCAGGCGTTGGCGTCGCGCAAGGCGGAATGCGGGTTCCTGGCGGTGCCACGGGACCATGACCGTCCGGACGGGCCCAAGCTCAAGCTCGCGGTGTCCCGGATCAAGCACACGGCGGCCGACTACCAGGGCGTCATGCTGGTCAACCCGGGCGGGCCGGGCGGGTCCGGGCTCACCCTGTCGGCGCTCGGCGACTACGTGCCGGACGGGGCCGGCAAGTCGTACGACTGGATCGGCTTCGATCCGCGCGGCGTCGGCTCCTCCAAGCCCGCGCTGAGCTGCGACCCGACCTACAACGGCTACAACCGTCCGCCGTACGTGCCCAGCACCGCCGCCGTCGAGAAGGACTGGCTGGCCCGCACGGCCGAGTACGCCGCGGACTGTGCCACGTCCGGCGGCAAGCTGCTCGACCACCTGAGCACGGTCGACACCGTCAAGGACATGGACCTGCTCCGCCGCGCGCTGGGCGAGAAGCAGATCAACTTCTACGGCTTCTCGTACGGAACCTACCTGGGCCAGGTCTACGCCACGATGTTCCCGCAGCAGGTCCGCCGCATGGTGATGGACGGCAACGTGAACCCGGCCCGGGTCTGGTACGACGCCAACCTGGACCAGGACCTCGCCTTCGACAAGTCGATGAAGGTGTTCTTCGCCTGGGTGGCCCAGCACCACGACGTCTACCAACTGGGCACGACGGCCAAGGCGGTCGAGAAGCGCTACTACGACCTGCAGGCCAAGGTCGCCTCCGCGCCGGCCGCGAAGGTGGTCGGCCCGGCCGAGCTGACCGACGTCTTCCTCCAGGCCGGGTACTACGTGTTCGGCTGGGCGACGGTCGCGCAGGCGTTCTCGGCGTACGCCAACAAAAATGACGCGGCGCCGCTCAAGAGGCTCTTCGACGAGGGCAACCCGCAGGTCGAGGACGCTGACAACGGGTACGCCATCTACCTGGCCGTGCAGTGCACCGACGCCGCGTGGCCCAAGTCGTGGTCCCGGTGGAAGACCGACAACTGGAAGGTGCACCAGCAGGCGCCCTTCGAGACCTGGGGCAACGCCTGGTTCAACGCCCCCTGCCGGACCTGGGGCGCGAAGGCCGGCCAGCCGGTCGAGGTGACCGGGGCCAAGGCGCCGCCGGTGCTGCTGATCAGCGAGACGCTGGACGCGGCCACCCCGTTCTCGGGCAGCCTCGAGGTGCGCAAGCGGTTCCCGCGGGCGGCGCTGATCGAGGGCGCCGGCGGCACCACCCACGCCGGCTCGCTCTTCGGCAACAAGTGCGTGGACGGCGCCGTGGCGGCGTACCTGAAGAACGGCGCCCTGCCCAAGCGGGTCAAGGCCAACACCTCGGACCTGCGGTGCAAGCCGATCGCGCCGCCGGCCGCGGCCGCCGCGGCCGAGAAGCGCGCGGCTCAGCCGCTCAGCCGAACGGACCTCCAGCGCCGGATCGGCGTGCGTTGATCTCCGCCGCCTCCTGACGCAGCTCCGCCGGGATCAGCTCGAGCAGCTGGTCCCGGCGCAGTGGCAGGTCGAGCAGGCTGAGCTTCACCCGGCTGCGGCCGGCGTGCGCGCCGGCGTCGAGCCGGACCACCTCGGCCGCGTGCACCCGCAACCGCGCGGTCAGGGTGTCGCCGGGCTGGAGCTCGCCGGCCGCGGTCCCGTCCACGTCGACCGCGACCGGCGCGCTGTCCGCGGCCACGCTCAGCGACACCTGGTCGCCGACGCCGAGCACGACCGCCCGGCCGATCCCGGCCATCGGCGCCACCGGGGTGATCACCGTGCAGGCGGCCGAGGGGAGAGGACCGGGCCGCCGGCCGCGTAGTTGTACGCCGTCGAGCCATTCGGCGTGGCCAGCACCACGGCGTCGCACTTGTAGTAGCCGTACCGCATGTCGTTGACGGTCAGGTCGATGGACACCGCGCCGGTGCGGCCGAGCCGGGCCAGCACCACGTCGTTGAAGCCGTACCCGGTGGTCAGCGCCGGGCCGGAGGTCTCGGCGACCAGGCAGCCGTGCTGTTCCACGGTGAAGTCGCCCTCGGCCAGCTGGGCCAGCGCCTGCTCGAGCCCGGACGGGTTCACCTCGACCAGGAAGCCCAGGTTGCCGTGGTTGACCCCGAGCACCGGGACCGGCCGGTCGGCCACCAGGCGCATCGCCCCCAGCATGGTCCCGTCGCCGCCCAGCGCGACCACGCCGTCGACCCGCCGCCGGAACTCCGCCTCGGACACCACGTCGACGCCGGCCGGCACCCGGTCGCGATCGACCTCGCGGACGAGCACCCGGCCCTCGCCCCGGCGGGCCCACTTCAGGATCGTCTCCACCGACTCGCCGACCGCCTTGCGCGGGTGCAGCACCAGCCCGATGGTCTCGACTTCATGGTCCACGTCACCCACGATAGGGGGCATGCTGGTCGAGTTGAGCCACGTCATCGAGGCGGGCATGGTCACCTACCCGGGGCTGCCGGGACCCGAGATCGGCGAGCACCTGACCCGCGAGGCGTCCCGGGCGTCGTACGCGCCGGGCACCGAATTCTCCATCGGCCGGATCACCATGGTCAGCAACACCGGCACCTACCTGGACACCCCGTTCCACCGGTACGCCGACGGCACCGACCTGGCCGGGCTGCCCCTGTCGGCCTTCACCGACCTGGACACGGTCGTGATCCGCGACCCGGCGGCCCGGGGTGTGGACGTCGCCGACCTGGCCGGGCGGGACGTGGCCGGCCGCGCGGTGCTGCTGCACACCGGCGGTGACCGGGGCTGGCGCACCCCGGCGTACGCGGAGGACGCGCCCTTCCTCACCGAGGCCGGCGCCTCCTGGCTGGCCGAGCGGGGCGCCGCGCTGGTCGGCATCGACGCGGTCAACATCGACGACATCTCCCCGGCCGCCGAGGGCCGGCGCCCGGCCCACACGATCCTGCTCGCCGCCGGCATCCCGATCGTCGAACACCTGACCAACCTGGCCGCCCTGCCGCCGGCCGGCGCCCGCTTCACCGCCGCCCCGCCCCGGGTGGCCGGTTTCGGCACGTTCCCGGTCCGCGCCTTCGCGATCGTCGGGCCATCCGGCTCATGAACCCGGGAGCCCTGCCGACAGCAGGCGGGTGACCCCCGATCCCGAGTTCGACCACGAGGCCCGGCGCCGGGCGCTGCTGGGCCTGGCCCTGGGCAACCCCGAGGACGCCGAGGCGCGGCAGCGACTGGCCGCGCACGTCGTCAACCCGCCCGTTCCGGTTCTTGGTTTCCTGGCCGCGATCGGCGCCGCCTGCGCCATCCTGGCCGTGGTCGCCCTGCTCGCCGGGCTGGACGTGACCGCGATCCTGCTCGCCGTGGCCGGCCTCTACACGGTCGTGATGATCCGGCGGCGGCGTCCCTAACGGGGAGAATCTTCCGGATTCGGCTCATGCCGGGCGTCCGCCTGCCGATGATGGCCTGTGTGAGCCATGACCTTCGCACCGACATCGAGGGCATGACGCCCACCGAACTGGGTGTGGCGCGTGCCGCCGCGCTGTTCGAGCGGGTCGACCCCGCCAAGGCCGCCGCGCGGCTGGACCAGGTGCTGGCCGCCGACCCGGCCTCGGCGGCGGGCTGGATCCTGATGGCCCGGATCCGGCTGGTGCTCGACCTGCCCGAGGGCGCGCTGGACGCCGCGGCCAAGGCGATCGGGCTGGCGCCCGAGGACGCGCGCCCGCTGGCCTCGGCCAGCCGCGCGCTGACCCTGATGGGCCGGCACGAGGAGGCCGTCACGATGGCCTACCGGGCGGTGATCGTGGAGCCGAAGAACCCGCTGTGGCACGACCGGGTGGCGTGGGCCCTGCTCGCCGCCGACCGGCAGATCGCCGACGCCGAGCAGGCCGCGCGTACGGCCATCGGGCTGGACCCGAACGAGGCGCACTACTACTTCACGCACGGCGTGGCCCTGGACGCGCTCGGGCACGCCGACCAGGCCCGCCAGGCGCTGCTGATCTCGCTGCGGCTGGAGCCGGAGAACCCGGTCGCCCAGCACCGGCTGGCCGTCCTCAACGGGGAGACCCAGCGGGTGGTCGAGCCGAAGAAGCGCGGCTGGAAGCTGTTCGGACGGTCCAAGAAGGAATCCGCGAGGCCGGTCCGCCCGGAGGAGTTTCTGCCGTAACGCGCCCCAGCCGTTGACAGTAGGTGATCTCGTCGGTACAACGAGGACCACCTTTCTCCCCTGCAGCGGCCTAGGAGCTTCCCCGTGGCTGAGCTCTATGCCCCAGCCCCGCCCGCCGGCGACACCGGCGTCAAGGCCCGCGTCCAACGGTTCGGCGGACACCTGGCCGGCATGGTCATGCCGAACATCGCCGCCTTCATCGCCTGGGGCCTGATCACCGCGCTGTTCATCCCGGGCGGCTGGCTGCCGAACGAGAAGCTCGCCACGCTCGTCGACCCGATGGTCCACCTGCTGCTCCCGGTCCTGATCGGATACACCGGCGGCGGGATGGTGCACGGCCGGCGCGGCGCCGTGGTCGGCGCGGTCGCCACGGTCGGCCTCGTGGTCGGCGCCGACGCCCCGATGTTCTTCGGCGCCATGGTGATCGCGCCGCTCACCGCGTACCTGCTGAAGTTGATCGACGGTTTCACCAAGGACCGGATCAGGCCGGGCTTCGAGATGCTGGTCGACAACTTCAGCGCCGGGATCCTCGGCGCGCTGTTCGCGATCGCCGGGGTGCTGGCCATCGGCCCGGTAATGGAACTGTTCACCGAGGCCGCCGGCGACGGCGTGAACTTCCTGATCAGCCACTCGTTGCTGCCGGCCGCCGCGCTGCTGATCGAACCGGCCAAGGTGCTCTTCCTGAACAACGCGGTCAACCACGGGGTGCTCGGCCCGCTCGGCGTCGCGGAGTCGGCCGACACCGGGCGGTCCGTCCTGTTCATGCTGGAGACCAACCCGGGGCCCGGATTCGGCATCCTGCTGGCGTACCTCTGCTTCGGACCGAAGGCGCTCCGGCCCAGCGTGCCCGCCGCGATGGCGATCCAGTTCCTCGGCGGCATCCACGAGATCTACTTCCCGTACGTGCTGATGAAGCCGACCATGGTGCTCGCCGCGATCGGCGGTGGCGCCGCCGGGATCGGCACGTTCATGGCCACCGGCGCGGGCCTGGTCGCCACCCCCTCGCCGGGCAGCATCTTCGCGTACCTCGCCAACACCCCGCGCGGCGCCTACCTGGGCGTGCTCGCCGGCATCGCGATCGCGGCCGGGGTGTCCTTCGTGATCGGCTCGCTGCTGCTCGGCTTCGGCCGGCTGAGCCGGGCCGAGGAGGAGCGGTGACGATGATCGGCAAACTGGTCGTCGCCTGCGACGCGGGCATGGGCAGCAGCGTGATGCTCGCCAGCACGCTCAAGCGCGAGCTCCGGAGGTTCCCGGTCCAGGTCGAGCACTGCCCGGTCGCGGCGATCCCGGCCGACGCCGACGTGGTGCTCTGCCAGACCGGCCTGTACGACCGGGTGCGCGCCGCGGCCCCGCACGCCGAGGTGGTGCCGTTCCGGCTCTTCCTCGGCGATCCGGCGGTGGCGAAGGTGGTCGCCGCGATCAAGGATGGTCGATGACCCCCGGCGCGGTGGTCACCCGGAACCCCGACGACAATGACGGCGTGCTGGGGCGTGCGCTGGTGAGGATGGCGGGATGACCGCGGGGATCGGCGCGGTGCTCGACCCTCGGGCGATCCGCACCACGGAGTCGGCCGTCGACCGGCTGGTGGCCGTGCACCGGTGCGCGGACGTGCTCGAGGAGATCGGCGCGGTCGAGCGCGGCTACCGGCCGGCGATGCTCGAACGCGAACGGCTGATGTCCACCTGGCTGGGCGAGGGTGTGGCCATCCCGCACGGCGTGGACGGCTCGCGGGCGCTGGTCCGCCGCGACTCCCTGGCGGTGCTGCGCTTCCCGGCCGGCGTGCCCTGGGACGGTGGCCGGGTCATCGTGTGCGTGGCGATCGCGGTGCGCGGCGACGGCCACCTCGCGGTCCTCTCCACCCTCGCCGGCATTCTGCTCGACCCGCGCCGGGCCGCCGCGCTGCGCTCGTCCACCGACCCCGCCGCCATCCGGGCCATGCTCGACCCGGCCGAGGCGGTCACATGATCGTGGCGGTCACGGTCGGCAGCGCGACCGGGTTGCACGCGCGGGAAGCGGCGCGCGTCGCGGCAGTCGCCGCTTCCTGTCCGACCCCGGTGTGGGTACGCCGTGACGGCGGCGCCCCGGTCCCGGCCGACTCGGTCCTGTCCCTGCTGACGCTGGCCGCACCCCAGGGCACGGAGCTGCTCCTCGAATCGGCGTCATCATCCTCGTTGGAACTCGTGGCACAAGCGATCGGGGCATCATGACGGCTCTTCTGCTCCGTGGCCTTGGTGCCAGTCCCGGCTCCGCCACCGGTCCCGCGTACCGGCTGGCCGACCCGCCCCGCCTGCCCGCGCCTCGGCCGGTCACCGACCCCGACGCCGAGGTCGACCGGGCCTTCGCCGCCATCGAGGCGGTCAGCCGTGAGATCGGCGCCCGGGCCGACGCCGCCGACGACCCCACCACCAGCGAGATCCTCCGGGTGCAGGCCGCACTGGCCGCCGACCGGACGCTCCGTGACGGCATCGCGATGGCCGTCCGCGCCGGGCACGAGGCCCCGCACGCCGTGGCCGCCGTGCTCGGCGAACACCGGTCCGCCCTGCTCGCCGCGGGCGGCCTGCTCGCCGCCCGGGCCGTCGACCTGGACGACCTCCGCGACCGGGTGGTGGCCGGCTGCCTCGGCCTGCCGATGCCGTCGCTGCCCCACCCCGGCCGCCCGTTCGTGCTGGTGGCGGTCGACCTCGCCCCGGCCGACGCGGCGCTGCTCGACCCGGCCCAGGTGCTCGCCGTGCTCACCTCGGCCGGCAGCTACGTCAGCCACACCGCGATCCTGGCCCGCGCCCGCGGCGTCCCGACCGTGGTCGCCTGCGCCGGCGCCCTGGACATCACCGACGGCACCACGGTCACGGTGGACGGCACCACCGGCCGGGTCACGGTCGGCGTCGGCGGCCCGGTGACCATGGTCGACGGCGCCACCGGGCAGGTCACCGCCACCCCCGGACGGGCGGTGGCCCAGGTCGACGACCAGTCCCGCACCCTGCCGTCCGACGTGCGTGGCGTCACCCGGGACGGTCATCCCGTACCGCTGCTGGCCAACATCGGCAGCGCCGCCGAGCTCGCCGGGGTGTCGGTGGAAGGGGTCGGCCTGTTCCGGACCGAAATGCTCTTCCAGCACCACCTCGACGCGCCCGGTGTGGCCGAGCAGGAGGCGGCGTACGCGGCGGTCTTCGAGGCGATGGCCGGCCGGCCGGTGGTGGTCCGCACCCTGGACGCCGGCTCGGACAAGCCACTGCCGTTCCTGAGCGACGACCGCGAGCCCAACCCCGCGCTGGGCATCCGTGGGCTGCGGGTGGCCCGCCGGCGCGACGACATCCTGCGTACCCAGCTGACCGCGATCGCCTCGGCGGCCCGGAAGTCCTCGGCCCGGGTGGCCGTGATGGCGCCGATGGTCACCACCGTCGGCGAGGCCGCCCAGTTCGCGGCGCTGTGCCGGGACGCCGGCCTGCCCAAGGTGGGCGCGATGGTCGAGGTGCCGGCCGCCGCCGTGCGGGCCCGCGAGTTCCTCCAGGCCGTCGACTTCCTCAGCGTCGGCACCAACGACCTCAGCCAGTACACGTTCGCCGCCGACCGGCGCAGCGGCGAACTGGCCGACCTGCTCGACCCGTGGCAACCGGCGCTGCTGTCGCTGGTGGCGTTGTGCGCCGCGGCCGGTCAGGTGATGGGCCGCCCGGTCGGCGTCTGCGGCGAGGCGGCGGCCGACCCCGACTTCGCCGTCGTGCTGGCCGGCCTGGGCGTGACCAGCCTGTCGATGGCCCCGGCGTCGATCCCGGCGGTCGGCGCGGCGCTGGCCGCGCACACCCTGGACGAGTGCCGGGCCGCGGCCCAGGGCGCCTTGGCGGCCGGCGACCCGGCCGCCGCCCGAGCCGCCGCCCGGCGTCGTTAGTCCTTGCCACAGAACGGCGGGTTGCCGCTGGTGATCCCCAGGTCGGCGCAGTGAAATCCGCTGCCCTCACTGTGGAGTCGCCATCCCGTGCCGGCCTTGTACTTGAACAGGAAGACACCGTCGCCGACGTCCGGACCCTCCGGGACCGCCGTGGCCCAGGTCCGCCAGCACTCCACCCGCGAGGGACGGAAACGCCAGTCCGCCGGCAGGTCGGCCAGCTTCTCCAGGGTCTTCGCGGAGGGGCAGTCCGGATATTGAGGCCGGTTGCTGGTCGTGGTTTTGTTCGGCGCCGGGGGAGTCGGGGTGACGCTGGGCGCCGCCGAGGTCGGTGCGACGCTGGGTGACGGCTTCCCGGTCGCCACCGGGGCCGGCGGACCCGGCCGGTCGGCGTTGACCAGGGCGACCGCACCACCGATGGCGAACACCGCCACCGCGGCCGCGGCGGCCGTGGCGACCCGGACGCGTCGTTGCACCTGCCGAGACTTGTGCAGCGACCGCTCGTACAGGTCGGTGCTGCCGCCGTGCTCGGCCAGATCGGACATGGCCTGACGCAGCGGCCCGAGGTTGTCGGTCATCAGGCTTCCTCCAACACGGCCGAGAGCAGGTCGGGCGCCATCTCGCGGATGCGGGCCAGCGCCTTGCTGGTCTGGCTCTTGATCGTGCCGACCGAGCAGTGCAGCAGGTCCGCGGCCTCGGCCTCGCTGCGATCCTCGAAGAACCGCAGCACCAGCACGGCCCGCTGCCGCCGGGTGAGCTGGTCGAGGACCTGATGCAGGGCGAGCTTGAGGTCGGTCCGGCGGGCGTGGTCGCTGCCCGGCTGAGCCACGTCGGCCAGGTCGCCCGGCAGGGACTCGGCCACCTTGCGCCGTCGCCACCAGCTCACGTGCTGGTGGTACATGGCCGTCCGGGTGTACGCCTCGAAATGCCCGGGGTCGTCCAGCCGATGCCGGCCCCGATGGGTGCGGGCCAGCGCGTCCTGCACCAGGTCCTCGGCCAGGTGCCGGTCACCGGTCAGCAGGAACGCCGTCCGCAGCAAGGCCGGCGACCGGGTCCGGACGAACTCGCTGAACAGGTCGTCGATGGATCGGGTCACGCTCGGCTCCTGCTCCCCCGTACGACGATGCCGTACACCGTAAGCGGTCTGAACCATCTCAGGGGTATTGGCAGAACGGCGCGGCCTCGTTGATGCCGAGCTCCTTGCAGTGGTATCCGCTGCCCTGGCTGTGGTAGCGCCACCCCGAACCGGCCTGGTTCCGGAACAGGTAGACGCCGTCGCCGGTGGCCGGGCCCTCCGGGGAGGCGGTCGCCCACCCCTTCCAGCACTCCACGCTCGACGGCACGAGATGCCAGTCCTTGGGCAGGTCGGTCAGCTTCTCGAGGGCCTTGGCCGAGGGGCACTTCCCGGCCGCGGCCGTCGTTACCGGCTGTTTGGTGGCGGGGCGGGTCGACGTGGGAGTCGCCGCCGCCGTGGGAGTCGCCGCAGCCGTGGAAGTCGCTTCAGCCGTGGGAGCGGGCGCGGCCGAGGTGGGAGCCGCTGAGGGCGCGGCGGCCGGGATCGGGGCGGGAGCCGGCGTCGAACCGCAGGCGGTGAGCCCGAAGAGGATGGCGGCGACGGGCAGCAGCAGACCGTGACGTGCGGACATTTCAGATCCCCCGAATGGTGATGACGCTTGCTTACATCCGGGTACATGCGATCCGCGGCTGGCGGGTTGCCGCCGATCGGAAAAATCTTCAAATTTTCTCGCGCGCGCGTCTCCGCCCCCGCCCCCACCCCCGATGGGTGGGCGGAAATGTAGCGCGGCGATGTCACGAATCGGCTGGTTATCCACAGGCGCGCGACGGCTCGTCGTTTTCGCTAGCGTGGGACGGGCACGGAGGCCTTCGCCAGCGCCGGACGGGCACGGAGGCCGGAGCCCGCCGGACGGAAGGACCTGCCATGGCACGCCCACGGATCGTTGTTGTCGGGGCCGGCTTCGCCGGGTTCACGGCGGCGCGCAAGCTGGCCAGACTGTCCGGCGGCAGCGCCGACATCGTGGTGATCAACCCGACCGACTACTTCCTCTACCTGCCGCTGCTGCCCGAGGTGTCGGCCGGGATCCTGGAGCCGCGCCGGGTCACCGTCTCGCTGATCGGGGCCCTGCCCGGCGTCGAGGTGATCCTGGGCGAGGTCGATTCGTTCGACCTCGAGGCGCGTACGGTCGGCTACGTCGACCCGGACGGCGGCAAGGGCACGGTCGGCTACCACCGGCTGGTGATCGCCGCCGGCAGCGTGAACAAGCTGCTCCCGGTGCCGGGCGTGACCGAGTATGCCCATGGCTACCGCGGCATCCCCGAGGCGCTGTTCCTGCGCGACCACATCACCCGGCAGATCGAGATGGCGGGCACCTCGTCCGACCCGGCGGAGCGGCGGGCGCGCACCACGTTCGTGGTGGTCGGGGCCGGTTACACGGGCACCGAGGTGGCCGCTCAGGGTGTGCTCTACACCGACGCGCTGACCAGCCACCGGCCCGATCTGCACCCGGAGTGGCTGCTCCTCGACACCGCGGACAAGGTTCTGCCGTCGCTCGACCAGCGGCTGGGCGCGGCGTCCGACCGGGTGCTCCGCGAGCGCGGGGTCGAGGTTCGATTGGGTACGAGTGTGCGCGAGGCGACCGCGAACGGCGTACACCTCAGTGACGGCGACTTCGTGCCCACCCGCTCGCTCATCTGGTGTGTCGGCGTGCGGCCCGACCCGCTGATCAACAGCCTGGGCCTGGCCACCAAGCAGGGCCGGCTGGTGGTCGACGAGTTCCTCAACGTCCCGCAACACCCCGAGGTGTTCGCCTGCGGTGACGCGGCCGCCGTGCCCGACCTGACCCGGCCGGGCGAGATCACCGGCATGACCGCTCAGCACGCGACACGTCAGGGCACCACGGTGGCGAAGAACATCGCCGCGTCGTACGGGCGGGGCAAGCGCCGGCCGTACCGCCATCATGATCTTGGTTTCGTGGTGGATCTCGGTGGTCTCGACGCGGCGGCCAACCCGCTCGGCGTGCCGCTGTCGGGGTTCCCGGCCAAGGCGGTGACCCGCGGCTACCACCTGCTGTCGATGCCGGGGAACCGGGTGCGGGTGACCGCCGACTGGCTGCTCGACGCCGTGCTGCCGCGGCAGGGTGTGCAGCTCGGGCTGGTGCCGGGCAGCGCCGTGCCGCTGGACAGCGCCTCGCCGGAGACCGAGTCACCTTGACCGCACGAGCGCGACGCTCAATGCCACCCAGCAGGTCGGCGGCTCGCTCGGCACCGCGTTGCTGAACACGATCGCGACCAGCGCGTACCTGGCCGCTCATGGTCCGGCCGACCCGGCCGAGCCGGTGCGGGCCCAGTTGCAGGCGCAGGTGGACGGCTACGCGGCGGCGTTCCGGTGGGCGTCCGTGCTGATCGTGGTCGCGGCGGCGGTGGCGGCGGTGTTCATCAAGGTCCAGAAGGACGATCTGCCGGCGCCGGAGGTGGCTCCGGCGCACGTCGGCTGATCGGCCATCAGGATCGGACGAACGGCGGGGCGGCCTCTTTCCGATCAAAACCTGCCACAAGTAATAATTCGGGCATGAAGCGAAGCCTGTTCGCCGCCACCCTCGTCGCGAGTCTGCTGCCCGGCGTCCTGCCCGCGTCGGCCTCGACGTCGTCGCGGATCGTCGCGCGGTACACCTTCGACGGGCGGCCCGCCGACATGTCGGACGGCTCCGGCCACGGGCACACCATGCACGTGATCTCCCGGCGCGGCGGCCGGCTGGGCACCGTCGCGCACGGCAGCGGCCTCGGCCTCCAGTTCCCGCCGAAGTGCAACGGCGCCAGGTGCCCGCACGTGGTGCTGCAGACCCCGCACGCCGCCGACCTCAACCCCGGGCGCCGGCCGATCCTGTTCGGGGCCACCGTCCGGCTGTCCGGGGCCGAGACCACCAAGGGCCAGAACGTGGTGCAGAAGGGCTACTCGAAGCAGGGCAGCCAGTACAAACTGCAGATCGACGGGCGGATGGGCCGGCCCAGCTGCGTGCTGGTCGACGTGGCCAAGCGCGGCATCCGGCTGGCGTACAGCTCGGTCTCGGTGACCGACGGCGGCTGGCACGCGATCCAGTGCCGCCGCATCGGCCGGAACCTCAGCGTGCTGGTCGACGGCCAGGTGCGCGGCAGCGCCGCCGTGCCGGCCACGCTGTCGGTGATCAACCGGGCGCCGCTGAGCATCGGCGGCAAGGGCGCGTACCGCGACAACGACCAGTTCCAGGGCGCCGTCGACGACGTCTGGGTGCAGATCGGCTAGGCCGGGTTTTGAAACACGGCCTAGTTCTGGCCGGTGGGGTGAACATCAGCCGGAAGAGGTGGGGCTGCCGGCGGCCCAGGTCGATCAGCGCGGTCAGCACCCGGCGCAGCTTCTCGGCCGGCTCGAGGCCCGGATGGGCCGTCGGCAATGATGTCGGCGTGGAGTATGTGTCCAGGGTGCCCGGTCCGCCGCTGGACGGGCTGATCGATGACCTCTATTACCTGGAGGGCACCCCGCCGTACTCCCGGTTGATGCTGCCGGCGGCGCCCGCGCCATTGCTCATCGTCAACCTCGGGGCGCCATTTCTCATCCGCGCGGGCACCGACGTAGACGCCGTGGAGTACGCCGACGGCTGCGCGGTCACCACGCCCACGCGTGCGTGGGAGTTCAGCTACCCAACCCCGACCCGGTCCGTGGGCGTCCACTTCAGGCCGTGGGGCCTGGCACCGTTCCTTCCGATGCCCGCGGCCGAGTTGTGTGACCGACCTGCGACGGTGGAACAGATCTGGGGCCGGCCCGCTGCCGCTGAATTGCGACACCGACTGACCTTGGCCGACGGACCGCACGAAATGCTGATGTTGCTCGAGGAGGAACTGGTGCGACGGCTGCGGGTGATCGACGGTCTTGACCTGGTGCGCCACCTGAGCAGCGCCGTCGCGGCAACCGGCGGGACAGTGCCGATCAGCGACATCGGTGTGGCGGCCCGCGCCAGCAGCACGTATGTGGCGAAGCGGTTCAAGGCCGTAGTCGGTGTCACGCCAAAACGGCTGGCTCGCAGCTACCGCTTCAGCTCCACCGTGTTGGCACTCGACGTCGCTGCACCGATCGACTGGGGAGACGTTGCCGCCGGCGCGGGCTACTTCGACCAGGCCCACTTCGTGCGCGAGTTCCGGGAGTTCACCGGGCTGACGCCGACCCGGTACGCCGAAGTCCGGCGGCGATTCCTGCGCGATCATCCCGACCACGTCCTGGACGGCTGGCCGCTCCCGGCCGATTGATTTCGTACAAGAGCGACAGCTCACGCCGCACAAGACTTGGGACTTCGAACAGAGGAGGAGTCCATGGGAAAAGTGGTCATGAACGCGTCGGTTTCGGTGGATGGTTTCATCGCGGCTGAGAACGACGATCCCGGTCCGATCTTCGAGTGGCTGGTCAGCGGTGACGTGCCGTTGGACGACAGTGGCGTTCTGAAGGTGTCGCAGGCTTCGTTCGACTACGTCCGGCCGTACTGGGACGAGGTCGGGGTGACCATTGCCGGCCGTCACGCCTTCGACATCACCGACGGCTGGGATGGGACGCCTCCGAGTGGGATCGACCATGTGGTCGTGGTGAGTCACCGTGGTGCGCCCGAGGGCTGGGACCTCCAGGCGCCGTTCCACTTCGTTGACGGCATCGAGGCGGCCGTGGCCAAGGCGCGGGAGCTTGCGGGTGACCGCACTGTCGAGTTCGCCGCCGGCGACGTCGGCGGTCAGGCGCTCGCCGCAGGTTGGGTCGACGAGGTACGCATGGACGTCGCACCCGTCGTACTCGGGTCCGGTAAGCGTTACTTCGGCTCCGTCGACGCGCAGCACCTGCTGGAAGGCCCAGACGTAGTTGTTCAGGGCAACCGGGTGCTTCACCTGCGCTATCGGGTGCGCCGTTGATCGATTCGAGTGGGTACGCAAGAAGACCGCTGCGACGCCGGTTACCAGGCGACGCCGGCGGTGGTCACTCGGACGTGGGTGGTCTGAGCGCGGCGTTCATCGCCCGGAGCAGGGTCGCCGACCGGGTGTCGCCGGAGAGTTCCCAGGCGAAGGCGCCGCCGAGGGCGTTGCTGCGGGCGTACGCCATCTTGGTCCTGATCGTCTCGGGGGTGTCGTAGCTCCACCACTGCGTGCCGCATGAGGCGTAGGACGTGCCGCCGACGGTCGCGGTCGGTGGGCAGCGGCGGCTCAGGACGCGGTAGTCCTCCAGGCCCTTCTGGTGGGTGCCGGGGGCGGGGCCGGTGCCCGGTGTGCCGGGTGCGGGGGAGCGCACGCCGGTCCAGCCGCGGCCGTAGAAGCCGACGCCGAGCAGGATCTTCTCGGCGGGAACACCCAGGTCGCGGAGGGTGCGCACGGTGGTGTCGGCGGTCGCGGCCGGGTTCGGGATGCCGGGGTACGCGGTGAGCGCCGAATGGGCCGCGGTGGGGCCGGCCGTCCCGCCGGTGCCGAAGAAGTCGTACGTCATCGCGCTGAGCCAGTCGGCCTGCCGGGCCGCGGCCGCGTAGTCCGACCTGCGGAGCTTGCCGGGGTCGCCGGAGACCGCGGCGCTGACCAGCGGAAACTTCGGGCGTAACGCGGTCAGCAACGCGGCCAGGGCGTCGGGGCCGCTGGTGTCGCAGGTCTCGCCGCACGCGTTCGGGTACTCCCAGTCGATGTCGATGCCGTCGAAGACACCGGCCCAGCGCTGGTCGTTCAGCAGCGCGGCGCAGCTGTCCGCGAACCGGGCGGGGTCGCGGGCCGCCTCGGTGAAGCCGGCCGACGAGGACCAGCCCCCGAACGACCACAGCACCTTCAGCCGGGGGTGGGCGGCCTTCAGCTTGGCCAGCTGGCCGATGTTGCCGCCCAGCGAGCCGGGGCCGGACAGACCGTTCGGGATGGGCTTCTTGATGTCGGCCCACTCGTCGCCGGCCACGCACCGGCCGTCGGTGACCTCGCCGAAGGCGTACACCAGATGGGTGAGCTGATCGGCGGCCACGTCCCGGACCTGGAAGTCCCGGGCGTACGTACCCCAGTTGGGGAAATAGCCGACCACGCGCATCGACCTTTCCGCGACCGGCGGCGGCGTCGGCGACGAGCAGCCGACGAGGGTCAGCAGGGCGAGGAGTGATGCGAGGCGGCGAAGCACCAGGGCGAAGGTACCGGTCGGTTTGTCCGGCCTTCAACGTGTCCTCGGGTACGTCACCCATCCGCGTCACTCGCCCTGTGCGATTGTTTGACCCGTGACCGTACGCACGACCTCCTGGCAGGGTGAGCTGCGAGCGCTGTTCGGGCGGCGGCGCATCCTCAACCGGCTGCGCGCGGTGCTGCGCAGCGCCCTGGTCACGTTCGTGGTGCTCACCCTGACCCTGTGGCTGATGCCGGGCGTCGTCAGCGGCGACGTGCTCGACACGCTCAACCTGGTCGTGCTGGTCGCAATCGTCGGCGCCGTGCTGCGCCCGCTGCTGCTGGTCGGCATCACCGTGCTCGGCGGCTGGGGCGCCATGCTGTTCGGCGTGGTCGCCCAGGTGGTGATCATCGTGGTGGCGTTCGAGCTCGACCCCGACAACCGCGTCAGCGGCCTGCCGTCGGTGGTGGCGGCCGCGATCCTGGCCGTGGTGTTCGCGGCCATCCTCGACTGGATGGCCGACAGCGGCTCCGACGACACGTTCGTCAAGGAGGCGCGGCGGCTGATGCGGGGCGTACGCCGCCGGCAGACGGGCCGGTTCTTCTCGTTCCGCCGCCCGCTGCCCGGCACCGAGCCGGGACTGCTGATCATCCAGCTCGACGGGGTGGCCGAGCCGGTGCTGCGCTGGGCCGTCCGGGCCGGCAACCTGCCGACGATCGGCAGCTGGCTGCGGTCCGGCAGCCACACCATGGTCCGCTGGCACACCGGCGTCCCGTCCACCACGCCCGCGTCACAGGCCGGCATCCTGCACGGCGCCTCGTCCCAGATCCCCGCCTTCCGGTGGTTCGAGAAGGACACCGGCAAGCTGATGGTCACCAACAAGCCGCGGGACGCCGCGCTGATCGAGCCGCGGCTCAGCGACGGCAGGGGCCTGCTGGCCGACGGCGGCGTGAGCATCGGCAACGCGTTCAGCGGCGACGCCGGCCTGAGCCTGCTGACGATCAGCCACGCCCGGCTGCCCGGCCGGACCGCGCGGGGCTGGGCGGCGTTCATGGCCTCGCCGTACGGCTTCACCCGGGCGCTCGTCCTCGGCGTCGGCGAGGTGATGGTCGAGCTGCACCAGGCCCGCCTCCAGCGGCGGCGCAACCTGTTGCCCCGGGTCAGCCGCTCCGGCAACTTCCTCGCTCTGCGCCCGGCGTCGATGCTGCTGCGGGACGTGAACGTGTCACTGGTCGCCGAGCAGATGGCCCGCGGCGCCCCGGTGGTCTACTGCAACCTGGTCGACTACGACGAGGTGGCCCACCACGCCGGCCCGGCCCGCCCCGAGTCGATGCGCCAGCTCGAGAGCCTCGACCGGATGCTCGGCGTCCTGGAGCGGCTCGCGCCCGAGGCGGCCCGGCACTACCACCTGGTCGTCGTCTCCGACCACGGCCACAGCCAGGGCGCCACGTTCCGTCAGCGCTGGGGCGAGACGCTGGTCGAGGTGGTCGAGCGGGCCGCCGGGCCCGGTGTGCCCGTGGTCTCCTCCGGCAATCTGTCGCTGGTCTACCTGCCGGATACCCAGGGCCGGCAGACGCTGGCCCAGATCGAGCACGCGTACCCCGGGATGGTCCCGGCTCTGGCGGCGCATCCGGGCATCGGGCTGGTGGTGGTCGACGCCGGCGATGAGGGCCCGATCGCGTTCGGCACGGCCGGCAGCCACCGGTTGCGGGACGGCCTGGTCCGGGGCGAAGATCCGCTCACCCCGTACGGGCCGCGGGCCGCCGCCGACCTGCTGCGCCACCAGTCGGCCGCGCACGTCGGCGACCTGGTGCTGATCAGCGCCGTCGACCCGCTGACCGAAGAGGTGGCCGCGTTCGAGGAGCTGGTCGGCTCGCACGGCGGGCTGGGCGGCTGGCAGACCGAGGCGGTGCTGGTGCACCCGCGCGACTGGCCGCTGATGGCCGACGACCTGGACGGCTCCGACGCCGTGCACCGTCAGCTGATCGCCTGGCTGGTCATGCTCGGTCTGCGGGCCGAGCCGCAGCCGATCGACCCGTCGCCGATCCTCGACGAGCCGCGAATCGTTCTGCGAGATTCCAGTACCGCGCGGGCATGAGCCGCACCATCACGTCGATGGCCCGGGCCTCCCGGGTGATGACCAGGCGCGGACGCCGGGCCTGAACCGCGGCCACGATCTGCCGGGCCGCCTCCTCGGGCGGCATGCGCAACGCCTTCTCGGTGAACTCGCGAGCCATGGCCGCCTGAACGCCCTCCGGGTCGGCGCCGCTGATCCGGGCGCTGGTCGCGATGTTGGTGCGGATGCCGCCCGGGTGCACGACCGTCACCCCGGCGCCGCGTGGCCGGAGCTCGTGGCGCAGCGCCTCGGTGAACCCGCGCAGGCCGAACTTGCTGGTCGCGTAGGCCACCTGCCCGGCCGGCGCGAGCAGCCCGAACAGGCTGGAGATGGCCACCACGTGAGCGCCGGGCCGGCGCAGCAGTTGTGGCAGGAACGCCTTGGTCAGCCGGATCGGCGCGTGCAGGTTGATCTCCAGCAGCCAGTCGACGTCGGCCATGCTGTTCTGTTCGAATGTGCCGGTCAGGCCCACACCGGCGTTGTTGACCAGCAGGTCGGCGCCGCCGTGCCGGCTCGCGACGGATGCCGCCAGGTCGAGCCGGTCGCCGCCGTCGGCCAGGTCGATCACATGCTCGTCGACCGCCGCCGCGCCGACCTCGCGGGCCAGCGCCGCCACCCGTCCCAGCCCGGCCGCGTCCCGGTCGATCAGCACGAGCCGGGCCCGGCGGGCGGCGACGTTCAGGGTCAGCGCGGCCCCGATCCCGCTCGCTGCCCCGGTGATCACACAGGTCCGCCCGGCGAACGCGAATCGCTCCATCACCGCAGTCTGAGCGCCCCGATCAGCTCGGACAAGGACGAAATGGGCAGATCACCCGGCAGACCGCGCAACGCCGCCGTCTTGGCCCCGGCCGCGCGTGCCGCCCGCAGACCCACTTCGGCGTCCTCGACGACCAGACACTTCTCCGGGGGTACGCCGACCAGCGCGGCCGCCCGCAGCCAGCCCTCGGGGTCGGGCTTGCCGGTCCGGACGTCGTCGTTGGTGACGAGCAGCGGCGCCACGATGCCGGCGGCGCCCAGCCGGGCCGTGGCCAGCCGCCGGTCGGCCGACGTGAACACCGCCCACGGCACGCCGTTGCGGTCGAGCGCCGCGATCAGGTCGAGCGCGCCCGGGGTGGGCGCCACGTCGGCGACGTCGTCGTACTGAAGGACCATCTGCCGTCCCACCGCGGCCATGATCTGGTCTTCGGTCGCCTCGGACAGCAGCTTGCGCACCGTGGGTTCGCTGGGGCTGCCGTGCGCCAGCGTGATCGCCGCGTCGCCGTCGACCCCGAATTCCGAGCCCCAGGTACGCCAGGCACGTTCCACCGCCGCGTCGGAATCGACCAGCGTGCCATCCATGTCGAACAGGACCGCCGCCACATCCAGGCCCGCCACCAGCACCTCCATCAGTCAGACGTCACCACAGTCTGGCTGGCCGGGCCGGTCTTCCGTGGCAATGATGACCAACGCCACCCGGCCTGTCGACGGTCCACAGAGGACCCGACACGACGGCCCGCCCGGCGATCGGGGTTGATCGTGGGCGGGTCGCGCTGCCCGGAATCAGCGCTGCGTCGTGGTCCCGGCGCGGCTGCGCGGGGTGCGCGTCGTCGTCCCGGCGTTGGCCGCCGTCTTGCGGGCGGCCGTGCGCACAGCCGTCGTGGTGCCGGCGGCCGGCTTCTCGGGAGCCGGGTCGGCCGAGGCGGCCGCGGCGGTCCGCCGGGCCGGGGTGCTCGCGGTCTTGCCGGCCGGCGGGGTGGCCTTCGCCGCCGTAGCCTTCGCGGCCGTGGCCTTTGCCGTATTGGCCCTTGCTGCCGGGGCCTTCTCCGCCGGGGTCTTCGCTGCGGCGGTCTTCTCCGCGGCGGACGCGGTGGCCTGCTGTGTCGCGGGGGACGCGGCCGGCGTGGCCGCCGTGTCGACCGGGGTGGTGGTCTGCACCGGCGGGGTGGCCGGGGCCGCGGTCTCGCGGTCGCGCTGCTTCTCGCGGCGGACCAGGTCGGCCAGCACCGCCTTGTCGTACTTGGCCTCGGCCGCCGACGCCCTCACGGTCGCCCGCTTGGCCCGGCCCACGGCCTTCGCCCGCTGCTTGGCCAGCTGGCTCTTCTCCTTGGCGGAGTTCTTCAACAGCCGCTTGAGGCGGAGCGTCTCGGCCTCGAGGTTGCGCAGCGAAACCCGCTGCTGCTTGGTCAGCTCGTCGTTGTTCTTCAGCCGCTGATCCAGCTCCGCGACGCCGGCCTGAGCCTGCTGAGCGGCGTCATGGGCGGCCGCCGCCCTGCTGCGACGTTTGTCCAGCGGCGTGGTGGCGGTTGCGGTCATGTCCATCACTCCTTCCTTCAATCGCCTTACCCGACAACTCCTGTACGAATCGCGTTCACCTTAGATACCCAAGGTGAACAACTTCGGGTGAGTCCCGTCACGGGTCAGGCCGGCGGCCCGGAGACCGAAGCCGTGGGTTCGACGCCGGCGTCCTCGTCGTCCGCGGCCTCGATCTGTGCGGCCTCGATCTGCTCCGCGGCCTCCCGGGCGCGGCGGCGACGGATATGCCGGATGTGGAAGAACGCGTAGGTGCCGATGGCCAGGATGACCAGCGGGATCGCGAACCAGCGGTAGCGATGCGCGTGCTCGATGATCTCGACCAGGCGGGTGCCGAGGAAGTACGAGACGGTGACCCACCAGCCGACCCACAGGAACGCGCCGATCGCGTTGTAGAGCAGGAAGGTGCGCCACGGCATCGCGGTGATGCCGGCGATCACGCCGTTGAGCTGACGCAGCCCGTCGATGAACCGGGCCACCACCACGATGCGGTTGCCGCGCCGGACGAAGAACTTCTCGGCCCGTTCCAGCCGGGCCGGCGTGATGAACACGTACTTGCCCCAGCGGTGCACCAGCCGCCGCCCGCCGCGCACCCCGATCCAGTAGCCGATGTTGTCGCCGAGCACCGCGGCCACGAACGCGATGATGCCGACCACGAACACGTTCAGCCGGCCCGCCCCCGCGTAGATCGCCGCGGCCACCATGATCGTCTGACCGGGTGCGGGCACGCCGAAGCTCTCCACGCCGATCACGGCGGCGACGGCGAAATAGCTGTACTTGTCCAGGAGAGGCGCGACACCCGCCAGGAACCCGGGCAACTCGTCGTGAGGAGGCATCGCTCCACACGGTAGCCGCCCCGGCAACTTCCAAACGTCAGTTCCGGGGTGGCCCGTCCCCCGGACGGCGGTCCCACGACGGTTGCTCCTTGGTCAGGTGCAACAGCCAGTTCACGCCGTCGGTGTGGATCAGGGCGTACCGCGCGGGCCCGCCGTTGCCGTGCAACGTGAAGACGAGCCGCTTCTCGTTGCGGTCACCCGGTTCCCACCACCCGCTGTCGGCGATGCTCTTGTCCGCGTCGGTGTAGGTCGCGTGCTCCAGCGCGTGATCGGGCACCGCCACGGCCAGCCGGTTCTTCCCCGGGTCGGTCGGCAGTCCCCGCGGCACCGCCCAGCTCTTCAACACCCCGTCCTCCTCGAGCCGCAGATCAAAATGCGGCCGCGGCTTCCGATGGTCATGCAGCACAAAAACCGGCCGACGATCACCCATCCATCAGGGATAGCATGGAGAGTGAGCATCCACAGCGAAGAAATCTTCCAGCGCTACATCCACGCCGGCGCCCTGACCCGCGATCCCGACGCGGTAGCGGCCCTCTTCACCGAAGACGGCGTCTACGAGGTGCCCCTGACCTCCCACAAACTGGTCGGCCGCGAGGCCATCCGCGCCGGCATCGGCGCCTACCAGCAGGAGCCCGTCGGAACCCCCGACCTTGCCAAGACGCGTTTCGTCCTCCACCGGACGACCGACCCCGACGTCTTCATCGCCGAGATCGACGCGGCCCTCAACACTCCCAGCGGCCCGCGGAATATGTCGCTCGTCCAAATCTTCCGCACCCGTGATGGGCTGATCTGCCATTTGCGCGACTATTTTGCAATGCCCTAGATCAAGATCAAGAGCTTGATGTCGCACCTGGGTGGTGTGTTCAGACCGCAGCTCCCGCCGAGGCCGGGCGCGCGGCTCCAAGGCCGCGGGGCGGCCAGAACAGAGCCGCGCACCCTTCATTCTGCGTAAGTGCCCAACGTCCCGGCGCTTCGCGCCGATCAAGCCGCCGGGCGCCCCCGCTGCCGCCCTCACCCCAGCCGTCCCCACACCAGTGGTAGGCCCGGACGGTGTCCGGGCAAGCGATGCCGTCCTGCTCTACCACTGTCCGTTGCGGTGGTAGGTCCTGACGGTATTTCGGGTTGCGATGCCGTGCTGCTCTACCACTGTTCGTGGTGACGGCATGCCGCTTGCGTCCTCGTTAGACCACGGCTGGGCAGTGAAGTGGCGGCGGCGAGGGTGAGTGGGCAGCTCGGGTGCCTGGTGCGCCCGAAGCTCTGCTTATGACCGACGCGAGCGATGTCGGCTAGGACTCAGAGCTCTCCTCGGGTGGATGGCGGACCAGGCCAGTAGGACTCAGAGCTCTCCTCGCGTGGATGGCGGACCAGGCCAGGAAGATCAGAGCCGCCGCCTCCATCGCCGCACCGACCAGCGGGGTGGAGGCGTAGCCCCAGCCCGCGGTGATGGCGACGCCGCCGAGGTAGGCGCCGGCCGCGTTGCCCAGGTTGAAGGCCGAGACGGCGGCCGAGGAGGCGAGCAGGTTGCGGCCGTCGTCGCCCGCGCTCAGGATCACGTTGGTGGTCAGGCCGGGGACCGTGACGTAGGCGACGACCCCGAGGGCGAACAGGGTGACCGCCGCGGTGACGGCGCCGTGGGAGGTGAAGGCGAAGGCGATGAGTACGAGCAGCATGCCGGCCGACGCGAGCAGCAGGGTTCGGTGGAGGGCCCGGTCGGCGGCCCGGGCGCCGATCACGTTGCCGATCACCAGGCCCAGGCCGAAGAGGGCGAGCAGCCAGGGCAGGGCGCCCCGCCCGAAGCCGGCCACGTCGGTCATCAGCGGCGCCACATAGGTGAACGGTGCGTACACCGCGCCGAACGCCAACGCGGTGGCGATCAGGGCGAGCCAGACCGGGCGGGACCGGAACGCGCCCACCATCTCGCGCAGCGGCGGCGTCGACTGCGGCGTGGCGGCCGACGGGGGCAGGGCGGCGAGGGTCGCCGCGGCGGCCAGCAGGCCCAGGGCGGCCATCGTCCAGAAGGTGGCTCGCCAGCCGAAATGCTGGCCCAGCAGGGTGCCGAGGGGCACGCCGGCGACGTTGGCCACGGTCAGGCCGGACAGCATGGCGGCGACCGCGGAGTTACGCCGGGCCGGCGGGACCAGGGACGCCGCCACGATGGTGGCGAAGCCGATGAAGGCGCCGTGGCCGAGGGCCGCGACCACGCGACCGGTCAGCATCAGCTGATAGGCCGAGGAGAGGGCCGACAGGGCGTTGCCGGCCACGAAGAAGGCCAGCAATGCGACCAGGACCGGCTTGGGGGAGCGGCGGGCCACCGCAGCCGTCACCAGCGGGCCGCCGATCACCACGCTGAGGGCGTACCCGGAGATCAGCAGGCCGGCCCGCGGGATGGTCACCGCCAGGTCGCGGGCGATGTCGGGCAGCAGACCGGTGATCACGAACTCGGTCATGCCGATGGCGAAGGTGCCCAGCGCGAGGGAGGCCAGGGCCAGGGTGCGGCGCGCGGCGGAGAGGTCGGGCACGGCTACATGATCGCGAAAAAGAGCCGGCCCCGGGGGCCGGCTCTCTTCGTGTGGCGGGAGGTGCGACTACATGGTGTCGGTCGCCAGGTGGGTACGCAGCTTGGTGAGCGCCTTGGTGAGCAGGCGGGACACGTGCATCTGCGAGATGCCGACCTGGTCGGCGATCTGCGACTGGGTCAGGTTGCCGT
>NZ_JBFBGU010000038.1:0-48473 GCF_040684855.1 Actinoplanes sp. NPDC089786
CGCATAAGTCACCGCTTCAACCAAGACCCATCCCACGCCGCTTCGCGCCGCGGGATGCTGCCGCGTATCTGGTCACGGTCGATTTTCGAGTTAGCGACCGGCGCCTCGACCTCACGGAGGGGACTGTGCCACGAACGGTGTTTCTGGCCCGATTCGCCGGATTTTGGTTCGGCGGGATGGGCACTGTGAGTAATGACCGCAGAGATCGTGAACCCACCGAAGAAGGTTGCCGCCAAGGGCCGTTCACTGTCGCCTGAACAGGCCGCGGTAGCAGCGATGATGGCGCAGGCCCGAGAGCGTGGCCTGGAGCTGACCGGCCCGAATGGGTTGTTGAAACTCTTCACCAAGAACGTCCTCGAGGCGGCGTTGAACGAGGAGATGACCGAGCACCTGGGTCATGAAAAGAATCAGGCCGAAGAAGGCCGCGGGTCGACGAATGTGCGTAACGGCGCACGATCAAAGACCGTGGTGTCGGACGCAGCCGGCGAAGTGGCGATCGATGTTCCCCGCGATCGTGAGGGAACGTTCGAGCCGAAGATCGTGAAGAAACGGCAGCGCCGGCTCGGCGAGGTCGACGAAATGGTCCTGTCGTTGTACGCGAAGGGATTGACTACCGGGGAGATCTCGGCGCATTTCGCGGAGATCTACGGCGCGTCGATTTCCAAGGAGACGATTTCGCGGATCACCGACAAAGTGGTGGCAGAAATGACCGAATGGTCGTCGCGGCCACTCGATGCCGTGTACGCCGCCGTGTTCATCGACGCCATCGTCGTCAAGGTGCGCGACGGTCAAGTGGCGAACCGGCCCGTCTACGCGGCCATCGGAGTCACCGTGGACGGCTGCAAGGACGTCCTGGGGCTGTGGGCCGGCGTTGGTGGTGAGGGTGCCAAGTTCTGGATGAGCGTCCTGGTCGACCTGAAGAACCGTGGGGTTCGCGACGTGCTGTTCCTCGTCTGCGACGGGCTGAAAGGACTGCCCGGCGTCGGCGAGAGCGTATGGCCGCTGACAATTGTTCAGACCTGCATCATTCATCTGATCCGTAACACGTTCCGGCTGACCTCCCGCGCGGACAGCGACGCGATCAAACGAGACATCAAACTGATTTACACCGCGCCGAACGCTGACGCCGCGTTGGCCGCGCTCGACGAACTGGAGGAAAAATGGGGAAGTAAATACCGGGCGATGATCCGGTTGTGGCGGAACGCGTGGAACGAGTTCATTCCGTTCCTCGACTACGACGTCGAAATCCGCCGGGTCATCTGCTCCACGAACGCCATCGAATCGCTGAACGCCCGATACCGCCGGGCGATCCGGGCCCGCGGACATTTCCCAACCGAACAAGCCGCCATGAAATGCCTGTACCTTGTGACCTGCAGCCTGGACCCGACCGGGACCGGCCGCACCCGATGGACGATGCGCTGGAAGCCCGTGCTGAATGCCTTCGCCATCACGTTCGGTGACCGCTGGCCGGCCGCCGAGAACTACTGACCAATGCCAGAAACACCGTTCGCGTTACGGACCCTCACGGAGCGGTGGAGTCCGGACCTCACGAATAAGGCCAGTCTCTCGTCGTGCGTATTGTCGGGTTCTCATCGGGGGGCCCCGGTGTGAGGGGCGTCTACGGCGAGTGGGTGGGGTTGGCCAGTCAGGGCGGCGAGGGCGGTGGCGACTTCGGTGAGGTCGGCTTTGATGTAGGTGGTGGTGGCGGGGCCGGTGGTGTCGGTGTGTCCGGCGTAGGCGCGGGCGGTGGCGTAGCCGTAGTGGCGTTCGACCCAGGTCAGGGTGGTGTGGCGTAGCCAGTGGGTGGAGATGCACTGAGCGGTGACCCAGGGCAGATGCCGACCGATACGGGCCCAGAGTTGGTCGTAGCGGCGTCCGGTCAGCGGACGCCCGTCGCGGTGGCGTAGCAACTGGTCCTGGGGTTTGGTGGCGCCGCGGGTGCGGGCGTGGTGCAGCAGGTGCGCGGCCAGCTCGAGCGTGACGGGTTGCCATCGCATGGTTCCGCCTTTCTCGTGTAGGAGCACGAGGCCGCGGTCGGGGTCGACGTCGGTGGCGCGGAGGGCGAGGGCGCCGCCGCGGCGGCAGGCGGTTTCGGTGTGCAGTCGTAGCAGCAGGGCGTCGAGTGCGGGGTCGTGGCCGGTGGTGCGGGCGATGGTGTTGATGGCGGCGAGTTCGCCGGGTGTCAGGGCACGCCGGGTGCTGGGGAGTCGTCGGGGTTTGCTGATGCGGTGGGCGGGGCTCGCGTCGGGGGTGATGTATCCGTCGGCGATGGCCCGGGTGAACAGGGCGCGGGCGGCGGTGATCAGGTGGACGCCGGCGTAGCGGCCGCTGCGTCCGTTGCGGCGGGGCACGGCGTTTGCTGCGGCGTGGCGGCGCAGGGCTTCGACGTCGGTGGCGCGGATGTCGTCGAGGCGGCGTTCGCCCCACGCGTGAGCCATGTGTTTCCAGTAGCTGCCGTAGGTGCGGCGGGCGGCGGGCCCGGCGGCGGCTTCGATCTGGGGCAGGTACTGCGCGACGGTGGGCACGCTGCGGGTGGCGCCGGGCTGTAGGTCGGCGAGGGCGGCCTGCAGTTGGTGGACGGCCTGGTCGAGGCGGTCGGGGCCGGCGGTCATCGCCCGCCTCCGGGTGGCCGGTGGTAGTGGGCGGTGAGCAGCCGGGCGAGCAGGGCGACCGGGTGCACGGTCAGGGTGTCCCGGTCGATCGCGGCGACGAGGGCGACGGTCGGGTCGCGGTCGAGACCGGCCATGGTGCGGACGGGGGCGGGTATGGCGATCTCGCCGCGGGAGCCCACGATCACGGTGCCGGACCCGTCGGGGGTCAGCACGACGGCGTCGTCGCCAACGTGCAAGACCAGCGCGTCGGCGGGGGACCAGCCCAGGGCGCGCAGCAGGGGGCGGCTGGTGAACCGGCCGGAGGCGTCGAGGCGGGCGATGTCCAGCTGTAACGGCGGGTGGGGCCGGGGTGGTGGGGTGAGCGCGGCGATGTCCAGCGGTGCGGGCAGTGACCGGGGGAGGGCCGGCGGGATGAGGGCGGCGATCGGCTCGTCGAGCCGGCCGTGGTCATCGGAGGAGGGCGGCGGCCGTCGGGCGCGGCTCATCGCATGCCCCGAAGAGGACGTTGCAGCTCAGGGCTACTGCGCCGACCGTCCAGCCGTCGGCCGGGCGCCAGCCGGGAACCATGAGTGCGCCAGAGGCCGGTCTGGCCCGCCCGAGCAGATCTTGGTGGGACTCCACCGACAGTTGTGTCCGGAGGGGGAGTTGAGCCCCCACCAGCCGCATCCGTGCCACAGGCACGTGCTCATGCGTCCACAATAGCTGGTCAGCGGGCTGGACGTCCAGTTTGTCTTCTGGCACAGGCCTTTTGACCGTGTCTGATCGTACGCCGGACCGAGAAGGTCGTCGGTGCCTGAAGGCAGAATTGATTCGCACCGCGGGGCCGCGAAGCGACCAGGGTGAGTGCCGGCTCAGCCCATGCGGACGATGGGCGGTTCGGGGTAGCGGGTGCAGCAGAGCGGCCAGCCACGCCCGGGCCGCGGGAGCGAACTGGACCCGGTCACCACCGAGCTGCCGTTCGAGGACCATGATCTGGTGGCGCAAGGCCAGGATCTCGGCGTCCTTGTCCCGGTCACTCATCGGCAGCAGCCGCAACAGTGCCAGCGCGTTGGTCACACGGAGATACGCCAGTCGCAGCAACACAACCGATCATGCTCGTGTAGCAGCAAGCATCGAGCATCACCGAGGTCCGGTCACTGAACCAACCCGGGTTCGGGCTGCGCACATCGGCCGCTGAGATGGCTGTGAACAGGGCGGATGAGTTTTCGGCACCCGCAGCGCCGAGATCGGCGAGGCGCTGGCCACCACCGCGCCGAGCTTGTTACCTGAACGTAACTTGACCGCAACTTCTGTCGCGCGTTAGCTTCGACGGCGAAGGCAACTAACGCGCGACAGAAGCAGGTCAGCGATGCCAGATCGCCCCGTTATCATGAGTGATGTCGCGCGAGCGCTCGGCTTGTCCCGAGCGGCTGTGTCCTTCGCGTTCAACAACGAAACCCAGGTGTCGGCGGAGACGCGCAAGCGTGTGTTCGAGAAGGCTGCGGAGCTCGGTTATCGCCCCAATGCCGGCGCGCGTGCCCTTGCCGGCCAGCGGACCGACCTGTTCGGTTTGCTCACGGACATCGTCTCGACCCCCTTCGGCGGGGACCTGATTGCCGGTGCCCAGGATTCGTTCTGGCGCAACGACAAATCCCTGATCATCGCGGGCGCGTCCCGCATCGACCGACCGCACACCCGGTCGATCGAGATGATGTTGGAGCATCGGGTCGGCGGAATCATCGTCGCCACGACCTGGAACCGCGCTATCGAGCTGCCGCCCGCGTTGGACGGCGTACCGGTCGTGCTGGTTCACTGCTTCGATACCCACGGTCGCCACTCCACGGTTCTGCCCGATGAGGAGCAGGGCGGATACGCGGGAACCCGGATGCTGCTGGCGGCCGGCCGCCGGCGCGTCGCGTTCGTCAACCTGCCGAGCGACCTGGTGGCGGCAGGTGGTCGCGAACGGGGCTACCGCCGGGCGCTGGGCGAGGCCGGCATCCCTTTCGATCCTGCACTCGTCGTGTCTTCGGGTCCCGACGCCCAGGATGCGTACGGCGTAGTGCTCGCCCTCCTGGGTGGCAATGCGGTCGACGGTCTGTTCTGCGCCAACGACCGCATCGCCATGGGCGCGTTCGAGGCCGCGCGTGAGCTGAACCTGCGGATTCCGGAAGACCTCTCCGTCGTCGGTTTCGACAACATGGAGATCATCGCCAAGTCGCTCCGGCCCGCACTGTCGACGGTCGCGCTGCCCTTTCGTGAGATGGGGGAGCGCGGCGCAGAACTCCTGATGGACATCGCCGACGGGGCGCCGCCCGCGCATCTGGTGCTGTCCTGTCCTCCGGTCCCCAGGGATTCGGTACTGCCCTCCTGACCGGCATCCCCCTTCTTATTCGGCGAAAGCCTCGAACAGCTTCTATTCAACGATGAGAGGAAATCATGAGTGGTTCTCGTTCACGTCGTTTCTGTCGCGCGTTAGTAAGCCTGACCTCGGTTTTCGTCTCCGCCGCCCTCGTCCTCACGGGCTGCTCCCGCGGGCCGTCGAGCTCATCCTCGGAACATATTCTTCGGATCGCTGCCATCGGCAACGCGTCGTTCGTGCAGAACTTCAACCCGTTCTCGCCGTCCGCGATGAAAATCACCAACCGTGCCGTCTACGAGTCGCTGATCATCACCAATCTCGCCAAGGGTGAGGTCGTGCCATGGTTGGCGAAGGAGTACCACTGGAGCAAGAACGGCAAGTCGCTCACCTTCACGCTGAACGACAACCTCACCTGGTCGGACGGTCAGCCGCTGACCGCCGCCGACGTCGTCTACACCTTCGACCTGGTTCGAAAGGTCCTGGGCGATGCCACGTACGACTACGTCGACTCGGTAACCGCGTCCGGCACGGGCACCGTGACGTTCGCGTTCAACCGTCCGTACACGCCCGGCCTGTACGAGCTCGGTACACAGGTGATCGTCCCGGAGCATGTCTGGAAGGGCGTCACCGACCCGGCGAAGTTCCAGAATCCCAAGCCCGTCGGGTCGGGCCCGTTCACCGAGGTCACCAACTTCTCGGCCCAGTCGTTCGACCTTCGGCGCAACCCCCACTACTGGCAGAAGGACAAGGCGAACTACCCCGCCATCCGCGTCATCGCTTACGGCGCCAACGATGCGGCCAACATCGCGGCCATCAACGGTGACATCGACTTCGGCCTCGGGTTCATCCAGGACGTTCAGAAGACGTACGTCGACGTGGATCCGCAGCACCGCGGCTACTGGTTCCCGACGGTGGGGAACACGATCTCGCTCACGTTGAACACCCAACAGGCGCCGTACAACGACGTGAATCTCCGCAAGGCGATCAGCACGGGCATCGACCGTGAGGCTCTCGTCAAGAAGGGGATGAGCGGATATACGCATCCCGCGGACTGCACCGGCCTGAGCGACGCCTACGACTCCTGGCGGGACAAGGACGTCGTGTCGCAGTGCGATTGGACCACGTTCAACGTCGACGCCGCGAACAAGCTGCTGGACGCGTCCGGGTATGCGCGGGGCGCCGGCGGGATGCGTACTGCTCCGGGCGGGAAGCCATTGACGTTCAGCATCGGTGTGGGGTCGGCGTCCACGGACTGGATCGCCGTGGCCCAGGTGATTTCCGACGACATGAAGGCGCTCGGCATCAACGCGCCCCTGAAAGTGCAGGACTGGTCGCAGATCAATCAGGCGCTCTTCGGCGGTACCTTCCAGGGCAACATCGCCTGGAGCGCCAGCGGGCTCACCCCGTTCGAGTACTACCGCAGCGCCATGTCCTGCCGAACGGTCAAGCCCGTCGGTCAGGAGGCCACCCAGAACTTCCAGCGGTTCTGCAGCAGGGAGGCCGACCAACTCCTGGACCAGTTCGCGGCCACCACCACAGAGGACGAGCAGCACAAGGTCGTCGACCAGCTGCAGGCTCTCTACTCGAAGCTTGCCCCGACCATTCCGCTGTTCCCCGGGCCGGAGTGGGGCGCGTACAACAGCAAGGTGTTCGTGGGTTGGCCGACCAAGGACAACCCCTACGCCACGCTCTCCCCGGAGGCGTCGAGCACGGTCCTGGTCTTGACGACGATCCACCCCCGCTGATCGCTCCGGTGCCGGTGGGGATGCGGACTGATGCCCCCACCGGCGCCTCTCCCGGAGAGGGAATGCCCGTGATGCGCCGCTTCTTCAAACCCGACCACGCGCGGGTGGGTGACACGATCCCGTTCTACTGGGACGGGGTCTACCACATCTTCTACCTGAAACGATTCGCGGACGACACGCACGACCGGATCGAGACCGACTGGTGGCACCTCACGAGTACCGATCTGGTCACCTTCACCGAAGTCGGTGTCGCGGTCGAACGGGGCGGGACGAAGGATCCCGATCATTCGGCGGCGACGGGCAGCATCGTCCGCGTCGGCGAGCAGTTCCACCTCTACTACACCGGCTTCAGCGCCTGGCAGCGGGCGAACGGCGGACGACATCAGACGATCCTCCGCGCACGCAGCACCGACCTGAACTCGTGGACCAAGGACCCGGACTTCTCCCTCGTCGCCGACGAGGAAAACTACGATCGGCACGAATGGCGGGACCCGTTCGTGGTCTGGGACGACGAGGCGGGCGTCTTCCGCATGCTCATCGCCGGCCAGAAGAACGACGGACCCGCCCTGCGGCGCGGCGCCACCATCCAGGCAACCTCCGCGGACGGCGAGGACTGGACCATCCGGGACCCGCTGTGGGCGCCGGGGCTGTTCTCGATGCATGAATGCCCCGACCTGTTCCACATGGGCGACTGGTGGTATCTGGTGTACTCGACACTCACGGATCGCACCGTCACGCGGTATCGCATGGCACGCTCTCTCGACGGCCCCTGGACGGCGCCCGCCGACGACGAGATCGACGGCCTGGGCCTCTACGCCGCGAAGACCATCTACGACGGCGACCGCCGGTACATCGTCGGGTGGTGTCCGAACTACACCGCCGGCCAGGACGGCGCGTCGTGGTTGTGGGGCGGCAATCTCATCGTCCACGAGCTCTTCCAAGCGCCGGACGGGCGCCTGCTGGTGCGTGGCGTAGGGCGAGCTCGCGAGGAGTTCGCACGACTGGCCGTTCCCGTCGCGTTCGGGGCGCGGCGAGTCGAGTCCGCGTCGGGATATGCGACGAGCAGGCTCGGCGTCATGCCGCACGTCGGCTGTATCGACGTGACGCTCGACCCCGAGCCCGGCACGAAGGTCTTCGGCCTCGAGCTGCGGACCGACGACGAACGCCGGCACGGGTATTCACTGTCGGTCGAGCCGGCTCTGCATCGCCTGAGGATCGACCGATTGAACCGGTTCGGGGCGGATGCGCCCTTCGACGTACGCCCGTTCGAGCCGCACGGCGGGACCGTCTCGCTGTCGATCGAGTTCGACGGCGAGGTGGCCGTCATCTACGTCGACGACGAGAAGGCGATCACCTTCCGTGGCTACGACCTCGACGGCGATCAGCTCGCCGTCTTCGTGGAGGAAGGGGCGGTCGAGATCGGCTCCGGCAGCATTTTCTCCCTGCAAACCCGACCCGAGGAGGACCGATGACCGCGTGGCTGGAGCAGGCCCGGTACGCCCTGGAGCGAGGGGACCGGTCACGGTCGTTCACCGCCGAGAATCCGACGGCAGCGCCCGGTGATGGCGGGCGCGCCTCCTCCATCCTCGGCGCAGGCCGTAAGGGCGCGCCGTGTATCACCATTCCCGCGGGCGGGACCGTCACCCTTGCCGAGGCCGCGGGAGCGGGCGAGATCCGGCACATCTGGTGCACTGTCACCCATCACACCGAAGCGGTCGGCTTCGTGCTGCGGGATCTCGTCCTTCGCGCCTACTGGGACGGATCCGACACGCCTTCGGCGGAGGTGCCTCTGGGGGACTTGTTCTGCAACGGCAACGGCCAGCGCAGTCTGGTCACCTCCTCCCAGGTGGTGGTCGCCCCGACCAGCGGGATGAACGCCTACTTCCGGATGCCGTTCCGGGACGGCGCCCGCATCACCATCGAGAATCAGCATCCCGTCGACGTCGAGGGATTCTTCTACCAGATCGACTGGATTGAGATCCCCGACCCCGCGACGGTGTCGCCGTTGCGGTTCCACGCGGAGTTCCGCCGAGAGAATCCGACCCGCCTCGCCCACGACTACGCTCTCGTCGACGACATCGTCGGCCGCGGTGTCTTCCTCGGCTCGTACCTGACCATCGTCGCTCTGGAGCGGTACTGGTGGGGCGAGGGCGAGATGAAGTTCTTCATCGACGGCGACACCGATCATCCGACGATCTGCGGCACCGGCACCGAGGACTACTACGGCGGTGCCTGGGCCTTCCAGGACCGGCTCTCTTCCGAGACCGAGCCGGAGGTGCTCACCTTCAGCGCTCCCTACGTCGGGTATCCGATGTACGTCACCCGCGACCAGTCGCACCAGGCCGTCTACGCGACGGCGATGGCGCCCGCACACGGCATGTACCGGTGGCACGAACCGGATCCGATCTACTTCCACCATGACCTGCGGGTAACTCTGCAGCAGATCGGCCAGGTCGGACCCGATCTGGTGGAGCGCGCCGATGACGTCTCCTCGGTCGCGTACTGGTACCAGGAGTCGGTGGGCAACACCGGTCATCCGTTCCCGAGCCGCGACCAGCGGCGCCCTCGCTAGGAGCAGCGCGATGGCCTACATCCTCCGCCGACTCGGCTACTATCTCGTCGCCTTCTGGGCATCCCTCAGCATCAACTTCATGCTGCCGAGACTCATGCCGGGCGATCCGGTGGGTCGCTTGCTCGGCCAGATGCAGGGAACCCTCACCGACGCGCAGGTAGAGCAGTTCCGGCACCTGTTCGGACTGGACGACAGACCGATCTGGTTGCAATACATCGAGTACATCCACGATGTGTTCACCGGCAGATTGGGCATCTCGACCTCCCAGTTCCCCGTCCCCGTGGTAAATGTCATCGGCGCACAACTCGGGTGGACGATCCTCCTCGGCGGCACCGCACTGATCATCGCAGTGGTACTGGGCAACCTCTTGGGGATAGTGGCGGCCTGGCGCCGCGGCGGAATCCTCGACCGGGTGTTCCCGCCCCTACTGGTGTTCGTCGGCTCGTTCCCGTACTTCTTCATCGCGATGATCGCCCTCTACCTGTTCGGAGTGAACCTGAAGTGGTTCCCGATCGGGCAGGCGTTCACTCTCGGAGCCGCACCCTCGTTCAGCGGGCAGTTCATCGGGGACGTCATCTGGCACCTGGTGGTGCCGGCCGGGACGATTGTCGCTGTCTCGCTCGGCGGCTGGATGCTGGGCATGCGCAATACGATGATCGGTACAGCCGCCGAGGACTACATCACCATGGCCCGCGCGAAGGGACTGCGCGAAGGCCGGATCATGTATCGCTACGCGGCACGCAACGCGATGCTGCCCTCGGTGACCGCGTTCGGGATGTCCATCGGCTTCGTCGTCGGCGGCGCGCTGCTCACCGAAGTGGTCTTCGCCTACCCCGGTATCGGCTACCAGCTGCTGAGGGCCGTGCAGTCACTGGACTACCCCTTGATGCAGGGCATCTTCCTCACCCTGACCGCCGCCGTCCTGGCCGCCAACTTTCTGATCGACATCGTCTATGTGCGGCTCGACCCGCGCGTTCGTGTGAGGTAGCGCATGTCCGTCCAGAACTCCGGCTCCAGCATGCTCACGACCGCAGCCACGTCGCAACCGGCCGCCCCGGCGAAGGCGCCGAGATACCGTGACCACCTGGCCCTGCGCATCCTCCGCGACAAGCGGGCGCTGACCGGGGTGATCATCCTCGTGATCTTCGTGGTGGTCGCCCTCGCGGCTCCGCTTCTCGAACCCGGCGACCCACGCGCATCCGTCGCGACCGGCTCCGAATCCCCGTCGTTCGCTCACCTTCTCGGCACCACGACCAAGGGCGAGGACGTTCTCGCACTTCTCATCTGGGGAGCTCGCAGCTCGCTCGGGATCGGCTTCACCGTCGGAGCGCTCGCCACCCTCGTCGGTCTGCTGATCGGCCTGACATCCGCCTACTTCGGCCGGGTGATCGACGACATCCTGTCCGTCGTCACGAACATCTTCCTGCTGATCCCCGGACTGCCGCTGCTGATCATCCTGGCCGCGTTTCTCCCTCCCGGGCCCGGGACGATCGTCATCGTCCTGGTGATCACGGGTTGGGCGGGCTCGGCCCGCGTCGTGCGAGCTCAAGCTCTCTCCCTGCGCGGGAAGGACTACATCGACGCCGCCGTCGTCACGGGCGAACGTCCCCTGACGATCATGATCCGCGAAATGCTGCCCAACATGGCCTCGATCGTCATGAGCACGTTCCTCGCGTGCGTCATCTTCGGCATCGGGGCACAGGCCGGACTCGAGTTTCTCGGTCTCGGGGACGTGTCCGCCGTCAGCTGGGGAACGAACCTGTTCTGGGCCAGCAACGAAGGGTCCCTCATCCGTGGCACGTGGTGGACGTTCGTGCCGTCCGGCGCGGCGATCGCTCTGATCGCTTTCTCCCTCGCGCTGATCAACTACGCGATCGACGAGGTCACCAACCCCCGACTCGCGGGCCGGACCAAGCGGAAGGACCGCCGGCGATGACAACACTTCCCGCAACCGATCCGGCTACCCGTCCCGGCGATGCCGACGTGGTCCTGGACGTGCGAAACCTCACCATCGAGTACGACGTGAACGGTCGCTCCGTCACCGCCGTCGATGACGTGTCCTTCACCATCCGGCGCGGCGAGACCTTCGGGCTCGCCGGCGAGTCCGGAAGCGGCAAGAGCACGATTGCGAACGCCATCCTCAAGCTTCTCGGCGGGAACGGTCGCGTCGTGTCCGGATCCATCCGGTGCGGCGACGTAGAGATCGGTGCTCTCGACGGCGAGGAACTCCGTGCGTTCCGCTGGAACCGCGTCTCGATGGTGTTCCAGAGCGCGATGAACTCGCTGAACCCGGTGATGACCGTCGGTGACCAGATCATCGACGTCTTCACCACTCACCGCCGGATGAAGCGTGCCGAGGCGGCGCGCCGAGCGCGCATGCTGCTCGAGCTCGTCGGTATCGACCCGAAGCGGACGGCTGCCTACCCACACCAACTCTCGGGCGGGATGCGTCAGCGAGCGGTGATCGCGATCGCGCTGGCCCTCGAACCGGATCTGCTGATCATGGACGAACCGACCACCGCGCTGGACGTAGTGGTGCAGCAGGAGATCATCAACGAGATCAAGGAGCTGCAGGCTCGGCTCGGGTTCGCCATCCTCTTCATCACCCACGACCTCTCGCTGATGGTCGAGATCAGCCAGCGGCTCGGTGTGATGCGCCATGGCGCTCTTCTGGAGATGGGTAGCTCGGCGGAGGTTTATGCGAACCCGAGGCATGCCTACACCCGGCAGCTGATCGAGGCCTTCCCGCCGGTGCGCCCGGACCGCTCGGAGATCGCGCAGCCACAGACCTCCGGCGAGGAGGCAGCCGCTCCGCGCGCAGACGTGGTGGTCTCGCTGCAGGACGTCACCAAGGACTTCGCCTCCGGGTCGATGTTCTCCCGTCGCACTAACCGTGCCGTGAACAGGACGACTTTCGAGATCTACGCCGGCGAGATCATGGCCCTGGTCGGCGAGTCAGGCAGCGGTAAGAGCACGATCGCGCGGATCCTTGCTCGATTGGAGCAGCCGACCTCTGGGCGCATCGTCGTCGGAGGAATCGACGTGCTTCGTGACGAACGCCGCCGCGCGTCCCGCCGGTACCGCAAGTACGTGCAGATGGTGTTCCAAGACCCGTTCGGATCTCTGAACCCGACCAAGCGGGTCCGTCACTTCCTCGAGCGGCCCCTGGCCCTCCACGCGGACCTTGACGCCTCGCAACGCCGCGAGCGAGCCACCGACTTGATGCGGTCGGTCGAGCTGGATCCCGCGCTCCTGGACCGGCACCCGCATGAACTGTCCGGCGGGCAGCGTCAACGAGTGGCGGTAGCGCGGGCCCTCGCGGCCGACCCGACGGTGATCCTTGCCGACGAACCGACCTCGATGCTCGACGTGTCGGTGCGGATGGGAGTGCTGCAGCTGCTGAGGCGGCTGCGCGACGAACGCGGAATCTCGATCCTCTACATCACCCACGACCTGGTTTCCGCACGGTTCGTGGCCGACACGACCATCGTCATGCACCGCGGCGTGCTGGTTGAAGGGGGCACCAGCAGCGAGGTGATGGATACCCCGCAGCATCCGTACACCCGCCTCCTCGTCTCGGCGGCACCCGACCCCTTGCGCCGTACGCCGTTCGACCGAGAAGAACGCGCCCGAACCCGTGCGGAGATCCAGGCGATCGCTGACGGCCGGACAACGGCCGGCGAGAAGCCCCGGCACGTCTTCATCTCACCCACCCACTGGATCCGCGACGACAGCGTGCAATAGCGCGACGCCTGACGCCATCTCGCCGCATATCGCGACCCGACTTCTGAATTGAGCAACATGACGACACCGACGACCTTGTCGCCTGGCCGCCCCCAAGTCCACTTTGCGCCGGCTCGCAACTGGATGAACGACCCGAACGGGCTCATCCGCCACAATGGTGTGTTCCACCTGTACTTCCAGCACAACCCCGAAGGACCGAACTGGGGGAACATGAGCTGGGGCCATGCCACCAGCACGGATCTCCTGACATGGCAGGAGCACGCGGTAGCACTGTGGTTCGACGACGATGAAGAAGTCTTCTCCGGCTCCGTCGTCTTCGACGAGGCCAACTCGTCCGGGCTCGGCACCGCCGGGAACCCGCCACTGATCGCCCTGTACACCTCAGCCTCCGCTCGTGGTCAGGCGCAAGCGCTCGCGTACAGCACCGACGGCGGCTACACCTGGGAGAAGCACGGGATCGTCCTGGACAGAGGAACCACCGACTTTCGCGACCCCCGAGTGTTTCGACACCAGAACCGCTGGATCATGGTTGCCGTGGAGGCCGTCGACCGGCAAGTCCACCTCTTCCACTCCACTGACCTGCGAGAGTGGGCGCCGCTGAGCGTGTTCGGCCCGTACGGAGCGCCCGGGGGAGTGTGGGAATGCCCTGACCTGTTCCCGATCGGCGACCGATGGGTCCTGACGCTCTCCGTCAATCCCGGTCACCCGACCGGCGGCTCCGGCATGCAGTACATCGTCGGCGACTTCGACGGCGTCAGGTTCGTCCCGGCCCGGTGGGGCTGGCTCGACCATGGCCATGACTATTACGCGGGAATCACCTTCAGCGGAATGCCGGAACCCATCATGCTCGCCTGGCTGAGCAATTGGATGTACGCCCGCGACGTCCCCACCCACCCCTGGCGGGGAAGCACTGCACTCCCGCGACGGCTCACCCTTCGTGGTGACACGCTCTTCCAGACGCCCGCCGTACGAGTCGACCGACCCCGGGTTTACGAGGCGTCCGACATCACGCTTCCGCCGGGCGGGTTCGACCTCCCCGCCGAAGCGCACGGAGCGGCCCTGCGTATCCAGGCGCGCGTCCGGCCGGGCTCAGCCGCGCTCGAGCTGCGCGTACGCGGCGCAGCCAACGAGGGATCCGCGGTCTGCATTCGCTACGCGGCCGGCCGGCTGTCGGTCGACCGATCCTCGCTCGCCAGCTCCGACATCTTGCCGTCGGCCGGAGCAGACGCCGCGGCGATCGTCCCGCTGAGGGACGGCGTGCTGGAACTCGACGTCTGGGTTGACACCACCTCCGTCGAGGTCTTCGCCGACGGCGGTGCCGTCACGGTCAGCGAGGCCGTCTTCACCTCCGAGGACCACGTCGGCGTCGGCATGAGCAGCGACCAGCCGGGCGTCGTCGTCGAGCACATGACGGTGACCGCCCTGAGCCGGACGGACCAGGCTTCGCGATGACCTCCCGAACTATGCCGCCCACCGATGTCCTGGTCATCGGGGAGGCGCTGGGCGACATCGTCGACGACGGATCGGTCACCGAACACGTCGGGGGCAGCCCCGCCAACGTCGCACTCGGTCTCGGCCGCCGCGGGTTGGACGTCGCTCTCCTCACACAGATCGGCCGCGACACGCGCGGCAGCCGGATCGCTCGCCACCTCGAACGCTCCGGCGTCCGACTGCTGGACGAGTCCTTCTCCGATCACGCGACCTCCACCGCTACGGCTACGGTGGCTGCCGACGGCTCCGCGGACTACCGGTTCGACGTGCAATGGCGACTCTCACCCGCGCCCCTCCCGGTGTCCCCGACGGTCGTGCACACCGGGTCGATCGCCGCGTTCCTCGAACCCGGTCGCCACTCCGTACTCGCCCACATCGATCGGCTCCGCCCACCGGTCGTCACGTTCGACCCGAACATCCGAGCCGATCTGCTCGGCAGCCATCCGGAAGCCCTGAACTGCTTCCGGGAAAGCGCTGCCCGCGCCGACCTCGTCAAGATGAGCGACGAGGACGCGGCCTGGATCTACCCGAGCATGGCACCCGATGAGGTGGCGCGCGCAGTCGGGAATCTCGGCCCCCGGCTGGTCGTCATCACGCGGGGCGCGCGTGGCGCAACCCTCACGACTGCGACGTCGGAGGTACATCTCCCCTCGGTGAAGACGCCGGTCGCTGACACGATCGGTGCGGGCGACACGTACATGGCTTCGTTGATCCTCGACTTGCTCACCCTGCGCGGTCACCCCTTGGATGTCGACACCGTCGCTCGGATGGGCGAGCGAGCCGCCCAGGCGGCCGCCATCACGGTGTCCCGCCCCGGCGCCGATCTGCCCTGGGCCCACGAACTCGCCGGGCCCGAAGTGTCGCCACCATCCCCCGAGGATCTCGACCTCGGCCTGCGATACCTGCCAGGGCAGCGCCGGTAGCTCAGATGCGCGAAGGCATCTCGATTCGTCAACCGGCAGCGTCGAAGCTGTCCGACAAGGAAGGCGACTCATGGAGAACTCACCTGCGGTCTCTCGCCGCGCACTGCTCAGCGCTGCGGGCGCGGTGGGCATCGGCGGATCTCTCGCCCCGTCGTGGACCACGGCCGGACTCGCGGCCCCGGCCCCGGCCGGCGGGCCACACCGACGGGGTGACTCACCCTCGAAAGGACTGTCGCGTATGCGGCCCAGCTATCACTTCAGCGTTCCCGACAACTGGAAGAACGACCCGCAACGCCCGATATATCTCGATGGTGAGTACCACTACTACTACCTGTACAACGCCGACTACCTCCAGGGCGGCGGCGGCACCGCGTGGAGACGCGCAACGACCCGAGACCACGTGTCGTTCAACGACTGCGGTGTGGCCATTCCCAAGTTCAGCAACGGCAACGGTAGCTGCTGGTCGGGATCCCTCGTCGTCGACGAGCACAACACCGCCGGGTACGGCGACAACGCGGTGATCGCCATTGTCACGCAGGCCCCGAACGGCGTTCAGGCGCAGTACCTCTGGTACTCCACCGATCGAGGAAGCTCGTTCCGGCCCGTCGGGCAGGCTCCGGTACTGCCGAATCCCGGTGTGCCTGACTTTCGCGACCCGAAAGTCGTGTGGGACGGCGACCGCGGCCGCTGGTTCATGGCCAACGCCGAAGGACAGAGGCTCGGTTTCTACACCTCATCGGATCTGAGGTCATGGCAGCACGTCGGCCAGTTCGAGCGCACCGACCTCGGCCTTCTGGAGTGCCCTGACATCTTCCGCATGACCGCCGACGACGGCACCCGGCACTGGGTCCTGGCTACGAGCGCCAACGGCAAGAGCCGAGGGTTGCCCGCGACCTACGCGTACTGGACCGGGGCCTTCGACGGCAGCTCCTTCACTCCCGACCACCCGGAACCGGAATGGCTCGACTACGGTTTCGACTTCTACGGCGCAGTCACGTACCCCGATCACACCGCATCCGGAGCGGAGAACGATGCCCTCCGCCACGCGATCGGCTGGGCCAACTTCTGGGACTACCCCCACAACACCCCGACCCTTGCCACCGACCAGTACAACGGCGACGACATGATCGTGCGCGACATCCGGCTCAAGCACGTCGGCGGAACCTACTACCTCGCTTCCGCCCCGACCGCTGCCCTCGAAAAGTACGCCCAGCACTCCCATCAGCTCGGCGACGTGCAGGTCACGGACGTCCTCGACCTGGACATCGCCGCGCCGGCGTACGACCTGACGTGCGAGCTCGTGTGGGACCCCGCCACCCTCCCGTCCAATGTGGGGTTCGAGATCTGCCGGGCGCTCGGCGGTGGCCGTCACGTGGCCGCCGGTCTCTACATGAAGGGGCCCTTCGCCTACGTCAACCGACGCCCCACGATCAACCCGACCGGAGGCGAGAGCCAAACGCCGATCGACCCCTCGGTCGGCAGGCTCTCCATCCGGATCCTGGTGGACCGCACCAGCGTGGAGATGTTTCTGGGAGACGGACGTGTCGTGCACTCGCACCGGGTCTTCCCTCTGGAAGGCGACAACCACATCCGCCTGTACGCTCACGAGGGCGCTGCCACCTTCGGAAACCTGACCATCCGCGAAATCGTGTAGCACACGTTCGAGCCGCGATCGAGGGCGGAACCTCTGAGTCAGGCCGCCAGGCGTGGCTGTCATCGGCTGCGCCTGACGCCTCGGTCTGTCAGCTGGTTCGGATGCCGGCGAGGATGGTGGCCACGAGTCGTTGCAGCTCGGTGAGGCGCACCAATCGGGCGACCGCCACGTAGACGGCGGTGCCAACGACGCCTGCCGCGGCGGGCTCGATCGCAAGACCGGCTGGACGCTTGCCGAGCAGGCCAGAGACCTGTCCCCGGACGGGATGCAATGTCTGCTGCGGTGGGCCGATTGGGACATCGACGCCGTGCGGGACGAGGTCCGCGACTATGTGATCGAGCATCTCGGTGACCCGCAGGGCGTATTGATCATAGACGACAACGGTTTCCTGAAGAAGGGCGTGAAGCCCGCGGGCGTGGCCCGGCAGTACTCCGGGACAGCCGGCCGGGTCGGAGGCTGCCAGATCGGTGTGTTCCTGGCCTACCGCTCGAGCCGTGGTCACGCGCTGATCGACCGACAGTTGTATTGGCCTGCGGCTTGGACCGACGATCGTGATCGCTGCCGGGCCGCGGGTGTCCCGGACGAGGTCGGTTTCGCGACGAAGGTCGAGACGGCCCGGCAGATGCTGGCCCGGGCGTTCGTGGCTGGGTGCCTGGCGGCGTGGGTGGCGATGGATGAGGCCTTTGGGCAGTCGAAATCGTTGCGGGTCTGGCTGGAGGGAACACGACCAGCCGCAGGTGGTGGCGACCCGCTGCCGCGAACTGGACGACGTCGGACTCGGGCGGCGTGGTGGCGGGCACGCGGCTAACCGCGTGCTTCGACCGGCCGACGGCGTGATCGCGATGGCGAGCAGGCGAGGTGTCGTCGGCCTCGACAGTCGGTTACGCCGGACGGTCCGGAAGATCTTACGAACCTATTGCGCCTTCATCCCCGGCTGTGTGTGCCGCGTACCCCTGGGTGGCAAGACGTGACGATGGTCCATTCGGGCTCGTTGCGGCGACACGCGGGATGTCTTGGAGGCTGGCATGCGGGGAATCGGTTCGATCGGGTGGCGCCGGCTGTGCGGCATCGCGGTCTGCTCAGTCAGCCTGCTCCTGGCCAGTCCGGTGCCTGCGCGCGCCGAGCCCAACGTCCCGGTGCCTCCCAACGAGCTGATCTCCGACGACGGCGAAGGTCGCCTCTCGGCCGCCGACAGGGATCTCGTCGTCAAGGTGCGTCTCGCTGGGCTGTGGGAGATCCCCGCTGGTCAGATGGCGCAACAGAAGTCGCAGGATCCGCGGATCCGGGAGATTGGCCGGGAGATCGCGGCGCAGCATCAGGTGCTTGACGCACTCGATCGCGCTGCCGCGAAGAAGCTGCGGATCGTTGTGCCGAAGACGCCGAACAGCAATCAGCAGGGCTGGCTTGCCGAGATGCGCGACGCCGAAGGTGCCGAGTTCGACGAGATCTACATCGACCGGCTTCGCGCGGCGCACGGAAAGATCTTTCCGGCGATCGGGACCGTACGGGCGACCACCCGCAACGACACCGTCCGCAAATTGGCGCAGCAGGCGAACCAGTTCGTGGTGACGCACATGACGCTGCTGGAGAGCAGCGGCATCGTCGACTTCGCCGCGCTGCCGACCGCGCCGAACCCCGCGGCGGCCCCCTCGAGCGCGGCGGCGACTGCCGCACGGCAGTTAGCTGGGGCCAACCAGACCGCGACGTCGACGACGAACCTGCCCGTCGTGCTGCTCGCGCTCGCCACCGGCCTGGGTATGGGCGTGTTCGCGACGCTGCGCATGGCCGGCAAACGCCGTCGGCCGCATTACGGACGCCGGTGAGTTCGCCGATCGGCGGCCGGGCGCAGCGGGGTGGCGAGCAGGCTACCGGCGGCCAAGATCCCTGCGGCGTACGAGCGGCCAGCTAAGGGAAACGTGCTGGTGGATACCGCGAGGACGGTGGAAGCCTTCTTGCAGGGTGCGCACGCCGACTCCCTGCTGCGTGGGCGAGGTCGCGGGCAGTCAGGGCCCGGGCGGGGTTGGCCTGCATGAGGTCGATTGCTCGCTTGATGTGGCGCGGGTGGCTCGGCGGGGCCTTGCCGGCGAGTTCGGCGCGGTACTGGTGCCCGGTCGAGAAGAGCACAGCGGCCCGCCTTGGTCCTGTTCCAGGCGAGGGCTTATCCCGGCCCGGTGACCGGCCATCAGGTCCATGCGCCAACAGTCTTGTGCGGACAGTAGTTGTGCGGTCTGCAGTGCGGTGACCTCGAGCCGGTCCAGGGCACGTTGAGGGTGCGGCGGCAGTTGGTGGTGAGGATCCGGGTAGCTGGGTTCGGCTGAAGCCGCCGAAGTCGCAAAACGGGGAGCGCACGCTGGTGCTCGACCCCGCGAGCAGCACGATGTCGTGTGCGGCGCCGCGGGCCACGGTGGCGGCCGGTTGATCGTCCAGGACGAGACCGCTCCCGGGACCGGCGCCGCCGCCAATCGCGGCGGACTGACCGGCTGGGCGATACCACGGCCCAGCCCTTTGGCTCCTTCGACGGCGAAACGGTGCTGCGGCCAGTGGCTCGCCCACTTGGTCAGCTGCGCGAGGGTTCCGGCGTTGACGACGTGTCGTCTCGTGGCGAGCTTTTGGCCGGTCGGGTCGACCGCGACGGCGGTCAAGGAGGACTTATGCGGGCTTACTCCCTGATTCTTACGGCCCCGCTACGGGATGGGGACAGGGTCATTGGGTTGTCGGGTAACTGCTGGTCACGCCGGTGATCAGGTCGTGTGAGCGGCGGTTCTCTTGGCGGTAGCGCGGGCGATATCAGTCGGCCTGTGGTGTGGTGCCAACCGATCGCGGTGTTACGCAGCGTCGCGATGGCGGCGGGCCCGTTGCCGGGTCAGGCTTGGTGCAGGTCTTCACGGAAAGTGACGTCGCGGACGTGGTGGAGACGGCTTTCGATGTGCCAGTGTCGGCGGATCCAGGTCTGCAGCTCGGCCGGCAGCGCCTGGCCGCGACATGGTTAGGTAGGCGGTCTCACGGCTGGTTTACCAGCGATGATGCGTGTGCGTGTGATCCGGACGGCCTGCTGCGCGTGGGAAAGGCGATGCCGCCCGGGGTGGCGACGGTGACGGATTTGACAGTGCGGGTCTCACGACGGCCGTGACCACGCTCGCGAGTCCGGTTACCGACCGGGATCTGGCGCCAGGGAAGCCGTTTCAGCTGCTTGAACAGGGTGGGCTGGTTGCCTCTCGCCTGTACGAGCAGGTGCGCTTGGCGGGCGGTGACCTTTGTCGGCGCGCACGGTCTGGGCGTGCAGGGCGTCGGCGGTGAACAGCACCCCGTCGAGGGTGCCGAGCGCGGCTTCGACGGCGTCGAGTAACGAGGCGAACGAGGTGATCTCGTTCGACCTCGTGTCGACGGTGACCTGGGCGATCACGATCCCGGTGATGGTATCCAAGGCGGACAGCAGATGGACCTGACGGCCGTCACCCGGGCGGGCGCCGCGCAGGGTCTTTGCCGTCTACCGCGATCACCCTGCGATAACTGCGCGGCAACGGGGCCGGCCGGGTTCGGGTGTGAAGCCAGCCGGCAAGAACAGTGGCCAGCACGGTCGGATCGAGACGGACCAGCAGCCGCCACATCGTCGTGCCGGTGGGTGGCGTTAGTCGTAGGATCGGGCCCCGGATGGGCGCCTTTTTTGGACCCAAGGACTGAGCGTTCACCATGATCAATGCGCGTGAGTTTGGGCCCCACCCGGTCTTCATGACATGTGAGTGATCTGAGCTCTCGATCATGCGAGCGTAGGCTTTCAGGGATGCGGATCGGCGAGTTGTCCAAGCGCACGGGCGTGAGTCCGCGTTCCCTGCGGTACTACGAGGATCAGGGCTTGCTGGCCAGTGCGCGCTCCGATGCCGGGCAGCGGCACTATTCCGATGCCGACGTCGAGCGCGTGGCGCTGATCCGGCAGCTGTTCGACGCGGGCATGTCCAGCCGGGTGATCGCGTCGGTGTTGCCATGTGTGGATACTCCGACTGACCCGGCGATCACCGAGTCGGCGTTCGTCACGATGACGCGCGAGCGCGAGCGGATCGACGCCGACATCGCGCACCTGTTCCAGACCCGGGATGCGCTCGACGTCCTGATCGGGATCAACCGCAAGTACTGGGTGGAGCTGACCTCGGCCCCGGTCCCGGGGTGACACCGCAGGCCCGACGTTGTGACTCGCGCCTCAGCCGGTTGCCCTTCACACCGATGTAAGCGGTGAGCATGGCTGTGGAGCCCGGAACGACCGGGCCGGTCATGCAGAAGGCGGCAGAACATGGGGCGGGCGTGGGGTTTCGGCAGGTTTGGCGGGCCTGAGGTGCAGGAGTTCTTTGATCGTCCCGACCCGGTCCCCGGTCACGGCGAGGTGCTGATCCGGGTCGACGTCGCCGGCGTGAATCCGATGGACCACGTTCTGCGCTCGGCTCTGATTCCCGGGCTCGACAGCGGGCGTCCGTTTCCCCGGGTGCTGGGAATGGAGGCAGCCGGAACCGTTCTCGCCCTCGGCGAGGGCGTCGACGGGCTCGCGGTGGGTGACCCGGTCTTCGGCTTCGCGCTCACCGGTGGCGGCACCTACGCCGAGACGACGGTGCTGTCTGCACTGAACACCGCTCGCATCCCGGTGGGCCTATCCGCGATGGTGGCGGCAACGTTGCCGGTGGCTGGGACGACCGCGGTGGACGCGCTCGACCAGCTCGGCCTCCCGGCCGGCGCCACTGTCATGGTCAACGGGGTCGGTGGTGGGGTGGGGCTCTTGGTCGCCCGGCTGGCCGTCCAGCGTGAGCTGCGTGTGATCGGCACCGGGAGTAGCACCAAGCGCGAGTCCGCCGAGGCCATCGGGGTGCGGTTCATCGACTACACCACCGGGGACGTGGCCGCCGCGGCCCGCGAGCTGGTTCCGGAGGGCTTCGACGGGATCGTCGACCTGGTCGGAGGCTCCTCGCTGCGGACGATCGCCCCACTGGCCAAGAAACCCCGCAACGTCATCGCCGTGAGTGATATGTCGGTGTCCGACATCGGTGGGCGTTTCGTCGAACGTCGCCTCGACCGCGAGAGTCTGGAACGGTCTGCCCGGCTGGCCCTCGACGGAGTCCTCACACCCACGATCACTGCTATTTATTCACTCGCCGACGCCTCGGCCGCCGTCGCCGCCATTGAGAACGGTCACATTTCAGGCAAGGCTGTCATCAAGGTGGCATGAGCCGCGTTCGTCCGCCGACGCCGAAACCATAGGTAGCGGACAGGCGAGAGTCCGTGGTCCTATCCACCCGCGGGCAGGGCGGGGCCCAAGTCCACGCCCAGCGAAATCCGCGAGCAGACACTGGGACCCAAACTCCCGCCCGAACGGGACCCCTACTCACGCTCAAAACCAGGTGGGCACGCCATCACCGAAGCAGAGCCAGATCCGGGCGTGTTCATCGAGGTCATGCGGCCAGGCCGGTGATCGCCGCGAACGATGATGCACCCGCCATGACCGCGCAGACCGCGACGGTCAGCACCGCGGACAACGGGTAACGGATCCCGCGTGGGCCACGCGGATCGGGGACCCGTCGCCCACGTCGAGGCCGGTACGGCGCAGCGCGGCGACGCCGAACCTTGATGGCCTTCAGCCTCTGTGGTGGGCTCTCGCCAAGATGCTGCTACCGGCCGCGAGCACTGCTTCTTCCTTGGGTCTCGGCGTCCAGCCAAGCAGTTGCATCGCTTTGGCGCTGGTGGCCCGATGGGGGTGACCGATCAGGGGTAAGGCCTGCCGGGCGTTGTTATCGAACTTTGCCGCCAATCGGACGATCCTGGCGGCGACGGTATCGAGCGGCCAGTCGCCCCAGACGGCGGCCATCCGGGTCCAGTAGGTGCCGTAGGTGCGGCACGACGACGGCGTCGCCGCCGCCATCACGCGGGGCAGATATTCGGCGACCGTCGGCATCCGCCGGGTGTGGTCCGGTGTGGCTTGCAGGTCGGCGACGGTCACCCCGAGCTGGGCGAGCAGGGTGTGGGCCGCGGCGACCCGGCTCGGATCAGCGGTCACGGTGCTGCTCCTGCGTCAGGTCGGCGTAGTGCTCGAGCAGCAGCCGCGTCACCACGGCAGGCGCGTGCACCACCAGCACGCCGTGGTCGGGCGCGGCGGCCAGCACGACGTGGCCGTCATCGGCGATGCCGGCCAGGGCCCGGGCCGCAGCGGGCACCGCGAGCTCGCCGCGGCTGCCCACACTTTGCAGGCCAGTCGGTGAGCTTCGGATGAGCACCGCGTCATCCACCACGACGGCGTCGACGCGGTGCCCGGATGGCCAGTCGAGCGCTCGCAGTAGCCGGCGGGCGGAGAACCGGCCGGACGCGTCGAGGCGGCCCATGTCCAGCAGCATGGACTCGGCGTCGGCGCCGGTCGGTAACCGAAGACGGGGCGGCAGGGTGAGAACCAGCGGCGCTGCCGGGGGAGGGCGCTGGATGACGGGTGGGATCAGCGCCCCGATCAGCTGCTCGGGACGATCTCCGGGTGGCCCGGCCGGCGAACCCACGCCATCCATCGTCAGCACATCTCAGCGCGCGATGGTCGGGAAACGCGAAAGGTCAGGCCGTGAGCCACGGCCTGACCTTTGACAATTCGGCGCACCGTATGCGGCGAGGTTCCAGTCGGTGAAAACTCACCGTTGCGGTGAAATCCCACCGATACTGGTGTCCGGAGAGGGATGAACCCCCACGATCCGCACCGGTGCGCAATCTGAGTGCGCATACGGCGATCTTAGACAGCGGATCGGCCAACGCCGAACTGATCGTCTGCGGTGTTGCTCGTCCCTGTGGAGCCGAGCAACCGGCCGACTCGCCCGCCGGAGCTGCCGTCAAGACAACGTTGCCGCATCCTCGATGCCAGCACCGCTCCGGACAGGAGCACGCCCAAGCAGAACGAGCGCCGGGACCTGCGCGGCCACGGCATTGCTGACGTTCGGCCGACCGCGTCCGTGTCCAGTGCCGACCGGGGTGGTGATCCGCCAAGCCGCGACGCGTCCGCAGGGTGTGGCGGTGATGTCCGGCTTCAGGCGTCCGTACGCTCGCGAGGCGGATCAGGATCGGGTGACGGCCGTGGTTGAAGAACGATGGAACCATCGACGACCAGCGCTGGACGTGCTCGCTTCTTGCGGGCGCCGGCTGGAGCGGGCGGTGCCCGAGATCGCCGGATACGAGGCGAGCTACTGCCGGAGGCTGCTGGACCTGACGATGCTCATCCTGCAGGCATAGCTGCGCCGGTCAGACGGCCGGTGGTCGTGCGGTGTCGTACATGTCCCAGTCGGACTTCCAGAAGGCTTCGAGTCCGTGCTTGGAGATGAACTGCTGCTCGGTGGCGTGGATCGGGTACATGCCGATGAGGTGGATGATGTCGTTTCCGTCGTGGCCCGGAGCGCTGACGTCAACCTGGGAGTCGTCGGGTTCCAGGATTGAGGGGGCGAAGGCCATGAAGGTGGTCATGGTCGATTCCGGTGTCACCGGTTGCCCGAAGCCGATGGTGTTGCCGTAGGAGAAGGGGCAGGAGCCGCGGAGTCGCTCGGCCAGGAGCCCCACCGCGAGTCCCCAGCGGTCGTCGTCGGATTGGACGCTGATGCACAACTCTGGCCGGCCGTAAATCCAGTTCGGGTGCTCGGCCAGCGAGAGGCCGTAGGTGAACGCTGTGCTGAGCCCGTCGGAGAGGTTCTCGTAGGAGATCACGGTGACTCCTTTGAGCCCGTCGTGCGTCGAGTCCACTGGGAGGAACCGTGGCTCCACCCCGTCGTTGAGCTGATCCAGGTAGTCCAGATACCTTTCGAACCGCGAACCCATCCCTGCATTGTCATCAAGGAGCCGACCACATCTCGAGCCCTGCGGCAGCTTGGGCATCATGCGTCGAAGGCACGCCCCGACGGATGTCGCTGATTGACCCAGGCGCGGGACCGATAGCGGCGAGCCGCCGTCGCTGCGCCCGGCGAATCGCACGACAGTAAAGACTACTTATTGACTTACATCGATGGATAGGCTGAAGTGGGCCCATGCGCGTGCTCCCGCCGCTAACCGCGGCCGTCCTCGTCGCGACGCTGGCGCCCACCCCGCCCGCGTCCGCGGCGCCCGCACGGGCCGTCGAGGCGATCACGCTGATCACCGGCGACCGGGTCACGGTCGCCCCCGACCGGCCGGTCCGGCTGGATCCGGGGCCGGGCCGCCGGAACGTCGCCTACCGGACCACTGTGGAGGACGGGCACACGTTCGTCGTCCCGGCCGACCAGGAGCCCACCATCGCGTCGGGGCGGGTCGACCGGCGGCTGTTCGACGTCACCGCGCTCGAGGAGTTCGGGTACCGCGGGAACACCCCGGTCCTGGTCCAGAACGGACGGTCGGTCTCGCCGGTCGGGAACGGCGCTGCGGCGCTCGCGGCGGCGAAGGCGGGCACGAGGATCTGGCTCGACGGCAAGCGGGCCGTGAGCCTCGACCGTAGCGTGCCGCAGATCGGCGCGCCGGTCGCGTGGGCCGCCGGCTACACCGGCGCCGGGGTGAAGGTCGCGGTCCTGGACAGCGGCGTCGACGCCACCCACCCGGACCTGGCCGGCCGGATCGCCGAGTCGGCCGACCTCACCGGCGGGTCGGACGCCGACGACAAGGTCGGGCACGGCACCCACGTCGCGTCCACGATCGCGAGCGACGGCGCCACCTACCGGGGTGTCGCTCCGGACGCGCGGCTTCTGATCGGCAAGGTCTGCCCGGACCGGTACTGCCCGGACTCGGCGATCCTGGCGGGCGTCGACTGGGCCGCCACCCGTGGCGCGAAGATCGTCAACCTGAGCCTGGGTGGTGCCGACTCTCCCGGCCTCGACCCGCTGGAGCAGGCCGTTGAGCGCTACTCGGCGGAGAAGGGGATGCTGTTCGTCGTCGCGGCGGGCAACGACGGACCGTACGAGTCGACGGTGTCCAGCCCGGCCTCCGCCGACGCGGCCCTGGCCGTCGCGGCCGTCGACCGCGACGGCCAGCCGGCCGCGTTCTCCAGCCGTGGCCCCCGCGCCGACGGTGGCGCGATCAAACCGGAGATCTCCGCGCCGGGTGTGGGCATCGCCGCCGCGAAGGCCGCGCACGGCACCCTCGGCACGCCCGTCGACGACACCCACGTCGCGATGTCCGGCACCTCGATGGCCACCCCGCACGCCGCGGGCGCGGCCGCGCTCCTCGCGCAGCAGCATCCGGACTGGACCGGCGAGCGCATCAAGGCGGCGCTGATGGCCTCGGCCGAGCCCACGGCCGGCGTGCCGGTCCTGACCCAGGGCGCTGGCCGGGTCGATCTCGCCCGGGCGATCCACACGCGGGTCGTGGCCTCGCCGGTCGGCCTCTCCTTCGGGACGCAGCGCTGGCCGCACACCGACGACAAGCCGATCGAGCGTACGGTGACCTATGCCAACGCCGGCCCGGACGCGGTCACCCTCGACCTGACGATCGACAGCCCCGCCCCGGCCGGCGCCTTCACCGTCACACCGTCGCGGGTCACGATCGAGCCCGGCGCCACGGCCGGGGTCCGGGTCGAGGCTGACACGGGCGCTCTCGGCGCGACGTACGGTCGGGTCGACGGGGCCGTGGTCGCCGCCTCCGGTGACACCCGGGTGCGGACACCCTTCGAGATTCTCAACGAGGCCGAGGCGTACGACCTGAGCGTGCAGATCCTGGACACCGACGGCGCGCCCGCGCGGTCGCTGTTCACGAGCTTCGCCCGCAAGGACGCGTACCAGTACCAGACACACCCCCGCCCCGACGAGAACGGCGTCGTCCAGCTGCGCCTGCCGCGGGGCCGGTACGCGATGGTCGCCTCCGTCTTCGGCGCGGACAGCAGCGCGGACCTGTGGCTTCCCGAGATCAACGCCGACCACGACCAGGAGCTCACGCTGGACGCCCGCGAGGCGAGCCCGATCGACGTGCGCCCGGTCGGCGACGACGGCGTGACCGAGGCGCTGGGCGGCTACTCAGTGGAGAACCGCAGCGCGCAGGGCTGGGGCATGAGCTACTCGTTCAGCGCCTGCTGCGGCGGGTTCACCACGTTCGCGCACCGGGTGGGCGTGGCCGGGCCGCCGCCGGCCAAGGGTGAGCTGTGGGGCTACCTGATGAGCACCTGGACCACCGCCCCCGGCGCGGCCGACGCCCGCGTCTACCCACTGGGCTCGTACTTCACGGATCGGCTGCCGACCGGCTGGACCCGCCACGTCGACGTGACGACGCTGGCCGAGTCCGAGGTCACGCCGCCCGCGGTCGAGCCCGGCAACGCGTACCTCCAATGGGCGTTCGTGTACTCGGCCCGTCGCCGGGAGCAGGGCGCCGGCCAGGGGGTCGAGCTCACCGGCGCCACACGGGTCCGGACGTTCTTCCCGGCCCGGGCCGACGGTCTCCTCGGGGCCTACCGGTTCGACGAGCGCACGCCCACCTACGCGAACAGGTGGACCGCGGCCTCCCCGCCGATCGGCCGTCGCCTCGGGACCGTCGAGCGGCTCGCGCCGTGGCGGCCGGTGTACGGCCCGGCTCTCACCGCGGTCGGGGAGGGTGCCGACCTGGCTCGGTACGCCGACGACACGGTGGCCGCGCCGGCCCGGTACGCGCTGTTCGGCGACAGCGCGGGCAACGTCGGCTGGATCCCGGCCGGTTCGTACGCAACGACGATGAGCCGCCTCGACGTTCCCGGCGAGATCGCCGCCGACGCGAACGGCCGCTTCCCGCTGCCGCCCGAGCCGGGGCGCTACCGCCTCGCGATGACCGGCACGGCCCCGGCCGGCTTCACCTCGAGCACCCGTGTCGAGGCGACCTGGGAGTTCACCTCCGCGCACAGCGACGCGGCCCGCACGCTGCTGCCGCTCTCGGCGCCGCACTTCGAGCCCCGGCTGGACGCGGGTGGCGGCGCGCCGGGCGGGCAGCGGTTCACCGTGCCGGTGAGCGTCCGCTCCTACCCGGGCGCCGGGGAGACACGCCGCATCGCCGCGGAGATCTCCTACGACGACGGCGCCACCTGGACCGCCGCGCCGGTCAAGGGCCGTCGCATCACGCTGCGGCACCCGGCCGGCCCGGGGCACGTCTCCCTGCGCGCGACCGTGACCGACTCGCACGGCAACACCGGAACGGTGACCATCCTCCGCGCCTACGACCTGAACGGGTGAGCCGCATGCGCGTCCTTCCCTCGATCGCCGTCCTCCTCACCGCCGCCGCGCTGGTCCCGGCGCTGCCGGCGTCCGCCTCGGCGTCCACGCCCGCGACCGGGATGCCGGTGAAGGACGAGGTCACGCTGATCACCGGCGACCGCGTCACGCTCTTCGACGGCGGCGCCGTCACCGTGGCCGAGGGGCCCGGCCGCAGCCGCGTGACCTTCCAGCTGACCCGCGAGGACGGCCACCTGTACGTCGTGCCCAGTGACCAGCGCGGCGGCATCACCAGCGGGCGGCTGGACAAGCGGCTGTTCGACGTCACCTCGCTGACGGAGTTCGGCTACCGGAGCCGTACCCCGGTCCTGGTCCAGAACGGACGGTCGACCACCGGCGCGGCCGACGGTGCCGTGGCGCTCAGGAGCGCCGCCCCGAGGGCGAAGATCTGGCTCGACGGCAAGCGGAGGATCAGCCTCGACCGGAGCGTGGCGCAGATCGGCGCGCCGGCCGCCTGGGCCGCCGGGTACACCGGAGCCGGCGTGACCGTCGCGGTGCTCGACACCGGCGTCGACGACACCCACGCCGACCTGCGGGGCCGGATCGCCGGGACGCGCAACTTCACCGCGGACCCGAGCACCGACGACACGGTCGGCCACGGCACCCACGTCGCCGCCACGATCGCGAGCCACGATCTGAGGTACCGCGGCGTGGCACCGGACGCGCGGCTGCTCATCGGCAAGGTCTGCGAGGGCCGGTACTGCACCGACTCGGCGATCCTGGCCGGCATCGAGTGGGCCGGCGACAGCGGCGCCCGGATCGTCAACATGAGCCTCGGCGGCGGTCCCACCCCCGGCATCGATCCGCTGGAGGAGGCGATCAACCGGATCTCCGCCGAGAAGGGGACGTTGTTCGTCACGGCGGCCGGCAACGAGGGCCCGGGGGAGTCGACGCTGGGCAGCCCGGGCACCGCGGAGGCCGCGCTCTCGGTGGCCGCGGTGGACCGCGAGGACCGGACCGCGCCGTTCTCCAGCCGCGGCCCCGACCCGACCGGCGCCGTGCTGAAGCCCGAGATCTCCGCCCCCGGCGTCGAGATCGCTGCGGCCAAGGCCGCCCACGGCTACCTCGGCACGCCGGTCGACGACACGCACGTCGCGATGAGCGGCACCTCGATGGCCACCCCGCACGTGGCCGGGGCCGCCGCGCTGCTCGCCCAGCAGCACCCCGGCCTCTCCGGCGGCAAGCTCAAGGCGCTGCTGATGGGCTCGGCCGCGGCGCCGGTCGGCGGGAGCGTCCTCGAGCAGGGCGCCGGCCGGGTCGACCTCACCCGGGCGATCGGCCAGACCGTCACCGCCTCGCCCGCCGGCGTCTCCTTCGGCACCCAGAGCTGGCCGCACGACGACGACAAGCCGATCGAGCGTACGGTCACCTACGCGAACCCCGGCGCCGAGGCGGTCACTCTCGACCTGTCCTTCGACGTCAACGCCCCGGGCGTCTTCCGCGCCACCCCGTCGCAGGTGACGGTCGCGGCCGGCGCCACGACCACGGTCGGCGTCGCGGCCGACACCTCGGGCCAGGGCGACGCGTACGGGCGGGTCCAGGGCGCCCTGGTCGCGACGGCCGGGTCCACCGTGGTCCGCACCCCGCTCGACGTGCTCTACGAGGACGCCAAGTTCGACCTGGGCGGCACCGTGCGCGACTCGGCCGGGAACCCGATCGGCGGCTACCTCGGCCTGTACCGGACCGACGCCCCGGGGAGCCAGGACTGGATCAGGATCAACGACGACGGGACGTTCAGGACCAGGATCGACGGCGGGCAGTACGGCGCCGTCGCGCAGGTCGACAACGAGGCCGAGGCCGCCTACCTGGCGTACCCCGAGCTGACCCTCGACCGGGACAGGACGATCGAGATCGACGGCCGCCGCTCCTCCGTGGTGGACCTCCGGCCGGCCGGTGCGGCCGGTCTGACCGAGCAGTTCGGCACGGCGCGGATGGTGCACAAGGGCCCGCAGGGTCACGGGCTCGACCTGGTCATCGGGGCGTCCGGCGGATTCGGCGGACTGGGCGTTCCGCTGCGCCTCGGCGGCGAGGGTCCCAGCCTGGACATCATGAGTGTCTGGGCCACCCCGGTCAGCACCGCCGACACTCAGGTCTACAGCCTCGGCTGGAGCTTCCCGATCATCCCGGCCCGGCTCACCAGGCGCGTGGACCCGAGCAGGATGGCGCTGATCGACGAGCGGCTGCCCGCGACCCCGGCCGGCGACCACGTCATCGTCCTGAGCACCATGGGGTCGACGAGGAGCGTGACGGACGCCGGGTTCGGCGTCCAGATCGACGTGCCGGGCGCCACCCGGATCCGGCGTTGGGTGACGACCACGCGGGAGAGCGTGCGCTGGCGGAGCCAGTTCATCCACACCGGCCCGGATTTCCTGGGCAAGCAGTTCGCGTACGCCCCGCCGGTCGGCTACCGGCCCGGCACGGTGCAGGTGTCGACGCCGCTGGCCCCGGTCTTCGGGCCGTCGCTGACCTGGATCGGCGACGGCAACGACCTGTCCCGCACGGGCGACGTGGTGCGGGTCCCGGCGCAGACTGGGCTGCTCGGCGACTCGGCCGGCAACCGGGTCTGGAGCCCGGCCTCGGCGGTCACCACCGGGATGAGCCGACTGGACGTGCCGGGCGAGATCAGCCCCGGCCCCGACGGCGCCTTCACCTTGCCGGCAGAGCGGGGCCGATACCGCCTGGAGCGGCAGGCCGACGGCGTCGACGCGAGCTGGGACTTCCGGTCGGCGCGCACCGGCGCCACCACGCCGCTGCCGCTGTCGGTGCCGCGCTTCACGCCGGAGCTGGACGCCGCGGGCGCCGCGCCCGGGGGGCAGGCGTACGCCGTGCCGGTGACGGTCCAGTCGTACCCGAGAAGCGGAGCCGGCAAGCCGAGCGCCCTCACCGCCCAGGTCTCGTTCGACGACGGCGCCACCTGGGCTTCCGTGCCGGTCAGGGACGGCCGGATCCTGGTCGATCACCCGGCCGGACCCGGTCACGTGTCCCTGCGAGGAACGGTCACCGACAGCCGCGGCAACACGGGCTCGGTCACGATCATCAGGGCCTATGCGCTGCAGGATCCCGCGTCCGCCGGGCCTGCGCACCACCAGCCCGCCGGCGCCGGCTGACGTGCGCGTCTCCGGAGCGCACCAACACGGTCACGTCACCGACTGATGGCGTCCGGCGGGGGCACCTCGGTGGCGTCGGTCAGCTCGGCTTGCGGACCCAGGCGCCGTACTGGGCGGGTCCATGACCTGGCTTGCCCGCTCACCGAGGGCGGCCCGGAGCTGGTCGCCCAGCGTGTCGTCGAAGGACAACCCGGCGGGCAGGGCCCGGCCGGCCGCGGTGAGCGCCGGTCGCAAGCTCAGCAGCGACATGGCCAGCCAGTCGATCACCATCGAGCCGGGGGCCGACCCGACCGGGGTGACCGACTCGAGGTGCGGCGCCGGGAGGCCGGCGGCGAGGAACGCCGGGTGCAGCCGCCGGCCGAAATCGGTCTGGGCGCCGGCCGCCCGGAAGACCGTGGTCAGCAGGCGGTAGCTGTCGTCCCAGGCCGCGCACGCGGGCCAGGGGGTGGGCCTCGGTCAGGTCGATCTCGTGGAAGACGAGGACGCCGCCCGGACGCAGCGACCGGGCCAGCCGGCGCAACGTCCGCGCCGGGTCGGGCAGGTAGAGCAGGACGTAGCGGCCGACGATCGCGTCGAGCCCGGCGTCGGGGGCCCGCGTCGCGGCGTGCGTGGACAGCGGGCCGCGCAGTGACGGCGGGACGCGTCCCTTGCGGTCGGGGCCACGGTGACGCGTACACACAAGAAGCGCGACCCGGCGCTCGCGGCCGCGCCTTATCAACGACGTGATGCGAGACGGCGCGCATAGCCGTCCGCGGACCCGCCAACTACCGGCAAAGATCCAGCGCCATAGATCTTTGAAGGTCACAGACGAACCGGACCGATTCGCCGGGTATTCGTCGATCTTGTCCGGGAATCAATCGTTTCCTGGACACCACGCTCGGCTGGGCACCGATGACCGCTGTGGTATCACGGGTGTCGTCTTTCGAAGTCGTCTGCAAGGGGATGTCTGCACCTCTCTGCGCGTGTGGTACGCGGCGTGGGGCGGGATCCTTGCGGTACGGCGCGGGATCCCACCCCGAAGGTCGCGGTTAGTTGTCGGTCAGGTGGTCGAGGAGCCAGTTGGTCAAGGCGCGGGTGGCGCCGGCGACGATGCCGGTGATCACGGCGAGGGTGATGCGGCGCGGCTTGGGGTCGCTGGGGTGCTGCGGGGATCGGGTCATCGGATGCTCCCTGGGTGTCTGAGACGAAAGCGGAGCCGGCGCCGGCTTGCGCTCCCAGATTCAGGCCCCCGCGAAGGTGTCGACCTGAGTGCCGACGGGTGTCGAGCAGTTCACGACCGGCAGCGGTGAGGCATCATCGGTCGGCGATGGATGCCGACGAGTTCCGACCAGTGCGCCGCCCGGCCGCGGGGGCCGCCAAGCGGGCCCCTGTGCGCCGCCCGCGGAAGCTGGCCCGGCCAGACCTCGGCGCCGGCGCACAGCAGAAGGTCCGCGATTTGCTCTACGACCTGCACGAGAGGGCCGGTAGGCCCGCGCTGGAGGACCTAGAGAAGCGGATCGCCGCCGACGACCGCCTCGACGCTTCCCCGAAGAAGGATGTGCTCCACCGAATTATCTCCCGGGGTGGACCGGCGGCCCTGGATGATGTCCGCGCGGTCGCTCGGACGCTGGCGCGGGCCTTTGGCCTGGATGAGTACACGATCGCTGCGCAGGTCACCGAGCTGATGCGCTTGCCGGAGCGGCCGTCGGCGCCAGGGTCGTTGCTGGTGCCGTGCTCTGCGTACCTGGCGCAGGTCCGTCAGATCGCCCCGCCCGAGCTTGTGGGCCGTGAGGCGGAGCTGCAGGAGCTGTCCCGGTTCTGCCTGGATGAGCAGGCCGGTGCGTATACGTGGTGGCAGGCGGGGCCGTGGGCGGGTAAGTCGGCATTGTTGTCGACGTTCGTGCTCAACCCGGCAGAGCAGGTACAGGCGCGGGTGCAGGTGGTGGCGTTCTTCATCACCGCCCGGCTCGCGGCGCAGGACACCCGGCAGGCATTCACCGCCGTGGTCGGCGAGCAGCTGGCCGCGTTGACCGGTCAGCAGGTCCCGGCGGTGATCGACGAGTCGTTGCGAGAGGCGTGGCTGCTGGACCTACTCGACCAGGCCGCGCAGAGCTGTCAGCAGCGGGGGATGCGGCTAGTGCTGCTTGTCGACGGCCTGGACGAGGACCGCGGGGCCACCACCGGCCCGTACGCGCGCAGTATCGCCGGGCTGCTGCCTGGAGTCGTGCCGCCCGGGATGCGGGTCATCGTGGCGGGCCGGCCCAACCCGCCGGTTCCTGACGACGTGCCCGACTGGCATCCGCTGCGCGATCCGGGCATCATCCGCCCGCTCACCGACTCCCCTCACGCCCGTGACCTGCAACGGCTCGGACGGTCTGAGCTGAATCGGCTACTCAAAGGCAGCCCGGTCGAGCAGGACCTGCTCGGTCTGCTGACCGCGGCCCGTGGCGGCCTGTCCGGCGAGGATCTGAACGAGCTGACAGGGGCCGGGCTGATCGAGATCGAAGAGGTGCTGCACACCGTGGCCGGGCGTACCTTCACCCGCCGCACCCAGCGCTGGGCTGCGGTGGACGGCCCGTTGGTGTATCTGCTTGGTCATGAGGAACTCGCCGCCGCCGCCCGCCGGTACCTCGGCGAAACCCGGCTGGCCGGCTACCGCGACCGGTTGCATGACTGGGCCGACCGCTACCGCCGTCCCAGTCACGCCGGTTCGCAGTGGCCGCCCGGCACCCCTGAGTATCTGCTGCTCGGCTATCCTCGGATGCTGGGCGCTGCCGGCTACGTGACCCGATTGATCGACCTGGTCACCGATCCGGACCGCCACGACCGGATGCTCGATCTGTCCGGCGGCGACGCCGCCGCCCTTGGTGAGATCACCGCCTGCCAGGACCTCGTCCTTGCCGAACCGAGACTGGACCTGGAGGCGGTGCTGCGGTTGTGCATTCGCCGTACCAACCTCGCTGACCGCAACAGTCATATCCCCACCGACCTGCCCGCCGTCTGGGTCGCCCTTGGACAACCCGCCCGTGCCGAAGCCCTCGCCGGTTCGATCGCTGACCCGTACAAGCAGGCGCAGGCGCTCACTGAGGTGGCCCGGGGGCTCGCCGCCACCGACCCCGACCGGGCCGAGACGGTGGCTCGCTCAATCAGCGGCCCCTGCGAGCAGGCCCGGGCGCTGGCCGCAGTAGCGGAGAGGGTCGCCATCGGTGGCGACCTCGAGCGGGTTCGGCAGCTCACCGAGCAGGCCGAGACCGTGGCCCGCTCAATCACCTACCCGTTCGAACGGGCGCAGGCGCTGGTCCCAGTAGCCGAGATGATCGCCATCGCAGGCGACTCCGAACGGGCCGAGACCGTGGCCCGCTCGATCGTCGACCCGTACGAGCAGGCGCAAGCGCTGATCGCAGTAGCTAAGAGCGTCGCCATCGGTGGCGACCTCGAGCGGGTTCGGCAGCTCACTGAACAAGCTGAAACCGCAGCCCGGTCAATCATTTACCCGGAGGAACAGGCGCTGGCGCTGACTGCGGTGGCCGAGGTGCTCGCCGCCGCTAGCGACCTCGATGGGGCCGAGGCGGTGGTCTGCTCGATCAGTGACTCCCACGAGCAGGCGCGAGCCGTGTTGACCGAAGTGATCACCGCCATAGGTGGCCCCGATAAGTTCTGGAAGCTCGTTGAGCAGGCGCGACAGTTGGCCGATCAGCCGCCGGATGCCGAACCCCACCCCACTACCTACACGCCCCTGCAGGCACGAACGCTGACTTCGATGGCCGAATTGATGGTCATCGTCGATCCCGGTCGGGCCCGGCGCTTAGCCGACCGGGCCGAGGCGGTGGCCCGCTCGATAGCCGACCCCTACGAGCACGTGCAGGCGCTGGTCGCAGTAGCTAACAGGATCGCCATCGCTGGCGACTCCGAACGGGCCCGGCAGCTCATCGAGCAAGCCGCGGCCGTCGCCCGCTCGGTTGCCGAGGCCTACGAGCAGGGGCCGGCGCTGGTTGAAGTAGCTAAGAGCATCGCCATCGCTGGCGACTCCGAGCGGGCCCGGCAGTTCATCGAAGAAGCCGAGGCCGTGGCCCGCGCAATCACATACCCGCCGGGACAGGCGGCGGCCATGGCCGCTGTGGCCGAGTCGCTCGCCGTTGTGGGCGATCTCGAGCGGGCCGAGGGCGTGGCCTTCGCGATCACTGACGCCCGGGAGCAGGCGCCGGCGCTGGTCGCAGTAGCTGAGAGGTTCGTCATCGCTGGCGATCCGGAGCGAGCTTTGCAGCTCACCGACCTGGCCGAGGCCGTGGCCCGCTCAATCACCTGCCCGGACGAGCAGGCGCCGGCGCTGGTCCCGGTATGCATGATGTTGGCCGCCGACGACCCCGACCGGGCCGAGCGCTTGGCCCGCTCGATCACCCACCCGTACTGGCTGGCGTGGGCCCTCGTCAAGGTGGCCGGAGCAATGGCTACCACCGACCTCAGCCGGGCCCGGCAGCTCACCGAACAAGCCGAGGCCGTTGCCCGCCGTATCACCGGACCTGTCGAGCGTGCGCGTGCGCTGGCCTTGGTAGCCGAGACGATCGTCGCCACCGACCCCGACCCCGACCCCGACCGGGCTGCGGCGGCGGCCCGATCGATCACTGATCCGTACCAGCAGGCGCGGGCGCTGGTCGCGAGGGCCGGCGTGACCGCTGCCGTCGGTGATCTTGAGCAAGCTGGTCGTCTTCTAGGCAAAGGGTTGGCGGTGGCGTCGTGGCAAATAGGGTTGCTGGTGTTGTCGGAGTATTGGCCGCAGGTGATGTTGCGGTGTGTGGATGAGTTGGCCGGTAACAACCGTAGTGATACACCTAAAGAACTGATCACCGAACGCACAGGAGCCAGTGGAGCGGGGCCAATAACCCGGCGGAGTAAGTGAGTCGGCTGCTGATGAGCGGACTGCGGGTTCAAGGACGAGTTTGGACACGCAGGTGCAGCATGGATGCTGCGTCCCTGACAGGATTGGACCTGGGCGAGGGCCTCACGGAATGTTCTCGGGCCGATGCGCAGCGCCGGCCAGCGGGGGACTGCTTAAGCGCGGCGCGAGTGCACTCACATGCCGAGATGAGTACGCCACGTCTGACGAAGTCAGATCCGCAGGAGTGCGTGGAGGAACAAGCTAGACACCTTTCGGGGTGGAGGTCTCTTTCGGGTCTACTGTGACGCTTTTGGGGAATCGACCGTTGCTGGTGGATCAGGTGTGCTTGGTGGCATGCGGTACGGCGATGGTGGAGGCGTTGACCAGGTAGAACGGGTCAAGCGTGAGCAGGTGCGGCAGCGGGCGGCGGAGTTGTTCGCCGCTGGTGTGCCGGCGATCGAAGTCGCCGCGCGGCTGGAGGTGTCGACGAAGTCGGCGTATCAGTGGCGGCGGGCATGGGTTGCCGGCGGCGCGCCGGCGTTGGCGTCGAAGGGTGCCTGCGGCCCGGATCCGAAGCTGTCGGACGAGCAGCTGGCCCGGTTGAAGACGCGGCTGGACCTGGGTCCGGTCGCGGCTGGCTACGGCGAGGACCAACGCTGGACTTTGGTCCGGGTGATCGCGTTGATCGCCACGCTGTTTCATGTGCGGGTGGGTCTGGCCACGGCGTGGCAGGCGATGCGCCGTCTCGGCTACACCGCTCAGCTGCCGATCCATCGTGCTGCCGAGCGGGATGAGCAGGCGATCGCCGCGTGGCGCCGGTATCAGTGGCCGTCGCTAAAAGAGTCGCCGCCCGGCGCGGGGCGTGGATCGTCTTTGCCGACGAGTGCGGGCAGACGTTAAGGGCGCACAAGGCCACCACCTGGGCGCCCAAAGGGGTCACCCCGGTGGTGAAGGTGACCGCCAAAGCACCGTGCGGGTATCGGTGGTCGGGCTGTGCTGTTACCGGCCCGGCGAACGCAGCCGGTTGATCTACCGCACGCTTCTCTACCGGGGACGTAAGAACGAGCCGAAAGGGTTCCGCGAACCCGACTTCATCCAGCTGCTCGACGCTGCCCACCAGCAGCTGGACGGACCGATCGTGCTGGTCTGGGACGGGTTGTCGGCGCATAAATCACCACCGATCCGGGCGGCGATCGCCGCCCGGCCGTGGCTACGCGTCTACCAGCTACCCGCCTACGCCCCGGAGCTGAACCCGGTCGAGAAGGTCTGGTCGACGATGAAACGGGGTCTGGCCAACCACTGCACCGCACCGCGACCGACCTCGCCGCCATCGTGAAGAACCGACTCAGCCGCATGCAGTACCGCACCGGCTTGATCGACGGGTTCTTCATCGGAACAGGTCTATCCCCACCGACACCACCCAGACCCTGACCCCGAAAGGTGTCTAGTCGGGCCTTCACGTCCCGGAGGCCGGCTGGGGAACGCTACGGAGGAAGGTGAGGGCGGTCAGCACGCGGATGTTGACCTGCCGGCGCCGGCTGTCCTCGGCGGTCGGCAGCCCGAGTTTGTCGGCGAGCGTGGACAGGTGCTTCTCGACCGTGCCGACCTGGCAGTTGAGGATTTGGGCGATGCCGAGGTTGGAGCGGCCCTCGGCGACCAGCGCCAGGATGCGGCGCTCGTGCGGGGTCAGCCTCTCCAGCGGGTCGTGGGTCCGCCGCCGGGTCATCAGACGGTTGATCAGGTACGAGTCGACGACGACCTCCCCGGACGCGACCCGATGCAGCGCACTCACCAGTTCGACCAGGTCACCCACGCGTTCCTTCAGGAGGTATCCGACCGCGCGCGGTTCCGCGTCCATGGACAGCAGCCGTTCCGCGTAGGCGACCTCGGCGTAGGAGGAGAGGACGAGCAGGCCGACCTCGGGCAGCGCGGCCCGGACCCGTTCGGCGATGCCGAGTCCTTCGTCGGTGAAGGTGGGCGGGCGCCGGATATCCAGCATCGCCACGTCGGGGGCCAGGTCCTTGATCGTGCTGAGGGCCTGCTCGGCGTCGCGAGCCTTGCCGGCCACTTCGACGGACCGGGTGGTGAGCCCGTCGGCCAGGGCGTCGAGCAGCAGGCCCTCGTCCTCGACGATGACGACGCGCATCGCTCACTCCTTCTCTGCGTGGACGGGGTCTGCGGGAATGGGGATCGTGGCGCGGACCCGGGTGCCGGAACCGGACGCCCGGTCGACGGTGAGGAAGCCACCGGCGGCGGCGACGCGGTCGGTGAGGCCACGCCAGCCCTCGCCCGACGGGCCGCATCCGTTGTCGCAGACGGTCACGACCAAGTTGTCGCGGGTGGCCGAGATCTCGACGGCGGTCTCGGCGGCGCCGGCGTGCTTGTAGACGTTCGCGAGGGCCTCGGCGACCACGAAGTAGGCGGTGATCTCCACATGCTGCGGCCAGCGGCCGGGCGCCACCGCCACGGTCACCGGGATCGGCGATATGTCGGTGAGGTTGTGCACGGCGTCGCCCAGCCCGTGCTCGACGAGCACCACCGGGTAGATGCCCTCGGTCAGTTCGCGCAGGCTGCGGATCGCGTCGCGCAGGCCGGGCTGCGCCCGGACGAGGGTGGCCCGGGCCGGCGTGTCGCCGATATCGCCGACGGCCATGTCGAGCAGGACCAGCACGGCGAACAGCCGCTGCTGGGCGCCATCATGCAGGTCGCGCTGGATACGTCGGCGCTCGGCGAACGCGGCGGTCGCCAGCCGTTGCCGGGAGGCACCCAGCTCGGCGATGTGCTGCTGCAGGGCGGAGTAGAGGCCGGCGTTCTCGATGGCCACGCCGGCCACCGCGCCGGCCGCGCGCGACAGCCCAGGGTCGTCGCCGACCGCGGGATCGTGGCTGATCAGGGCGAACGCCTCGCCGTCCCGCTGCACCTCAGTGATTGCCAGGGTGGTCGTCGGTCGTGGGGTGGGAACCCGGTTGCCGCTGGCGTCGACGTGGCCCCCATCGGCGAGCCGATAGTAGAGCCGCAGCCCTGGATCGCGGACCGTGCGGGCGAGGCGGGTCTCCAGGTCGGCGAGGTTGCGGTCCAGGCCGAATACCACCGTCGCCAGGCGCCAGCGGGTGGTCCAGGACAGCAGGATCCGTGCGGCGTACACGGCGGGCACCAGCAGCAGCCCGACGGTGAGTGAGGCGATCTGCAGCGGCACCTCCGGCGCGGAGGCGGGCGAACCCAGCCGCGCGACGCTGACCGCGACACCGAACCCCGCCGCGACCAGGACCGCTGCCCAGACCGGAGCGGCGGGCCGGCGCCGGGCCCGGCTGGCGGTGACCCAGTACCGGATCGTCACCGCGATCACCACGACAGCACAGAGGATGAACGTCACGCTCGCCGCGTCGGAGGCGGCCGTCCGCGGGTCCGCCACCCCGAACCGCAGCGGGGCCACCGGGCGGTCCACCGCGTACCGGACCACCTGGGTGCCGGTCGCGGCGAGGTAGCAGACCACCACGAGCACGGTCTGCACCCGTCGGGTGATCCGGCCGGTGGGCCAGGTCAGCACGAGATGAGCGACCACCGCCGTCCAAAGGTACGCGAGGCAGAAGCCCGCCGCGAACAGCAGCGGCTGGTCCACCGCCCGCAGGAATTGCAGTGGTACGTGAGGGCGACGGCCACGATCAGCCGGCCGAGCCGTCGCGACGACGGCCACCACAGGCACAGCAGTCCGGGCACCGCGGCGACCGGTCCCCAGGCGCGGAGCGACGCGTCGACCCACCACACGCCGGACGAGCGGGGCCAGGACGCCACGACGGCCGCTGTCGCGAGGGCCGCGACCAGGCCGCCCGCGGCGACGACCGGCCACCTCACCCTGATGCCTCCGTTCATAGCTCCAGCCTGGGCCCGGGGGCCGGCCAGGCCACCCAGGTTTCCCTACCAGCGTCATCCAGTTTCCTGCGATCCGCGGCATTAGCCCGGAAAGACATCCTTGCGGGTATCCAACCCGAAAGGAGTTCCGATGTTCACTCGAATGCTCGCCGCACTCGCCCTGCTGGTGGTCCTGGGGTGCGGAGCCGCGCCCGGCGGCACTCCGGTCCCGCCTCCACCGCCCCCGCAGCCTCAGCTGAAATTCACCCTCGACCCCAGCGGCACCACCATCGACTACAACAAGACCGTCCTGCACCTGCAGACCCCAACCGGGCCCAGCACAGTGCCGCTGACCGGCGGCGCCTACACGAAGACCGGCGGCCCGTACGGCTCATACACCGCCTGGCTCGACATCTACTGGGTCGAGCGTTTCACCGGCATGGTCAACAACTTCAATGGCCAATCCGTCCCGGGCCTGCTGGACTGGCAACCGGGCAAGTCGACCCAGGGCCTGTTCACCCTGGAGATCGAACAGCCCAACAACTCGAACGGCGTGCCGAGCCGGCCGCTGCTGACGTTCAAGCGGACCGTCGGGTAGGCGCACCGTGCGACGTCGAATGGTCACCATCGCGATATTGCTGGCATCCGTGGCCCCCACTGCGGCATGCATCGATCTGAAGCCCGTCGCCCACAGCGTCGACAACACCGTAGCGGTGCTGGAGGACAGCCTCACCAGGCTGGGCCAGGAGTCCGAGGACTGGCGCAGCGTCCTGACCGATACGGCCGCCAAGCTGACCGAGGACACGCAGACGACCGTGCGCACCGAGGTCACCCAACTGCTGCAGCGAGGCGCGCAGGCGGCCGGCGTGCAGGCGCGCTGCGGCATCGACTTCCTCGCCGCCCGGATGGGCGACGGCCTGCGACGGATCCTCGACCGGGTGCTCGGGCGGGACCAGACTCCCCGGCAGCCGAAGCTGTGCGACGCCAGCCCCGCGCTGATCGAACTGGCCCTACCCGCCGACCGCCGCACCTCGGTCCAGTACAGCGGCTGGGACCTGGACACCGACCCGGTGATCGAGGCCCAGCTGACCGGCCCGGCCGGCAGCACACCCGTTCCGGCGAGCGCGCTCGCCCGGGTCAGCGCCTACCTGCTCGTGCTGAACACCGGCCAGAACGGCATCGGACCGATGCTCGGCAGCGGCGCCGCCAAGGTCGAGCTCCGCTGGCAGGGAATGACCCTGTCCGAGGTGCCCATCGTGCAACCGCCGCCCCCGGAATGCCCGCCGCCGAAGCTGGAGCGCCTGCTCACCCAGACCACGGAGCTGGCCCCGAGCAATGAGCTCTCGCCGAACAGCGACGAGGACTTCTTCGGCAACGGACCCACCATGGACCTGCACATCACCGTACGCACCGTAGAGAGCAGACGGGTCGAGGCGGACGTCCGCGTGACCGCGCGGGAGACCCATCCGGACGGCAGGCCCGAAGGGGACGGCACCGCATTCGACGGCGAGGTCAAGAAGGTCCTGCTGTACGAGGCGCCGCCGAACCACGAGATTCTCGACCCACTGACAGCCGAGATGAAAGTGCCGTATTACTACGCCGAGCCCGACTATCGTCCCTACACCAAGCCGGTCGGCGGCGCCGCGCCGGTCAGGACGATCACCTACCACGGCGACACCTTCGGACCCGGCCTCAACCGTACGAAGGTCGTTCTGGAATGGAACACCGACGTCAAGGTCCGTATCCAGCAGACAAGCAGATGCCACCGCACAACAAGGTCGTGAGGGCGCCTCCGTCAACGCGGACGGCCGAGCCGTTGATCGCGGACGCGGCAGGACCGGCCAGGAAGGTCACTGCGTTCGCGATCTCGGCTGACTCGATCAAGCGGCCCAGCAGGACGTCCGGCTGGCGCCGATGATCACGGCCCGCGTCGCCTCCACGACGATGGACTGTGCCTGAGCCAGGGCCCGGACCGTGTCAGCGGCGCCCACCCACCCACGACAAGACGCCCCGGCAGGTAACGCACAGTGCATGCAGCCCAATGACTACAGTCCTCATCGGACGAGCCGCCACCGTCCCGGATGGCGATGGGATCGATGCCTTGTCACAGGATAAGAGGGCGTTGCCAGGTCGCGCGTTATCGCTTAATCCCATGATCGACTCACTCAAATGCCGATGACAGTGCGCCAATCCGCACCGAGCAAATTGGCGGTGCTCAGTTGATAAAGGCCTCTTGTCAGCCATTGTGGCTGCCGGGGGCGGTGCTGATCGTCGACGGGCTCTTTCTTCGCAGGATGAAATCGTGGTGGCTTGGGCCTATCTGTGTTCCTGGACGTCCCGTTCAGCGTGAAAGCGAAACGAATGGCGCTTCGCGACGGTACGAACCCCAACCCCGAGAACCCCAGCATGCGACGCTACGTTGAGGCGCAACGCATGTATTTGGACACCTGTTACCGCGTCGGCGCACCGACATCCTGATCGAATTGTTGGATCGGGCTATTCCTGTGTGGGGCTGGCCGGGATGTGCGCGTCCGGGGTCGGGATCCCGTATGCCGGTTGTGGGACGCCGATGGCGGCCAGTTCGGTGCGGCCCTCGTGCGCGCGGTCCGGGATGAGCAGGAGGGTGCAGGCGCGTTCGAATCGCGCGCCGATCAGTTCCCAGCCTTTGACGGATGCGGTCAGTGCGGCTTGGTCGTGGTACAGGCGGCCGCGGGCGCGGGCGAGGCCGGCGGCGGCCCAGTCGTTCTGCTCTGCTGCCGATGCGGCCACGGACAGGCGTTCGGCAGCGTCGGGCAGTCCGGCGACGACCGCCAGTTCGGCTTTGACGGCACGGGCATATGGCTCGTAGCGGTTGGCGACAAAGCCGGTGAACTGCTGGCCCGTTGTCGCGGTCGCGGCACCGACCCGCCCGGTGTGAAGGGCGACCCGTGCGTCAACGAATGCGGCGAACGACGCGTGGTTGCTCGACTGGGTGATGTCGGTGACGTTGGCAGCCTGCGCCGCCCGGGTCCGCCAGAGCCGGAACTGCTCGCTGTCTCCGCGCAGCCCGTAGGCGAGGGCGGTGGCCATCAGAGTCTCTGTCTTCAGCAAGGTGTAGCGCCGTCCGGCACCATGCCAGTCCTCCCACGCGGCACCGGCGAGGCGCAGCGCCTCGTCCAGGTCGCCCATGAGCACCAGCGGCGCGACCAACGTCGTCAAGGCCTTGTGGTGTGCCAGGTCGTCAGCCAGATGTTGTCGAGCGGTCGCTGCCGCGGTGGGTAGGTCACCGACCAGGAGGGCGTACATGACGACAATGCCGTACGCGTCGGATATCTCTACCGCGAAGCGCGGGTCGTCCACGGCGTGCGGGGCGAGCAGGGCGAGCCGTTCGGTGACGATGCTGAGCGCGTCCCGTAGCCGGCCGGCCCTGGCGGCCGCCAGGCCGACCGCGTCGAGGGCGGCGCTGATCAGTATCGGATCGGCGGTGGCGCGCGCGGCATCGGCTGCGGCGGCGGACAGAGCCGGATCGGGTGAGAGCTTTTCGCCGCTGGCGGTCCAGGCCCGGGCGGCGGCAAGGTGCGCTGCGACGACCATGTCGTGGGGGTCGGCTGTGGTCGACGCTTCGGCGAGGACTTCGCGCAGTCGCTGGTGAGGGATTTGACTGCGGTCACCGGGATGCCGGTGACCGGTGATCACGGCAGAAGCCAATGCGATGGCCTGAGTGTTGCCGTCACCGGCAACGCGTGCCTGCTCGGCTGAGCCGAGCAGAAGCCCGTAGGCCTCCTTGAAGTCCCCGAGCGCCAGCGCGCAGTCGGCCGCGGCGCGCAGGTCCTCGGCGGCATCCGTCGGGAGTCGAGCGTGCTGGGCGGCCTGCCGGTGGCGGGTGACTGCTTCGGTCAGGAAGCGCCGTGCGTAGGTCAGACGTCCCAGCGCTCGGGCAAGGCGATGCGGCAGATCGCCCGGGCCGGGGGGCGCCGCGGCCAGGGCTGCGCGTAGATCATCGGCGACGAGATCGAAAATGTCCCGCCATCGCCCGGACCGCGCCGCCAACTGCGCCGCGGTCCGGGCGGCCCAGCGCAGATGCCGCTCCTGGACATCGGCCTGCTCGCCGCTGGTCCGAAGCTGGTCACCGGCGTAGGCGCGGATCGTGGTGGGTAGCCGCCACCAACCTGGGGCGGGCTGTTGATGGGCGACCAGATGCTTGTCGGTCAGCCGGCCGAGCAGGTCGGCGATGGATGCCGGGTCGTGCCCGGGGGTCACCGCCACCGCCGCGGCCAGATCGAAGCTGCCGACGAACACCGCAAGGCGCCGTAACAGGGCACGCTCCTGGTCGTCGAGCAGGTCGTGACTCCAGTCGATCACCGCGCGCATCGAGCGGTGCCGTGCGTCGGTTCCCCGTCCGCCGGCCAGCACCCGCAGCCGATCCTCGAGCGCGACCAGCAAGCCCGCGGTGCCTAACGACGGTGTGCGGGCTGCGGCCAACTCGATCGCCAGCGGAACGCCGTCGAGCTTGGCGCAGATGCCCGCGACCAGGGTCGCGTCCGCGCTGAATGAGGGATCTGACGCCCTCGTACGGTCGACATAGAGTGTCTCGGCGTCGGAGTTCAGCGGCAGTGGTGCGAGGGGCATGACTCGCTCACCGGGTATCCCGAGGCGCTCGCGACTGGTCGCCAGCACCCGCACACCGGCGGTGATGGCGAGGATCCGTTCGGCGAATCCAGCTACCGCGTCGAGCAGGTGCTCGCAGTTGTCCAAAACGAGAAGCGAACGGTGTTGCCCCAACCGTTCAGCGATAGCCTCCTCCAGCGGAACCTTCGGCCGCTCGGCCACGCCAAGTGCGGCCGCGACCGCCTGCGCGACGAATCCGTCGCGTACCGGCACCAGATCCACGAATGCCCCGCCGGCGGGAAAGGACACCGCCGCCGCTTCGGCGATGACCGCTGCGAGTCGGGTCTTGCCGACGCCACCCGAGCCCACCAGGGTGACCAATCGGGAGCATTCCAAGGCGGCCAGGGCCGCGTCACGCTCGGTGCCTCGCCCGACGAAGGACGTCCAGGCGGACGGCACGCCGAGCACCTGTGACCGGCCCGGCCCGACCCGGCCGGCCAGCGCCGCAAGAGCCAGCCTGTCGGAGACTCCATGTTTGCGCAGCAGCGAGGAGACGTGGCTCTCCACGGTCCGGACCGAGATGTGCAAGCTGGCGGCGATTTCCGCGTTTGACAGCCGCGACCCGATGGCGGCCAGCACCTGAGCCTCCCGCTTGGAAACCTTGGGGGGATGCGGAGCAGTCATCGCACCGGCGGGGGCCTCAGCCTCAGGCCCGGACGCCTCGGCGCGAGAAAGCTTGATCATTGCCACATCATGACCGACCATCGCCCGGTCCGTGGCCCCGTTTTGCGTGGTGAAAATCCGTGGTCAGCACGGATGCCCTCCCCCTGGGGTGTAGCGCACGCTTTGACGTACAACACCGACGCCGTCCGGTCAAGCGTTGCGGGGCAGCGTCAAGCCCGGCTTGCCCCGGCCAGGTCTGGCCCCGCCGTCGCGATCTTGCTGGATCACATGATGCATGCGGTGCGCGCCGGCGCTCTGACGCGATTGATATCTCATCCATGTCTGTAAATGAACTCACGAGAGAGACGCGCATATATGGCACATATAGTCTCCCCCGGCGGGATCACCGCCGCCGAGCATCGCGAACCTTCGACCAGGGTGACCAGATTGTTGCTTGGCTGCGGTGTCGTGGCCGGGCCGTTCTACGTCATCGTCGCCTTGGCGCAGGCGTTGACCCGCGAGCGGTTCGACCTGACCAAACACAGCTGGAGCTTGTTGGCCAACGGCGATCTCGGCTGGATCCAGATCACCAACTTCATCGCCACCGGCATGATGGTCATCGCGGCAGCGGTGGGACTCCACATGACGCTGCGCCCGAAACGCGGCAGCATCTGGGGTGCCCTGCTCCTGGGCGGCTACGGCCTCGGCATGATCGGGGCTGGCATCTTCCGGGCGGACCCGGCACAGGGCTTCCCGGTCGGCACACCCGAAGTCACCGCCGTGAGCACACACGGCCTGCTGCATTTCGTGTTCGGCGGCGTCGGATTCTTGTGCGTGATCGCGGCCTGCTTCGTGTTGGCCGACCGGTTCGTCCGCGACGGGCGGCGCGACCTGGCCTGGTTCTCGCGGATCACAGGGATCGTCTTCCTCGCGGGATTCGTCGGCATCGCCAGCGGCTCACACGGTCCCACGACCGTAACGTTCGTCGCCGCGATCCTGATCGTCTGGAGCTGGCTGTCCACGGTGTCCCTCCACCTATACCGCCATGTCGCTATCAAGGACCGTCAGAAGTGCACCGACATGTCCCAACGACCACGCAACTCATGACACGGGGTGACGGCGGAGCCATCGAGACACGGCGACCAGGCTGACCGCCGACGCGGGAATTGGCGCTCCAGGACCGATGAGTTTCGCGGCCGAGCGTTGTCTGACCCTTTGACGGCTGCACCAGCGCGGCAAACAGCGTCACAGCCCGTGCCCGACTTGTTCGTCCGAAAGGAAGGTCCGCCATGAGATTCCAGACCACCGTCCTGACCGCCGGCAAGACCACCACCGGTGTCGCCGTGCCGGCTGCGATCGTCGACGCGCTCGGCAGCGGAAAGCGACCGAAAGTCCGGGTGACCATCGGCCAGCACACCTTCCGTAGCTCGGTGGCGCCGATGAACGGCACCTACATGCTCGGCCTGAATGCCGACGTCCGGCAGCAGACCGGCATCGCCGGCGGAGACGTCATCGAGCTTGAGATCCGGCTGGACACCGAGCCCCGCGAGGTCGCCGTCCCGGCCGACTTCTCCGCTGCCCTCGACCAAGAACCGCAGGCCCGGAACTTCTTCGACCAGCTGTCTTACAGCAACCGCAGAGCACACGTCCTCTCGATCGAAGGCGCCAAGACCGACGCCACCCGACGCCGGCGCATCGAGAAGTCCGTCGCCACGCTCGCCGCCGGCAACGCCCGCTGACCAACCCACCCTGCCCGTGGCGCCCCGCGCACCGACGTTCGCGTCCCACCGCACGTCCATCGACCAGCTCTGCCAACCGATCGAAGGAACATCATGAACTTCGTCACCTCCCCGGACGGCACCCGCATCGGCTACGACCGCATCGGCTCAGGTCCGACGATCATCCTGATCGGCGGTGGTCCGGTCGACCGGAGCGCCGAGTCGCCGCTGGCCGCGCTGCTGGCAGAGCAATTCACCGTCTACAGCTACGACCGCCGCGGGCGAGGTGACACCGTCGACACCGCCCCGTACTCGGTCGACCGCGAATTCGACGACCTCCAGGCACTCATTACCGAAGCGGGCGGATCCGCGATGATGTACGGCACCTCCGGCGGCGGGATGATCGCGATCCAGGCCGCCGCCCGCGGTCTGGCCATCACCAAGCTGGCGCTGTGGGAGGTCCCTTACATCCTTCCCGGCACCCGCGAGCCCATCCCGGCCGACTACCGTGACCAGCAATACGCCCTGCGAGCGGACGGCCGGTTCAGCGACATGATGGAACTGTTCATGCTCAAGGCGGCGCTCATGCCCGCCGAATTCGTCGCCGGCATGAAGAACGCCCCGTTCTGGGACGCGATGGCCGCCAGCGCGAGCTGCCTGACCTACGAAGCCGACGTCGCCGCCGACTTCGCCCTGCCGTCCGACGCGCTGAAGTCCATCACCATCCCCACCCTCGTCATCGACGGTGCGACTATTCCCTGGATCACCGCGGCGGCCGAGGCGATCGCCAACGCTCTCCCACACGCCCACCGCACCACGCTGCCAGGCCAGCCGCACAACGTCGACGCGGCCGCCATCGCCCCCATCGTCACCGCATTCTTCGCCAGCAAGTCATGAGGAAGGTCATCGCCCAGCACACCGTGTCCGCCAACGGTGTCATGGAGGCGTCTGGGGGAGTGTCGGGGATAGCAAATTGGCCATTGACGGGGGATCGGTGCCGTCGTCAGGCTGCTGGTGGGGAGTACAACGCTGTGCTGTTCCGGATTTTGCGGTCATAACTGCTCGCTACGAAGGAGCAACCAGCGAGTTCAATACCGTTGCGGCCTTCAGCTGTTATGGAGGAGTAATTTTGGCGGTACTCGGGCTGCTGGTATGGCTACTCCTCAGCCGTTCTGCTGAACGTGATCGGCAGCATGAAAGTGACTGAAAGAATAGGCCTGGATCTGACAGATGCGATGCGCTCATTTGCCGCCGTGCGTGCGCGTTGGCCGATGGGATGCAGTCACGCGTTGCGAGGACGGCCAGGCCGATCCTCGGCGCACGCTCGTTGTGACGTGAGCGCTCTGACGGGGCCGTGGCCGGGTGGCGGCCCTCGGCCCGAACAGCTCCGACGGAGCGCCGACGAATCGGACGCCGGTAGGCTGCG
>NZ_JBFBGU010000039.1:0-39776 GCF_040684855.1 Actinoplanes sp. NPDC089786
CCGCCACGGCCGATCGCCACAGCCTCGGCACCCAGCAGCAACCGCCACTGCCGCTCATCCAGATGCGGCCGCAAAACAGCCAACTTCACCGCCAACGCATCCTCACTCATCACACCAAACCCAACGAGCCGATCAAGAAAACCGCCGACCAGCTAATTCATCGTCGAGCCCTAAAGGCCCGTCTGAGCACTGAAGGCGCCGCTCAAGTCCCCCAGCAGCCGGACGAACGACCAAAGCGCCCGAAAGCGGTGCCCATGGCAAATGTGTTGCCAGGCGCACCGCTGCCCAGGTGCACGAACGATGGCGCGAACGCTCACATGGATCAAGCCATGTCGGTGAAGCACCACCGGAGCACCACTCGATCGCCGCCGCTGTGCGAGGAAGGACCAGGGCTCCTTCGAGATCATTGGACGAGCCTTAGCCTTGGGCGCTGATTGGGTGTGCCGAGTAGCGTGCGGACCCTCGCTGGCGACCAGACGAGCTCTTCGGCCAGGGTCTGCATGGTTAGGCCGTGATCGCTGGCGAGGTCGAAGGCTTGCGCAAGCATCGCCGGCTGTTCCCCCGGGTACGCCGTCACGGGCTCCCCGCGGAAGCCGGGCTGGTCGGCCAGGAGGTGGAGACGTTGGTGCGCCCTACTTGAGGCGGAGTCGGAGAGCAGCCCGATCTCTCTGCATCGGAATAGCAGGGATTTCACCGAGACACCCCACGTGCGCTGAAGCTCAACCAGCTTGCCGAGGTCGGCGCGGCCGGGAAGCTGCGGCTGGATGCTTGCCCGGGGGGTGAGGAACTCGGCGGCGAAGATGTTCGCCTCCCGTTCCTGTTGCATGTCGCCCGGTGCGGTGTCGCCATGAAGGACGAGGTGACCGAGTTCGTGTGCTGTGGTGAAGCGGTGCCGGTAGACGTTGTCGGCCCGGTTGGGTGTTGACACCACGATCGGCCGGGGAAGCCGCGATGTTGAGAACGCGTCGACTGTGGCTGAGTCTTCATCCGCGGGTGGCATCACCACGACGATGCCGTGGGCTTCCATCCGGCGGACCAGGTGGCTGACCGGCCCGGTTCCCAGTGACCAGTGTTCGCGGAGCGCCCGAGCGGCATCAGCTGGATCTCCGGGGAGTTCCGTACCGGGATTCACCTCACCGCCGGCGAACCCGGGGAGGTCGATCCACGGCAGCTGGACGCGCTTTTCCAGTGCGTAGGTCAGCTCCCAGACCTGTTCGGTGAAGGAGACGGCCTTGGCGCGCTGGTATGACCGCGTGGACCGCAGGCTTCGGAAGTGAGCCATCGACGCGTCCAGTCGCGCGTGTGGGCGACCGCCTTGAAAGAACCTTGGCGGTACCTCCAACACGTCGGCGAGCGCCGTAATGAGATCCGGGCGAGGTTTGGTGAGGCCGAGTTCGTACTGGCCGATCGCGGCAGGCGTCACACCGATTTGGTCAGCCAAGGCCTTTTTGGTCATCGCGGCGAGTTGCCGTGCCTGGGTCAGGCGAGCGGAGTCGAAGGCCTCGACGACGGCGGTGTTAGTCGACACCTCCTCCGGAGCCTTGCCGGAGGTGAGGAGCCGGAGTTGCTCGTGCCTATGCATCGCCGTCGTTCACGGCCGCGGTCTGCGGCTCCAGCTCACCGGACGGCAGTGACTCCAGGCGCGGTCGCACCGGGAACTCGAGCGTGGGCATGGCGCCCTCGTTGAAAGCGGGCCCGGCTCCGGCCGTCGTTACGACAGCCGTCGGTCCGGTTACGCGAGCGGGCTGGGCAGCCGGCAACTCCTCGGGCTGATTCGCGCGCCAGGAGAGCGAGCCGTCCGCCTGCATGAGGGCCTCGCCCCACCACGCCTTGACCAGACCGCCATCAGCATGAGCGACATAGGGCACATAGATGATCTTAGTCGCTGGGCTGAGGTGAATCAGCTCGCTGACTGCCGCGGAGTGATCCGTCGCGACATCCTCGCCGAGAAGGCTGAGAAGGTCCGGGGGAGGCTCGGCCGCGGACAAGGCGTTCGACAGCTCCTGCGGGATCTTGGCGGCCAGCCGCGCCTGCGAGACCGGCTGGTTGAGAGTGTCCGCGTGGCGGAAGGGCAACAGGAGCCGCTCGTTGACGACGACGAAGTTGTACGAGGCGCGCGGCGCCCGGAACTTGTGGGCGCCCTCGATCCCGAGTAGCTGCTCCTCCAGCGCCTGATAGGTCGCCGGCCACATCCCGCCGTAGGGCTGCTTACTGGGCAGGCCGGACATCTCCTGAACTAGCACGGCGCGCTGCTGAGACTGATGCAACGCCTCAACGACGCCACGCCGGACCGCCTCTGCGGCCTCGCCGAAGTGCGACCGCGCCCACGCCGACACCGGCAGCTCATCTGCCACGGCACAACTCCTCACGACCAGATCAACTTAACTTTCCAAGCACAGAGTACCGCTCCCGCTTTACTTTCTGACACGCCACGCCCACCTTGTCGTCGCCGATGACCCGCGGTTTCGGCGACGGGCTGCATCTTCGCCACTGAGCGTCACGCACCCTGACGAGATCCTCTTGCCGGCCTCTGCCGCCTCGTCCGCGGTGACAGGCTCCCGAGCGTCGAGTTGGTCGGCGGACTCCTCCAGCAGAGCAGCGAACTCCTGGCGCTCCACCTCGTCCGACCACCCGTCGAGATCCAAGCCGAGATCGCTTATCGCCGCTGCTACGCGCAGCTCCTGGAGACTGGCTACCCACCAGCCGGGCCGCCCGTCCGCGGGCATCGACTCCACCAAGCGGATCACCTGTGCCGGCAACAACGCCATCGCCGTGTCGTACACCTAAATCTCGCGTCGCGGATCTGGGCGCTCCGGGTATACCGGCCGTGGGCGACCTGCGCAGCAGCACACCAAGCGTGGTCTTGCTCATGCTCCGATCTTGGCACCGGGACCAACGGGCTGTCGGCCTCGCCCAGCCAGAGGTAATCGTCAATAGCCACCTCCCAGCCTGCCCGGCGCCGACGCCCGCCGAGGCGAGAATCACGGATGCGCACGGCGACGGAGCACCGCGGCACTAAGACGATCGGCATAGCCGGCCGGTATAGGCCACACCCACCAAATATGCCGCCCCTGCGACAGGCCGGCGCTTGGGGTGCTCCGTGGGTGCTCGGACGTTTCCGAGCCCCACGGATTCGCCGTACCAGCACCGGATTTCGGCGACCGGCACCCACTTCGCGGACCGCAGCGACGGCCCGGACCAGCACCAACGCCGCCGGACTAACCACATGCTCGCCGGACCGCCAGCCATCCGCATGGAAGAAACAGACTTTGCTCGCAAAGAGCCATAACTGTGGACTTTCAATCCGCCGCTGATACGTGCAGGTCAGCCGATCCAGGGGATGTCCGCACCTTGGACTCTGTTCGAAGGTGAAGCCAGTTGCCGTTCTTCGTACAGCCGATCACGACAACCGAACAACCTCCGCCGGACGGGCGCAGGATCTCGTCGGCAACTGGAACACGGCTTCTCGCTGGTAACCGGCAGTCGATCCCGCCGGCCCCCTCACTCCGGCGGTGCTTAAGCGGCCGCCGCCAGTCGAGCCCCGGGGAAGTTGGCTGATCATCGTGTACCGACCCCGTCTCCTCGGACGACGCGAAGACCACCAAAGGACCACCACGGAACCAACGACCGACTTCAAAACGGTGGGTTTTCGGTGGGCAGGTCCCCGCCTACAAAAACGGTGACCTGCGTTTCCGCAGGTCACCGGCTTGTTTTTGTCGGGCTGACAGGATTTGAACCTGCGACCCCTTGACCCCCAGTCAAGTGCGCTACCAAGCTGCGCTACAGCCCGCAACCACGCCCTACCGGACGCGGCAACCCCGACAGACTACCAAAGCCCTACCCATGCGCCCGACCGCGACCCCCCGGTCCCAACTTCTTCCGAGGCTTGACCGCGATCTCGATCGGCGAGCCCTCGAACCCGAACTCTTCCCGCAGCTTCCGCTCCACGAACCGGATGTACCCAGCGTCCAGCGGCCCGGTGGTGAACAGGACGAACTTCGGCGGCGCCACGCCGGCCTGGGTGGCGAACAGGACGCGCGGCGCGCGACCCCCTCGTACCGGATGAGGGGTCTGCTGTGTCACCGCCGTCAGCCAGGTGTTGAGGGCGTTGGTGGTGATCCGCTGCTCCCAGGAGCCCAGCGCCCGGCGGATGGCCGGCGCCAGCTTGTCGACCGCGCGACCCGTGCGGGCCGAGATGTTCACCCGCACGGCCCACGGGATGCGCTTCAGCTCGCGGTCGATCTCCTTGTCGAGGTAGAACCGGCGGTCCTCGTCGACCAGGTCCCACTTGTTGAAGGCGATGACCAGGGCCCGCCCGGCCTCGACGACCGAGGTCAGCACCCGCTGGTCCTGCTCGGAGATGGGCTCGGCGGCGTCGAGGAGCACCACTGCCACCTCGGCGGCCTCGACGGCGCCGGCTGTGCGCAACGAGGCGTAGTACTCCGTACCCGACGCCTGGTTGACCCGCTTGCGCAGGCCGGCGGTGTCGACGAACTGCCAGACCTGGCCGTCCATCTCGACCAGGCTGTCGACCGGGTCGACCGTGGTGCCGGCGACCGAGTCGACGACCGCGCGCTCCTCGCGGGCCACGCGGTTGAGCAGCGACGACTTGCCCACGTTGGGACGGCCGACCAGCGCGACCCGGCGCGGACCGCGCGGACCGGACTCGATGATCGGCGGCGCCTCGGGCAGCGCGTTCATGATGGCGTCGAGCAGGTCACCGGAGCCGCGGCCGTGCAGGGCCGAGACCGGGTACGGCTCGCCCAGGCCGAGCGACCACAGGGAGGTGGCCTCGAGTTCGAGGTTCTGGTTGTCGGTCTTGTTGCCGACCAGGATCACCGGCTTGTTGCTTCGCCGCAGCATCTTCACGGCGGCTTCATCATCGTCGGTGGCGCCGACGGTGGCGTCGACGACGAACAGGACGACGTCGGCGGTCTGGATGGCCATCTCGGCCTGGTTGGCGATGGCCAGCGCGCGGTCGCGGGCGTCGGGCTCCCAGCCGCCGGTGTCGACGACGGTGAAGCGGCGGCCGTTCCAGTTGGCGTCGTAGGGCACGCGGTCGCGGGTCACGCCGGGCTTGTCCTCGACGACGGCCTGGCGGCGGCCGATGATGCGGTTGACCAGGGTGGATTTGCCCACGTTGGGGCGCCCCACCACGGCCACCACGGGTACGGCGATCGACACCGCGGTCGGCGGCTCGTCGATCTCGAAGACGTCGGTCACTGATGCACCTTGTTCAGTAGGTTCTGCAGGTGCGCCACGACGTCGTCGATGCCCATCCCGGTGGTGTCCACCTCGATGGCGTCGCCGGCGCGGCGCAGCGGGTCGGCCGTACGCGAAGAGTCAAGCTTGTCGCGACGCTCCAGGTCAGCCTGGGTGGCCGTCACGTCGGTGGCGTCCTCGGCACTGCGCCGCGCGGCACGGGCCTCGGCGGACGCGGTCAGATAGACCTTGAGGTCGGCGTCGGGCGCCACCACGGACGCGATGTCACGCCCCTCGACCACGATACGCGGGTGCCGGGCGATGATCGCCTGCTGCTGCCCGACCAGGTGACGGCGCACGGCGGGCACCGCGGCCACGGCCGACACGGCGCCGGTGACCTCGGGCCCGCGGATGGCCGCGTCGACATCCACCCCGTTCGCCCGGAAATGCGGGGCCTTGGGGTCGGTCCCGATCGCCAGCTCGGTCGCCAGCGCGATCTTGGCGATCCCGTCCGGGTCGGCCAGATCGCCGCCGGCATCCAGAACCGCCCAGGTCACAGCCCGATACATCGCGCCCGTGTCCAGATATACACCATCCAGGGCCGTGGCCAGACGCCGGGAAACGGTGGATTTGCCGGACCCCGAAGGCCCGTCCACGGCCACGACACACCGCTCCGGCCGCACTACCTCACCCAACGCAGTCTCCCAACGCTCTCCAGCCCAACCCACCCATTGTGCCCGCTGGCGCGAAACACACCAAAAATCAACCTCTTGATGTACGGGCACAGGACCTGCTCGTCCTCGAGCCCGGCCAGGTGGGTGGCCAAGCTCACCACGCCGCTTCCGGGTCGGGTTGAGACCCGCGCCAGTTGCCTACCGTCATTGCGCGCCTCCGGACCGCACATCTAGGGTGGGCCGGTGCCTTCGGCCGATGTCGATATGTTCTTCGATGACCGGAATACCGCACGGCCCACTCGCGGCCGCTTCCGCTACCAGGACGAATGTGTCGCCCTCCGCTGCATTCCCAACCTCGCGTCCGAGGGGATCACAGCGGTCCTGGTCGAGTGGTCGACCGACTACGTCGCGGTGCCGGCCGACGGTGATCCCGAACTGGTCTCGGTCAAGCATCGGGAACCGCCACTCGGCGCGTGGCCCCTGAGTGATCTCGGTCCGGTGCTGGCCGACCTGCACCGCGTGTGGCGCGCCATGGATGAACGTTGCAGCTGCGCCTTCGCTTCCAACGCGGCGCCGTCCAGGAAAGCCCACGAGGAACTCGGGGCGAAGCTCAACCGCTACATCAAGGCTGAACCGGATGAGCTGGCGCGGTTCCTGAATGTGACGACACTCCCGCGTCTGCCGCTGCCGAGCCGAGTCGACATCACCGCCGTCGGTATCCGCGACATGGCCGGCGCGCTCAGCGTTCTCGGGCGTGACCCGCAGTTCGCGGAAGCCTGCTATCTCACGCTGGTCGGCCGGATCGCCTCGGTCGCAACCGAGGAACCCGACACGCCCGAACAGCGAATCGCGAAGCTGACCGGCTCGCTGCGGGAAGTTCGCGACCGGGACCGGCCCCGCCCGGGTGACCAGACGCTCCGGATCGCCGACCTCCGGGAGCTGGTTCTCGCCACGGAGAGAGCGCGGGCCCGGACCGTTCTCCCGCCGCTACGTGCCACCGTGCATTCCCGAGCCCCCGCGCCGCGAGTTGTTGTCCTCGGCGGTGACCGGTTACTACTCCCCCGCGCCGCCGCCGACCGCGACGCGCCGCACGGTTCCTACCGGGAGCTGCGCACGAACGCTCGCGGTGACTCGGGCGCCGGGGCCCGTCGCCGACTCACCCGGCTCACCGTCACCCGGGACAGCACGGAGTCGGCCCGTCGGCGGGCTGAGATCGCCGCCGAAGTCGAGCTGCACGCCCTCATCACCGACCTGCCCCGCGTGTTCGCACGCGTCGACCAGGACACGGTGCTGATGTTCGCGACGACGCTGCCCGACGCCCGCCCGCTACTGACCGAGTACGGGCAACCGCCCTACCCTGGCATCGTCCTGGACTCCGTGCTGGCCGCGCTGCCGCACCTCGCGGCAACTCTCGGTCGGTTTCACGACAGCGGCCGGGCTCACCGCGCGCTGGATCTCGAGGGGCTGCTCGTGCACGGAGATCGGATGTGGCTGCGGGACGCGGGACTCGCCACGACCGCTCCGGCGCCTGGCGAGGGCCCGACTGATTACCGGGCGCCTGAGCAGCAGCGCCCCCTGGTGATGCCGATCGGTCCGGCCACCGACGCCTATCAGGTCGCCGCCATCGTCTACCACCTCGCGACCGGGCAGCCGCCAGGGAACGACCCACCTCCGCCGTGTGTACTACGGCCGGGACTGGCACCGGGGCTGGACGAGCCGTTGCTGAGCGCCTTGAGGGAGGACCCGGCCTCGCGCTCATCCTTGGCCGGCCTGGTCTCCGGGCTACGAGCGGTGCGTCATGGCGGCGGGACCACGCGGTGCTGACGGGCGAGGTCCTGAAGATCGCTGCTCCGATCGTCATCGTTCCTGGGCTCAAGCTCGCCGCGAAGTTCGCGACCGCACGCCGGGACTTCCCCTATCTGCCCGACCCGGTGCGGCTGGTGAACGAGCTCAACCAGCTGAACGGCGAGGGCGGCGTGCCGGTGACCATCGACGAGGGCAAGCCGTGGATCCGGCTGTACGTCCGGCGCTCATGCGTCGCGCTGAAGGTGACGAACCACCAGGACGCCATGTCGGTCGAGTTCATCGAACCCATGAAGCTGGTCAATCACGGCAGGCTCGCGCGGAGCCGGCTCCGCCTGACCACACCATGCTGGTACTACGCGTCGCAGCTGAGGGAGGTGCCACCCGGATACCGGGTGCCGGAGCGGGACATCCGAGCAGCGTGGAAACGGACGTCGGGTGAGCCGGCGGCCGCCCGTGGGCCGACCGACCTGGACCGATTCTGCGACGCGATGGATCTGGTCATCGAGGGCGGCCGGCAGATCGAGGCTCAACGGAATCCGCCCGACCGCATCGTGCCCTACTACGAGGTGCTCGCCACCGCGGAGCGCCGGCGATCCGCCGCCGGCGTCTATGTCTTCCGGCTGTCCCGCCCCAGCTCGACGCCGAGGGGCACCCTGGTTCACCTTCGCCGTGACGAGGCCCTGCGCGGTCGGGTGCTGGGAACTGACGGAGACCGGCTGACGGTCGCGTTCGACGACGCGGTCGACCGCGCGCGTATCCCCGACGAGGGCGAGCTCGTCGCCGGTACGAGCGACCTCGTCCAGCGCATCCAGAAGAACGCGGTGGCACGCGTGCGGGCGGGCACGACTCTTCATCCCCGCATGGTGGCCCTGTTGGTGGATGGCCAGTTCGGCGACTATCGCCCGTCAGCGGAGAGCCCGCGCGACCGCCTCGACGAGTTCCAGACGGCAGCGTTCCAGCATGCACTGGAGGTTCCCGACCTGCTCTGCGTCGTGGGCCCGCCCGGTACGGGCAAGACCAGAACAATCGTGCAGATCGCGACGGCCGCGGCGGCGCGTGGCGAACGCGTTCTGATTGCGTCGCAGACGAACACCGCGGTGGACAACGTCATCGAGAAGATGCCCTCCGAAGTCATCTCGGTCAGGGTGGGCAACGCTGAGCGGTTCACCGAGTCCGTGAGGCACAAGACGATCGCTTCGACCGCCGCGGAGCTGCAACGGCAGACCCTCGAGCGAACTGACGTGTCCCGGCGGCGGCTCGCGCCATGGCACGCGGATCCATCCCCGGTCACCGGATGGCTGCGGCGACTCGACGGCGCGTTGGCCGACGCCGACCAGGCGGAGACCGGGCGGCGAGCGGCCGAGTCGGCTCGCGATGCCGCCGCGGCCGCGATCGACGCCCGCGTCGGGGGCCTTGCTCGCAGCGCGGAGGGCACGGCACGCCGGTTGACGGCCGAGGCTGAGAAGGCGTCGTCGCGAGTCAAGCGGATCGCGTCCAAGCTGGCCGACGCCGAGACGCGCTCGGCCGGACCGTTCGGGGTGATTCATCGCTGGCGGGCCGGCCGGCTCCGGGCACGGCTGGCGACCGAGGAGCCGCGACGGATCCGGGCCGACGTCGCGGCGGAAGAGGCGAGATCCGCTCACGGGAGGCTGCGGGACGAACTCCGGCGGCAGATCGACGACCATCCGTCGGTACGTGAGGCGGCCGGCTTGGCGGCCGGCGCGAGTTCCGCGATCGAGCAAGCTCTCCATGTGGCCGGTCAAGCAGGACGGGAGCTCGTCCGCCTGCACGCAGTGGTGCTGGGCGCGCCCGGCTCGCCGCCCACCGACCGGGCGGCATTGGGCGATCTTGCCGGTTGGTGCCGAGCGTGGGAGCCGTTCCTGCGGGAACGCGCCGCCCTGCTGGACGAGTGGCGGGTCGTGCTCGCTCAGCCGACGGAGCGACTCCATGCCGAGCTGATTCGCTATTCATCCGTCATCGGAGCCACCTGCATCGGTGTCGGGGTCCAGGCGAATCTCCTGTCGGACCTGGACTTCGATCTCGCCGTGATCGATGAGGCGGGCCAGATTCCGGCCGCGTCGGCGCTGGTTCCGATGACCCGTGCGCGTCGGGTCGTGCTGGTCGGCGATCATCACCAGTTGCCGCCGTTCGTCGACGACGATGTGCGGCACTGGCTCACCCGGAAGGACCTGTCCGGAACCGGCGTCGATCCTCGGCAGCTGTCGGACCTCCTGACCCGGAGCGCCTTCGAGCGGCTGTTTCAGCGGGCGCCGGCCGGTAACCAGCTCCTTCTCAGCCGGCAGCGGCGGATGCCCGCCGTCCTCGCCGACTTCGTGTCGGCGGAGTTCTACGGCGGGCGGCTCATCAGCGATACCGGGCCGCGGCCGCCGGCGCCGATCTTTCGCAGTCCGCTGGCCGTGGTCGACACCAGCGGACTTCCGGCATCCGAACGAGCCGAGAACCGGCGGCGCCAGACCGAAACCTGGCAGGAGGCCGGCTGTGACAACCGGGCCGAAGGCCGAATCATCCTCACCCTGATCCAGCAGTACGCGTCGCTCGACTGGGTGGTGATCGCGCCATACCGTGCGCAGGTCCAGCTGATCAACCTGTGGGCGACGGAATTGCTCGGTGCCGAAGCCGTGCGCGACCGCATCGGCACGGTGGACTCGTTCCAGGGCCGCGAGAGAGACATCGTGCTGTTCAGCTTCACCCGCAGCAACCAGTCGGGGAATGTGGGCTTCCTCAGCGAATTGCGCCGCCTCAACGTCGCGATCACCCGAGCGCGCCAGCAGGTGGTGCTGGTCGGTGACCGCGACACTCTGACCGCCGCCCGCGACCCGGCGTTCCGGGGCCTGGCGCAGAGGATGTTCAGGTACGCCGACGAGCACGGCGATGTCGTGCCCGCTCAGCGACTGCGAGAGCGGCTACCGTGAGCAGACCCGCACACGTATCGGCTCGACGAATCCTCGAACGAGTCGCGGCGCTGCCCGACATCCGCCCGCTCCGCATCTTTCCGCTTCTGTTGCCGATGTGGCGTGTGGAGATCAAGACCGAGGTCCGGGAGTCACAACCGTACGAACTGTTCGATCAGTTCCTCTCCCGGGCGATCGCTCGGGCCGGGCTGCTCGACGTCTCACAGCTGGCCACGTTCTTCGGCGTCGACCGTGCCCTGGTCGACCGGGTCATCACCTTTCTCGAAACCATCGGGCACGTGCGGCGCTCCGGCGACGCGCTGACGCTGACCGGCATCGGGCAGCAGTCGGTCGCCGACGGCTGCCGCTACGTCGAGAAGAAGGGCCGGCAGGTCCTGTACTTCGACGGCTTCACGTCCGAGCCGATGCCCGCGACCCATTACGAAGGCACGGAATGGATCGACGACATCGAGCTGACCCTGAATGCGGACGGCACCCGGTTCCGCGTCGTCACAGGCTCGCGGTCCTTCAACTTCGAAGCGCTGGAAAGGCTCGCCTCCAGACCCGACCGGGAGGAGTTCAATCTCCCCGGATCGGTCAGCTCGATCAAGCCGATCGACGTGGGAAGTGCCTTCCTCCCGGCGTACGTCGTCGAATGCACCGAACGGCTGTTGGTGTTCGTCAAAGCGATGGACGGGCCGGATGAATACCTGGCCGACCTGGTGTCGACCGTTCTTCCCGACGTTCTCGCGGCCGAGGACAGGGTCGACGACATGCGAACGTGGCAGGACTGGCTGCGCGCTCGCGGGCTGGAGAACATCCGGCCGGAGCGTCTGCCGAACAACATTCTGCGAGCGTCGTTGCCCGCCAAGGAGTACGGCCGCCGGATCTCGTGGTGGCAGCTCGGTTCGTTCGAGGTGCACCGAGCCTCCTTCCTGCAGCTCTGGTGTGACGACGCCGAAGCCAGACAACACGCCGTCCTGGACCGGGTGGGGCGCATCGTCAAGACGCGTGTCATCCGGGACGCCGACGAACTGGGCCGGCGCTTCTCCGATCTGGCCGGACAACTTCAGGTGACCACGCCGGGCATAGCGGACCTCCGGCGATTCGCTCGCGAGGAGAACGACGAATCGTTGCTGTCCATGGTCGAAGATCTGCTCACCACCTGAGCACGCCTCATTCGTTGATCCACCATGCGCACTTCTCCCGGCTCTCGGATCCTGAGTGTCGGCGCCTACCGCCCCCGCACCCGGGTGGGCAACGACGCGATCGCCGCGCTCATCGACTCGAGCGACGAGTGGATCCGCCGGCGCAGTGGCATCGAGTCCCGGCGTCGCGCCGCCGACGACGAGGACCTGGTCACGATGGCCACGGCGGCTGCGACGAAGGCTCTCGCCGGGGCCGGCGTCGCCCCGCGCGACGTGTCGGCCGTCCTGCTGGCGACGATGTCCTACCGCAGCCGCGCGACGACCGTGGCACCCCTGGTGGCGGCCGCCCTGGGCGCCACGAACGCGGCGGCGATGGACCTGGGCGCGGCGTGTGCCGGCTTCCCGTACGGTCTGGCCACCGCCGACGCCCTCGTCCGCAGCGGCGCCGCCGACAACGTGGTTCTGATCGGCGCCGAGCGCATGACCGACATCGTCGACGACCACGACCGCGGCACGGCGTTCCTGTTCGGCGACGGCGCCGGCGCGGTGGTGGTCGGCCCGTCCGAGACGCTGGGCATCAGCCCCGTGGTGTGGGGCGCCGACGGCGCCAAGAGCGACCTGCTCCGGTACGCCGAGACGGGCACCCTGCGGATGGCCGGCCCCGAGGTCTTCCGCTGGGCCACCGCCGTGATCCCGCCCGTGGCCGAGCGGGCGCTCGAGGCCGCCGGCATCACCGCCGCCGACCTGGCGGCTTTCATCCCCCACCAGGCCAACCTGCGCATCACCACGGCGGCCGCAAGGGCCTTGTGCCTGCCGCCGCACGTCCGCGTCGCCACGGACGTCATCACGAACGGCAACACGGGCGCCGCCTCCATCCCGCTGGCGATGGCTGCCCTGAACGGCACGTCGGGTCGGGCTTTGCTGCTGGGGTTCGGCGCCGGTTTGGCGTACGCGGCTCAGGTTGTTGAATTGCCCTGATGGGTGTCCTTCGAACGGTGTAACCCGCGATGCCGGGTCGGGTTTTCGACTCGGCGACACCCACGGACAGTGCAGACTCCGCCGCGATGGGACAAACCGAAGGCGACCCGGAACGGCCTCAACCGCTGCTGCACCGTGAGCCGCTGACCCCTCTTCCCGCTCCGCTGGACGTCGCCGCCGGAGCCGGGTCGGCCGCCTGGTACGCGTCACCGGTGACCAAGGCGCTGATCGTCACGGTCCTGGGCCTGGGCAACCCCTGGGTCAACCCCGCCCTGACCGAGGCGGCGAACATCAACGATCTCGATCTGCTGGACCCGTTCGTGGGGCCGGGCCTGTACATCCTGCGCTGGCTCGCCTGGGATGTCGACGGAGCGGCCGGGTCCGGGCAGTTCGTGCCCGGCGACAACATCGCCCGGTTGCTGCTGTTCATCCTGATCGCGGCGTGGCTGGCCCACCGCGTCCAACGCGTCCTCGCCCTGGTGCCCGACCCGGCGGCACGAGGTCTGCGGCTCGCCCGGATGTTCGCGATCAGCGGCGCGTTCGCGGCCGGTGGCATCTGCGCCGGCTGGCTGCTGGCCCTCGTCGGCCTGGTCACCGGGGCCGACGGCGACGACCTGTCCTTCCACCTGTTCCGCAGCATGCTCGACGCGTTGTTCGTGAGCTGGCTGCTGGGTTTTCTCATCGCCGGCTGGGCCACCCGGCCCGGCCAGGACCGGCGCTCCCCGGCCGGCCCGGGCGACCTCTTCTGAACGTGAGGAGCTCGCGCTTGAGCGACGCCACGCGCTATCTGTGTGTCGCGGCCACGGTCGACGCGTCCTTCGCCGACCGGGTCCTGGCCGAGGTCCGGGACGACGAGTTACGAGCCGCCGCCCCGTCGGTCCGCTTCGATCCGGCCGTGGTCGTGGAGTTCTGTCTGGCCACGCGCCGGCGCCGGGTCCGCCGGGACATCTGGCTGACCCTGGCCGGCGGCATCGCCTTCGCTCTCTCTCCGATGTGGACGCTGATCGCCGGCGCGATCATGGCCACCAGCGGCATGGTCGTCACACGCCGCAAGGTCCGCCCGTCGGCGCTGCAGGCCCTGGCCTCGCTGACGACCATGGCGGCCATCACCTTGATGATCACACTGAACCTGTCGTTCGGCTCCGAGACGTCCTGGCTGACCGGTTCGCCTCCGATAGCGCTGCTGGCCGGCGTCGTGGCGCATGTCATCCTGCTGATCAGCCTGCTCGCCACCCGCCGCACCGTGGTCACCCGGCTGCGCCGCGGCACCTTCCGCCCGGCCGAGAGCCAGGACCAGATCAACAACGTCAGCGTGTACGGCGGGTACGCGCCGTTCATCGGCTATGGCACGGCGGTCACCGGCTGGTCGTTCGCCCTGCCCCTGCTGCCGATCCCGGACTCCGCCGAGGCGGCGAACCGGGACGCCACCATCTCCATCGACGTCATCGACCTGATCGACTGCGTCCGTAAGCGCCTGTCCGCCATCGGCACGACGTCGTCCGTACCCGGCCGGCCGGCCACCGACGACCTGCTCCCCGACCTGGTTCTCCAGGACCGCGTGTTCGTCAGCGGGGACCAGCTCACCGACGACCGCCGCTTCCTGCCGGACCGCGGCGCCGCCCCGCGCCAGCACCTGACCGACGCCGAGATCGAGGCGATCGCCCGGCGCCCGGAAGGCGCCGCCCGGCACTACCTGTGCGCCCTGGTGCCCTCCTGGGGCGGCGAGGTGGCGGCGAGCACCTTCCTGCATTTCTCCACCGACGGCCGGCTGCTCTATCTGGAGTGCGCCCGCTCGGTGCTGGAACCCGTACGCCGCCGCTATCACGAGGTGGACCGGCTCCCCGAGCAGCTGAGCTTCGGAGCGCTGCTGGAACTCGCCGACCGCGCCGCGCAGCAACTGCTGCTGACCGCCCTGGGCGCGCCGTTCCGCCTGATCGGCGACATGGCCCGGCGGCTGGGCGCCGGCCGCCGCCGGACCCGCCTGTTGCGGGAGGCCCGGGAGGACGCCGGCCACAACTACGGCGCTCTGCTCAGCCCGCGTGAGCTGGCCGTCGACCCGATGGACTACCACAACTACTTCCAGCTGCTCGACACCGCGAAGCACCTGAAGATCGTCGAACGGCACGTCCTCGCCAGCATTCTCGGTTTCCTCGACGAGCGCGGCGTGGACACCGCCGAATTCCGTACCCGCCAGACCACGATCCTCAACCAGGGCATCATCCAGTCCGGCGGCCTGTCCGTCGTTACCAACCAGTCGGTAGGTACGGGCGCCCGCGCCGGTACCGATCGGGCGACAGCACGCCCGGCCGCCGCGACCTCAGGAGGTCAGCGATGACCGAACCGCACATCAACTACGGAGTCCACCAGTCCGGCGGAGTCAGCCACGTCGGCAACCAGGCCGTCGGCCCCGGCGCCTCGATCAACGCGAGCCCGGTCACCTGGGCGCTGCTGGACGACGCCCTTGACAAGCACGCCGAGCAGTTGCCACCCGAGGCACAGAGCGCCACGCTCGCCGTCCGCGAGGCCCGCACGACCGGCGCCGGATCAGAGGTCCTGAAGCACCGGCTCGACCAACTGGCGCTGCTCGCGGCGCCCGTCCCGGCCGTGGTGGAAGCCGTCAACGCCGTCCGGCAGGCCTTCGGCGGCTGAGCCGCGCCAAGGAGATGAGCGGGCCCGCACCGGATCGTTCGCCCCGGCGCGGGCCCGAAATCAGTCGGCCGCACGGGCCTTGTGCCTGCCCGCCGCACGTCCACGTCGCCACGGACGTCATCACGAGCGGCAACAGGGGCGCCGCCTTCATCCCGCTGGCGATGGCTGCCCTGAACGGCACGACCGGGCCGGCACTTCTGCTGGGGTTCGGCGCCGGTTTGGCGTACACGGCTCAGGTTGTTGAATTGCCTTGGTCGGCTCTCGTCCCAGTCCCATCATCGTTCGGAGATCAGGTCGCGAACGATGTGCCTGAGGTCGGCCAGGTGGGTCGCGCTGCTCTCGCGCTGGTGGATGATCCACTCCTTGCCCTCGGCGGCGATGCCTTCGAGAACCTCGAGAGTCCGGGGCAGACCGGACGCGTCCAGCGACACTCTCGACAGCTTCAGCGGGTCCTCGCCCGCTTCGATCTCCCCGATCGCATCCGTCACCGGTACCAGGATGGGAGCCCCATTGACCAGTGTGAGTTCGAAGGTCTGACGCTGGGTGGCAATCCCGTCAATGCGGACCGCGGCGACCGCGTCGAAACGGTAGTTCAGCCGCTGAGTCGTCTGTTCGGAGATGTGTTCGAAGTCGAGGTGGGCATTTACCTGACGAACGCCGTCCTTGGTGAGCAGGAACAGAACGATCTGATACCGCGAGTAGCGCCACGGACCATGTTTGACCCGAGCACGCCTCACACCGGACGCAGGTCCCTCGATGACAGCGTGCGCGATAATCTGACTGGCGTTGATCCGGTAGTGCCGCATCGCCTCGTCGACCATCAGACGCCGGTCCGATTCCAGCCAGTCGGCCATCTCACGATCGGACGGCTTGACACTCAGTTTCCGTACCCATCGGTGGTAGGCCGCCTGACGATCCGAGAAAGCGGCTTGGTACTCCGCCTCGTCCGCGCCGACCCGCCGGCGCTCACTGTCGAGGCGGAACGCTCCTCGCAGCGCCACCCACCCCGCGACCACTACCAGCACTCCGTTAAGCGCACCGGCGCCGCCCGCGGTGGCCACGACAAGGAGACCCCCTCCCACAATCGCCGCCACCCCGGACAGACAGATCAGCTTCACTCTCGCCGAAGTCCGGAGCTCCTCCCGATAGGACAGGAGTGTCGCCCGCTCCCAGCGCAGCCGAACGTCGCTGACCAGATATCGGACGAGCCAGGCGACCTGATCGGCGCCGATGCGCTCTTCCCGGTAGATCTCGACAACCTCGTCCCGCAGCCGCTGGCGGATTCCCGCTGTGTTCGTGATCCAAGCGGTGGGGTCGGTCCCGCGCGGCACGTAGCGATCGAAATAACGAGTGAAGAGCCGATCCACGCCGCGAGCGAAACCCTGTGGTGGCGCCTCCGGGTGCGCCCAGGAGTGAAGTTCCTGGTCCTTGAGCCGCGTGCGTTGCCGACGAAAATGCCAGTCTGAGCCGTACCGAACGAATGCCGCAGTACCGGCCATCGCGATCAGAAATCCTAGGACTGGGGCGGCGTCACCCCGCCGGATGAGCGCTGAGATCAAGTTTCCGACCGTGAACACCAGCGCAAAGAGGCCGAACACGGTCCACAACACGTCATCCCGCTGGTACACAGCAGGCCTGGGGATTCGTGCTCGTGGACCGGCCGGAACGGGCTGGAAGAAGGTCCAGACACGAGCGGCTCGATCCCCCGCCGTTCGCCGCCCGGCGGCGAGCTGCACCGATTGCCGCCACATCTCGTCCTCCACCGGGCCCTCCAGCAGCACGGCGAGATGGTCGACGATGAGGTCGCGCTGAATCTGGGGCAGGCCTCCGAGCTCTTTGTCAACGAGAGCGGAGTCGGCCGCGCCCAGGGATGTGACCAAAGCGAGGACGGCTCGCAAACCGGCCGTCCACGGATCGCCGCCATCCAAACGGGTCAGGCGCGCGCAGATCGCCGCGAGGCTGTCGAGCCCGTCGTTGCCGAGCTGCCGGAGGGTGCGGCCACTCAACAACGCCAGCAGCCGGTAGAAGCGAACCTCATCGGTCTCGTAGCCGCGAGCCACCGCAGTCTCGATTAGATGCCGTGCTTCGTCCGGCATCCGTGCGTTGAGCCGGTTGACCCCGACACGAAACACCGCCTGCGGGGAGGCGTCCGGAGCTACCTGATAGACGGTGATGTCGCCGTGGACGACGTTGGCCTGGACACCGATCTCCGCGTCACCTGAAGCCACGTTGGTGTACGCCTCGGACGTCATGACAAGCCTTGCAGGCCGGCAATGATCGCTCCGGCAACCTTCGCTACCTCCGCGATGTCGGCGACAAGGCCTCGGAACCGCTTCAGTGCCAGCACGACTCGGCTTCGATCCGTGCGATTCTCCTGCGCGATGTCGAGTTCGCCCTGAGCGGCCGCGTAGGTGGGTCGGTCGAGCTTCCCGCCATGGTGCGCCTCTTTCAGCAGACTCCGCAGCTCGGAGATCGCTGCATCGACATCGGGCGGTGCCTCGACGTTGCGGCCGATCACTACACCGCCGTGTATCTGCCCTGCTTGGATACCTACCCGCGCGTTGCCGCCGGCGATGTTGGTGTACATGGCGCCTGTCGCCATCTCTCCCGCCTTTCGCGACGAAGAACCCTCAGCCAGCTGCGGCGCGAGCGCGGCCGCGAATTCGGCCGCGTTCCGGGCGGCCTGGACCTGCCAGTTCTGTGAATCGGACGTGCTCTTGCTGCCATCCGCACGATCGCTGATTCCTCGAACGACGACGATCGGGAGAGACCGGTTCAAATGGCCGGCCTGGGCGACTCCCGCCGCCTCCATCTCGATCGCCAAGGCATCGTTGTAGTGTTGCCGGATCCAATGGGCATGAGCCGACAGCGCCGAGTCCTGGACGACTTCACCGGCGGCGATCGGGCCGAAATGGGCATGCGGCCGGCTCGTTCGCGATGGGGCGATCCAGGCCTCCGTACGGATCAGGTGCTGGATCATCTGCGCGGCCTGGTGTGAGGTCTCCCAAGTGCGCGGTCGCGCTTTCAACCCGTCGTTCTCGCTCGTCCCGCCGTGATACGCGTAGATCTGCGAGGCGACCACCACGTCGCCAAGCTTGATGTTCGGCCACAGCGCACCGGCCACGCCGACGAAGATCACCGCCGAGGGGGCGAACTCGCTGATGGCCCGTTCGGCGAGTACCGCCGCGGGATGGTTCCCCTTGCCGACGAGCGCCAGCGCCACCTGACAGCCGCCCCGGCCGAGCCGCCCAGTCTCGAAGCGTGTGCCTGCTGGGTGCCACTGGACGTGCGGATCGACGATTCGCTTATGGACGGCCTCGTACTCCAGGTTGAGAGCCGTCAGAACCACGATGTGTCCGTCACTCATGTAGCAGTCCTCCCGCTGTGAGCGGCATCAGTGGGCCGGCTCATCGGGGGATTCAGCGCTTGAGTCGGACCAGGCCGGAACAGCCGGGCCGGGCGCCCAGAGTCGGTCTTGCGCGTAGGACCGGCAGGAACGATGAATCCCGCGACGCTTTGGACCTTCCGATAGAAGTTGCGTGGGTCGAGCCGGACGCCCCACACCGCCTCGTAGACCTCCTGGAGCTCGGAGATCGTGAACAACGGGCCACAGAATGCGGTAGCCAGCGACGATTGTTCGAGCCTCACCCGCGCCCGTTCCAGGCCGTCGGTGATGATCTGTAGATGGTCGAAAGCCAAGGACACGTCTGACGTCAAGGCATGCTCGACTGGAACCCACCAGGCGTTGGCCGCATCGGTACCTGCGACGGGCGCAGGAAGCCGCGGAACGATCGCCAGGTATGCGACGGAAATGACTCGGCCGCGTGGGTCACGTCCTGGCGTGCCGTAGACCCCCAGTTGCTCGAGCTGAACCTCATCGGCAACGAGACCGGCCTCCTCCGCCAGTTCTCGTTGCGCCGCGTCGATCAGCCCCTCATCGACGTGGCCGAGGAAGCCGCCCGGCAGCGCCCGCGCCCCGCGAAACGGCTCTACGCCACGTTCGACCAGAAGCAACTGCAGCCGGGAGTCACGCAAGGTGAAGATGACCAGGTCCACCGCCACGAGAACGCTTGGCGGCACCCACTGATCGGCATCCATGGATTCGAGGCTAGCTTTATTGTCAATTTGACAGGAAGGGCGTGGGCGTGCCAATCCGTGGCGAGACTCGCGGAACCGGCTACAGCCTCGAAGGTCAAAAGGATCAGGCCCGCGCCGGAATTGGAAATCCCGTGCGGGCCTGAGGCGAACTCGATCAGCAGGCCTGGTAGGGCCCGTTCGGGCTGACGGCCGTGTCACGCCGGACGACGGACACCGAGGCGCCGACGGCCGTGCAGGCCTTGTTGAAGCCGCTGGTGGTGTACTCGATGACGATCACGCGGTTGCCGTACAGCGCCTGGTAGCCGCCGCACTCCGAGTAGCGGCCGCACTCCTCGGCCACCGCGAAGTCGAGGCCGGCGTCGCGGCCCGCGGTGCCGATGCCACCGTCGCCGAGGTCACCGATGGTGTTCTTCTGAGCGATGGCCAGGCCCTTGCTGTGGGCGTGCGAGATCAGCAGGGAGATGTACGCGATGGCGTCCTGCTCGTCGATCAGGTTCTGCGAGCGGCTGAACGAGTCGAGGTTGTCCGGCTCGACGGCCTTGAAGCCGTCGGCCGCGCAGCCGTCGATCCAGCCGTTCACCACTGCGGCGACGGCCCGCCGCTTGGCGTCGGTGGTGATGTCGAGCAGGATCTCGTCCCACTGCCCGTCCACGACCTCCTTGCCGCGGGAGTCCTTCAGGGTCAGCCCCTTCGCCCGCCACATGTCGATCTCGGACTGGATCGGCTGGGTCTGGAACGCGTTGACGTAGCAGATGTTGTAGATGCCGGACGCCGGGTCGTCCTGCCGGTCGCGGCTGACCACGGTCACCCCGGAGGGCGGCGTGTACGCCCCGCCGATCTGGTAGTCGAACTTGGCGTTCGCCGCCGGCGGGGTGACGGCGGCGACCCGGGACACCCCGGCCTGGGTCTCCTGGGCTTCGGCCGTCGAGGCGAACAGCCCGGTGGTGAGAAGTGCGCCCAGCGCGAGCGCGAGAACACGACGTGATGCGATGGCCACGGAACTCTCCGATGGTCAGGGGATCTGCCCCGCCTCGGGCAGCCGGAACCGCCCTGGCGATCTGGTGGGCTCGATCGCGTCACCGCCCATTCTAATCATCGCTGTCAATGAAGAAGATCAATATCTAGATAGCGATTCCGTACGACCGGCTGGTGCCCTGACCACAAACGTTCGCGGTGTTGGATGACACGCCGGACAACCTCTCTGCGCATCAGGGCAAGATCCGGGCGTGGGCAGCCCAGAACGGCCCCTGAAGTCGTAATGTCGCGCTATGGCCACTGCTCTGAACCTTATTCCCGGGGCCATCGACCGGTTCGGCGCCCGGGTGCTCAAGGTGCCCGTCGGCGCCTGGAACGACCCGACGCCGTGCACCGAGTGGACAGTGCGCGACCTGGTCAACCACCTGGTCGGCGAGCATCTTTGGGCACCGCACATCCTCGCTGGCGAACCCTTGGAGGAAGTCGGCGACCGCTATGACGGCGATCTGCTCGGCGACGATCCGATGAATGCCTGGGAACAGGCGGCAGAGCGGTCCCGGAAGGCCTGGCTCCACACTGACCTGTCGGGAACCTACCGTTTCTCGTTCGGCGAGGCTCCGCTGACCACCTACGCGGACCAGATGCTCGTCGACCTGACCATCCACGAATGGGACCTGGCCCGCGGCATCGCCCAGCCCGTCTCGTTCGACCCGCAGGCCGTCGAGCTCTGCCTGGCCTACGCCCGCGTCAACGTCGGACGCTGGGACGGCCTGGGCATCGTCGACCCGCCCATCCACACCGACAGCAACGACCCTCTCGTCCAACTTCTCTCGCTGACCGGCCGAGCCGTCTAGCGCCCTGACCACCAACGTTTGCCGGGTTGGTCAGGCGGCCGGGCACGGAGAGACCATCCGGCAGCGCGGTCCACCCATTCGTTGGCATCCTTGGATCATCACATTGAGCCTCGCCGCTGTCGGCTCACCCCGCCCACGGTCACGCCGCCGCGGTGTTGCTGTTCCTCAATGGATTGAGGTCGTCGGTGGAGTAGTGGCGGCCGGCTCGGATCACGCCGATCAGCTGGTGGAGGTTGGTCGCTGCGGCGGTGGGGTCGGCGGACAGGAGGACCAGGTCGGCCTCCTTTCCGGGGTCGACCGTGCCGGAAACGTCCTCGCGGTGCAGGAAGCGGGCCGGGTCGACGGTGGCGGTCTGGAGGATGCGCAGCGGGGTCAGGCCCGCTTCGGACAGGAGGTCGAACTCGTCGTGGAGGGAGGCGCCGGGCACCACCCAGGCGGCGCCGACCGCGTCGGTGCCGGCCAGCAGCGGGGCGCCCTCCTCGTCGAGGATCTTGACCATGCGTAGCTGGAGGGCGAACTGCTCGGCGAAGACCGCCCGCTGAGACTCGTCGAACTTGCGGCGGAAGGCTTTGGCCGCGGCGGTCCAGGCCTTGCGCTCCTTGGCGGTTGCGTAGCGCAGGTCGGGGTCGGACGGGAAGACCGGGTCGGCGCAGAGTTGCTGGGCCTTGACGCGGATCAGGGTGGGGCAGTTCCAGGTCTCGGTGGCGGCGAAGTGGCGGGCCAGGGCCCGGGCCTTGTCCTCGGTGAAGGTGTCGATGGCCTCGCGGGTCGAGTCGAGCATGGCGGGGGTGGTCAGCTGGGTTGGGTTGAGGACGATGCGGCGGATCAGGATCTCGGCGATCCGGCCGGCGAACGGGATGGGGAACGGCGGGGCCTTCAGCGGGGCGCCGGCGGTGGCCGTACGCAGATGGTCCTCGTGGTCGGAACAACCGGCCAGCAGGCCCAGGCCGGGGCCCAGGTGTTCGATCGAGCGGTACCGCGCCTCGCGGACGTCGATGCCGGTCGGCAGGTGGCCGACGACGGGCAGGCCGGCGCGGTCGGCTTCGGCCTGGATCGCGGCGTAGACAACCGGGGTCGCCACGGCCACCTTGATGAAGTCGGCGCCGGCGGCGGCCTGGCGGCGGACCTCGGCGGCGGCCTGGGCCGGCGTGCCCGCGTTGATCGGCGTGAGGACGGAACCGGGCGTGGCCAGCAACCCCGGCGACCGGGAGTCGGCGGCGGGGCGGTTCCGGAGCAGAGCCGGCGTGCCGCTCATCTGGCGGTAGCCGGTGATGCCGAACGAGAGCATCAGGCGCAGCGCGGGCGTGGGGTCGGCCAGGTTGAGCGGGTGCGCGTGCATGTCGACGAAACCGGGCACGACGAAGCGGGTCCGGCCACCACCCGGCGACGCGGTGGACCCGATCGAGGCGATCCGGCCGGCGGAGAAATGGATGTCCTGGTGCGGGGTGATCGAGCCGTCCCGGGGGTCGACCACGGCGACGTCGGCGAGGTGGTCCATGGTTGCGCCTCCCAGCGACTTAAGGAACAATATTGTTCACTATGGTAGCGAGCCGCCACGGAACCGGAGCCAGCCGCCCAGAATCCGGAGCCAGCCAACGACACGGAACGGCAGCCAGCCGACGCCGCGGAACGGCAGCCAGCCGACGCCGCGGAACGGCACTGACCGAGGCGATCTTCCTCACCACGCTCGAGGAGCTGGCCCGGGCGAGCTTCGCCGAGCTGTCCTTCGACCGGATCGCCACGGCGGCGGGCACCGGCAAGGCGGCGCTCTACCGGCGCTGGTCGACCCCGGCCGAACTGGTGCTGGCCGCGCTCACCGACCCGGGCACCGGTTTCGGCGAGGCGCCGGCTCCCCCGCGTACCGGAAATCTGCGGGACGACCTGATCGCCCTGCTCACCCAGCTCGTGCGCGCGCTCGACGAACCGCGCGGCTGTGCCCTGCGCCCGCTGATCGCCCAGCGGAACCGGCATCCGGAGTTGTTCGACCAGGTGTGGCGGTCGGTGATCCGGCCCGCGCACGAGGTGTTGATGCAGGTGATGCGGGCGGCGGCCGAGCGCGGTGAGGCCGTTCCCGAGCGGGTCACCGCCCGGGCCGCCGAGGTGGGGCCGCGCATGCTGCTGGTCGAGGCGTGGCGGTCCGACACCGTGGGTGAGGACGAGGTGGTGGCCGTGGTCGACGAGGTTCTGCTGCCGCTGCTCAGGTCGGCGGGCGGCGGCGCGACCACGAGCCGGTGATGTGCTCGTACATCAGCCTTCCGGCGGCGTCACCGTCGCCCGCCGTCAGAGCGGCCAGAACAGCGCGATGCTCGTCCAAGGTGAGGGCGATATGCGCCGCGGTCGTGGTGCCCTGGTAGCGGCCGGTCGTACGCGCCTTGTCGTGGATGCTGGTGACGATCGCACGGCCGAGGCGGTTGCCGGAGGCGGTCATCACGACGTCATGAAACTGCGTGTCGGTGAAAGCGAACGCGGCCAGGTCGGTGGTCAGGCTTTCCATCGCGGCTAACTTGTCCGAAATTTCCGACAGATCATCAGGGGTACGCAGCGAAGCCGCCGCCTCCGCCATGTCCCGCTCCAGCGACGCCCGCACCGCCACCAACTCGTCCAGAACACCCTGCGTCTCGTCATTGCGCACGAGCGCCGACAGCACCACGTCGTCGATCATGTCCCAGGCGGCCGGCGAGCGAACCACCGTACCCACCCCCCGGCGGATGTCGACCAGCCCCTTGTCCTGCAGGAGCTTGGCCGACTCGCGCACGACCGTACGTGAGACCCCGAAGTGATCCCCGATCTCGGACTCGGTGGGCAGCGCCTCGCCGGGCCGCAGCCGCCCGCTCACGATGTCGTCGACCAGAGCCTCGACGACGGCCGTGCCGAGCCGGTCACCGCGGCTGCGCGGGACCACCGCCGACAGGTTGATCGGTGCGCTCACGGAGACTCCCTTCCGTACACATCATATGTATGATGTCATCCCTGGTATGCATCTCGCACACAGCCGTGTCGGCGGCCAGTCCGTCCCCGTGGTCCGCGTCGAGGGCCAATGGCGTGACCTGCGGCCGCTCACCAACGCGATCACCCCCGACGTGCTGTCCCCCGACTTCCTGGGCGGCATCCGCGGCGCCGGCCTCCCGGCGATCGACGAACCGGAGGCGTTCGGGCCGCCGCTGGCCGGCATCGGCAAGATCGTCTGCATCGGCCTCAACTACGCCGACCACGCGGCCGAGACCGGGGCCACCCCGCCGCCCGAGCCGATCTTGTTCATGAAGGCGCCGGACACCGTGGTCGGCCCGGCCGACGACGTGCTGATCCCGCGCCGCTCGGCCAAGACCGACTACGAGGTCGAGCTGGCCGTGGTGATCGGCTCGACCGCCCGCTACCTCGACTCCCCGGCCGACGCCGACGCCCACATCGCCGGCTACGCGATCAGCAACGACGTCAGCGAGCGCGAATTCCAGATCGAGCGCGGCGGGCAGTGGGACAAGGGCAAGAACTGCGAGACGTTCAACCCGTTCGGGCCGTGGATCGCCACCGCCGACGAGATCGCCGACCCGCAGCAGCTCGGCGCCCGGCTCTGGGTCAACGGCGAGCTCCGCCAGGACGGCACGACCAAGAACATGATCTTCGGCGTACGCCACCTCGTGCACTACCTCAGCCAGTTCATGACCCTCTACCCGGGCGACGTGATCAACACCGGGACGCCGGCCGGGGTGGCGATGGGCCGCAAGGACCAGCCCTTCCTGCGCCACGGCGACGTCGTCGAGCTCGAGATCGACGGCCTCGGCCGGCAGCGCCAGACGTTCCGGGACGCGTGACCGTGGCCTCCCTCGACGGATTGCGGGCGCTGGTCACCGGCGGCGCCTCCGGCATCGGACTGGCGATCGCCATCGCGTTCACCGCGGAGGGCGCCCGTGTGGTGGTGCTCGACCGCGCCAAGGACCGCCCCTCCGGCCTGCCGGAGACGATCGGCTTCGTCTCGGCCGATGTCACCGACGATGCCGGGGTACGCGCGGCCGTGAGCGCCGCGGCCGGCCAGCTCGGCGGGCTGGACCTCCTGGTCAACAACGCCGGCATCGGGGCGCAGGGCAGCGTGGCCGACGCGACCGACGACGAGTGGCACAGCGTCCTCGACGTCAACGTGGTCGGCACCGCCCGCGTCTCCCGCGCGGCCTGGCCCTTCTTGCGGGCCTCCCCGCACGCCGCCGTGGTCAACACCTCCTCGATCGCGTCGACGGCCGGCCTGCCGCAGCGGGCGGTCTACTCGGCCAGCAAGGGCGCGGTGTCGGCGCTGACCCGGGCGATGGCCGCGGACGGGATGGCCGACGGGATCCGGGTCAACGCGGTGAACCCCGGCACCGCCGACACGCCGTGGGTCGGGCGGCTGCTCGACGCGGCCGACGATCCGGCGGCGGAACGGGCCGCGCTGGAGGCCCGCCAGCCGCATGGGCGGCTGGTCTCAGCGGAGGAGGTGGCGCATGCCGCGGTCTATCTCGCCTCGCCCGGAGCGGGGTCCACGACCGGCGCGGAGATCGCGGTCGACGGTGGCATGGCCGGGCTCCGCCTCCGGCCCCGGTCATGAAGGAGTGCCCGGTCATGAAGGAGTGCCCGGTCATGAAGGAGTGCTTGCCATGAAGGTCCGGTCCGTCAACGGCATCAACGTCACCGAGCTGGGCTTCGGCGGCGCCTCGGTGGGCAACCTGCACCGCGCCACCGGCGAGGAGCAGTCGCTGGCCGCGATCGACGCCGCCTGGGCCGGCGGCATCCGCTACTTCGACACCGCCCCGCACTACGGGCTGGGCCTCTCCGAACGACGCCTGGGCAAGGGCCTGGCCCGGCGCCCGCGGGACGAGTACGTCCTGTCCACCAAGGTCGGCCGCCTGCTGGTCCCCAACCCGTCGCCGCAGGGCACCGACGACGACGGGTTCGAGGTCGCCGACGATCTGGTGCGGCAGTGGGACTTCAGCCGCGACGGCGTACGCCGCAGCATCGACGACAGCCTGGAACGCCTGGGCCTGGACCGGATCGACATCGTCTACGTGCACGACCCCGACGACTTCGTCGACCAGGCGATCGCCGAGGCCATCCCGGCCCTGATCGAGCTGCGCGACCAGGGTGTGATCGGCGCGGTCGGGGCCGGCATGAACCAGTGGGAGGCGCCGCTGCGGATGGTCCGCGAGACCGACATCGACGTCATCATGCTGGCCGGCCGGTGGACGCTGCTGGACCGGTCGGGCGCCCCGCTGCTCGCGGCGGCCGCCGAGAAAGGCGTGTCCATCGTGGACGCCGCTCCGTACAACTCGGGTCTGCTCTCGAAGGACCGGCCGCCGCAGGGCGCGCTGTTCAACTACGCGCCGGCCCCGCCCGAGCTGCTGGCCCGGGCGAACGAGCTGGCCGACGTCTGCGCGAAGGACGGCGTGCGGCTGCCGGACGCCGCGCTGCAGTTCCCGCTGCGCAGCCCCCAGGTCAAGGCCGTGGTGTGCGGCATGAGCAGCGCCGAACGGGTGAACGACACGCTGGCGCGGCTGGCCGCTCCGATCGAGGAGTCGACCTGGTCGGCGCTCGATGGCTGAGATCAGGCTCGCGTACGGAAGAACCGGGCTGACCGTCGACCTGCCCGCCGAGCGCACCACCGTGATCACCCCGGTCGAGCACCCGGCCGCGGTCGACCCCGCCGCCGTGCTGGCCGACGCGCTGCGCAAGCCGGTGGCCGGTCCCCCGCTGCGTGATCGGGTGCGCCGGGGCCAGACGGTGGCGGTGTCGCTGTGCGACGTGACCCGGCCGCAGCCCCGCGAGCAGATGATCACCGCGCTGCTGGCCGAGCTCGGCGACGAGATCGACCGGGACGCCATCACCCTGCTGGTCGCCACCGGCACCCATCGCGGCAACACCGGCGCCGAGCTGCGCGAGATGCTCGGCGTCCACGCCGACACGATGCGCGTGATCAACCACGACGGCCGCGACCCCGAGCAGACCCGATGGTGCGGCGTGTACGGCGACGGCGTCCCGGTCTGGCTCAACAAGCACTGGCTGGACGCCGACATCCGGATCACCACCGGCTTCGTCGAGCCGCACTTCTTCGCCGGCTTCAGCGGCGGCCCCAAACTGGTGGCGCCGGGGCTGGCCCGGCTGGAGACGGTGCTCACCCTGCATGACGCGCGGCGGATCGGTGACGCCAAGGCGATCTGGGGCGTGTGCGAAGGCAACCCCGTTCACGATGATGTACGCGCGATAGCCGCCGGAACGGGGGTCGACTTCGCGTTCGACGTGGTGCTCAATCGCGAGCAACACATCGTGACCGCGTACGGCGGAGATATCCTGCCGATGCACAAGGCCGCGCGCGCGGCGGTGCGAGAGATGTCCATGCGCCCGGTGGACGGCCTGTTCGACGTGGTGGTCACCACGAACGCCGGCTTCCCGCTCGACCAGAACCTCTACCAGGCGGTGAAGGGCATGTCGGCCGCGATGACCGTGGTGCGGCCCGGCGGCCTGATCATCTGTGCGGCCCGGTGCGAGGACGGCTTCCCGGACTACGGGTCGTTCCGCTCCGTGCTCGCCTCGGCGCCGACCCCCTCGGCGATCCTCGAGGAGATCGAGGCCCGGACCGAGACCGTGCCCGATCAGTGGCAGGTGCAGATCCTGGCCCGGATCCTGTGCCACGCCCGCGTCGGCGTGCACACCGAGGGTCTCACCGACGCCGAGCTGCGCACCGCGCACCTCTACGCCGTACCGGACATCGCCGCCGCCGTGGCGGCCGAGGGCCCGGACGCCCGCATCTGTGTGCTGCCGGAAGGGCCACAGACGATCCCGTACGTGCGGTCGAGGTGAACACGCCGGCCGTCCGTACCGTAGGGGGTGTGATCGGCTTGACCGACGAAGTCGTGGGATGCCGCCCGTGACCGAGCTGCGCGGGATGACCTGGGACCACCCTCGGGGGTACGCGCCCCTGCGCGCCTTCGGGGGCGGGGTGACCTGGGACGCGCAGCCGCTCGAAGCGTTCGAGGCGCGGCCGCTGCGCGAGCCGGCGGCCACCCACGACCTGATGGTGATCGACCATCCCGGGCTGGGCGCGGCGATCGCGGACGGCGCCCTGCTCCCGATGAACGACCTGTTCGCGCCGTCCGAGCTGGCCCGGTGGCGCACCGCGACGATCGGCCGGACCTGGGAGAGCTACACCGTGTCGGGCCGGCAGTGGGCGCTGCCGATCGACGCCGCCACCCAGGTCAGCGTGTATCGGCCGGACCGGGTGGACGGGGTGCCGCAGCGCTGGGCCGACGTGCTCGGCGCGGTGCGGACCGTGCCGAGCGCGCTCTGCCTGGGCGGGCCGCACGCGATGCTGATGTGGCTGGCGATGCCCCGCGACGCCGCCTCGCTGCGCCTGCTCCGCGACCTGTGGCCGCACGTCGACCAGGCCGTGTCGCTGGGCAACCCGATCGACCTGCACGACGCGCTGGACGCCGGCGCGATCGCCTACTGCCCGCTGGCCTACCAGTACACCAGCTACTCCCACCTCGCCTGGGCCGACGCCCCTGACCTGCGCGGCGTGCTCGGCGGCGCCGGCCTGGCCGTGTCGGCCCTGACCACCCGGCGCGACGAGGTGCGCGCCTGGGTCCGCTCGTTCCTCGCCCCCGAGGTGCAGAGCGACTTCGTGCCGGCGCACGGCGGGCAGCCGGCCGTCGCCGCGTACTGGCGGGGCCGGCCGACCGTCCGCTCACTCGCGCAGGCCCAGATCCGGCCCCGGCACGGCGGCTGGATCGCGGTGCAGGACGCCGGTTCGGAGATCGTCCGCGAGGCGGTCACGGCCGGCCTCGACCCGGACAAGGCCGCCGCCGAGCTCAGCCGTCTGCTCACGTCTTCTCCTTGGAGGTAGGAACATGCTGGTCATCAGGTACGAGGTCCGGGGACAGACCTTGGTCGGGGTACGCACGGACGACGGTCTGGTCCGGCGCGCGTCGGCGTCCACGCTGGCCGAACTGCTCGCGGGTGACTTCCGCGGGGCCGTCGAGGAGGCCGCCGCCGGCCCGGCCGAGACCGCCGAGGTGCGGCTGCTGGCCCCGGTCGACGGGCGGACCGAGGTGTGGGCGGCCGGCGTCACCTACGAGCGGTCCAGCGAGGCACGACAGGAGGAGAGCGAGGTCGCCGACGTGTACGCCCGGGTCTACGCCGCCGACCGTCCCGAGCTGTTCCTCAAGAGCGTGGCCTGGCGGGTGTCCGGCCCCGGCGAGCCGATCGGCATCCGCACCGACTCGGCCGTCGACGTCCCCGAGCCCGAACTGGCCGTGGTGGCGGCCGCGGACGGCACGATCGTCGGCTACACCGTCTGTGACGACGTGTCCTCCCGGTCGATCGAGGGCGAGAACCCGCTCTACCTGCCCCAGGCCAAGATCTACGCGGGCGCCTGCGCGCTGGGCCCGGGCATCCGCCCGGCCTGGGAGGTCCCGGACCCGTACGAGCTGGCCATCGCCGCCTCGGTCCGCCGCGGCGACGACGAGGTGTGGTCGGCCGAGACCTCGACCGCGATGCTCCACCGGCGCCTCGACGACCTGGTCGGCTACCTCTACCGGCAGTACGACCTCCCGGAGGGCGCGGTCCTCACCACCGGCACCGGGATCGTGCCGGAGCTCGACTTCACGCTGACCGCCGGCGACTCGGTCGCGGTCACCATCGATGGGATCGGCACGCTCACCAACCCCGTGGTCGACGCGTCGTCACTGCTACGCGGCCGCTCGTGAAGCCGGCCCGTGAGGTGGGGACGCGGCCGGGGTCGTACGGTGGGATGAACGTCGAACCCGCCTACCTTCGGAGAACGCCGTGAGCATCCAGGGCATCGATCCGCGTACCGGCTCCCCGGTCGGCTCCGCGGTGCCTCCCACTCCCCCCGAGCCCCTGCTCGCGGCCGCCGCCGACGCCTTCGGCGCGTTCAAGGCCACGACTCCTGGGGTACGCGCGGAGCTGCTGACCCGGCTGGCCGACCGGTTGGACGCGGCCGCCGGCGACCTCGTCCCGCTGGCGATGGCCGAGTCCGGGCTGCCGTCGGCCCGCCTGACCGGCGAGCTGGCCCGCACCAGCGCCCAGCTGCGCCTGTTCGCGTCGGTGGTGACCGAGGGCGCCTACCTGGAGGCGATCCTCGAGGACGCCGACCCGGGCGCGACCCCGCCGAGGCCGGTCCTGGCCCGGATGCTGGAGCCGGTCGGCCCGGTCCTGGTGTACGCGGCCAGCAACTTCCCGTTCGCCTTCAGCGTCCTCGGCGGCGACACCGCGTCCGCCCTCGCCGCCGGCGCTCCGGTGCTGGTCAAGGCGCACGGCTCCCATCCCGGGCTGTCGGCCGAGGTCGCCTCGCTGGCGTCCCGGGCGGTCGCCGACGCCGGCCTGCCCGCGGGCGTCTTCGGCATCATCTTCGGCGACGACGAGGGCGTCACCGCCCTGAAGGATCCCCGCGTCAAGGCCGCCGGCTTCACCGGTTCGACCACCGGCGGCCGGTTCCTGTTCGACGTGGCGTCGTCCCGGCCCGACCCGATCCCGTTCTTCGGCGAGCTGGGCAGCATCAACCCCACCGTGGTCACCCCGGCCGCGGTGGCCGCCCGCCCCGACGAGATCGTGACCGGTTTCGTCGGCTCCTTCACCCTGGGCACCGGCCAGTTCTGCACCAAGCCCGGCCTGCTCTTCCTGCCCGCCGGCCACGGCCTCGGCCCGGCCCTGCAGTCGGCGGTGGCCGCCGTCGAGCCGGCGCCGATGCTCAACGCCCGCATCGCCTCCCAGCTGGCCTCGGGCCTCACCGAGCTGTCGGAACGGGTCTCCCTGCTCGCCTCCGGCCCGGACGCCCCGGCCGGCGGTTCCTGGGCGTCGGCCCAGCTCTTCACCACGAGCACCGACGCGTTCGACGCCGAACTGACCGACGAGCACTTCGGCCCGGCCGCGCTGATCGTCGAGTACAAGGGCGAGGACGACCTGTTCGCGGCCCTGTCCACGATCGAGGGTTCGCTGACCGCGACCGTGCACGGCGAGCCCGGCGACCCGTTCCCGCTGCCCCGGCTGCTGTCGATCCTGGCCGACCGGGCCGGTCGGGTCGTCTGGAACGGCTGGCCCACCGGCGTGGCCGTCTCCTGGGCGATGTCCCACGGCGGCCCGTGGCCGTCGACGACCAACTCGGCCCACACCTCGGTCGGCGCCACCGCGATCCGCCGCTGGCTGCGCCCGGTGACCTTCCAGTCGCTGCCGGACGACCTGCTGCCCCCGGCGCTCCAGGCGGCCAACCCGTGGCACATCCCCCGCCGCGAGCCCGCCTGACGCCCTTCGCCCTCCCGCCCGTTCTACCGGGCGGTCCGGCCGTTCTACTGCGCGGTCCGGCCGCCGGCCCGGCCCGGGAAGCGCGTGCCGAGGGCACGACGGTGACCGGCGCGCGGGGCCGGCGCCGGCGCCCTGTGGTGCCGGCGAGCTTCGTCCGCCACCGTCTCGTCGGCGTCGTTCTCCAGCTCCCGCCGGATGTGCTCCGGGGTGACCTCGGACATGGCCATCGAGCGGCGCACCTCCGCCGACCGGTCGGTCAGCAGCGCCCGCAGATCGGCCTCGGCCAGCTCCACCGCCCGCACCAGCGTGGCCCGGACGTCGGGCGAGGAGTCCTCGGCCAGGAGGTGCCGCTGCTCGGCGGTGGTCTGCTCGTTGATGGCGAGACCCTTACGCACCCGGACAGTGCGGTCGCGTAGCAGCGCCGCGATGGTGTCGGTGTCGTAGGTGTGGCGGGCGAGCCGCTCCCGGACCTCGGGCGAGGCGTCGCCGACGAGGACCGCCGCCAGCTCGGGCTCCAGCTCGGGCATCTCGGCCAGCAGGCCGCGCAGCTCCTTGTCCTGGGCCGTCACCATCACCTGCCGCACCCGGGCGTCACAGGCCGGGTTGGCCGCGACCGCCCAGCGCACCCGCCGATCGGTGTCGGTCACCAGGCGCAGCAGGTTCCCCTGCGAGGTGGCGGGGTTCCTCGCGACCGCCTCCCGGACCGTGCGATCACGATCTCGGGCCAGCGGCCGTAGGGCCGTGGCCGGAGCATCGGGCCGGGCCGCAACCGCGGCGCGGACCAGGACCGACGGGTCGGAGGCGAGCTCGTGAAGCTCGTCCGGGCCGGTCGTGCGGTCCTGCGCGAGGGCGACCCGCGCATCGATGTCGCCGGCCGCACGCTGATTTCCCATGGTCCGAATCGTCTCACGGGCCGCCCCGGCCGCCCTCATCCGTCCATCGTGCGGGCGTAAAGGAGCGTAGGGTCAGCATGCCGCACCGATTGTCATCGATTGCCCGACCGTTTCCGGGAGGTTCGATCATGTCCAAGGACTCGACGACCAAGGCGAACGTCAAGAAGAAGGGCAAGACGATCAAGGAGAAGCAGGCCGTGAAGCGCGTGAAGCGCGACGAGCAGAAGGGCCACCAGTCGACCATCCCGTCGACCGGCCGCTGACCCGGCCGTTCTTCCTGGGCCGGCCCGGCCGCGTTACTGTTCGGCCCGGCCGCGCCGCTGTCGGCGCTCTGGCGCGCTGCTGTCGGCCCGGGCGCGCTACTCGAGGCCGTCCCGGGAGATCGGCTCGCCGATCCGGAACTCGCGGAACGTGACATCCAGCCCGGCCCGTTCCGGCGAACAGCACATGACCCCGACGTCGACCGTCTCGGGCAGATCCAGGTGGCCGAGCCGGACCAGCTGCCACGAGCCGTCCCCTGTGCCGCGGTGCACACACACCGCCGAGCCGAAGCGGGTCAGCCGGAGCGTCAGCTCGCCGTCGTACCCGGGCACCGGCACCACCGACAGGTCGGACTCCCCCCGGGTGAGCACCGTGCTCAGCTGCACGGCGCCGGACGTGACCTCAAGCCCCGTCTTCAGCCACGACCGCGCGTCGGCCCGCAGCATCAGCCCGGCCTGATCGAACAGCGTCGAGTGCCCGGCCGCCACCACCACCTCGGCGGTGAAGTCACCGGTCACCGGGCGCCGGTAGAAGTGCCCGTTGTCGGTGACATAGCCGTAGAAGGTTTCGCGCCAGAAGTCCGTCTTGAGGCCCGTGACCACCCGGATCACGCCGTCCTCATCGGACCACTCCGGCGGCTCGTTGAGCCAGGACATCGATGTCGCCATCGCGCCAGCCTATGCGCCGCCCTCAGAACCTGCTGTTCGACCACCAATGCGCGAAGAGTTCCTGGTCGCCGGCGATCTCCACGTCCGCCGTACCCGCCGGCAGCCGTCGATTGAGCAGAAGCAACAGCTGAAGGGCCGGCCCGCGTACGGTGACCTGCGTCTCGTGCCGGCCGTACCGCCAGGTGACCCCGGCCGGGCCGCGGGTGACCGACCACTCGCGACCCGGCCCGAGGTCGTCGTCGGTGGCGACGAACAGCAGCGACTCACCGTCGCCGGCCAGGCCGGTGAAAGCGCTCGGCACCCCGAGGTCCGGACCGGACAGTGCCGCCGCGGTGTCCAGCACGTCGGACACGCCGTCAGCGGCGAGATCGGCCGCCAGGTCACCCTCGATGCCCAGAGCCAGCTCGGCGTCGAAGCGATGGATCACCTCGTCGTGGAGCATTCGTCGCAGCCAGAAGCCCGCCGACCGGTCCTTCTGCCACGTCCACACCGGCTGTTCCGGCCCGACGGCCCGCACCGCGTCGGCGAGCAGCCGGCCCCCCTCGACCAGCCACTCGCCCCGCGCGTCCGGGCCGGCCGGCACGACCACCTCGGGCATCGGGATCGGCGCCGGCAGACGCCGCCGGATGATCTCGGCCGCCCACCGGTGACCGCGGCCGACATGCCCGACCAGCTGCTCCATCGTCCAGCCGGGGCAGGTCGGGATCGGACGGTCGCCGCCGGCGTCGCGGGCCAGCCCGGCCAGTACGGCCGTTTCGTGCTCGAACTCCAGGAAGTACCGGTCGGCCTCGAGCACGATCTCACGCCCCGTCTTCGCTACGCGTGGAAGTTCAGCGCGGCACGACCCCCGACCATCGGCAGCCGGATGGTGCTGCTGGTTGGCCGTACCGAAATCTGCGTGCCGGGCAACGGCCGCAGCGTGTAATCGTAGTCGGTGGAGAGCACCACGACGCCGAGGCGGTGGCTGGGCGCGAAGGTGTGGTCCTGCGGCTGCATGTCCCAGCCCAGCCGGTAGGTCTTCCCCGGCGTGACCGGCGACGAGCGGGTGAGCGATCCGCGGTTCTGCGGGTCGGTCCAGCCGCGCGTCACGATCACCGGGTCCGTGCCGGCGGGGCCGTAGTCGACCAGCAGCGCGGTCAGGTTGGCGGCGGTCCGGTTGTCGACGCTGACGTCGAGCGTGACCCGCGGCGTGCCGCTGAGCCGGGCCGGCGACCGCAACGCCGGCGAGAGGTAGGCCAGGGAGTGGCCGGACGGCTCCAGCAGTTCCTCGGCGACCACGTCACGGCCGTTGTCGACGAAGGTGTCCGTACGCGGACGGCCCACCGCAAGCGGCAACGTGGCCGGCGCCGAACCGGGGACCGGCCAGGCCGAGGCGGTCTCGACCACGGCGGCGTCGGCGTCCTCGAAGGTGACCGCCGCCTCGTCCTCGATGCCGCTGTCCACGTCGTAGATGTAGTGGTCGATCCAGCGGCGCATCGCGGGGAAGAACTGCGGCGCGTTCGCCGATCCGTGGTCGCCGTCGTAGAGCCACAGCTTGCGGTCGACGCCGTGCCGGCCGAGCGCGTCCCACAGCTGGGTGCCCTGCTTGGTCTTGACGTTCCAGTCGCGCAGGCCCTGCACGATGAACACGCTGGCCTCGATGTTGCCGGCCTTGGACGCGTAGTCACGCGACGCCCAGAACGCGGAGTAGTCGCCGGTGACCCGGTCCTGCTCACGGGTCAGCCGGTCGATGGCGGCCGCGCAGACCTCCGGATGCGTACGGGACAGAATGATCCGGGCGTGGATGTCGGCGTCCTCGCCCTGCCAGGTGTACGGCGCCACCACCAGGCCGTTGGCGCGGTACTCGTCGTACCAGCTGGAGACCGCCGACATCGGAATCACGGTCTTCAGCGCCGAGCGCCCGGTCACGGCGGCGGCCAACGGCAGAGTGCCGTTGTACGAGACGCCGTACATCCCGACGGCGTGCGCCGACCAGTGCGCCGAGACCACCCGCCCGGCCGCGTCGTAGGCCCGCCCCGAGCCGCCGAGCCAGTCGATCACCGCGCGGGTCGCGGCCGCCTCGTGCGGGCCGCCGGCGTCCGGGCAGCCGGTGGAACGCGCGGTGCCCAGGCTCTCCATCGTGATCATGGCGTACCCCCCGCCGGACGAAGTACTCCCAGAGCCCTTCCTCCGGATAGCCCTCCTCGTCGTCCCCCGCGCGGGCCGCGCTAAGCGCCTTATTCGTCTCCCGTTTCCCTTCCTGAGGAAGCCGATCGACCTCCACCGAGTGGTACGGCGCGTCCACAAAATCACCCATGTACGGCGTGGCGATCATCAGCGCCCCCGACTTGAGGCCCGCGGTCTCGGTCTCGCCCGGCCGGGTGACATCCAGGTGTACGCGGTCCCGGGCCCCGTCCCCGTCGCTGTCCAGCGGAACCTCGACCCAGATCTCCTCGTTGATCGCCTGCGCGTAGTCGAACACCGGCTGGGTCGCGCCGTCCCGCACCACGATCGTCGCCGGCTCGTCGGCCGCCCAGGCCGGCATCCCGATGCCGACCGCCAGCACGGCGGCCACAACTGCGTATCGCATGAGTCCTCCACCAAAGGCCAGAGCTGTCCGCAATGGAAGACGCGGCCGAGAGGCCAGCCGTGGCAAGATCACGCCACAACATCCGCGCCGCGCTGCCTGAACCGTTACCAGCAGCCGCAACGCGACCGGGCCGGGGCACGACTTACGCCAGCCAGGCGCCGCGACCCCGGAGCCCGAGCACGGACGAGCAGGTTTCCGTACGGCCGCATGTTCCCCCGACCGAAAACGCCGCGGCCTACGTCGCCTGGATGGACGAGCAGTTCGGCGCCGCACCCCTGACCTTGTCGTCCTGGGCCCGCATCGTCGACTGAACCGCGGTCTTCGGCGCCTCGCCCGGCGCGACGGGGGCGGGGACGTCATCCTGACCGTCCGCCGCGGCTCCCACGGCGACGCATTCTGGGAACAGGAGCTCCCCCGAATGGTGGCCTGGGCCTTCGGTCACCGATCCGGATACTTATCATTCGCGACGATGCCTACCTTCGAGGAACTGACCGAGCTGGCTCGCCTGCCAGACCCGGCAACACTGCTGTTCGACGTACGGTCGGACGCGCCGGCGGATGGCGAGGCAGGCCGCCGCGAGGCGGTCGAGCACTGGTCCTTCCTCGCCGGCCGGGGCGGCTACACGATCACGCCGATGGACACCCGGTCCGGGCACGGCAGCGCGACGTACTGCGGTGACGTGGACGTCGATGGCCTGATCTACCAGGTGCACCGGGGCCCACGCCGACGAACCGTGCACGCCTGGGAGGACGAGGACGGCGCCTGGCAGGGCAAATTCGGGCTCACCGACGGGATATGGGCGGTTCCGGTACTGCCGGAACCGGAGCCGGTCGACTGTCCGTGGTGCACCGATGGGCCGCCGACCACGCTGCGGCTGGCCGGTTCGGGGCTGGTTGCCGGCATCTTCTCGGTCTGGGCGGCTGAACACGCCGATGGCGCCGGTCGGGGAATCATCATCCAGTACGAGCCCGACGACGAGGATGAGCCCCACACCGTGAGCTTCGAGCCCGCCCACTGCGTGGTAGCGGCCGGTCTGTGTGACTGGGCGATGTCCGACGACGAGCTGGCTCTGCGGTTCACCGATGCGGCCGCCGACACGTTGGAGATTCACGACGCCGACGGTTGGCTCCGGCTCCGGTTGGCGGTGACGACATCTGGCCGGCGTCAGCTACAGGCCGGGCTGCAGAAGATCCTCGGCCCGGCACGGTCATGAGGATGCTGCGGTCGGGGTCAGTGGTCGGCTAGTTCGCCGAGAAATCGCGCGATGCGGTGGGCCGCTCGCCGGTCGGGGTCCAGGTCGGTGTTGTAGACGCCGACGCCCAGGCCTCGGCACTTCGGGCTGCGCAGGGCCCGGCGGACGATGGTCGTGAGCTCGTCCCAGGTGAGGCCGCCGGGCATGGCCGGGTCGTTGGCGGCGGCGCAGGCCGGGAAGTTGTCGCCCCGCAGGACATCGAGGTCGATGTGGAGCCACCAGCCCGGTGTGGTCCGGTCGAGGTGGTCGGTGGCCTCGTCAGCCAGGTGGGCGGTCTGCCCGTGGACGTCGTGCGCGGCGTGCAGGCGGACGCGGTCGGCGATCGAGGGGGCAGCGATCGCCTCGCGGTAGCGGTCGTCGCGTTGACCGAGCATGACGATGGCGTCGGGGTCGAGGGCGGGCAGGCGACGTCGCATCGGCTCGGGGGCGTTCTGGCCGGTGAGCCCGAGCAATAGTGCGATCTCCATGTTGGCGGCCTCGCCGTCCGGGGAGCAGGTCATGGTGGTCGCGTCCTCGTGAGCGTCGAGGAGGAGCAGGCCGGCGGCGCCCTGCTGGTCGCGCAAGGCGGGGAGGGCGCCGAGCAGGACAGCGCAGTCACCGCCGTAGAGCAGTGGGAAGCGGTCCCCGGCGAGCGAGTCGCGGACGCGTTGGTAGACGCCCTCGACCATGATCAGGAGCGCGGCCTCGTTCGCGAACCCGCCGGCGCCCCGGCCCGGGTCGGGCTCGGGCGCGGTGACGTCCGCCGTCATGGCCGCGCCGGGCAGGGCCTCGGTCAGTCCGGCCTCGCGGAGAGCGGAGGCCGCCTGCGCTTGACCGGCGGGCCGTCCCGAACCGTCGAAGCACACGCCGATCAGATCCACCGCGCCCGGCCACCTCAACAACATCGGACCATGATGCTGGCGGCGCGGGAGCTCGAACAAGCGGCAAGCACAGCCAGGGCCTTTCCTGTCGATCAAGGTGCCGGGCGGGACATCGGCAAGCTCGTTCGCCGCCTCCGCCGAGCGAAGCTCTCGTGCCCTTTCGGGCAACATCTGCTGCCCCCGGTTCGGTTCGGAGGTCGGTGATCTCGCGTCCTGCCGCGGGCATGGTGGATTCGGCAACGTCTTTGTCGGGGTGCGGGGGTTCGTTGAAAGACAAAGCCGAGGATCACGAGCCGGAACACCGCCGTCCGTCAGCGCCGCACCAGAGCGAAGACACGGTGGCCGACACCGCGACCGGGGCCCGCCGCGCGCCCTCGGCCCGGCCGTTCGGCGTGGCCGCTGCTCAACGCCTCCAGTCCGCGGCCGGCAACCGGGCCCTGGCCGGCATGATCGCCCAGCGCCGCAAACCCACCTCCCCCACCGCAGCCTCACCCACGGCCACCGCCTCCCCCGCCTCAGCAACCGGCCCCGTCACCGCATCACAGACCGCCGTCGCCGGAACCGCCGTCGCCGGAACGACCGTCGCCGGAACGAGCTCAGCCGAAGCCGATCAGGGCTCGGCGCCCGAGCTCCCGCTGCAGCGCCAGTCCCATGTGGACACCAAAGCCGAGGCCGTGCGGGTGCAGTGGCTCGCTCAGAACAGCGCGACACCAGCGCACGTCGTGCCGGTGAAGTCCGCCGAATCGGAACTCGTTCACGAGACGGACACAACCAGAAAGAACGTTCTTTCTCTATCTGCGGACACCGCGCCGGTCCAGCGCCTGTCACGGCCGCCCACGACCGCGGCCACCACAACGGTGCCGGTGCAGCGCCTGTCAGAACCGTCCGCGCCCGCTGTGGTGCCGGTGCAGCGGTTGTCGCGGCCGCCGGCGGCGGCGTCGCCGAAGTTCGGGGCGTTGAAGTCGGAGGTGAAAGGTAAGCAGAACACCCTGGCCGCGCACCCGCCGCCCGCGTCGAAGGCGAACGCCGCGCAGGCTGCGGCGAAGGCACCGGCGGATGATAAGCAGGCGCAGGGTAAGGCGGCGAACGCGGAGAAGATGAACGCGGCCCAGCCGGGGGCGTTCGACAAGGCGGCGTTCATCGCCGCGGTCAGCAAGGCCATCGCTGACCAGGCGCCGAAGAATTTGGATGAGGCCGACAGCTTCGGTGACTCCGGTAAGGCCGACGCGGTCAAGGGTCAGGTCCAGGGTCGGGTTGGTCAGGGTAAGGAGCAGTCGGCCAAGCAGATCGAGACCACCACCAAGGCCGCCCCCGACACCAGCCAGGCTAAGGAGAAACCGGTCACCCCGTTGACCAAGGAACCGGCCCCGGCGAACCCGGGGACACCGAACCCGGCCAACGCGGTCCCGGACAAGGCCCCCGCAAGCGCGACGGACTTCTCGGCCGGGCCGGCGCAGGTTGATCAGGAGATGGCCGGTGCTCAGGTCACCGAGGAACAACTCGCCAAATCCAACGAGCCGGAGTTCACCGGGGCGCTCAAGGAGAAGAAAGCCGGCGAACAGCACGCCGCGACCGCCCCCGGGCAGGTGAGGGCGGCTGAGAACCAGACGTTGGCCGACGCTAAAGCAGGCGCCCAGGCCAGCGCCGCCACCTCGGTCGAAGCCATGCGCGGGCAGAAGGCTGCCGCGAACAACGCGGT
>NZ_JBFBGU010000040.1:0-37394 GCF_040684855.1 Actinoplanes sp. NPDC089786
TCTTCGCGGGCTTGCTTGAGCCGGATGCATGGAAACGTGCACGTCCGGTTCTGAGGGGGCGGCGGCGCAGCAATGCGCCGTCGCTACCCGGCCGGTCCGGAACTGATGAGGGCAGGGCTGTCACTCTCCGTCCGAGTTCCACGCCCGCTCAAACTCGGCTTCGGTGATCTCGAAGCAGCTCCACTCTTCGCCCGAGTCGTAGAGGCTCGCTTCGCCGAGTCCGCCGTAGCTGTCCTCTTGGCGGCCGGGGCCGTACCGCAGAACGCGGCCGGCTTCGTACACCTCGACCTGGCGGATAGGCCAGCCGTCATCACCGACCTCGAAGCACCAGACCGAGTGGCCCCAATCGTTGAACTCATCGCCTCGGGTCTCGGCCCAAGGACGGCGATAGAAGCGAGTCGGCACGGCGGAAGAGTACCGTCGTCCGGCGTCCTCATTTGCCGCGATTCGAACGTGCGGTCAAGCCAGCGTTTGCGGTCGCTGGCGAGGCTGAGCTCGCTGTTGAGTTCGAGCTGCTCGGGTTCGGCGGTGTCGCCGTGAGCCTCGCGCGCAGGCTGTCGTAACTTCGGGCCGAGCCGGAAACGCGTGGGACAGCAAGAGGGTACCGGCTCTTGCCGGTACCCTCTTGCCCGGTTCGACCGTCAGCTGAACGCGCCGTCCGGCACCTCGACCAGTCGCCCCGCGTGCTCGACCTTGAAACCGGCCGCAATGCTCCACGTGGTCGCGAACAGGCGGCCGCGGTGGAATTCGACGCCGGTCGGCATGGTGACCTGGGCGTGGGTGACGGTGTCACCGGCGATCCGGGTCAGCCGGCCGACGTTCGCGGGGAAACCAGGCGGCGGCGGGCCGTTGCCGGCCGGGGCGCCGTGCAACACCTCGGAGACGTAAACGGTGCCCTGCGGCGAGACCGCGATGCCGGTGAGGGAGGTGAACCCGGTCCAGCTCTTCACCATTTCGCCGGTGCGGCCGTCCAGTTTGTAGATCGTCGCCGCGCCGGGCTTCTCGCCGCCGAGCGTGGACACGTACACGTCGTTCTCGAAGACGGCGATGCCGGTGGGCACCGCGTCGCAGCCGACCGTGCCGGGATTGGCCTGCGCGCCCGGTGCCAGGCACTCAGGCGTCTTCGGGTTCGGCGGCACGAAGAACGTACGGATCTTGCCGGACTTCGGATCCACGCTCAGGACGGCGTTGGCGCCGCCGTCGGCGACCAGGATGCCCCAGGGAGTGCCGAGGATGCTGAACGGGTTGGACAACGCGTCGTACGGTTTGCCGTCCGGCGCGAACTGCTTCTGGCCGTCCGGGTTGTGCTTCAACTCGTACGCCATCAGGTCGGCGTGCACGCGTACATATTTGCCGTGTTTGTCGGCCTTGAGGATGCTGGCCGGGGGGAAGGTGGGTTTCGGCCCGGCCGGCTCACCGGGCCCGGGCGCCCCCTGCGCCACGAAGATCTTGCCGAACCACGAGGTGACCCCGGCCGGACGGGCCAGGCCCGAGATCAGGGTCGTCTTGACACCGGTGCTCAGGTCGATGGAGGTGACCTTGCCGGAGACGGACTCGGAACCAGGGCACGCCGTGCGTGCAGCACGTCAAGGCCCATAGGTCCGTCCAGCTCAGCGGCGATGGTCCGCACCGGCGGGACGGCCGCTGACACCGGCACCCCCGCCAGGACGACCACCGCACTCGTCCCGGCAACGGCCAGTGCTCTCGCCGTACGTTCAATGACCATGCCGTAATCCTGAGCCCGTCCGGGTGCGCCGGAGGGCGGATGGCGGAAAGCCACCGGAGTCAGTCGCGGATCGAGCCGGAGGGCCGGCCGTCGCCTGCCGCCGCGCACCACCGCAGACGATCAGCCGGAGTCGTATCCCGCAGGTACTGAGACCAACTGCGGTACATGGGCGGGCATTCGTTGAGACCGTCCGGATCCGGGCAAGAGGCGCTGGTCTGGCTCGATCGAGCAACTGCCGAGGTTGGGGACCGGGCAGACGGAAAGCAAAGTCGAGAAGTTCTCCGAGAGCCGGCCCACGGGCTCGGTCTCCATCTCATCATGCTCCGCACGGACCTTCAGGCACGACAGCGGCTGATCGTGCACCACCGCCAACCGCCAGGCGGGTTCCACGTACGACAAGGCCTTTGCGTCAATTCCTCTCCGCCTTCATTCGCGGCGGGAAGGCTAGCAACGTCAGTTGGACAACGGGGCCACACTCATTTGCCGTTGCGACACGGCGTCGCACTTTGCGAGTGGGCTCGCAGTTAGGAGGACCGGCGTGATGTCGGTGGTGTAGTCCCGGGCGCGTGCTCGCTGCCTGGCCCCTTCCTTGGCGTGCGTCGCTGGTAACGGCGGGGTGCGAAGCCCGGGGGAAAGCCGAAGGATCTCTGTCCCATCGTGGAGGTCACGGGTGAGGGGCAGACCGGACGGGTGAATTGCGTGAACCTTCGTTGATGCTCCGTGAATAGTGGCTCCGTGCGATGGGATGTTGAGGCGGGGTGTTGGGACGGGCCGCCCGAGAGGTGGTAGGCGCTGGCCGGGCACGGCATCTGGTCAGGAGAGCACCGCTGGTCCCCGGAGTAGAGAGGGCACCCACCCCGGTCGTAGCTCGTGAGTGTGGAACGTGGAAACCCCGACGGGGTCCGCCCACTGCTGGTGGGTGGTAAGCCGACCGTGAGGAAGGCCCAGTCCCTCGGCGGGAACAGGATGACCCGAGAAGCGAATGCCGGTGGCCGAAAGGCGGCAGGAAACGAGACCCCGTGTGCTGGCCCTTCTACTAGCGGGTTTCGGATAACTGGCCGGATACCGGGCCTGGTGTCCGGCCGCGAAAGCGGGCTGACGCGGGTCAGGTGGGCCCGTGAAAGTGATGATGACGACGAGGCCGGTACCGACTGGGCAAGTTAGACGTCGCCCCTCCGGGGTGGTGAACGGACCTGAGGACGTTGCCGCTCACCGAGCTGGCACCGTACGGCGTCGACTCAACCGATCTTCGCGGGCTTGCTTGAGCCGGATGCATGGAAACGTGCACGTCCGGTTCTGAGGGGGCGGCGGCGCAGCAATGCGCCGTCGCTACCCGGCCGATCCGGGCGCCATCTCACGCCTACCGACTGCTCATCGTGAGCGACGGACGTAGGCCACCCGGGTCATTGCCGTCGCAGCATCGTGTGCGCTTTGCGTCCGGTCCTTTGCATATTTGGCGTACGCGGCTCTGCACTGAACTGGCTCTGGCAAGATTTTCGTGGCCGGAGATTGTTCGACGAGGTGTTCACTGCCGAGGGCATCGAGATCGTGCGGACGCCGCCGCGGGCTCCCCGCGCGAACGCGTATGCCGAACGGTGGGTACGCACAGTACGCCGGGAATGCCTGGACCGGATCCTGATCTACAACCCGCGGCACCTGCGCGCCACGCTGGAAGAATACGTCCGGCACCACAACGAGCACCGGCCACATCAAGGCGGCGGGCAACGTCCACCAGCCCTGGAGACGTCCCCAGCTCCGGTCACGGAGCTGACCGCTGCGCGGATTCGACGTAGAAATGTCTTCAACAGAATGATCAACGAATATTCCCCGGCTGCGTAGCCGAAACCGGGTTTTCGCGGCGCGATGCTGGGCTGCGTGCCGGCGTCAACCGCTCATGACCGCGGTGACAGGTCCGGGTCACTCGCGTGCACGGAAGCCGAAAGTGGTCAGGTGATGTCGATGCCGGCCTGGATAAAGATTCCTCGCAGCCAGAGATGCGCCTTGTCGGAGTCGTACATCGGATGCCACCACATGGTCTCGACCAGCGGGTCCGCTGAGAACGGGCAGTCAAGCAACCGCACCAGCCCCGTTGTTTCCAGTAGCCGTCCCAGCCGCTCCTGCACCAAGGCCACTCGGCGGGTGCCGGCGATGATGGGTCCTAGTAGCATGTAACTCTCAGTGATAACCTCGACATGCGGCTCGATTCCCTGCATGCGCAGCTGTTGAACGGCCGTGGTGAACGCCGTGGGCCCTGAATAGACCGTTACCCAGGGGAGTTCAATCAGGTCCTCGGCGGTCAATCTGCCGTGTGGCAGGTCAAGGTCGCTCGATACGATGCACGCCCATTCGTCCTCGTGGAGATCGCGGTGCGACAGGCCGTGGACGAAGCCGTGCGGGATCAGCATCAAATCGTGGATCCGCATGGTTTCGGCCGCGGTCCCCGCCAGCAGGGGGTTCAGCATGTGGATCGACAACCGTGATGCGGGTGATTGCTCGGCAACCATGCGACTCACCGCGGGGCCCAGTACGGCAGCCGAGTAGTCAGACATGATCACCGAGAACTCGCGCGCGCTGGTTGACGGGTCGAAGGCGCTCTCGCGGTCGAAGACTCGATCGACCGCCCGCAGAGCGGTGTAGACGGGCTCGAGTAGTTCACGAGCCAGTGGACTGGGCTCGTAGGCGTTGCCGTTGCGTACCAGCAACTCGTCACCGAAATGCCGTCGCAGCTTGGCCAGCGACGTGCTCATCGCAGACTGGCTGAGACCGAGTCGATCAGCCGCACGAGTTACGCTCTTTTCCTCCAGCAGCGCCTGTAATGGCCGGATGAGGTTGAGATCGACGTTGCGCGGCATGCCGTCCACTCCGTTGAAGACCATTCATGGCACGGATGCGCTCCATCCGTTCTGCTTCCATGATGATCTACTGACGCTCACTCCCGTGCAAGGAAGCGTCACTCGGAGACACATGCCTGGGAGATTCGGTACGCGAGGGGCCGGGTTCAGGACTGGAGGATCAGTGACTTCCGGTCCCGGCCGCCGCTGGGCACGGGCATGTACGACACGCGCAGCCGCACCGTGACCGCGACGTCGTGCGACCCGGGGGCCAGCGGCGAGTCGAGTTCGAACCCGAGCTCCGCACGCTCGCCCATCTCCCAGCGGTCGTCCAGCACCGACGGCAGGTCGTTCATCCGATAGGAGTTGCCGTGCACGGTGAACGTCGTCCGGGACGGCGGGACGGTGACCCCGTCGATCTCCAGATCCGCCGCCTCCACCATGGACAGCCCCAGGCCGCGGTAATACGGCATCCGGATCTCCATCACGCCCCGTGTCCCAGTATCGTTTGTGGTGCGGAAGCCGTCCTCGCAGATGATGTACTTCTCGAACACGCCGATGATCCCTTCTCGGTTGGAGCACGGCGCCCTCGGTCCCGCCGAGGAGCCGGGCGGACATAGCTACTCGATCTCGCCCAGGAGCCGCGCGAACATGGCGTGCTGGCGGCGGACCTGCTCGCGGCTGTCCACCGGCAACGCATCCTGCACGTGCCGGTTGCCCTCATATTCGCTGGAAAGGTAGCCGTCAAACCCGCCTTCAGTGAGCACGGGGATGACGCGGTCGTAGGGGATGCTGTACTCGGTGCCGCCGTCGGTCATCTCGTAGAACTTGGCCTGGATGTGCCCGATCAGCGGCATGTGCGGGAGCATCTCGCGCGGGTCGCGGTAGATGAAATGCGTCGCCTGCCGGGCCAGCCCCATCTCGACCGGCCCGCCTCCGCGGTAGTGGACGATGTCCATCAGCGCGTGCGTGTCGCCGTGGTCGTCGTAGAGCTTCACGATGAAGTCGACGATCTCCTTGCGGGCGCCGTCGCGCAGCGCACGCTCGCTGACCACCCGGGGGAAACGCTCGACAAACGTGCCCATGTCAGGCATGAGGCCGAGCACGCGCCCGCCGGTGCGATGCATGACCTCCAAGTGCTCGACGATCCACGGATGCGAGTAGTGGAAGGGCGCGTGCACCTCCAGCAGCAGGCGCACACCCTTCTCCTCGGCGTACGGTGCGGCGTCCCGCATCACCTCGGGGGGCGTGTTGATGATCGCGCGAAGCACCGGAGCGCCGAGTCGGACGGCGATGTCGATGTCGCGCCGGAATGAGGCGACCTGCTCCTCGTGGGTCAGCCAGCGCCCGGGAAATCGCTTGGTGTCCAGGAACAGATCGGTGGCCGAGGTGGTGGTGCCGTACCGGCCCATCCAGCCGTACCAGGTCTCGACGAACTCGTCGCTCAGGTGCGGAAAACCCGGTATGGACTGCTCTGGGATGACCTCGATGCCGGTGGCCCCGACGCTCGCGGCGTGGGCGACGCAGTCTTCGAGCGACATCGTCCGGAGGAAGTACTCCTCCTGGTAGCTGTACAGGCTCACACCGCGCTTAATCGTCACGCGCCGATTCTGCGGTCGTTCCCGCCCGGGTGGGAACAGCGACGTGCTGATGCCCGGCATCCACGAGTTCGATGCGTCGGTAGCCGGGCGTGACCAGGGCGCGGGTGTATCACCGGGACCGATGCGCGCCATCGCTGATTGGAACTGCCCAGCACGCAGTCCCTGGATGACACTCGGCCTGCGCCGTCAAAGCTGAGCGCCAGCCTGTGAGGAGACCGTAGTGGGGCTTGCAGAAGACACCGCCGTCCACCGCCTGGCCCCCGGGGACACCGTCGCCGCCTTCGCGCTGCCCGGCACCGATGGACACCCGGTCGCGGTCGACCCGCACGCGCGGGCCGCAACGGTGGTGGTCTTCACCTCGAACGCCTGCCCGTACGCGCTCGCCTGGCACGACCGGATCCAGGACGTCGCCCGCGACTACGCCGGCCGCGACGTCCTCGTGGTGCAGGTGGTCAGCAACGCCGACGAGGCGCAGCCCGGGGACTCCCTTGAGGCGATGCGGGCCCGGGTGTCAGCCGGTGAGCTGGCTGGGCCGTTCGTCAAGGACGCCGGCCAGGAGGTCGCTCGGTGTTTCGGAGTCACCGCCACCCCGGAGGTCTTCGTCGCCGACCGCGCGGGCGTCGTCCGCTACCACGGCGCGCCGGACGGCGACTTCGACAATCCAGGTCAGGCGGCGGGCTGGCTGCGGGCCGCGCTCGACACCGTCCTGGCCGGGGGCGAAGTCGAGCAGCCGGCCACGCCACCCGCGGGGTGCTCGCTGAAGTGGCGGGTCGACGTCCTCTGGTGGGACGGCTGTCCGAGCCATGACCGCGCCGTGAGCCTGTTGGAGGACACGCTGCAGGCGATGGGCCGCACTGAGGTCGCTGTGCGCAAGGTCCCGGTGCAGACCAGCGGTGAGGCCGCCGAACGCGGATTCCCCGGATCGCCCAGCTTCCAGGTTGGCGGCCTGGATCTGTTTCCGGGCGGCGGCCCGCCCGCGCTGACCTGCCGCATCTACCGGCAGCCAAACGGGCGGGTGGCACCCCTGCCGTCGTCCGAGCAGCTGAAGCAACGCCTGACCCAGACCCTCGCCCGGCCGTGGGATCTCCCCGGCTGGACCGACTTCAGGAAAGGAACGTCCTCGTGACGCCTGCTTCGGACAGCGTATTCGCCCCGTCATCCTATTGACTTATGTTTGAAACATGTAAAAGAATGCCTGATATCGACGTAAGCCTTCGACTGGATTAGTCGGCAGCGGCACTCGGTAGAGGCAATCCGGCTTGTCGATGCTCGATACCACGTCAGAAGGGTTGACATGAACGATCTCCGCCACCTCATCCACCCGCGGAAGTTCCTGGTGCCGGCGGCCGTCGCGGCTCTCGCGCTGGCCGGCTGCTCCTCTTCCCCATCGTCGGACTCGAGCACGGGCGCCGACGGCAAGACCGAGTTCACGCTGACGTACTCCAAGTCCAACAACATCGAGAGTCCGTTCGAGACTTTGGCCAAGAGGTACATGACGACCAACCCGAACGTGACGATCAAACTCGAGGGCAAGCCGAACGACAGCTACGGGGACTCCGTCCGGACCCAGCTCCAGGCGGGCAACGCCGCCGACGTGATCGAGACCGAGGCCGGCTCGGGCCAGTCGCGGAGTATCCTCCCGCTGGCCGAGGCCAAATTCCTGGAACCGCTCAGTGACACGGTGACCAAGACCATCCCCTCCGGCAGCGAAAGCCTCTTCCAGCTGAACGGCACGACATACGGCGAGCCGCTGGGCATCTCCTACGCGGGGCTCGTCTACAACACGGTGGCCGCGCAGGCCGCAGGTCTGACCGCCGCCCCGAAGAGCCTCGACGAGGTGACGGCCGCCTGCGGCAAAGCCGCCGCCGCCAAGAAGTCGTTGTTCGTGCTGGCCGGGTCGACGGTGCCCAACGCCGGGATCACCAGCTTGATCATCTCGGCGACCCGGGTATACGCCGACGACCCCGACTGGAACACCAAGCGCACCAGCGGCCAGACCACCTTTGCCGGCACCAAGGGCTGGCAGGACACCCTGCAGACCATAGTCGACCTGAACAAGGCCGGCTGCTTCCAGAAGGGCTCCGAGGGCGCCGGCTTCGACGCGATCACCAACAACATGGCCAAGGGCACCTCGGTGTCCTTCTTCGGCCCGCTCGGCTCGGCCTCCGAACTGCAGAAGGCGGCTCCGGAGCAGAAATTCGTGGCCGAAGCGTTCCCGCCCGCGACCGCAGGCGGCAAGGCCTTCGGCGTGGCCAGCGCGACCTACTCGCTGTCGATCAACGCCGCTTCCAAGAAGAAGGACGCCGCGAAGGCGTTCGTCGACTGGCTGGCCGACCCGGCCCAGGCTGACCTGTTCGCCAAGGCCTCGGGCGGCCTGCCGGTGAGCGGGCTCGACCAGCAGGATCTCTCCACCACCATCTACGCCGGCGTGGCCGACCTGCTCAAGAAGGGCGACTACACCCCGTTGCCCAACTCCGGCTGGAAGAGCGCAGGCGTGTACGACGCACTCGGCACCGGAGTCCAGGGCCTGCTCACCGGGCAGTCCAGCGTCGACAAGGTCCTCAAGGCGATGGACGCCGCCTGGGACCAGTGATCGAACCGACCGCACGCTGACTCGACTGGGGACCAGATGACTGCCGCGAAGATACCGACGGGGGATTCGATGAAGACCGCCGTGCAGCCACCCCCGGTCGAGCCGGCGGACCGCCCTCGGCGCCGGATTGACGGCGAGAGGCGCAAGGTACACACCATCGGGCGCTGGTGGTGGGCGCTGCCGGGCGCGCTGCTGGTGATCGCTATGCACTACGGTGCGACCGCGGTCGGCGGGTCGTTCGCCTTCACCAACTGGAGCGGGATCGGCTCGTTCGAGTGGATCGGCCTGGGCAACTTCGAGCGGATCTTCGACGACCCGACCAAGCTCACGGCACTCCGGAACACCTTGCTCCTGGCGTTCGGGTCGGTGATCCTCAGCAATCTGGCCGGGGTGGTGCTGGCCATCGGCCTCAACCGCGTGCTGAAAACCCGCTACCTCCTGCGGACACTGTTCTTCATGCCGGTGGTGCTGAGCCCGCTCGCCACCTCGTACATCTGGAAGTTCATCTTTCAGCTGGACGGCCCGCTGAACTCGATTCTCTCCGGCGTCGGCCTGGACGGCCTGGCCCGGCCCTGGCTGGCCGACCCGATCTGGGCGCTGTGGGCCGTCCTGCTGGTGGTCGTCTGGCAGAACACCGGGTTCGCGATGGTGATCTACATGTCCGGCCTCGCCTCCGTCCCCGTGGAGATCGAGGAGGCGGCCGCGATCGAAGGCGCGAGCCTGTGGCAGCGGACCTGGCACGTCGTCCTGCCCTGCCTGCGGCCCGCCATCGCCATCGCCACCACGCTCGGGCTGGTGAACGGGCTCCGGATCTTCGACCAGATCCTCGCCCTCACCGGCGGCGGCCCCGCCAACGCCACCGCGACCCTGGCCACCGAGGTCTACAAGCAGGCCTTCAGCCTCGGCAACTTCGGCTACGGCGCGGCCCTCGCCGTGATCCTGACCGTCATCATCCTGACCTTCGCGGTGATCCAGCAGCGCGTCGTCCAGGGCCGTCCGGAGGTGTGAGCGATGTTCCGCTACACGAAACTGTCCGCCCTGCGGGAGATCGGCCTCTGGCTCCTGGCCGTGGTCTATCTGGCGCCGTTCTACGTCCTGATCGCCACCGCGCTGAAGCCGGACAGTGAGGTCTTCAGCACCTCCGCGCTGGCGCCGCCGAAGTCGCCGACGCTGCAGAGCTTCAGCCATGTGCTGTCGGCCGGCGGCGAGTCGGACATCAAAGTGGGCCTGGCCAACAGCCTATTCATCACCACCGGCAGCATCATCGTCCTGGTGCTGCTGGGCTCGCTGACCGGGTACGTGATCGCCCGCAACACCCGCCGCTGGAGCCGGGCCCTGTTCTTCCTGTTCCTGATCGCCATCGTGCTGCCGATCCAGCTCGGAACGGTCCCGCTCTACATCAGTGCCCGGACGCTGCACCTGACCGGCTCGGCCCCCGGCATGATCGTGCTCTACGGCGGCCTGCTGCTGCCGCTGTCGGTGTTCATCTACGCCGGCTTCTTCCGTGGTATGGGCACGGACTACGAGGAGGCGGCGGCGATCGACGGCGCCGGCCCGGGGCAGGTCTTCTTCCGGATCGTGCTCCCGCTGATGGCGCCGGCAACCGGCACGGTCGCGATCCTGACCGGGCTGATCGTCTGGAACGACTTCTTCACGCCGCTGATCTTCCTCGGCGGATCGGACCAGCAGACGCTGCCGGTAGCGATGTACTACTACATCGGCTCGCTGGTCTCGCAGTGGAACCAGATCTTCGCGATCGTGATCCTGTCGATGATCCCGATCCTGGTGTTCTACCTGGTGGCCCAGAAACGCTTCATCCAGGGTTTCGCCGGCGGGATCAAGGGCTGATCATGAGCGAGCACCGGGCCGCCTTCGCGCGCTTCGTCGACCTCTTCTACACGCAGAAGCGGGTGGCCGACGCCTTCGCGTTCCTCGCCGCCGACGACTACCGGCAGCACAACCCGAACATCGCCGACGGCTCGCAGGCGGCGATCGCGGCTTTGACCCCCAAGTTCGACGGTTCCCCGGACGCGCGATTCGAGGTTCAGCGAATTCTCGTGGACGGCGACCTGGCCATGGTCCATGTCAAGGCGACCCGGCCCGGTCAACCAACCGCAGCCGTCGCCGACATCTACCGATTCGCCAACGGCCGGATCGTCGAGCACTGGGACGTGTTGCAGCCCGTGCCGGCGAATCCGGCGCACGACCACCCGATGTTCTGACGCCCCGCGTCCGACCCGAAAAGAGATGCCCTCATGTACCGACTCGCGCCCAACATCGACCTGCTGTTCAGCGAGGCCGGGGAAGCGCACGCCCGGGTCCGTGCGGCGGCGGCCGCCGGCTTCGACGCCGTCGAGATGTGGGGACCCACCGGCAAGGACATCCCGGCCCTGCACGACGCGCTCGCCGAGACCGGCATCGCCCTGGTCGCCCAGCTCGCCGAGCCCCGGATGCAGTTCATGATCCCGCCGAAGAACCACGAGCCGTTCTTCACCGGGCTCGACGCCGGGGTCGAGGTCGCCCAGCGGCTCGGCTGCCCCCGGATCGTGGTCGGCAGCGGCACCGGCTTCGGCGGGCGTAAGCGCCAGGACCAGCTCGACGAGCTGATCGAGATCTTCACCAAAGGCGTCGAGCACATCAGCGGCTCCGGCATCACGCTCGTGCTCGAGCCGGTCAACACCCGGGTCGACCACCCCGGCGCCCTGCTCGACCGCACCGGCGAGGCCGCCTACATCGCCCGTGGGGTCGACTCACCCCACTTCGGCGTGCTCTACGACCTCTACCACTCCACCGTCGAGGGCGAGGACGTCGACGCCGAAATAGCCGCGGCCGCCGACGTCATCCAATACGTGCAGATCGCCGACCACCCCGGCCGGCACGAACCCGGCACCGGCAACATCGACTGGCCGGCCCGGCTGGCCGGCCTGCGCGGCAGCAGCTACGACGGCCCGATCGGCCTGGAGTACTACCCGGCCACCGCGTCGGCGGCCTCCGTCGCCTACATCACCTCGATCGCGGCGGACGCCTGATGGGTGAACGCGCGATCAAGTGGAGCTACATGGACCACTGGCGCTCCGCAGGCCCGGCCGGTCCGATCGACCAGTGGCACGATCGGGCCTCGATGAGCCGGTTCCTCAAGCAGATCAAGGCGGCCGGCTTCGACGCGATCGACACTTTCGACTTCCGCTTCTGGCAGATCACGGGTGACTACGGATCGGTCGCGAACTACCAGGACTTCGTGCGGGAGCACGGCCTGGAACGGATCGTCAACACCTTCCACGCCGCCGACTACGACCCCCGTAGCTACGCGCCGCACGTCCCGGAGACGCACGCGGCGATCCTGGAGGACTTCCGAGTCACGATGGACCGCTGGTCCGGCATCCGGCTCGACAACATCATCGTGATGCCGGCAACGCTCTACTACGACATGGAACCGGTGACCCCCGACAAGATCAAAACCACCGCGGATCTCTGGAACGCCGTCGGCGAGATCACCCTTCAGTGGGGGGTCAAACTCACCTGTCACCACGAGTTCTTCTGCGGCATCCAGAGCCGTCCGGACCTCGACCTGTTCTACGCCGGCTCCGACCCGCGCTACGTCAACCTCTTCGTCGACACCGCGCAGCACTGCATCACCTCGGTCGACCCGGTCGACTTCTACACCGCCTACGCCGACCGGGTCACCGGGTTCCACTTCAAGGACACCCGTAACCGGGCCTCCGGCGACGATCACCGGCACCGGCCCGACTCGGAGATCATGGCGCCCACCACCGACAAGTGGTTCTACGAGATGGGCACCGACGAGGGCCTGGTCGACTTCGAGGCGATGATGCGCGCCGTACGCGACAACGGCTACCGCGGCTGGATCAGCGTCGAGCACGACAAGGCCAACAAGGCCGGCGGCGACTACGCCGAGAGCACCGCGATCTCGCGCTGGTACGCCGAGCACGTCCTGTCCCGGATCTACCGCTGAGCCGCACCGAGGAATCATCATGACCACGTTCAAACTGGGATACGCGATCGACCAGTGGAAACCGCAGTTCGACGACTTCGTCCGGCGCCGCGACCACGAGCGCGCGCTGAAGACGATCGCGATCGCCGGCTTCAGCGGTGTCCAACTGACCGCCGGCACCGGTCGCTGGCAGCCGCTCGGCAACCCTCAGCAACTTGAGGCCAACTTCGGCTCGGCCGACGGCTTCGGAGACTTCGTCCGCTCGTGCGCACTGGAGGCCGTGGCCGCGTACGTCGTCGACCCCGGCCAAGGCTTCCACGAAGACCTCAGCCACGGCGCCGACGCCCGCAGCCCGGCCAACCGGGACGCGGTAGTGGCGACGTGCGGCTGGTTCGCCCAGGCGGTCGCGCGGACCGGGGGTGACATCCTGGTCTGCCGCCCCGCACCCTCGGGCGCCGCCGGGAAAGCGGACGATGCGGCGATCAAGGCGCTGGCCGAGTGCTGGAACACCGTCGGCCGGGCCACCGCCGAACTGGGGGTGACGACAACGCTGCGGTTCGACTTCCTGTCCTGCCTGAGGCTGGCAGACGGCTGGGACCGGCTGCTGGCCGCACTCGATCCGGCCCTGGTCGGTCTCGCCCTGGACACCGGCGAACTGGCCGCGGCCGGGCGGGATCCGCTGGCCGAGATCGAGCGCAGCCCGCTGCCGCTGCGGCACGTGATCCTGTCGAACGCCCGGGCAACCGACGAACTCGACGAATTCACCCGCCCCGGAGCGGAATTCACGGTGCGGCAGTCCGGCGGGCAGCGCGGCATCCCGCGCTGGTTCGGTGAACTCGAGGAGCCCGGCCTGGTTGATCCGGCGGCGGTGCTCGCCGCGCTCGGCCGGCTCGGCTACGGCGGCTGGGTAGTGGTCAACACCGCGCCCAGCCCACACCCGGCCACCAGCGCGCTGCTCAGCGGCTATCACCTCCACCAGATCCTGCTGCCCGCCCTGGCCGGGAGTGCGTCGTGACCAGACTGCCCGGCGACGTCGACGTCGTGATCGTCGGCAGCGGCCCCATCGGAGCCGCCTACGCCCGGATCCTCAGCGAGCGGGCGCCCGGCGCCCGGGTGATCATGCTCGAGGTGGGCCCGGTCGTGTCCGATCCGCCCGGGGCGCACGTCAAGAACATCGTCGATCCGGACGCGCGGGCGATGGCGCAGCTCCGGTCCGAGGGACCGGGCGCCGGTGCTGCCACCCTGACCAGCCCGGGCGCCGTGCGGTCGGGCGAGCGCCGGGCCCGGCCGGGCACCTTCCTGCTGCCGGACGGCTATGCGTTCCCCGGCGAGGACGGCATCCCGATGGCCGCGATGTCGAGCAACGTCGGCGGGATGGGTGCGCACTGGACCTGCGCCTGCCCGCGGCCGGGAGGCAGCGAGCGGATCGGCTTCCTGGACGATCTCGACGAGCTGCTGGACGAGGCGGACCGGCTGCTCGGGGTGACTACGCACGCGTTCGACGACGCGCCGCTCGCCGATGTCGTCCGCGAGCGCCTGGCCGCCGCGGTCGGCGCACGGACCCCGGCGACCCGGGTGCAACCGATGCCGCTGGCCGTGCACCGGCTTGCGGACGGCACCCTGGTGTGGTCGGGCTCCGACGTGGTGATGGGCGACGTCACCCGGGCAAACCCTTGTTTCAGCCTGCACGACGAGTGCCTGGCCACCCGGGTGCTGGTAGCGGACGGCCAGGTCAGCGGGGTGCAGGTACGCGATCTGCGGACCGGGGCGAGCACGGTGATCCACAGCAGCCACGTCGTGGTCGCCGCCGACGCCCTGCGTACGCCGCAACTGCTCTGGCACTCGGGGATCCGCCCGGAGGCGCTCGGGCGCTATCTGAACGACCAGCCGCAGGTGATCTTCGCGGCCCGGATCCGCGGCGCCGTGCCGGGCGCGACCCGACAGAGCCGGGACGGCGCCATCAGCCGGCACAGCGGGGTCAGCTGGGTGCCATTCACCGAAGACCTGCCCTTCCACGGCCAGGTGATGCAGCTCGACGCGTCCCCGGTCCCGCTGGCCGACGACGACCCGGTGGTGCCCGGGTCGGTCGTCGGGGTCGGCCTGTTCTGCGCCAAGGGGATACGTGCCGACGACCGGGTCGAGTTCTCCGACAGCGAACTGGATGCGTACGGGATGCCCGCCATCCAGATCCACTACGTCCTGACCGAACACGACCGCGAGATGCTCGACCGGGCCCGGCGCGAGATCGTCCGGCTGTGCGAGGCCATCGGTGAGCCCCTCGGAGACGCCCCGATCACCCTGCCGCTCGGCGCGTCCCTGCACTACCAGGGGACGACCCGGATGGGGACGGTGGACGACGGCACCTCGGTCTGCGGCCCGGACAGCGAGGTCTGGTCGGTGCGCGGTCTGTACGTGGCCGGCAACGGCGTTATCCCGACGTCCACGGCGGCCAATCCGACGCTGACCTCGGTGGCGCTCGCCGTCCGCGGGGCCCGCCGGATCGCCGCGAAGCTCACCGCCCCACAGTTGGTAAGGTGGTCGCGATGATCGCCGACCGGATCATCGAACAAGGAACCCTGACGACCGACGGCTTCCGGGCCTGGATCGAAGTCCGCCTGCCCTGGTACCGGGCCCTCCCGGGATCGTGCGTCGGGGAGGTGGCCTTCGCGGTAGACGGCGTCCAGGCCGACCCCGAGTCGCTGCGCTGGACCATGAACGGCCGCACCTGTGCCATCCCCGACCTGCTCGACGAGGTGGACCAATGGTGGTTCCCGGCCGATTCGGCGGTCGTCGCGGGTGACCTCCCGGTTGAGCCCAGCGACGCCGAGCACCGCGTGGACATCGAACTCAAGCTCTACATCCCGTACATCGTCACCGCACACGGCGTACTGCGAATCGAGGAGCGCGACTCGAAAACCATGAAGGCGAGGCAACGATGACACCCGGCCGGCCCATCCAGGGAGTCACCCTTTACAGCTTCACCCGCGCCTTCCACGCCCGCGAGTACGACCTGGAAGGACTGATCCGCAAGGTCGCCGCCGAGGGCTTCGGGCCCGGCCTGGAGATCATCGGATTCTCCAGCTTCCGCGGCTTTCCCGCGCTGGACGACGCGTTCGTCGGCTGGTTCCGCGACCTGGTGGCCGAGGTCGGCCTGGTGCCGACCTCCCTGGCGATCAACGGTGACTGGGCGCTGCGGCCCGACCGGCTGATGTCGCAGGACGAGCTGATCGCCTATATGACCCGCCAGATCGAGGCCGCGTCCCGGCTAGGCTTCCCGATCGCCCGGGTGCAGATCTCGCTCACCCCCGACTCCATGCAGACCCTGCTGCCGGTCGCCGAGCGGTACCGCGTCACGCTCGCCCTTGAGGTGCACGCCCACCAGCACGGCCGGCACGAATTGATCCTCGCGCTGCGTGACCGCTACGACAAGCTCGGCTCGCCCTTGCTCGGGTTCACCGCCGACTGGGGAGCCACCGTCAGCCGCTTCGCGCCGTCCCTGCTGGAGGCGTACCGCCGCCGCGGAGCGACCGAGGAACTGCTGCGGGCCGTGTGCGCGCTGTGGGACCAGACCTACCAGGAAGGCCCGCCGCTGACCGAGGCCGCACACGGCAAGCGGTTCGGCGCCTTCATCGAACTGGCCCACCGCCACGGCCGGCCCGACCTCGGCATCGACTTCGCGATCAACGGAACCGGACTGTTCGGCCCGGCACCGATCGACACCTGGCGCGAGATCGCTCCGTGGATCCGCCACTGCCACGGCAAGTTCTTCGGTATCGACGCCGCCGGCGAGGAGCCGTCAGTCCCGGTACGCGACCTGATCGCGCTCCTAGTCGACGTCGGATACCACGGCGCTATCTCCAGCGAGTACGAGGGCTGGCACTGGAACCACTGGGACAGCCCGTTCGACATCATCGCGGCCGAGCAGGCCGTCCAGCGCTCGGCCGCGCAGCACGCCGGATCACGCATGATCGTCGACCCGGCGCAGGCGCGCGACGCCCTGCACCGCCATCTCGCCCAGCCCGTCTCGAAGTAAAGGACCGACCATGACCACCACCACAACCGCGGGCGCCGGCATCGCCGGCACCCGGATGAAGCTCGGCATCACTCTCTACTCGCTGACCTCCGAATGGGCGGCCGGGCGCTACACCTTCGAGAGCCTCCTGCAGGAGGTCGCGGACTCCGGGCTCGGCCCGGGCGTCGAGTTCAACGCCGCGCAGATGCTGCGCAGCTACCCCAACGTGGACGACGACTTCGTCCGGATGTGGCGCGACCGCCTCGACCGGCTCGGCCTGGAACCCAGCGCCATGGGCACCAACCTCGACATGGGCCGGCGCCGGGACCGGGACATGACCCCGGACGAAGAGTACGACTTCGTGGCACTGCAGCTGCGTACGGCGTACCTACTCGGGTTTCGCACCGTCGTGATCCGCAGCGCCGGCCGGGAACTGCTGCAGCGGCTGCTTCCGCTGGCCGAGAAGTACGACCAGCGGCTGGCCTACGAACTGCACGCCCCGGCCGGGCCGAACGACGACAAGATCATGGGAATCCGCGAACTGTACGCCGACCTGGGCTCCGACCGGCTGGGCTTCACCGCCGACTTCAGCGCCACCATGCACAGCCTGTCCCCGACGCTGCACCGCACGTTGCGGCAGATGGGGCTGCCGGACGAGCATTTCGCGGTGATGGAGCAGACCTGGCGCAAGCCCGTGCCGATGCACGAACGCAACCAGGAGTTCGAGGACTACCTGCGCGCCCACGACTTCGACCCGGCGCGGCTCGGCCCGTTCACCCGGCTGGCCTTCAACATGCACGGCCTGGTCGCGCCGGAGGAGTGGACGGACATCATGCCGCTGATCTTCCACGTGCACACGAAGTTCTACGACATCGACGACAACGGCGACGAACCCGCGATGGACATCCCGCGGATCATCCGGCAGTTCGTCCACGGCGGCTACACCGGCTACCTGTCCAGCGAATGGGAGGGGCACGCCTTCGCCGACCTGGGCGAGTCGGACCCGGTCACACTCGTCAAGGCCCAACACAAGCTCATCCGCCGCACCATCGAATCGATTGCCTGAGGACGCGCCGTGGCCACGCACAACTCGTTGTTCGCCGAGACCGACGTCCGCCGGCACCCGGACGGCATCGCCGTCTCGATCCAACTGCCCTGGTACCGCAGCCTCTGGCTGTCGGCCGTGGACAGCCTCACCGTCAAGGTGGACGGCCAGGAGATCCCCTCCGACCGGCTGCGGTTCGAGCTTCAGAGCCGCAGCTACCGGGTCGAGGAACTGCCGGACCAGTGGGAGACGCTCTGGTTCGTCGGTGACCGGCCGGACGTGATCATCCAGCTCGACCCGGCCCCCGCGCCGGGAGTCAAGGCAAGGATCGAGGTTGTACTGACCCTTCGGCTGCTCTACATGCAGATTGCCCCGCAGCGCTACGTCAGCAACCGGGTTCCGATCGAACGCGAGATCGTGCTCGCCTGAGTCACCTCCCGTCTGCTACTCACACGACGGTCAGGCCGCGAGGCCGCCCTCGATGAGGGCGGCCCGGGCCAGCGCCAGATGACGTCGCGTCGTCGTGGTCGCGTCCTGGTCGTGCAGCCACTCGTGCCCGCCCCACTCGCTGGTCAGGGTGCCGCTGAAGCCCGTTCCGGCGAGCAGCCGTCCGAGATCGCGGATCGGCCCGGTAACGCGCCCGCCGTCGTCGTCCAGGTCCCAGAACTTGAGGTGGAAACCGCCGACCAGGTCGAGGACGTCGCGCAGTTCCTCGGCCCCGGACCGCCCGAAGCGGATCAGCAGATTCAGGTAGAGCGGGTGGATTCGGGGCGGGACGCCGCCCGACTGCAGCAGGCCGATGACGGCATCCGGCGTCTCCGGCGCGAGCCACTCTCTGGTCAGCCGCGCCACCAGCTCGGCGGGGACGCCGCCGCGGCGCAGCCGCTCGAGGTAACTGACCGGCAGTGCGGGCATCAGCATGCTGATGTCCACCAGCGCCCGGATGCGCGGATCGGCGAGATCTGAGATGGTCTCCAGGGCCTGCGCGGTCGCGGGGTCAGCCGGGCTCTGCGGGCCCTGAAGTTCCTCGAAAAGCGTCAGGTTCAGTTCGTGCAGGACCGGTTGCAGCCGCTCCAGCAGCGGCCGGCCGGCCTGCCCGATCGGCAGCCGGATCCCGAGTGCGCCGACGCGACGAGCCGCGAGCAGTTGCGGGACCAGGAAGGCCAGCCGCTCGGCCGGCGTACGCCGCCGTAGCGGCAGCGCGAACTCGTCGATGCTGGCACCGACGATGCTGACCCGGCCGTTCGCGGCGGTCAGCTCCTCCCGCAACGCGTCGACCTCCTCATCGGCCGGCGCCGGGAACGAGCGCCACACCTGACCTGCTTCGAGCTCGATGACCGCGCAGACCCCGTCCGCGCAGATGCCGGTGACGATCTGGTGGGCGGCCCGGTCGGCGCGCAGGACGTCCGGCGTCCAGTTGAAGGAACTCGCACCGAGGATCGGGCCGGCGGAACGGTCGGTCATGCTGGTTGTCCGTTCTGCCGGAAGATGAAAGACTTACGTTTAAAAAAGACTAAAGGCAGGTGAGAGCGCATGCAACTGGCGCTTCGGGATGATGCTCTGAGCTCCACGGAGCGGGGCTTCGAACTACGGGTCGGGCTGCCATGGATCCGGTCCCTGCCGCTGGCGGGCCTCAGTGAGCTGACGGTTGTGGTGGACGGCCAGACTCTCGAGGACGGCGAGCTGGGCGTGGCGCTCGGGGAGCGGCACGTCACTCCCGGGTCTTTGGCCGAAGATCGGGACACCTGGTGGTACCTGCAGGACCGCCTCGTGGTGGCGGGTCCGCGGCGGCTCGCGCCGGGCCGGCATGCCGTGTCCGTCGACTTCCGGATCGTGGTGCCCTACCTGCCCGGTGGGCCGGATGCCCCGCTCGTGCTGCCCACGCACCTGGAGGCCGTCCTGGATCTCGACCATCCCGTGGTCCTGAGTGCGGCCCGCGACGTCAGTTGACGCGCGGCTCAAAAGTGCCGGTCGGGCCCGCCCGAGGCGGTGCTTGTGGGCGGAGCGGGCGAACCGCGTCGACGGTCGGCCGGCCGAGGCCGAACCACCGCGCGAAGGTCGCGTCGAAGAGTTGTTCGCGGACTATCTCGGCGCCGCCACGCAAGGGCTCACGGATGTCGCCCACCGATCGCACGATGCTGAGGTCGATGGTGGCCAGCGGGTTGGAGTGCGCGTACACGCGCTGCCGCACCTCGGCCAGAAAGATCTCCCCGGCGCCGGCCGCTATCGCGCCGCCGATCACGATCACGCTCGGGTTGAACATGTTCACCAGCGAAGCGATGGCCTGCCCCACGACCAGTGCCGACTTGCGGACCAGGGAGACGGCCAGGGCATCGCCTTCCTCGGCGGCCAGCGAGATCAGCTCGGGTGTCATGGTCTCACCAGCTGAGGTTCGCTGGACCAGGTAGCCGGTGGCTCCGGCGGCGATGGCCGCCCCGGCGTCGCGCACCAGGGCCCAGCCCCCGGCCACCGCCTCCAGGCAGCCGACCTTTCCGCAGCGGCAGACCTGGTCCGCGTCCGGCACCCGCTCATGGCCGATGTCGCCGGCGGCTCCCTTGGCGCCGCGGTGGATCCGACCCTGGGAGAGCAGGCCCGCGCCGATCCCGGATCCCACCTTGATGTAGATCAGGTCGGGGTGCTCGTCCCGGCGGCGGGCACGTTCGGTGAGGGTCAGCAGGTTGACGTCGTTGTCGACCCAGGCGGGCGCGTCATAGTGCTGCTCTAAGGGGCGGCGGACGTCGAATCCGTTCCAGCCGGGCATCATCGGTGGCGCTACCGGGCTGCCGGTGGCGAAGTTGACCGGGCCGGGGACGCCGATGCCAACGCCCCAGACCGGCGTGTCACCGGCCTTGGCCAGCAGTTTGTCGATCATCGACATGGCCGTTTCCAGTGTTTCGGCCGGGCCTCGGGCGATGTCCCAGTCGCAGTGTGCGTCGTCGAGCACGTCGCCGGTCAAGGTGAACGTGCCCACGTGGATGTGCAGGGCTCCGAGCGCGCAGACGATGATCAGGCCCTGGTCGCCACGGAACCGGAGCGTACGCGGTGCGCGGCCCCCGGTGGGGTTGGCGAGGTCGCCGTCTTCCAGGTAGCCCAGGTCCATGGCCTGGTCGACCCGTTGGGTGACCACCCCGCGGCCGAGCCCGGTGACCTGGCCGATCTGCGACCGGGTGGTCGCCTCACCGAGGCGGACGAGGTTGACGATCCTCAGCAGGCTGATCATCTCGTCGGTCTTCGCGCCGAATCTGAGCGCCGATTGTCGTGCCATGCCCGAGTTTTGCACACCTGGCCACAGACTTGCGTCCCGATGGCTGTGACATCTGCAATCAAATGACAATCATAAGTTAGATTCGGACAAAAGTACCCGGTGAATCGCAGGCGAGCACTTCCGTCCGAGTCGGGCTAGCTTTTGTCAAAGTCGGGCGGAAGCGATAGATTGACGGACGCTGAGATCGCAAGCTGATCTCCTCCCTTCGCGAGGCCGCGCCCCGCGGGATGCGGTCGTCGGCTGAAATCGAAGGAGAATCGGTGTTCAATAACCCCGTCATCGCGATCGTCGGCAGCGGCCCGATCGGTGCCACCTACGCCCGAATCCTGCTGGAACGATTGCCGGACGCGTCGGTGGTGATGTTCGAGGCGGGTCCGCAGCTCACTGAGCGCCCCGGCGAGTGTGTGCGCAACATCACCGACCCGCAGCAGAAGGCGCGGGCCCGAGAGATGTCGCAGGGTCCGCAGTCCGGTGCCCATCGGGAGAACCTGGGGCTGCCTACCGGAGCGGTGGCCGAGGGGATGTTCACCGCCCGGCAGGGCACGTACCTGCTCGACTTCGGCGCTCCCGATTCGGCGCACGCGCCGAGCTTCGCGGCCGGCGCGGCCTCCACCAACGTCGGGGGAATGGGCGCGCACTGGACCTGCGCGATCCCGCGTCCCTTCGGGTCGGAGAGGGTCGCCTTCATCCCCGACGACGAATGGGACAACCTCATCGGGGTCGCCGAGCGGCTCCTGCACGCGCAGGACGCGGCCTTCGCCGATTCGTCGGTCGGCAACGCGATTCGCTCGCTGCTGGACGAGGAGTTCGGCCTCGAACTGCCCGTGGGCCGTGGAGTCGGCACGCTTCCGGTCGCGGGTGACCCTCAGCCCGACGGCACGATGCGATGGGCCGGAGTGGACGCCGTCCTAGGTCCCTTGATCGAGCAGGGCTCGCCGCTTGCCGAGCGTTTCGAACTACGCGATCTGAGCCTGGTCCGGAGGGTCGTGCACGAGGAAGAGGTCGCCGCCGGGGTCGTGGTGCAGGACCTGCGCACCCGGGAGACGTACCGCTTCCCGGCCGATCTCGTGGTGGTGGCGGCGGACGCGTTCCGGACTCCCCAACTCCTGTGGGCGTCGGGCATCCGGCCGCCCGCGCTCGGCCACTATCTGACCGAGCATCCCGTGGTGATCTCGACCATCGCGCTGAACGCTGCGAAGATGCGCCGCTTCACCACCGAGGACGACTTGGACCGCGAGCTGGCGCGCCGGGCGCTCAATCCGGCCGACCCGGTGGCCGCCGTCAATCGGATCCCCTTCTCCGAGCCGTCCCATCCGTACTCGGCGCAGGTCATGTACGCCGAGAATCCACCGTTCCAGCTGGACCCGAGCGATCCGCAGGCCGGCAACCGCTGGGGCTACGTGATGATGGGCTACGGCCTGCGCAAGCGGCCGTGCTTCGACGACGGCGTGACCTTCGACGACGGCGAGTTCGACTATCGCGGCTTCCCCAACATGACGATCCACTACGAACTCGGCCCGGCGGAACGCGCTGAGATCGAGCAAGCCATGATTCAGCTGAGGCGGGCAGGGACCGCACTGGGCACCTTCGTCGCCCAGCCGCGGTTGCTGCCCAACGGATCGAGCCTGCACTACCAGGGCACGACCCGGATCGGCCATTCCGACGACGGAACGTCGGTCGCCGATCCGTGGTGCCGGGTCTGGGGCTACCGCGGCCTGGTCGTCGGCGGAAACGGCGTCATCCCGACCGCCACGACCATGAATCCGACCCTGATGAGCGTCGCGCTCGCCGTTCGTGGTGCTCGCCGAGCGGCCACCGATCTGGCCGACGCGCAACGGTGAACCATGGGGTGATCGGCAGATTCCGGTCCAGATTTGACCGGGACACCGGTCGACGGCCACCCACTCACATATGCGCAACGGATGGCGACCATCAAAGAATCGCTCTTCCCTGACCGCCGGTCGCTCTTGAACAGTGGTGAGAATCGCAGCCGCCGAACAAGGGAGAAATCCGGCATGTCAGCAGTCCGTAATGTGCTGGTCGTGGGCGCCGGCGCGGCCGGCGCCGCGACAGCGATTCTCCTCGCCGAGGGCGGCGTCTCGGTCGACCTGATCGACATCAAACCCGACGCGAGTGCGGTCGGCTCAGGTATCACCCTGCAGGGCAACGCCTTGCGGGTGCTGCGCCGGCTGGGCGTCTGGGACCAGGTACGTCGGCACGGGTACGCGTTCGACAGCCTTGGCCTGCGCGCACCGGACCCATACGGTTCGCTGATCGCCGAGCTCGACGACGTCCGCACCGGGGGTCCGGATCTGCCCGCCACCCTCGGGATGCACCGGCCCGACCTGGCCCGGATCCTGCTCGCCCGCGCGGCGGCGGCCGGCGCGAAGGTCCGCTTCGAGACCACCTACACCGCCCTGGAACAGGACGCGGACGGTGTCGCGGTCACCTTCGCCGACTCCTCCACCAGCCGCTACGACCTGGTCGTCGGCGCCGACGGCATCCGGTCGTGGACCCGCCATATGCTGGGCATCAACCTGGAGACCACGAGCACGGGAATGGGTATCTGGCGGGCGTTCACCGCCCGCCCGGCGAGCGTCACCCGTACGGACCTGTACTACGGCGGCCCGTGCTACATCGCCGGCTACTGCCCGACCGGCGAGGACTCGCTGTACGCCTACCTCGTCGAGGACGCCCAGGACCGCAGCACCCTCACCCCGGCGGAATCGCTGGCTGTCATGCGCGGGTTGTCCGAGGCCTACCACGGTCCCTGGGACGACATCCGCGAGCACCTCACCGACGTCTCGACGATCAACTACACCTGGTTCGAGAGTCACATCCTGCCCGCACCGTGGCACCGCGGCCGCGTCGTGCTGATCGGCGACGCGGCACATGCCTGCCCGCCCACGCTGGCCCAGGGCGCCGCCCAGGCGCTGGAGGACGCCGTCGTCCTGACCGAGCTGCTGCTGGCCGCCGACACGCTCACCGACGAGGTGTGGCAGACATTCACCGATCGCCGCTACGAGCGCGCCAAGACCGTCGTCGAAGGATCCCTGCAGCTGGCGCACTGGCTGCTCGACCACGAGCGCGGCGACGTCCCCGGCCTGATGGGCCGCATGTCCCACCTGCTGGCCGACCCGGCCTGAGGAGCACACGATGAACGAACGACTGATCACCCACCTGCGCCACGTCGACCTGGCCGTCCCGGACTACGACAAACAGCTCGACTTCTACACCACCATGTGGGGACTCACCACCGAGACCACCGACGACGGTCTAGCCTTCCTGGCCGCGGCCGGCTCACCCGAGCAGTATTCGGTGCGGCTCCGCAAGGCCGACGAGAAGCGTTTGGACCTGATCGCCTTCGGCGCCGCGAACCCGGCCGACGTCGACGCGATCGCCGAACGCCTCGGCCGCGACGGGGTCCGGCTGGTCACCGAGCCCGGCAAGATGCAGACCCCCGGCGGCGGCTACGGCTTCCGGTTCTTCGACAACGACGGCCGCACGGTCGAGGTGTCCTGCGACGTCGCGGTCCGCGCACACCGCAAGGTCGAGGCCGGCGAGTCAGTGCCGGTCAAGCTCTCACACATCGTGATCAACTCGCCGAACCCGGAGGCCACGGTCGCCTTCTACCAGCGGCACCTGGACTTCGGGCTGTCCGACACCCTGCACTCACCGCACAGGGGCGAGGTGATGTGGTTCCTGCGCACCAACCGCTACCACCACAGCCTGGCGATCTCCCGCGGCCCCTTCGTCTCGCTGCACCACGCGTCATTCGAAATGCGCGGCATCGACGAATATATGCGCGGCACCGGCCGACTACTGCGCGCCGGCGTCGAGAAGGTGTGGGGCCCCGGACGGCACATGGCCGGAAACAACACCTTCAGCTACTTCCTCGACCCGCACGGCAACACCATCGAATACACCACCGAGCTCGAACAGCTCGACGAGGACACCTGGCACCCACACCTGTACGACTTCTCCGACCCGATGGTCACCGACCAGTGGGGCACGGCCAACCCGATGAGCGAATTCGTCGCCAAGAAGTCCTTCAACGACCCCGACCGCGGCGTCTTCGTCGCCCCGCCGGTCTGAGCCAACCATGAAGATCGCCACCTTCTCGTACGCGGGTGAAGAGCGCGCCGGGCTCGTGGAGGAGGGGGTGGTCCGCCCGTTCACCGACCCGGCCCTCGACGTCCGAGCCGTGGCCGAGATCGGCCTCGACGCGGTGCCCAGGAGCGCGCTCGGCACCGGCGTACCCCTCGAAAGCGTGCGCTTACGCGCACCGCTGAAACCCGCCTCGATCCGTGACTTCGTCGCATTCGAGGAGCACGTCCAAGGCGTACGTCGCAGCATCGACGGCGTCGGCGTCCCCGACGCCTGGTACGACGCCCCCACCTTCTACTTCACCAACCCGCACACGATCTTCGGCCCTGACGACGACGTGCCGTTCCCGGCCGCGTCGACAGCCCGCGACTTCGAGCTCGAGGTCGCCGCCGTTCTCGGCGCCGACGGAAAGATCTTCGGATACACGATCTTCAACGACTGGTCGGCCCGTGACCTGCAGCGCCGCGAGATGCAGGTCAACCTCGGCCCGGCCAAGGGCAAGGACTTCGCCGGCACACTAGGCCCGTGGCTGGTCACCGCGGATGAGCTGGAACCGCACCGCGACAGCGAGGGCTTCCTCGACCTGTGGTGCACCGCGAGCGTCAACGGCGTGGAGATCGGCCGGGACCTGCTGTCGAACATGGGCTGGACGTTCGAGAGCCTGATCTCGTACGCGTCACGCGACAGCCGCCTCGTCGCCGGAGACGTGCTTGGCTCCGGCACCGTCGGTAACGGCGGCTGCCTCGCCGAACTGTGGGGCCGCAACGGCAAGCAGGATCCGCCACCGCTGCGTGACGGTGACGTCGTCACGCTGACCGTGCAAGGCATCGGCAGCCTCACCAACCGGGTCACCTCGGCGGTGCCCGCACCGGCCCTGCCGCCCGTTCGCCGACGCGACCACGGCAAGGCCAGGCTGCACGTATCGGACCACGACTGAAGGACACAGCCATGTTCGAGTACTTCCCGGGCAATTACGTGTGGAACCTGAGCGTCGTCGCGACGTTGAACAGCGGCGGACTCATCAACGAGGTCGACCGTGCGTGCCGCCCGATCCGCGACCTGGCGGCACGGGGCTCCGACGTCGGCACCGCCGAGTTCATGGCGTCCTGGACGGCGGTAGCCGACGACCTGACCGTACGGGCCGTGGCCGACGAGAAGGGCGGCCACCGTCGCGCTGCCGGTCAGAAATACCAGCGAGCGGCCAACTACCTCGCTCAGGCCGAGCGGATGCAGAGCGCCCACGCGCCCGGCCGCAACACCGTCTACCAGCGGTGCCTGGAACTGCAGCAGAAGGTGTTCGACCTGATCGACCCGGCGACCACCCGAGTCGCGGTGCCGTTCGAAGGTTCGACGCTGCCCGCCTACTACACCGACGCGTCGACCGGCGACCATCGGACGCCCTGCATCGTCATGTGGAACGGTCTGGACTCCACCAAGGAGCACATGTACGCCTCGAACTTCGCCCAGGAACTCGCGACCCGGGGCATCTCCACGCTGATGGTCGACTGCCCGGGAAGTGGCGAAGCGCTGCGCCTGCAGGGTCTGACAGCGCGCGTCGAAACCGAGGACTGGGCAGCAGCCTGCGTCGACTACCTCGCCGCACGCGACGACGTCGACAACACCCAGATCGGACTTGTCGGCTGGTCGCTGGGCGGCTACTACGCCCCCCGCGCCGCCGCGTTCGAGAAGCGCCTGGCGCTGTGCGTCGCATGGGGCGCCAACCACAACTGGGGGGCCGTGCAGAGACGCCGCATCGAGCGCGAAGGCGAGAATCCGGTGCCGCACTACTGGGACCACGTGTTGTGGGTATGGGGCGAGAGCGACATCGACGCCTTCATCAGCAAGGCCGACGCGGTCCACCTCGACGGCGTTGTCGAACAGATCACCGTGCCGTTTCTCATCGCGCACGGGGAGAACGACCGGCAGATCCCGGCGGCGTACGCGCATCGCTCGTACGAGCAGGCGGTCAACAGCCCGAAGCGGGAGCTACGGATCTTCACCGCGGCCGAGGGCGGCGCCGAGCACATCGGCCTCGACCACCTCTCGCACGTGAGCGTCTTCATCGCCGACTGGATCGCCGACACGTTCCGGGAGATGTCGTGACGGGCCTGGACCGGACCGACCCGGATGCCGCGATCGCCGACGCGGCGAAGCGGTGCTCCAACTGGGGGCGGTGGGGTGCCGACGACGTACGCGGCACGATGAATTTCCTGACGCCCGACAAGCGCAGGCAAGGCGCGGCGCTCGTGCGTCGCGGGGTGTCGTTCTCGCTGTCCCAGTCGTTCGACATGAACGGACCGCAAAAAGGCTGGCGCCGGCGCAACAACCCGGTACACACCATGCTGGACACCGGAACCGACGCGGCCGCCGGCATCCAAGGCTTCCCGCACGGCCTCGGCGGCGCCGACGACATGATCACCATGCCGCTGCAGTGCTCCACCCAATGGGACGGGCTCGGCCACATTTTCGACCACGGCATGGCCTACAACGGCCGGCCCGCCGGCGATGTGGTGACCAGCCTCGGCGACGCGGTCACCGGCATCGAAACCGTCGCCGGCGTCATCGCTGGCCGGGCGGTCCTGCTGGATGTCGGCCGGGCAATCGGCGACGGCGAACTGCCCGACGCTTTCGCCATCACCACCGAACACCTGCAGGCGACCGTCGAACGGCAAGGCACGTCGTCGGCCGTCGGCCGCGGCGACATCGTGCTCGTCCGCACCGGCCAACTGGCCCGCGCCCGCCGCGACGGGTGGGGTGACTACGCCGGCGGTCCCGCTCCGGGCCTGTCGTTCGCCACCGCGGGCTGGCTGCACCACACCGAGATCGCGGCCATCGCCACCGATACCTGGGGCTTCGAGGTACGGCCCAACGAGTTCGACGAGGCATTCCAGCCGTTGCACCAGGTCGCCATCCCGCACATCGGCCTGTTCCTCGGTGAGATGTGGGACCTGGACGTTCTCGCCGCCGACTGCGCCGCCGACGAAACCTACGAATTCTGGCTCACCGCCGCCCCGCTGCCGATCACCGGCGCAGTAGGTTCGCCGGTCAACCCGATCGCGGTCAAGTGATCGGCCGGAACGTCGTGGCGGCGACCCGGGCTCGTCGTAGGCCGCCGCAGTAGCGCCTGATGATGGACCGACCTGGACCACGGGCGCGGGCACCCTGACCGTTGACCAGCAGGTGGGCCGTGCCGGCTGCGGTTTACCCGGGGCCGCCGAATACCGCAGCGGGCCGCCAGGGCCGGAGCTTCACCGTGGGGCCGCGTCTCGGTACGCGTTGGGTCCGCGTTTCGGCAGCGCAAGAGTGGGCAGCTCACACCCGAGAAAAGACACAGTACCCGACAGTGATGCATGACACACTGCGCGGAGCGGCTACCACCCAGGCGAGACAGCCCACCTGGCAAGGCAGGAGCGGCGCCGGTCAAACGTAAGTAGCCGTCCGCCAACATCTACCGGACCGCCTGACACGGCCATCATGACGTGCGAGCCAGGTGCGCCGAACGTGTGCAGGCGGGAGACGATATCGGTGCGGGTCCGGCCGAAGGGTACGAGCAGAGCCGCGGTGATCGAGCTGCCCACCTAGAAGATTGCCATGGGGTTGACCGGTAGGCCGGTCGCGTCCGGCTACGGGGATCGTGCCCAGGACGAATAGGAAGCTGTAGCCGGACAACTCGCGGCAGGCACGGGCCAGCTCGTCGACCTCGGCGCGATCGATCAACGGCATGCCGAGCCGGCCCAGCGCGACCGTGTGCATGGACGCCGGGCGGCGTACGGGTCGGGCCGGTGCGGCGTCGGGCCGCGGGGGCACAGGCGGACGATCGCAGGTATCGCCCGCATAAAGGGACACTTCGCGGTTCGCCATCCAATTAATGGCGTCGAGCGTCATCGTGGGCAGCGAGCTGGCGGCTCCGCGGAGATCGTCCAGCCGCCGCGGACGACGAGGGCGTCGCCGGACTCGACGCGTACGCCGCCTCGCTGTTCGGCCTCTTCCAGGTCGGCGGCGGTAACCTGGCGCCGGGCGTCGAGGGCGCCTTCTGGTGCGAGGTCGAGCAGTACACCGCGGGTGGTCACGCCGGTCGTGAACGGCGTCGACGAGCCGCGGCGAACGGTCCCGCCGGAGATCGCCTCGTCGACCGGCACGCCCGGATAGACCCGGCCGTCGATGTTGACGTGGCCCAGCGCGTCGATGTGGGTGGAATCGACGGTGTCGTAGCATCCCGGTTGGCCGGTTGGCCGGTAGCGGCAGGGGCCGGGTGGTCGCGTCGCGGACCAGCAGGGGGTGGGGTGCCGGTGTACCTGGCCTTGGGCTGGGTCGCCGTGATCTATCTGCCCGAGTTCTGGCGCTCCGGCGGCACAACGGTCGTCACCCTTACTCCTCGGCGGCGTGCCCTACACCGTCGACACGGTCCTTTCTCGATGGGAAAGGACCGTGGAAGCGGCGGGATCAGGCAGCTTCCGCTTGCCGTGGGCGCTGGTGGTTCGGGTTCTGCTGGAGGGCTTCCTGGAGTTGGTCCTCGAGAATGATGATGCGGCAGGCGGCTTCCAGAGCGACACCTTGGCCGACCATCTCGCGGGCCCGCGCGGCGAGGCGCAACTGGTGACGCGAGTAGCGGCGGTGCGCCAGGGCAGTTTTCGTTCAGCCAGTTGACGATAATCGTCCAAGAATACCCTACGTTCGGCGGCTGCTCCATGCCCCTATCATCCATGAAGCTGAAGGGTTTGGCCGTGAAACAGCGGCATTGCATGGGGGTGCCTGCTATGACCCGCTGCCTCTGACGACACGTGGTCATCTAGCATTTCCGGCGTGCTCTTGTACAAGCTAGTTATCCGTGAAGAGTAGGTACTCTGCCCGTGCTTGGCCGGCCGACCCTCTTAGGCAACGGGCGCCTGTCAAGCAAGTCATACTCGCATTCGGGTATGGCTTCAGGGGGGTCGCGCTGAATGGCGCCCTTCAGATGCTTGAAACTCACGCGTCAGCACATGGTGAGTGCGCGCAGTTATTTCAACGCCGCGGGCCACTGCCGAGATTGCGCGAAGCGTGACTTCAGAAATTCACACTGGCTCCTCCGTGAGCCAACCGATCGCGCACTCTCATGCCGCGATCCGAGCGCTACCCAGCGTGACAGTGAGGTGAGCGGCTGACGCACGGACATGCCGATGACAGTGCACTTAGTAAGTCCCGGCGGTTAAGCCTCGTACTTCGGCGTCGTGCTGAGTTGGTCGTGTCCCGTGACCGCCCATGCGGCGGCGACCAGTGGGCGGTGGAGGTCCGCACGTCGAACGCACACGCCGATGTTGAGTTCGCCGGGGCTGGATGGTGCGGAGACGGTGTGCAGCCGGTTCCGGACGTTGCCGTGTCGCAGGACGAGGTCGGGAACGATGCCGGTGCCGTAGCCGAGGGTGACCAGGGTGAGCAGGGCTTCGTGTCCGTCGGCCTCGGCGGCGATGTGCGGTGTGGCTCCGATGCGACGGAACCACCGGTTCGCTGCGTCGCGGACGAGACCGCCTCGGGGAAGCACGAACCGATCATGGAAGGCGAGGGGCTCGGTGCCGGATGGTGATGGACGAGTCCGGACGAGGACGAGTGGAGTGCGGGCCACGGGGCGTGCGAGCAGAGTGGCCGGGATTCGGGACGGCAGGACTGCGACGGCGAGATCAGCCTCGCCGTCGTCCAGGAACGCGAGGGCGGCGGCGGCGTCACCCGTTCGGATGCAGATCTGCACGCCCGGATGGGCGTCACGGATGGGCGCGAGCAAGTCGGGCAGCAGGCTTTGACATGCCGTGACGGAAGCGAATACGCGCAGGCTACCAGTGATGTGATCATTGGTCAGTTCGTCACCGCGGTAGCTTTCCCATAGCTGCAGAGCCTGGGCGGCGTAACCGCGGAATCGGTGGCCCTGTTCGGTGAGCGCCACGCCGTGTGGACCACGATCGAGCAGCCGGTGCCCAGTGGCTGCTTCCAGCCGTTGGACGGCACGCGACATGGTGGCCGGGCTGACGTGACAGTCTTCCGCAGTCCGGGTGAAGCTCAACGATGCGCAGAGGTGCAGGAACAATCGGTACAGGTCGCGGTCCTGCATCTTTCACCTCTCGAAACGCTGCGCTGCACATGTTGCGGTTGCCGCACGATGCCCCGGACCATAGGAATGGGCAATGCCTCGAAGCGACACGACACACGCCCGTCCCCCATGGTTGTTCAAGGAGTATTCCCCGGTCGGGGTCGATCTGGGCAGCCCGGCCGCGGTGGCCGTTTACGACCGCAACCAGGGCACCGACCCGGACGCCGACGACGCACTGCTCGATCGCCTCGGCGTTGCCCAGGACACACTTCTGATCGATCTGGCCTGCGGCACAGGCTCGCTCGTGGTTCAGGCGGCCCGCCGGGGAGCACACGCACACGGCGTTGACATCTCCGAGCAGATGCTCGCCTTCGCCCAGGCCCGGGCTGAGCGGGCCGACGTCACGGCGTACTGGCACCGGGCCGGGTTCCTGGACTACGCACACGCCGCCCGGCCCGCGGACGTGGTGACCACCCGGTCAGCACTTCACCAGCTGCCGGACTTCTGGAAGCAACAAGCGCTGCTCAACGCCGCGGCTACGCTTCGCCCGGGCGGCACCTTCTACCTGCGAGACGCCATCGTCTCCTTTCCACCGGCCGAGGCCGCGGAGCAGGTGCAACGGTGGATCGACACCGCGGGCCGGCCAGCGGGTGAGGGCTTCACGAAAGCTGACTTCGAGATGCACGTACGCGAGGAGTTCTCCACTTACGCCTGGATCGTGGAGGGCATGCTGGACCGGGCAGGCCTGGACACCGTTTCCCGGACATTACCCTCGGCCACGCACGCCGAATTCCTCTGCAGACGCCGATGACCGCGGCGGGTGCAGAGGCGGCGAGCTCGCTTTCCGGTGTACTCATTTGCCGCTGACCGCGCGGGCCGGCCGGCGGTCGGCCTTCACCGAGCGCAACTTACCTCGGGAGCGGCCCGACGCACGCTCGTGCCGATGACAGGATACCGCATAGATGTCAGGTCAACGCTTTACTTGTGTTGAAGCCATCGCCGGAGCCATCCACGGTCCCGCTCTCTTTCCGCCAGGGTATTTTCGATCCTCTCGACGGCAGATGTGAGGTCTTCGATGCGATCGGTCAAGTTCGCAATGGCGGTCCCAGTGGGCAAGGACGAACTTTCTCTTCCGAAGATAAGCGCTCCAAGACGGTTAGCGCGTCGACCAAGCCTCATCTGGTCGAAGAACGAGAAGTACGAGTCGATTATAAACTTTCCAATCAAAGCTGCCGCAGTAGCGAGAGCTCCTAAGCCCGCAAACCATGCCGGCTGCCCGTACGCGAGTATCCACAGTGTGGCGAAGGTGGAAGTGATAGCTATCTGAGCGACATCCTTGGCAGATGTCGCGCCCGCCGTTAATACTTCTAGCACGCCAGGCGCCCTTTGTGAGGCCAATGGTTTGGCCAGACATTCGTCAGCGCGACTCGCCGAGAAGACGAATGTTGTTGGCATGAAAAACCTCTTGTGACCCATCCTCCATTTGTGCAGCTCAGAGACGCCTTCCGATGGGGTAACGTCCTCTTCAAATGGCAGCGGCTTTACGCCAGACCGGTGACCTGCTACAGAGCGAAAAAGACTGATAAGCAGTCCGAGAGATAGCAAGCCTGTCCCGGCGAGGACCATTCGCCAGTCCTGAAGTGGGCTGTAGTCGCCAGGTAATTGCTTTACAGAATCCGCTTTAGCAAGCAGATAGAACGCCCAGCTTATGCCGAATGACCCGATGATCCCCACTGCGGGAATGGTTACAATGGTGCTAGCCAGCTCAGCATTTACATACCTACCCTTTCCCGAGTATTTACTAAACTTGCGTCTCAGCCAAGGAAGCGTCGCACCCCGAATCAGTGCGCCTACGGCAAAGGCTGGAACAGATAGCGGGGCAGTCAAAGCTACCGCCGTAGCTGTAATCAGTGCCGAGAACCATCCCCGCCTTCCCGTGAGGATCGCCGCTTCCCCGATTTGGCCAGATGCCGGGGTTTGAACGTCCTTGTTTGCATCGGCGTTTCCATGAACCATTCGGCCATCCTAGACGGAGCGAACTTATCGAAGGCCCCTTCTTCTGAAGCGCACGGATCTGCCGCTGATAAGTGCGCGGTGGCCCGTTCAGGCTGGACGGTGGGTTGGGCCCGCGGCTCATCCGCGCCGGCGAGATCGCGCAGAATTCAGTTGTTCCAACCGAACGCAGCAACCATCGGGCATGCCACAGTGTTTCGGTCGCCGACAACAAGATGACGAAGTCCGCGGGTTATCATTGGGTCTGTTGAGTCTTCGCACGGCTCGGCTGGGCCGCCGCCTTGACGCGTGACGGGCTGGAACGAACAGACATCCTCGCGGTTCAGGGGCTGCAACCACGATGCATGGTTGAAATCCAGGTCAAGGACTGGCACCCCACGAGTCGGTCAGCGTCTTCCAGCGTGCGTCCGCCTGATACCTAACCCTCACCGGTGGGACTGACGATCAACCTCTGGTTAGCCTCAAGTCGCCGCGCGTGCCGCCGATCTCACAATCCGTGCGTAAACGGATCATTCTCGCCTCGGGTCTCACCGCCCTGTCCATGCTCGGCCTCGCCGCTGCACCGGCCTCCGCCGCTCCTCCCGCCAATGCGAACGGCAAGCGCTGCACGATCATCGGTACCAAGGGCAACGACCGGCTCAACGGCACCTCGCGCGCCGACGTGATCTGCGGGCTGGGCGGCAACGACGTGCTGCACGGCAACGGCGGGAACGACGTGCTGGACGGCGGCGCGGGCGCCGACACCCTCCTCGGGGGTGCGGGCGCCGACGTCATGCTGGGCGGTGCGGGTCTCGACACGGTCTCGTACGCGGACCACACGAGCGCCGTCACGGTCGTGCTCGACGGCAAGGCGGGCGACGGCGCGGCCGGCGAGCAGGACACGGCCGGCGGGGACGTCGAGAACGCCGTCGGTGGGTCCGGCGCCGACACGCTCACCGGCAACGGCGGACCGAACACGCTGACCGGTGGCAACGGCAACGACTCGGTGTCCGGCGGCGCGGGCGACGACGCGGTGCGCGGCGAGAACGGCGACGACAACCTCAGCGGCGGCGCCGGCAACGACTACGTTGACGGCGGCGCGGGGCAGGACTCGTGCCCGCGCGACACGGGCGACCGGCAGCTGAGCTGCACGGTGGCGCTGACGGTGGCGCCGGTCGTGATGGCGACACTGTCCGGCCGGATCGCCGACGCCGGTGGGCAGCCGGTCGCCGGCGCGCTGGTGGAGATCTGGAGCAACACCTTCGGGGCGTCGGCGGTGAGCGGCACGGATGGCACGTTCTCCCTGACCGCCCGAGCCGGTTCGTACAAGATAAAACTGTCCAACATCCCCGATTACCCGGCCATGCTGACGTCGTCCGTCGGGCTCACCGTGGACCGGGACCTCGACATCACCCTGCCCCGGTCGGCGCAACTGACCGTGCATGTCACCGACCCGGACGGCACGCCCCTGGCCGGCGCGTTCGTCGAGGCGAAGCCGGGTTCGGCGCCGCCCACCGATGGCCCGCTGTGGTCCGGCGGTCCGGCCTACTCGGTGATGCCCTGGCTGCACGGCGGCTTCACCGACGCCGGCGGGGACTTGACCGTGAGCACGTTCACCGGAGTGATCCCTGAGGTGACCGGGTCGTACGAGTCCGATGGCCGGAGTTACCGGGGCTCGCTGCCGGCCGTGGAGTTCGACGGTGATACCGACGTCTCGCTGACGTTGACCGCGCTGCCGGTGGTGGCGCCGGCGCCGGCGCCGACGGCGACGCTGTCCGGGCACGTGGTCGATGCCGACGGGCAGCCGGTCGCGGGCGCGAGCATCAGGGTGCGAGACATCTGGGCGAACACCGACACGGCCGGCGCGTTCACGGTGACGGCGAAGGCGGGACAGCTCGGCATCTCGATCTACCTGCCCGGGAATCAGAACAACCTCTACCTGGTGACCTGGACCGATCTGTCGGAGGACGCCGAGGTCACGATCACGCTGCCGCGTCCGAGCCGGCTGATCGTGCACGTCGTCGACCCGCAGGGCACGCCCGTCGAAGGCGCTGACGTCTTCACGCAGGACGGCGTCGGAGGCAACGCGCCGCTGTGGCCCGGTGGGCCCGGCTTCGACCAACTCTCCGGGTTTTCCTCGGCCAAGACCGGCGTCGACGGGTCGGCGACCATGTGGGCCTATCCGGGCCAGGTTTCCGGGCTTCAGGCCACTCACGAGATCGATGGCGAGACGGCCACCGGCGGCCTCGCGAAGGTCGCCGTGGTCGGCGACACCGAGGTGACGCTGGTCGTGACCCCGCCCGCCAAGGTCCATCTGACCGGGCACGTAGTCGACGCGGACGGGGCGCCGGTCGCCGGCGTCTGGGTGAACGGCACCACCACCGATGCCGCCGGTGCCTTCGCGCTGACCGTCCGGCGTGGCCATGTCGACGTCGACGTGGTCTCGCCGGACCGGATCGACTACTACGCGCCGTACTGGCTGCGGACCGCCACGATGCTGACCGAGGACACCGACGTGACGATCAGGCTGCCCCGGCGGGTGCGGCTGACCGTGCACGTCGCGGACCCCGGCGGTCACCCCGTCGCCGGTGCCACGGTCGTCACGAACGCGCCGATGAACTGGCGGCCGAGTGGCACGCGGACACTGTGGCCCGGCGGGCCTGTGTACACCTACCAGACGTACGCTGGCAGCGGGGTGACCGACACCGACGGCACGCTGACGCTGTGGGCGTACGAGGGCGAGACCGTGGTCGTGTCCGCGACCTACACCGCCGGCGGAGTGACCAGTGAGGGCAGCGTGCGGGCGGTCATGCCGGCCGGTGGGCTGGAGGTCACCGCCGCTGTGGGATCGTGACCCGCCGCGGCCGCCGCCCAGCATCGCGAGGCGGCGGCCGCGATTCCACCGTGACCTCGATCCAGAACCTACAACGAACGCACGAGCTGGGCACAGCCACGGCGGAGGTTGGGCTCTCTTCGGCTGTCCCAGGTCTTCCTGACCGCCGGGGTCTACCGCGAACGACACGACACCCACGGTCTGCCGCGCGAACTGGTCGACCAACTCGATACATTGGAGTCCGTCGATTCAAGCGGAGGATCTATGAGCCAGGCTCGTCGTGCCGTCGCCCGAGTTCTCGCAGGCCTGCTGGCCACCGCAGCCGCGCGGGATGTCTTCCGATGCTCAGCGGTTGTTGTATGCCTCGACGACGGAACTCGGGATACGGCCTCGCTCCGAGACAGCCCAACCATTCTTGGTCGCCCACTCCCGGATCGCCTGATTCTCGCCCCGGCTGCTCGCCCGCGACGGTCCGACTGCACCACGCCGTCCCGCGATACGGCCGGCCTTGGCAGCGACCGCCAGGTACGGCTCGAGCGCCTTGCGAAGCTTGCCGGCATTCTTTTCCGACAGATCAATCGTGTAGGTCACCCCGTCGAACCCGAACTCGACCGTCCGATCGGCGTCCCCGCCATCGAGATCGTCGGTCAACACCGTGATTGTCTGACGAGCCATCTAAACCATCCACTCCCTCACCCAACATCAAGAACCTGGAGCCACGTCCACCAGCCTGCCGCACCGCAAAGCCTAGATCATCCATCCCGGGCCGTACGCGCCCGAACATCGGCAACGACGCCCCTCCACACGAGCCACAGCTTCACCGCAGGAACGGCATCAAGATCAAGACAACCTCACAGCGGCGGAATCCCTGCCGGCTCACCACACAGCCCCGTCTCACTGATTTGCCGAGATAAGGACACTGCGGTCGCGTTCCGTCAGGGACTTATGCGAGTAGTCGGCCAGAGTATTCCCACAATTTTTCGGCCAGCCTTGCGTCGCGCATCTGCGGATTGATGGTCACAGGTCTGCGTTTCTGATAGTAGGCGCCGGATTCCCAGTCCTTGCCGGCTTTGGAATGGGCCAGCCAGACAAGCTGCCCGGCGGCTTTGTCGGGGGGGCGTCATGAGGGAACGTCCAAGGCGGCTTTGGTACATGAGTTTCATATAGCCTGCGGCATCTGATGCGAAATTGGTTGCTACGGTCCCGGGATGGAAAGCAGCGGCGAAGATTCCGTGTGAGTTGAATCGACGATGCAGTTCCTGAGTGAACAGGATGTTGTCCAGTTGTAACTGGATAGGTGCCTGATTTGGGTGTGGGTATGCGGCATCGTGGACCGTGACGGTCGGGTGGTGGTTGCGGGTCAGGCGGGAGCGGGAGTC
>NZ_JBFBGU010000041.1:0-35645 GCF_040684855.1 Actinoplanes sp. NPDC089786
GCCGGTACTCTGCACCTTGAGAGTGCCTTCCGGTGATGGACAGATGGAACCCTAGACAAGTCCCATCGTTCCAGATCAGAAGGCACTTTCGCGTTCCCGGGGCTTACTACCGGCTGCCCTTACTGAAGGGCCAGGGCTAGCTCTTCGACGCGCACCGAGGGCCGATCAACGCCTGCGGCACTCAGGAGTGTCGCGAGGGGACGCCGGCGCAACCCGGCGATGGTCCAGTGGGCCATGGTCATGGTCATGACCCGCCGACTGGCTCGCAAACGGGCCTCGACGGACACGCCCTCAGTAGACGGCAGCGGATCTACGGGGGCCTCAAAAGCCGCCTGAGCCGGTTATTTCACAGGCTCTAAAACGGACTAAAAGTCCGTCGCGCCCTTAACAATGACTTAAGTCGGATGCAATTACCGCCGTTCCGCCGTCACGACATCGTGGACTTGCCATACGATCATGATCGTCGATCGACCGCCAGCGCCGGGGTGCCGGCAGATGAGGAAGGTGCAGCAGCGTGAAGGATCAGAACGGCGCGCCCCGGATGGGGCGCTTCCGGAGAACGTTCCGACCGACGTTGCTGATCGCCGGCGCGGCCGTGGCCGTGGCCGTGGCAACTTTGCCGGCGCTGGCCACCGACAAACCCGCCGGCCGCTCCGGGCGTACGTTAGCGGCCCCGGGCGTAGCTGCGACCGCGTCCCAGCCACCCGTCACCGGTCCGTTTGCGGACCTGGTCGCGCAGGGCAGCCTCGTCACGCCCAACCCCAGCCTCACCCCCGGCGAGTTGGTGACCGGCAGCCGAACCATCACGGTGAGCTTCGCCAACCTCGGACCCGCCGCCATCCCAGCGGACACCGGATACGAGGTGCGACTCACGGTAGGACGTGGCGCCGACGTCACCTTCAGCAATTTCAGTCAGGGCGAAACGCGCAGCTGTCGCGGGGCGGTTTGCGTGGTCGATGTTCACGAGCGAATCGCCTTCGGCGGAGGCGCCCAGCTCCGGTTCGAGATTCAGGGGACCTGGACCGCGGGAAAGACAGAAGTGACGGCCCACATCGTTTCCGCCACCACCGACCTGGTCCCCACCAACAACTCCCTGCGGGTCAAGATCTGAAACTGACGGAAGCGCGCAGACCGGCCGCACGGGAGCCGAAGTCGGGGTTGCCGCTGGGTCGAGGATTGTGGCGGGGGATGTCCGACGCCATGGCGCCGTAGGGCCGGTGGAGCTAAACGCACTGTTCGTTCCCGTCGTCGAGAATGATGGGCTCGCTCATGCGGCGGTGTCGACGGGCAGGTCGCGAGGCACCATTCGAGCATCCCGTCGTTCATGCGGGTAGCCCGGCGGCCGTGCGTGGTGAGCAGCCGAACCGCCTGGCCACACCGACGTGAGGACCGGCCGACGCTCGTGGAGAGCGTCAATCCTGTCGGCGCGCTGGTGCTGTTGCTGGCGGGTTGCGTGGGGCGGCGCTATCAGTTGGGCTCGGAGCGGTGCTCGCGGATCCAGTGGTCGACGTCGTCGGTTCTCCAGACCTTGCCCTGCGCGAGGTCGGCTACGGGCCGGAGGGAAGTCGGCGCGACTGGTGATCTGATAGACGCGTTGCCGGCTGACTCCGCCCAGACGGACGCGGACTTCATGGGCGCCGACGAGCCGGAGCCGGGCTTTAGTCAGGTCTCATGGTAGGCACGAGTCAACTGGCTTCGCAACTAGAGGAGTGTGTTGGCGGCGGTGCTGCCTGATGCGTCGACCCTGTACCGCTCGAAATTGCGGTTCGGGCTACGCTGCCTGCGAGTATTCGTTGATCTGTCCGTTGAGGATCTTCGTACGGCGGATCCGCGCAGAGGCGAGGTCGACAGCGGCTGGCCCGGTGTCCGTGGCGTTGGGTGGGCGTTGGTGACGGCTCTGGTGTGGCCGATGATCGTTGTAGTGCGTGACGAACTCACCCAGGACAGCCATCAGGTGCCTCGGGTTATAGATCAAAATCCGGTCCAGACACTCGCGGCGAACGGTGCGTACCCACCGTTCCGCGTACGCGTTCGACCGCGGCGCCTGCGGTGGACTGCGTAGGACCTCGATGCTTTCACTTGTGAACACGTCGTCGAACACGTCGGTGTACTTGGTGTCGCGGTCGCGGATCAGGAAGCGGAACTGCCCGGCCCGCTCCCCCAGGTCCAGCATCAGGTTGCGGGGCCTGCTGCGCCACCCACTCCCCGCTCGGATGGATGGTCACGCCGAGGACATGCACCCGCCGGGTGCCGATCTCGATCAGGAACAACACGTAGATGCGGGTCAACCCAATCGTGTCGACGTGCAGGAAATCGCAGGCCAAGATCCCCTTGGCCTGCGCAGTGAGGAACTCGGTCCAGGTCGGCCCGGACCGCCGCGGTGCCGGATCCACCCCGGCCTTGGTCAGGATGGACCACACCGTGCTGGCCGCCACCCGGTAACCCAGGCCGACCAATTCACCCTGAATCCTGCGATGGCCCCAGCCCGGGTTCTCCTTCGCCAGCCGAAGCACCAGCACCCGGATGGCGGCCCGCGTCGGTGGGCGGCCCGGCCGGCGCCGCGGATAGGTCCATTTCCGGGCGATCAGGGTGCGGTGCCAGCGCAGCAGGGTGGCCGGGGTGACCATGAACGTGGGCCAACGTGGACGGGGCAGCAGCCGGGGCAGCGCCGAGAACAGAGCCCGGTCGGTCGGGTCCAAATCCAGGCGTTTGACCTGGCGGCGCAGCACGGCGACCTGGTGGCGAAGGACCAGGATCTCGACCTCCTTTGCCCGCTCGCCGCGCAGGCCCAACACAATCAACTGCAGCACCTGACGCAGTACCAAGTATGCGAACGACACGACCACGCCGGTCAGCTTGCCTCCGAATCGGTGACCGGCAACACACAGAACCGCAGGTCGACCCCCGAAACCCTGTTTTCGAGCGGTACAGGCTTGCACGACCAGTGCGACCGCTTGCTCTTCGTCGTTGTGCAGCAGCGGAAGGATCGCCTCGGCAAGCTGGGTCTAGCTGGCGGTGTCGGGCTTCGTTGTGCCGTTGACGGCTTTCCCGTCGGGTTCATCTTGAACCTCGGTGTCCGCGATCCGGCGTTCGAGTTCGCCGATGGCCCGCCAGAAGCGGACGTACTGCCATGGGCGGGGTGGGGTGATCACAACGGCCATGGTTTTGCCGAGCTCAGCAATGATTTCGGCTTGATGTTCGTGAGTCCGCAGCGAAAGCACGATGCCGTGGACACAGAACGCGTATCTCATCACCAAGTTGGACGCCGGCCCGATGTACGCGAGCGCGTATCGGTCCATATCGTCCGAGACCTGGAGCGTCTGGGCCCGCATCAGTTCGTAGTGACGTTCCCGTTCCTTCCGCCAGATGGCCTTCAATTCAAGATCGGCGCTGTCGGGCAGCTTGAGGCCGACCTTGCCCGCCGCCATGGTCATCCTCCTGACCGCGACGTCCAGCTCGCGGCGAGCACGCGCTATGTCAAGGATTCGTTCTTTACGCGCTTCGAGCAGCGGCTTGGCGAAGTACTCGACGGCCATCGTCACGAACGCCGCGGTGGCGGCCGCAGTGACGACGGTGTCCCAGTTGATCGACGCCATCTTTTCGCTCCTGGACGTTGGTGGTGGCGGACCGGGGGCGAGCGAGCGTAGCGCCGAACAAGATCCCGGTCAGGGACGTTAAATGCGCCTCGGCCCTACCGTGTCGGGACGGCCCGGCAGGGGCGATTCCTTTGCGGGCTCGCTGAGGGCTACACGCACGGCACACGGAGCGGTCGGATGTGTGTTATCCACAGCTCTTTCCACAGGGCTTCGTCGACCGTGTTACTGCGGGCTGCGGGCGGTTGTGGCGGCGGGCTTGCTGTGCCCGCGCGTGGTCGGAGGGAAGCAACGGGGTGCAAGGCGATGCCCCGTGCTCGGCCGGTACCGTCGGTGACGACATCGGCCGCCAGCGGAACTAGGGATTTGATCATGGGTTGGACTGAAGCTGACGGTGATGCATTGTTCCGTCAGCCCTCGGATGAGCAGGCCGGCGAGGGTGCGCCATCGAGGTTCGAGGACAGCGACGAGGCGATGCGGCGGCGGTTTCCGTTCGAGGCGGATCCGGCCGATGTCGCGGAGCAGGGTCAGGACGTGCCGCTGGACGACGATGAGCACCGCCGTTAGGTGCAGCGCTGTGGTTGGCCGATCGGGCGGTCGAGGCAAGGGGATCTCGGCGACGGCTGGCACGGTGGCCGTTGCCCTGGCCCGCCTACACGACCGCGGGCAATAGAGGGCGATGCTGCCGCCACTGCTCTACTCGATCCTCAGCCCAGACAACCCCGCGGGTGGCACGCCGGTAGGACCCATGTGATGCGCTGACACGGCGGCGCCTGTCTACGGCCGAAGCCGAAAGCCAGCGCGAGCGTGATGACCTTCGCCGACAAGGCGTATCAAGGCGCAGGCGGCACCGTCCGCCCGCCGTTCAAACGACACCGGTACCGGCCGAGGCTGTCACGTCGGCAGAAGGCCGTGAACAGATCTCACGCCCGCATCCGTGCTCGCGGTGAACGCGCCGTCGCCACCCTCAAGACATGGAAAGTCCTGGCCAAGCTGCGCTGCAGCCCGTCCCGGACGACCGCGATCGTGCAAGCCATCCTCGCTCTACACCACGTCGAGAACCCGATCTACTGAGGATGGGAAAGGCTCAGTGTCATCGGGTGGACCCCGAAGTCCTTGGCGATCTGCTCAACCGACACGCCCGGTTCACGGTCACGAGCGACCCGCACGACATCGTCGCGGAACTCACGGGCATAGGGCTTGGTCACAGCAACATCCTTCCAGCCCGCCGTCACGGCAAGCCATCTCAGATGTCACCTATCGGTGCAGCAGACCCCTTCGCCACCGCCGCGCTGTTCGACGTGGTGGACTTCCATCCGGTCGACACCGTTCGTGGCTACCGCTTCCAGTCGCTGACCCTGCAGCGCCGCAACGGCGACTGAGTATCCGGCAGCATCGGACCCGTGGTCACGGTGTATCGCGGCTTGGCTGTAGCGGTTCCAGGTTCCACCGGCGGAGGGGTGGTAGCGCCGGGTTGTGGGTACGACCGCCACGGCACCGATCGGCTACCCTCGGGCCGATGGGTCAGTGGCTTGCCACCATCATGTTTCCCGACGGAACTGCCAAGTACGGGACGTACAGCACCGTCGTCGCTTGTCTGCTCCCTCACCACTATGCCGAAACAGTGTCGGAGGGCGACACGTTCCCGGACGGCTCGGCCTGCACCCGGGCCGAGGTCGCTGGAGAACCCGAACCGGAATGGCCGGACGCCGAGTGCGCGGCCCTCGACGAGCTGGTGCCTGTCGTGATCTCGACCGAGCCGGACCAGGACACCCGGCATGCGCTGTTCTGCCCGCGGCGAGCCGTCGTGCTCGGACCGATGTCACCTCACCATCTGGACGCGCTCCAGCGACGGTTCGAGCCGGTCGCGGATGATGCCGGAGTACGGCACCTGCGCCGTGCGGGCGCCCCAGCGGCCGGCGCCCCACCATCGGACGCGATGTGTGGCCAGGCAGTCCCCGGCCGGCCGCAGCCGTTCCACACCCCGTTTCGATCGGACGGCGGTTTCGGGTCGAGGACGTGCCAGGCATCGACCTCTATGCAAGGTGGCCCCACGGCGACCTGTGCCGCGAGTGCCTGGTTTCGCAGCTTCCCGCGGTCGAGGACGACCCTGCGCCTGTCAGCCCACGTCCTGCACGAGGTGAGCCCAGTTCGCGGCGGTGGTCAACCGCAGCATTCCGGGGCCGCGGAGTACCCCGCCGGCGCCGGGACCAAGATCCGTGAATCCAGCTCTACCGGCCCCATTCGCGCTGGTGTACCCACGCCCGGCCGGGGAGATCGCGGCTTACGAGACCCGCGAGGCCGGTCCACCGGCTCCGGTGTCCGAGACGGTCGAGACCGCGCCGGTCGTCGTCACCTTCACCACGGTCCGCCGCGTGAACGGCCCACCCGGTGCACACCGCCCGTCCTTGAAGAACTCGCCTGCCTTCGGCGCCGGGACGGCCACCACCGTCACAGACACCGCTCCTCGGCCGTCGTCGGAAAGCGCAACGGCGTACGGCGTGCACTGCAGATGATGCGCGACGACGAGCGACAGCCGCGTGCCGTCGACGCTGTACTGCGCGACCGGAACCCGGTCGCCCTTCGGCGCCGTGCTCTTCGCCTCGAGGGTCATCACCTTGTCGATGCGGCCGCCGAACCTCCGCGCCGCGGCGTCGGTCGTCGACACCGACGGGGGCGACGGTTCGGTCAGTATCACCGGGATCACGATGACGAGCGTAAGACCGGCCAGACAACAGGCGGCGAGGACCGGGGTGGGCGCCCGCCGGGGCATCGGCCGCAGGAGCGGCCCGGCCCCGGTCGTGGCGATCAGCAGAACCCGCAGCAGCAGGACGCCGAGCACCGACATACAGCCGAAGATGATCAGCTGGGGCCACGGCAACCAGTCCGCGTGGTGAGCAAGGAAGCCCAGCATCCCCGCGAGGTAGACCGTCTCACCGACCACCGCCCTTCTGAGCGCCACGACATGTTCGTCGCCGCGCAGCCGAACCACGCGTACCCCACCCGCTACGACGACCGCGGCTGTCACGACCAGCAGAAACTCCCGCATACCTCAGATCGTGATCGCCCGGCGCAACCTCAGCCATCCCCCGCGTGGTCGTCCCGCCTGGTGCCAGCCCGGGTTCCAGCAGGGGAGCTTCGCGGATGTCGGCGGCCAGCTCCAGCGTGTGGGCGGCTGGGCGAACAGGGCCTCGTACTGCGGGTCCGGGGGACCGAGTGCCCATTGCCGAGTTCGACTGTCGCGGACGAACAGCAGACCCCACTCGTCCGGGGTGGGGTCTGCGAAGCGCTGCTGGCTGCGCTGATTGCGGTCCGGCAGGCGAGCGTGGTGGATCCGGCCGCCGCGATTCTGTTGTCCACCCGCAGCCGGAATCACCTCGCCGCCCTCATCCGCACCCGCCGCCAGCAGCGCCGATCCCGTTCTTCGAAGACCGGCAACAGGCCTACGTGCTGCGCGTCGCCTCGACCTTCATGCTCACCCTGAACCCGGAAACCCGGATGACCTGCGCGAAGGCCGTCGCCCTGCTCGCCACCGACAAACGCCGATGGCAGGTTGCCCGACTGGCAGATGCCGGACGGCGTTGAGTGGAAGCAACTCCGGCCCGCGGCTCAACCCGACACCGGTCATGGTCTGTCGACGTGGCGGAAGCGGTGTCACACCCAATCGGCGGCAGACTCGCCGTTGCGCCCACGAGATCATGTCGCATGCTCGCACGCCAACGTGAAACCTGCGACGGCGGGAGATCAACCGATCCACTCAACACCGCAGCGCCCGCGCTCACGGACGGCGGCAAATCCGTATGTCACCGTTCTAGCTCCTCGCCCGTGGAGACGATGCCACGATCGGGCGTGAAGGCATTGAGAGTAGGCGGTTCCGTGCTCTTGAGCTGCTGGCAGAGATTGAGCGACAGGGCGGCTATGAGTCGGCTGCCGGTGCAGGGCCAGTCGTAGCCTCAAGGCCCTTCTTCGGCGGAAACGATGATGTCGGATTGACCGGTTGCAACCTGGGCGATCATCCCGGCGTGCATCGGTTCTTCACTGTCTTGCGTGACGTCTGAGAACGGCCCGAGGTTCAGGACGTGTGGTTCGGTATCAGTGAGGTCATGGCTGGCAACCAGTGGCCATTCAGTGATTCATGTTATGTCGTGACGAGGCCGTCGGCCGATGACGTGCTGCGCTGGACCAGCGCCGCCCGGCCTTTCACGCCTAGTTTGACCGGATCGACATGCGGGCGGATCTCGTCACCCCTAGGACAGATATGGACGTGACCGGGTCTGGTTGATCCGGCCACCGCGCCGCCCGGCGTATCTCCGGCCGGGGATACGCTGACGTGGCGCGGAGTGTGGTTGCGACCTTGGACGGAGCTGAAGTGAGCAGTGCAGGGCTCGGCGAGCCGTTTGAGTTTCACACCTTTCTGGCGCCAGGCCGGGGCCCGGCGTACGACGACTTCCACCGGGCGATCCCGGCCGACCTGGACGCCGCGATGCGCGCCGCTGGTGTCATAACCTGGCGGATCTACCGCAACGACTTGATCCTCACCCATCAGGTGGTCGCGCTCGACCGTCAGCAAATGGACGAGATCCTGAACAAGAATCCCGTGAATCAGCGCTGGCAGCAGGAGGTCGCACCCTACCTCGTCGATACCCCAGCAACCGAAATTGGCGACGATCCCGGCAACCTAGTCTGGGAATTCTCCTGGCCGACTCGGTGAACGGCAACGGCTGCGGAAAGTCGCCGTCCGGCCGCCGGCCACGACAGCAAGGCGCGGTACTCCGAAGATAGGGGCCGCACGACCAGAGGCCGTCGTCGGCCCGGTCACGGTAGTCGGCAGAGTCCGCAAGCCGTATCAATCCCTCCACCACAGCGCGTCTCGCCTCGTTGGTCATGACTCCATTGTCCAGTGCAATCCACACCGAGCAACTCGGAAGGCCTCGGGGCACGCGACATAGTCTGACCAACGGGGTGACCAGCGCGCTCGGTCAGCGGCAAATCCGGATATGTGATCTCGACGTCAGGGCGGTCAGTACCCGAGCCTGCTTTTCTATTGGAACTCGACTTCGGTCGCTGGAACGCGGCGGGGGTCGGATAGGCCGCTGGTGGTCTCGTGGCATGGGCGTCGTTGAACGTCGTGCGTTGGGTGGCCCGTATCGGGGAGGCGAAGATGTTGGTGGCTCAGGTTCGCCGGACACCGATCATGGTTCGTACGGCTGTGAGGATCTCTTCGGTGGTGAAGGGTTTCGGTAGGGCGGTGATGCCGGGTTCGAGGACGCCGTACCGGTTCATGAGGTCGCCTGCGTAGCCGGACATGAACAGGACTTTGGTGTCGGGTCGCCGTTCGAGGAGATGGGTGGCCAGTTCGTCGCCGAGCATGCCGGGCATGACGACGTCGCTGAGGAGCAGATGAATGGCTTGGGTGTGCTGTTCGGCGAGTTTGAGGGCGTCGGCGCCGTTGGCGGCGGCGAGGACGGTGTAGCCGGCCTTGGTGAGGGTTCTGGTGAGCGTGTCGCGGATGCCGTCTTCGTCTTCGGCGACCAGGATGGTCTCGCTGCCGCCGGCCGGTGCGCGGCTGTGCGGCGGCTTGTCGATCGGTTGGTCGGCGGCCTGGTCGGCGGCTTGGTCGGCGGTCGGTAGGTGGATGGTGACAGCGGCTCCGCGGCCGGGGGTGGATGTGATGCGCAGGACGCCGCCGAGTTGGCTGACGATGCCGTGCACGGTGGACAGCCCGAGTCCGCTGCCCTGGCCGCCTCCTTTGGTCGTGAAGAACGGATCGGTGGCACGTGCGAGGGTGTCCGGTGTCATGCCGTGTCCGGTGTCGCGAATCGTCAGCCGAACAAATTCGCTGGCCGGGGTGGGGTTTGCCTCGTCCGGGTTGTCGGTGTTGTCGGCGTTGGACGTGATGATGGTGAGTGTGCCGCCGTCGGGCATCGCGTGTGCGGCGTTGACGGTGAGGCTGAGCAGGATCTGGGCGATGTTGGCGGGTTCGGCGAGGACGGGCCGCAGGTCCGTGGCGAGGTGGGTGACGATCTGAATGTGCGCGCCGATGGTGGGTAGTAGCAGTTCGTTGGATTCGCGGATGGCCCGGTTGAGGTCGAGAGCCGACGGGTTGATGATGCTGCGCCCGCCGAGGGTCAGGAGCTTCTGGGTGAGGCCGGTGGCCCGCTCCCCACCTTTGCGGATCTGTTCCAGGTCGGCGAGCAGGGCGCGGCCGGTCTCGGCGTCCAGCCGCCCGGCGGTGGTGAGTTCGGTGACGGATTCGGAGACGAACTCCTGGAAGGCGAGCATCGAGCCCAGAATGTTGTTGAAGTCGTGGGCGACCCCGCCGGCGAGCGTACTGAGGCTGTCGAGGCGTTCGGTGGCCCGGTCTTTGGCGTCGATGTCGTTCTGACGCTCAGCGAGTCGGCGTTCCTGGTCGGCCTCAACGAGCGCGGTGACGTCATCGACGGTGCCGATGAAGCCGGTGTATTCACCGTCGTCGTCGCGGATGGCTCGCACGTGCACGTTGACCCAGCGCAGTGTTTCGTCGGGCATCACGATCTGGCTGCGGTAGCGGTGCTGGCCCTCGCCGGCTCCGTGGCCGCGCGCGACGGCGAGGATTTCGTCGTGGTCTTCGTGGCTGGCGCAATGCAGCCAGCCGAGACCGAGCAGGTCGTCAGCCGGCAGTCCGGTGATCTCGGTGAGGCGGGCGTTGACGTAGTTGGCCGAGCCGTGCCGGTCGCCGAAGGCGATGCCGACCGGTGATAGGTCGGCCATGAGCCGGAACCGGGTTTCGGTGTCGGTGAGTGCCTTGGCTTTGTCGAAGAGTTTCGCGCTGACGGCGCGCAGATATTCGTGGTCGACCTTGGCGGTGTCGACCGGTCTGGCGGCGCTTCGGTCTTCGGCCAGGACGTCGTCGATGGTCTGCATGAGCACCTGCGGGTCGGCGGATTTCAGCAGGACCCGGGCCACGCCGCACGCCTCGGCGAAGGGCCGGGTCTCGGCCTCCTGGTAGTTGGCCGTGTAGAACACGATGGGTGTCGCGGCCGTGTCCGGGGCAGCGCGCAGCTCCCGGGCCAGTTCGTAGCCGTCCATGCCCGGCATCAGGACGTCGGTCAGGACGATGTCGGGGTGCTGGGCATGGGCCATGGCGAGCGCCTCGGCGCCTTCGTGAGCCTCGATGACCTGGTGTCCGCTGTACCGCAGCACGGTGCGTACCAGCTCCCGGTTGCTGGCGCGGTCGTCGACGACCAGGACGGTGGCCATGGTGATCAGTCTCCGGTCCGGCGGTTCAGGAGGGCTTCAACCTCGTCGAGCAGTGCTGCCGGTTCGATGGGCCGGCGGATGACGCGGGTTGCACCGCCGTTGAGCATTGGGTCCTGCCAGTCGGCGGTGGCGGTGATGAACGCGAACGGCACGGGGGCGAGGACGGGCACGTCGCGGACGTGTGACAGCAGTTGGGCGCCGCTCTGCTGGCCGACGTGGACGTCGGACAGCACCAGATCGGGCGGGGCGTCGTGTGCGGCGGTGATGGCCTGTTCGACGGTGAAGGCCGTCCGTACGTGGTATCCGTGTGGCTCGAGCACGCTGCGCAACAGCGTCTGGTTGACGAGGGAGTCGTCCAGGACCAGGATGTCGGCGGCTTGACGACGGTCCGGCTCGGATGTGGGTGGGTCCGTGGTCTGGGCCGGCTCCGTTGCGGCCGGCGCGGGCCGGGATCCGCGCAGGTGCTCCGGCAGGTGGAGATTGATCTGTTCGGTGAAGGTTTCCGGGTCGATGGGCTTGGTCATGTAGTGGGTGAATCCGGCACGCAGGGCCCGGTCGCGGTCGTCGACCATCGCGAATGAGGTCACCGCGATGACCGGGACGGCGGCGAGGTCGGGTGCCGATCGGAAGGCCGTCAACGCTTCGTAGCCGTCGATACCGGGCAGTTGCAGGTCCATCATGACCAGATCCGGTCGTGCCGCCAGGGCCAGCTCGATGCCCTGCTCCCCGGTGACCGCGGCGATGACGGTGTGGCCGTGCGATTCCAAGAGGTAGGTCATCAGCTGCAGGTTGTGGGGGGTGTCCTCGACAATGAGAAGGCGTGCACCCATGGCGGGCTCCCTTACCGCTCGGCGAAGGAGACGGTGAAGGTGCTGCCTTCACCGACGACGCTGGACACGGTGAGGGTGGCGTGCAGCAGTTCGGCGAGCTTCTGGGAGATGTGCAGTCCGAGCCCGGTGCCCTCGTCGTTGGTTTTCGCGGTGGTGGCACTGCGTTCGAACGCCCGGAAGATCCGGGCCAGGTCGGCCTGCGGGATACCGGGTCCGGTGTCCTGCACCGCGATCTGCAGCCCTCCGTCACCGCCGGGCGCAGTGATCAGCCGGATGCGTACCTCGCCGGTGTCGGTGAACTTGATCGCGTTGTTGATCAGGTTGATCAATATTTGGCCCAGTGCCCGGCGGTCGGCGGTGGCGATCGCAGGCACATCCCCCGGGCCTTCGATGCGCAGGGTGAGTCCTTTGCCGTCGGCCAGTGGCTGCAGGGACTGCACGACCTCGTCGGCGACCTGCCGGCAGTCGACGGCATCGAGGGTGATCTGGACCCGACCGGATTCGATCTTCGCGAGGTCGAGCAGGTCGTTGATGATGGACAAGAGGTGCTTTCCGCTGGTCTGCACGAGGCGCAGCTGGTGTTCCTGCTCGGCGTTGAGGGGACCGGGGAGCTTCATCAGCATGGTGCCGGTGAAGCCGATGATGGCGTTGAGGGGCGTGCGCAGCTCGTGGCTCATGCTGGCCAGGAAGTTGTCCTTGGCCTGGCTGGCCCGCTCCAGTTCGATGTTCTGCTCGCGCAGCTGCCGTTCGATGCGCTTGCGGTCGGTGATGTCGCGGACGGCGGCCATGGTGAGTCGCCCGGTCGGCGTCTCCAGCGCGCTGAGGCTGATCTCGACCGGGACCTCGGTGCCGTCCTTGTGCAGGGTGACCAGTTCCGTCCCGGCGCCGACCTGCCCGGCGTCGACCGGGCGCAGCCCGTCGGGGATCAGCATCTCCACCGGCTGGCCGATCAGTTCGTCGCGTCGATAGCCGAACAACCGTTCGCATTGCGAGTTGACCAACTCGATCGACCCCGACGCGTCGACACCCAGGATCGCGTCCGGGGCCACCTCCAGCATCCACCGCAGTTTCCTCTCGGCGAGCTTGAGTTCACTGATGCCCCGCGACATCGACGCCACGCCGACGATGCGGCCACCAACGCCCATGATCGGAACAGTGGTCACCGATACCGTGATCGGCGTGCCGTCCTTGCGCAGGCGTTCCGCCTCGTACGGCTCGACCCGCTCCCCGGCAACAACCCGCCGCAGCATCTGTGCTTCAACCGACCGGGCATCTTCTGGAATTGCTATCTCGAAGCTGCGCCCGACGACCTCCTGCGCCGTGTATCCGTAGAGGCGTTCCGCGCCGGAGTTCCAGCTTGTGACCACGCCCTCAACGGTTTTGCCGACGATCGCGTCGTCGGCGGACTGCACCAAGGAGGCCAGCGCCGACGCGCCCGCCTGCGCAGTACCGTCACGCGCCATGACAAGTACCCTGTTCGGGGCCGACTGCCCGACCTGCAACGTCGAGGCGTCCCACGACACCACCACCTTGCGGGGGCCGTCCCGGTGCCGCAGAGTGAGTGCACAGGACACCGAACCGGAAGCGAATGCCTGCCGGATCTGGGACTCGGCCCGGGCCTCGTCGGCAAAGCACTCCTTCCACGGTGCGCCGACCAACTCGTCGCGGCTGCGGCCGGTCAGCGCGGCCATGTGCCGGTTGACATCCGTGACAACGCCATCGATGTCGACGATCGCGAGCGCGTCCGGCATGGCCTCCACAATCGAATGGGCATAGTCACGCGCCTCCGTGAGCGGATCGGCCAGTATCGAAGAAGTGCCCATCCTGCCGGCCATGACTCACCTATTCCTGACTGTGTTCAATCGGGTGCTATATCCCCGAAACTCCGTTATCCGAGCTAAATATGAATAATTGTCGCATACTGGAACGGTTTGGAAGCTGAATCGATCGACATTGCCCCTGAAGCCCGCAGCTGGTTTTGCGAATATATCCATGAATATCCGTCTTGAGACAGAATAATCTCTGGCCGAGCGTCGTGCACCAGTTACTGGCTGACGCCGTCACGGCATTCGAGAGCCTGCCTGAGGCGGAGCGCGAGTCGTTCGCGCCCCGCCTCGGTCGAGCCCGCCGCATCGTCGACCAGTACCCAGCCCGCGCCGCCGCCCTCCTTTACCAGGTCCTGGGCGTGCTCGACGAACGCCTGGCCGGTGCACTGACGGACATCTGCTTCTCGGCCAGATGATTGCGCCGAGGCGGCGCAACTCTCTGCCGCTGTTTAGGACGCTTCGACGGCATGGAGCGCGGGTATCTGCAGGCCGGGACCTTGCCCGGCGGGCTGACCCTGGACCCCGAATCCGGTCTGATCGGCGGGACGTCGACGGGCCCGGCGGGCAGCAGCCCGGTCACTGCCTTGGTGACCGACGTCGACGACCACCGCGTTGCTGCCGAGGCGGCGATCGAGGTGAACGCCGCCTTGGAGGTCACGACGTCGTCGCTGCTGGACGTCGTGGTCGGCACCGCCTACACGGCTACCCTGGCTGCCACCGGCGGCATCACCCCTACACCAGGTGGAGCGTCACCGATGGCGCCCTGCCCGCCGGGCTGACGCTGAACACCGATACCGGGCAGATCAGCGGAACGCCCACCACCGCCGGGCGGGCTGAGCTCACCGTCACGGTGCTCGACGGCGGATTCAACCTCGCTACGCGGACGTTTTCCCTGATTGTCAACCGGCCACTGTCACCGGTCTCAACTGTGCCGGCCGCCGCGATCGGCACTGCGTATGCGACCACTCTTGGGCCGTCACCGGCGGCACCCCTGCCCGCCGGTCTCCGGCTGGCCGCCGACAGCGGGGCGATCACCGGCATCCCGACCGGTCCGGCCGGGGCCAGCCCGGTCACGCTGACCGTGACCGATGCAGCCGGAGCCACCGCCATGCTGACCCTGACCCTGACGCTGACCGTGAACCCTGCCGCCCCGGCGGCCAGGCCGCAGGGGCCACCGCCGGGTTTATGGGTACAACCGGTCATCGTCGTGGTGCTGGGCCTCAACGGCGCCTACCCCATCACCCCGCCCGCAGAGCAGGCCGGCGGCCGACGCAGTGGCTACACCGAAAACGCGCGGTCGGACGTTCCGGAGGAACTCACTCGGCTAAGGGATATACCGACGCAGTGACCTCGTCGTGGGTTCGGATCGAGTACCTCGACAAGGAACTCGAACACCACGACGAGGTCAGCGTCGGCGGGGTCGAACCACGCGGCGGAGCATCCGGGGGAATCGGCCGGAAGCGGCACGTGACAGCCCGGGAGTTGCCACGATAGGTGAGACGAGTCAGGCGGTCTCGGCAATGGGACCTTCCGTATGCACGCCAATTTGATCGCCACCGAGGTTCGCTGGGCGGGGCTGCAGATGCGCTGGTGGGGTGGGTGGCGCCGACGGCTGCGGTCGCTGCGCGGGCTGTGGGGCACGCTGGTCGCCGCCGTCCTGATCACCTGCCTCGGCACGCTCGGATCGGTGGTCTTCCACGGTTGGTGGAACGACACGGTCGCCGACCTGAACGCCGACCGGCTGGACCGGTCAGTCGCCAGCCGGGTCAGCCGGGTCACCGACAACCTGACCCGTTGCCTCGACGCGTTGCGGGCCGTGGGGGCGTTCATACAGACTGGCACCGACGGCCATCCCGGCCGTGCCGTGAGCGCCACCATGACGGCGCGCGAGCAGATCGTCGGGCGGGGCATCTTCGAGGTGTTCCCCGACAACCCCGACACGGGCGCGGCGTTGCCTGGCAGTCTGTCCCAGGCTGAGCGGGTCACGGCAGCAAGATCTACATTGGGGGCTGACAGCCGATCGACCGGTCAAGCGAGAGAAGCCGGATGACGACCGAGGCCACCGTGGGTCGTCGGTGGGCTCACTGGTCACGGTGAAGGCGACGAACGAACAGCATTCGGTCTCCCGTGGGGTCAGGTTCTTCGCCGAAAACGACGTCCTCATCGTCGCTCGGTCGAGCATCGGTACCGCCATTATCCGATTAGCGGAAAAGCTTCGCGTTTGTCAGCTAGGTTGGATCGCTGTCGCGTCGGTGTTCCTCCGCGTTTCTTTCTCAGGTGGTGCCTCATGAGTAAGAGCCTGATACGTGAGTCGGTCTCCGGCGAGCATGCGGAGTTGGTCTCGATCGTGGCGTCCTCGCACGACGCGATCGTGGGGATGACCATCGACGGGCTGATCACCACGTGGAATCCGGCTGCCGTGCGGCTCTACGGCTATGCGGCCGAGGATATCGTCGGACGCTCCGCAGATCTGCTCGTACCGGCAGAGTGCCGGCCGGACGAGGCCGGGGTTCTGCGCCGCATCCTGGCCGGTGAGGAGGTGGGGCGTTACCGGAGCGACCGCGTGTGCCGCGATGGCTCCACCGTGACGGTGTCGCTGACGGTGTCACCGATTGTCGACGACACGGGTGCCGTCGTCGGAGCGGCGACTTTTTCGCGCTGGTTCAACGAGCTGGAGGAGGCCCGGGACCGATTCGAGATCAGGATGAGCAAGCTTCGGTCCGAAGCGGCCGGCGCTGCGGCACGCTTCGAGACGCTGGCCGAGGAGGTTCGTGATCAGGCCAGACAAGCCCAGGAACGCTTCGACCTGCGGGTCGGCAAAGAACGCGTGCGGATGCAGGACGCCGAGGACCAGGTACAGGCTCAGCTGGCCATGCCGGGTGCGCAGATCGGCGCCGGGCAGATGAACCGTGAGATGCAGAGCGCCCATGAGCGCTTCGAGGGGCTCGTCGCCGGTCAGCAGACGGAGGCTCAGAGCGCCGCCGGCCGCTTCGAAACACAGGTCGACGAGGCTCACCACCAAACCGAGGACGCTCAGCAGCGGTTCGAGGAAATCGTCGATCACGAACGCGTCGAGGCCGAGGACGCGGCCGACCGGTTCCAGCAGCGTACCGAACTCGAGCAGGACGTCGCCCGGCGCGACCGGCAGCACCTTGAGTTCCAGCTGCAACAGAGCCAGCGCCTGGAAGTCCTCGGTCAGCTCGCCGGTGGTGTCGCCCACGACTTCAACAACCTGCTCGCGGTGATCCTCAACTACGCCTCGTTCGTCGCCGAAGAACTCGCCGCCGCCCCCGCCTCGGACTCGATGACGGCGGCCGGTCACGACGTCGGCCAAATCCAGCGCGCCGCCGAACGGGCCACCGCCCTGACCCACCAGTTACTCGCCTTCGCCCGTCGGGAGGTGATCCAGCCGCGAGTGCTCGACCTCAACCACATCATCACCGACGTCAAGCAGTTGCTCGACCGCACGATCGGTGAAGACGTCGTGCTGACCAACGACCTGGCCGACGACCTGTGGCCGATCCTCGCGGACACCGGCCAGATGGAGCAGATTCTGGTCAACCTCGTCGTCAACGCCCGTAACGCCATGAGCGGCGGCGGCACGCTGTCCATCGAGACCCGCAACATCCGGGTCGACGACGACCGGCATATTCGGCTGCGGGTCAGCGACACCGGTACCGGCATGAGCCCCGACATCATCGAGCACGTCTTCGAGCCCTTCTACACGACCAAACGCGACGGCACGGGCACCGGCCTAGGTCTGGCCACCGTGTACGGCATCGTGGCCCAAGCAGAAGGCACCATCGCCATCGACTCCCAGCTCGGTGTCGGGACAACGATGACGATGACGTTCCCGGTCACCGACCAGGTAGCCGTGCCCGACGAAGCGGAAGTGCCCTACCAGCACACCCCAACCGGGCAGACGGTCCTGCTCGTCGAGGACGAGCAAGCACTCCGCGAGGTCACCGAACGGATCTTCACCCGCGACGGCTACCGCGTTCTCACCGCTGCCGACGGCCAGGAAGCCCTCACGATCGCCGCCGACCACGACGGTGAGATCGACCTGCTCGTCACGGACGTCGTCATGCCGATGATGCTGGGCAAGGAGGTCGCCGAAAGAATGCTCCAGATCAGACCCGGCATCAAGGTGCTGTACATCTCAGGCTATGCCCGCCCGGTCCTCGCCTCAGCGGGCCGCCTCGACCCCGACATGCACCTCATCGAGAAGCCCTACTCCGCCTCCACGATCACCCAGAAGGCCGGACAGGTTCTCCGCCACCCGGGATAAACCACGCGCCGATCCCCGGCGTCGAACGCCACCTGCCCGGGCGACTCGGAGAGCCACCGCAGAATCCGCCGCCGGCGAAGAACCCTCATCCGGCGTGGGCCCACCCGTTATCCCGACGCAGTCGGCCGAGCCCGCCGTCGTGGTGCCAGCCGAACCTGTCACCGACCGGCGATCAGCGCGCCGCCAAGCCGTGTGACTGAACTCCATACCGCATGCAACGTCATCCATAGCTCTCGGCTCGACCTTCGACAACGAGTACAACGGTAAAGACTTTCAATGGGATGCAGCGGCGGGTAGCGCACGGTGTTCTGGAGTGGATTCTCGACCCAATGAATTGATTGGCCTGCCCTGCGTAGACCAGACCGAATGATCGCGGACTCGCCTACGCGGCCCGCACTCTCGGCCATGGGGAAGTGCACTCACATCAAGCAATTGAGGGCGCTGACCGGCACCGACGTCAGTCACTCGGCGTGGCCGACGACGGGGTCTGCCCGCACGATCAGCGGCAGAAGAGCTCGGCCGATCTTGGACTTGTGAAGCCAACTCACACGTTTCGGGATGACGCTGGATCGCTCAGTCTCCGACCAGCCGAAGGGCAAGGTTATGGTCGGCACGGCACTGTTCGCTCAGACGCTGCACTGCCTCCAACGCCTCCCGTTCCTGGTCATTGGCCGCTGCGGCAACCAGCTGGCCAACGACGTGAGGCTATCGCCGATGTCGGGCACCGTCGGCACCTCGGAGCGGACCACGTCGCTACGAGCGCGCCACACGGCGGAAGAACGTACCTGATCTTGGCTTTGACTTCTTTAGAATCGGACACGGTGTGCGACATTCCGGCGTGGAGTCGATATCCACTGCGATTTGCTGTGCACGGGCGTATTCGACCACCGCGCTGGCTCAGCAAGCTCGATGTAACGACAGTGATCATCTGGGTGAGGAGGGTTCCATGAGGTGCAGCGGTACCTATGAGTACCTTGACAGCGTCGACCCCGAGGAGCAGGCCCGGCTGGATGCCGTGCGTCGCTACCAGCTAGTGGATGAGCCGGTCGAGGACACGTACGAACGGATCGCATTCGTCGCCGCCGCCCTTTTCGACACTCCGATCGCGACGGTGTCGCTGGTCGAGCAGCATCGCGTCTGGCTGGCCGCGGCTTATGGCCTGCCCGACGTCCGCGAGGTCGGCCCGGAGCCCGGCCTGTGCGCGTCGGCCATCGCCCAGGACGGCGTCTATGTGGTCAACAACGCGGCCACTGACCCGCGGACGCGCGCGCACCCCCTGGTCTACAGCGAGCTGGGCCTGCGGTTCTACGCGGCAGCTCCGATCCGGACCCACGACGGCTATCGGCTGGGCACGGTCAACGTGATCGACAATCGGCCGCGCGAGGCGACGAAACGACAGCTGAGCGCACTGGAGCACATGGCCGCGATAGTCTCCGACGAGCTCGAACTACGCCTGATGGTGATACGCAGCGCCGTCGCCGAAGAACGCATGCGAGAAACGGTGAACTGAGTAGGAACACTTGTGACCGGGTAGCGCCGATCGCATGCGTAGCGCCCGCAAAATCGCCGCCGGATCACCACCGTCCAGTAGGTTCGCGACCGGCGGGCGGCGACGCCGACCCGGATCAGTGTCGCGGGCCGCGGTCAGGCCGGTCGGAGGCGCTGGGCGTAAAGGAAATGTTTGCGCGGTGAGGAGGGCGGCAACGCACTCAATTCGGTATGAGAGCGCAATCGGCGGCGGCGGTATGGTCAGGCACCTGGCGGCGCCGGCCCGCCCGTAGTCAGCGAGCCGAACCGGTTGTTGGCGCCCTCGCAAGTCACGTGGGCGTCGCCGTGGCTAGGTGTGACCGGTTCCGGTCAGCGGTCACCGATGTAGGCCGAAATCTTCTACAAAGGATTCATGCGTACGCTTATGGTGATCGCCGGTTTCTGTGTCCTGCTCGCAGGATGCGAAAGCGCTGCTCCTCCGAGTTCCTCCTCGTCACCGTCGCCCGCGGCGTCAGCGTCCGCGTCGCCGACACCGTCGCTATCGGCCCCACCCACCCCGTCGAGCGAACCGTTCGACAAGTTTTCCGCGCAGATCGGTGCGGCCGATGTCTTGCTGTCGTCGTGCATCCCCAGGTTCACCGGCGATCAAACCGAGTGGTGCACCGGCAGCCAGATGTGGGGCTGGGTGAACGACGTGACCACTGACTTGAAGAACGACATGGCGTCGCGGCCGGATTCGCCGCCCTTGACAGACGTCTTGGCGGCGATCACAAGCCTGGACAAGTCGGCCGGCACGATGAAGCAGCAGTGCGACCACGTTTTGGAACAAGGTTGGAACTGCCAAGCCGCATTCGACGACTTGATGGTCAACTGGCGTCGGCTCGAGAAGGCCACCAGGTTGTACAACTAGCGTCATACACGGAAGAGCTATAGATAGCTGCCATGCGCTCACATCGGCAAAGTCGGATGGGTCAACCAGCCACCGTCGTGTGGTCGTGGTCTCGCGACAGCCGGTCGACGCGGCGTAGTGCGTCAGGTAGCCGGCGTGGACCCGCCATGGCTGCAACCAGGCCGGCGGCCTGCTCGAGACTGAGGCCGGCGGCGGTGACGTACACCGGGCGGCTGGCGGCGCCGCGGCGCACGGCCGCAGCATGGGTGGCGCTGCGGAAGGCGGTCTTGGCCACACCGATCACCGCTACGCCAGTCTCGTCGTGCACGTGGGCTCCCAGACCCGGCCGCCCGGCCGAGTCCAGATCCACATAGCCGTCCACAACCAGCAGGCCAAGATCCTGCACCTCGTCCAGGACCGCCCGCGTCGCCGGCAACTCGCGGCGAAAGAACGAGCCTGGCTCGTACGCGGCGACGTGCGCAAGCCAGGCCACGCGTTCGTCGACAACCGTGGCGAACGTCGAATCGGCAGCAACCACCAGAGCGGCTCGTGCACCCCCAGACGGCGGGTAGTACACGTCAACCGCGCCGTATCGCATCAAGATCTCCGCTGGTTGGTTCTGTCGGTGAATGTCAGCGCCAGGTGTAGGTGACTTCGAGCGCCGCCGGCTTTCGGGTGCAGGTCCGTGTCGGTGAGTTTCAGCGCCACCCGTCTGGACCGGCTGGCCACACCTCGGTCGTCTACCGGGTCATGATCTCCATCAACGTCTGTAGCCGCGCATGGCACCATGATCGGCATGGCGTCGTTCGATCAGGTCGTGGCCAGCTTCTGGCGCCCGGATATTGAGTATCTCCGGCCGCCTCCCCTGACGAATGACCTGGTCGCACTCACCCGGCTACATCTGGAGACCCGGCCGAGCGGGCCGAAATCAAGCCCGTCGGCACAGGACTGACACGCCGGAGCGTGGCGCTCGAACTCACCGACATTGATCATGCCTACCGGCCACATCTGGCGCTGAAACTCGCCTGCAAACGGCTTCGGTTCTCGCTGACACAATCAGCTGGTCGGCCATCCGGCTGTCGCCCATCATTATGTTCGATATCCTCACCTCCATCGCAGGGGGTACGGAGACCTTCTCCAGAAGAATCCGCCGGGCTCGTCGTACCCGCACGCATCCGCTCGTAGGGCCAAGGCCGAGTTTCCGCTGATTGGCAGTCGTCACTGCGCGTAGCGAGCGGTTCGCGGCATGTGAGTGCGCCCGGATATCGACGTTTGCCGACTCATCGAAAAATGGTGACGACGTGTCGACGCGGGGAGGGCTCGGTAGACGACGAAGAGGCCAGCCGAGAGCGATTGTTCGAGTTGACCAACCGCGGCTGGTGGCAGTCCGCGCTGGCGGCACGAGCGGTTGCAGTAGCGCAGGCGGCGCCCGGTCGGCGGCTGCGCGATCGCCCACCCTCGCCAGCCGCACGGGTCTGCGTCTCGCGCTCGATCGGGGCCGGCACCGGTTCTCTTTCAAGGTCAACGGAGACTGATCCTCAACGGCAAAACGTCATTGACGTTGCGGTGCACTGCGAAGTGCAAGAGGTGTGTCCCTATCGATCTTGGTTGGAACGCGCTCGCGCGTCGGTCGTCCGAAGTCGATCCAGCGCTTGCGGCGGCGAGCCGGGCGGGAGCCCGCGAGCCAGCACTCGCCCTCGCCCCCGGCCCCGTGACCTCACGGGCCAGGGTCGGCGGGACGGCGAGTCTCGGCGGTCACCGGGCGCAGTCCGTCGATCATGAACGCCAACAGGCGGTCGCCCTGCTCGTCGGGGACCTGCTCGCGGACCCAGGCAGCCGCGTTGATGAGCGCGAACATGTCCGTGGCGCCGGCCTCGGCCCGCACGAGGCCCGCCGCGCGCGCTCGATCGAGCAGCCGCTCGCCAGCGGCGGTCATCTGCTGGCACGCCCGGTACAGCGGATTGTTCTCGTCCTTCAGGCTGCTCAGCAGCGAGGTGGCCAGGCCCCGATAGGCGGACATATGCGCCGCGGTCGCGCGGGCCCACCGGGTAAGCGCCTCGCCAGGTGACGGGTGCGTGAGCAATTCCTCGGCGGTGGCGACGAGCCGGTCGATGCTCTCGTGGAGCATCGCTTCGAGCAGCGCCTGCCGGGTCGGAAAGTGCCCGTACAGCGTGCCGATCGACACCCCAGCACGGCGCGCGATCTCCTCCAGCGACGCCTCCGTGCCCCGTTCCCGGAAGGCGACCTCCGCCTCCGCGAGCAGCCGTTCGTAGTTGCGGCGGGCGTCGGCACGCAGCCGGCGTTGGGGCGTGTTCGCAGCATTCACGGTAACCCTCTTGATAAGTCGAGGTACCCTCAATATATTGTCGAGGCAGCCTCAGCTTAGCCGACCGCGAGGGGACTCCCATGTCGACCAGGGCGACCGCGCCTGACAGCACGACACCGGTGCCGGGCGCATCGACATCCCGGCCTGGTGCCGTCCTGGCGATCATCGCCGCCTGCCAGTTGATGGTGGTGCTGGACAGCACCGTCGTGTACGTGGCGCTCCCCAAGATTCAGGCCGACCTCGGCTTCACCGCAACCGGCCTGTCCTGGGTGATCACCTCGTACACGCTGGCCTTCGGCGGCCTGCTGCTGCTGGGCGGTCGGGCCGGCGACATCCTCGGCCAGCGCCGGGTCTTCGTCACCGGCATCGCCGTCTTCGGCCTGGCCTCACTCGTCGGCGGCCTCGCCACCGCGCAGTGGTCCCTGCTGGCCGCCCGCACGATGCAGGGTGTCGGCGCCGCGCTCGCCGCACCCAGCGTGCTCGCGCTCATCCCGGCGAACTTCGAAGAGGGCCCCGCCCGTACCCGGGCGGTCGGGGTCTACACGGCGGTCGCCGCGTCCGGGGCGGCGCTGGGGCTGATCCTCGGCGGCGTGCTGAGCGACTGGGCGTCGTGGCGGTGGGTTCTGCTCATCAACGTGCCGATCGCGGTCGCGGTGGTGGTCATTGCTCCGGTGGTCGCCCGGGAAACGCCGCGCCGGGCCGGTCACTTCGACATCGTGGGCGCGCTCGCCTCGACCGCCGGCATGATCGCCCTGGTCTACGGGCTGACGCGAGCCGCCACCGAGGGCTGGGGTGATCCGGTCGTCGCGACCGCCCTGGCGGGCGCGGTGGCGCTGCTCGGGGCGTTCCTCGTGGTGGAGATCCGCGTCCGGCAGCCGATCGTCCCGCTGCGGCTGTTCACCGACCGGGCGCGCGCCAGCGCGTTCCTGACGCTGCTGCTCTTCCCGGCGGCCATGTTCGGCATGTTCTTCTTCCTGACCCAGTTCCTGCAACTGACGCACGGCTACGGCGCGCTGCAAACCGGGTTCGCGTTCCTGCCGATGACGATCCTGCTTCTCGCATCATCCGCGCTTGCGGTCCGGCTCCTGCCCCGCGTCGGTGTTCCGAGGCTGGCGGCCTCGGGCGGTGTGGTGGTCACCGCCGGCATGGTCTGGCTCGCGCAGATCTCGCCGGACTCCGGGTACGCCGAAGGCATCCTCGGGCCGGTGCTGCTCTTCGGCGCTGGCGCGGGACTCGTCTTCGCGCCGCTGACCATGTCGGTCCTTTCCCGGGTCGAGCCGGCCGAGTCCGGCGCGGCGGCCAGCCTGCTCAACGCGATGCAGCAGGTGGGCGGCGCGCTCGGGCTGGCCGTGCTGGTCACCGTCGCGACGTCGGCAACCGTGCCGATCGATGGGATGTCGCGGGCGTTCTGGGTCGCCAGCGCGTTCACAGCCACGGCCGTCGTGCTGGCGTTGGTCAACCGGCGCCCGACTCCGACGGCGTGACCGGTCATGCTCCCTGCTCCGCGCCACCACGCGCGTCCCGCTCGCCGTCGCCCGCGAACCGATCAGGGCGTCCCCGTCGGGGGGATGGCGCAACGGCGCGCACGACCGACGCCCGGGACGGGCGTTGTCCGGCCCGAAAATGAACGGAACCGACCCACCACAGTGCCGTTGGACCAACTGCCTGCGGGCCGCCGCGCGACCCGCGGACATGGGTGAGAAGGAGTGGACGATGCCGATCGCCACGGTGCGAGGCGTGACTATGGACTGCGCCGATTCCCTGGCTCTGGCCCGGTTTTACCAAGAGCTGACAGGCATGAAGCTTGGGTACAACGCCGACGAGTTCGTCGCCCTGACCGGCGGTTCCGGCTGCGACCTCGGTTTCCAACGGGTCGACGGATACCGGGCCCCGCAGTGGCCCGGCCAGGACGTGCCGCAGCAGTTCCACCTCGACCTCCAGGTGGAGGATCTTGACGCGGCGGAGAAGCTGGCGCTGGGACTCGGCGCGGTCAGGCCGGACCACCAGCCCGGCGGCGACCGGTGGCGGGTGCTGCTGGACCCGGCCGGTCACCCGTTCTGCCTGACCGCCGGCTGACCGCTGGAGTCCGCGTGACGGTCCCGGTGAAGCGTGCGGTTGGCCGCGTCGTGGGCGACGATCGTCTCGGTGACCCGGGGCGCCAGGCCGACCCCGGTGGTGCGCAGCCGGCGCGGTCACCGGTGCGTTGACGGTGATCGCCGGGGCAGCCGGGGGCGCCACCACGGTGACCACGAACGTGCCAGCATGATCGCCACCGGTGAACAAAGGTCGGATGCACCCAAATCGGCATGTCCGGAAGCCGGCGACAGTCGAACCTGGCGGCACTGGGAAAGACGGTGCATCGAGGCGCAGGAGCCGGCAAGAATCTTCGCGTGGAACCCAGCACCCTGCGCTGCGCCGCGCGTCGATACCTGATGGATCGGTACGACAAGCTGAGCCGGGCGTACGCAAAGTTGCCTCGTCAGGGCGGACGGGACGGCTACAGTCCGAGGGCGCTACGCATCTTCCCTCGCTACCAGGTGGTGCAGGCGATGCTCGTGGAGGTCGAACGGCTCGACCCGGACCAGCTTCCCGACCTCGAAGGACTTGCGGCTGCGCTGGACCGGGCCGCTTTCGGTGCGCAGTCGCCGTCCACCGATCCGCCGGGCGGGGCGATCCAAGCCGAGGTGATGGCGGACGAACGCGAGTTGTTCAGCGCCGCCGTGGAGACCTGGATGTCGATACCCGATCTTGACGTGGAACCGCTGGGCTATCGGCGGGTGTTGACTGCGGAGGAGTCGTCGGATTGGCGAGCACGGCTGCAAGCGCGGTGGGGTGTGCAGGCAACGTCCTGGCACCCCATGCTGGCCGGGCCGGTGCCACCGGGCGTGCTGGTGTTGACGGATGCGGCCGTGCAAACCCGCACGGGGATCGCCCGGGTTCGCCAGGCGCTGCAGACCATCGGAGCTCGACGCGTGGTCGAACTCCGCGAGGACGGCCTCGACTACCTGCTTGATCTCGACCTGTTCGTCCCCGCCTACAACGGTGCCGAGGGCGTGTGGAGCGACGACAGCCTGGACTGGGTTTTGTTTGCCTCCCACGAAGGAACCGTCGCGTTCGGTGGGGTGATCGTGAGTGTTCTTCCGGCCGCTTGGAAGAACCTCGACGATTGGCGCTGGACTGGGTGGTAGAGGCGCCGCGTGGACGGCCAGCAGGCCCGGCGCCGTGGCTGTCACCCAAACTCGCGCTCATCGGCATGTCCGAGTGCTCCAGGCGACTGTCCGGCAGGTGAGGGACAGGCCAGGCGACAGGCCGCGGTTCGTGCGAGGCCTGTTGACCGAGAAGGTCCCGGGTCAGGAGGCTGCAGCCGGCGAAACCCTGCAGTCTGGCCATCCGCGTCCTGCCGCCGTCCGAGCGGATACCAGGTGGTTGAGCCGGCAGCGCAGCCCCGGCCATGGTCAGCTCTCGCCGTGCCTGGGCCAGCACGGCTCCGGGCCCCGCGGGAGCAGGGCGGCGATACGCCGTGCGAGCTCTCCCTTCTGCGCCTCATCGAGGAACAGGAGATCATCCGGCACGATGTCGTGTCCTGTCTCGTCACAGAGCTCATCGCCGGTCTCCCGCTTTAGTGGCGAATTGCCAGGCTCGGGTGTGCCACTACGGCACTCATTCCTGGACTTCATGGCCGCCACCCGCTCTGTAGCTCGGCGTGAACAAGTCGTCGCACCAGCGTCACCTGTTGCACGGCATTATGCAAGGGCTGATGCACGTGCACGGAACAAACAGTCATTTAGGTACACCTTCCGGCCGTCTCGGCAGGGAACAGCCCGCCGGACGACGCGTCCGATCTACGGCGAGTGCTGGCCCATCGGATGCGTATCGTTCGCTGACGACAAGGAAGGTCGCGGTCGGTGGCGTGCTGCACCGGTGGCGCAGAGAGGAGAAACAGCAGCCAGGGGGTGGGTCCGATGGATCAGCGCGACGCCCCGCCGACACGGAGCGCGTCGACCAGCTACTCGAGCGGTCCTCCCGGGGCACCCTTGGTGCCCGGCGGCTGCGCCGGCGCAGCCCGTCCGCGCAGGTGGCGGCGGCACGCCGCATTTACCAGCTGCGCAACCGCATCGTGCACTGCGCCGGCCGCGAGTCGGCCGCAGCGGCGATGGAGTGGGCCGATTACCTCATCGAGCTGGCTACCACGGGCAGGCCGATCACGTGCTCCACGAGTGGTTCCGGCACGACGGCGATGCCATCGCCAACCCTTGCGACGCTGGCCCTTCTGTCCGACCCGGGGCGCAGGAGTCCGGTGGCTGCCCGGCGAGATGACCGCGAAGCCAGCCAAGATCGCCGGACGCGCTGGTTGTGCCAGCGGGCGGGTCAGCCAGCCGGGGCGTCGCGGCGGACGTCCATCGTGACGACCGGCTGTTCGCAGCGCATACACCGCAGCTCGTAGCGGTTGGTGGGGGTCGGTGAGACCGACCAGGATGCGCGGATGCCCTTCGTGCCCGCGCCGGTCGGCAAGGCGATCGAGCGCCGCCCAGAACCGGTCACCGCCGAAGACATCCTGCGCAACGATCAGGCGATCCGGCTCACCGATGTCACTCGTCACTGGTGCAGTGTGCCTTCCCGGCTCGAGATCGTCGGCAGGGCCCGGCCGTCTCTTGCGGAACTTTGTAGAGCGCGAAGCGGGACCCGTGGATGGTGGACCTATGGGCTGACCTGGACGCGTCGCCTCAGCCCTCGGCCGGCCCGGCGAGCGGCCGACAGCATCTGCGGCGGCGTGGGCCGCGGCGGGTGCCACCACCCGAATGCTGCACGACGCACCGCTGCCACCCTGTCCAGGCCGCAGCCTCGAGATATTCGTCGCGGAGCTCGACGACGAATGCGTGGCTCTGCCCGCTGTCGGCGTACGGATTCCAGTGGCTCTGGCAAGATTTTCGTAGCGTGAGTTGTGGAGATCCGGCCCATCAGTCCGCGGCCGACTTTTCCATGGACACCCGGACCGGCGCGGTCTTGCCGGCCGACCACCAACGCGCGCCGGCTGCCGCGATGAGCAGCGTCAGCAGCCCCGCGGCGGACACGATCAAGAAGCCGACTGTTCCGCCCCGGTAGGTGGCGATCGCTCCAGCGGCGGACAACCCGATGGCCTGACCGCCCATGAGGCTGCCGTCCACGATGGACATGCCTTCGTTCATGCGTTCCTCCGGGGTCAGCTCCTGCAACAGACCCAGAGTCGTGATCACGGTCGGCGCGTTGGCCGCGCCGACGAGGAACGTCCACATTCCGAACAGCACCAGGTTGCCGCCGATGAGCAGGGGGGCGGGCAACATGCAGGCGCAATGGATGGCCGTGACCGCGAGGGTGCGACGGCGGATGTCGCCCTTGAGCTTGAGCGTGCCGTAGAACAGACCAGACAGGCAGGCGCCGAATGGAATCAGGGCCAGGAAGATGCCGGAGTACGACCGGGAACTGTGCAAGGAGACGTAGGTAACCGTGGCCAGTTCCATGGCGCCTACACCGAGGCCCAGGATGGGGAAAAAGGCGATGGTGGAAGCGATGTGGGGCACCATCAGTCGGCCGCGCTTCTGGCCCTCCTCGATCGCGACCGGGACTGGTTCGGTCGCGCGCTGCGCGGCGAACAGCAGGGTTCCGATCAGGAGCAAGGCGTTCGCGGTGTACAGCCCTGCGGCCGGGCCAATCGCCCCGCACAGCAGTCCGGCCGCAGCGGGCCCGGAGACGAAGACGACCTCGTCCACGACGCGCTCGAACGAGTTCGCGGTGTGCATCATGTCCGGTTGATCGCGGTAGATGCGAAGCCACCGGGCCCGCGCCATGGTCCCCACGAACGGGCAGGTGGCCGAGAAGGCGTAGGTGACGTAGATCGCCCATGCCGGTGCTCCGTACTGAGCGCAGAGCACGGTGCCGGTGCACGCGGCGACCGATGTCACCGTGGCCGGCACGACGACCCGTGCCTGCCCGTAACGGTCCACGAGCCGTCCCACCAAAGGCGCGCAGACGGCCATGGCGATGAGGCCGACCGCCGCCACCAGGCCGGCTGTGGCATAGGACCCGCTGGTATCGAAAATGAGAAGCAGAATGCTTACCCCGTACATACCCATGGGGTACCGGGCGACAATTCCGGCGAGGGTGAATGCCGCACTGCCTTTCGCCGAGAACAGTTGGCGGTATTGGCCCAGCATTGAAAATACTCCTATTGACGGGTGCGTTATCTGCGGTCGAGGGGGGCGTGTTCAGTCTTCTAGCCCTCTGAGATCTCTGAGCGACCTGCGGTGTGGCAAGGGATGGACAAGTCCCGCTCAAGCCCTCATGTCGTGTTCGCAGGTGACGGCGGCGCAGAGACTCGGCTCGGCGCATCAGGTCACGGTGGGTGAGTACCTCGCTTCTCTGGCCGCTCGAGTCACGGTGCACGCTCATGCCAAGTTGAAGACGTCACCGGGTTAGCCCAGGAGGCGCTTGCCGTTACTGGTCTGTAGGGGCATGTGCTTTGTCCGGACCGTCCCTGGGCCGTTCTCTGTCGAACCCACGCCGATCATGGTGTCCGGTGCCTCAAGAAATTGTCCACCCGATTTGCTCGCCTCTGATCAGCCGGCGTCTCGTTCGAGCGCAGTGGGAAAGGAGCAACGTTAGGCACCCGTTCACTCATTTGTAGCCGCTGATAGCGTGCGGTCGGTGGACACCGCCGCCGACCAAGCGGGAGGGGTGGCTACGCTCAGTGATGAGCGGTAACGATGGCTCGCTGCACCGGCACAACGTTATGGTGCCCGCCTGAGGCTCAGATCGTTTGTTCTATCCACCGGCTTGTCGGCGTAAGCGGGCGATGAGGACGACTCGTTGGCGCAGGAGTGGGATGTTCGCTCGGCCGGCCATGAGTCGTTTCTGGAGTTTGACGTCGGTGATGCGGCCTTCGTTGACGCCGGAGCTGTAGGGCGAGGTGATGGCCTGGATCACGGCCGGTAGGTCCTCGCGGATGACTTTGGCGAGGCTGGGCAGTCCGGGTAGGCGGCTGGTCTCGAGTTGGTTGAGCCACTCCGGTAGGGGGTTCGGAATCGGCGGTGTCGAACATGGTGGCGAAGGCGCGGACCAGGGTGTGGGCTTGGTCGAGTTCAGGGCAGTGCGTGAGTAGCCGCTGCAGGCGTTCGACCGTGTCGAGGGTCCGGTTCGGCGGGCTGGTGGTGATCCAGCGGGCGACTTCGCGGGGTGACAGGCGACGCTGGTGGGGCTGGTTGATCGGCAGGCCGCGGCGCAGTGGCGCTACGGCCATCTTCACCCGCTGGTAGTGGCCGAGGTAGCCCTTGGCTTTGATCTCCTCATGCAGCACCTTCGCGTTGTGCTCGCCCTCGCCCCAGCGTTGCTGCAGATATTCCAGGTAACGGTCGAGCGGGGACGGGATCCTCGGTCGTCGGCGTACGCAGTCCTGCCAGCTGGTGGCGGTCGCGTATCTGCGGACGGTGCGCCAGTTGAGGCCCAGTTCGCGGGCGACGGAGTTGTAGGAGCGGCCGGTGTCGGTCAGCGCGTGGACAGCCTCGAACAGACGCTGAGCGTGATCGGCCGCGGGGCTGTTGGCGGGACTGTCGGTCCCCTGGGGTTCGGTGCCAGCGGGCGGCCTACGATCGGGTTCGTGGGCCCCGGCGGTCAGGCAGTCGCGGTGCGCGGCGGCGATCTGCTGTATTCGCCGTGATAGGCCCTGCCAGAGGTGGAATCGGTCGCTGACTTGGATGGCGTCCGGGGCGCCGTTGGTGAGGCCTTGGCGGTAGATCGGTGAACCGTCCCGGCAGGCGATCTGCACGCCCGGGTGCTCGAGCAGCCAGTCCCGAAGCGTTTCGGCGTCGCGGCCTTCCCACAAAGTGATCGGGAGCCGGGTTTCCTCGTCAACCAGCAGCGTGCCGTAGTTACGGCCGTAGAGAGCGAAGTCGTCGACGCCCAGGACGCGGGGTGCGGTGGGCGTGGGTAGCGGCATCTTCATCAGTTGTGCCAGGACGCTGGTGCGGGACAGGCCGGCGTTCAGCAGGCGTAGCAGCTGGGCACCGCCGCGTCCGGCGAGAAGGACACCGGCGATCTCGACCAGGCGCTGTAGCAGCGGGGTACGGCGTTGATACCGGACGGTCAGCCCGTCGACCTGTTCGGCGAAGGTCGCCTTCGGGCACACCGGGTTTTCGCAGTACAGGCGCCGGACCTGCAGTTCGATGCGAACCGGGCGGCCGCCGATCGCGGTGTCGGCCAGGCGGCGCGTGTATCGACTGTGGACCCGGTTGCTCAGTTCGCGGCATCCGGTACAGGCTGACGACTCCTCGAATCGTGTACGGGCCTGCAAGACCACGACAGGCCCAGCCGTATCGACCGAGGTGACCACGACGGTCGCCAGGTGAGGCAGGAGCTCGGAAACTTCAACACCACATATCGAAAGGATCGCCTAAAAGCCGTACTTTCCTCAATTCCCCGTTCAAGTGATTTCTGGCCACGAAAATCTTGCCAGAGCCATTCCAGTGCAGAGCCGCGTACACCAAATATGCAAAGGACCGGACGCACAGCGCACACGATGCTGCGACGGCAGTAACCCGGGTGGCCTGCCTCCGTCGCTCACGATGAGTAGTCGGTAGGCGTGAGATGGCGCCCCCGGATCGCGGCATGAGAGTATGGCCAATTTATTCATTCTAGCTATCGATCAACCACGTCGCCTATCCAAATTATCGAGCAGTTGCCCGATTACTATCGACTTGTAGACCCTCGAAACTCCGATGCCGACTTCATCATCCCCGGATTTAGTTTTACGGGTCACTTCGTCAGCGTTAAGCCCCAACAAGAGCACCGGGTGCTGTTGTTCGACGCGGCCCGTCTCGCGCCCTGCAACGAAGACGGGACCACCTGAGCATCCAGGGGAAGAGGCGACATCGATCGCAACTGTTTCATTGCCGTCTCTCTTGCTTGGCTCGCCAGATTTCACGCGGTAGCCGTTTCGTGGATCGCTGGCAATTACCCCTGCGCGAAGGACGGGGCGCTTACCGTTCGCGTCGCACCAGTCTGGGAATCCGGCGAGCAAAACGGCCTCGCCTGCTTGCAAAACGCCCTCGAACTGATCACCTCTGGCGAGAATGTCGTCATTTAGGGCGAAGCTGGCTAACGGGCCATCATCGATCGGCAGATTGAACGCCGCGAGATCGACGGTTCCGTCCGAGGGCAATTCCATGTCGGGCAAGCCGACATCGATCCACGAAGCGTTTGGCACGGTGGATACGTCTTCGGCACGTTGCCACAGCTTCACCAATAGTTTTGTTAGCTTCAAAGAGGACGCTCCATCGAGATATGCGGCGCGATCAACAACATGCCGGTTTGTAACGAATCGCAGGGCTCCACTCCGCCCGCGAAGTATCACGCCAGTCCCCAGGAAACTGCTCTCCCCACTCCCGTCTCTAAATGTCGCTTGAACTCGGGATGCGGCATAAAGGTGATCGGTAGTAAATTGTTCACACATAACCCAGATGGTACGGCCACGAGGGGTCGCTATACCTAAATTTTGTCAATACTCCACCGGGTGGACTCGGCAAGGAGTGAACTCCACATGGTCGCGCACGCTTCGGCCAGCGGTCGATGAGGACTGCCTGTAGAGGCATGGTCGAGTTGCACTCACATCGGCTACTTTGTCGATTGGTCTGACCCGTAGCTCGCTGTCATTTACCGGAGGCCGTGTAGGCGGCGAAGATGTGGCTGGGCGTCGGTCGAGGTTCTTACGTGCCCGGTCGTAGCGCATCCTGGTCTTGGGATCGGCGTGACGGGCGGCGATATGTATATCGCAGAGGCTGACGCTGGCGGTAGACAGCGAGCGGCCAAGCCGTCTGCCATGGGCCGCCCTCGCGGCGACGATTCCCGCGCTAGGTGACCGGATGCCATACTCGACAAGACGGCGACCGCGGGGTTCACAGCGCGCATCCAGCCCCTGCCGCCAAGCTAAGCCACCGCGCCGCCCTGGTCGTCGTCCTCTACACGCCCCGTACTCTAGCCATCGGCTTCTCCACTGGCACCTACATCACCCACGAGTTGTTGACCCAAGCCCGCGAACGCCTCACCATCCTGGGCCTGGCGATCGGCGTGTACCCGATGATGGATATCGTCAGCTCCGGTGGGTGAGCTGGACGGTGGGAGGCCACGATGGACTGGAAGCAGTACCAAAGGGACGTCGCAACCTTCCTTTCGAGCCTGGGCTTTGACACAAAGGTCGATGAGAACATTCGAGGTGCTCGCGCGGAACATGACATCGACGTCACAGCGCGGACCAGCATTGCGGGCGTGAAGCAACTCTGGATTGTTGAATGTAAGCTATGGAAGCGGCCGGTCCCCAAGGAGCGGCTCCTTACCTTTCGTGGAATCGTCGAGGACGTCGGCGCCGACCGAGGAATCCTCTTCTCAGAGAGCGGATTTCAATCCGGCGCGAAAACTGCCGCACAAAAAACAAACGTAACGTTGACAAGCTTTCTGGATTTCGAGCGTAACCACTCCAGCGATGTGGCGGCCGCACGGGCGAAAGCTCTCGATTCTAGGTTGGCAAGCCTTATGCAAGCCTTCAATGGGTTATGGTATTTACCTCAACCCGACCGCGAAGCTGCTTTCAAGAGATATTGCGGCCCTTCCGCTTTTCCCGAACTGGGCCGACAGTCGGTCGCAGTCGTTGGCGTTACTTCTCGACTCTCGCAGATGAGGCAGGCTCTAGAGGATGCCCGGTTCGGTCGCTGGCCGGTGGCTTTCTGGCCTTTGGATCACCAAGACCATGAGTTATTTGACGTTCGCGTTTGGGACGGTCTTTTCTTCGTCGTCGAACATACCCTGGAAGCCTGTGAGCTCATTTTTGCTCATATGATCGACCCGCATGCTGGCGACGCGGATTGGCGCGACTTTCAATCGGAGGAGCTCACTGAACTGCTTCGCAAAATCCGATCCAACCCTAATACTTCGTAGCTTCTTATCCACCGCCAAGACTTTGTTCACTTTCTTATATCATCTAGCGATATTCTCGCGCCGGCCCTTGAGTCAAACCGTGCGTGGACCCGCATGCTGAACATCCGTAGAGCCGCAGCGAATCGATCACTCACGCCATTCGGTGCTCGGCCGCAGCTTCTTCCAAATCAATCCGGGCTTTGCCGCCCAACCCCCAGCGGCACCCTTGCCAAGATGACCAAACACACTGTCATCGGCATGATCGTGCGCCGGGCTGCCTCGGGAGTGCCTCCCGCCACGCGTCGGGTTCGGCGCTGGCCGCCGTACGCGGTCGGCGGCAGATGAGGATACTTGATCTTGGCTTTTCGTTGGCTGCCGAACAATGATCGGGTGCTGAGACCGACTGCTCACTCTGGTTGCTTTCACGTTCTACCGTGCAGTGGAGCCGGACCCTGAGCAAAGTGGTGGCCGTCATGAGTTCAGAACAACTCCGCAAGGCCATCGTGCAGGCGACGGTCCCCCTGCTCGGCGAGTACGAGACCTTGACCACGGCACGGATAGCCGCAGCCGCCGGAATCAGCGAAGCCGAGCTCCTGACGGTCTTCCCCGACAAGGACGCAGTCATCCAAGCTTGGACGTCCATGTTGATGGCGCGTCTGAACGCGGCGAGCGACCCCGCTGAGGAAATACGCAAGCTGGATGCGATCCGTATGGATCAGCCGGTCGGGCCGCGCCTTCTCGAGGTAGTTCGCATCCTCGGCGCCTACTACGATCGCATCCGCGCTGACCTCGAAGCCTTCGATCAAGCCGGCTTCGCGTACGACGGTACGGCTACTGAGGCGGGCACCCCACCACTGAGCCGAAACGACTTTCGGGCCCTCGGCAGCCTGCCGGAGATTCAGCAGGCCGTCGCGAAACTGCTGAAGCCGGACGAGCAACGTCTACGCCTGTCCGCCGAAGCCCTCGCCGAAATCTTCCTCAGCATGTCGCGATTCTGCACCCGAGCCCCGAACGAAGTTCAGCCACTGCCAGCCGAACAGGTCGTCAACCTTTTCCTGCACGGCGCCCTGATCACCGACTAACGGCAACAGCGGCGAAACCCGCACCGTTACCGCGACCACAGTCCGGACGCCATGGATTGACGGACACAGACGGTCATGAGAGTCCGACGACCTGCGCGCATGCTCAGCGGCAAATGAGGATGTTCATGGCCAGGTCAGTGGCTATCACGCAGATCGCGTTGCAGATTTCGAACTGATCCAGTCCTCGAAGTCGGCGGGGGTGCGTACGCTGCCATCGAGTACGGCGGTGTAGATATCCCAGCTCGATACGCTTCTGCCATATTCGGTACGTCCTGCCCAGGCGTCTTTCACGAGCAAGATCGCGGCGCGGGTGTCCTCGGTCAGCCGGGCAGGGAGTTCCCTGACGTGCGTCAGGTCAGGTTGGCGATCGGGCTCATCGACGAACCAGATGTCAACCTTCCATTGTTGCTGGGTACGGCCGCGGCACTGTAAACCCAGGTAGAGGCCGTCGGGATACCGAGGGTCGGTGTTCCAGCCACCGGTGTCATTCCTGAAGCGAACCTCCCGCGTTGCTGCATGGCGAGCCAGTAGGGCACCCGTATCAGCTACCGCTCCGGCGTCGAGTTTTGGGCAGACCACGGTCATGTCCAGATCGGGCCACACCATCAAGCCAAGGGCGGCGCTACCGACTCCCACCACTTCGCCATGCCGAGCCAGAATCTCGTCGAGAGCAAGGTCCGCGCGCAGGCTGGCAGCCTCGACTTGAAGCTCGTCCTGTCGGCGGAAAAGGCCATCAATCTTCACGGACAGAGTGTTTCAGGTGGATCGGTGTCGTGGGACCGTCGCCGTGACGCCTTCCGCCGGCGCCACTGACCGCTCGGCGGACCTTCGCGATGCCCACGGCGGCGCATTGTCAGGAGCCACAGGCGACGCCGGGACGTTTTCTTCCTGACACTTCCTTTGCGTGGCACCCTACTCTCGGAAACGAAGCTCCTGAGCCCGGCGCGTGCCCAAGAACGAACTCACTCTTGTCGGCATGATCGTGTGTCGGCCCGGCTCAGGCGTGTGTCACGCCACGTGACGGGCTTGGCGCCGCCCGCCGCACGCGGTTGGGCCGGGTAGCGACGGCGCATTGCTGCGCCGCCGCCCCCTCAGAACCGGACGTGCACGTTTCCATGCATCCGGCTCAAGCAAGCCCGCGAAGAT
>NZ_JBFBGU010000042.1:0-31249 GCF_040684855.1 Actinoplanes sp. NPDC089786
GCGGTCAACCCCGATCCGCGCCTCTACCGGCACGCCACCCGCAAGCGCTGGGCGGTCGCCGACTGGACGGCACACACGATGAGCGCGGTCGACTCGATGGTGGAGACGGTCTGGTGAAGCAACAAGCGCTGGAATACCACCGCTCGCCGGGCCGCTACTTCGCGGGGCGGATGGCCACCGGCACCCGGCTGGGCGGCCGGCTGTCGGGCACGGTGGCGGCCAAGGTGGCGCCGCTCAAGCACGTGCAGCGGCCCGACCCGGTGCTGCCCGGCGCCGGCTGGACGCGGGTGCGCCCGCTGCTGTCCGGCATCTGCGGCTCCGACCTCGGGCTGCTGACCGGCCGCAACTCGCCGTACCTCTCGCCCCTGATCTCGACGCCCTTCGTCCCGGGCCACGAGGTCGTCGGCGAGACCCTGGACGACCTGGACGGCCTGCCCAAGGGCACCCGGGTGGTGCTCGACCCGGTGCTCGGCTGTGTGCCGCGCGGGCTCGAGCCCTGCCCGAACTGCGCGATGGGCCAGCACAGCCGCTGTGACAACATCACCACCGGCAAGCTGACCCCCGGCATCCAGACCGGGTTCTGCGAGGACACCGGTGGCGGCTGGAGCCGGCAACTGGTGGCCCACCGCACCCAGCTGCACGCCGTGCCGGACGGGCTCAGCGACGAGATCGCCGTGCTGGTCGAACCGCTGGCCTGCGCGATCCACGCGGTCAAGCGGGCCGACGTGCCGTCCGATTCGACCGTGCTGGTCATCGGCGCGGGCACGGTCGGCCTGCTCACCGTGCTGGCGCTGCGCGCGTTCACCAAGGCCGGGCCGATCATGGTGATCGCCCGGCACCCGCGGCAGCGTGACCGGGCCCGTGAGCTGGGCGCCACCGAGGTGATCGGCTCCGACCGGGCGCTGCGGGCGCTGCGCCGCAAGACCGGCGGCTTCGTCCTGAAGCCCGAGCTGGGCGAAGAGTTCCTGCTCGGCGGGGCCGACGTCGCGTTCGACTGCACCTCCGGCTCCGGCCTGACCACGGCGACCCGCGCGGTCAAGGCCGGCGGCACGGTCGTGATGGCCGGGATGCCGAACGAGAACGCCGACCTCACCCCGGTCTGGCTCCGCGAGCTGAGCATCGTCGGCGGGTACGCGTCCGGGGGAGAAGACTTCCCGGACGCGATCGGCCTGGCGCAGGACGCGCCGCTGGCCGGCTACGTCGACGCGGTTTACTCACTACGTCGCTGGACCGAAGCGGTTCAGCATGCAACATCAGCCGGACGGCTGGGTTCCACGAAGGTCGTCTTCAACCCGAGACTGGACTAGGACCTGTCTCAAATTCATTCCCTGTAATAACGCCCCGAACGCGAATTTGAGACAGGTCCTGAGCGACCATGACCATGGAAATGGAAGAGGGAGACCGATGAGCCGGCCCGGGTTCGTGCTCGAGGTGGACGAGCGGACGCCCGCACTGCTGATGCACGAGGGCGAGGGTTTCCGCCTCGAGAAGCTGCCCCTGGGCAGCCGTGTGATCTATCCGCCGGAGTCGCTGCCCGGCATCCGCGACGTGGACGAGGCGATCCGGCAGGCGCTGGCCGCGCCGATCGGCCGCCCGCCGCTGGAGGAGCTGCTGTACGCCGGCATGCGCCTCACGATCGTGTTCGACGATCTCTCCATCCCGCTGCCGCCGATGCAGACACCGGACGTCCGGCAGCGGATCATCGAGCAGGTGCTCGAGCTGGCCGCCGGCAAGGGCGTGGACGACGTCGAGCTGATCGCCGGCAACGCCCTGCATCGGCGGATGACCCCGGCCGAGCTCAAGCGCACCGTCGGCGACCGGGTCTACCGTTCGTTCTTCCCGGACCACCTGAAGAACCACGACGCCGAAGACCGCGAGAACCTGCTCGAGATCGGGCACACCCGGCACGGCGAGGTGGTCGAGATCAACCGCCGGGCGGTGGAGAGCGACCTCATCGTGTACGTGAACGTGAACCTCACGGCGATGAGTGGCGGCCCCAAGTCGGTGTCCGTGGGGCTGGCCTCGTACCGCAGCCTCAAGCACCACCACAACGTGCACACGCTGCGTAACTCGAAGTCGTTCAACGACCCGCCGAACAGCGCGATGCACCACTCGTACAACCGCATGGCCGAACTGCTCGCGTCGAACGTCAACATCTTCCAGATCGAGACGACGGTCAACAACAACCTGTTCCCGAAGCAGCTCGACTTCCTGAACAAGCGGGAATGGGAGTGGAACCTCAAGGACCAGGCCTCGTTCCTGGCCGTCAAGCGGGCCAACGACCTGGTGCCGCCGGCCAAGCGCCGGCAGATCTGGCACAAGACCGCGGCGCCGTACGGCATCACCGGGGTGCACGCCGGCGACCCGGCCGAGGTGCACCCGATCACCATGAAGAACGTGCTGCGTCAGCAGCTCACCGAGGTGAACGGGCCGTCCGACATCGGCATCTGGGGCCTGCCCTACATCTGCCCGTACAACGTCAACTCGATCATGAACCCGATCCTGGTGATGAGCCTGAGCCTCGGGTACTTCTTCAACCTCTACCGCAACCAGCCGATCGTCCGGCCGGGCGGGGTGGCGATCATCTACCACCCGGTGCAGAACGAGTTCCACTCGGTGCACCACCCGAGCTACATCGACTTCTTCGAAGAGGTGCTGGCCGAGACCACCGACCCGGTGGCGATCGAGACGAAGTTCGAGGAGCAGTTCGCCACCGACCCGTGGTACATCCACCTGTACCGGAACAGCTACGCCTACCACGGCGTGCACCCGCTCTACATGTGGTACTGGGGCGCACACGCCCTGGAGCACCTGGGTGACGTGATCTTCGTCGGCGGCGACCGGAAGACCACCGCGCGGATGGGCTTCCGCTCGGCGTCCACCCTCAACGACGCGCTGGAGATGGCCCGCGAGCGGGTCGGCAGCAGCCCGACGATCACCTATCAACACACCCCGCCGCTCTCCATGGCGGACGTGCGATGAAGCGGCGGTGGTTCGGCGGGCTGCGCAGCGACTGGCAGCTGCTGCGCCAGTCGAGGGACATTCAAGGACGCGCGCGTACGCCGCGGACCGCGCAGCCCCACGAGATCGTGACCCGGCCCAGCCCGTTCGGCACCAACTGGGCGCGAACCCCCGTGGTGCAGGCGGCCCGGCAGGTGATCCAGACCGGGCTGCTCAAGCCGGTCACCTGGAACACGGTCAAGCCGGATGTCGAGGGGCTGGACCACCTGGACAATCTGGACGGCCCGGTGGTGTTCGTGGCCAACCACAGCAGCCACCTGGACGCCCCGCTGATCATCGGCTCGGTGCCCACCCGGCTGCGCCGCCGGTTGGCCGTCGGCGCGGCGGCCGACTACTTCTTCGACAAGAAGTGGGCCGCCGTCATCACGGCCGTGGTGTTCAACGCGTTCCCGATCGAACGCCGCGGCTCCGACCGCCGCCGCAGCCTGGCGCCACAGCTGCTGGCCGACGGCTGGAGCCTGCTGCTCTTCCCGGAGGGCACCCGCAGCGAGGACGGCTGGATGACGCCGCCCCGCCTCGGCCCGGCCCACCTGTGCGTCCAGCGCCGGGTGCCGATGGTCCCGGTGGTGCTCCGCGGCACGTTCGCGGCCATGCCCCGCGACGTCAACTGGCGGCCCGGTCAACACCGCGTGGTGGTCCGGTACGGCAAGCCGATCCACCCCGAGCCCAACGAGGGCGCCCGCGCGCTGCACGCCCGGATGATGAGCGCGCTCGCCCGGCTCTGGGCCGAGGACGAGCTCGGCTGGTACGGCTCGCTGCGCGCCCAGGCCAAGGGTGAACTGTCCCTGCCGACCGGCCCGCTCGAGATCGCCTCCACCGACTCGGCCCCGGCCGAGGGCCCGCGGGCGGTCGTCCCGAACGGCTCCTGGCGCCGGGTCTGGGAGGCCAGTCGCCCGATGCCGCCGACTAGAAAGAAGAGATGACCGTGGTCCACTCCCGCAGCGACGCGACGGTCACACCCGACGCACGGTAGTAGGGGTCGGCGGCGACCACCGCGTCGGCCGCCGCCCGGTCCGGCACATCCAGCACGATGTACGCCCCGGTCTCGTCGGCGAACGGCCCGGCCGCCTTCACCACGCCCTGCTCATGCAGCCTGGCCAGCACCTCTCGATGGGCCGGCCGCGCGGCCAGCCGTTGCTCGTCGCCCGGTGTGAAACTCAGCTCGATGACCCACATCCGTCCAGACTAGAGCGGTTCGCGTTCGTCGTCCCAGGCGGCCGCGCTGATGCGCCAACCGGCGCCGGTGCGGACCAGTTGGAGGGACTTCATGCCCCGGCCACCGGTCTTGCCGTAGGCGCAGAAGTGGTGGGCGATGTCGCCGTAGAGGTCGGTGTGGCCGTCCTCGGCCCACTCGCGGAATCGGTGAGCGTGCCGTCGGTCAGCATGCGCTCGCGCGGCGCGATGAAGGACTCCACGCCGTAGATCGTGGGCTCGCCGCCGCAGGTCCGGATGATGATCGCCGCCGGCAGGAACAGGTACCGCAAGGCGGTCATGCGCTCAGTTACGCCGTCCTCGGTCGAGAACGCCGCGAAAAAGACGCGGACGATCTCGGCGATCTCCTCATGGTCGGTGGTCATCAGCGCTCCCGAGGCAGGTGGTCGAGGGGCAGCGGGCCGCGGGTCTTGACCGTACGGATGGCGAAGGTGCTGCGGGCGTTCACCACCGACGGGACGGCCAGGATCTGCTCCAGCAGGATGCGTTCGTAGGCGGCCAGGGACGACGCCGCGACCTCGAGCAGAAGGTCGGCCGGGCCGGAGATGAGGTGGCAGGCGAGCACCGACGGGATCGCCATCATCGCCGCCTCGATCGCCTGCGACGTCTGCTGCGAGTGGCCCTGCACCTGGAGCTCGACGAAGATCGTCAGGTCCAGCCCGAGCCGGGCCCGGTCGAGTTCGGCCCGGTAGCCGGCGATCACCCCGTCCTGCTCCAGGGCGCGCAGCCGGCGCAGGCACGCCGACGGCGACAGCGACACCGCCTGCGCCAGGTCGATGTTGGCGATCCGGCCGTCGGCCTGCAGCCGGTCGAGGATGGCACGATCTGTCGTATCGAAGGCGATCATCGCAACATTATTGCGCGGTCATGCCTGAGGCCACGCACTTTGCCATCGTGTGCGGCGGCGATCTCGCGATGATTGCGTCATGTCGATCTCCGCCACCAGGGGCGTCGCGCTGTACGTCGGCGCCCTGCTCGGCCCCGGCCTGCTCGTGCTGCCCGGCCTGGCCGCCGCCACCGCCGGCCCCGCGTCGATCCTCGCCTGGGCCGGCCTGCTCGTCCTCTCCGGCCTGGTCGCGGCCGTGTTCGCGATGCTCGGCCCGTCGCCCGGGGGAGTGGCCGGTTACGTGCGGCGCGGTCTCGGCGACCGGGCCGGCCGGGCGGTCGGCTGGTGCTTCCTGGCCGGCATCATCAGCGGCGCGCCCGTGGTGTGCCAGATGGGCGCGGCCTACCTCGGGCTGGGGCCGGCCGGGACGGCACTGGCCGGAGGGCTTCTGCTGCTCGTCGTCCTGGCCCTGACGTCCCGCGGGGTGCACACGTCAACGTCGGTGCAACTCGTGCTGGTCGGCGTACTCATCGTGGTGGTCCTGATCGCGATCGTCGGCGCCGCCCCTTCCATGTCGGCGACGAACTGGACCCCGTTCGCCCCGCACGGCTGGCCCGCGATCGGCGACGCGGCGGTCGTGCTGATGCTCTCCTTCGTCGGCTGGGAGGCGATCGCCCCGCTCACCGACCGCTTCGCCGATCCGCGCCGCCGGCTCCCGCGGGTCATCGCCATCGCCTTCGCGATCACCGCGGTCGTCTACCTGGCGCTGGCCGCCGTGACCATCGGCACGGCCGCGACCACCGACGTTCCCTTCGCCACCCTGCTCGCCTTCCCGCTGGGCGCGGCCGGCCCCGCCGTGGCCGCCGCCGGCGCCGTGGTCCTCACCATCGGCACCGCCAACGCCTACCTGTCCGGCGGCGTGGCGATGGCCGGCGCACGCTGGTTCTTCATCGTGGTGGTCGCGGTCGCGGCGGTCGAGCTCACCTTCTCGGGCCTCGGCCATCTCCCGGTCACCGGCGCCGTCACCGTCGCGACGACCTTCTTCCTGGCCGTCTACCTCGGCTGCATGGCCGCCGCGGTCCGCCTCCTCCGCGGCGTCCGGCGTTGGATCGCGGCAACCGCCGGCGTCGCGGTGGTGGTCGTGCTGTCGTTCGCCGGGTACGCCCTCCTGCCGGCCCTCGCGGTTGTCGCCGCCGCGCTGATCACCCGTTCGGGGAGGTTGCCGGCCCAGGTTTCACCACGTCGGTCATCGCCCCAACTCCCGCGCAGAGTCCCGCGAGGCTGATGCCGGGGCATGGCGAGACGGCTGGATCCGGGGGATCTGCACCGGCCGTCGTCGTGGGCTCGGCACGGGATGGCTCGACCGAGGATGGACGCACGGCGGCGGTCGGTGCCGGCCGGCCGTCACGAACCGGCCTGGCGTCCGTGACCACGCATGACCGGTGCGAGCCGGCCCTCGCGCGAACGGTGAGCGACACCTGGGAGTCGCCGTCCGGGCGCACCCGAGCTCGGGTTCGCGTCCCCCACGAAGCCGACACGGTCAAGCTCCCGGCGCCGGTGAACGTCCAGCTGCAGGACGAGTTGTCGCCCGCGACCACGGTGAGATCCAGAGCGGTCGCGGTGCCGTCGACGTGCAGGAGAACTCGCGCCGACGCAGGACCGAGGTCAGCGGTGACGGCGACCCCGGCCACCGGCCGGCCGCGTGAGCTCACGGTTGTGGGCCGCACATTCGCGGCGCCGGCCATGGTTACGATTCGGCGCAGTCCGGCATCCCTCGACGCGACCCTGGAAGTCGGCTGCGGACTGGTCGGGGCCGCTGAAGGTGGTGGGCCGGAAGTCCGTCGAACTTCTGGCGCGACTGCCGGTGACGTCGTGCCCTCTCCCGGCCCGGGGCTTTGCGCTGTCGTCGCGTCGTCGTCCGGCGCGACGGCTTGGACGACGATGACTATCGCGAGCGCGACCACCGTGACGACCAGGACGAGGCCGAGCACCGTGATGATGCCACCGGCCTCGAGGATTCCTCGTGCGGTGGCCCATCGGCGCATCAGCCGCCGGAAAGCCAGACGTGCACGGAACGCCATGACCGCCGGAAGGGTGGTGACGTGAACCGTGGCTCGGACCAGGAAGCGGCCGAGCCACGAACCACTCAGGCCGTGAGTTTTGCGGCCGGTCGAAGTGCGCATCTTCCCCCTCTTCCGCACGAGCAACGAGAGGAAAGGGAAGCGGTTGCTTTGCTATACGTCTGTCCGCGGACGCGGGAAGTCTCCGGGCAGCGAGTGCGGGGGTGTGGTCAGCGCGGCGTCCGCGGCGACCAGGATCAAGATCGTGGCACGGGTCAGCACCGCCGGGATCCGACGGGGGAGGACCTGCTTCTTCAGATGCGTCAGTCCGTCCTCGACGGCCCTTCGGGCCTGGGCCGAGCTGAGCGAAAGCCTTTCCGCGTCCGTCCAGGACGGGTAGACCGTGCGATTCTCGAGCAAGAACGTGCTTCTGAGACGGCTCAACTCCTTGAGGAGGTGTCGCCCCAAGAGGTCTCGCCAGTGCTCAGGGGTGTCCGCCCGCCCCCCGAGTGCGAGAGCGGCTTGCTCCAGTGCCCAGGTCTCATCCGGGGACGCGTCCGGGCCTTGCCGCAGGCGCCGGATGCGTTTGCCGACCCGGTCGCCGAAGCTCAGGATCCGCGCTGTCAGTCTGAGCCGTCTGCCGTGCCTGCCGCTTCGATCGGTTTCCATGGATGGATCAACCCTTCGTTAGTGAATACCGCTTCAACTAACGACGCCGATTCGCAACGGTTGTCGCCTATGAGGTATATGTCGCTACGGGATGCGGGCCACGGCGGCGTAGACGGCTGCTTCGGCCGGGCCGGGGCGCGTCGCCGGGTCGTCGTCGGGGCGCCAGTCGGTGGCCGTGACGATGCCCGGGTCGAGCAGGTCGAGGGTCTCGAAGAAGCGGGCGAACTCGGCCTTGGTGCGTGGCGCGGCCGGCTCGTTGCCGCGGGCGAACGCCTCGCGCAGCTCGGCGGCCTTGTCGGGCGGGAGGGCGTCCAGGGTGCCGTTGGACATGACCAGGTAGCTGCCCGGGGGCATGGCGTCGACGTAGTGGCGGACTATGCCGTACGGGTTCATGTCGTCGGTGATGAAGTGCATGATCGCGACCAGCAGCAGGGCGACGGGGCGGGAGCGGTCGAGCGTACCCCAGAGGTCCTTGCCGTTGAGGATCTTGTCGGGGTCGCGCAGGTCGGCGTCGACGTAGGCGGTGGCGCCCTCGGGGGAGCTGGTGAGCAGGGCGCGGGCGTGGGCCAGGACCATCGGGTCGTTGTCCACATAGACCACCCGCGCGTCGGGGGCGATGCCCTGCGCGATCTCGTGGACGTTGGGCGAGGTGGGCAGGCCGGCGCCGATGTCGAGGAACTGGCGGACGCCGGCCTCGCGGGCCAGCATGGTGACCGCGCGCCGGAGGAAGCGGCGATTCTCGACCGCGGCGACCCGGGCCGCCGGGAAGATCTTGGTGAGCATCTCGGCGTTGGCGCGGTCGGCCTCGAAGTTGTCCTTGCCGCCCAGCAGGTAGTCGTACCGGCGCGCGGGGTGCATCCGACTGGTGTCGATTCCAGGGGGAACGTCGCGGTCGTCCATGACCGTAAGATGCTACATCGTCCGGTTCACGTTCGCCGCCCCTGTCCCTCCAACGTGGACCCCGTCGTGGCGGCAGATGCGGACGGGCGCCGCCCGGCTCAGGTGTTCAAGGGGCGGCGGGCCATGAACAGGACGTGGGTGTCGGGCCAGTCCAAGGGCGTGCCGTCGGGGGTGGTGAGGGATGCGACGGGGGCTATGCGGTTGTCGATGATCCAGGTGTTGCGGTAGGCGTGGCTGGCCGGGTCGATCTCGAAGCCGGCGTCGGTGAGCAGCTGTTTCCAGTCGGCGAACTCCAGGCCGCAGAACTGCTCCTGCGTCTCGGACTCCCAGTTGTCCAGGTAGTCCTTGCGGGTCAGGAAGTCCATGGCGTCGGCCAGGCGGAGGATCACGGTGTCGGCGCCGTCGGTGGTGTACGAGAAGGGGAACGTGTAGTCGGTGGCGAATCGGTCGAACAGGGCGCGCGTGCTTTCTTCCAAGCGAAGGCGGACCGTGCGGTCCTTGTTGTCGGGGCCGCAGACGTCGCTGTTGATCCAGACGCCGCCGGGCGCGGTGTGGTCGTAGATGGCCTGGACGAAGGCGCGGATCGAGGCGGCCTGGGAACCGTACGACCAGATCTCGTGGGTGAGCGCGAACGTCAGTGTGGTGTCGACCGAGCGGGGGTCGAAGACCGCGCCGCCCAGCACGTTGCGGCGGTAGAAGTAGACGTTCTCGTTCTGGAAGACGCCCTGCGACTTCTTGTGCACGCACTCGTCGTAGAGGTGCATGGCCACCTCGACGCCGATCAGGTCGCTCTCGCGCAGCGCCGGCTCCTGGTCGGCCATCTCGAGCAGGGCGCCGGCGCCGCAGCCGATGTCGACGATCCGGCCGGGGCGGACGTGCTCCTTGACCAGCGCCCACTTGCGTTGGGCGGCTTCGGCGAAGGCTTCGGCGTACGTGCGGTAGTCGCGGGTGGCGGTGAGGCCGCCCTCGTCGCCGACGATCGGGTCGTTCACCACGGTGCGTACCGTCTCGTCCAGGCGGTAGCGCTCGTACACGTCGATCGTGGCGGGGTGGGCGAGCTCGCGCCACGAGGAATCGCCGGCGGCCAGCCGCAGCAGCACGTCCCACGGCCGCGACGGCGGCGGGTCGTACGCGGCCTCGACGGTGTCGATCTCGAAGCCCAGCGACGAGTAGAGAGCGGCCACCGCCGGGGTCGAGCACGCGACGACCGTGTTCGCCGGCGTCAGGGTCAGGCCGGTCGCGACCGCGATGTTCTTCAGCGTGACCGACGCGAAGTGCGGGGTCGGCGTGGTGTCGAAGACCGGCACCACCACCGACCGCAGCCCGGCCTGCACGCTGAACCGCTCGATCGCCGCCTCCCGCCGGTGGTAGGGCACCGGGTTCCGGCGGGTGTTCTCGTGGTTGGCCGAGGTGACCGCCCACACCACGGTTCCGCCCAGCTTGGTCAGGTGTTCGGCCTGGAACCGGGTGAGCAGGTGGTGCCGGCCGGGGAAGAGCACGTAGTCCATGGCTCAATCATTGAGCAGCGAGTGCTTCCGGCCGTACACCAGGTAGACGGCGAGTCCCAGCAGGAACCAGATCGCGAAGCGCACCCAGGTGACCGGGCTGAGGAAGGTGATCAGCCAGATCGAGAAGATCACGCCGAGGGCGGGCACCACCGGCATCAGCGGCAGGCGGAACGTGCGCGGGATCTCCGGCCGGCGGCGGCGCAGCACGATGACCGCGACGCAGACCACCACGAAGGCCAGCAGGATGCCGATGTTGGTCAGCTCGGCGGCCTCCTCGATGGGCAGGAAGCCGGCGATGACCGCCGAGACGACGCCGGCGATCCAGGTGACCCGGGACGGCACCCGGCGCCGCGGGTGCAGCTTGGCGAACCAGGACGGCAGCAGGCCGTCGCGGCTCATCGAGTACCAGATCCGGGTGACGCCCAGCATGAAGGTGAACATCACGGTGAGGATGCCGATGATCGCCCCGACCGCGATCACGTCGGCCAGCCCGGTCAGCCCGACCGAGGCGAAGGCCGACGAGAAGCCGCTCTCCGGGTCGATGTCCCGGTAGTTCTGCATGCCGGTCAGCACCAGCGTGGCCAGCACGTACAGCACCATCGAGACGGCCAGCGAGTAGAGGATGGCCTTGGGCAGGTGGCGCCGCGCGTCCTTGGACTCCTCGGCGGCGGTACTCATCGCGTCGTACCCGAAGACCGCGAAGAACACGGTGGCCGCGCCGGTGATCGCCCCGCTCACGCCGAACGGGAAGAACGGGCGGTAGTTGGCCGACCGCACATAGAAGAAGCCGACCACCACGACGACGAGGACCACCGCGATCTTGAGTACGACGATGGCGGTCTCGGCGCGCGCGGCGAAGCGGATCCCACGATTCAGCAGGTACGCGATGAGCAGGCAGAGCACGACCGCGAACAGGTCGACCACATGACCGTCCCCGGTTCCGGGCGCGCCCAGCATCCAGGCCGGCAGGTCGACGCCGAGCTCACCCATCAGGAATCCGAAGTAGCCGGAGATGCCGATCGCCACCACCGAGACGATCGCGGTGTACTCCAGCAGCAGGTCCCAGCCGATGAACCAGCCGACGATCTCGCCGAGCACCACGTAGCCGTACGTGTAGGCGGACCCGGCCTTGGGGATCATCCCGGCGAACTCGGCGTAGGACAGCGCCGCCGCCGCGCTGGCGATGCCGGCCACCAGGAACGAGATCAGCACGGCCGGTCCCGCGGTCTCGTGGGCCACCGCCCCGGCCAGCGCGAAGATGCCCGCGCCGATGATGCCGCCGACCCCGATCGCGGTCAGCTGCCACAACCCGAGGGACCGATGGAGGTCGGTCTCCCGCTCGTCCGAGATGTCCTCGATGGGCTTGCGCCGGAAGATCCCCGAGCCGCGCCCGAACTCCGGTGTCGACGTCATTCCTTCGGAGTACCACAACTCGGGCCGGACGGCTCGGTGCCGCTGGTGGTAATGATTGAACATGAAACGACGCAGCCTGCTCTTCGCCGCCGGTGCCGGTGTGCTCGGCGTGACCGTCCTCTCCGCGTGCTCGTCCCCGGCCGAGCCCGCGCCGGGGTCTTCGGCGCCGCCGCCCGGGTCGCCGGCCGCCCCGACCGGCTGGGAGCGCGTCAATCTCGGCTTCGTGTCGGCCTACCTGCTGGTCCGGGGGAGTGAGGTGGCGATCGTCGACCTGGGCACGTCCGGTTCCGAGGCGGGGATCGGGGAGGGCCTCAAGGCGGCCGGGTCGGGGTGGGCCAACGTCAAGCACGTGATCCTCACCCACCGGCACGACGACCACGTCGGCGGCCTGTCCGGCGTCCAGCCCCAGGTCAAGGCCACCTGGTACGCCGGCGAGGCCGACGTCTCGGGCATCCGGTCGGAGACCGCGCTCAAGCCGGTCAAGGACGGCGACGAGATCTTCGGGCTGCGGATCATCGGTACGCCGGGCCACACCGCCGGGCACGTGTCGGTCTTCGACCCGGCCACCGGCGTGCTGGTCGCCGGCGACGCCCTGCGGACGACGGACGGGCTGGTCGGCAGCGACCCGCAGTACACCCTCGACCCGGCGCAGGCGGCCGCGTCGGTGAAGAAGCTGGCCGGGCTGGACATCAAGCAGATCCTGCCCGGGCACGGCGACCCGCTGACCGCCGGCTCCGCCGACGCCCTGAAGAAACTCGCCGCGACCGTCCGGTAGCTGACAGTACGCAGCATATCCGGGTCGCCGCCCGTTCCCCTGACACAAGCAGTCATACATGGGGGGACGAATCATGATGCGCATCAATCGCCGGACGACAGCTCGGATCGCCGCGGGGGTGGCCGGCTTCGCCGTGCTCACGGCGGCCGTGACCCTGGGCGCCCGCAATGTCCGGGCCGGGTCCGAGGCGTCGCCGCCGCCGGCCGCGGGCTCGGCGGCCGCCGCGGCCGGGCTGGGGGACGCTCCCGTTCCGTCGGCGGTCAAGGCGCCCGGGTCCGTCCCGGCGGTCGAGGCGGCCGCGGCGCCGGCCGCGGTGAACGCGCCGGCGCCGGTCAAGGTGAAGGCGCCCGCACAGACCAAGGACCGGATCCCGTCGTCGATCCCGGCCCGCGCCTTCCTGCGGGCCTCCGACGCGCCCGGGCGGGGCAGCACGCCGGAGCGCCGGGACGGCGGTGAGCTGCCGGACTTCTGCGGCCTGAGCTACGAGCAGACCGGCCGGCTCGGCATCCGGGCCACCCAGTTCATGTACATCACCGAGAAGAACCCGCCGCCGAACTCCACGCCCAAGGGCACGGTGCTCGAGGACATCATGGTCTTCCGCGGTGACGGCGCCGACCGCTTCCTGGACGACCTGCGCGCGGCCGTGCGTTCCTGCCCGACCGAGACCCGGGGCACCGTGACCGTGACCAACGTGCTGCGCGGCGGCCTGGGGGTGGGCGACGAGTCGATCCTGATCGAGCGCAACCAGCCGGCCTTCGGCGGCGACGGCGAGCCGACCGGCGACGGCACCCTGCACCGCCGCTTCTGGGCGGCCGTCCGGGTCGGCGACTCGGTCGCGTTCGTGGCCAACTCCGGCTGGGAGACGGCCTCGGCCGACCGTGGCGACACGGCCTATCTGGGCAGCCGCGCCGGCTTCCGGCTCGACGCCTGGCGCTGATCCAGCCCTTCCGTCCGGACCGGGCGTTACCTATGTTCGAGGGGTGACGCCCGGTCCGGCCGGGGATGCGTTCCGGCTCGATGAAGCGATCGCCGATGTCTACGGCGACCTGCGGCTGGCGCCTGTCCTGCGCCGGCTGCTGCGGCACGCGTCGCGGCTGACCGGGTCGGCGGCGGGCAGTGTCTCGCTGGTCGACGCCGAGGCCGGGCGCTATCAGAAGGCCGCCGAGTACGGCGCGTTGTGCCGGCTGGGCGACTCGTTCCCGCTCGACGAGGGGGCCACCGGGCGGGCGTTCGGGCACCGCCGGCCGGTGGTGATCCCCGAGTACGGCCGGCTGCGCGCCGGACATCTGGCCGGCACCGATCCGGCGCGGCGCGGGCCGGCCGCCGCGGTGCCGATCTGGTGGCGGGGCGACGTGATCGCGGTCAGCGTCACCTTCGCGCCGCGGAGCGGAGCCTTCACCACGCGCGTGGTGGACGACCTGGAGGCGCTCACCCAGACCGTGGCGGCCGCGATCGTCCGCACCGACCTCCGGTGCCCGCCGGTCGCGGCCGCGCCGTTCACCGACCGGGAGGGCCAGGTGCTGGGGCTGCTGCGGAACGGGCTGACGTACAAGGAGATCGCGACCCGCCTGGGTCTTTCGCCGAAGACCGTCGAGAAGCACGTGGGCGCGGTGATGCGCAAGACTGGCACCTCGAACCGTACGGCCGCGGTGGTCACCGCCCTGGACAACGGCTGGATCTGATGGGGGATTCACCCCATACCGGGTTCGGGTGACCGTGGCTTGACTGGGCGCATGCCCGTCGTGCCCATGAAGGAGATCCTGGACCGCGCCCTCGCCGACCGGTACGGGGTCGGCGCCTTCAACATCATCAACGACCTGAGCATCGAGGCGGTGCTGGCCGCGGCCGTCGAGGAGCGCGCGCCGGTGATCCTGCAGACCTCGGTCAAGACCGTCCGGCAGTACGGGCGCGACCAGCTGCACGACATCTTCCGGGCGCTGATGCGCGGCGTCGACGTGCCGGTCACCCTGCACCTCGACCACTGCCCGGACCGTGCGGTGATCTCCGATTGCCTGGCCGGGGGCTGGAACTCGGTGCTGTTCGACGCGCACGAGCTGGACGTTGCCGAGAACCTCCGGCAGACCACCGAGGTGGTGGCCGAGGCGCGGCGTACCGGAGCTCATGTCGAGGGTGAGATCGAGGGGATCCAGGGCGTCGAGGACGACGTCGGCTCGGACGAGGCCTCCCGGATCCAGTCGCTCGAGGTGGCCGTCGACTTCATCAAGAACACCGGGGTGGACTGCTTCGCGCCGGCCATCGGCAACGCGCACGGCCAGTACCGACAGGCGCCGACCCTGGACGCGCAGCGGGTCAGCGACCTGGTCGCGGCGACCGGCGTGCCGATGGCCCTGCACGGCGGCACCGGGCTCTCCGACGAGCAGTTCACCGACCTCGTCGCCCGGGGCTGCGCCAAGGTCAACATCTCGACGGCGCTCAAGGAGACCTTCATGAGGTCGGGCCTCTCGTCGCTCCAGGAGGCTGAGGCCAAGGGCAAGTGGGATCCGCCCACGCTGTTCCGGCAGCAGAAGGCGGCCGTGACCGAGATGGCGCGGCGGCACATCCGGCTCTTCGGCGGTGCGGGGCGGGCCTGGTGAGCGCGCTCATCCTCGACTGCGACGGCGTGCTCGCCGACACCGAGAGACACGGTCACCTGCCCGCCTTCAACGCGACCTTCGAACGGTTCGGCCTGCCGGCCTATTGGAGCGAGCCGGAGTACGGCGAGAAGCTGCGCATCGGCGGCGGTAAGGAACGCATGGCCAGCCTGTTCGCCGACCCCGCGTTCGCGGCCGCGGTGGGCGACGGCTCCGACCGTACCCAACTGCTCCTGACCTGGCATCGAGCCAAGACCGAAGCGTTCAAGCAGCTCGTCCGCGAGGGCCGGATCCCGCCGCGGCCGGGTGTCGCCCGCATCATCCGCGCCGCCCTCGACGACGGCTGGACGGTCGCGGTCGCCTCCACCTCGGCCGAGGAATCCGTGCGCGCGGTCCTGGCCAACGCGGTCGGACCCAACGACATCCCGGTCTTCGCCGGCGACGTGGTGCCGGCCAAGAAGCCCGACCCCGCCATCTATCAGCTCGCCCTGGACCGGCTCGGACTGTCGGCTGAGGACACTCTGGTCGTCGAGGACTCCCGCAACGGGCTCCTGGCCGCGACCGGCGCCGGGCTGCGCTGCCTGGTCACGGTCAACGACTACACCCGCGGCGAGGACTTCACCGAGGCCGCGCTGGTGGTGTCCGAACTGGGCGAGCCCGGCCGCCCGCCGATCGAGGTGCTCGCCAACCGGGGCGCGGCGGCGCCGGGCGACTATCTGACGCTGGCCGACCTGCGTGCCCTGCTGGAGGAGACCCGATGAGCCTGTCGCGTACCGAATGGGTGGTCCGGACCATCGCCGAGACCGCGATCGAGAACGAGAAGTACTTCGGCGACCTGGACTCGGTCGTCGGCGACGGCGACTTCGGCTACTCGCTGGCCCGTGGGTTCGAGAAGCTCCTGGACGGCTGGGACGACCTGGATCGGACCGACGCCGGCGTGTTCCTCAAACGCACCGGGATGGTCATCGCCTCGCGGATCGGCGGCACCTCGGGGCCGTTGTGGGGCACGGCCTTCATGCGAGCCGGCGCCGCGGGCGGGGACGCGGTCACGATGCTGCGGGCGGCGATCGAGGGGATCAAGGCGCGCGGGCAGTCGGACGTCGGGGACAAGACGCTGCTGGACGCGCTCGTGCCGTACACCGATCGGCTGTCTTTTGAATTGGAGCGCGGCACCTCAGTGGAAGAGGCGGTACGGGCCGCGGCGGTGGCGGCGCGGGAGGCGGCCGACGCGACCAGCGGGATGGTCGCCAAGCGGGGGCGCGCGTCGTACACCGGCGAGCGCAGCAGAGGTTCGGTCGACGCCGGCGCCACGGCGGTGGCCGTCCTGGCCGAACGGATCAGCGAGACCTGGAAGCAAGGAGCGGCGTCGTGAAGAAGTTCGTCAACGATCCCAAGAGTTTCGTCCCCGAGATGCTGGAGGGTGTCGCCCTCGCCAACCCGGACACCCTCAAGTACGTCCCGGCCTACAACCTGATCATGCGGGCCGACTCGCCCCGCGCCGACAAGGTGTCGATCGTCCAGGGCTCCGGGTCCGGGCACGAGCCGGCGCACGTGATGGCGGTCGGCCGGGGCATGCTCGACGCGGCCTGTCCCGGCGACGTGTTCGCGGCGCCGCCGATGGACTACGTGTACGAGACCGCGAAGCTGCTCGCCTCCGACAAGGGCGTGCTGCTGCTGGTGAACAACTACACCGGCGACCGGATGGCCTTCGACATGGGCCGGGAGATGGCCGAGGCGGACGGGGTGCGCTGCGAGATCCTGACCATCAACGACGACGTGGCGGTGCAGGACTCCACCTGGACCGTCGGGCGCCGCGGGGTGGCCGGGAACTTCTTCGTCATCAAGGCCGTGGGCGCCGCCTCCGAGCAGGGCGCCGACCTGGACGAACTGCTGCGCATCGGTAACAAGGTCAACGACGTCACGCGCACGATGGGCGTGGCCCTGACCGCCTGCACGCCGCCGGCCAAGGGCTCGCCGCTGTTCGATCTGGGCGCCGACGAGATGGAGTTCGGCGTCGGCATCCACGGCGAGCCCGGTCGCGAGCGCCGTCCGCTGGCGCCGGCCGACCAGATCGTCGACGACCTGCTCGCCGCCGTGCTGCCCGATCTGCCGTACGCGTCCGGCGACCGGGTCGCCCTGATGATCAACGGCCTCGGCGGCACCCCGATCAGCGAGCTCTACATCCTGTTCCGCCACGCCCACCAGCGGCTCGCCGCCCAGGGCATCACGGTCGGGCGCAGCTATGTGAACGAGTACTGCACGTCGCTCGACATGGCCGGCGCCTCGCTCACCCTGGTCCGCCTGGACGACGAGATCGAGGGCGTGCTGGCGGCGCCGGCCGAGGCCGCGATCCGGGTCTTCTAGGCCGGCACCCGGCTCGCGATCGACGGCGCGAAGAGCGCCGCCGGTGGGTCGATGAGCTGGGTGACCCGCAGGAACGCCCGGGCCAGCTCCGGGTCGTCGGCGGCGGCGGCCCGCAGCCGGAGCAGGTAGGCGCCGCGCTCCGGATCGAGCATCGAGCGGTCGCCGATCGCGTCCGGGAACCGCAGGTCGTTGGCCATCACGGTGGTCCACGGCACGTCGAGGACCGTGGCCGTCTCGCCGAAGAAGCGGGCGGCCAGGTCGTCGGTGCCGTCCTTGAGCAGGCGGCCGAGAATGGTCGCCTCCAGCGCGGCCACGGTCATGCCCTGCCCGTAGATCGGGTTGAACGAGCACATCGCGTCGCCGGTGACCAGGAAACCGGCCGGGAAGCGGTCGATCCGGTCGTAGCGGAACCGGGTGCTGGCCGGGTACCGCATCTTCAGCGAGCCCTCGTCGAGCGGCTCCGAGGTTCGCATGATCGTGGCGACGTCCGGGCTGTCCAGCTGCTCGGCCCACTCGATCATGCCGGCCTCGTCGGTCGGCGGGACGGCGCCGAACCAGCCGCTCACGCTGGTGATCCAGGTGTTGTTCTCCTGGGCCAGGACGAAGCCGCCACGCAGCTTGCCGGGGTATGAGGCGATCGCGGTGCCGTACCGGCCGTCCAGCTGGCCCGGGTCGCGACGGTAGCGCCGGCTCGCGTACGTCAGCTGGATCTCGATCCGCTGCTCCTCCACCGCCGGGTAGCCGAGCCGGCTCAGCCAATGCCGGGCCCGCGAACCGCGGCCGGAGGCATCCACCACCAGGTCGACGTGGCCGAGGGTGGTCTCCTCGCCGGCCGAGAGCGCCACCACGCCGGTGACCCGGTCGCCGTCCGGCGTCGTCACCAGGCCGGTCACCGCGTGGTCGGGCCGGATCTCCACATTGGGCAGCGCGGCCACCCGGCGGCGGATCGCGAACTCGAGCAGCGGCCGGCTGACCGCCAGCCCGATCATCCCGCACGGGCCCTTGGCCAGCGGCCGGCCGTCCACCCACCACTCCATCTCGTCCTGCACGTCGCAGGTCGGCGCGCCCAGACCGATCAGCTCCGGGCTCAGGCCCTCGAACAGCACGTCGAGCTCCTGCCGGCCGCGGGCCAGCAGGCCGTGCACCTGGCCGCTCTGCGGCACCCCGCGCCGGGTCTCCGGCCGCTCGGGCAGCGTCGCGTCCCGGTCGAGCACCACGACCTCTTCGAACGACTCGTGCAGGGCCCGCGCGGCGAGCAACCCCGCCAGTGAGGCTCCGATCACCACGGCCCGCCCATTACTCGGCGTACGCATGCGAATCCACCTTCCCCCTCGTCCGGTTTCCCGCGTCGCCGAAGCTAACGCGCCGCACCACCGCAAACCAGAGAAAGGGGATGTTCCGACAGTCGACCGTGCGCGTTCGCGGTCGCGATGAACCTCGGGCCGCCGCCGCCGTTATTGAATGGCCCCGCCGCCGGGGCCGCCCCGTAACAGGCCGACCTTGTCTCAATAGGTATGAAGCCATAGGTTTTCGCTTGTGGACACTGTTCCCGCGATCAGGCTCTCCGGTCTCCGCAAGTCGTTCGGGCCGACCGTCGCCGTGGACGGCGTCGACCTGACGATCGCCGACGGTGAGTTCTTCTCGATGCTGGGACCGTCCGGGTCGGGCAAGACCACCGTGCTCCGGATGATCGCGGGGTTCGAGCAGCCCACGGCCGGCACGGTCGACCTGGCCGGCGCCGACGTCACCCGCTCGGCCCCGTTCCAGCGGGACGTGACCACGGTGTTCCAGGACTACGCCCTCTTCCCGCACCTGTCGGTCCGGCAGAACGTCGAGTACGGGCTGGCCGTACGCGGAAAGAGCCGCACCGAACGACGGTCGCGCGCCGTCGAGGCCCTGGAATCGGTACGGATGGCGGCCTTCGCCGACCGCCGCCCGACCCAGCTCTCGGGTGGGCAGCGGCAACGGGTCGCGCTCGCCCGCGCGCTGGTCGTCAAGCCGCGGGTGCTGCTGCTGGACGAGCCGCTCGGCGCGCTCGATCTCAAGCTGCGCCAGCAGATGCAGGTCGAGCTCAAGCAGTTGCAGCGCGAGGCCGGCATCACCTTCGTCTTCGTCACCCACGACCAGGAGGAGGCGCTGACGATGAGCGACCGGATCGCGGTCTTCGACCACGGCCGGATCGCCCAGATCGGTACGCCCACCGCCATCTACGAGCAGCCGCAGACCGAGTTCGTGGCCGGCTTCGTCGGAACGTCCACCTTGCTCGATCCGGCCGCCTCCGAAGGTCTGCTCGGTCGCCGCGGCACCTTCATGGTCCGCCCGGAACGGATCCGTCTTACTCCGGCCGGTTCCGCCTCGGCCAGAGACGAGGGACACAGAACCGGAACCATCGCCGAGGTCGTCTACCTAGGCGCAACCACCAAATACCTCATCGACCTCTTGCCCGGCGCGCGCATCACCGCCAGCGAGCCGAATGCGGGCGACGTCCGCGCTCGCGGCGACCGCGTGCAGATCACCATCCGACCCGAAGATGCCGTCCCCCTGGAGTGATCCGATGCGCAAGATTCTCGCGCTGGCTGCCATCGCGATGCTGACCGCCTGTGGCACGACGTCCGGCGGCGCCACCCCCGCCGCGTCCGGTGGGCAGGGCTTCACCGCCCCCGACCTGCCGATGCTGGACAAGCTCGGTCCGGGCGAGGGGTCGGTCGCGATCCTGGCCTGGCCCGGGTACGCCGAGGACGGCGCCAACGACCCCAAGGTCGACTGGGTCACGCCGTTCGAGAAGCAGACCGGCTGCAAGGCCACGATCAAGACGTTCGGCACCTCGGACGAGGCCGTGACGTTGATGAAGACCGGTGAGTACGACACGATCTCGGCCTCCGGTGACGCCTCGCTGCGGCTCATCGCGGGCGGCGACGTGGCGCCGGTCAACACCGGCCTGGTGCCGAACTACGGCGACGTCACCGCGTTCCTGAAGGACCGGCCGTGGAACTCGGTCAACGGCCAGATGTACGGCGTGCCGCACGGCTGGGGCGCCAACCTGCTGATGTACCGCACCGACATCGTCAAGCCGGAACCGACCTCGTGGGCGTCCGTCTTCACCGACGCCGGGAAGTACCAGGGCAAGGTCACCGCGTACGACTCGCCGATCTACATCGCCGACGCCGCCCTGTTCCTCATGAAGACCAAGCCCGACCTGGGCATCAAGAGCCCCTACGCGCTCGACGACAAGCAGCTGACCGCGGCCGTCGACCTGCTCAAGGCCCAGAAGCCGAACGTCAGCGAGTACTGGTCCGACTACCTCAAGGAGGTGCAGTCCTTCAAGAGCGGCAACTCGGTCATCGGCACCACCTGGCAGGTCATCGTGAACACCGCGACGGCCGAGAAGGCGCCGGTCAAGGCGATCCTGCCGGAGGAGGGCGCCACCGGCTGGTCGGACACCTGGATGGTGGCGGCGAAGAGCAAGCACCCGAACTGCGCCTACCAATGGCTCAACTGGATCGTCAGCCCCGAGGCCAACGCGCAGGTCGCGGAATACTTCGGCGAGGCGCCGGCCAACCAGAAGGCGTGCGCGCTGACCACCGACAAGTCGTTCTGCGAGACCTACCACGCCGGGGATTCCGCGTACGCCGAGAAGATCTGGTACTGGAGCACGCCGGTACCGCAGTGCCTCGACGGCCGCACCGACGTCAAGTGCACCGACTACGCCGCGTGGACCCGGGCCTGGACCGAGATCAAAGGCTAGATCCATGAGTACGCCGTCCTCAGCCCCACCACCGCCCAACACCGGTCCAAAGGCTGAGTCGGATCGCCGCCGCGCCTCCGCCTGGCTCACCCGGACGCCCCGGGCGCGGCTCGCGTTGCTGCTGAGCGCGCCGCTGCTCTGGCTCGGGCTGGCCTACGTCGGCGCGCTGGCGGCGCTGCTGATCACCGCGCTGTGGAGCACCAACGCGTTCACCGGCCAGATCGAACGCACCTGGACGCTCGACAACCTTCAGATTGTGCTCACCGATCCGGTCTACCGGGCCGTCACGGTGCGGACGATCGGGGTGGCGGTGCTGGTCACCCTGATCGACGCGGTGCTCGCGCTGCCGGTGGCGTTCTTCATGGCCAAGGTGGCGTCGCCGCGGTGGCGTCCGCTGCTGGTGGCCGCGATCCTGCTGCCACTGTGGGCGTCGTACCTGGTGAAGGCGTACGCGTGGCGCAGCATGTTCGGCGGGGGAGGCCTGATCGACTGGCTCGGGCTTTCGCCGGGGTACGGGCTGACGGCCACCGTGTGCACGCTGGCGTACCTCTGGTTCCCGTACATGGTGCTGCCGATCTTCGCGGGCCTGGACCGGCTCCCGTTCTCGTATCTGGAGGCCGCGAGCGACCTGGGGGCCCGGCCCGGGCGCGTGCTGCGGACCGTGGTCCTGCCGATGGTCTTCCCGGCCGTCGTCGCCGGCTCGATCTTCACGTTCTCGCTGACGCTGGGCGACTACGTGGCCGTGGAGATCGTCGGCGGCACCAAGCAGTTCCTCGGCAACCTGGTCTACGACAACATCGGCGCCGCCAACAACCAGCCGCTGGCGGCCGCCGTCGGACTCGTACCCGTGGTCGTGATGATGGTGTATCTGTTCCTCGCCCGACGGGCCGGCGCCTTGGAGCACCTCTGATGTTTCTCACCCGGGGCATGCGCGCCGGTCTGCGGGTCGTCGTGGGCGTGGTGCTCTTCGCGCTCTACGTCCCGCTGGTCGTGGTGCTGATCAACTCGGTGAACGCCGACCGGGCGTTCGGCTGGCCGCCGTCCGGTTTCACGCTCGAATGGTGGCGCCGGGCCGCCGCCAACGCCGGGGCGCTCGATGCCCTGCGTACCTCGGTCGTGGTCGGCCTGCTCGCCACCGTGCTCGCGCTGATCCTCGGCACGCTGGCCGCGCTGTCCCTTCAGCGCTACCGCTTCTTCGGCCGGAACGCGGTGTCGTTGCTGGTGATCCTGCCGATCGCGCTACCCGGCATCGTCACCGGCATCGCGCTCAACAACGCGTTCCGCACCATCCTCGGTGTGCCGCTGTCGATGTGGACGCTCGTGGTCGCGCACGCCACCTTCTGCATCGTGGTCGTCTTCAACAACGTGGTCGCGCGGCTGCGCCGGATGGGCGGCGACCTGGAGGAGGCGTCGATGGACCTCGGCGCCGACAGCTTCACCACGTTCTGGCGGGTGACCTTCCCGTCCATGCGCACGGCGCTGCTGGCCGGCGGCCTGCTGGCCTTCGCCCTGAGCTTCGACGAGATCATCGTCACCCGCTTCACCGCCGGCCAGGGCACCACCACCCTGCCGATCTGGATCCTCGACAACCTGTTCCGCCCCAACCAGGCCCCCGTGGTCAACGTCGTCGCCACGGTCCTGGTGCTCCTGTCGATCATCCCGATCTACATTGCTCAGCGCCTCGCGGGGGATCCGTCCGGCGGCCGCGTCTGATTTGCTGAGCGGGTGAGCCGGGTCGAGATCGTTGTCGGGGACCTCTTCGACAGCGACGCGCCCTTTCTCGTCGTGCCGTGCGGAGTGGACGGCACGATGGTGCCCGAGGTGCGGAGGCGGGTTCAGCGCCTCGGCGGCCGGCCGCCCGCCGCCGGTGACGCGCCGGGCGTGGTGGTCGCGGCGCCGGCCCCCGATGGTCGGATCCTGCTGTTCGCGATGACGGCCGACCCGGAGGGCGCGCACGGCGGGAGCCGGCTCGTCGAGCGGGCCGCGAGCCGGATCGGCACGCACGCGAACGCGGCCGACGCGGTGGTCGCGGCGCCGCTGCTCGGCACCCGGGCCGGCGGCCTCGAACCCCTGGTTTCGCTGAACGCGCTGGTCAGCGGATTCGGGACCACCGCGAACCCGCAGGCCCTGCTGCGCGTGCACGTCCTGACCGAGGAGGCCGCCGAACCGCTGCGCCGCGGGCTGGCCGAGGCCCGGCTGGAGTCGCGGTTCGCCGATGACGTGCTGACCCTCGGCGACCGGCCGGAACCGCTGTCGTCGGGCGCGTTCGTGGCCGCCCTCGGCTACCCGGCCCCGGACGCCGGTCCGGTCCGCTCCGGCAACGATCACCTCCAGGTCGTGCACGGGCGCTGGTCGGTCGCCTGGCCGCTGGACGCCGCCCATGTCGCGGCCGGCCTCGCGCTGGACTCGGCCGACCTGGGCTGGGCGCTGTTGCGGAGCGGTGCGCTGGTGGACATGTCGCACGGCTGGGACCACCTGACCGACAACGGCCGGCGGCTGGCCGAGGACCAGCCGCTGCTGGCCACCGCCCTCGGCGCGCCCGCGGAATGGTCGGCCGAGCTGCCCGGGACGATCAGCGCGGTGGCCTTCTCGCCGCAGGTCGACCGGTTCGCCGCGCTGGTCGGCGAGGTGGTGTACGACGTGAACGCGGCCGGCCGGATCCGGCGTGTGGGAGCGGTCGCGGGCCGGGTCGTCTCGCTCGGATGGCGCCGCGGCGGCATCATCGCGCTGCGCCTCGAGGGTGACGATGCCGAGGTCGTGTGGGCGGAGAGCGGCGCGGTCCTGTGCCGGGCGGCCGGGATGCGGAGCGGGCGGCTGTCCGGTGGCATGCCCGCGTGGCTGATCGGGCCGGGCGGCGCCGCCCGCTACTGGGGCGACGACCGGCCGCCCGAATGGCTCGTGCCCGAGGCCCGCGAGGTGATCGCGACGGAGGCCTCGGGACGGCGGGCGCTGATCGGCATCGGTGACCGCGCCGTCCTGGTCAGCACCCTGACCGAGGACACGGCCGAGGCCGGGACGATGCCGGCGACCTCGGCGGTTTTCCCCGCGCACACCGGCCCGTGCGTCCTGGTGTCCCTCGGCCGGGACACCGGCGTCGCCACCTCCGGCAGCAGCCACGTGGCGATCGCCGAGCCCGGCGGGCCCACGGTCGCGATCATCTCGGCCGGCGCCGAGGTCGGTCTGCTGGCCGCGAGTCAGGACGGGCACTGCCTCGCGGTGGCGAGCGGGGCCACGGTGTCGGTGTGGCCGGTGGGCCGGACCCGGCCGGTGTCGCAGAGCATCGCCGGGTACGAGCCGGACGACCGGGACAGCAACGACCTGCTCGACGCCGAGCGGGACGCCCTCGCGTTGTCGGCGCTGATCGCCTCCGAGAAGCTGCGGCCGCCGCTGGCCATCGGCCTGTTCGGCGAGTGGGGTTCGGGCAAGACGTTCGTGCTGGAGCGGATCCTGCGGACGCTGCGTCAGTTCACCGGCGTCGAGGGCTATCTGGACGAGGTCTCGGTGGTCGAGTTCAACGCCTGGCACTACGCCGAGACGAACCTGTGGGCCAGCCTGGTCGACCAGGTGCTCCGGCGGATCACCGAGCGCCAGGACGTGGTCGACGCGTTGCCGGACGTGGTCCAGGTCGACCGGGAGGCCGATGCGGCGGCCCGCACCGAGCAGAGCCGCAAGAAGGAGCTGGCCACGGCGAGGGAGGTCGAGCGGGCGGCCAAGTCGTGGCGGGTCCGGCAACGGCTCACCCTGGTGGCGGCCGGTCTCCTGGTGGCCGCCGCGGGTGCGGTGACCCTCGCCGGCGTGTGGCCGGTCGTGGTGGCGGCGCTGGCCGTGGTGGCCGGCGTCGCGGCCCAGGTGAAGGCCGCACGTCAGCATGCGACGGAGGTGAGCGAGGCGGGCCGGACCGCGGCCGGCGTTCTCGGGTTCCGGGCCGCCGAGCGGGCCGCCCGCGACGCCGAGCAGCGGCGGGAGCAGGCCGAGATCGATGTGCGCCGGGCCGCCGAGGAGACCGGGCGGCGCAAGGCCGAGCAGGCCGGCCTCCGCAAGCAGGCCGAGACCGAGCCGCTGGCGATGATCCTGCGGCAGGTGTCCGAGGTGACCGAGTACCGCGAGGAACTCAGCCTGGTGACCCGCACCCGGGAGCTGTTCCATCAGCTCGACCGGGGTTTCGTGGCCGGCCGCCGCCGGGTCGTGCTGGCCATCGACGACCTGGACCGCTGCCCGGCCGAGAAGGTCGTGCAGGTTCTGGAGGCGGTGCATCTGCTCTTCAACTTCGAGATGTTCGTGGTGGTGCTCGCGGTCGACACCCGGTGGCTGGAGCAGTCGCTGCGGATCCGCTACCACCAGCTGCTCGGCGACTCCGGCTCGGCCACGCCGTCCGACTACCTGGAGAAGATCATCCAGATCCCGGTCCGGCTGACGCCGCTCGACGAGAGCCTGGTGCGTCAGATGATCACCGGGCTGACCGGGCAGCAGCCCCCTCGGGAATCCGTTCCGGCCGCGCCCGAGCCGGCGAGCACACCCCTGACCCCGGCGCCGCCTGTCCCGGCGAAGACCCAGCGCCCGCCCCGCATGCCGCGCAAGCGGTTCCCGGCCCGGTTGCTGGAGACGACCGGCGACGAGGCGGCCGCCCTCTCCGCGGTGGCGCCGCTGCTCGGGCGCACCCCGCGGACGGTCAAGCGCTTCGTCAACACGTACCAGATCCTGAAGGCCCGGACGAACGACCCGGCCGAGTTCCACCACCCGCGCGGCGGCGTGGGTGACCACGAGGTGGTCGCCTTCCTGCTCGCGGTGGTCACCGGCCAGCCCGCGGCGGCGACCCTGATCGGGGCGCTGGCCACCGACCGGCCGGACGCCACCCTGGGCGCCCTGCTGTCCGACGTGGACGATCCGGCGCTGGAGCCGATCCGGGGCTGGCTGGAACGCAACTCGCGCTACGCCGACGCGCCCAGCCACCGCTACGCCGAGTGGGCGCCCGAGGTGGCCCGCTTCTCGTTCGTGGACCTCCGGAGCTGAACCCGCTGGGCGAGGACCGGGTCGCCGTCGGTGAAGGGGCGCAGCTCCTTCGGCGACAGCTTCTTCACCTTGGCGGCCGGGGGCGCCGGGGCCGGGTGGGCCGTGCCGTAGTCGTTCACCTCGACGATCCAGGTGCCGGCCCCGCCCGGCATGGTGAGCTCGAGCATGCTGAGCTTGCCGTATTTGATGTAGGCGGCGTAGCGGATCGGCTCCGCGGCCAGGGCCTGAGCCGGGACGGTCAGCTTCGCCATCGAGCCGAGCAGGTCGGGCGACTTGTTCAGGCGGCTCACGTCGATCGTGCCGGTGATCTGGTTGTTGCCGCCCGCGCTGCTGCCCCGGGCCGACTTGACGTGGCTCATCAGCGCCTTCACCCCGAGAGCGTCCGGCGCGGTGAGGTCGGCGTCACGCGGCTCGGATGGCAGCGAGATCCAGGTTTCGCCGCCGAGCAGCTCGTACGTCTCGCGTACATCCATCGGCAGCTTCTTGCCCCGAAACTTGGCGATGGCGTCCAGCAGCTCGTCCCAGCCGGCGCCGCCCGCGGCCATGTTGAGGTATTGCCGGTCGCCGATGAGCAGCGTGCGCGAGGTGACCTCGAGGTCGCCTGCCTGCTGCCTCGATTCGGTCTCCAGGCTCCGGCTGGGCGCGTGGAGGATGCCGTTGATCGACCCTGACGACGCGGTCACCGCGAAGCTGTAGACCCCCGCGTCAATGCCGCTCAGCGAAGCGGCGATCGCGGCCTTGCCGTCGAAGGCGGAGCGGGTGGGGCGGGGCGGCTTCGGGGCCTCGGTGGGCGCGCTGCACGCGGCGAGGGGCAAGACCAAGGACAACAACAGGATGAGGGTACGGCGGGAGAGCACCGCGGAATCGTAGTGAACTCCCGCCCGGCGACGACGGGCGGGAGTCCACAGTGTGCGGTCAGGCGGCCGGGACGGTCCACTTCTGGTTGGCGCCGCCCGTACACGACCAGATCTGCAGTTTGGTTCCGTCGGCGCTGGTGTTGCCGATGACGTCGAGGCACTTGCCCGCGCCGACGTTGACCAGGTCGCGGTTCGCGTTGGCGGTCCAGCGCTGGTTGGCGCCGCCGAAGCAGTCCCAGAGTTGCACCTGGGCGCCGTCCGCGGTGCCGTTGTCCTTGACGTCCAGGCACTTGCCGAGGCCGCGGATCGTGCCGTCCGTACCCAGGGTCCAGGTCTGGTTGGGGCCGGAGGTGCAGGACCACAGCTGCGGCAGGTTGCCGTTCGTGGTCGAGCCGTTGGTGACATCGAGGCATTTGCCGCCGAGGCCGGAGATCGCCCCGGTGCGGCCGGCCGGCGGCGGGGTGGTGCCGCCGTCGCCGGGCCAGGTGAAGGTGGCCATCGCGCCGGCCGGCAGGTTGTAGCCGAACGACTGGCCGCCGTACGAGACCTGGAAGTTCTGTGCGCCGCCGGTGTTGACGGCGACCAGTGCGATGCTGCCGTCCGGGTTCTTGAAGGCGACGTTCTCGATGCCGCCCTCGCCGTACCCGGTGGAGTCGATCCGCACCGCGCCCGGCTTGACGAACTTGCTCAGGTGGCCCAGCACGTAGTACTCGGCGTTGTAGGTGACGTTGCCGCCGTCGGTGGTGACCACGCCCATGCAGTTGTCACAGCTCCCGATGACCGGGCCGTGGTTGCCGTCCAGGGCCATGTTCCAGGTGGTGACGGTCCGCGCCCAGTTGCGCGTGGTGCCGACCGCGAGGTTCCGGCCCTGCCAGCGCAGCGAGTCGGCGAAGGTGTTGCCCGATTCGGTGCCCGAGCACTCGGTGAAGAAGATCTCCTTGCCGGGCTGGGCGTTGCGCACGGTCGACTGGCCGCTCGGGTTGCCGCCGTAGCAGTGCCAGGCCGAGCCGGCCACGTTGCTGCCGGCCTGGTTGTTGACGGTCTGCGGGTACGTCGTGTCGTCCCAGTTGTGGTCGTACCCGAGAATCTTGGTGGTGATCCCGGCGTTGCGCAGCTTGGGGCCGAGGTTGTTGATGATCGACACCTGCTGGGACGCGGGCATCAGCATGCCGGGGTAGCCGGGCGGGGAGAAGTTCGGCTCGTTCTGCACGCTCAGATACGCGATCGGCACGCCCGCCGACTGGTACGCCTGGACCGACTTGACCAGGTAGTCGGCGTACACACCGACCCGGTCGCCGGCCAGGGAGCCGCCGACCAGGTTGTTGTTGGTCTTCATCCAGGCCGGCGCGCTCCACGGCGTGACCATCACGGACAGCTGCGGGTTGAGACCGCGCGCCTGCTGGACCAGCGGCAGGATGTACGCCTGGTCGTGCGCGATCGAGAACCGCGAGAGACTCGGGTCGGCCGCGCCGTCGTCGTAGGTGTAGAACGAGCGGCTGAAGTCGGTGGCGCCGAGTGGTTGCCGCAGCCAGCTCATGCCGATGCCGCTGGACGGGTTGAACAGCGCGTTCATGATGCTGTTGCGCTGCGGTGAGTTGACGACGTTCCACGCCGCCGCGTCGGTGAACGAGGCGCCGAAGCCGACCATCGACTGGTACGTGGTGTTCGGGTTGACGGTGATCACCGGCCCGCTGCCGCCGGAGCCGAAGTTGACCGCCGCCTTCGGGGTGAGCAGGTTGGCTCGGTCGGGGGTGGTGAGCCAGACGTTGGCCGATGTCGCGGCTTCGGCGCTCGCCGGGACCGCGAGGATGCCGGCTGCCGATATCAGGGCGGCCGCCAGGATGCGTTTCACAGGGCACCTCCGTTGGGGATGAAACAGCATGTAACAAGCGTGTTACGTGATGCCTGGAAACATGAGACATCCGCCCTGCTCGATTCGTCAAGAGTCTTAATTAACGACGTGGAGTATGGTGTGGCGATGAAACACGTCGATGTAACAGATGGCTAGCCGGGGGCCGTCGGTCCGGGACATCGCCGCGGCGACCGGGGTGTCCATCGCCACCGTGTCCCGGGTGATGAACGGCCACCCCAACGTCGCCGATCAAACCCGTGATCTGGTACGCCGCGCGTACGAGCGACGGGGCGCCGCGCTGCCACGGCCCGCGCCCGGCCATCCGGTTTTGGTGCGGTGCCCGTACGTACTGACCGACTACTTCGGCGCGATCGTCTCGTCGATCGCCGAGCGGCTGAACAGTTGCCTCCTCGACTGCCTTCTCGACGCCGGCGAATCGGCTCAGGCGAAGTCGGTCCTGCCCGGCCTCCCATCCCGCCGCGACGTCTCGGGCGCGCTGCTGATCCTGCCGCCCGAGTCCGGCGACGAGCTGATCGCGTTGCGCCGCAGCGGTTTCCCGTTCGTGGTGATCGACCCGCGCACGGCCCCGCCGCCGGACATCGCCGCGGTCTCGGCCGCCCACACGGCCGGCGCCCGCGCGCTCACGTCCCACCTGGTCGAGCTGGGCCACCGCCGGATCGGCGTGATCGGCGGCCCCGACGAGTGGCTGGCCGGCTCGGCCCGCCGCGACGGCCACACCGCGGCCCTGGCCCGGGCCGGCATGATCGCCGACCCCGCGCTGCTGTGCAGCGCCCACGCGACCACCGAGGACGGCTACCGTGCGGCGCTGCGGCTGCTCACGCGGTCCGACCGCCCGACCGCGCTGATCGGCTTCAACGACAAGGTGGCCGTCGGCATCCTTTCGGCGGCGTGGAGCCTGGGCCTGAACGTTCCCGGCGACCTGTCGGTGGCCGGCTTCGACGACATCGACCTGAGCCGCGCGGTCCGCCCCGCCCTGACCACGGTGCGGCAGCCGCTCTCCGAACTGGGCCGCATCGCCGTCGACATCCTGATGCGCCTGATCGCCGGCCACGAGGTCCACGCCCTGCACGTGGAACTCGCGGTCGAGCTGATCATCCGCGACTCGACCGCCGCGGCCCCACGGGCTTAGCTTTTCACCAGATGCGCGGCTCGGCCGCGCCGGCCTGGAGGTCGCCGGTCGTCACCTCACGCGTGGCCGGGTCCACCGAGTACGGCAGCAGCACGATCAGCGCCACCTTCTCGCTGTGCTCGAGTTCCACCCGAACCGCGTCGCCGCCGGTCGTGCTGACCGCGGACACGATGGCGAGCGCCCGCCACTCGTCCGGCTGGCCCGTGGCGGTCTCGTAGAGCAGGGCGAGCACCTTGTCGGAATCCGGGTTCTCGCCGAGCCCCGGATCGGCGGCCAGCATCGCGATCTCACCCGACCGGGTGATGCCCGCCCCGTACGGATAGAACTCGCCGTACTTCACCAGCGTCTGCTCGGCGAACGTGAGCACCGCGTTCAGCAGCGAGTCGAGCTCGGACTGGGCCTGTTCGGAGGTCGTGTCACGCCAGGTGGTCATGTGTACCAGTTTCTCAGCTTTACGATGTGGCCCGTGGGGTGGGAGGCGCTCGGACAGTGGGGTGACGACGCGGTCCGGATCGAGCCGCTCGCCGGCGGGGTCGCCAACGACGTGTGGAACGTTCGCGTCGGCGGGCGGCTCGCGGTCGGCCGGGCCGGTTCCCGGAGCGACGCCGACCTCGCCTGGGAGACCGCGCTCCTCCAGCACCTCGACCGGGCCGGCCTGACCGTGCCGGTGCCGATCCCGGCCCGGGACGGCCGGCTGTTCGCCGACGGTCTGGTCGTGATGACCTACCTGGACGGCGGGCCGCCGGAGTCGCCGGCCGACTGGCGCCGGGTGGCCGCCACGTTGCGCGAGGTGCATCGGGTGACGCGAGGCTGGCCGCAGCGCCCGGGGTGGCGATCGTCGGTCGACCTGCTGCGGGCCGGGACCGGGACGAGGATCGACCTCGGCGCGATGCCCGCCGAGGGCGTGGCCCGCTGCCGGGCGGCCTGGGCCCGGCTGGCCGGGCGGCCGACCTGCGTCGTGCACGGCAACCCGGCCAACCCGGGCAACATCCGGATGACCGCCGACCGGGTCGGGCTGATCGACTGGGACGAGTCGCATGTCGACGTCCCCGACCTCGACCTGGTGCTGCCCGGCAACGCCGCCGGCCTGGGCGACGGCGAGCACGACATCGCCGCGCAGGCATCGGCCGCGTGGGAGGCCGCCGTCTGCTGGGGTGACGAGTACGCGGTCAACCGGCTCGCCCAGGTCCGCACGCTCTAAAGACCCTGGTAAATGAGGGGTTCAGGTGTGTTGGTGGCGGGCCAACCGGCGGGTCATGATGATGATCATCGCCCATTGGGCCATCGCGGCGTGGT
>NZ_JBFBGU010000043.1:0-30294 GCF_040684855.1 Actinoplanes sp. NPDC089786
AACGCCCGGTCTCATTCCGAACCCGGAAGCTAAGCCTGCCAGCGCCGATGGTACTGCACTCGGGAGGGTGTGGGAGAGTAGGACGCCGCCGGACTAAACGTTGATCGAGGGTCACCCCGAGCCGGGGTGGCCCTCGATGCGTTTGTGGACGGGTGCGACGAGAGGCGCGGCCGGCGCTGTGCGTTCCGTGCGGTGCTGTGCGATCGGTCGGTTCCGACCGGCGGTAACTTTGAACACTGAATGTTTGGAAGTCTCAGGCGACGGCCCTTGGTGGCGCGCGCCGGATCGGAAGGATTGACCCGTGACGACAGGACCGCAGGACGGCGGCTCCCAGCGCGACGACGAAGGCCAGGCAGGCCGCGGTCGCGACCGGGACGGTGACGCCAACCCTCGTGGGGACCGGGGCAATCGTTCCGCCGGCAACCGCAACGACCGAGACCGTGGTGGCGACCGTGGAGGGTTCCGTGGGGACTCGCGCGGTGGTGACCGTGGAGGATTCCGCGGTGGCTCCCAGGGTGGCGGCTCGACCGGTGGCGACCGGGGTGGATACCGCGGTGGCTCGCAGAGTGGTGGCTCGACCGGTGGCGACCGTGGTGGATATCGCGGTGGCTCGTCGAGTGGTGGCTCGACCGGTGGTGACCGGGGTGGATATCGCGGTGGCTCCCAGGGTGGCGGCGATCGTGGTGGTTACCGCGGTGGTTCGTCCAGTGGTGGTTACCAGGGTGGCGGCGATCGCGGTGGATACCGCGGTGGTTCGTCCAGTGGTGGTTACCAGGGTGGCGGCGACCGGGGTGGATATCGCGGTGGTTCGTCGAGTGGTGGCGACCGTGGTGGTTACCAGGGTGGCGGCGACCGGGGTGGATATCGCGGTGGTTCGTCGAGTGGCGGCGACCGTGGTGGTTACCAGGGTGGCGGCGACCGGGGTGGTTACCGCGGTGGTTCGTCGAGTGGTGGCGACCGGGGCGGCTACCAGGGCGGCGGCGATCGCGGTGGTTACCGCGGTGCCTCGTCGAGTGGTGGTTCGTCGAGTGGTGGCGACCGTGGTGGTTACCAAGGCGGCGACCGGGGTGGATATCGCGGTGGTTCGTCCAGTGGCGGCGACCGGGGCGGCTATCAAGGTGGCGGCGACCGGGGTGGATATCAGGGTGGCGGCTCCCAGGGCGGCGACCGGGGTGGGTACCGCGGTGGTGACCGTGACCGTGGTGGTTACCAGGGTGGCGGGTCTCAAGGTGGCGATCGCGGTGGATTCCGTGGTGGTGACCGGGACCGTGGCGGCTATCAGGGTCGTAGTGACCGGCCGCAGGGTGACCGCGGCGGCTACCAAGGACGCAGTGACCGGCCGCAAGGTGGCGGGTTCCGGGATCGGCCCCAGGGTGACCGTCCGCAGGGCGGGTTCCGGGGCGACCGCGATCGGCGTGATGACCGTGGTGGCGCCGGCCGTGATGATCGGGCCGGCGGTGGCTTCCGTGGCGGCGATCGGCCCAGCGGCGACCGTGGCGGCTTCCGTAGTGACCGGCCCACCGGTGACCGCGGTGGCTTCCGCAACGATCGGCCCAGTGGCGATCGCGGCGGGTTCCGTAGTGACCGGCCCAGTGGTGACCGTGGTGGGTTCCGTAGTGACCGGCCTCGTGATGATCGGGGTGGTTCTGGCGGCGACCGCGGCGGGTTCCGCAGTGACCGGCCTCGGGACGATCGGGGTGGCTCCGGTGGTGACCGGGGTGGCTTCGGTGGCGACCGTGGGGCTCGGCAGAGCTATCAAGGGCGGGGTGACCGGCCGCAGGGCGGCGGGTTCCGCAGTGACAAGCCCCGGGACGATCGGGGCGGCTACCAGGGTGGCGACCGGGACCGGGGCGCCGTTGGTGGCGACCGTGCGCCGCGCGACGACCGCGGTGGGTTCCGCAGCGATCGGCCGCGTGAGGACCGTGGGTTCCACAGTGATCGGCCCAGTGGTGACCGGGGTGGGTTCCGTAGTGATCGGCCCAGTGGTGACCGGGGTGGGTTCCGTAGTGATCGGCCCAGTGGTGACCGGGGTGGGTTCGGCAGTGACCGCCCCAGTGGTGACCGGGGTGGGTTCCGCAGTGACCGGCCGCGGGAGGACCGCGGTGGGTTCCGGGGGGACCGGCCGCGGGACGATCGTGGTGGGTTCCGCGGGGACCAGGACCGGCGTGATGACCGGGGTGGCGCGCGGGAGGCGTACCAAGGGAATCGCGGACCGGACGACCGGGGTGACCACCGCGGGGTTGACGGCGACCAGCTGAACTTCCAGGCGCCGGAGATCCCGGAGGACATCCAGGCCAGCGACCTCGACAAGGAGGTGCGCTCGGAGCTGCTGACGCTGTCGCGTGACATGGCCGACCGCGTCTCGCGGCACCTGGTCGCGGCGGGGCAGATCATCGACGAGGACGCCGAGCTGGCGCTTCAGCACGCCATCGCGGCGCGGCGGATCGCCTCGCGGATCGCGGTGGTGCGTGAAGCGGTCGGGCTGGCGGCCTACGCGGCGGGGGACTGGGCGACCGCGATCGCGGAGCTGCGGACCTACCACCGGATGACCGGCAAGCAGACGCACCTGGCCGAGATCGCCGACAGTGAGCGTGCGCTGGGCCGGCCGGAGCGGGCGATCGACCTGTTCCGCGGGGCCGACCGTGAGTCGCTGGACAAGACGAGCACCATCGAGCTGCTGATCGTGGCGGCGGGCGCCCGTGGCGACCTGGGCCAGCACGACGCGGCCGTGGCGATGCTGCAGGTGCGCGAGCTCACGGCCGAGGAGGACGCCGAGTGGGCGGCGCGGCTGCGCTACGCCTACGCGGACGCTCTGCTCGCCGCGGGACGTCGCGAGGAGGCCCGCGAGTGGTTCTCCCGCGCGGCGGTCGCCGACACGGACGAGACGACCGACGCGGCCGAGCGCCTCCTCGAACTCGACGGTGTCACCCTCACCGGTGACGAGGAGGACGAGGACGACGACACCGAGGGCGACGCCGAGGCGCGTGCCGACTCGGATGACGACGACGAAGACGACGAAGACGACGAAGACGACGAAGACGAGGGCGACGAACTCGCCGACGACGACGCCGAGGCGCGTGCCGACTCGGATGACGACGCAGACGATGAGGACGACGACCTCGACGGGGACGACGCCGTTGAGGCGCGTGCCGACTCCGACGAGGACGACGACCTTGACGACGCCGAGACGCGCGTTGACTCGGACGACGAGCTCGACGGTGCTGAGGCTCGGGTGGGTTCGGATGTCGACGAGGCCGACGGTGCTGAGGCGCGGGTTGGCTCGGACGAGAAGCAGGCCGGCTCTGAGCAGGGCGCGCCGGTGCTGACCGTCGACGAGGAGGATGACCTCGATGGTGAGGACGACCTCGACGACCAGACCCGGGTGAAGGACGCCGCCGATCAGGTGCCGGACTCGGCTCCCGGTGATGGGGGGCTGGCGGCTCCGGTCGTCCGGTTCTTGGATGCCGGGGAGGGCAAGCCGGATTCGGCTGCCGGTGACGCGGAGCAGAAGGCCGACGGGGACGAGTTCACCGCGGGTGGCTCGGACGTCGAAGGAGAGCGGCGGGCGTGAGTGGCGGGCTGGTCGATGCGTACGACATGGTTGTCTTTGATCTGGACGGCGTTGTCTATCTGATCGACCGGCCCATCCCGGGCGCGGCGGAAGCGATCGAGCGGCTGCGGGGCGATGGCGTGCCGGTGGCGTACGCGACGAACAACGCCTCGCGCCGCGCGGCCGACGTGGCCGCGCTGCTCACCGGCATGGGGGTCCCGGCGACGGCCGACGAGGTGCTGACCTCGGCCGGCGCCGCCGCGGCCCTGCTCGCCCAGCGGCTCGAGCCCGGTTCGCCGGTGCTGGTCGTGGGGGCGGACGCGTTGCGGGCCGAGGTCCGCGACGCGGGGCTGACCCCGGTGGAGACGTTCGAGGACAAGCCGGCCGCGGTGGTGCAGGGCTACGGGCCGGACGTCGGCTGGCGGATCCTGGCCGAGGCGGCGCTGTCCGTGCGGGCCGGCGCCACCTGGGTGGCCACCAACGCCGACCGCACCCTGCCCAGCCCGCGCGGCCCGCTGCCGGGCAACGGGTCGCTGGTGGCGGTCCTGCGTACCGCCTTGGACCGCGACCCCGACATCGTCGTCGGCAAGCCGGAGCCGGCCCTGTTCACCACGGCCGCGCGGCTCTCGGGCGCCAGGCATCCGCTGACCGTGGGCGACCGCCTCGACACCGACATCGAAGGCGCCACCAAGGCCGGCACCGACAGCCTCCTGGTCCTGACCGGGGTGAGCGGCCCGGCCGACCTGCTGGCCGCCGAGCCGGAACGCCGCCCGACCTACGTGGCGGCCGACCTGTCGGGGCTGTTCGCGCCGGCCGGCGACTCGAGCATCCCGGCCGCGGAGACGACGTCGCTCGGCGGGTGGCAGGTGACCGTCTCCGACGGCGCCGTGACCCTCGACGGGGCCGGTCGACCGGTCGATGCTCTGCGTCTGCTGTGCCCGCACACCTGGGCCGGCGCCACCGCGAAAGCCGCGTCGCCCGAGGCGCGCGACGTCTTCAGCGAGTGGGGCCTCTGAGGCTGCCGGCGAGGCGCTGCGGTTCGCACGATGCCATGCCACCGCACTTTGTCCGTCCGACGCGCGCATCCGACTCGGCCGAGGGGTTCGGCGGATGGCGGTTGGCGCTGGTCAGGCGTCGGATTGGTTGATCCACTCGACCACGGCGAAGTGGTAGGGGCGGGGGAACGGGGTGTGGATGCTGGCCAGGGCGGCGGTCCGGGCGGATTCCACCAGCTCGGGCCAAGGTGTGGCCGGGGCGAACGTGACGTTCGAGTCGCGCCGGCTGCCCTTGTGGGTTCCGGTGTCGCGGACCGACCAGTGCTGGTAGTGAAGGACGACCTGGGCGTGGTCGGCCAAGTCGTTGATGACGTCTTTCAGGCGGGCCATCGGCCAGCAGCGGGCCAAGGTGCCGGCTGTGGTCTGCAACGAGGCGGTCAAGTCGGGGATCACCTCCTGGCGGGCGCCCAATGTGGTCAGGGCGTGCCTGATGGCGATGGCGTCGGGGGTCGCGGGGTGGTCGGCGTACCCGTAGATTTCTTGGAGTTTGGGCACTGCCGGCTGGATCCGTAAGGTGCCCAGGGCCTGGGCGGCGCGGGCTCTGACCCTGGTGTGTTCGCTGGTCAGCAGGGCGATCAGGGCGGGGGCGGCATCGGTGGCGGCCAGGCGCTCGAGGACCTCGACGGCGGCCAGCTGCGTTTCGGGGCGCATGGTGGGCACGGCGGCAGTCAAGGGGAGCACCACGTCGTGGCCCAATGCGACCAGGTCGTGCTTCGCGTGGCCGACGTTCTCCGTCCAGTCGTCGGCCAGCAGGCGGATGAGGCGTGGAATCTCGCTGCTCACGAGCGTGGAGGCTACGGTGCCGGGCGTTGAGGGTGGCGGGCCGGGGGAACGGGCCGGGAGGTTCGGCGGGACACTGTGGCCAGCAGGCGGCGGACGCTGCGGGCGTGGAAGCCGGAGCTGATCACGGCCAGGCGGTACAGGGCGCCGTGCGGGCCGGGGAAGTCGGCTCGGCTCTCCGCGGACAGGCGGGACCCGCCTTCCGGGCGGGCGGCGATGTGGAAGCTCAGGGCGTACACGGAGAACAGGTGTTGACCCTCCAAGGTCAAGGCGGCCGGCTCGACGGACTCGGTGATCCGGAAGCCGGCCAGGGTGTCGCGGGACGGTTGCCATGGGCGGCTGCGGATCGCCCGGGCGTAGGCGGTGGGCAGCGGGCCGGAGAAGGCGCCGCGGACCGTTCGCAGCAAAGCCGGCCAGATCGCCTCGGGCGTGGCGTCGATGGTGACCTCGTGCACATCGATGGTGGGCAACATCAATCGACCAGACCTGATTGGTACGCGAAGACGACCAGCTGGGCCCGATCGCGGGCGGCCAGCTTGATCATGGCGCGGCTCACGTGGGTGCGGGCCGTCGCCGGGCTGACCACCAGGCGGGTGGCGATCTCCTCGTTGCTGAGGCCCTCGCCGACCAGGCCGGCGATCTCGCGTTCACGGTCGGTCAGGGACGCCAGCCGGGGGTGGGGCTTGAGGACCCGGGCCGGGCGGGCGGCGAACTCCCGGACCACCTTGCGGGTCACCGACGGGGAGAGGAGCGCCTCGCCGGCGGCGACCAGGTGGATGGCGCGTACCAGATCGGCGGGCTTGGTGTCCTTGGTCAGGAAACCGCTGGCGCCGTGGCGGAGGGCGTCGAACACGTAGGAGTCGACCTCGAACGTGGTCAGCACCACGACCCGGGTGCCGGAAAGCTCGGGGTCGGCGGCGATCCGGCGGGTGGCCTCGATGCCGTCGATGCCGGGCATGCGGATGTCCATCAGGACCACGTCGGGGCGCAGGGCGCGGGCCTGGTCGACGGCGGCCAGACCGTCGGCGGCCTCGCCCACCACGGTCAGGCCGTCCTCGCTGGCCAGGAGGGTGCGCAGACCGATGCGGACCAGGTCCTGGTCGTCGGCCACGAGTACGCGGATCTCAGACATCGGCGGCTCCGGGGTTCTCGGCTTTCGACCCGCCGGCGTCGGGTTGCGCGGCTGTGTCGGTCTGCGCTGCGTCGGGCTGCGCTGCGTCGGGCTGCGCTGTGTCGGGCTGGGCGGCGGGAGAGGGCGGCGGGGGGTCGGGTGATGCGGTGGAGTTGGAGTGAGGCATGGGAAGGGTTGCGGTTACGGCGAAGCCGCCGGAAGGGGCTGGGCCGGCCGCGAGGGTTCCGCCGAGGGCGGTCACCCGTTCGCGCATGCCGATCAGGCCGTGGCCGTCGGTGGCCGAGGAGCCGGTCGGTCCGTGACCCGTGTCGGTCACCGTGATGGTGAGCCGGCCGCCGGCCTGCTCGACGCGGACCTCGGCGGTGGCCGAGCCGGCGTGACGGAGGACGTTGGTCAGCGATTCCTGCACGACGCGGTAGGCGGTGAGATCCACGGCTGTCGGCAGCCCGGTCACCGGACCCGACACGGTCAAGGAGACGGGGACTCCGGCTGAGCGGGTGCGGTCCAGGAGCGCGCCGAGGCGGGCGAGCCCCGGCGCGGGTGTCCGGTCGTCGACCTCCTCCGGCCCGCGACGCACCGCGCCCAGGGTGACCCGCAGCTCGTCGAGCGACTCCCGGCTGGTCCGGCTGATCGCCGAAAGCGCCGCCTCAGCCGTCGCCAGCGCCGCCTCGACCGCGGCATCGGACGCGGCGGAAACCGGCGCCGGCGGAGCGGGCGATGGGGTGGCCGATTGAGCGGGCGACGAGGTGGCTGGCGGAGCGGGCGAAGGGGTGGCCGCAGGAGCGGGCCGGCGTTTGGCCAGGATGTGCAGGGCGATGTCGGCCTGCATGGTGATCGCGGCGAGGCCGTGGCCGACCACGTCGTGGACCTCCTGGGCCACGTGCAGGCGTTCGGCGTCGGCGTGGCGGCGCAGCTCGTCGCGGCGGGTCTGCACGCGTTGCTCGCGGGTCACCCGGACGGTCACGCCGATGGCCAGCGGGACCACCGCCCACGCCGAGACCGGCGCCGCCGCGACCAGGCCGAAGCCGGTGCCGACGGCGCCGCACACCACGATCAGGACCGACGCTGTCCCGGCCGCCGCCGCCGACACGCGCAGCGTCCGGTGGGCGGCGACCGTGTAGACCGCGCAGGCCACGCTGAACAGGATCGGGCCGTAGAGCAGACCCATCAGCGTGTACGCGCAGACGGCCGCGACCGTGACACCGAGCACCGGCAGCGGGAACCGCCGCCGCGCCACGATGGCGAGCGCCGCCACCACCACCGGCACGTAGGCCCACCAGCCGTCCGGGGCGAGGCCGACGTTGCGGGACGCCGGCGCCGTCCCGGCCACCCCGGCCAGGAGCAGCAGCAGCGCCAGCAACCCGTCGACCACCTTCACAGGATGTCACGCCGGCGGAGCAGCAGGCCGCCCAGCGCGGCGAACACCAGCAGGTACGCGGCCAGCACCCACGCCGCCTGCCCGCCGCCGACGACGGCCGCGACACCTGGGGTGTCCGTGCCACCGCCGAGCGCCGCCACCAGCGAGCCGGCGTTCGGGCCGGGCAGGCCCTTCTGCGCCTGGGCCACCCAGTCGAGCAGCGGCGCCGCGATCAGCGTCAGCAGGTTCTGCACCGCGAGCATCCAGACCAGCCCGAGCCCGACCGGCAGCGCGACGCCGCGCAGGGCGATCGCCAGCAAGGCGCCGAGCACCGTCCACATCGCCGCGATCAGCCACCCGGCGCCGATCCCGACCAGCACGTCGGCCGCCGGCGGCCAGTTCATCGGCGCGCCTTCCCCGTACCCGATCAATGCACTGGCCGTGGCGCCGGCGGCGAACACCATGACCACCGCGGCCAGCGCCGCCAGCAGGGCCACGATCAGCTTGGCGGCGTAGACGCGCAGGCGCGACGGGTCCTGGGTGAGCACGGTCTTCCAGGTGCCCCAGGTGTACTCGCTGCCGACCGTGAGCACGCCGAGGATCAGCATCAGCGCCCCGAGGAAGACGGGCAGCCCGCCGATCGCGTTACCGACTAGTTGGTCGGGAAGCATCGCCGCCAGGCCGCGGTCCGCTGTGGGGCCGGTGGTGCCGCCGGCGTACCCGGCGTACGGGATGACGTAGGTGAAGATCAGCGAAACCGTGAGCGCGACCGCCAGGAGGGTCCAGATCGCGGGCCGGCGCAGCAGTTTGCGCGCCTCGGCGCGGATGTCGTCAAGCATGAGCGGGCACCTCCACGGGTGAATCGGCGGTCAGGTCGAAGAAGGCTTGTTCGAGGCTGCGTTCGTGGACGGTGAGCGAGTGCACGGCGATGCCGGCGTGCACCAGCGCGGCGTTGATCTCGGGCGCGCGGGCGGGGGAGACGGCGAGGTCGAGGCCGTCGTCGCGGACACCGACCGCCTCCGCGCCGAGCAGGGTGCGTGCGACGGCGGCGGCCGAGGGGAGGGGCGAGGCGACGATCCGGAGGGTACGGTCACCGCGCAGTTCTGCCACGGTGCTCTCGGCGACCAGCCGCCCTCGCGAGATGACGCCGACCCGGTCGCAGAGTTCCTGCACCTCGGTCATCAGGTGGCTGGACAGCAGCACCGTGCAGCCGGCCGCGCCGAGCCGCTTCACCAGCAGGCGCATGTCGGCCATGCCGGCCGGGTCGAGGCCGTTGGTGGGCTCGTCGAGCACCACCAGCCGCGGGTCCTTGAGCAGGGCGGCGGCCACGCCGAGACGCTGTTTCATGCCGAGCGAGTAGGTGACGTAGCGGTCGCGCGCCCGGCCGGTCAGGTCGACCTGGTCGAGGACCAGCGCGATGCGGTCGTCACCCACCCGCGCGTGCCGCGCCATCGCCTTGAGGTTGTCCAGGCCGCTGAGGTACGGGTAGAAGGCCGGCCCTTCGACCAGGGAACCGACGCGGGCCAGGTGGCCGGGCTTCCCGGGCGGCACGCCGAACAGCCGCACGTCGCCGGATGTGGGCCGGATCAGCCCGAGCAGCATGCGCAGCGTGGTGGTCTTGCCGGCGCCGTTCGGGCCGAGGAAGCCGTAGACCTCGCCGGCCCGTACTTCGAGGTCGAGCGCGTCCACGGCGGTCAGGGAGCCGTAGCGTTTGGTGAGCCGATGGGCGGCCACCGGGATCGGGGTTGTCATGTCCCGAGACTCGTCCGCCCGGTCGTCGATGACGTCCGACGAGGCGCGGCTTCCGGTGTACGTCAGGCTGCGTAGTCGCCGAACGGCGGTGTGCGCCTGCGGTTTGCGATTGCAGTTTTGCTACAGCAACTTGCTACAGCAAAACCGCTACCGCAAAACGGCTACAGCGAAACCGCTACAGCAGCTTGCGCAGCTTGAGCAGGTCGAACGGGTTGGCCTTGATCTTCACCTGGCCCGAGGCGACCGCGCGGGTGACGTCGAGGCGGCCGTTCACCAGGGCCACCAGGTCGTCGCCGGTCGCGATCAGGGCGATCTTGGCCTTCGGGTCGTCGCCGTCGGCGATGTCGACCAGGAGGCCGTCGGCGAGGCGGGCGTGGAACGCGGTCTCGAGGTCGGTGACGCGGGCGGCGAGCGTACGGTCGAAGTCGAGCTTGCCCCGGCTCTCGGCGTTGCGTTCCAGGCGGGCGGCGAGGTCGTGCAGAGCCTGCCGGCAGTCGTCCACCGTGGCCATCGAGCTCTCCTTAGTTCAGGGCTTGATCTACGACACCGCTGTTGACGCACGGTACCGCACACGGTGGCGATCACCCGACCGGTAGCGTGGCACCTGACGCGAAGGAGGGCGATCATGCAGGACGCATGGCGGGCGTATCTGGAGATGGCGCTCGGACTGACCGAGGTGCCGCGCAAACGAGCGCAGAAGGTGGCCTCGGAACTGGTCAACCGGGGTGGCGCGACGGCCACCCAGCTGCAGGGCCTGGTCGAAGACCTGTTGACCACGGGTGTGCAGAACCGCGAGGCGCTGACCAACATCGTGCGCTTCGAGGTCGACCGCGCGCTGGGCATGGTCGGCCTGGCCACTGCGGACGAGGTGAAAGATCTGACCACGCGCGTCCGTGACCTCGAGAAGCAGCTGCGGGTGGCGCAGGCGCGAGCGACCGCGGCCGAGCACGTGACCGGCCCGGGCGCCGGTGGCGACGTGCTCGACAAGCCGGCGCCGCTCCCGGCGAAGAAGGTCGCCAAGAAGGCGGTGAAGAAGGTGGCTCCGACCCCGGACGGCGCGGTCAAGGCCGCTCCGGCGAAGGCCGCTCCGGTCAAGGCCGCTCCGGTCAAGGCCGCTCCGGTCAAGGCCGCTCCGGAGAAGGCCGCTCCGGCGAAGAAGGCGACACCCAACCGGATGCCGGCCGCCGCGTCGCCGCCCGCGAAGAAGGCCCCCGCGCCGGAGAAGGCGACCTCGGCCCCGCCCGCGGGCACGGCCGAGGCGCCGGTGGCGAGCGTGGTCGACGCGGCCGCCGCGACCGAGCTGCCGCCGGTGAAGAAGGCCACGAAGGCGCCGGTGAAGAAGGCCGCGGCTAAGGCCACCCCGGCGAAGAAGAGCAGCCCGGCCAAGAAGACCAGTCCCGCGAAGAAGACGCAGCCGGAGGCCGGCCAGTGAGCTATCCGACGCCCGGGCCGCGGCCCGGTCCGGTTCCCGGCCCGCCGTCCGGTCTGGTTCCCGGCCCGCCGCCCGGCTTCAACCCGCTGCCCGGCCGGTCCGACGGCGAGACCGGTCACCCGGCCGTGGACGGGATGCTGGCCGCGCTCGAGAACGCCGCGCAGCTGCCCCCGGCCGAGCAGATCGCCGAGTACGAGGCGGCGCACGACGTCCTGCGCGAGACGCTCGCGAGCATCGACGGCTAGTCGATGGCCCGTCGTGCCCGGCTCGACGCCGAACTGGTCCGCCGCAAGCTGGCCCGGTCGCGGGAACAGGCCGCCACGCTCGTCGCCGAGGGCCGTGTGCGGGTGCGTGGCACCGTCGCGCACAAGGTCGCCGCGATGGTCGACCCGGCCGACCCGGTCGTGGTCACCGGCGAGGATCCCAAGGACGAGTACGTGTCCCGGGGCGGCCACAAGCTCGCCGGCGCCCTGAAGGCGTTCGGCGGCATCACCGTGAAGCAGAAGCGATGCCTGGACGCGGGCGCCTCCACCGGCGGCTTCACCGACGTGCTGCTGCGCGCGGGTGCTGCCCACGTGGCCGCGGTCGACGTCGGCTACGGGCAGCTCGCCTGGCCGATCCGCACCGACGACCGGGTGCTCGTGGTGGAGCGCACCAATGTCCGTACGCTTACCCCCGACCTGATCGGCGGACAGGTCGACCTGACCGTGGCCGACCTGTCGTTCATCTCGCTGCGGCTGGTGCTGCCCGCGCTGGCCGCCTGCACCGCGCCCGACGGTGACCTGGCGCTGATGGTCAAGCCCCAGTTCGAGGTGGGCAAGGAACGGGTCGGCGCCGGCGGCGTGGTCCGCGACCCGGAACTGCGGGCCGAGGCGGTGCTCGACGTCTGTGCCGCCGCGGCCGGGCTGGGCCTGGGCGTGGCCGGGGTGACGGCCAGCCCGTTGCCGGGGCCGAGTGGCAATGTGGAGTTCTTCGTGTGGTTCCGCCGGGACGGGGTACCCGCCGACGCCGAGCGGATCCGCGCGGTAGTCGCCGCCGGCCCGTCGGGCCGGCCAGCTTCTGAGGTGGAGGACGTTTCATGACCCGTGCTGCCTTGCTGGTCGCCCACACGGGACGCCGGCAGAGCGCCGCGCACGCGCGGACCGTCGCCCAGGATCTGCTGGCCGCGGGCTTCGAGGTGCGTGTGCTGACCGAGGAGGCCGGCGACCTCGACTTCCCGGCCGGGGTGGTGCCGGTCAGCGACGACCCGGCCTCGGCCGAGGGCGTGGAGATCGCGGTCGCGATGGGCGGCGACGGCACCTTCCTGCGGGCGGCCGAGCTGGCCCGCCCGGCCAAGGTGCCGATGCTGGGCATCAACACCGGGCACGTCGGCTTCCTGGCCGAGGCCGAGACCGGCGACATCGACCGGGTGATCGAGGACGTGGTCGCCGGGTCGTACACGGTGCACGAACGGCTGACGCTGGACGTGCGGGCCGAGTACGACGGCCGGCTGATCGCCGAGTCGTTCGCGCTCAACGAGGTCAGCGTCGAGAAGGGACAGCGCGCCCAGATGCTCGAGCTGCTCGTCGACGTGGACGGGCGGCCGCTGTCCCGCTACGGCTGCGACGGCGTGGTGTGTGCCACGCCGACCGGATCCACGGCGTACGCGTTCTCGGCCGGCGGCCCGGTGGTGTGGCCCGAGGTGGAGGCGCTGCTGCTGGTCCCGATCAGCGCGCACGCCCTGTTCAGCAAGCCTCTGGTGACCGCGCCCACCTCGATCTTCTCGATCACCGTCGACCCGTACACGTCGTTCGCGACCCTGTGTGCTGACGGCCGGCGCACCTGGGACCTCCCGCCCGGCGCGCAGATCACCGTGCAACGCGGTGACCTGCCCGTACGCCTGGTCCGGCTGGCCCCGCGCCCGTTCACCGACACCCTGGTGGCCAAGTTCGCCCTGCCGGTGGATGGTTGGCGCGGGAATCGACGCTGATCCACAGCCCTGGTGGGCATTCGTCACACGGTCCCACTACTGTCTGCCCTGTGCTGGAGGAACTGCGGATCACCGGGCTCGGTGTCATCGACGACACGACCCTGCACCTGACCCCGGGGATGAATGTCATCACGGGCGAGACCGGCGCCGGCAAGACCATGGTGGTGACCGGTCTGGGCCTGCTGTTCGGCGGCCGCGCCGACGCCGGGCGGGTACGCGCCGACCCGGGCCGGGCGGTCGTCGAGGGCCGGTTGCGGCTGAAGGGCTCGCTGGCCGGGGCGGTCGCGACGCGCATCGTCGAGGCGGGCGCCGAGGTCGACGACGACGGCAGCGTGCTGCTGAGCCGTACGGTCACGATCGAGGGCCGGTCGCGCGCCCACGTCGGCGGCCGGAGCATGCCGGTGTCCGTGCTGAGCGAGCTCGGTGAGAACGTGCTGGCCGTGCACGGGCAGTCCGACCAGCTGCGGCTGCTGCGCCCGGCCGAGCAGCGGGCGGCGCTCGACCGGTTCGCCGGGCCCGACCACGAGAAGCTGCTGGAGACCTATCGCCAGGCGTACGCGTCGTGGCGGACCGTGGTCGACGACCTGGCCGACCGCCGGGCCAACGCCCGCGCCCGCACCCAGGAGGCCGAGCTGCTCAAGCTCGGCCTCGACGAGATCACCCGGGTCGATCCACAGCCGAACGAGGACGACGACCTGCGGGCCGAGGTGCAGCGCCTGGAACACGCCGAGGGGCTGCGGGTGGCCGCCATGCAGGCCGCGGTGGCGCTGGCCGGCGGCGTCGAGGTGACCGAGGACGCGCCTGACGCGACCCAGCTGCTGGGCACCGCGCGCCGCACGCTCGAGGCGCAGGCCCAGGTGGACGCGTCGCTGGGCGACCTCGCGGCCCGCATCGAAGAGGCGGCGACGCTGGTCGGTGACGTCTCGGCCGAGCTGTCGACCTACCTGAGCTCGCTCGACGCCGACCCGGCCCGGCTGGAGGAGATCTACGAGCGGCGGGCCGCGCTGCGCGGGCTGATGCGCAAGTACGCCGACGACGTCGACGGCGTGATCGCCTGGGCCGACAACGCCCGCACCCGGCTGGCCGTGCTCGACTCCTCCGACGAGCTGCTCGAAGAGCTCGACAAGGAGCGCCTGCGTCAGGAGGCGCTGGTGCTCGACCTGTGCGGGCGGCTGACCGCGGCCCGTCAGGAGGCGGCCGGCCGGTTCTCCGAGGCGGTCAGCGTCGAGCTGGCCGGGCTGGCCATGCCGCACGCCCGGGTCGAGGTGGCCGTGGTCGAGCGGTCCGACGGCCCGGGACCGGATGGCGCCGACGAGGTGGAGCTGCGGTTGCTGGCCCACCCGGGCGCGCCGTCGCTGCCGCTGCAGAAGGGCGCGTCCGGTGGTGAGCTGTCCCGGGTGATGCTGGCCATCGAGGTGGTCTTCGCCGGGGCGGGTGGCCCGCCGACGCTGGTCTTCGACGAGGTGGACGCCGGGGTCGGCGGCACGGCGGCGGTCGAGATCGGCAAGCGGCTGGCGCGCCTCGCGCGTACCCATCAGGTGTTGGTCGTGACCCACCTGCCGCAGGTGGCCGCCTTCGCCGACACCCACCTGGTGGTCGCCAAGGACACCGGCGGGGCGATCACCACGAGCGGTGTGCGGGTCGTGCAGGAGACCGACCGGGCCCGCGAGCTGTCCCGGATGCTGGCCGGCCTGCCCGACTCCGACCTGGGCATCGCCCACGCCGAGGAACTGCTGGCCGTGGCGGGCAAGGAGAAGCGAGGCTAGGCAGCCGCCATTTGCCCCTTTTGGGGGTGAGTTCAGGCATGTCGCGGGTGAGCAGGGTGAACGCCCGTGACAGGATGGGCGGCGATGCGACTTCCCACCTTGCGCCGGACCCGGACGGTCGAACCGGGAGCCCTGGCCGGCACCGCCCGCGTCGACCGCCGGACCAAACGCCTGGTCGGGCGGCTTCGCCCTGGCGAGATCGCGGTCATCGACCACGTCGACATCGACCGGGTGGCCGCCGACTCACTGGTCGCGGTCGGGGTGCTCGCGGTGCTCAACGCCAAGCCGTCGATCTCCGGGCGATACCCGAACCTGGGCCCCGAGGTGCTGATCCAGGCCGGCATCACGCTGATCGACGACCTCGGCGAGGAACTGCTCGAGAAGGTGCACGAGGGCGACCTGGTCAGCATCGAGGGCGACACCGTGCTGCTCGACGGCGAGGCGGTGGCGAGCGGGGTCCGGCAGGACGCCGAGATCGTGGCCAAGGCCATGAAAGACGCCCGCGAGGGCCTGTCCGTGCAGCTCGAGGCGTTCGCCGCGAACACCATGGACTACCTCAAGCAGGAACGTGACCTGCTTTTGGACGGCGTCGGCGTTCCCGAGGTCGAGACCAAGATCGCCGGGCGGCACGTGCTGATCGTGGTGCGCGGCTACGACTACAAGGCCGACCTCGACGTGCTGCGGCCGTACATCCGCGAGTTCAAGCCGGTGCTGATCGGCGTGGACGGCGGGGCGGACGCGCTGGTCGAGAACGGTTACAGCCCCGACCTGATCATCGGGGACATGGACTCGGTCACCGACGACGTGCTGCGGTGCGGCGCCGAGGTGGTCGTCCACGCGTACCCCGACGGTCGCGCTCCGGGCCTCGACCGGGTCCGCGGCCTCGACGTGCCGGCCCTGACCTTCCCGGCCGCGGCCACCAGCGAAGACCTGGCGATGCTGCTGGCCGACGAGAAGGGCGCGTCGCTGATCGTCGCCGTGGGCACCCACGCCAACCTGGTCGAGTTCCTGGACAAGGGGCGCGGCGGCATGGCGTCCACCTTCCTCACCCGGCTCAAGGTCGGCGGCAAGCTGGTCGACGCCAAGGGTGTGAGCCGGCTCTACCGGCAGAACATCTCCGGCTCGTCGCTGCTGCTGCTGGTGCTGTCCGCGGTCGCGGCGATGGCCTCCGCGGTGGCCGTCTCGACGGTCGGCAAGGCGTACCTCGCCGTGGTCTCCGAGTGGTGGGACAATCTCCTGTTCCAGCTCGGCCACCTCTTCTAGCTGTAGGGACCGTTTCCCGTGATCAACTTCCGGTACCACGTGGTGTCGCTGACGGCGGTCTTCCTCGCCCTGGCCATCGGGTTGGTGGTGGGCACCGCGGCCCTCAACGGCCCGGTCGCCGACAGCCTCAAGGAACAGGTGCAGTCGGTCAGCAAGGACAACAGCAACCTGCGCGACCAGCAGAACCAGTACCGCGACGAGCTGCGCCGGGCGCAGGTGTTCTCCACCGAGGTGGCGCCGGCGCTGCTGAACGGCAAGCTGACCGGCCGCAAGATCCTGGTGCTGGCCCTGCCCAACACCCAGAAGTACGCCGACCAGGTGATCGCCATGCTCCAGGTGGCCGGGGCGACGATCACCGCGAAGGTCTCGGTGCAGGAGAAGTTCTTCGAGCCGGTGAACGGCGTCGAGCTGCTCGACCTGGCCGAGCAGGCGTCCCAGCCGACCGTGCCGGCGGCCGGGCTGCCGATGAACAGCGACGGGGTGGAGACCTCGAGCGCGCTGCTGGCCCGGGCGCTGCAGCAGCAGCCGGCCCCGGTCAGCGCGGCCGACCTGACCTCGGTGCTCGCCGCGTACGCCGAGCCCGGCTACATCGCCGCCGACGAGGTGGACGGCAAGGCCCCGGCCGGCGGCGCCGAGGCCACCGTGATCGTCTCGGCGCTCCCGCCGACCGACACCGACGCGGCCAAGAAGAGCCAGAACGCGGTCATGCTGACCACCCAGTTCGCGGGCGACGACCGGCCGCTGGTGGTGGCCGGCGACGGCGCGGTCGACGGCAACCTGGTGGCCGAGGTCCGCGCCGACCCGATCCTGGTCAAGCAGATCTCCACGGTGGACAACGCCAGCTCGGCCCAGGGCCAGCTGGCCACCGCGCTGTGCGTGGTCGAGCGGGTGGTGCAGGCCAAGGTCGGTCAGTACGGCCTGGCCGCCGGTGCCACCTCGCTGGTGCCGAAGGCCGCTGCCTAGACTCGTTCGTCATGGCTCTCCTCCGTCCGACCGGCATCGGCGCGCTCGTGGCCCGCGGCGTGCTCACCTGGATCCGCCGCGACCCGCGCGCGGCCGCGCTGGAGCGCACCAACTTCCGGGGCAACACGGTCACGCTGGCCGGTGGCCCGGCCCTGGCCGCCGGCGCGACCGTCGGGGCCGCGCTGGGCGCCGGCTCGGCCCGGGTGGCGGCCGCGGCGGTGACCGCGGGCGCGGTGTCGGGTGCGGTCGGCTTCTACGACGACCTGGTCGGCAACCGGCCCGAGCAGAAGGCCGCGAAGGGCTTCGCCGGACACCTCGGCGCGCTGCGTGAGGGTCACGTGACCAGCGGCCTGGTCAAGATCGCCGGCGTCGGCGCGGCCGCGCTGGCCGCGTCCGCGCTGCTCGGCGGGCGCAAGCGGGACGTGCTGCTCGGCGCCGGCGTGATCGCCGGCACCGCCAACCTGATCAACCTGCTCGACCTGCGGCCCGGCCGGGCGCTCAAGGCCGGCATCATCGCCGGCACGCCGCTGTCCACCGGCGCGAACGGCGGGCTGGCCACCGGCGCGCTGGCTGCGGGCGCGGCGCTGCTGCCCGACGACCTCGGCGAGGAGATCATGCTGGGCGACGCCGGGGCCAACGCGTTCGGGGCGCTGCTCGGGCTGGCGCTGACCGCGCGGACCGGGACGGCCGGGCGGGCGATCGCGCTGATCGCGCTGGCCGGGCTGACCGCGGCCAGCGAGAAGGTCAGCTTCACCAAGGTCATCCACGACACCCCGTGGCTCCGCAGGCTGGACGAGCTAGGCCGTTCATGACGCGAGGGCGGGTCGCCGGGGCCGCGCTGGTCATCACCGTTCTCACGATCGTCGCCCGGCTCGCCGGGTTCGGGCGGACGGTGGTCTTCCTGCAGACCGTCGGCGACGGCGCGCTGGGCAACATCTACAACGCCGCGAACACCATCCCGAACATCGTCTTCGAGCTGGTCGCCGGGGGCGCGCTGGCCTCGCTGGTGGTGCCGCTGCTGGCCGGCGACGTGGCGGCCGGGCGGCCCGGACGGGTCGGCGAGGTCGCGTCGGCGCTGCTGACCTGGGTGCTGGCGGTGCTGGCGCCGCTCGCCGTGCTGGTGGCGCTGCTGGCCGGGCCGATCAGCGGCCTGCTGCCGGGCGTCCCGGACGAGCACCGGGAGGTGGCGGCGAGCATGCTGCGGGTGTTCGCGCCGCAACTGCCGCTCTACGGCGCCGGGATCGTGCTGACCGGCGTGCTCCAGGCCCACCACCGGTTCGCCTGGCCGGTGATCGCGCCGCTGCTGTCCAGCGTGACGGTGATGGGGGCGTATCTGACGTACGCGGCGTTGGACGGGCCGCGGACCGGATTCGGCGGGCTCACCCGTACCGGTGAGCTGATCCTCTCGGCCGGGACCACGCTCGGTGTGGTCGTGCTGGCCCTGTGCCTGCTGATCCCGTTGCGGAGGCTGCGGCTGCGGTGGCGGCCGAGCTTCCGGTTCCCGGGCGACGAGGGGCGCCGGGCGGTGCGGCTGGGCTGGGCCGGCGCGGTCACCGTCGGGTCCCAGCAGGTGATGATCGGCGTGGTCATCCTGCTCGCGGTGAGCGGCGGGCTGACCGCCTACAACGCCGCCCAGACGGTGTTCCTGCTGCCCTGGGCGGTGCTGGCCGTGCCGCTGGCCACCGCGGTGTACCCGACGCTGTCGGCGGCCGACCTCGACGGCTTTCGCGCGGCGCTGGCGCCGGTGGCCCGGTCGGTGGTGCTGCTCGCCGGGCTGGGCGCGGCCGCGCTGTACGCGCTGGCCGACCCGGTCGCCTACCTGGTCGGCACGACGTCGGCCGCGCCCGGGATCCGCGGGTTCGCCGCCGGGTTGTTCGGGTACGCCCTGTTCGCCCTGCTGTCCCGCGCGCTCTACGCCCGGGGCGCCACCCGCGCGGCGGCCGCCTCGACCGCGGCCGGGTGGGGGGTCGCGGCGGTGGCCGCCGTGGTCCTGTCCGCGCTGTCGGGGGAGGGGCGTCAGGTCCTCGTGCTCGGGCTGGCCAACGCGATCGGGATGTCGGTGATCGGCCTGCTCCTGGTGCTCGCGGTCCGCCGCCACGCCGGTCCGGCGTCGCTGAGCGGGCTGGGCCGGGCGATGGCGGCCGGTATCGTGGCGGCGGTCGTCGCGGCGCTCGCGGGCTGGGCGGTGGCCCGGGCCGTCGCCGGCGCGATGGGGCCGGGCGTGGGCAGCAGCCTCGTGCAAGGCTTGGCCGGCGGCGTGGCGGTGCTCGCCGCCTACGCGGCCGTGGTCGTCGCGCTGGACGGGCCGGACGTCCGCGCCATCTCGATCAGACGGAGGGGAAGAACGTGAGCGGCACGGTGGCCCTGGTGCTGGGCTCGAGCACCGGTGGGGTGGGCAACCATGTCGCCTCGCTGGCCCGTGGCCTGGTCGCGGCCGGGCGCCCGGTCCTGGTGTGCGGGCCGTCGGCCACCGACGAGCTGTTCGGCTTCACGGCCGCCGGCGCCACGTTCGCCGCCGTCGAGATCCCGCCCAGCCCCGGCCCGCAGGACTCCGGCGCGGTCCGCGCGCTGCGGCGCGAGCTGGCCGGCCAGGACGTGACGGTGATCCACGCCCACGGGCTGCGGGCCGGCCTGGTCGCGGCCCTGGCCCGGATGTCCCGGCCGCTGATCGTCACGCTGCACAACGCGGTGCTCGGCAAGGGTTTCCGGGCCAGCGCCTCATCACTGGTCGAGCGGATCGTGGTCCGCAACGCCACGCTGGTCCTGGGCGCCTCGGAAGACCTGGTCGAGCGGGCCACCGCCCTGGGCGGCACGGCCCGGCTGAGCCCGGTGGCGGCGCCCGCCCTGGCCCCGCCGAAACGGTCGCGGGCCGCGGTGCGCGCCGAGTTCCGGTTGCCGCCCGAGGTCCCGATGATCCTCTCGGTCGGCCGGCTGCACCCGCAGAAACGCTACGACGTGCTGATCGGCGCGGCCGCCCGGTGGCGCTCGCTGACCCCGTCCCCGGTCACCGTGGTCGCCGGGTCCGGGCCCAGCTATATGCCGCTGGCCCAGCAGGCCAGCGAGACCCACGCCCGGTTCTTCCTGCTCGGCCGGCGCGACGACGTGCCCGACCTGCTCACCGGGGCCGACCTGGCCGTGGTGACCAGCGACTGGGAGGCCCGGCAGCTGTTCACGCAGGAGGCGCTGCGGGCCGGGGTGCCGCTGATCTGCACCGCGGTGGGCGGGCTGCCCGGGCTGGTCGGCGACGCGGCCGTGCAGATCCCGCCCGGCGACGTGGACGCGCTGGACGCCGCGGTCCGCCGCCTGCTCGACGACCCCGCCCTGCGGGCCGACTACGCCGCGCGGGGTCCGAAGCGGGCCGCCACCTGGCCGGACGAGGCCGACACGGTGGCCGACGTGATCGCCGCGTACGACGAGGTGGGTGGGTGAGGTTCCGGCCGTTCCGGACGCTGCCGCGGCGCGGGGTCAACCGGCTGCGGCGGCTGCGCCGGCGCGGGCTCCCGGTGCGGCGGATCCGGGGCTGGCTGCCGTACGCGCTGGTGCTGCTCGCGGCCGCCGCCGGGGTGGGCGCGCTGGCCGTACGCCCGGCGCCCGGCCCGGCCAAGCAGCCCCTGGACTACGTGGTGGTGGCCGGCGCCGCCGGCCTGCGCTGGGACGACCTCGACCCGCGGCTGACCCCGACGCTCTGGGCCGAGGCGAGCAAGGGCTCGGTGGGCTGGCTGTCGGTGCGATCCGGGCACCGGGTGACCTGCCCGGCCGACGGCTGGCTGACCCTGGGCGCCGGCAACTACGCCGCCTGGAGCACCGACCGCGTGCCGGGCCAGTGCCCGCCGCTGGCCCCCGCCCTGACCGAGCCGGACAACCTCGGCGCGAACCTCGAGCAGCAACGCGGGATCGTGCAGAACAACCAGACGATGCCGTACGGCGCGGTGCCCGGCGCGCTGGCCGAGTCGGTGCGCTGCACGGTCGCGGTCGGCCCGGGCGCGGCGATCGCGGCGGCCCGCCCGTTCGGCCGGGTGGACCGGTACGAGGCCGAGCTGCCCGCCGACGCCAAGGCCCTGCTGTCCTCGTGTGTGCTCAGCATCGTCGACCTCGGCACCGTGGCCGGGGCCGGTGAACAGCGCCGGGCCGCCGTGGCCCGGGCCGACGCCCTGCTGGCCCGGGTGGTCGCCGGCCGGCCCGATCGGTCGCTGATCGTGGTGGCCGGCGTGGGCGGCACGTCCAGCACGTCCCGCCTGCACGTGGCGATGGCCGAGGGCGAGGGCTGGGACGGCGGCTGGCTCACCTCGGCCGGCACCGGCCGCGAGGGTTACCTGCAACTGGTCGACCTGGCGCCGACCGTGCTGACCGCCCTCGGCCGTCAGGAGCCGCACGGCCTGTTCACCGGCCGGTCGGCGACGACCGTGCCGGGCCGCCCGGCCGGGCTCGAGGACGCGGTGCGTGGCGACCACGACGCCGACCGCCGCGCGACCGCCCAGCGCGGGGTGGCCGACGAGTTCTTCACCGCCCTGGCCGCGGCCGACCTGCTGCTGTTCCTGGCCGCTGTGCCGCTGATGGTGCGTGCCCGCCGGCACGCCGGTCCGCGCGGCCCGGCGGCGCCGTCCCGGATCCTGCTCGGCGCGCTGGAGGTCGCGCTGATCGCGGTGGCCCTGGCGGTGCCGGCCGCGCTGCTCGCCGACGCGGCGCCGTGGTGGCGGGCGGGCCGGCCCAGCCTGGTCTTCGCCGCCGTCACGCTGCTGCTGACCGCCGTCGGCACGGTCGCGGTGCGGGTGGCGCCGCGCTATCCCCGTACCCTCTGGCCGATCGGCGCGGTCGCCCTGATCGGCGCCGTGGTGGTCGGCGCCGACCTGCTGACCGGCGCGCAGCTCCAGCTCAACGGCGTGGCCGGCTATTCGGCGGCGGCGGGCGGCCGGTACGCCGGCGTCGGCAGCGTCGGCCTCGGCGTGTTCGTCACCGGCATGCTGGTGGTGGCCGGCTGCCTGGCCCAGTACATCCGCAAGCCGTGGCGGCCGGTGGTGATGGTGCTGATCGGCGGGATCGCGGTGGTCATGGTCGGCAGCCCGTACCTGGGCGCGGACCCGGCCGGCGCGATCGCGGTGACGGCCGGGGTGTGCGTGGCCGCGGCGGTCAGCGCCGGCGGCTGGCTGACCTTCCCGCGCTTCGCCTGGGCGGCCATGGCCGGGCTGGGCGTCACGATCGGGTTCGCCGTGCTCGACCTGCGCCGGCCGCCGGCCGAGCAGGGCAGCCTGGGCCGGGTGCTGACCGCGCTGGCCGACGGCACGGCCGGCCCGTCGCTGCAGCGGGCGGCCTCGGCCAACGGCCTGTCCCTGGTGGACAGTCCGCTGACCGTGCTCGCCATCATCGGCGTGCTGATGCTCGCGTTCTGCCAGTTCTCCCCGTGGGGCGGGCTCAACCGGCTGTTCGGGCTGCACCCGGCGTTGCGGGCGGCGGGCGCGGGCACGACCGTGGCGGCGCTGATCGCCGGGCCGCTGGGCGGGACGGCGCTCACCGTGGCCGGGGCGGCCGCGGCGGTGGCCGTACCCGTCGCGGTGTTGACCGCTCTGCGAGTGCTCGATCACGCAGCGGATCGGACCCGGCCCGAGGGTGAGAGCGATGGCCCAGGTGGGCCGGGTATTGCCCGAGATGTCGGGGACACGCGGGAGGACCAGCCGGAACGTGCGTCCGACGGCGAAGGTGTTACCGTGGAGTCCCGTGGATGGCGCCCATAGCGCCGGTTCGCAAGACCCTGTAGGACCGACCACGGGAGCTGGCTTTGGCCGTCACAGCGCGCGACACCCGACACATCTTCGTCACCGGGGGCGTCGCCTCCTCGCTGGGTAAGGGCCTCACCGCCTCCAGCCTCGGCAACCTTCTGACCGCGCGCGGGCTCCGGGTCGTGATGCAGAAGCTTGACCCCTACCTGAACGTCGACCCGGGCACGATGAACCCGTTCCAGCACGGTGAGGTGTTCGTCACCGAGGACGGCGCCGAGACCGACCTGGACGTCGGGCATTACGAACGGTTCCTCGACCGGTCGCTGTCGCAGAAGGCGAACGTCACGACCGGCCAGATCTACTCGGCCGTCATCGCCAAGGAGCGGCGCGGCGAATACCTGGGCGACACGGTGCAGGTCATCCCGCACGTGACGAACGAGATCAAAGAGCGCATCTTCGCGATGGCCGACCCGGACGAGTTCGGGCGTACCCCCGATGTGGTCATCACCGAGGTCGGCGGGACCGTCGGCGACATGGAGTCGCTGCCGTTCCTCGAGGCGATCCGCCAGGTGCGCCACGAGATCGGCCGCGACCACGTCTTCTACCTGCACGTCTCGCTGGTGCCCTACCTGGCGCCGTCGGGCGAGCTGAAGACCAAGCCGACCCAACACTCGGTGGCCACCCTGCGCAACATCGGTATCCAGCCGGACGCGCTGGTCTGCCGCAGCGACCGCGAGATCCCCGAGAAGCTCAAGCACAAGCTGTCGCTGTACTGCGACGTCGACCGCGAGGCCGTGGTGGCCTGCCCGGACGCGCCGAGCATCTACGACATCCCCAAGGTGTTGCACCGCGAGGGCCTCGACGCGTACGTGGTCCGCCGGCTCGGCCTGTCGTTCCGCGACGTCGACTGGTCCAGCTGGGACGACCTGCTCCAGCGCGTGCACCACCCGCGCCGCACGATCACCGTCGCCCTGGTCGGCAAGTACGTCGACCTGCCCGACGCCTACCTGTCGGTGAGCGAGGCGATCCGCGCGGCCGGCTTCGCCAACATGGCCAAGGTGCAGCTGCGCTGGGTGCCCAGCGACGACTGCGACACCCAGGCCGGCGCCGCCGCCGCGCTCAAGGGCGTGGACGGCATCGTGATCCCCGGCGGCTTCGGCATCCGCGGTATCGAGGGCAAGATCAACACTTCGCGGTACGCCCGGGAGAACCGCATCCCGATCCTGGGCCTCTGCCTCGGCCTGCAGTGCATGACCATCGACGCCGCCCGCAACCTGGCCGGGCTGGCCGGCGCCAACTCGCTGGAGTTCGACGAGTCCACCCCGAACCCGGTGATCTCGACGATGGCCGACCAGCAGGACATCGTGGCCGGCAAGGGCGACCTGGGCGGCACGATGCGGCTGGGGGCGTACCCGGCGGCCCTGACCGAGGGTTCGATCGTCGCCGAGGCGTACGAGAGCACCGAGATCTCCGAGCGCCACCGGCACCGCTACGAGGTCAACAACGACTTCCGCGACCAGCTCGGCAAGGCCGGCCTGCGGTTCTCGGGCACCTCGCCGGACGGGCGCCTGGTCGAGTTCATCGAGCTCGACCGCGAGACCCACCCGTTCTTCGTGGCCACCCAGGCCCACCCCGAGCTGAAGAGCCGGCCGACCCGGGCCCACCCGCTGTTCGCCGCGTTCGTCAAGGCGTCGGTGGAGTACGCGGCGGCCGACGAACTGCCGGTCGGCCCGCTGGCCGAGGCCGGGGCCGTGCCGGCCGCGTCCGAGCCGGTCGCCGCCTCGTGACCACCTTCGAGCACAGGACGCTGGACCGCACCGAGCGGTACGCCGGCCCGATCTTCACCGTCTTCTCCGACCGGATCACCATGTCCAGCGGCGAGACGGCCACCCGCGACGTGGTGCAGAACAAGGGCGCGGTCGGGGTGGTGGCCCTCGACGACGTCGACCGGGTCGTGCTGATCCGGCAATACCGTCATCCGGTCCAGGAGCGGCTCTGGGAGATCCCGGCCGGGCTGCGCGACGTGCCGGGCGAAGACCCGCTGCCGACCGCCCGGCGCGAGCTGGCCGAGGAGACCGACTACACGGCCGCCCGCTACGACCTGCTGCTCGACCTGCAGACGTCGCCCGGGTTCAGCAACGAGACGATCCGGATCTACCTGGCCCGCGAGCTGACCCCGGTGCCTCTGGCCGAGCGGCACGAGCGGCAGGACGAGGAAGCCGATCTGGAGATCGCCTGGTTCGACCTGGACGAGGCGGTGGCGATGATTCTGCGAGGCGAGATCACCAACGCGTCAACCGTCGCGGGTCTGCTCGCGGCCGCACGGACACGGGATGAGGGCTGGGCGACCCTTCGTCCGGCCTGATAAGTCGGTTTTCTGAACCGGGACCTGCCGCTGCCCGTTGTCGCTTGTGATCGACGACCCGCAGCGGCGGGTTCGCGGGCGGTTCAGGAGGCACAACCGATGACGACACCGTGGACTGAGACCTATCTGGACGGTTCACCCGAGGCCGAGCACGCGCTGTTCGAACAGATCGTTCGGAAGATCTTGCGGGTTCAGGTGAAGAACGCGGCCGGCGGCCCGATCCTGCGAGGATTTCAGGCCAAGGGCACGTTCGTCACCGAGGAGGCCTCACTACGGTTCGCCGACGATCTGGCCCCCGACCTGCGCGTCGGATTTGCCCAGCCGGGCGCGACCTACCCGGCCATGGTCCGGTTCAGTAACTCCGAGGGCCGGCTTCGCGACGACCGCTCCGCCGACATGCGTGGCGTCGCCATGCGCATCACGGTCGCTTCGGACGAGCAGCACGACCTCACGATGACCAGCGGGCGGGTCGGCGCCCGCAACGCCAAGGAATTCGCACCCTTCGCGGCCTTCACCGCGGGCACCGGATTGTCACGCGTGCTGAGCACACTTCGGCTCCCGTTCGTCGTCGGACCCCGCGCGGCCATCCATATGCTCAGGAGCATCCTGCGATCCCGGGTAAAGATTTCCAGCGTGACAGCTCTGACATATGCGACCCCCACGCCGATCCGCTGGGGTGACAACGCCGTGCTGTATCTGCTGCGGCCGGTCGCGGACACAGCGCCGGCGCCCGCTCCGCCCTCTGACGACCCCGACTTCCTCACCGCCGAAATGGTGCGCCGCCTCGCCGGTGGGAACGTTCGCTTCGAACTGTGCGTGCAACGGTTCCGCGACCCGAAATCCACGCCCATCGAGGACGGATCGGTCGACTGGAGCGCTCCGTCGGCGCCGCCCGAGGTTGTCGCGGTGCTGACCATCCCGCGGGGTACGCGACCATCGGCGGTGAACCCAAGTTTCAATCCCTGGAACACGACCGAGGAGTTCCGGCCGCTCGGCAACCTCAACCGGCTGCGCCGGTTCGTCTACGACGCGAGCGCCGCGCACCGCAACCGGGAACGGTTCGTCACCGACGTGCCGCTCCGTAACACCGTCTTCGCCGGCCTGTTCGGGCGGATCTTCGGCGTCGTCAACCGGTTCGTCCCCTGGCACCGGGTGCCGGGGCCACTGGCGCTGCTCAACCTGTCGGCGTTCCGGGACGTGCTGCGCCGGGACAACCTGATCGACACCGAGGCACCTGAGGCGCCTCCGCGCGTACGCAAGGTGCCGCCCGGGCCGACCGACGCCGAGCGCGCCTTCCGCACCCACGACGGCAGCTCGAACGACCTGTCGGACCCGCGGATGGGCGCGGTCGGCGCCGCCTTCGGGCGCAACATGCCGGCCGACCCGCGCACCGACCGGCACGACACGCCCAACCCGATCACGGTCAGCCGTGAGCTGCTGCGGCGCGAGGAGTTCATCCCCGCGACGTCGCTGAACATCCTGGCCGCCACGTGGATCCAGTTCCAGGTGCACGACTGGGTGGTGCACCGGCGGCACAAGCTCGGCGTGGACGACGTACACGTGCCGTTGCCCTCTTCTCTTCCTGGCTGGGCCAACACGCCGGGCGGGCCGCTCGAACCGACGATGCGGATCGGCGGGAACATCGCGCTGCCCAACGGGGCGTTCGCCAACGTCGCCTCACACTGGTGGGACGGCTCCGAGGTGTACGGCACCTCCATCGCGGCGGCCCAGGCTCTGCGGGACGGGGCGAAGCTGCGGCTCACGTCCGCCGGCTACCTGCCGACGGACGTCAGCGGCGCCGAGGTGACCGGGTTCAACGAGGCGTGGTGGACGGGCCTGGGCAGCCTGCACACCCTGTTCGCGCGGGAGCACAACGTGCTGTGCGACGAACTGCTGGCCCGCAACCCCGGCTGGGACGAGGAGCGGATCTACCAGACCGCGCGCCTGATCGTGGCCGCCCTGATCGCCAAGATCCACACGGTGGAGTGGACGCCGGCCATCCTGGCCACCGACACCCTGTACAAGGGCATGAACATCAACTGGAGCGGCGTCCCGTCCTCCTCCTCCGAATGGCTGACCCGGTTCGGGGTATGGCTCACCGATGTGCACGCCCTGCACGGGATCCCGCACACCACACCCGACCATCACGCGGCGCCGTACTCGCTGACCGAGGACTTCGTCACCGTCTACCGCATGCACCCGCTGCTGCCGGACGACTTCTCGTTCGGGGCGGCCGGCCCCCGTGGCCTCGCCGACCTGCTGGGCGCCAAGGCCGACGACGAGCTGCGGGCCATCGGCCTGACGAACGTGCTGCACTCGTTCGGCACCGCCCACCCCGGCGCGATCACCTTGCACAACTATCCGCGTACGCTGATGAACCTCGAACGCGAGGGCGAGCTGATCGACCTGTCGGTGGTCGACCTGGTCCGCTCCCGGCGCCGCGGGGTCCCGCGCTACAACGACTTCCGGGCCGGCCTGCACATGCCGCGCATCACCCGCTGGGAAGACCTCAGCGCCAACCCGGACACGGTTCGTCGCCTGCGCGGCGTCTACCGCACCATCGACGAGGTCGACACGATGGTCGGCATGTTCGCCGAGACCCCGCCGGCCGGTTTCGGCTTCTCCGACACGGCGTTCCGGGTCTTCATCCTGATGGCGTCCCGCCGCCTCCAGAGCGACCGCTTCCTCACGGTCGACTACCGTCCCGAGATCTACACCCAGTTCGGCCTGGACTGGGTCGAGCAGAACACGATGAGCACGGTGATCAAGCGCCATTGCCCGACCCTTGCGCCGCCGGCGGCCAACGCCTTCGCGCCCTGGTAGGGGCTTTCGCCGCGGCGCGTATGGCGGTTGTGTCGGGCTCACCTGCCGGTGGACAGCCGCCCGAATGTGTCGTACCCGGCCGCTACTTTTGCGCCCACCCAGTGCCTGGGTGGGGGAGGTGGCGGTGCGCGGGGGACGCCCCGGCGGGAGTCAAGGTCGACTCGGCTGGGCTGGGGGAAATCGGTGGGTGCGGCGGGGCGAGGCGCTTAGAGTGCTGCCGTGGATGCGGGGCGTTGGCGGGATGCGGCATGGCTGGGGCGGGCTCAGGACTGGATCGACGAGCGGGTCGAGCGCACCGGCGAGATCGAGCAACCGCACGTCCGGCCCTGGTCGACCGTCATGCGGGTGCCGACCTCCGGTGGGGATGTCTGGTTCAAGGCCAATGACGAGTCGCTGCGGCACGAGGTGGTCATTGTCGAGCGGGTCAGCTCGCGCCGGCCCGATGTGGTTCCGCCGCTGATCGGGGCGGATGTCGCGGCCGGGTGGATGCTGATGGCGGACGCGGGGGAGTCGTTGCGGAGCGTCAGCGGCCGGGAGGGCAGTCTCGATCGGTGGCTGGATGTGTTGTCACGGTACGCGTCGGTGCAGCTTGATCTGGCCGGTGACGTCGACGATCTGCTCGCCGCCGGTGTGCCGGACATGCGCCTCGCGACGTTGCCGGCCGCCTACGTGAAGCTGGTCGACGAGGTGGGTGCGGAGCCGCGGTTCCACGATGCGCTGCCGGTGGTGGAGGCGCTTTGTGCCGAGCTCGACGCGTACGGGATCCCGGAACTGTTGCAACACGATGACCTGCACGACGGTCAGGTGTTCGTGCGGGACGGCCGCCACCTCGTGCTGGACTGGGGTGACGCGTGCGTGTCCCACCCGTTCTTCTCGATGGCGGTGACCATCCAGGGTGGCCTGGCGTGGGGGCTCGACGACATGGAGAACTCGGTCGACACCACGCCGTTCCTGGCCGCCTACCTGAAGCCCTTCGGCGGCGATGACCTGGTCCCGGCGACCGATATCGCGATGCGCCTGGGCTGGGTGTGCCGGGCGATCAACGGCCGGGTGCCGGGCGACGACGCGTCCACCATGACCAGGTTGCGGATGTTCCTCGATGGACGGCCATAGGCGACTTTCGTCCCCGCGCGCGGCTACCCCTTCCTCGCCACCGACGTCGACCTGGCCCGGGCCGGCTACGTCGAGCAGGAGTTTCTTCCTCGCCGGCGAGGCGACCCGCTACGCCGCGGACGGGACCGTGATCGACACCGGCAACCCGTACGCCATGCGGCTCGTCGTCCGCCGCCCGGTCGCGCCGAACAGGTTCAACGGCACGGTGATCGCCGAGTGGAACAACGTCTCCAACCAGTGGGACCAGGAGGTCGACTGGCTCCAGACGCACGAGCATCTGATCCGCGAGGGCTACGTCGGGGTGGGCGTCTCCGCGCAGCGCACCGCCGCCCGCATAACCCAGCCCCTGGCCACAGCCCTCACCGCCCGGGTAACCGCCGCACGACGGGCCGGCCGCACAGGCGCGATCCTCCACCTGACCCTGCTGACCGCCGAGGCCCAGCGAATCACCGACCGCCCGGCTCGCGTCGCGACAGCCCTGATCGGCGTCCTCGGCACAGCCCACCCCTGACCCCGGCCGCCGTGGTGGCCGCGTTTCGGCTCACGGGCGCCGCTGACCCGAGTCACGACAGCTTTTGATCGTTGCCCTTTCGGGCAAGGTCGAATGCCCTCAGATTGGTTCGGTTGGCAGTGATTCTTCACCCTGGCGCGGGCCACGATCGGTGTTCGTCCAGCTCACGGGGGGACGGATGGCGAAGGCATCGACCGAGGACCGGGACCCGGAACGCCGCACGCCGCTCACACCGGTTCCGAGCGAGGAGCGAGCGCCCGAGGCGCCGGCCGCCGCGCGCCGCGCGCCGGCAGCGCGGCCCTTCACCGTGGGTACGGCCCAACGTATCCAGTCCGCCGCGGGTAACCGGGCGCTGGCGGGCATGATCGCTCAGCGCCGCGCGACCGCTCAGGCGCCGGCCGCCCCGGTGACCGAGTCCGAGGGCCTGGTCCAGCCCGCCGATCAGGTCGCGGAGCACGACACCGCCGCGTCGGCCCAGCGTCTGGTCGGGCCTGAAGCCGCCGCCCCACCTGAGGACTCTGCCACGACAACGGCTCCGGCCGGCGTTCACCAGCCCGCTCCGGTCACCGCGGCCGCGCCGCCGGCTCCGGTGCAACGCCTGTCACGGCCGCCCGCGTCCGCGCCCGCCGTGCCGGCGACGGACGCCGGGCCGCCGGTGCCGGTGCAGCGGTTGTCGCGGCCGCCGGCGGCGGCGTCGCCGAAGTTCGGGGCGTTGAAGTCGGAGGTGAAAGGTAAGCAGAACACCCTGG
>NZ_JBFBGU010000044.1:0-28948 GCF_040684855.1 Actinoplanes sp. NPDC089786
ACCGACGCGGTTGGCGTCGGCACGGTGACGCCACGTCCGAACATGGGTCCACTCGGTGCTCGCGGCCGCTGCCAGCATCCTCAAGCTGCCGGCCGTCGTTTCCAGCACTGAATCCTGGTTGTCAGCAGTAGTTACATGTAGCGCCCCCAATAGGCGCACTGTTCTGCCGCGATGAAGGATGACTTCCGAGCCCGGGTCTGGGTTTTGGCCGGTGTTTCGGTCGCGATTTCGGGTCCCACCTCGGGCGGGGGCCAGTATCGGCGGCTCTGAACGGGAGAAGGCGGGCGGCGAGAGGAGGCAAGCGGCGAAAGGTGGCAAGCGGCCGCGAGGCGAGGGGGCAGGTTCCGCCATGGGCTGATCCGCGGGACCCGGTGGCGGAGGGGCGTGGCATGGTGTTCGGGTGTCGGATGCCGGGGATGTGCGGCGGGTGGCTCTCGGGCTGCCGGATGTGGTGGAGATCGACAGCGACGGGTTCGACTTCCGGGTGCACAACCGGGGGTTCGTGTGGTCCTACCCGGAGCGGCTGCCCGGGAAGCCCCGGGTCATCCGCACCGATGTCGCGGTTCTCTTCGTGGGGGACGAGGCCGAGAAGCAGGCTCTGGTGCTCGGCGAGCCCGACCTCTTCTTCACGACGCCGGGGTATGACGGGCTGCCGCTGGTCATGGTGCGGCTGGACCGGCTGGACGCGGAGCGGCTGACCGAACTGGTCACCGACGCGTGGCGGATGCGGACGGAGTGACCCGGCGGGAACAACCCGGCGGCCGCGCGCGGAGGTCTCGCCGCGCGCGGCCCGGGCCGGGTCACAGGGCTCTGCTGTGGCCGTACCCGATCAAACGCAGTTGAGGTTGGGCCACGACCAGTTCCCGTTGTGCTGGACGGTGAACCCGAAGACGTTGCCGCTGCCGTTGGGGCGGGCGGTCATGATCAGGCCGGTGCTGTCGTAGGTGATGGCCGCGTTCCAGGTGGCGAGGACGCGTTGCGGTGAGTGCAGGGTGACCGTGACGGTCCAGTTGGTGGCGCCGCTGACCGTCACCTGGCCGTTGAAGCGGTCCGACCACTTGGTGCCCTCGGCGTAGGTGGCCGAGCAGGATCCACCGCCGGGCGGCGGCGTCGTCGAGTCGGGGGCCACGGCACGGCCGGTCGACGGGGAGATCATGCCGGCGCAGAGGCCGCGGCTGTTCAGGCCGGAGACGATCTGCGGTATCGCGGCGATCGTGGTGGCGTACTGGTCGTGCATCAGGATGAGCTGGCCGTTGGTGAGCCGGCTCGCGGCCTGGACGATCTGCGCGGTGCTGGCGCCGTTCCAGTCCTGCGAGTCGACGTCCCAGGTGACGGTGCGCAGACCCAGCGCCGAAGCGGCGGACTGCAGCGTCGCGTTCGTCTCGCCGTACGGCGGCCGGAACAGGCGCGGGGTGCCGCCGCCGGCGTTCTGGATGGCCGACTGGGTGCGGGACAGCTCCGACGACATCTGCGCCTGGGACAGCGTCAGCATGTGCGGGTGGGTGTAGCTGTGGTTGGCGATCCACATGCCGGCGCCGGCCTCGGCCGCGACCAGCCCCGGGTTGGCGGCGGCGTTCTGGCCGGTGTTGAACAACGTCGCCCGCACGTTGTTGTTGCGCAGCGTCGTCAGCAGCGTGTTGGTGTTACCGGGGTTGGGGCCGTCGTCGAAGGTCAGGCCGACGTAGCCGTTCTGGCAGGCGGCGAGGGTGGTGGTCGCCTGCGCGGCCGGCGGCGCCACGGCGAGGAGGGAAGCGGCGACGCTGAGGACGAGCGCGCCGGCGCGGACCGGGTGGGGCATGGAGGTGCTCCTTGTCGTCGAAGTGTGGCCGTGGGCCGACCGGTGGAAGCCGCCACGGAACCGGACTTCATCGTGATGCGCACTTCGATCGCCGTCAATGCCTGTTTTCTCGGCAGCCGCCGGAAGTTTCGGAACGGCCCCACGCTGCACTTCGTGCTGTGGGAGAGCCGCGCGGCGGGAAGGCAGGTCAGGTCGATGTTCCGGAAGTATCGGAACGACAACCAAACCCTTTGATGGGTACGCGCGCTTCATCGCCCCGTGGCCCGGCGTGGCCTGGGTGGGGCGAGACCTCCGCGTGCGGCCGCCGGGTTGTTCCCGGTGGGCTTGCTCTAAACCTTGGGGACGCGGGCGCCGTGGGCGTGGATGTGGCCTTCCGGCTCGGCGAGGTGGGAGCGTTCGCCGGCGTGGTCGAGGATGCAGAGGATCTCGGCCGGGGCGTCGGGGGTGGCGCCGAAGGCGTGCGGGACCATGGTGCTGAACTCGGCCGCCTCGCCGGTGCGGACGTGGATTGTGCGCTCGCCCAGGCGGAGCACGACCGTGCCGGCGAGGACCGTGAGCCAGTCGCGGCCGGGGTGCACCCGCAGCTCTGACGGCGCGGGCCGGGTGATGCGCAGCTTGGCCACGGTCATGGCGGCGCCCTCGCGCGACAGCAGCCAGGTGGTCATGCCCCGGGCGTCGTCCTTGTAGGGGCGGATCACCACGTCGTCGTCGGAGCCGGACTCGACCAGGGCGTCGAGCGTGGTGTCGAGCGACCGGGCGATCGCGGTCAGCTGGTCGAGGGCGATGCGGCGGTGGCCGGTCTCGATGCGGCTGAGGGTGGAGGGGCTGAGGTGGCAGCGGGCGGCCATCTCGTCGAGGGACCAGCCCCGGGCCAGGCGCAGGCCCCGGATGCGCTGGCGGACCAGGTCTTCCAGCTCGGCGTCTTGCTTCATACGCAAGATGGTACGCGTCAGACGCAAAGCATGGGTACGGTCGACGGCATGGCTCACTCCCACTTCGCCGAACTGCTCGACCTCGACGCCGAGGTTCTGTCCGACTACCACCGCACGGTCTTCGACTGGGTCGGCGGTGTGGCGGCCGACCGGCCGCACGTCGTCGATCTGGGCGCCGGCACCGGGGTCGGCTCGCTGGCCCTGGCCCGTGCGCTGCCGGGGGCCACGATCACCGCGGTCGACGTCGACGACGAGATGCTCGATCACCTGCGGCGCAAGGCTTCGGCCGCGGGGCTGGCCGATCGGATCCGCACGGTCCGGGCCGACCTCGACCAGCCCTGGCCCGATCTCGGGCCGGCCGACCTGGTCTGGGCCTCGGCCTCGATGCACCACATGGCCGACCCGGCGGCCGCGCTGACCGCGGCGTTCGGCCTGCTGCGGCCGGGCGGGGTGTTCGCGGTCAGCGAGCTGACCGCGTTCCCGCTGTTCCTGCCGGACGGGCCGGAGGCCGATGTGGAGCGACGCGCCCACCAGGTGATGGCGGCCATGCGCGACGAGGCCGGCCTGCACATGCACGAGGACTGGGCGGCCCGCCTGAAGGCGGCCGGCTTCGACCCGGTCGAGGAACGCCGCTTCGACATCGCGCTGGAGCCGCCGCTGCCGCCGGCCGGGGGCCGCTACGCCCAGGTCTCCCTGGAGCGCATGCGTCAGGGGCTGGCCGAACGGCTCTCCCCCGCCGACCTCACGACGCTGGCGCAGGTGGCCGCGTCCCTCCCGGACCGCGACGACCTGGTCGTGCGTACCCACCGCATGGTCTTCCTGGCCCATCGGCCCTGACGAGCGCCTTGCCCCGAAAGCCCGCCGACCGAGGAGCCGCCACCCCGCTAGCATGGGCCACCGTGACGACCGCGCTGATCGTGGTGGATCTGATGCCTCGCCTCGTGGAGCAGGACATGGGGCCGCATCGGGGCGCTGACGTAGTCGCGCGGTCGGCCGCGATCGCCGCCGCGGTGCGACGTGCCGGCGGGACGGTGGTTCTGGTTCGCGTCGAGCGCCCCAACGTCGCCACCCAGCCGCCGGGCAGCGGTTTCGTGCCCGAGATGCGGCCGCGGGACGGTGACGTGGTCGTGGTGAAGCGGACCATCGGCGCCTTCTACGGCACCGGACTGGCCGAGCGTCTGACCGAGCGCGGCGTCACCACGGTCATCATGGCGGGCCTGGCCACCACGATGGGCGTCGAGTCGACCGCGCGGGCGGCCGCCGATCACGGGTTCGGCGTGGTGTTCGCCTCGGACGCGATGAGCGGCGTCACGGCCGCCGAGCACGAGCACGCGCTGACCACGACGCTGCCGCGGTTCGGTGACGTGCTCACGACCGATGAAGTGCTGCGTTCAGTACGCGGCTGATCTCCGGCGGGGGGATCGGCGCGTCGGCCAGCGCGGCCGTGATGGCGACGAGTGACGGGTCCCGCTCCAGCGCCCACCGCCCGGCCTCCGCCTTGGGGGAGTGCGCCCCCTCCACCGCGAAGCGCCACATCCGGCAGGCCGTCAGCACCATGAACCGGGCGTGCTCGACGTCGTCGGTGAGCTCCCGCCACCGGGTCAGCCAGTAGCGCCCGCGGTCGACGACCCATGACGCCGGCACCGGGCCGATCACCGCGTCGGGCGGATCGGACCCGACCAGCGTGACACCATGCGCCCTGGCCACCGACAGTTCCACGACAAAATCAGGATCCGACGGTACGTCCACCGCCACGTCACCGTGCCCGGCGTACAGCAGAACCCCCGGCGCCGATGTCGGACGAGCGACCACCGCGGACGAAACCACATGCAGGTCGAGCGGGGCGCCCGACGCGATCGAGAGGAGCCGCGGCACCGCGTCGGACGGCAGCGGGGACGACGTGATCAGCAGCAGGTCGATGTCGCTGCGGCCGGGCCGGTACCCGCCGAGGGCCAGCGACCCGTGCAGGATCACGGTCCCGCCGGTGACGGCGGCGCACGACCGGGCCAGCGACGTGGCGCGTGAGATGGACATGGCCAGCCGAAGCTCCCGCCGGGTTGGTCCGCGTGATGATACGTATGAGTCCCTGGTATTACCAACTTATTAACACCTACCGTCCCTGGTCATGAGACGACGCTCCCTGCTGGTGGCCGGCCTCGCCTCGGCCGGCGCCACCGCGATCGGAACACCGGCGACGGCCGCGCTTCCCGGCGGCATGCCCACCTACCGCTACCTGCGTGACGCGCTGCGCATGCCGTTGCGCTACAACCCGACCGGCGAGTTCATCTTTCCGTGCATCCGCGGCGTGTACGACAAACTCGCCAACACGCGCGCCCGCTACCACCTCTACTACGCGCCGCACGAGAAGCCCGGCGGCATCTGCGTGGCCTTCGCCGACTCGCTCGACGGACCGTTCACCGAGCACACCGCCAACCCGCTGATCGACAACGTGCTGCCCGGCGGGGCCACGGTGAGCCACGTGTCCTCGCCGCACGTCATCTGGGACGCCCCCACCCGGCAGTTCTACTGCTATTTCCACGGCGAGAACTTCACCACCCGGGTCGCCCGGTCCACCGACGGCGTGACCTTCACCGACGAGACGCCGATCCTCAGCACCCGCCTGGTGCCGAACACCACCGAGACCTCGTACGCGCGGGTCTTCGAGCATGTCCTGCCCGGCCGCGGCAACCGCTACGTGATGATCTTCATGGGCGTGGTGTCGGGGCGGCGGCGGCTGTTCTACGGCTGGTCGCCCAACGGCCGGGACCAGTGGCAGTTCCATCCCACGGCGCTGATCGACCCGGAGCCGGACGGCCTGACCGACATCTCCGGCCCGCATCTGGTGAAGCGCGGCGGTCTGACCTATGTGGCCTATCACGGCAACGACGGGAAGATGCGTGTCACCGAGGTCGGCGCGGCCTTCGACCGGCAGAACCATCTCGGCGTCTTCTATTCGCCGGTCGCCGGTGACAACGGCCGCGCGGCCGCCCCGTCCTTCGGCACCGACGGCGGCACGCAGTACATGTTCTATGAGGCCGGCGCCCGCCTGAGCGCCCGGATCTGCATAGCCAAAGCGGTCTAGTGCTGCATAGATAGAAAAACTTCACTGTGTCTATTTACTGTTAACACTCTTTAACTTATGTTGGGCGGACAAGGCGAGTGAAGGCCCCCGTCCCGGCGGGCCGGGCGGCCCCCTGAACGACACCCCCGGCCCGCCGTCCCCCAGCAGAGGAGCACTCCATGACCCGACGAGTGAGGCGCCGCATAGCCCTACCGATCCTCACCCTGACCGCCGTCGTCACGTCGATGTTCGTCGCGGTGCCGGCCGCGCTGGCCCACGGCTACATCTCCACCCCGCCCAGCCGCCAGGCCAACTGCGTCCGCGGCAATCCGGGCAACTGCGGCGACATCATCTACGAGCCGCAGAGCGTCGAGGCGCCCAAGGGCTCGATGCAGTGCAACGGCGGCGGCGCCCGGTTCGCGGTGCTGAACGACGAGAGCAAGGGCTGGCCGGCGACCTCGGTCGGCAGCTCGGTCACGTTCACCTGGACGCTGACCGCCCGGCACTCCACCAGCACGTGGGAGTACTTCATCGGCAACACGCTGCTGGCGTCCTTCAACGACGGTGGCGCGCAGCCCGGCGCGACCAAGACCCACACGGTCAGCCTGGGCAACTTCAGCGGCCGCCAGCGGCTGCTGGCCCGGTGGAACATCGCCGACACGGTGAACGCGTTCTACTCCTGTGTGGACCTGCAGATCGGTGGCGGCAGCACCCCGCCGCCGAGCAACCCGCCCCCGTCGAACCCGCCCCCGTCGAACCCGCCGCCGTCCAACCCGCCCCCGTCCAACCCGCCGCCGGCCGGTGGCACCTGGGCCGCGGGCACGGCGTACTCGACGGGCAGCACGGTCACCTACGGCGGTCTGAGCTACCGCTGCCGGCAGGCGCACACCGCGCTCGCCGGCTGGGAACCGCCGAACGTCCCGGCGCTGTGGGAACGGATCTGACGAAGTGTGGGCTCCGCCGCGGCGGGGCCCACGCCCTTCTCGTCCTCCTGCTGACGCTCGTCGTGGCCGGCTGCGGCGGCGACTCGGACACCGGCGGCCCGCAAGAGGCGAACGCCACCGACGTGATGTACGCCCAGATGACCGTCGAGCACATCCGGCAGGGCCTGCCGGTGCTCGACCTGGCCGTCGAGCGGGGGAAGTCGCCCGAGCTCAAGGCCGTCGCCACCGAGCTGCGCGGGCAGTGGACGGCCGAGAACACCACGCTGGCCGGCTGGCTCGCCGAGTGGGACCGGCCCGCCGAGGCCGACCCGAACGAGTCGATCCACGCCGGGCACGGCGCCCTGCACGCCTTGCGGCCGCAGGATGTCGACGACCTCCGGGCGGCCACCGGCGCCTTCGACCAGACGGCCACCGCGCTGCTGCTCGGCCACCTGCACAACGGCATGGAGACGGCCCGGATGGAGGCCAAGGGCGGCGCCTACCGCCCCGCGGTCGACCTGGCCACCCGGACCACCACCACCCGCCAGGCGCAAATCCAGCGACTTCTGACCTTGGCGGCCGGACAATAGCCGGATGCCCGAGTTGACATCCCCCACCACCGACTTGCACAAGTCCTGGCTGGACGCCCGTGACGACTGGGGCCGCGGCGTGCACCAGGACGGCGCCGGCCTCCGCGACTTCGACGACGTCGACTCGCCCGAGGGCTTCGCGCGCTTCGTCCAGCGCCTGCACGACGAGGACAAACCCGACATCGAGCCCGAGCCCGGCCGGGTGAACACCACCTACTGGTGGATCACCGATGGCGACACCGTGCTGGGCGGCATCTCGCTGCGCCGTGAGCTCAACGACTTCCTGCTCGAGCAGGGCGGAAACATCGGTTATGGGGTACGCCCGTCAGCCCGCGGCCGGGGCCTGGCCGGCTGGGCCCTGCGCGAGGTCCTCGGCAAGGCCCGTGACCTCGGCCTGACCCGCGCGCTGGTGACCTGCCACGTCACCAACGACGCCTCCCGCCGGGTCATCGAACGCGCCGGCGGCGTTTTCGAGGACATCCGCGACGGCCGCCTGGGTCCCACCCGCCGCTACTGGTTCACCCTGCAGGCCGAGCGTCACAACCCGGCCAGTGCGGCGTAGCCGGGTTGTGAAACTCGGCCTAAAATGCGCGTCGATGATCGAGACGATCGAGCTCACGAAGACGTACGGCAAGGTCCGGGCGGTTGACGGCCTCTCGTTCAGCGCGCGACCGGGGCGGGTGACCGGCTTCCTCGGCCTCAACGGCTCGGGCAAGAGCACCACGCTGCGCATGCTGCTCGGGCTGACCCGGCCGACCGCCGGCGAGGCGCTGATCGACGGCAAGCCGTTCACCGAGCTGCCTCAGCCGCTGCGGCGGGTCGGCGCCGTGCTCGAACAGGGCCTCAGCCATCCCGGGCAGAGCGGGCGGGCCCACCTGGTGTCGCAGGCGATCCTGGCCGGCGCCGGGAAGGACCGGGTCGACCGGCTGCTCGAGCTGGTGGGCCTGGCCGACGACGCCCACCGCCGCACCGGCGACTACTCGCTGGGCATGCGGCAGCGGCTGGCCGTCGCGACCGCGTTGCTGGGCGAGCCCGACGTACTCGTCTTCGACGAACCGGCCAACGGCCTCGACCCGTCCGGGATGGCCTGGCTGCGCGACCTGTTGCGCGACCACGCCGACGCCGGCGGCACCGTGCTCATCTCCAGCCACCTGCTGGCCGAGCTGGCCCAGCTGATCGACGACGTGGTGATCATCGCGGACGGGCGACTGCGGGAGGCGATGCCGCTCACCGAGCTGTACGGCCTGGCCACCCAGCGGCTGCGCGTGCAGGGCGCCGACCCGTCCCGGCTGGGGCAGGTGTTCGAAGGCGCCGGCGCGTCGGTCACCGCGGTCGAGGAGACCCTGGAGGTGGTCGGCCTGGAAGCCAGGGAGGCCGGGGAGATCGCCTTCGCCGAGGGCATTCCGCTGTACGAGCTGACGGTCGAGACGCCGCACCTGGAACAGATCTTCCTCGACCTGGCCGGCGCCCGATGACCGCCCTGGTCCGCAGCCAGCTCTACCGGATGGTGACGATCCGGTCGAGCTGGCTGTCCATCGTGCTGTTCGCCGTGCTGGCCGCCTCGTTCGGCATCCTCGAGGCGTACTGGTGGGCGCTGTTCGTGGGCATCGGCACGTTCGGCATCTCGGTCCTCACGGTGGCCCAGCACTACCAGCACCGGACGGCCGCCCTGCTCTACCTGGCCCAGCCCAAGCGCCTCCCGGTGCTGCTCGCCCTGGTCCTCACCACGGTCGGCGTCACCCTGATCTTCGCGGCGGTCACCGGGATCCCGGTCTATTTCGAGGACGACCTGTCCCAGAAGATGTACGAGCGCACCCTGCTGGTCGTACCCATCATGGCGGTCTTCGGCGCCGCCACCGCGGCCATCGTCCGCCGCTCCTCCTGGATCTTCTACGGCTTCGGCGTCTGGTTCGTGCTGATCGAGGGCCTGGCCGGCCAGATGCGCTGGCCGCTCCCGATCTCCTCCTACCTGGACGCGGCCCGGGGCGTCGGCTTCGGCCGCCTGTTCTTCCTCGGCTGGGCCGTGGTGGCCCTGGCCGGCGCGGCCCTGGCCCTCTTCCGCGACCTCACCAGCGACTGACCCGCCCGACAGTGGTAGGCCCGGACGGCTTCCCGGGCCGCAACACCGTGTTCCCCTACCGCCGTTCGTGGGGGGTGGTAGGTCCGGACGGTGTTCGGGGCCGCGATGCCGTGCTGATCTACCACTGCCCGGGACGGTGGTCGGGCGGGACGGGATGGCTAGGTGATGGACTCCAGGGCGGGCAGGGCGGCGAGGGGGACCACGCGGGCGTTCTGGAGGGTGGCGACCTCCCAGCGGGAGTTCTGCCACACCACGGCGAGGAGTTGCATCAGGCGGGCCGGAGCGGGGGCGCCCGGCATCAGGACGCCGAAGCGGTGGTGCACGACGCCGGCGCCGGGCGCCACGACGCGGGCGAAGGGCACGTCGCTGTCGACCAGGCTCGAGCCCTTCAGCATGGTGTCGAAGGCGGGCTGCTGGAAGGCGACCAGCGTGTCGCGTCCCTTCTGGATGGTTCCCTCGAACTCCACCAGCTCGGCGTCCGCCGCGAAGTCGGCGTAGAAGCCGGCGGCGTCACCGCGGTTCCACGCCTCGCACATCCGGGCCGGGATGGCGCTCATCGTCTCGATCGACTGATCCATGGCCGCCATCGTGGCCGGGATCAGCGGGCGGCGCCTTGACCATGCGTGCACGGCTGCTGGACATCAGCGCCGCCGCCGTGTAGCCGAAGGTGGCCTTGAACAGCCGGCTGAAGTGGGCCGCGTCGGCGAAGCCCCAGCGTGCCGCCACCGAGGCGACCGTGCGCCCGCCGCCGGTCAGGTCGGCGTGGCACCGGTCGAGGCGGCGCCGGCGGATCAGGGCGGCCACCGTGAGCGGCTCGTCCTCGAAGAGCTTGTGCAGGCGGCGTACGGAGAGGTGATGCGCCGCGGCCACCTTGGCCGGGGTGAGGTCGCGGTCGGCCAGCCGCGCCTCGACGTAGCCGCGGACCCGGTCGCGCAGGACCGGGTCGGACGAGGGGGCGGCCAGGGAGGAGCCGAGGGCCACCGAGATCAGCTCAATCACCGCGGCGGCCGACCGTTCCTCCTCGTCGGCGCGGAACCCGCTGAAGCCGCGTGTCATGTCGCGGGCGAGCGACGCCACCAGCGCGGCGGGGCCACGGTCGCCGGGGATTCGTACCCCGGCGAAGCGGTCGGCGCCGCGCAGCGCGTGCCGCGGCACCAGCATGGTCACGTGGGTGCTGGCGGTGCTGGCGTACCGGACCGGGCGCGCCGGGTCGATCAGCACCAGGTCGGCCGGGCCGAGCACGACGTCGTCCCGGCCGTGCTCGACGCGGACCCGCCCGCGCATCATCAGGTCGATCTGCCACCGCGCCTCGTCGGACGCGCGGACCGCGCGGGCCGGCCGGAAGCACTCCCCGGCCGGCGTGACCAGCTCGACCATGCGCAGCGGCCCGAGGTCGCGGGTCACGACGCCGGCCCGGAAGGGGCCCTCGTGCCGCCCGCCGAGCAGCGGCGGCATACCGCTGACGGCCAGCTTCTCCAGGTAGGCGTCGGCGCTCATGCGACCAGGCGGCGTTCCCAGGCCCAGGCGGCGATCTCGACCCGGTTGCGGGCGCCCAGCTTGGTCTGGACGCTGCCCAGGTGGGTCTTGACCGTGCCGATCGAGATGAACAGCTCGGTGGCGATCTCGGCGTTGGTCAGGCCCTTGGCGGCCAGCCGGACCACGTCCAGCTCGCGCGGGGACAGGCCGCCGTCGTCGCCGGCCGGCGCGGGTGGGCTCAGGTGTTCGAGCAGGCGGACCGTGATGGACGGGCTGATCAGCGCGTCGCCGGAGACGGCGGCCCGGACCGCCTCGATGAGCAGGGCCGGGCCGGAGTCCTTGAGCAGGAAGCCGGCGGCGCCGTTGCGGAGGGCGGTGTGCACGTACTCGTCGAGGTCGAAGGTGGTCACCACGACCACCTTGACCGGCTCGGCGACGCCCGGACCGGCCAGCAGCCGCAGCGCCTCGAGGCCGTCCATCTTGGGCATCCGGATGTCGAGCAGGGCGACATCCGGCCTGATCCGGCGGGCCAGGGCCACCGCCTCGACGCCGTCGGCGGCCTCGCCGGCCACCTCCATGTCGGGTTGCGCCCCGATGATCATGCCGAATCCGGTTCGGACCATGGCCTGGTCATCAGCGATGATCACGCGGATCACCGGCCCACCTCCAGAGTCAGCGGCAGGGCCGCGTCGACCACCCAGCCGCCGTCGATGCCGGGGCCGGCGGTGATCCGGCCGCCGACCGCCCGGACCCGTTCGGTCAGCCCCACGAGACCGTACCCCGGCCGTTCGCGGGGGAGGGCGGCGCGGGGCGGCGCGCCGTCGTTCGCCACCCGGACGAGCAGCCAGTCGGGCGTACGCCGGATCCAGACGTCGACCACCCGGGCGCCGTCGGCGTGCTGCCGGATGTTGGTCAGGGCCTCCATCACCACCCGGTACGCCGAGGTGGACACCTCGACCGGCAGCCCGTGCGGGTCGCCGTCGGTGTGCAGCCGGGCCAGCGGGCCACCGGCCGCCGTGAACTGCTGCACCAACTGGGCCAGCTCGGGCACCCCGGCGATCGGGGCCAGCGGCGCGTCCGGCTGGGCCTGCGGGTCGCGCAGCACGCCGACCATCCGCCGCATCGAGGCCATCGTCTCGGCCCCGGCCTGCTCGATCTGTTCCAGCGCCAGGAGGACCCGTTTCGGGTCCTGTTCGGCGATGAACCGCGCCCCCTGGGCCTGCACCACGATGCCCGTGACGTGGTGGGCAATGAAGTCGTGCAGGTCACGTGCGAACTCGGTGCGCTGTTCGGCGCGGACCGCGTCCATCGCGCGGCGCCGGCTGGCGTCGATCGTCCGCAGATAGACCCCGGCGCCGATCGCCACCGTGGCGGCCAGGGCGAGGATCAGGCCGGCGATGACGAACTGGTACTCGAAGCCGCCCCGGATCGGCATCAGCCCGAGCGCGATGACGGTGGCGATGACCGCCATCACCGACCAGGCCGGGTCGCCGCGGCGGCTGACGACGAACAGCACCCCGAGCAGGGCCAGCGACTCGGCCGTGCCGAAGCTGGCCTGGGTCGGCCCGGCCGCGCCGATCACGATGGTGATCAGCAGCGAGAAGGCGGCCAGCGCCAGGGCGGTCTTGGGCAGCCGGGTCGACCCCTGCTGGTGCCGAGGCAGCCAGACCGCGGCGGCGAGGACCGCGGCCGGCACCTCCAGGAGCACCGCCGGACCGGCCCCGGACGATCCGGTCAGCAGGTCGATGGCGCCCAGCCCGGCCATCACCACGAGCACGGCGGCCTGACCCGCGTGGAAGAGCAGGTTGCGGTTGGGCTGGTTCGTCATCGTCACCCAGCGTATGTCCTGGCCGGGCGGGTCCCATCGGCCGAAAGACAGATCCGCGCCCGGACGGGATCCCGCCCGTGAGCCGATGTGACCGCCCGGCCTTCGCCGACAGCATGTGTCCCGACAACAATCCTCACCATAAGGACAGATGATGACGACCCTCGCGAGCGAGCCCGGCACCCTGGCCGCGGTGTCCGCGGTCGATCTGGTCAAGGTGTACGGCGCCGGCGACACCGCGGTACGCGCCCTGGACGGTGTGACCGTGGGCTTCGAGCGCGCCCAGTTCACCGCGATCATGGGACCGTCCGGATCCGGCAAGTCGACCCTGATGCACTGCCTGGCCGGCCTGGACAAGGCCACCTCGGGCCGGGCCCTGCTCGGCGGCACCGACCTGACCACCCAGCCCGACCGGGTGCTGACCAGGGTGCGGCGCGAGCGGATCGGGTTCGTCTTCCAGTCGTTCAACCTGCTGCCCCAGCTGACCGCCGAGCAGAACATCATGCTGCCGCTGGACCTGGCCGGGCGGCGGGCCGAGCGCGGCCTGTTCAGCCACCTCACCACCACCCTGGGACTCACCGACCGGCTGAACCACCGGCCGGCCGAGCTGTCCGGCGGCCAGCAGCAGCGGGTCGCGGTGGCCCGGGCGCTGGTCACCCGGCCCGAGGTCGTGTTCGCCGACGAGCCGACCGGCAACCTGGACTCCCGCTCCGGCGCCGAGGTGCTGCTCTTCCTGCGGAACTCGGTGCGTGAGCTGGGTCAGACGATCGTCATGGTCACCCACGACCCGGGCGCCGCCGCGTACGCCGACCGGGTCGTCCTGCTGGCCGACGGCCGGGTGGCCGGCGACCTGGACCGCCCGGGTCCCGACACCATCGCCACCGCCCTGCGTGACCTGGCGGCGGCCCGATGAGCGGCGTCCTGCGCACCCAGCTCGGCGAGTCGGCCCGCCGCCCGTCCCGGCTGCTGCTGACCGGCATGGCCGTGCTGGTCGCGTCGTTCGTGGTCTACGCGACCGTGCTGGCCCAGCAGATCACCCGGGCCAGCATCCTGGACGGCCTGAGCCAGACCCCGGAGGCCGCGGCGCTCGTGGTCACCGGCAAGGACAACGGGGTGACCACCGAGCAGCTCGCCCGGCTGGCGCGGGTGCCGGGCGTGACCGCGGCGGTCGGCCGGGTCGACGCCGGCGGCGAGGTGAACGGCCGCGGCCTCAGCCTGAGCTCCGACCCCGGGTCCGGGCCGCTCAGCACGGTCAAGGTGACCGAGGGCCACTATCCCGCCAGGACCGGTGAGCTGGCCGTGACGCCGAGGACCGCCGACCGGATGGGTCTGCGGGTCGGCACCACGTTCCAGATGGCCACCACCTACGACGAGGACGGCAGGCCGGGCAAGCCCCGGTCGCTGACGGTGGTCGGCGTGGTGTCGGTGCCGGACGACTACGGGCAGCAGGCGTACGCGCCACAGCCCCAGATCAGCGCGCTCACCGGGGCCGACCGGGTCTCCGTGGTCGAGCTGGCCGTCGCGCCGGGGCAGGAGGCGCCGGTCCGGAGCGCGGCCGAGGCCATCGCCGGCGCGGGCGCGGGCGTTCGTCCGGGCGCCGACGTCCGCCTCGACGAGGCCCGGGCGGTGGCCGACGACGTGGACGACGTGTTCTCGGTGGTGGCCATGTTCGTGGCGATCGCGCTGGTCGCGGCCGGGCTGGTCGCCGCGTCCACGTTCCGGATCATCTTCGCCCAGCGCACCAAGCAGCTCGCCCTGCTGCGCGCGGTCGGCGCCGGCCGCGGCGCGCTGGTCCGCGCGCTGATCGCCGAGGGGGCGATGACCGGCCTGGCCACCGGCGTGGTGGGCGTGCTGGCCGCGCTCGGCCTCGGTCACCTGGTGCCGGTCATCGCCGGCGCCTTCGGGACGGACCTGGCCTCGCCGGGTGTCCCGGTGCTGCCCGCGCTGGGCGTGATCGCGCTGGCCGTGGTGGGCACCGTGCTCGCCGTGCTGACCCCGGCGGTCTCGGCCTCCAAGGTGTCGCCGCTGGAGGCGCTGCGTACGGCGAGCACGTCGCCGGCCCGGAAGGGCATCGGCTGGCCGCGTGCGGTGATCGGGGTGCTGCTGGCCGGTGGCGCCGGGCTGGTGGCCGCGTACGTGATCATGAATCTCCCCACGCCCGACCAGAAGAACTACGACCCGCAGAGCATGCTCATGCTGGTGGTCGCCTCGGGCGGGCTGGCCTTCCTGGCGCTGATCGCGCTCGGCCCGGTGCTGGTCCGGCCGCTGCTCGCCGCGGCGGGCTGGCCGCTGCGCCGGCTGGGTCCGCTGGGCCGCCTCGCGGTCGGTGGGGTCGGGGGAGCGCCTCGCCGGGCGGCGGCGGTGTCCGTGGTGGTCGCGCTGGGCGTCACCCTGATCGCCGGGTCGCTGGTCGGCGCCTCCTCGGTGCAGGCCCTGCTCGAGCGGGAGACCGCGTCCAGCGCCCCGGCCGACTTCGAGGTCACCGCGGCCGACACCCCGCTCGACCCGAAGCTGGCCGACCAGGTGCGGGCCCGCAAGGAACTGACCCACGTGGTGCCCTACCGCAAGATCGCCGCGGTCACCGTGACCGGGAGCGAGACCAAGCTGGAGGCCAACGACCTGGCCATGGACGCGGTGCCCGGCATCGCCAAGCTGGACGTCAAGAAGGGCACCTGGCACGGTCTCCGGCCCGGCCAGGTGATCATCTCCGGGTTCGCCGGCGACGTCAGCGACCTGAAGGTCGGCGACCGCACCACGATCACCGCCGGCCGGCGGTCGGTCCCGGTGACCGTCGCGGCCACCCTGCCCGACTCGGCGCCGCTCGGTTCAGGCCTGGTGCTCACGCCGCAGGACCTGACCACGCTGGGCGCTCCGGCGGGCTACTCCGGCCTGCTGGCCGACGCCGTGCGGTCCGGTGACGTGGCCCGCAACGCCGCGGACGCCGCGCTGCGACAGACGGTGACCGGGCCGGGCGTCGGTGTCACGGTGCTGGCCGACCAGCGCGACGAGATCGAGAGCGCGCTGAGCACGCTGCTGCTGATCGCGATCGGCCTGATCGGGCTGACCGTGCTCATCGCGGTGGTCGGGGTCGGCACCACGACGGCCTTGTCGGTGGTCGAGCGGGTCCGCGAGTCGGGCCTGCTGCGTGCCCTGGGGCTCTCCCGGGGCGGGCTGCGGGCGATGCTGACCGCCGAGTCGGGCCTCTACGGCGTGCTCGGCGCCCTGCTCGGCCTGCTGCTGGGCGTGCCATACGCCTGGCTGGCCGTCTCGGCCCTGGGCCAGAACGCTCCGCTGATCCTGCCCGGCTTCCGCCTGGTCGCCGTCTTCGTGGTCCTGGTCATCCTCACCGCCCTGGCCGGCGTCCTCCCGGCCCGCCGAGCCGCCCGCGTGAGCCCGGTCGTGGCCCTGGCCACGGAGTAGAAACGACGACGGTCCGCTCCGGCCGTTCCGCGAAGCGGATCCGGCCGGAGCGCAACCAATCACGCACGTGGAGCGCAGCGACCCTCGGCGGGAGCGACGGTCTGCACCACCCACCCGGCTACGACATCAATCTCTTGATCTTGAAGTGGGTGCAGACCGCGGGGAAGAAATGCGTGGCGACTTTCCGCTAGTCTTCGCGGCGGTCCGGCGCAGGTGGCGCGGGGCCGGGGGGAGCACAGGTGAAGCAGGGGCGGACCATCGCTCTGGTCGCCGCGTCGGCATTGGTGGTCGCCGGCGCGACCACCGTGGCGCTCGCGTGGCCGAAGGACGAGACCACGGCGAGCGCGAAGTTCTACGACCCGCCGGTCGCGGCCGAGCCGCCCGGCGACGCCGAACCGGTCGCCGAGGTCGACGCGGCCGGCGCGGGCACGACGCCGGTCACCAGCAAGGCCTTGAAGCCCGCCCGCGCCACCACCCGCCCGGTCAGCCTGGCGCCCCGGGACACCAAGGCCGCGAGCACCGAGCTGCCCGAGAAGGCCACCGACCCGTTCAGCATGGTCAGCATCACCTGGACCGACCCGAAGGACCGCCCGACCGGCGACGTCGAGGTGCGGACCCGGTCGGCGAAGTCCGGTCAGTGGTCGGGCTGGCAGACGCTGGAGACCGAGGAGGCCCAGGCGCCGCAGGGCGCGGAGGCCAAGGGTGTCCGCGGCGGCACCGGCGGCATCTGGGTCGGCGAGTCGAACGCGGTCGCGGCCCGGGTGGCCAACACCGCCGGGCCGCTGCCCAAGGGCCTCCAGCTCAACCTGATCGACCCGGGCACGGCCGCGCCGGCCGCCCCGAAGAGCAAGAGCGGCGGCCAGGGCGGCGCGGCGGTGCCGCTGCCGGCCTACAAGACGCGGGCCCAGTGGGGCGCCGACGAGACGCTGGTCAAGGACCCGCCGGAGTACGGCAGCGCGGTCAAGGTCTTCTGGGTGCACCACACCGCGGGCAGCAACACCTACGCCTGCGCCGACGCGCCGAAGATCATCCGGAGCATCCTCACCGACCAGGTGAAGAACCGGGGCTGGAACGACCTCGGCTACAACTTCATGGTCGACAAGTGCGGCGTGCTCTACGAGGGCCGCAAGGGTGGCCTGGACCGGCCGGTGATCGGGGCGCACACCTACGGCTTCAACACCGACACGTCCGCGGTCGCGGTGCTGGGCGACTACCGGACGATCGGCGTCCCGGAGGTCGTGAAGACGGTCATCGCCCGGGTCGCCGCGGCCAAGCTCGCCCAGTACAACCTGGGCACGCTCGGCAGCTCGCAGGTGAGGCTGGGCGTCAACGACAACAACAAGTTCCCCCGCCGGGAAGGTGACCTGATCACGTTCCCGCGGATCTCCGGCCACATGGACGCGGTGATCACCGAGTGCCCGGGCACCCAGCTCTACGGCCAGCTGCCGTCGATCCGGACCTTGGCCGGCGGCGCCGACGGCACGCTGGTGCTCCGCGCGCCGACCGGCGGCGTGGCCAACAGCGGCTACTACTACGTCAAGAACAGCGTGACGATGAACTGGGCCACCACCACGCCGGCCGGCGAGCTGAGCGGCTTCGACGTGCTGGTCGACGGCCGGGTGGCGTCGAGTGTCGGCCCCGAGGCGCGGTCGGCGCCGGTCACCGGGCTGGCCCCGGGCGTCCGCAAGGTGCAGATCCGGTCGCAGCGCACGGACGGCAGCTCGGGGCTCACCCCGGGCGCGAACATCACCGCCGACGTGGCGCCGCCGGTCTTCAACCCGAAGCTGAACGTGGTGCTGCGCAACAGCACGGTCTCGACCAGTGCGGTGCCGATGTCCGCGACCTGGAAGGTCACCGACAACGTCAAGCTCGGCTCGATCCGGATGACCCAGCCGTCGGTGGTGGCGTTCGGCGGGGCGACCACCTCGTACGCGCTCACCGGCAAGCCGGGAACCGCGCGCACGTACCAGATGCGGGCGGTGGACATGCCGGGCAACGCGGCGATCACCACGGTCGCCCGCACGCCGATGCTGCTGGCCGACTCCACGTCCACCCGCTCCGGCACCTGGACGAGCAAGGCGAACAGCAACTACCTCAACGGCAGGTCGATGTACGCCGGGGCCAAGGGCGCCAAGCTCACCTGGTCGTTCACCGGCACGGCGGCCGGGGTCGTGGTGAACAAGACCACGGCCACCGGCACCTTCGACGTCTACGTCGACGGCAAGAAGAAGGCCGGCGTCAACACCAAGGGCAAGAGCACGCTCTACCGGCAGATGGTGTGGAGCTCGACGCTGTCCAACGGCAAGCACACCGTCCAGCTGGTGAAGACCAACACGGCCGGGGTGTTCATTGATGATCTGGTTTATCTGAAGTAGTGGAGCGGGCTCGGCCCTCGGGCGGGAGGGTGAACCAGAAGGTCGCCCCCCGCCCGTCCTCGCCGTCGGCCCAGATCTCGCCGCCGTGCCGTTCGACCGCGCGGTGCACGGTGGTCAGGCCGATGCCCGTGCCCGGGAAGTCCGCGGCCGAGTGCAGCCGGGCGAACGGCCGGAACAGGTCACCGGCCTGGCCCGCCGGGAAGCCGGCGCCGTTGTCCCGCACGAAGTAGCGGGCGCCGGTCAGGCCGACCTCGACCAGCGGGCGCTCGACCCGGCGGGTGAACTTCACCGCGTTGTTGACCAGGTTCTCCAGGATCACCCGGACCAGGCCCTCGTCGGCGTTCGCGGACATCCCCTCGGCCACCCGGAACTCCACCTTGCGGTCCGGGTCACGGGCCTGCACCTCGGTGGTCACCTCCCACGCCGTGGCGGTCAGGTCGATCTGCTGCCGGCGCAGATCGCCGCGGCTGGCCCGGGCCAGGATCAGCAGCGACTCGACCAGGTCGGCCATCCGCCCGGCGGCGGCGTGGATCCGCTGCACCCGGTGCCGGGTCTGGTCGCCCAGCGGCTCGTCGTCCTCGTCCAGCATGGTCTCGGCGAAACTGGAGATGACCTGCAGCGGGCCGCGCAGGTCGTGCGACACCGAGCCGCTGAACGCCTCCAGCTCCCGGTTGCGCCACTCCAGCTCCTCGACCAGCGCGGCGCGGGTCTCGGCGAGCTGCCGCGCGGCGCGTTCCTCGGCCGCCGCCAGTTCCCGGCGGCTCAGCTCCTCGCGGATGCGCCGGCTCTCGTCGTGGCTCTGCTTGCGTCTGAGCTGGGTACGCACGTGCGCCCGCAACGCCTCCGGGCCGTCGGCCGAGCGCACGTAGTCGTCGGCGCCGGCGGCCAGGCAGTCCAGGATGGAGTCGTCCCGCGTTCCGGTCATCACCAGCGGGATGTCGCCGATCCGCGGCACCTCCTTGATCCGCCGGCAGACCGCGCGCCCGTCCTCGCCGTCGTAGCCCACCACGATGCAGTCGGCCGGCTGGGCGGCGAGCAGGGCCAGCCCCTCGTCCGCGGTGGCCGCCCCGGCGATCTCGTAGCCGTCGGCGCGCAACGCATCGGCCAGCGCGCCCAGCTCGTCCCGGTCCGGGTGCAGGGCCAGCAGCTTGCTCGGCCCGTGCAGGCTGCCGGCCGGGTCGATGGGCAGCTGCTCGGTGCTCTGCCGCAGCACGGCGGCCAGCTTGGCCAGCACCACGGCCAGGTCCTGCTGCTTGCGGACGAAACCGTCGGCGCCGGCATCGAGCATCTGCACCTCGGTGGCGTAGTCGTCGGCCGCGGTCATCAGCAGGCACGGCGTGTCCCGCAGGGCCGGGTCGAGCCGGACCCGGCGGATGACCGTGGCGCCGTCGATGCCCGGCATCACGCCGTCCACGATCATGGCCTGGGGCCGGCGGTCGGCGGCGACCCGCAGGCCTTCCTCGCCCGAGGAGGCGGTCAGCACCACGTAGTCCTCGGACTCCAGCAGCCCGCGCAGCTGCTCGCGGAAGGTGAGGCTGTCGTCGATGACCAGCACGGTGACCTTCCGCACCTCGGGCTCGGGCACCTGCTCGTGCAGCAGCTGCCGGGCCCGGGCCACCACGTAACCGGCGTCGTACGGCTTGCCCACGTATTCGTCGGCGCCGGTGCGCAGGCCCTGGATCCGGTCCGCCACCTCGGCCTCGGTGGACAGCAGCACGGTCACCACCTGCTCGCGGCCGGACATGGCGCGCAGCTCGCGCAGCAGCTCCAAGCCGTCCGCGTCGGGCAGCAGCACGTCCAGCACCGCCACCTGGAAGTGGGCGTCGGCGAACGCGGCCCGGGCCTCCTCGCCGGTGGCGGCCAGGATCGTGACGAAGCCGTCCGACTCGAACGACTCGTGCAGGTCCATCCGCACGGTCAGGCTGTCGTCGACGATCAGGACGGTCGGCACCCGTGGCTCGGTCATCGCCGGACACCCCCGGCCGTCACCAGCTCGGCCAGCCGGGCCGCCATCTTCGCCGGGGACAGCTGGGCCGACGCCGCGCCGATCAGCGCCGCCTCCCGGGGCATGCCGTAGACCACCGAGCTCGCCTCGTCCTGCGCGTAGGTCACCGCGCCCCGGCCACGCATCCGCAGCAGGCCCTCGGCGCCGTCCCGGCCCATGCCGGTGAGCAGACAGCCGGCCGCGGTCGGGCCGAACTCGGCCGCCACCGAGTCGAACAGCACGTCGACGCTGGGCCGGCAGGAGTGCCGGGGCGGGCCGTCGCCGACCCGGACCGCGCCGTCCAGGACGAACAGGTGCCGGTCGGGCGGGGCGAGGATCACGCGGCCGGCCAGCGCGCCCAGCGGCGTCCGGTCCCGGGCGTAGCTGACCGCGCGGCCGGTCTGGTCGGCCAGCCAGTCGGAGAAGGCCACCGCGAAGGGCTCGCTGGCCGCGATGTGCTGGACGCAGAGGATCGGCGTACCGAATCCGGCCGGCAGCGCCCGCAGCAGCTCGGTGAGCGCGCCCGGCCCGCCGGTGGAGGCGCCCAGCGCGACCACCTGGAGCTCGCCCGCGGCGACCGGTTCCGGCCGGGCCGGGGCGACCGGCGCCAGCCGGGACAGCCGGGCCCGCGGGTGGGTGATCACCCGGATCCGGGACACCAGCCGGACGGCCTGGCACAGCCGCCGCTCCCAGCCCACGTCCGAGGCGTCGCCGCGCGGCTTCTCCAGCACGTCCACCGCCCCCGCGGCCAGCGCGTTGTAGGTGCTGAAGAGCTCGCGCCGGTCGGCCGAGGACACCACCAGGATCGGCGTCGGGAAGTCGGCCATGATGTGCTCGGTGGCGGCCAGGCCGCTCATCGTCGGCAGCATCATGTCCATCGTCACCACGTCCGGGCGCAGCCGGCCGCACATCTCCACCGCGGCGCCGCCGTCCACCGCCTCGCCGACCACGACCAGCTCCGGGTCGGCGGCCAGCGCCGACTTCAGGTGGTGGCGCATCGTCGCGGAGTCCTCGACCACCAGCACCCGGATCATGCGGTGACCAGCCTGCGGATATGGGCCAGGAGTTCCTCCTGGTTAAACTCACCCTTGACCACGTAGGCGCCCGCGCCCGTGTCGGCGCCGCGCTGCCGGTCCTCGGCGCCGGCCCGCGAGCTGACCAGGATGGCCGGCACGTGCTGCAGCTCCGGGTCGGCGCGGGTCCGCTCGACGAAGGTGAAGCCGTCGATCCCCGGCATGTCGATGTCGGTCAGGTAGAGCGCGTACTCCCGGCGACGGGCCTTCTCCAGGCCCTCCTCGCCGGAGGCGGCCAGGTCCACCTCGAACCCGGCCGACTCCAGGATGCTGCGTTCGAGCATCCGGGTGGTCAGCGAGTCGTCGATGACCAGGATCGGCAGGCGGCGCGCGGCCACCGCGGGCGCGCCGTCGGCCGAACCGCCGGCCCGGGTGACCTCGTCGACCATGCCGTGCGCGTCGAGCACCAGGCGCGGGTTGCCGTCCAGATCCATCGCCACGCCGCCGATCACCGCGGCCGCCGGGGCCAGGTCGGGCAGCGGGCGGACGACCAGGGTCGACGTCCCGGCCAGCCGGTCCACGCCCACGGCCACGGCGTCCTGGTCGGCCATCACGATCACCGCCACGCCGGGCGAGCCGGAGTCCGGCACGGCGTTGCCGGCGTAGAGCGCCCGGGCCAGCGGAAGGAAGGGCAGGGCGCGGCCGTCGTGGGCGATCCGGCCCGCGGTGGCGGCCGCGGCGACCTGGTCCCGGTCCAGGCGGAGGCAGGTGCGTACGGCGTCCAGCGGAACGGTCGCCACGGTTCCGGCCGCCTCCACGACCAGCCCGTTCAACGACAGCAGGGCCAGGGGTACGACCAGCTCCACGGTGGCGCCACGGCCCGCTTCGGTGCGGACCGTGACGTCGCCGCCGAGCTGGTCGGCCACGTCCCGGGCGACGTCCAGGCCGATGCCCCGGCCGGCCACGTCGGTGACCGTGGCCGAGGTACTGATCCCGCCGCGCAGCAACAGTTCCAGCAGCGCCTGCTGGTCCGGCTCGGTGCTGCCGGGCATGAGCAGGCCCCGCGCCTCGGCGGTCCGGCGCACGGCGGCCAGGTCGAAACCGCGGCCGTCGTCCGTACACCGGAAGGCCGCGAAGCGCCCCCGGCGCTCGACCTCGACGACCACCGTGCCCTCGGCGGGTTTGCCGGCCGCCTCGCGCGCGTCCGCGGCCTCGATCCCGTGGGCCACCGCGTTGCGGGCCACGTGCAGGAAGGCGCCGCTGACCAGGGTCAGCACATGCGGGTCCATCCGCAGATCACCGCCGCGGGCCTCGAAGCGCACCCGTTTGCCCTGCGAGTCGGCGGCGTCCCGGACGGCCCGGTGCAGCACGGTGAAGACGCTCGCCGCGGCGACCAGGCGCAGCCGTTCGGCCCGGCCCCGCACCTCGTCCAGCTCACGCTCGACCTGTTCCACCACATCGGACAGCCGCCGGGAGAGCTGGGTGAACTCGGCGGCCAGCCGCATCGCCGCGGTCCGGGCCGCCTGCACCGCGCCCGGCTGGTCCATCCGCAGCCGGTCGGCCAGCGCGTCGGCCTCGCGGTGCAGCCGGTCGAGGCTCTGGCTGCCCCGGCGCAGCGGCGCGAACCGGGTGTGCGCCTCGCCGATCGCGTCCAGCAACTCGTCCACGTCGCTGGTGTCCCGCCGTTCCGCCGTCGTGACGGGAGCGGGGGCCGCGACCTCGGCCCGGGTCTCGGTCTCGGTCGCCGGGGCCGCCGCCCGGGGCTCCAGCTCGGCCACCCGCCGCTCGATCTCGTCGTTGAGCCTGAGCAGCTCGCGCATCTCGTCGGCGGCCAGCGGGTGGTCGCCCTCGCGGTGCCCGATCAGCACCTCCTCGAAGGCGTGCGTCCGTTCGGCGATCTCCGGCTGCTTGACCACGCGGGCCGCGCCCTTGAGCGTGTGCGCGTACCGCAGCAGCCGGGCGACCACCTCGGGATCGTGGTCCTGGTCGAGGTCGAGCACCGCCGCGCTGATCTGGTCGACCAGCTCGCGGGCCTCGATCCGGAAGTACCGCAGCGGGTCGGCCATCAGCCGCGTCCCGTGCCGACGAGCTGCAGCAGCTCACCGGAGAGATTGGACAGGTGCGACGCGGTCTGCTTGGTCTGCACCGCGCTGGCCTCGGTCTCCCGGGTGACCCGGGCGGTGTCCGAGGCGGCGACGTTCACCTGCTCGACCGCCGTGGTCTGCTGCTTGGTGGACAGCTCGATCTCCCGGGTGGCGTCGTTCGTGGTGGCCACGAGCTGGGCGATCCGGCGGAACGAGCTGGTGGCGTCGTCGAACTGGCGGCTGCCCGCGTCCACGCTCTTGGCGCCGATCTCGGTGGCCATCACGGTGGTGTTGACCGCGCCTCGGACATCGTCGATGAGCGTCCGGATCTCCTTGGCCGACCCGGCCGTCCGGTCGGCCAGCTTGCGGATCTCCTCGGCCACCACGGCGAACCGGCGGCCCCACTCGCCGGCGCCGCTGGCCTCGATGGTGGCGTTGATGGCCAGGATGTTGGTCTGCTCGGCCAGCTCCGCCACCAGGTCGACGACGCCGCCGATCTGCTGGGACTTCTCGCCCAGGGCCAGCATGTGCTGCACGATCAGGTCGACCTGGGTCCGGATGGCCTGGATCGACCGGCGGGTCTGATCGATCGTCGAGTCGCCCGCCTCGGCCGCGCCCGCGGTGTCCTCGGCGATCTGCGACACCCGCTTGGCGTTGTCGGCGATCTGCCGGGAGGTGATCAGCAGCTCGCTGATCGTCGTGGTGATCTCGCTCATGGCGCTGGCCTGGTCGCGGCTGCCCGTCGCCTGTTGCGCGGCGGCCGCCTCGAGCTGGGCCGACGAGCTCTGGATGTGCCCGACCGCGCTGCCCACCTCGCGGCGCAGGCCCCGGTTCAAGCGGACCGCGACGATGATGGCCGCGGCTATCGCCACCAGGCCGAGCGCGCAGATCACGGCGATCGCCTGGATGGCCTGGGTCGACGACTCGCGCCGGGTGATCTCGAGGTCGGCGCGGACCCGCTCGGTGAGCGCGGCGATCGACCGCTCCAGCTTCAACCGGGCCGGCTTGACCGCGGACGCGTTCAGCTCGGCGATGTTGGTCAGCGACGTCATCGTCCGGCGCCGCTCGATGACCGGGAGCAGGGCGGCGGCGTGCGCGGCCTCGGCCTCGGAGACCGCCTGGAGCATGTTCAGCTCGGTCGGCGAGGTCAGCCGGTTGCGGAGGGCGGCCACCTGGGCCAGGAACTTGGTGCGACCGTCGTTGGTCAGCGTGAGGTTTTCCGTGGTCCCGGAGAGCAGGAAGGCCCGGTAGTCGCTGATCCGGTTCTCGATCGTGCTGTTCAGCCGTTCCGCGTCCATCAGGGACTCGGTGGCCGAGACGATCACCTGGTCCTTGGCGTTGACCACGACGAGCAGCGCGGCCACCGAGGCCGAGCCCATCAACAGGGTCAGCGCCACCACCACGGCGAAGCTGCCGCCGAGCTGGCGGCCGAAGGTGCGTCGGGCTGTCATCCTTGTTTCCTTTCCGGCTGCTGCGCCGGGTTCGCGGCCGGTTCCGGGTGGCCGGTCAGCTGGTGGACGGCCGCGCGGGCGGCCGGTAGGTCGACGATCGGGCGGGTGCCGCCGGCCAGCGGGACCATGCCGCGCAGGCAGCCGGGCGGGTGCTCGGCGGCCTCGGTGACGATGGTGTCGGCCGGCACCCGGACGTGGCCGTCCAACTCATGGAAGGCCAGCGCCAGCGCGGGGGCGCCGGCTGTGAGCACCAGCCAGCGCGGTCGCTCCGGCACCGGATGGCCGAGCAGCGCGGCCAGGTCGTAGACCGGCACGATGGCGCCGCGGAAGCCGGCCACGCCGAGCAGCCCCGGGATCGGGCCGGGCAGGGGCGTCACCGGGCGGTCCGGCCAGAGGCCGGAGGCCTGTGCGAGACGCAGCGCGTACGCCCGCCCGCCGGCCCGCACGGCCAGCAGCTCGTCGTGCTCCACGTCGTGCCGACGCGCCGGCGTGGTGAACGAGTCGTCGAACTCCGCCCGCAGCCCGCCGAGCTGTTCCAGCACGTTTCTCGGGCTCATCATCCCGTCCCCTTCGCCCTCGGTGCCGTGGCGGCGTCCAGCTCGGTGCGGCACAGGGTGGTCAGCGCGATCCGGCCGAAGCCGCCGCCGAACAGCACGATCCGGTCGTCGCGCTCCTCGCGCAGCAGGCGCAGGGCCCGCTCCAGCTCGTCGGCCGCGCCCCGGTGGTCGCCCCGGCGGCGGGCCAGCAGCCCCAGCCGCAGGCGGGGCATCGCGAACGCCGGATCCAGGTAGGCGGCCAGCCGGTAGTGCCCGATGGCCACGTCCACCGTGGCGCCGCCTTCCAGGCAGACGCCGAGCAGGTGGTGCGCGTCGGCGTCCAGGCCGTTGGCGTCGAGCAGCGCGCGCACCTCCATCTCGGCGTCCGGCAGCCGCCCGGCCTGCGCCAGCAGGACGCCGTGGACGAGCAGGTCGCTAGGGTCGGTGCGGGCCGACCGCTCGCTCTCGGCCAGCGCCTCGGCGAAGCGTTCCTGGTGGATCAGCGTGAGGATCCGGTCCGGCGCGCGGTCCGGCGCCGGGGGAGGGCCCGCGATCCGCGCGACCTTCGGCACCTCGACCCGGGGCGCCGGCGGCGGGGCGATCAGGGCGCCGCGCCGGTAGAAGAACGACGAGTGGCTGTGCACCGGCTCCAGCCCGTCCGGACGGCTGCCCAGCGAGTCGGTGTGGCCGAGGAAGAGGAAGCCGCCCGGGGCGAGCGACCGGGTCATCCGGGCGATCAGCGTGCCGGCCGTGTCCGGGGTGAGGTACATCAGCAGGTTGCGGCAGAAGATCACGTCGTACTGCTCCGGGCGCCACACGTCGAGGTCGTCCTCGGCGACGTTGTGCCGCCGGAAGCGCACGGTCGTCCGGATGCCCGGGTCCACCTCGTAGGTGCCGTCGTGCGACCGGAACCAGCGTTCCCGTACCGCGTCCGGGGTCTCCCGCAGCGACCAGGCCGAGTAGCGCGCCTCAGCGGCCTTGCGCACCATGGCCGGGTTGGCGTCCAGGCCGAGCACCGAGACGATCCAGCCCGGGTCCGGCTGCACCTGCCGGGCCATGATCCCCAGCGTGTACGCCTCCTCGCCGGACGAGCACCCCACCGACAGCAGCCGCAGCACCCGCTGGGTGGCCCGTGCCGCCATCCGTTCCGGCAGCGCCACGTCCCGCAGGGCACGGAACTGCTCGCCGTGCCGGAAGAAGTAGGTCTCGGTGATGGTCAGGTCCTCGGCCAGCGCGGCCAGCTCGTCCGGGCCGTCCTGGGCCAGCAGCCGGAGGTAGCCCTCCTGGTCGAGGTTGTGCGCGGCGGCCCGCCGGGCCAGCTCCTGGGCGAGATGGGGCTCGTCGTTGTCGGCGAAGGTCCAGCCCAGCTTGGCCGCCAGCAGGGTGCGGAACCGGGTCACGTCGCGGGTCCCGATCATGTCGCCACCGCCTCGCCGGCGGCGGTCGCCCACACGTGGTCCGGGACCACCCGTATGCTCTGGAGCAGCAGCAGGGGCTGGTTGTCGAGGATGCCGACGCCGGCCACGAGCCGGCTGGACGCGCCGTTCAGCAGCCCGGAGTACGCGCCACCGGCCGGCGTGGGCCGCACGCCGAGCACCTCACCGGTGGCGAAGGCGACCGGCCCCCGCTCGGTGCGCACCGCGACGAACCGCACCGCCTCGGCGTCCTCACCACCGAGCAGCTTGGCGACGTCGACGATCGGGGTGGGCACGCCGCGCATGATGCTGATGCCCCGGACGAAGGCGGGCGCGCCGGCGAGCGCCCGCACGGACAGGGGCCGCATGGTCTCGATGACCTCGTCGAGGCGGAGGGCGCACAGCATGGACCCGGCCCGGAAGACGAGCGAGGCTCCACCTTCCGCGCCGGCCCCTTCGGTCTGCGCCATTGGCCCAGATTAACGACATTTAGCCCGTTATTTCCGAGAATCATTCGGCCCGGAGCCCGCGGAAGACCACGGCCAGGGTGCGGTCCCGCAGGTCGTCGGTCCAGTTGCCGCTCAGGGCGCCCTGGCACGTGCTCTCCAGCAGGGCCATGACCTCGTCGCGGCGGACCTCGGAACGGACCGCGCCGGCCTCCTGCGCGCGGGTCAGCAGCCGGCCCACGACCTCGGCCAGCGAGGTGATCGGCCCGCTCAGCGGCACGGCGAGCAGGCCCACGACCGTGCGGTTGGCCGCCGTCCGCCGCACCAGCCGGTCGACGAACTCGAACAGGCCGGTGGCCGGGTCGCCGGTCGTGGCCAGTTCGGCGGCGTCGGCCATGACCTGCTCGAGCAGGTCCTTCATCAACGCCTGGAGCAGGTCGGCCTTGGTCGGGAAGTGGCGGAAGACGGTGCCGGCGGCCACCCCGGCCCGACGGGCCACCTCGTCGGTCGAGGCGTCCGGGCCGCCCTCGGCGAACACCCGCTCGGCCGCGGCGAGGATCTTCACCCGGTTGCGCTGGGCATCGGCACGCAGGGGTCTGGCCTGCGAGGGTCTCGACAAGATGAGTCACCACTCATTATCGTCCTTACCTGAGTCGCCACTCATCTTATCCTTGGGGGATCCATGACACCGCACGAGGCCTTCGACTCCATGCGCGACCAGTGGCTGACCGGCCCCGGCGCCCTGTCCGGCGCCGGCCTGGCCGACGACGTGGTGGTCGAGTGGCCGTTCGCCGCCCCCGGCCGCCCGCGCCGCATCGAAGGCCGCGAGCCGTTCCTGGCCTTCGCCGGCCCGGAGCGCGCCGCCCTGCCGTTGCGCATCGACGCCTGCGACGTCCGGACCGTCCACGACACCACCGACCCGGCCACGATCGTCGTCGAGTACTCGCTGACCGCCACCGCCCTGGCCACCGGCCGCCGGGCCACGGCCGACTTCATCACCGTCCTGACCGTCCACGACGGCAAGGTGACCCACCTGCGCGAATACCAGGACACGATGAAAATGACGGCCGCGCTATCCCCGAACGGATGAAACGTCCGAATTGTCCAGCCGAATGGCGGAACCCGCAAGTGACCAGGTGGGGTGTCGGGCGTTGGTCCGGCCAGGGCGACGTGGATCGGCCACGACGCGTGGACTTGGGAGTGCTCGGGGATGCGGAAACCGCTGGTGGTGGTGTGTGTGACGGCGTCGGTGGTGTTGCTGGCTGGTGCCGTCGCCGCGACAACGGCGGGGGCGGACACCACGCCTGACGGGCCGGCCGTGGACTTCGGCGGGCTGCCGGGCGTACCGGATCTGCCGTCGGGGATGAACGGCTCGGCCCCGGATGTCCCGGGGGTGCCCCGCCCCGACCTGCCCGGCGCGGCCGACGCGCGGCCGCCGGCCGTGGTGGCGCCGCAGGGCGATCAGGGCAAGCCGGCGGCGGGTACGGCGGCGGCCGCCGCGGCGGCGGCCGCGAACCCGCAGCGGCCGGGCGGCCAGGC
>NZ_JBFBGU010000045.1:0-28458 GCF_040684855.1 Actinoplanes sp. NPDC089786
CAACTTCACCGCCAAGGCATCCTCACTCATCACACCAAACCCAACGAGCCGATCATGAAAACCGCCGACCAGCTAATTCATCGTCGAGCCCTTACTACATGAGCATCGTCGATGACACCACGGGCGAAACCCTTGCCCTGTGCGGCAGCGGCAGATCCTGTGTGACGTGGGTGCCAAAGAGCCGGGCCGGCCACTACATCCGGGCGAAACTCGGCGCGCCGGGGCAGCAACCCGTCAGCGTCATGTCGTTCTGGCGCCGCATCGAGCAGGGCCAGTATCGCTACGACCAGAGCGCCGACTTCTCTCCGATGACCCTCGTGCTGACCCAAACCGGCAACGCGGTACAGGTAAACACCACCCGCCGGGCCACCGTCAAGAGGCAGAACGACACAGTGGAGAGGTGGATCGACTTCAAGCTGTACGACGTCGCCATCGGCGATGATGTCTACCATGGGCCGTACCACTGGCAGGAATGCTCCGAATACTCCTGCACCTGGTCCACCGGCGGACTACCGGAAGCCGGCCACACCTACCTGGTCCACCTCGGCGACCTGTGGTCCAACCCGGTCACCTTCGTCGCGCCGGCACCGCCGGCACCGTCACAGAGCGCCGGCGGCCAGAACCCTTCACAGGCGGACAGCCAAACCTGCAGCTGCGACCCGGTAAACACCGCCACCGGCGAGTTCTTCGACACCGTCGCCGACCTGTCGCTGCCCGGTACCGGGCCGGAGCTGGGAGTGACCCGCACCTACTCCACCACGCGCGCCTCGAACGACGGGCCTCTGGGTTACGGCTGGTCGCTGAACTACGGCGCGTCGCTGGAGTTCAGCGGCAGCCCGGCGGCGCCGACGGCCGTGATCGTGCACCAGGAGAACGGGTCCACGGTGACCTTCTTCTCCGACAGCAAGGGCGGCTACGCGGCGCCCTCGACCGTGCTCGCGTCCCTGGCCAAGGGGCCGGACGGCGCGTGGACATTCACCCGCCGCGACCAAAGCTCCATGCAGTTCGACCAGAACGGGCAACTGGTCGCCCAGCGTGACCTGTACGGCAACGCCCTCACCTTCACCCACGACGCCCAGGGCCGGCTCACCTCGGCCACCGGCAGCGGCGGCCGCACCCTCACCTACGCCTGGAACGGCACCCGGCTGAGCGCGGTCAGCGACTCCGCCGGTCGCAGCGTCCAATACCGTTACGACACCGACGGGCAGCTGTCCGCGGTGACCGCGGTCGACGACGCCGTCACAGGGTACGACTACGACACCGCGCACCGGCTGGTCCTGACCCGCCGGCCCGGCGGAAGCTACCTGCGTAACACCTACGACCCGCAGGGCCGGGTCACCCGCCAGACCGACGCGCTCGGCCAGGCCACCAACATCGCCTACTCAGGTTCCGGTGCCTACACCTCCACCACGGTGACCGGTCCCGACGGCGCCGTGACGATCAGCGAGTACACCAACGGCTACCTGTCCCGGCGGACTCTGGCAGCCGGCACCCCGGACGCGCAGGTGTGGAAGTACACCGTCGACGCCACGGGCAACACCACCAAAATCACCGACCCCAAGACCAACACCATCTCCTCCGAGTTCGACGCCCGCGGGAACCGCACCCAGCAGACCGACCCCGCCACCGGGAAGAACACCACCTGGACCTACAACGCGTTCAACCAGGTCACTTCGGTCACCGACCCGATGGGCAACGTCGAGACCAAGACCTACGACGCCAAGGGCAACCTGGTCCTCACCACCAGCCCCGACGGGCGCTTGCAGAAGTGGACCTACAACCCCGACGGCACCATGGACACCTCCACCGCCCCCGCCGACACGATCACCACCTACACCTACGACCCGGCTGGGCGGCCGACCGGCAGCACCACCGCGGGCCGTTCCACCAGCGTGACCTACAACGCCGCCGGGTTCGCCGTGTCCACCACCGATGCCGGGCAGCACACCACCCGCCGCGCCTACGACGCCGCGGGACGGCTCCTGACGATCACCGACCCGGCTGGGCGGACCACACGTCACACCTACAACGAAGCCGGGAACCGGACCCAGACAACCGACCCGGCCGGACGCACCACCAGCGTCAGCTACGACCTGCTCGACCGTGCCGTCGCCACCACCGACCCCACCGGCGCGATCACCAGCACCACCTACACCCCCGGCGGCCAGGTCGCCAGCGTCACCGACCCGCTGGGTCAGACCTCCACCAGGGAATACAACAAGCTCGGACTACTCACCAAGGCTACCGATCCGAAGCAGCGGTCCATCAAGTACGGCTACGACGCCGATGGCCGCCCCACCACCACCGAGCTGCCCTCCGGCGCCATCGCCAAGACCGACTACGACGCCGCCGGCCGCGTCACCGCCAGAACCGAGGCGCGCAAAGCCGATGGGCGCGAGAAGGTCACCGTCTACACCTACGACGACGCCGGCCGGCTCACCGAAACGAAGGATCCGCTGCTCCGGAAAACTTCCCGGACCTACTACGCCGATGGGCAGCTCAAACGCGAGACCGCCGACGACCTGAGCTACGTCGAGTACACCTACGACGCCAACGGCCGGATCAAGACGCTGGCCAACCCCGACCCTGACCACAAGAGGACCAGTTTCGAGTACAACTCGCTCGGGCAGCGCACCAAGCGCACCCTGCCCGGCGGCGTCGTGACCCAATACAACTACGACGACGCAGGTCGGCCCACGCGGACCGTCCAGCCCGACACCAGCACCATCACCACCGTCTACAACGACGCCGGTGACATGACGGGCATCGACTACAGCGACCCCGCCACCGCGGACATCAGCTACACCTACGACCCGGCCGGCCGCCGCGACACCATGACCGACGGCACCGGCACCACCCGCTACACCTACGACCCCGCCGGCCGGCTCACCGCCGCCGCCGACCCCACCGGCACAGTCGGCTACACCTACGACCCCGCCGGCCGGCTCACCGCCCTGACCTACCCCGGCGGCAACACCGTCACCTACGGCTACGACCAGGCCTCGCAGATGACCTCCGCCACCGACTGGGCCGGGCGCACCACCACATTCACCTGGACAGACGACGGCCAACAACGGACCCAGACCACCCCCGACGGGACCACCAGCACCGCCGACTACGACACCGCCGGACGCACCACGTCCATCAAACAGACCACCGCCGGCGGCGCCACCCTGGACACCTTCGCCTACACCTACGACGACGCCGGGCAGATGCAGACCGGCGACGGCAACACCTACACCTTCGGTAAAACCGGCAAGCTCGCCGGCGTCACCGGCCCCACCACGACCGGCACCTACGCCACCACCCCCGCCGGAAGCCTGACTGGCACACCCGACGGCACCACCCTGACCTACAACCCGGCCGAACAGCTCACCACCACCACAAAGGCGGGCACCGCCCAGGCCAACTTCACCTACGACCCCGACGGCAACCGCACCAGCACCACGACCCCCGCCGGAGCCGGCAACCCAGCCGGCACCACCACCTACCGCTACAACAGCCCCGGCTCCCTGACCGGCGTCACCACCAGCACGAGCAACATCGGCTACACCATCGACGGTGGGGGCCTACGCAAATCCCGCACCAAACAGGGCGTGACCAACACCTTCACCTGGGCCACCATCAGCAGCCTGCCCCTGCTGCTCACCGACGGCACCCACCGCTACCTCCACGGCCCCGGACTCACCCCATACGCCCAGATCGACAACGCCGGCACCATCCAATACCTGCACACCGACAACCTCGGCTCCGTACGCCGCATCACCGACACCGCCGGCACCACCACCGGCACCACCACCTACGACCCCTACGGCAAACGCACCGGCCACACCGGCTCCGCCGACAGCCGCATCGGATACACCGGCGCCTGGACCGACCCCGACACCGGCCTGGTCTACCTACGCGCCCGCGACTACGACCCGACCACCGGCCAATTCCTCACCCTCGACCCCGCCATCGACAACACCGGTCAGGCCTACGCCTACGCCCGCAACAACCCCATCCAAAACACCGACCCCGCCGGGCTATGCGCCAGCTGCTCCTTCATGGAGAACCTGGTTCTCAACCACGGTCCCAGCGAAGACACCCTCACCACCGGCGTCATCGGCGGAGTCGTGTCCTTCTTCGAAGGCGTCGGCGACGCCGCCAGCCTCGGCCTCACCGCACACGCCCGCGAAGCCCTCAGCCCCGGCGCCAACTGCTTCGTCAAAACCGACAGCTGGACCTACCGCGCCGGCGAAATCACCACCTACCTAATGCCCGCCGGCGGTGCCATCAAGGGCGCCTACGCGGCCTACAAGGGCATCCGCGCCGCCCGAACCATCGCGGCCGGCGCTGACGGCGCAGCTAACGTGGCAAACGGCTCGCGCCTCGCCGCCGATCTCGGGCGGCAGCAAGCAGGAAGCATTTTCAATCCAAGCGGAGGACTCAAACGAGAGGTAATCGACTCGTCTGAGAAAATCATGCTCGGAGAGAATATGAACTCTGCATACGTCCGCCGGACACTTACAGCCGACGGAAGCAAGCTTGCAGATTGGGGCAAATACAGCGCTCGAGGGCACGGCCCCGATGGCAAGCACTACGACGTCCACTTCTATTACAACTCCCGTACCCGGGCGGTAAACTATGACTTTGACTACAAGGTCAAGCTCGGAGGGCAAGATAACGGGCCTGCAGCGCGACCTGCCCTGCCCAATATGATCGACAGAAGCGGATGGTAATGCGAGTCGTTTGCAACAAGATCATCGACGCGTTCGGAAGGGCAACCGAGTCTAGCCAGCGGTTGAGGGTGGGCGCCGAATACGTCGTTCTTTCCATCCATTGCCAGCCGGAACGCGCGGTCGAACTGCTCCTTGACCTTGGTGACGAGCAATTTTCGTGGTGGCAGTCCATCGCGTTTACCACGCTCGATCCCCGTCATCCACCGAACTGGGTGACGAGAATCGAAGAAATGGGCATCGTCAACACCGGTCCGGAATCATGGCTCGAGCAAGGATTCTGGAATGACTTCTTTGACGGAGATGAGCGCGCGCGCGCAATATATTATTCTGAGCGCGCGGTCATGCTCGACAGTGATTCGACCTCATAGGCACGTGAGGAAGCCGAAGAAATGGTGCTCGGGCAGTACCAGGGAGTTGGCTATCGAAATGCAGCTTGTCTTGATGGTGTTGGCCGTTTGAAGATCGAGGGCGTATACGATGGGTGAACGTCCGAGTGATCTACGAGCCGATCGCATCCTTGATCGCCTCGTTGGCCGGTTCGACCGCCGCGGCCATCCGGGCACACGCGGTCATCACCCAGCCGGCAGACACCTCGATCCCGGCCAGGTCGGCGAGGATCTCCACGACCCGGGCGACCGGGATGTGATGCTGCGCGGCCAGTGTTCCGCCCCGGGTTTGATGGAGACGTTCTCGGTACGCAGGATCCGCCGGATCGCTTCCCGGCCCACCGAGGTGATCTTCTCCCGGGCCAGGTGAGCGGTGAGTTTGACCAGGCTCCAGGAGGAGAACGGCAGTCCGGGGCTCGATCACTCTGCCGATCCTCGAACGCCTCGACGACGGCAGCTACCTGTCCAGGCTCAAACCGCTACGCAAAAGCGGGGGCGAGCCGATCACCGTGCGGATCATCGAATACAGCGTGCGTACCCGCGACGAACACGGCACGAGTATCAGTGAGCTGTTCTACCTGGCCACCACCCTGCTCGACCCGCAGGCATGGCCGATCGAGGACTTCCCGGCCATCTACCGCGAACGATGGCGCATCGAAACCGTCCTTGACGCGGTCAAGACCGACCTACGCGGCGGAACCAGCGTGCTAACCCGTTCGCAAAGCCCGGACGGCACCCGCCAGGAGATCTGGGCTCTGCTCTGTCTCTACCAAGCCCTCGCCGACATGGTCGGCGACGTAGCCCGCCACCACCGAGTCGACCCCGACCGGATCAGCTTCCTGCGCGCCCGCAACACCGCCCGCCGTTCCGTGTCCCGGATAACGGCGGACTTTCCCCCCTCACCAGCAAGCCCGTGAACACGCCTGGCACGAACTCGGCCGCCGCGTCCACGACCGCCCCGGACGATCAAGCCCCGCGCCGAGCGCTACACCCGCCGCTACCCAGCCCGCGGCGACCGGCCCCCGACCCGCCGCGTCGAACACACCATCACCCTGCACAGGCTGAAACCCGGACCAACCAAAACGCCTTAAAGAAGCGCCATTGGGCTCAAGCGGGGTGGCGGTAGGGCCGTGGGTGTTCCGTGGGTGATCGGATGCCAGCGACCCTGGACGGATTCCGTGCCTAAAATCTGGATTTCGGCCCAAAGTAACGGCGGGCTCGGCGAACACAGAGCGTAATGACCGCGCTGACCTGCTGATACTCGGCGGCATCATCCTGGATTCGCGGGCGAAAATCCGGACGAAAATGCTTACGCCAAGTAGGAGGGACAAAGATGCATGCTGAGGATTAAAAGTCCACAGCTCTGCCATTGAGCTAGCGGCCCGCTGGCCCACAGGTTACCGGAGGCCCGGGCCGGACCGCCTCTGGCTTTGGCTGTGGCGCGGGCTACACCCGGGAGTCGACGATTGCGCAGGTCACGTCGATGTCGCCGGTGAAGCTGACGATCATGGTGGGGCCGATGGGGTCGGTGCAGAGGAGGTCGGCCAGGTTGGCGGTCAGGTCGCCGGCGAAGAGGTGGCCTGAGCGGTCGGCCAGGTTGAGGGGGGTGGCGGTCAGGCCGGCCCGGGTTACGCCGGCCACCAGGACGTTGGCGATCGCGGGGCGGACTCGGCTCAGCAGCACCGTGCGTACGGCAGAGGGGTTGAGGTTGGCGTCGGTGAGGGCGGCCTCGGCGGCGTCGCGGACGGCGGCTCGCAGCAGGAAGCCGGCGTGCGGGGCGGATTCGTCGGTCGGGCCGGCCGGCACGCCGGGGCGGAACGGGTTCCAGGCGGGGTAGTGGGCCTCGTTGGCGGGGCGGCCGCTGCTGGCCACGGCGAGGAGGGCCATCGGGCTGGGGCGGCGGGACAGCAGCATCGCGGTGGCGCCGTCGCCGTAGCCGAGGTACCAGCGCCGGGGCCAGTCCGCCCCGAGCGCGTCCGAGGTCACGACCAGGCAGTTCTCGGTGCGTGGCTCGGTCATCAGGTGGGCCGCGGCCAGTTGCAGGCCGACGCCGGCGCCGTTGCAGTTCTGCCGCAGGCCCAGGGCCACGGCTCGGTCCGCTCCTAGGAGGCGGGCCAGGCGAGGGGCCAGTTTCCATTCGTACGAGGTGTCGCCGACGCAGGCGTGCACCAGGAAACCGACGTCCTCGGGGCGGACGGCCGCCTCGCCGAGGGCACTGCCGGCGACGGCCAGCGCGAGCAGTTCGGTGCTCTCCGCGGGGGTGGCCACCGGCAGCTCGTCGACGGGAAAGGACGCGGCGTGTTCGGCGGTGACCAGCCCGCGCCCGACCGCCCGCCCGGCCGGCTCGCGCCCGGGTGGCAGCAGCACCTTGGCCGCGTTGACGAACAGGCCGTCGACTCGCATATGGCGATCAACGCGCGGAGCAGGTCAAAGTTCAGACGGCTCGGCGACCCAGGCGGAGAAGACCGGCAGGTCGTGCCAGGGTCCGGCGTCGTCGGGCGAGGCCACGGCGACCACCGCGTACGGGTGACCGAACCGCAGTTCGGCGACCCGCGCCGTGCCCTGCGGCTGCCACCGGGCCCCGGCCAGCGTCATGAAGCCGGTCACGGCCGCCGCCTCGAACCCGTACCGGTCGTAGCGGGCGGTGGCCGACTGCGCCGCCTTGAATCCGGCGGGCGGCACCCGCAGCAGCGGGGCGAGCACGTCGGCGGCCACCCCGAAGCCCAGCTCGGGCGCGTCCAGCTCGTGCTTGTTGGTGGCCGACCACGCGGGCAGGTAGGCGTGGTGGATCTCCCGTTCCGGCTGGTCGGTCTCTCGTTCCTGGATCCGCCACAGGTCGGTCTCGCCGAGCGGCAGGTCCCAGAGCGAGACGGGGGTGAGGTCTTCGTGGGCCGCGGCGAGGACCCGGTCCGGCGCGACCTCGGGGCCGGCCACCACCGACACCACGTCGAGCCCGCCCTCGGCCGCCGCGACGTGCACGGCGACCTGCCCGGCGCTTCGCGACTCGGCGATGAAGGCCCGGTGTTCCCGGGGGCTGCGGAGGATCTCCTTGACCTGGCCGGCCCACGGGCTGTGGGGGCCGAGCCGGGCCACCGAGTCTTGGTCGAACGGCTTCTGCCAGGTCACCTTGGTGGCCAGGGCGCTGCCGAGCACCAGGGCGACGTCGGGGGTGATGGTGATCGGGAAGCGGTCGATCAGGCCGTACGTGTGATCGGACGCCCACCGGTCGAGGCCGGCCTGGTCGGGCAGCGCCGCGACCTCGGTGGCGCCGGGCAGCCGGTCGCGCCAGGACGCCAGGCGATCGGGCTTGACCCAGTGCGTGGACCAGACCGCGGTGGCCGCCGCGACCAGCGGATGTGGCTCCTTGAGCAGCGCCGCGGCGTGGTGTCTGGCCTCGCCGGGCGGCATCCCGAGGGCGTCGGCGAGCCGCTCGTCGCGGGGCGCGGCCGAGGCGGCGAGCGCCAGCAGGAGCCACGCGCCCAGCGGCGACGCGACGTGGTGCTCAGTCTCGACGGCGGCATGGAACCGCCCCGCATACCGGCCGATCGCGCCGCGCAGATCCGTCATCGGCCCAGATTACGCGGCCGGTCCCGGCCACGGCCGACCGTCCAGCGTGGATCGCGACTACAAAACGCTTATGCGTACGCCTCTCGTCATCGCCTGTTGCCTTGCCCTCACCGCATGTTCCGCGGCGCCGCAACCGAACGCCGAGCCCCCACAACCCGCGCCGTCGACAAGCGGGCCATCCAAGGCCACGCCATCTCCCGAGCCGTCTCCGACAAAGAGCTACAGCACGAACTTCAAGGACTGCGCCGACGGCACCTGCGAGGTCCTGCTGACCAGCTCCGGCGGCCTGACCCCGGCCAAGAAGTTCGGCATCGGGCGCATCACCCTCACCCACATCCCGCCCAACCGCCTCAACTTCACCGTCGTCCGCGCCAACGATTCGACGGTCACGGGTTATGTCGGCGGTGACGGCTACCTGAGCCTGTCGGCCGGCCCGACCATCACCATCGAGCGCCACGACGAGGACGGCGCCGTGCTCCGCTTCGAGCCCAAGGGCCGCGACCGCAAGAACGACACGGCCTCGGGCAGCGATGGCGTCAGCCTCTACAGCAAAGGCTGAGGCAGGAACGGCTGAGGAGAGGGCGCCTCTTGCGCGAATGGCACATCGTCGGTGAACCTTTCCAGCACGGCTTGCGTACCACCGCGCGGAGCAACCGACGAAGGGACCGGGGCCGATGCCCGAGCAGGACCTGACCGCGCTGGCGTTCGCCGCCGCGCGCGGCGATCGGGACGCTCTCACCGACCTGATCCGGGCCACCCAGCGGGACGTGCTGCGGTTCCTCGCCCCGCTGACCGACGCGGCCGACGTCGAGGACCTGGCGCAGGAGACATTCCTGCGGGCGGTGCGGGCGCTGCCCGACTTCGCCGGCCGGTCCTCCGTACGGACCTGGCTGTTCGCCATCGCCCGCCGGGTCGCCGCCGACGACGTACGCCGGGCCACCCGCCGCCCGCGGGTCGCCGCCCTGGCCGACTGGCAGTCCAGCGCCGAGTCGGCCGAGGCCGCCGTGCACACCCGTTTCGACGAGCAGCACGCCCTGCACGACCTGCTGGGCGGCCTCGCGCCGGAGCGGCGCGAGGCCTTCGTGATCACCCAGGTGTCGGGCCTGTCCTACGCCGAGGCGGCCGAGGTCTGCGGCTGCCCGGTCGGCACGATCCGATCACGCGTCGCGCGGGCCCGGGAAGACCTGGTCGAGGCCATGCATGACTCGCGCCGCTACTCGCAGCCCGGGTAGCCGTCGCCGCGGAAGTGCTTCTTGACGTCGGCCGGAACGCCCTCGCAGTAGCCGCCGCTGCCGCCGACGAACATGTGCCACTCGCCGCCGGTGTAGCGGAAGGTCTCGACCTCGGTGTTGGCGTTCGGGTCGGCGGCCCGGCGGGTGGACATCGCGTAGTCCTGGTAGCAGCGGATCTTGCTCAGCTCCGAGGCGCCCCAGCCGGGGTGCTCCTTCTTGATCGCCGCCAGCAGGGTGGTCGCGGTGACCGGGCAGTTCGCCGCCGCGGCCCTGCCACCAGGCTTGCCACCGGGCGCGGTCGGGCTCGGGGTCACGGTCGCGCTGCTGGTGGAGGCTGCGGGTGGTGTGCCGACCGGCTGGGCGGCGCCGGTGGATTCGGTGGGACTGGTGCAGGCGGTCAGGGCCGCGATCAGGGCACCGCCGAGAACAAGAAATGAAACGGAACGCGTGGACATCCGGTCTGTCTCCCCCGTACGACATCAATGGTTCTCAAAAGGTATTCAGCCCGGAATCGCGTGTGCTCCCGCTTTCGTGCCAGCATCCGTGCATGGACGCGTTGTCCCACGTGCTGGCCGGTCCGAGCGCCCGGGGCGCCTTCGTGCTGCGCAGTTCCCTGGACCCGCCGTGGTCGATGCGGATCGAGGACGAGTCGCCCCTCTCGGTGATCACGATCTTGCGAGGCGAGGCGTACGTCTGCCCGGCCGACGCCGAGCCCGCCCTGATCCACGCCGGCGACGTGGCCATCGCCCGCGGCCCGCGGCACTACACCGTGGCCGACCAGCCGGCGACCGAGCCGCAGGTGCTGATCGGCCCGGGCCAGACCTGCACGATGCTTACCGGTGACGTCCCGCGGATGACCGACGTCGGCGTCCGCACCTGGGGCAACGCGACCGACGGCGCCACCCTCATGCTCACTGGCGCCTACGAGTCGCGGTCCATGGTCGGCCGCCGCCTGCTCGACACCCTGCCCGACCTGATCGTCGCCCCGCGCGACCACGTCCCGGTGGCGCTGGTCGACTACCTCGGGGTCCAGGCCACAGACGACGCCCCGGGTCAGGACGCGGTGCTCGACCGGATGCTCGACCTGATCCTGATCGCGGTCCTGCGCTGGTGGTTCGCTTCTCATCAAGCCGGGTGGTTCAAGGCGCAGACCGATCCGGTGATCGGGCGGGCGCTGCGTCTGATGCAGGACGCGCCGGCCGAGTCGTGGACGGTCGCCCGGCTGGGCAGTGAGACCGGTCTGTCCCGGGCCGCGTTCGCCCGCCGGTTCACCGAGCTGGTGGGCGAGCCGCCGATGGCGTTCCTGACCGGGTGGCGGCTGTCGCTGGCGGCCGATCTGCTGGGCGAGCCGGGCGCGACGGTGGCGTCGGTCGCACGGCGGGTGGGGTACGGAACGCCGTTCGCGTTCAGCACGGCATTCAAGAGGTTCCATACGGTCAGTCCCCAGCAGCACCGGGAGCGTACGTTATCCACAGGATGATCAACTTCCTGTGGACAGAGGTTAAGAGGGAAGGTCTGGCGCGGCGGCCGACATCTTGCGACGCTAAGCCGGTGTATGACTACGACCTGTTGGTAGTGGGCTCCGGGCCCAGTGGGCAGAAGGCCGCGATCGCCGCGTCCAAGCTCGGGCGGCGGGTCGGCATCGTCGACCGTCGCGACATGATCGGTGGGGTGTGCATCAACACCGGCACCGTCCCCTCCAAGACGTTGCGTGAGGCGGTCCTCTACCTGACCGGCCTCAGCCAGCGAGATCTGTACGGCAGCAGCTACCGGGTCAAGGACGAGATCACGGTGGCCGACCTGGCGGCGCGCACCGATCACGTGATCAGCCGGCAGACCGACGTGATCCGCAACCAGCTGTCCCGCAACCGCGTCTCGATGGTCACCGGGACCGGCCGCTTCGCCGACGCGCACTCGCTGTGGGTGGACGGCGGTGACGGCCGCGACCACAAGGTCACGGCCGACAAGATCATCATTGCCGCGGGTACGCGTCCCGCGCGGCCGGACAGCGTCGACTTCGACGACCGGACGATCGTCGACTCGGACGGCGTGATCAACCTGCAGTCGGTGCCACGGTCGATGGTCGTGGTCGGCGCCGGCGTGATCGGCATGGAGTACGCGTCCATGTTCGCCGCCCTCGGCACCAAGGTCACCGTGGTCGAGCGGCGCCCGCAGATGCTCGACTTCTGCGACGACGAGATCATCGAGTCGCTCAAGTACCACCTGCGCGACCTGTCCGTGGCATTCCGCTTCGGCGAGGAGGTCGCCTCGGTCGAACGGCACCAGACCGCGGCGCTGTGCATCCTGAAGAGCGGCAAGAAGATCGTCGCCGACACGGTGATGTATTCGGCCGGCCGCCAGGGCCAGACCGAGGACCTCGCGCTCGAGGCGGCCGGGCTCGAGGCCGACAAGCGTGGCCGCATCAAGGTCGACGCGAACTTCCGCACCGCGGTCGACAACATCTACGCCGTCGGTGACGTGATCGGCTTCCCGGCGCTGGCCTCGACCTCGATGGAGCAGGGCCGGCTGGCCGCGCACCACGCGTGCAGCGAGCCCACCCGGGACATGGGCGCCCTCCAGCCGATCGGCATCTACACGATCCCGGAGATCAGCTTCGTCGGGAAGACCGAGGCCGAGCTCACCGACACCAACACGCCGTTCGAGGTCGGCATCGCGCGTTACCGCGAACTGGCCCGCGGGCAGATCGTCGGCGACTCGTACGGCATGCTCAAGCTGCTCGTCTCCCCCGAGGACGGCAAGCTGCTCGGCGTGCACATCTTCGGCACCGGCGCCACCGAGATCGTCCACATCGGCCAGGCCGTGATGGGCACCGGCGGCACGGTCGACTACCTGGTCGACACGGTCTTCAACTACCCGACCCTGTCGGAGGCGTACAAGGTCGCGGCCCTGGACGCCTCCAACAAGATCCGCAACATCTCCCGGATCGACGGGTAGGGCCCCTCAGCCTCGTTCCACATTCGCCGCCAGTGACAGGCGCCCCGGAAGCGAAGGTGAAACGAGGCTCAGTACACCCAGACCTTGGTCTTGATCGGCATCTTGTCGTTCGACCACAGGTAGTTCATCGCGGAGATCGACAGGCGGGCGCAGCCGTGCGAGGCGGCGTACGGCGGAATGCTGTTCGCCCCGTGCACGGCGATGCCGCCGTTGAAGTACTTCGGCCGCCACAACATGCCGAGCGGGGCGTCGCGCCAGCCGTCGATCTGCCGGGACACGGTGAACTTGCCCTTCGGCGTGCTGGCGATCGCCGTGCCGCCGTCCTTGGTCTCGTACCGCTCGCCCGAGCCGGTCGACGTGTTGAAGACCAGCTGGACCTCGCCGTCCTTGACCAGCATCAGCAACTGCTTCTTCTTGTCGATCTCGACGACGTTCCCGTCGGAGCTCTTCGCCTTCGGGCGCACGCCGGACTCCAGCGCCTTCCTGGTCTTGCCGCCGACCACGCCGTCCCGGCCGAGACCCGCCGCCTTCTGCAGCGCGTACACCGCCTGCTGGGTGGTCCCGCCGAACTTGCCGTCGGCCTTGCCGTTCCAGTAGCCCAGCTCGGTCAGCCGCTGTTGCAGCGCGGTCACCTCGGCGCCCTTGGCCCCCTTGCGAAGCTTGTCGTCCTTCGCGGGCTTCGTGGGCTTCGTAGGCGTTTTGCCGGGCTTGGCGGTTTCGGACGGTGCCGTGGACGGCCCGGCCGGGTCGGACGGCTCCGGCTCGGTGGTCGGTGCGCTGGCCGTGGTCGAGGGTACGACCGGCGCCGGCGCCGCCGTCTTGTCGCCGGAATCGGACCCACACCCCGCGACGAGCGTCACCGCCACGGCCAGTGCGGCCACCCAGCTTCCGGTTCTTCTGATCATCGGCCACCTCCCCGTGGCCCAGCTTGCCACCGCACCGCCGCGGATAACCGGTGAAAAGCGCCTCAACGTTGCAACGACGCACATCGTTGCCGTCCGACTGCGGAGCGTCGGAACCGCATCACGCGAGGTCAGACTCCGGGCCGATGCGGCCGGCAAAAAGAATCAAGTAGGCTTCGGCTATGTCGTGGAAGGCCAGCGCCCGGCACGGCGTGCGGGAGGCGCCCGCCGGTCTCGCCCTCGTTCAGGAGCTGCTGAACACCCGGGCGACGATGACGTACGCCCCCGATCTGCTGGCCAATCCCGACGACGGCCAGCGCTGGATCACCGACACGCTGGCCACCTGGTCGCGGGTGGCCGGGCTCCCGGCGCCGGTGATCCTGCTGTCCTCCACCGACATGCGGTCGCTGCGCCGGCTGCGGACGACGTTCGAGAACGTGATCCTGGCCGGTGGCCGCAACCAGCCCGACGGCACCCTGCCGCCGGCCGACGTACCCGTCAGTCTGGTGCCCGACGCCGACGGCTGGGTCCGCATCGTCCCGGCCGGCCGGGGCACCCGCTGGCTGGCCTCCGCGCTCTGGGCCGAGGCCCTGCTGGCCCAGCAGGCGGGGCTGTGGCCGCGGCTCAAGCTGTGCCACAACGTCGACTGCCGGGCCGCCTTCTTCGACGCGTCCCGCAACAACAGCGGTGTCTGGCACGACGTCAGCACCTGCGGCAACACCGCCAACCTGCGCGCCTTCCGCGAGCGCCGGCGGCTCCTCGGCACCACCGGCGACCAGCAACGCTCCATGGTGGACCGCCCCGACCTTCAGTAGTTCGTCGCCTGTCGAGGGTCGCCCGCCGCTACCATCACCGAGGATGTCGGGGGTGTGCGGTGAGTCAGGATTGGCCGGACGGTGGTCCGTGGGTGCTTGTTCCCACCTCGGCCGCGGTGGGCTGGGAAGTCGTAGCCACGACGCTGGCGGCGGCCGCGGCGGTGCGGGTCGCCGTCGTCGCGCTGGGCGCTGAGGGTCCGCCCGGCGAGGGGCTGCTCGAACACCTGGCGACGTGGGCCGAGCTGTGCGACGGTGCGGCCGATCCGCTGAGCCTGGACGAGGCCACCGAACTGGTGTCCACTCTGGCCCGCACCCACGGCCTGGTGCTCGTGGCCGGGGCCAAGGGCCTGCTCGTGCCGGCCAGTCGCGCCGGATGGACGGTGGCCGACCTGGCCGTCGCCCTGGGCGCGCCGGTGGCGGTGATCGCCGGCGACGGACCCGACGCGGCCAACCACACCACGATGGCACTCGGCGTCCTCGACGCGCGTGGCCTGACCGGCGCGGTCATCAGCGTCGGCGCCGAGCCGGTCGACACGCCCCTGGAACCGGCGGGCCACATCCCGACCGGCGCCGCCCGGAAAGACGAAGGCGATCCCGCCGCCGCCGCGCGGGCGTTGCTTCACCCGATGTTGCACGCTTCCGCGGGCCGGCCCAAGTCGGCCAACCCGCCGCCCATGGCACCGCCGCCACCACCGACCGTCCCCGGGCCGGCCACCAGCGGCAAGCGCGTCATCCTCCTGCTCGGCGCCGTCTTCGTCACGATGTCCCTGGTGGTGACCGGTCTGGCGTTCTGCGAACGCTCGGCTCCCCGGGACGAGGCCACGATGGTCACCGGCTTCGACGCCCCCGCCCCCGCCAGGACGAGCTGGACCGGCCCGTTGCCCATGCCGCGGCCGCCCCGGCCACCGGCCGTCATCTGCCCCGAATACCGGACCGGCGTCACCCCGGCCAAGCCCGTCCCGGCCGCCACCGCCCGCGTCGACGCCGCGTGGCGACGCATCGAGAAGTGGCTCGCCGCGAAGGCGCCGGCCGCCCGCAACTCGCTCCGGCCACCCGCTTCCGCCGAGGCCGTCCAGGGCGCGCAGCAGCGGATGTCCGTCGCGTTCCCGCCCGACCTGGTGGCCTCCCTGCTCCGCCACGACGGCGCCGAGGCCGGCGGCTTCGACCTGCCCTTCCTGCACCGGCCGATGTCGGTCGCCGAGATCCCCGGCGCCTGGTGGGAGATGTGCGGGGTGACGGGCCGGATATCGGTTGAGGATGACGAATGGTGGAACAAGGGCTATGTGCCGTTCGCGGCGGCCGGCGACGGCGGTTACCTGCTCGCCGACCAGCGCCCGGGCAGCCACGGGCGGGTCGGCGAGTTCTACAACGAGAGCGGCGTCGACTTCACCCGCTGGCCGGCGTCGATCGCCGACCTGCTCGAGCTGACCGCCACCTCGCTCGAGACCGGCCGGCCGTTCGCGGGCCGCTACCGTCCGGTCATCACCAACGGCACCGTCGACTGGGAGGTTCTGGTCAGCCCGTCGAGCAGACCGAGCCGTTGAGGGTGAAGACGCGGGGCGGGACGTTCGGGCCGCTGTAGGCGCCGGTGAAGCCGACGGTCGTGGGCAGCGGGCCGGCGCCGGTGACCCGCACGGTCCGGCCGGTCTGCTCCCAGGTCGCGTTCCAGCCGCCGGTCATCGACTGCCAGGTGGTGGGCCAGGTGAAGGTCAGCGTCCAGTCGGCCGCGGGCCCGGCGCCGCTGAGGTCGAGGTTCCAGACGAAGCCGTTGCCCCAGTCGGTGGCCCGGGTCAGCTTCACCGCGCAGGTCGACGTGGCCGGCGCCGGGGTGGTGAAGGTCAGCGGCGGTGACGGGCGGGACTGGCGGCCGGCGGCGTCCCGGGCGACCACGTTCACCGTGTAGCGGCGGCCGGGTTCGAGGTTTCGGGCCGTCAGCTGCGTACCCGTCGTCTCGCCCCACAGCTCGCTCGCCCCGCCGTGCTGGCGGTAGACCTCGAACTTCGCGCCGGCCGGTCCGCTCCAGCCGATCGTCGCGGTGCGGTCGGTGACGGCGGCGGCGGTGGGACGGCCCGGCGCCGGCGGCCCGGCTTCGGCGCGGGCGGGTCGCAAGGTCAGAAGAGTCAGCGAGTACGCCGGGAGCACGCTCGCGCTGCCCGAGGTCACCGAGGTGGCGCCGTTGGCGTACGTGGCCACGACCGGCGCGGCGGCCGACGGCGTCCAGCCGTGATAGCTGACCGTGATCGGCTTGGCGTTGGCCGGGTCCTGGTTGACCAGCAGCACCGCCAGGCTGCCGTCCGGCCGGCGCGACGCGTGCGCGCTGACCAGCGGATCGCTCGTGCCGGCCCGGACCAGCAGGTCGCCGGGCCGGGCGAAGTCCCCGATCAGCGACAGCGCGTGGTACGGCGCGAACGGCGTGTTGAGCGGCGGCTCGCAGACCGTGTTGTCGGCCGTGCAGGTGCCGCTGGACAGCAGCCCGAAGTCGCCGTAGTCGCGCTGCCCGGCCACCTCGGACACGGTGCCGATGCCGTTGTGCACGTTCCACCACTGCACGGTGAAGACGCCCTGTTCCAGCAGTCCACTGTAGATGTCGCCCAGGAACAGCGCGCCGGGCTGGGTGTTCGGGCCGACGCCGACGTTGGTCTCGGTCAGGCTGATGGCGGTGCCGGGTTTCCCGTACGCGTCGATCTGCTCCTTGAGCAGCACCATCGCGTCCTCGATCTGCTCCGCCTTGCCCACCGCCTCGGCCGCGTTGCCACCGCCCGGATACCAGTGCACGTCGACGAAGTCGATGGCGTCGCCGGCCCGGGTCAGCACCTCCTGGTTCCAGGTGCCGGTGTCGCCCTCGCCGACGATTCCGTCCGGCCAGTTGCCCGGCATGGTCAGCACGGCGCCGACCTTGATGTCCGAGTCGACGGCCTTCATCGCCCGGCTGTACGCGACGACGTTGGCCGCGTACTCCCGGGGGCTCTTGTCCGCGTGCTCGTCCGCCTCCCACGCCGCGCCGTAGTGCCCGTTGCCGTAGTTCTCGTTGCCGATCGTCCAGTACCTGACGTCGTAGCCCTTGGTCACGTTGGCGTCGCGAACCCAGTCGGCCGCCTCCTGCGCGGTCCCGGTCCCGTAGTTGGCGATGATCATCGGCTCGGCGCCGGTCCGCGCGGCCCCCGCCATGAACGTGTCGAAGTCGGTGTCCGGCGCCACGTAGCCACCCGGCGCGGTGTGGTCACGCCAGTGGTAGATGTCCGCGTACGATCCGCCCGGATAGCGCACCATCCCGACCCCCGCGTCGCGCAACAGGTCGGCGACGTCGTCGGTGCCGAGCTGGCTGTCCCAGATCGCGTGATTGACGCCGATCGCCGTGCTCGGCACGGTGGCCAGCCCGGCCCGGACGTCAACGTCCACGGTGGTCGCCGCGTCTCCCACCGCGGCGCCGGCGTGACTCGGCACTCCGACGGCAACGGCAAGAAGCAGAACCACGACGGGTACGCGCATCACGAACTCCTGACGACGGCCATTGGGAGCGCTCCCAGAATCCTCATTCCAGTGACGGATGTCAATGGTTGACGCTCTTATCCGGCCGCGCCGCTGAGCGACCTTTAGGCTGGGTCGATGCGGATCGCGGTGATCACCGGTGGTGGCAGTGGCATCGGGGCGGCGGTGGCCCATGAGCTGGCCGGCGACGGCTGGCGGGTGGTCGTCGCCGGGCGGCGGCGCGAGGCGCTCGAGGCCGTGGCCGCCCGCCACGCCGAGGTCGAGGCGGTGCCGGCCGACGTGACCGACGAGGCGAGCGTGCGCCACCTCTTCGACCACACGGTCGAGCGGCACGGCCGGGTCGACCTGCTCTTCAACAACGCCGGCATGGGCGCGCCCCCGGTCGCGATCGACGAGCACCCGCTCGACGTCTGGCAGCAGGTCGTCGCCGTGAACCTGACCGGCGTCTTCCTCTGCACGCGGGAGGCGTTCCGGGTGATGCGGCGCCAGGAGCCGCGCGGCGGGCGGATCATCAACAACGGCTCGATCGCGGCTCACACGCCACGGCCGCTGTCGATCGCGTACACGGCGACCAAGCACGCGGTCACCGGGCTGACCAAGCAGACCGCGCTGGACGGGCGGGCGTGGAACATCGCCTGCGGGCAGATCGACATCGGCAACGCGGCCACCGCGATCGGTGGCGGCGCGGCCGACGGGGCGCTCCAGCCCTACGGCGAGGTGCGGCCCGAGGCGGTGATGGACGTGACCGAGGCCGGGCGGGCGGTCCGCTACATGGCCGGGTTACCCCTGGACGCGAACGTTCTGACGATGACCGTGATGGCGACGACGATGCCGTTCGTGGGGCGGGGGTGACGGCCATGGAGCACGGCCGCGCGTGGGAGACCGACCGGACGATCGTGCGCTTCCCGGACCCGGCGATCGAGATCGTCGACGAGCGGTTCCGGTCGCTGGTGGTGGGCCACGAGGTGGTCGAGCGGCTGTGGACCGGCGGGCGCTGGCTGGAGGGTCCGGTGTGGTTCGGCGACGGGCGTTACCTGCTCTTCTCCGACATCCCCAACGACCGCATGCTGCGCTGGAGCGAGTCGACCGGGCGGGTCGACGAGTTCCGCCGGCCGTCGGGCAACAGCAACGGCAACACCCGCGACCGGCAGGGCCGGTTGGTGACCTGTGAGCACCTGGGGCGGCGCGTCACGCGTACCGAACATGATGGTCGTGTCTCGATCTTGATGGATGCGTACGAGGGGAAGCGCCTGAACGCCCCCAACGATGTGACCACACATTCGGACGGCTCGGTGTGGTTCACCGATCCGGGCTGGGGCATCGCCTTCCACTACGAGGGTGACAAGGCCGACGAAGAGATCCCGCGGCACGTCTACCGGATCGATCCGGCCACCGGCGCCGGCGAACCGGTGATCACGGGCATGGAACGGCCCAACGGCATCTGCTTCTCGCCGGACGAGTCGCGGCTCTACGTGGTCGACGTCGGACACATCAAGGTCTTCGAGATGCGCCAGGGCCGGCCGGTCGACGGGCGGGTCTTCGTCGAGATGAGCCCCGGCGGCCCGGACGGCATCCGGGTCGACACCGACGGCAACCTGTGGGCCTCGGCCGGCGACGGTGGGCCCGGCTTCGACGGGGTGCACTGCTACCACCCGGACGGCACCCTGATCGGCCGGATCCACCTGCCCGAGACCTGCGCCAACCTGTGCTTCGGCGGCGTCAAGAAGAACCGCCTCTTCATGGCCGCCAGCCGCTCGCTCTACAGCGTCTACGTCGAAGCGCTGGGCGCCCAGCAGCCCTGACCTACGGCGTCGAAGGGTGGGGCCGGAACCCGATCACGCCGATGGCGCAGAGGGCCAGCGGCAGCCAGCCCAGCCAGAAGGCGACACCGAGCCCGATCAGGCCGGCCTGCCCGCCGGCCCGCAGGAGCCCGCCGACCAGCGGCCCCGACCCGATGAGCAGCCAGAACGCGGCCGCCCGGCCCGGCGTGGGCCAGAACCGCCCGGTGCTCCGGAGGACCAGCGGTCCCCCGCGAGCCAGCACCCACAGGCCCCGGCCGACGAAGCCGAGACCGAGCGCGAGGGAGACCGCCATCAGAACGATGTCCACGACCGGGGCGGTCAGAAGCCGGGGAAGACGACGCGCAGCTCGTCCACGGAGATGGTGCCGGTCACCTCGACGCCGGCCGGGGTGCGTTCCGGGGTCAGCCGGCCGTAGACCAGGCGCAGCGCGGACTCCAGCGGGCCGGCGAACGTCGCCGTCGCGGGCAACTCCTCGGTGGTGAACCGGGCCTTGTCGGTGAGAACGATGCGATACGGCGTCCCGCTGATCTCGATGACGGCCCGGTCGCGGTCCGCCTCGGGCTTGCCGATGAAGCCGACCAGGAAGCTGACGCCGCCGGCGAGCTGTTCGGCCAGCGTCGCGGCCGCGGGCTCGGCCAGGGTCGCCGCCGGGTCGACGCCGACGCGCGCGTCCCACCCGTGCTGGACCATCTCGCTCAGCCGGAGGCCGGCGAACGACGCCAGCGGGACCGGCTCGGGCAGGAAGATCTTGACCTTGAGGTCGTCATGCCGGTCCTCAGGGACCGCCTCCAGGGCCGCGACCAGGGCGTTGTCCGACTCGAGCCAGCCGGCCGCCTGGTCCTGCGGGCTCAGCGCGTTCCACCGGTCCCAGACGCCCTGGTTGAAGTCGGGCCCGGGCGCCTCGGCCTCGCCCAGCGCCGCCCGGAAGCCCGCCAGGTTGATCTCGGCGCCGCTGCCCAGGTGGGAGAGGACGTCGGCCACGGTCCAGTCGGAGGCGCCGGACGGGCTGATGAGCTGCTCGGCCGAGAGCCCGCGAACGATGCTGGCCAGGGTGTCGTGCTCACTGCGCAGGGCCGCGATGGTGCGGCCGGCAAGGGTCGTCATGGATCGAGCCTAGTTCGGGACGGTCAGGCCGGGACCGGGGCGCTGATCCTCTCGTAGAGGGCGAGGTACGCGGCGGCCATCGTCGCCGGGGTGAAGCGCCGGACCGCCTCGGCCCGGCACTCGGCCTCGTCGATGTGCCGGGCCGCGTGCACGAGGTCGCCCAGCTCCTGCTCGTCGGTGGTGATCAGGCCGGTACGGCCGTGCTCGACCAGCTCGGGCAGGCAACCGCGGGCGATGCCGACGACCGGGGTGCCCAGCGCCAGCGACTCGACCACGGCGGTGCCACCGGGCTCGTTCCAGCGCAGCGGGAACAGCGCCACCGCGGCCGAAGCGACCAGGCTGTCGCGCTCCGCGCCGACGACCGTGCCCACCCAGCGGACCCGGTCGCCGTCCACCTGCGGCGCCACCTGCTCGCGCCAGAACCGCACGTCGGGGTTCTGCGGGTCGGCCGCGGCCAGGTCGCCCGGCTGCTGGTACGGGCCCACCGGACCGGCCAGCACCAGGTCGAAGCCGGCGCTGTGGGCAAGCTGCGCGGCGAGGTCCTGTCCCTTCCCCGGCGTGATGCGACCCAGGACCACGGCGTACGGGCGCTTCTCCGTACGCGGGCGCCGGTCGGCCCCGTCGGCCAGCGGGGTGCCCAGGTGCACGTGGCCCACGGCGTGCGCGCGCAAGGCGTCCGGGGCGTGGCTGAGCTGGTCGGCGGACACCCCGTTGACGCGTACCCGCGAACCGCCGTCGAACGTCCCGTACAGCTCCGGATGTTTCCGCAGGTCCCAATGCAGGGTGTGCAGCCCCGGCGGGGCGTCCGGCCCGAGCCCGGCCAGCATGGTCAGGCCGGCCGCCTCGACGTGGTCGTGCACCAGGTCGATGTCGCCGCGGGCCAGCCGCCGGGACACCGCGTGCTGATGCGCCGGCACCACCCCGCAGACCTGGTTGTACGGGCGTTGCAGCAGCTTGAACTGCCCGCTCGGGTAGACCGCGAGGCGCTCCTCGACCGGCAGGTCGCTGTCGCCCACGGTGGCCAGCACCACCTCGACGCCGAGCCGGCGCAGTTCCGGCACCAGGGTGGCGATGACGTTCTCGATGCCGCCGTAGCCGCGGGGCGGCACGGGAAGCCACGGGCCCGCGTTCATCAGCACCTTCATGCGATCCGCACCTCCGCCGGCACCGGCATGGTGGCCAGCGGCGGGCGCTCGCCGACCCCGACGTCGGCCGTGCTGATCTGGCGGTTGAGGTGGGGCAGCGGGTCGGTGCCGCCCCGGCTGAACTGGGTGAGGGCGGTGGCCGGCGGCAGCGGCTCGGCGACCAGGCCCCGGCGGTGCAGGCGGCTCCACGCGGTCACCATGATCTGCGCCGACATCCGGCCGAGCGCGTCCAGGCTCTGGTGCCGGTGGTGGCGCTCACCCAGGTCGACCTGGGCCAGCGCGTCCAGGCCGACGAGGTCGAGCAGGTCGATGAGCATGGCGATCTCGACGCCGTAACCGGAGACGAACGGGATGCGCTCGAGGGTGGATCGGCGGCCCGCGTACTCGCCGGCCAGCGGCTGCACGAAGCCGGCCAGCTCGGGCCAGAACAGGTTGAGCAGCGGACGGGCGCTGATCTCGGTGACCCGGCCACCGCCGTCGGCCTCCACACCGGACGCGCCGACCAGCGGCCGGTGGTAGAAGCCCTTGACGAAAGTTACCGACTGGTCGGTAAGAAGGGGGCCGAGCAGCCCGGTGACGAAGGTCGACGAGAAGTCGCGCAGGTCGCCGTCGACGAACGCGACCACATCACCGGTGCTGGCGGCCAGGCCGGCCCAGAGCGCGTCGCCCTTGCCCTCCATCCGGGGCAGTCCCCGGGTGATCTCGTCCTGATCGACGACCCGGGCGCCGGCGGCCCGGGCCACGATCGCGGTCTGGTCGGTGGAGCGCGAGTTCACCACCACGATCTCGTCCACCAGCGGGACCCCGGCGACGAGCTCGCGTCGGATGGTGTCGACGATCGCGCCGATCGTCTGCTGTTCGTTGCGGGCCGGGATGACCACACTGACCCGGGCGCCACCCTTGGCGGCGGCGAGGGTGCGTGCGGACCACTGCGTCGCGTTACCGGTGCGATAGGTGGCCCACGCCTCGACGACGGGCGAGACGGCGGGCGGAGTCAGCTGATGCATGGGCGGATCCCCCGATTGCTCGTGACGACTGGAGATCGAACGCATGCCCGTTCCACGGGCAGGCAATCTTTCCGGTGGGTAAACAAGATCCCCTCGATGTTTCAGCCGGCTCAAGCGCGGAAGACAAAGCAGCACGAGGAACGGGAGGTCGCATGTCGGCGACAAGGGTCGGACTGGTCGGCGCGGGCGGGGTGGCACAGCGGCATGCCCGCGTCCTCTCCGGACTGCCGGATGTGCAGATCATCGGGGTTACGGACGTGCAGGAAGGGGCCGCGCGGAAGCTCGCCGGCGAGTACGGCGCGAGCTCCCCGCCGGACGTGGCGGCGTTGCTGTCCGAGGGGGTCGACGCCGTCTACGTCTGCGTCCCGCCGTTCGCCCACGGGCCCGCGGAACGGGCGGTCATCGAGGCCGATGTTCCTCTCTTCGTGGAAAAGCCTATAGAGATCGAATTGGATAAAGCACGCGAGACGGCCGAGTTGATCACCCGGCGCGAGTTGCTGACCGGGGTCGGGCATCACTGGCGCTACAGCGCCGTCGTCGACCGAGCCCGCGAGGTGCTGGCCGATCGGCCGGTACGCCTGGTGACCGGCGCCTGGCTGGACAAGGTGCCGCCGGTGGCGTGGTGGCCGCGTCGCGACCGCTCCGGCGGGCCGGTCGTCGAGCAGGCCGCGCACGTGCTCGACCTGCTCCGATACGTGGTCGGCGAGGTGACCGAGGTGAGTGCCATGAGCAACGGCATCCCGCCGGCGGTGGACGGCGCCGACATCGACGGCGCGACCGCGGCCACGCTGCGCTTCGCCAGCGGCGCCGTGGGCACGCTGACCGCGACCTGTGTGCTCGGCTGGAAGCACCGGGCTGGGCTGGAGATCTACGCCGACGGCCTGGCCCTGGCGATCACCGAGGACCGGCTGACCGTCCGCGACGGTGACGGCGAGTGGAGCGTGGACACCGACCCGGACCAGGCCCGGGTGGCCGTCGACCGAGCGTTCGTCGAGGCGGTTCGCGGCGACGGCATGGACGTACGGGTCCCGTACGCCGAAGCCGTACGCACCCATGCCCTGGCCACCGCCGTGGCCGAGTCCGCGGCCGCCGGTCGCCCGGTCACGGTGCCGCATGTCTGACCGCAACCTGGTGGTGGCCGGGCCGGGCCGGTTGCGCATCGTCGACGAGCCGGAAGAGCCCGGACCGTTCCGGGTCCGCACCCTGTTCAGCGGCGTCTCGGCCGGCACCGAGCTGAGCTTCGTCAAGGGCACCAACCCGGCGCTGCGTGAACGCTTCGACCCGACGCTCGGCCTGTTCCTCGACGGCGACGCCCCGGATCCGTACCCGGTGACCCGGCTCGGCTACATGGAGGTCGGCCGGGTCGAGCGCAGCGACACCCCGGCGGTCACCGAGGGCGACGTGGTGGCGATGACGTACGGCCACCGCACCGGCTGGACCGGTGACCCGCTGCGTGACCGGGTGGTGCCGCTGCCCGCCGGCCTCGATCCGATCCTCGGCATCTACGTCGCGCACATGGGCCCGATCTGCGCCAACGGCCTGCTGCACGCCGCGGCCGATCTGCACGGCGCCGATGTGCGCCGGCTCGGCGACGGGGTCGAGGGCCGCCGGGTCGCGGTCGTCGGCGCGGGGGTGGTCGGCCTGCTCACCGCGCTTTTCGCCCGCGCCCACGGCGCCGCGTCGGTGGTGGTGGTCGACCCGACCCGGTCGCGCCGGGCCATCGCCGAGGCGCTCGGCCTGGCGGCGCTCGACCCGGAGGCGGACGATGTGGCGGCCGCCCTGAAGACGGCCTGGCGGCACACCGCCGACGATCGCGGCGCCGACGTGGTGTTCCAGTGCCGCGGTCAGGCGTCCGCCCTGCATCTGGCCCTTCGCCTGCTCCGCCCGCAGGGCGCCGTCATCGACCTGGCCTTCTACCAGGGCGGCGCCGACGCGCTCCGGCTCGGCGCCGAGTTCCACCACAACGGTCTGACCATCCGCTGCGCCCAGATCGGCCGGGTGCCGCGCGGGCTCGGGGCGACCTGGGACCGTGAGCGGCTGTCGGCCGAGACCGTCCGCCTGCTCCAGCGTGACGGCGACGCGATCCGCCGCCACGTGATCACCGCGGTGGTGCCGTTCGACGAGGCGCCGGCGCTGCTGGACGATCTGGCGCAGCGCCGGCGGCACGAGGTTCAGGCCGTGTTGACCTTCCCCGGTTGAGGGCTCAGGCCTGGGGCTTCCGCAGCGGCGCCCCGACCTCGTGCAGGTGGCGGAGGGCCTGGCGGTAGGACTCGATCAGACCGGTCTGCTCGTACGCCACACCGATCTCGGCGCAGTAGTCCCGCACGATCGGCTGGGCCTTGCGCAGGTTGGGCGACGGCATGCCCGGGAACAGGTGGTGCTCGATCTGGTAGTTCAGCCCGCCCAGCGCCACGTCGACGAACCAGCCACCGTTGACGTTCCGCGAGGTCAGCACCTGCTTGCGCAGGAAGTCCTCGTCGCCGGTCGGGTGCGGCATCCCCTTGTGGTTCGGCGCGAAGGTCATGCCGAGATACACACCGAAGAGCCCCTGGTGTACTAGCAGGAAGGCGATCGCCTGCAACGGCGAGAGGAAGATGAACAGCGAGCCCAGGTAGGCGACCACGTGCGCGATCAGCAGGGCGGCCTCCAGGCCGGGGCGCTTGACATGGCCCGCCCGCAGGGCCTTCACGCTGGACACCTTGAGGTCGGTGCTGAGCAGCGTGAGCAGCGGGAAGAACAGCCCGGCCTGGTGCCGGGTGACGAACGCGGCCAGCCCACGGCGGCCGACGGCCGACTTGGTGGCCCAGATCAGCACCTCCGGCGCGACGTCCGGGTCGAGATCGTCGTGGTTGGGGTTGTTGTGGTGGCGGGTGTGCTTGTCCATCCACCAGCCGTAACTCATGCCGACGCCGAGGTTGCCGGCCATCCGGCCGAAGATCTCGCTCGGCCGCTTGGTGCGGAACACCTGGCGGTGGGCCAGGTCATGCGCGACGAGCGCCATCTGGGCGAAGGCGATGGCCAGGAACGGCGCCACGGCGAGCACCCACCAGGACGACCCGACCAGGAAGAACGCGGTCCAGGCGCCGGCCGCCAGCAGGGTCACGAGCGCCATGCGTACGACGTAGTAGAGCGGTTTCCGCTGCATCAGACCCTCGGCGTTGATCCGCCGGTTGAGTTCCGCGAAGTCGCTCGATGGCCGCACTCTCGGTGCTGTCGTGGTAGCCGTCATGCCCCCAAGTATTCGCGTTCCCGGACCGGAATGTCTGGAGTGCCGAGCCCCACCTGCATTGGGGTGCCAGCACCCTTGTGACGGATAGCCGGCCCTGGCGAGGGCATGATTAAGGCATGAGAAGCTGGCTCCGCGTACGTGCCGGTCTGTCCGCCACGGCGGACGGCCTGTTCGCGGCCGGCCTGGCCACGCTGAACCTGCCCGTGCTGACGATCTGGCTGGCCGGTCTGATCCTGAGCCCGCTGCCGGTGCTCGGCACCGACATCCTCACCGTCGCCGTGACGATCGTCCGGTGGCGCGCCGACCTCGAGCGGCGGCTGGCCGCGCGGGCCGGCCTGCCGATCCGCCGCCCCTATCCGCCGCCGCCGAAGCGTTCCGAGGTGGGCGACCGCCTCTGGGTGCGGTGGATCATCACCGATCCGGCGACCTGGCGGGACATGGCGTGGCTGCTGCCCGGCGCGCTGGTCGCGGTGTGCCTCGGCGTCATCACGCTGGCGATCCCCGCGTACGGGCTGGTCGGTGTCGGGTTGCTGCCGTTGTGGCTGCATCTGGGCGAGGTGCGGTTCGGGTACGGCGTGTTCTGGCCGACCATGACCACCGCCGAGGCGTGGCTGTCTCTCCCCCAGGGCCTGGTGATCCTGGCCGTCGGCCTGGTCCTGGCGCCGCTGCTCCGCACGACCGACGTGCTGTTCACCCAGCTCTTCCTGGCCCCCACCATGTCCGCTGAGCTGCGGTTACGCGTTGCCCACCTGACCACCACGAGGACCGACACCATAGACGCACAGGCGGCCGAGCTGCGTCGCATAGAGCGTGACCTGCACGACGGCGCCCAGGCCCGGCTGGTCTCGGTGGCGATGACGATCGGGCTCGCCGAGCGTCTCGTCCGCCGCGATCCGTCCGCCGCGCTCAAACTGCTCGCCGAGGCCCGGTCGTCCAGCACGGCCGCCCTGGTCGAGCTGCGACATCTGGTCCGCGGAATACATCCGCCGGTGCTGGCCGAACGGGGCCTCGAAGGCGCCGTCCAGGCGCTGGCGCTCAGCCTGCCGGTGAAGACGCCGGTCGCGTCCCACCTGCCCGGCCGGCTCGAGACGTCGGTCGAATCGGCGGTCTACTTCGCGGTGGCCGAGACGCTGGCGAACATGGTGCGGCACAGCCGGGCCCGGTCGGCCTGGGTGACCATCGGTCACACCGGCGACGTGCTCGCCGTCGAGGTCGGCGACGACGGCGTGGGCGGGGCCGACCCGGCCCGTGGGACGGGTCTGATCGGGATCATGCGAAGGTTGAACGCGTTCGATGGGACGATGGCGGTCTCGTCCCCACCGGGCGGTCCCACCGTTGTGACCATGGAGCTGCCGTGCGCGTTGTCATCGCCGAAGATCTGACGCTGCTGCGGGACGGTCTCACGCGTCTCCTGCAGGCGTTCGACTTCGAAGTGGTCGCGGCGGTCGACAATGGACCCGATCTGCTGCCCGCGCTGCTCGGCCACCGGCCCGACGTGGCGATCATCGACGTACGGTTACCGCCGACCCAGACCGACGAGGGCCTGAAGGCGGCCATCGCGGCCCGCGCCGAGATCCCCGGCCTGCCCGTGCTGGTGCTTTCACAACACATCGAGCCGCTGTACGCCCGAGAGCTGCTCACCGACAGCACCGGCGGGATCGGCTACCTGCTCAAGGAGCGGGTCTCCGACGTCGAACAGTTCATCCAGGCGATCCACCAGGTCGCGGCCGGCGGCACCGCGTTCGATCCCGAGGTGGTTTCCCAACTGCTGGCCCGCCGGGAACCGCTCGCCGTGCTGAGTCCCCGCGAACTCGACGTCCTGCGGCACATCGCCGAGGGCCGGTCGAACGCGGCCATCGCGGCCCGGCTCTTCATCACCGAAAAGGTGGTCAGCAAATACATCAACAACATCTTCACAAAACTCGGGATGCCACCGTCGGATGACGACAACCGCCGAGTTCTGGCCGTGCTGATGTTTCTCAACGCCTGACAATGACCTTTATTTACACGTAACTGGATAGGTGCCTGATTTGGGTGTGGGTATGCGGCATCGTGGACCGTGACGGTCGGGTGGTGGTTGCGGGTCAGGCGGGAGCGGGAGTCC
>NZ_JBFBGU010000046.1:0-27925 GCF_040684855.1 Actinoplanes sp. NPDC089786
CCCGGCCCGGCTCATGCGCCGGCCGGCGCACCCCGTCTAACCCGAGCGATTGAACGAACCCGCTGGTCAACCCCGTCCTATCAGCGAGATCGGTGTCCTTGACACGGAAGAGGTCACTGGTTCGATCCAGTATCGCCCACCAAATGAACAAGCAGGTCGCAGCGGGTTTCGCTCTTACGAGCGGGGCCCGTTTCCCGTTGATAGAGCCCATGTTCGGCCTGTTCCTCGACGACCCACTTCGCCCATGGGTTCCTGATGAGTGACAGCCGCGCCGGCTATCAACGGCCCAGCCCTTGGGCCAGGGCGCTCTGGGATGTCCCCACCCCGTTCTAGAAACATTGCGCACCTGAGGCCAACAGACCGCACTCGCCTGGTCCAGGTGGAGTGCCCCAGCGGACGAACGACCTGGACCAGGCGAGCGCGGCCCGGCTGAGCGAAGCTTGCGCGACGGGATGCCCCGTAACGTCGGCCGGCCCCCGCTTGGGAGAAATCTGGGAGACGATCTTGCAAAAGGTCGCCATCCTGAGCCAAACCCAACCCATGACGGCCAACGCTCTGGATCTCCGAATCGCAGGAAGTCAAGGTCGGCAAGGATTTGTTCGCTACGGGTCGGTAGGCGGTCACCGGCGCTGTCCTGTGTCTGGGCCGTGTCCTCGAGCGGATGATCGTCGCCGACGGCGCCAAGGCCCACGCGGAGTTCGAATACTTGCGCGAGCGCAGCTGAGACACCGTCCATGGCTATCCGCCAGGCCGTTGCAGGTCGGCCAGGTCACGGCCTGGCCTGCCGAGTCCGGCCGGGGCGCGCCGTCGCAAGTGCGTGATCCACGCTTCGCCGGGCCGGGCAACAAACAGTTCGTGGGGCTCATTCGCTGCCCGTTCCGGTCGAACAGTGCGTTGAGGGCCCGGAGGCGAGGAGCGAAGATGTCGACGATGACCGAGCGCCGCAGCGGTGCACGGGTCACTCTGGCCTCAGCGGTGTCGCACGCGCAGGATGGGCGGGCCGCGGTGGGGGAGTTGGCCGAGGCGCTGGGACCGCACGCCGATGTCTACGCCGTGTTCGTGGCCCCGGGCTACGACCTCGACGCCGTGGGGGGTGCTATTCGCGACGCCTTCGGTGAGCGGGCTATCGGGTGTACCAGTTCGGGCAACATCACGGCCGACGGTTACGACAGTCGAGGGGTCTGTGCGGTCGCGCTGACCGGAGGCGGTCTCCGCGCCCGGACGATTGTGCTGCGGCCGTTGCATGATGCGGTGGCGGCTGTGGAGCAGGCGGGCGCCCAGCTGATGGCGCTTCGTTCCGAGATCGCGGGGCAGGACGGGTTCGCGATTCTTCTCGCTGATGGGCTCGCCCGTCGTGAGGATACCCTTGCCGCCACCTTGATGGCGACGCTGGGCGACGTGCCGGTGATCGGCGGCTCGGCCGGTGATGGCCTGGAGTTTCGGCGGACGGCGGTCTACCACGACGGCGGGTTCACCGATGATTGCGCGACGGTGACGTTTGTCGGGTCGGACGCGCCGTTCCGCCTGTTGCGGCTGCAACATCATGAGGCCACCGAGACCGTGCTGGTCGCCACCGACGTCGATCCGGAGCAGCGGATCATTCATACGCTCAACGGGCAGCCCGCCGCCGAGGCCTACGCCGACGCGGTGAACCAACCACTTCAGCACATCACGCCGGCGACGTTCTCCAGGCACCCGCTGCTGCTGGGCGCCGGCGGCTCCAGCTGGGTCCGCAGCATCGCGGAGGCCCGGCCGGACGGGTCGCTGAGGATGCTCGCCCGGGTCGACCTGGGTGATGTGCTGCGCCTGGGTGAGTCGACCGGGATGCTGGAAAGGCTGGACGAGGGAATCGCCGCGGTCCGCGCCGACCTGGGCTCACTCGGCGGCATGCTGGTCTTCGACTGCGTCCTGCGGCGGCTCGAGTCCGAGGAGCGGGGCCTGGCCGACCGGATGGGAGGCCTTCTGGCCGCGAACCACGCCGCCGGGTTCAGCACGTACGGCGAGCAGTTCAACGGCATGCACATGAACCAGACACTTGTCGCCGTGGCGTTCGGCTGACTTGATCCCGGGAGCGACATGGTTGACGCGCTGAGCACGGTCGAGGACCGCGAACAGGTGACCGCCGAGGTGGCGGAGTTGCGGCGCACCGTGGAACGGCAGCGCCGCACCATCGATGCGCTGGTGGTCGCGGCGGAACGGCGGACCGCCGGGGAACCGGACAGCGCGGCGCTGGCCACCTGGCAGCGCAACCTGACGCTGCAGCGACGGCTGGCCGAACGCACCGACCGCACCCGCGAGGCCGAACAGCTCCTCCGCGCGGTGATCGACTCCATCGACGCCGGCCTGTGCATCCTCGACGGTGACGGCCTCATCATCGACACCAACCAGGTGTGGAGCACGATGCTGGCTCGCGTCGGCGACGTCACCATCGACGCCGGCTGTTTCTTCTCCGTGGCCGCGGATCAGCCCGGCGGCCTCGGCGAATTGCTGACCGGGGCCGCTGACGCGCTCCGGCAGGTGCTCGCCGAGGTGGAGGTCGGTCCGGCCGGCGTGCGCCGGGTCGAGACGCGGGAGGGTCCGCGCTGGTGGCGGTTGCGAGTCGATCCGGTGCTGAGGCACGGCGCGGCCCGAGCGGTGCTCACCCTCACCGACGAGACGGCGGCGGTCCAGATCCAGGACGAGCTCCGTCACTCCACCCGCCACGCCGCCCGTCTGGCGCTGGTGGCCCGCCACGTGGACGACGGGGTGATGATCACCGACGAGCACGGCGTCATCGAATGGGTCAACAACGCCTTCACCCAGCTGACCGGCTACACCCTCGAGGAGGCGCTCGGCCGGGCCCGGGTCGACCTGCTCGGGATCGACGGCATGCCGCAGTTCGACCAGGAGGCGTGGGTCGCGAAGGGTTCCGTGGTGCTGCCGGAATTCGAGAGCCGCACCAAGGACGGACGCCGTTGCTGGCTGCGGGCCGAGCTCTACCGGGTGATCGACGACGACGGCATCCTGCGGATCGTCGCCGTGGAACGCGACGTGACCGGCCGGGTCAAGGCGGAACGGTCGCGCCTGGCGGCCAAGGCGCGCGCCGAGGCGCTGGCCCACGAGCTGTCGATCGAGAAGGCGGTGCTCACCGGGGTCATCTCCGCCATTCCCCAGTTCATCTACTGGAAGGACGCGAACGGCCGCTACATCGGGCACAACGCCGCGTACCTCACCGCGCGCGGCGCCGCGGCCACCACCGACCTGGTGTGGAAGACCGAGGCCGAGATCGCTGTCGTGGACGATCTCGCGCCGATCCTGGGCGAGCTGGAGGCCCAGGTGCGCCGCCACGGCGCGCCCGTGGTGGATCACCACGCCACCGTCACCGGGCCGGGCGGCCCGCCGCGCACCCTGCTGATCAGCGTGCTGCCGCAACCCGATGCGGGCGGGGTGATCGGCATCGGCGCCGACGTGACCCGCATCGGTGACCTGGAGCGCCAGGTCAATCAGGCGAACCGGCTGGAGGCGATCGGTCAGCTCGCGGCCGGCATCGCGCACGAGATCAACACACCGATCCAGTTCGTCTCCGACAACACCCGATTCATCGAGCAGTCCTTCACCGAACTGCTCACGCTGGTCACCGCCGTGCAGCAACGGTTCGGGGACACCGACGAGCAGATCGCCGAGCTGCTGCGCGAGATCGACGCCGACTTCCTGCTCGCGGAGGTTCCGACGGCGCTGGCCGAATCGCTCGAAGGGCTCGAACGGGTCGCCCAGATCGTCCGGGCGATGAAGGACTTCTCGCATCCCGGCCAGGGCCGCAGCGACGTCGACGTCAACCGGGCCGTGGAAAGCACCAGCCAGGTGGCGCGCAACGAGTGGAAGTACCACGCCGAGCTGAGCCTGGAGCTCGGCGACGACGTCGGCCTGGTGCCCTGCTATGAGGGCGAGTTCAAGCAGGTCGTCCTCAACCTCATCGTCAACGCCGCCCATGCCATCGAGGCGGCCGGCCCTCGTGACGGCGGCGGCCTGGGGCACATCCGGATCCGGACCACCCGTCGGGCGGATGCGGTCGAGATCGCCATCAGCGACGACGGGACCGGCATGGACGAGGCGACCCAGCAGCGGATCTTCGACCCGTTCTTCACCACCAAGGTGGTGGGTAAGGGCACGGGACAAGGGCTGAGCATGGCGTACGCCAGCATCGTGCAGAAGCACGGCGGTTCGATCAAGGTCGATTCCAGCCCGGGTACGGGAACCACGTTCACCATCGGCCTGCCCGTACGGGTGGAGGGCGAAGCCGGTTGAACGCCATCCGCGGGGACGGAATGCGGTTACGTTGGTGGGGATGAGTCGCGATCCGATCGGGGGTGATCACGGCGATGGCTCTGCCACGCGTGCTGTTCGTCGACGACGAGCCGAATCTTCTCAACGGTCTGCGGCGCCAGCTGCGCCGTGACTTCGACGTGGTCACCGCCGTCGGCGCCGCCAAAGGGCTGTTCAGCCTGGGCCAGGAGGAGCCGTTCCAGGTGATCGTCTCGGATTTCCTGATGCCGGGGATCAACGGGGCCGAGTTCCTCGCGGCCGTTCGCAAAGCCGCCCCCGACGCCACGAGGATGCTCCTGACCGGTCACACCAACCTGTCGGACGCGGCGACCACGGTCAACGAGGGCGGGATCTTCCGGATGCTGCTCAAGCCGGTCGACCAGGAGATCATGACCAGTGCGCTACGAGACTGCGTGGCGCAGCACGAGCTCGTGGTCGGGCAACGGCAGCTGCTCGAGGAGACGTTGCGCGGCAGCGTGAACGCCCTGATGGACGTCCTGTCGCTGGCGAACCCCGCGGCCTTCGCCACGGCCACCCGCATGCGCCGCACCGCCGTCGCGATGCTGGACTCGGTGGAGGCCCCCGATCGCTGGGCGGTGGAACTCGCGGTGCTGATGTCGCAACTGGGCGCGGTGTCGCTTCCGCCGGCGGTGGTGGCCAAGCTCGGCACGGCCGAACCGCTCACCGCGAGCGAGCAGAACATGGTGGATGAGGCGCCGCAGGTGGCGGAACGGTTGACCGCCGCCATCCCGAGGCTCACGGCGGTCACCGAGGCGATCCGGCACTCGCGGGCGAACTGGGACGGCTCGGGGCCGCCCGGCGAGCGCCTGGCCGGCGATGAGATCCCCTTCGGCGCGCGCGTGCTGCGCCTCGTCCAGGACTACGACGCGCTGGTGGCCGGGGGTTCACCGCCCAACGTCGCCTGCCTCACGCTGCGGTCCGCCGAAGGACGCTACGACCCCGCGCTGCTCGACGCGCTGGACACCACGGCGAGCGACGACACCTCCGCGGCGGTCGAGGCGGTCAAGCTCGGTGCGGTGAAGATCGGCATGATTCTCGCCGCCCCGGTGTGCAGCGGTACGGGCATGCTGCTGGTCAACGCGGGCCAGGAGGTGACGATGAGCCTGATGAGCCGGCTGCGCAACTTCGCCGCCCTGGAGGACGGCGTCGCCGAACCGCTCCTGGTCTATTCGTCGAACGCCCTGGTCAGCGCCGCAGGGTAGTCCGCCACCGTTCGACGACCGCGCGTTCGTGCGCTCCGAGCTGCTCCTCGAAGGCGGCGCTGTCGTCGGCCGGCGCCCCGCACACCGTGCCGAGCTCGGCCTCGACCAGGCGGTGCGCGACCGCCACCGCCGACCTCGGATCGTCGACCGCTCCGGGCGTCGCGCCGGCGTGACCGGCCACGGACTCCACCACCGCGGCGGAAAGCCCCCAGAGGGCGAGCAGGTTGGCGCCGGCATCGCTGTGGCAGGTGCCGAGCGCGGCCCGCTCGATGTCGTCCAGCGTCAGCGGCTCGTCGGCGGCGTCGTCCGGCGTACCCGTGGCCTGGTCCTTGATCTTCAGCACTCCGGGGTACTCCTCGTGGCGGGAGGAGGCCAGCACCAACTGGCCGACCTCGTGCAGCAGCCCCGCGGTGAACGCCTCGTTGTGCCACGGAGCCGGGCCGGCCAGTTCCCGGGCCAGGTGCGAGGTGTGCACCGAATGGTCGGTGAGCCGTTGGATCCAGTCGGTCGGCAGCACCCCGTGCGGATCGAAACTGCGGACGACGTCGTGCATCAGCACCAGCCCGCGTACCCGCTGGGTGCCCAGGAGCGCGACGGCCTGGACCACGCGGGTGACCTTGTGGCTGACCATCGAGGCCGACGAGTTCACCAGGTGCAGCACCTTGGCCGCGGCCGCCGGATCCTGTTCGATGATCGCGCCGACCGACTCGGCCGAGGCATCCTCGGCGTTGAGCGCCGCGATCAGCTCGATGACCAGCGAGGGTGCGCTGGGCAGGGAGCTGACCATGGAGACGTCGCGGCGGGCCGAGTCGTCGCCGGACGCGGCCTGCGCCGCGATGAGCCGTTCGAGGGTCTGCACCAGCTCGTCGCGGGCGGCGGGCTTGGTCAAGAACTGATGCGCCAGCGCGATGACCCTGAGCACGTCGTTCTCGCCGGTCTGGCCCGACAGGATCACCCGAGCGGTCCCGGGATACAGCGACTGCACCCGGCTCAGAAGTTCCCCACCGTCCATGCCGGGCATGCGGAAGTCGGACACCACGACGTTGCAGCGCCGGTTCTCCATCACGGCGAGCGCTTCGCCCGCTCCGCCGGCGAAGGACATGTCCCATCGGGCGCTTTCCTTGCGCAGCATGCGGCGTAGACCGTCGAGGATGCGTGGTTCGTCGTCCACGAACACCACGTGGGGCTTCTCGCTCATGGCACTACCTCCAGCTCGGACGACGGTGGCGCGGGCATGACCGCCTCGCCGATGGGCAGCCGCACCGAGAAGACGGTGCCGGCGCCGACTTCGGTGCGGAAGCTGATGGATCCGTGATGGCGGTCGACCACGAGGCTGCGCGCCAGAGCAAGGCCCTGGCCGGTGCCCCGGCCGACCTCCTTGGTGGTGAAGAACGGATCGAAGAGTTTGTCCGCGACCTCGGGCGGCACACCGGTCCCGGTATCGGCCACGTCGATGACGGCCTCGTCGCCGTCGCGCCGGGTGACGACCCGTACCGTGCCCCGGCCTTTCCCCGCCGCCTCGATGGCGTGTGCCGCGTTCACCACCAGGTTGAGCAGCGTCTGATTGATGTCGCCGACGTGGCAGCGCACCGGCGGCAGATCGGACAGCTCGGTCTCCACGTCCGCCACCGGCTTGATCTCGCCGGCCGCCACCACCAGCGTGTTGGTGACCAGGTCGTTGAGATCGGCCAAGCTCTTCGCCTCGTCGCCGGGATGGCCGAACGACTTCATCGCCCGCACGATCGTCGCCACTCGGTCGACGCCCTCGAGCGTCTGCCGCACGGCGGCGGGCACTTCCTCCAGGAGGAACTCGGCGTCGATCTCGCGCAGCAGCTCGGCCATGGGCTCGTCGCTGTCCGCGCGCTCGCGTACGGCGGTGACCAGGGTGAGCAGATCGGCGAAGGAGTCCTCGAGAAAGCGGATGTTGTCGCCGACGAACTGGATCGGCGTGTTGATCTCGTGCGCCACGCCGGCCGCGAGCCGTCCGACGGACTCCAGCTTCTGCGCGTGCCGCAACTCCATCTCCAGTCGCCGTTGCTCGGAGATGTCACGCGCGTTCAGGATGAGGCTGCGGGAGCCGTCATGCTCGGTGACGTACTCCACCACGACCTCGTACTCGCTCCACGGCTGGTCGTCCGATCCCCGCAGCCGGCAGGTCCGTGCGGCGGTCGAGGCGGCCGCCAGCACCACGTCGAGGTCCTCGGGATGAATGAGCCGGCGCAGGTCACCGCCGGTCAGGTCGGTGACGGGACAGCCCAGCAGCCGCCCGGCGGCGGGATTGGCGAGCCGGATCACGCCCCGCTCGCCGGCCAGGATCAGCGCATCCGAGGAGTTCTCCACGACGATGCTCAACCGGGATCGGCTCAGCAGCTGATCCAGGGTCAGCGCCGCCTCGTCGGCCAGGGTGAGCATGGCGGCCGACAGGTCGTCCGGACGCCGGTGCAACGCCGCCACCAGCAGGCCGAAGACGTCGCCCTGCACAGCCAGCGGAACGATCAGCAGCCGATCGTGCGCCGGCATGCTCATCGCCGCGGTGAAACGCGCGGCCGCGGCCCCGGTGATCATGGCCGTTTCACCCGGGTGCAGCCCGGCTCGCATCTCCGGGCCGAGATCGTCGAGTTCGATCGATCGGTTCAGCACGTCCGGGCCGGCCGAGCCGGCGTGACCGATGACGCGTACGGCGCTCGACGCGATCGTCGTCAGCAGGGCGCCGGCGACCGCCTCGTCGAGTCGCACGGCCGCCTCGGCCGCCGCCTGAGCCGCTTCCTGCCGGCTTTCGACGGCGGCGAACACCGCTCCGGCCGAGGCGACCACGCTCTCCCGGGCGGCGGCACGGTCACGGGCGCGCAAACCCTGCGCCAGGGTGTGGTTGATGGCCAGCCCGATGAGCGCGGTCACCGCCAGCGACACGGCGTCGGATGAGGGAACACCGGCCAGGAACACGCCGCCGGTCATCACGGCGACCACCGTCGCGGCCCCGAAAAGCTGATCCTTGCGGCGGCCGTAGAGGGCCCGGAAATTGATCCAGACGAAGAGCAGGCCGGTCGTGATGCCGTACCCCGAGGCGAAGGCCACCAGCCCGACACAGGGCAGCTCGACCAGCCAGCTCCACCACGGGAACCGCCCACGCCGGTATCCGATCACCAGCGACGCCTCGACCACCACGATCGCGGCCGCCGAGGCCCACGTCGGGACACCGCTGCCGGCATCGACGCCGTAGAACCCGATGGCCGCCCAGATCAGGCAGAACACGAGGAACAGCAGCCGCACCTGCCCCAGCATCGGGCGCGTGCGGGCCGTCAGCCACGCCGACCGGCGCACAGTCGTCACCCCACCCTCTCACCTGATCAACAACGGTCTCTCAGTCCTATCGGCCGGACTCCGGATCAGCGGAGGCATCAGGAGCCGTTTGTGCTCGGTGTTTCACCGATCGACCGGCAGAACGTGAGCAGTGGCCGCCGAAGGAGAGGGTGTACGGAGGTGCCCCCGGGGCGGCAAAAGCGAGTAGCCAGAGAACTGAGCTATTGCTCACAATAGTGAGGTGAACTGGGAAAATGCGCGTCGGCTGACCGCGGTGGATGAGGTTGAGGCGACGGTCGGGCGGCCGGCGGCCGTGATCATGCTCAAGCAGATCAGCGCCCTTGATGAAGGCTGCCGGACCATCCTTGACCTCTGCCCGGTCGCCGCCTTCGGCTATCGGGACGGCAATGGCATCGCGAGGACGACCTTCATCGGCGGCCGGCCCGGCTTCGTGAAGGTGCGCTCGCCCACGCGGATCTCCTTCACGATGGCCGAGGCCGGTCACCCGGACGGCCCGGTCTCGTTCTTCTTTCTCCTGCCGGGCGTCGGTGAGCTGTTGCGCGTCAACGGTTCGGTGGCGGCTCGCCAGGGTGCCGAGGTGTCCGTCGACATCCACGAGGCGTACGTGCACTGCGCTCAGGCCGTACTCCGGTCGCGCCTCTGGCACCCCCCGGCTCCGGGGCCGCCGGCGGCCCCGGAGCCGGGGGAGGGGCCACTGTCCCGGCCCGGTGTCGCCGACTTCCTCGCCGCGGCGAAGTTCCTCGCGCTGTCCACCTGGGACTCGGCTGGCGGGAGTGACACCAGCCCGCGCGGCGACCGGGAGGCGGTGGCGCGGATCCTGGACGGTCGTACGCTGGTCATCCCTGACCGCCGGGGCAACAAGCGCGCCGACTCCCTGCACAACCTCCTGCAGGACGACCGGCTCTCGCTCGCCGCGCTCGTCCCGGGACGCGGCGGCGTGCTGCATGTCCGCGGTCGCGGCGCGATCACCGACGATCCCGCACTGCTGGCGACCATGGCCCTGCGGGGGATGCCCCCGCACGCGGCGCTGCTCATCGACGTCGAGGACGCCGAGATTGCCGGCAATGACGCCGTGGCCCGGTCGGGGATGTGGGCCCGGGGCACGCACCTTGATCGCGGGACGGCGCCGGATCTGATGGCGATGGCGGGGCAGCACCTCGCCGCCCGCTCGAAGGCCAAGGGTCTGCTGAAGGTCGTCGGGGCGATCCCGGGGCTGACCCGGCTGCTGCGCCTGGTCATGGACCGCGCCTACCGGTCGGGGCTGATCAAGGAGGGTTACGAGGAGGCGCGGACGGTCGAGGCCCTGCGGGAGGTGCGCATCGCCGACGTGCGGCGGGAGACGCCCAGCGTGGTCACGCTCGTGCTGGAGGACGCCGGCGGCAAGCGGGGGTCGTTCGACTTCCGGGCCGGGCAGTTCTTCACGCTGATCGCCGACATCGACGGGCGCCCGGTGCGGCGGGCCTACTCGGCGTCGTCGGCGCCGGGGTCGGCCCGGCTCGAGGTCACCGTCAAGCGCGTCGACGGCGGGCGGTTCTCGGGTCACGTACACCGGAAAGGTGACCGACTCGCGGTGCGCGGGCCGTCCGGGTCGTTCCATCTCCCGCCGCAGGCACCGGACCAGCTCGTCCTGATCGCGGCGGGCAGCGGCGTGACGCCGATGATGAGCATCATCCGGGCGGCGCTGAGGCAGAGCCGGATCGCGTTGCTCTACAGCAGCCGTGACACCGATGAGGTCATCTTCGCCGCCGAACTGGCCCGGCTCGCGGCGGATCACCCGGGCCGCCTGTCGGTCACCCACGTCCTGACCCGGCGCGACGGACGGCTCGACGCGGACGGCATCCGCCGCTGGATCACCGGGCTGTCACCGGCGAGGTCCGCCCACTACTACGTCTGCGGGCCGGAACCCCTGATGAGCGCCACCCACGGCGTACTCGCCGGGCTCGGTGTCCCGGACGACCTGGTGCACAGCGAGCGCTACATCAGCGGGGCCGACACCGGAACCGCGGCGACCTCGTCCCAGGAGCCCCAGGAGATGACGGTCGAGGCGGTCGGCACGGTGGTGGTCGAACCCGGCCAGACCCTGCTCGACGCCGGGCTCGACGCGGGCCTGCCGATGCCGTACTCCTGCACGGTCGGTAACTGTGGCGACTGCATGGTCCGCCTGGTCAAGGGGGAAGTCGTCCAGAACGAACCGAACTGCCTCACCTCACAACAGAAGGCCGAGGGGTACGCGCTGACCTGCGTGGGCTACCCACTGTCCGACATCGTCCTGCGGGTCAGCAGGTGAACCGCGGGAAACTGGCGGCGGTCCGCGGGCTCGGGCTGAGCCGTCAGACGAGCCACCTCGGCCAGCCCGGCGTCACGCAGCAACGCGGCCAGGTGATCGGGCCACCACCGGTAGGCCGGCGCGACCGTGTGGTCGTACACCTGGGTCGGGTGGTCCGGGCCGTCGGTTGCCGGGAAGCAGATCAGGAGGTGGCCACCGGGCGCCAGCACCCGGTGGAACTCGGCCAGGACGGCAGGAACTTCCGGCGGCGGGATGTGGATGATGGACCAGCGCGCGAGTACGCCGCTCAGCACGCCGTCGCCGATGTCCAGCGCTTCCATCGAGCCCACCGTGAAACCGAGTCCCGGATAGGCCTGGCGAGCCAACTCGATCATCGCGGGCGAGACGTCAACGCCGAGCGCGGCGACTCCCAGCTCGTCGAGATGAGCGGTGACGTGACCCGGTCCGCACCCCACGTCCGCGACTTGACCCGTTCCACATGCGGAGGCGAACGCCCCGAGCATCGCGCGATCCAGGGGAGCGTCACGCAGGGAGTCGCGGAACAGCTGCGCGTAGGTTTCGGCCACGCTGTCGTACGCGTTGAGGGCGTCCATGTCGTCAGCAGGTGGACCGGTAGGGGAGTTCGGGGATGTAGGTGGCCCACTCGGCGGCGTTGAGCCCGCGCCCGCTGAGGGTGCAGGCGTAGCCGGTCGGGTCGGCGGCCAGTTCCTTCGGCGCCGTGGCGTTCCAGAGGGTGATGGTCCGGCTGGGGGCGCCGTAGGTTCCGCCCGCGGCCAGGGTGCGGCCGTCGGGGCTGAACGCGGTGTTCAAGCTCTGCAGCTCGGGGATCTTGATGGTGGCGAACGGCACCGCGGTGCCGGGGTCGGCGATGTCCCACAGCATCAGGGCGTTCTCCAGGCCCGAGGTGGCCAGCGTGCGCCCGTCGGGGCTGAAGCCGAGCCACAGCACCATGTTGCTGTGGCCGGTCAGGGTGGCCAGCCGGTGCGGCTGGGTCGGGTCGGCGATGTCGAACAGCAGGGTCGACGGCTCGTCGGTGCCGGCGGCCAGGGTGCGCCCGTCGGGGCTGAACGCGAGCGACTGGGCGCTGTAACCGCTGAACTCGGTGATCGCGATCGACGTGAGCCGGACCGGGTCGGAACCGTCGGCGAGCCTCCACAGGGACACGTTGGTGCCCTCGCTGACCGCCATCGTGTGCCCGTCCGCCGTGAACGCGATGGCCGACAGGTCCTTGCGGAGGGTCAGCTCGGCGATGCGGTCGGGCTCCCGCCGGTCGGCCAGGCTCCACAGCGTCGTCCGGCCGTCGCTGTGACCGATGGCCAGGGTCGTTCCGTCCTTGGTGAGCGCCACCGCGTACACCTCGGTTCCGGGATCCTCGATCTTGGACAGGAACGCGGGCTCGCCGGGGCGGGTCATGTCGAGCAGCGTCACCGACTTGTCGGCGCCGAGCACGGCCAGGGTGCGGCCGTCCTCGCTCAGGGTGATCCCGTCGACCTTGCTGTTCCGCAGCGGCCAGGGGGTGCCGCGGACGGGGCCGGCCGAACCGGACAGGTGCCACGGCACGGCTGTCCCGTCCCGGCCCGCTGCGATCAGGGTGCCGCTGTCCGGCGTGAAGGCCAGACCGACGATTCTTGCGGGTACGGGACCAGGCGCCGTGGTCGCCTCCGGCGCGAACCGGCCCCTGATCGCCCACAACGTCGCCGTCTCGCGGAAGCCGGCGGTGGTCAGCGTCCGCGAGTCCGGACCGAAGGCCATCGACGTCACCGGGCCACCCCGGACGGCCAGGACGGCGATCTTCATGGACAGCCACGGCCAGCTGCCGCCCTCGACGCCGTACACCTCGGCGGTCCCGTCGGTGTCACCGAGGGCCAGCATGGTCCCGTCGGGGCTGAACGCCATCGACCGGAAATGGCCGTCGCCGACGCCCACGTTCATGTAGCTGCCGTTCACCGGCTTGGCCGGGTTGCTCAGATCCCAGAGCCACACGGCGTCGTCCGCCCCCTCGACGGCCACCATCGGCTGCTTCGGGTTGACCTCGATCGCGGCGTCGCCGGACGTCTTGTCGCCGTACAACAGGTGCAGCGCGGCGCCCCGCACCGGCTTGGCCGGGTCGGCCAGGTTCCACACGACGACCTCGGCGCCGCTGGTGACCCCGATCCGTCCGTCCGAGCTGAACTTCAGCGGGTACGCGGCCGGCAGCGTCGCGAGCTGGGCCGGGGCCGCGCTCACGTCCCACAGGACGGTGTTCTTGTCCCGGTTGCTCGTCGCGACGGTGTGCCCGTCCGGGCTGAACGTCACGGCCATGATCCCGGCGGCGTCGGTCAGCGTGGCCAGCTTCTCGGGGCGCGCCGGTTCGGCCACGTTCCACAGCACCGCGTCGGAAATTCCGTCGAAGACCGCGAGGGTACGCCCGTCCGGGCCGGCCGCCAGCGTCTTGTCCTCGCCCCCGGCCCTCGTGTCCTCCGGCAGCGTGGCCAGGCGGGCCGGCTTCGTGGGGTCGGCCGTGTTCCAGAGCGACACCTTCCCGTCCGTGCCGACCGCGGCGACCACCTGGCCCGCGCCCGGCGCGACAGCGGTCACGCCGGCCAGGGCGCCGGCGTAGCGCGTCGACATGACCAGGTGGCTGAGCTGCTCGTTGGTCTCCGCGGTGGGGTGCACGCCCTGCGCGGCGACCGCGAGCCGGAGGGCCTTCCTCGGATCATCCGCGATCATCGCGCGGGCCCGGCCGACCAGTCGCTGATTGATCACGATGCGCTGCTGAAGCGCCGCGGCCTCCCGCTGGCGGCGGGCCTCCGCGGTCGCCTCCCGGGCCTCCTCCGCCGCCTCGCGGGCCAGCTTCTCCTGCCGCCGGCGCTCCTGGTCGGCCTGCTGGGCCAGCTCACGGTGATGCTCGGCGATCCGCTCCTGCGCCGTCGCCCGCGCCTTGGCCTGGTTGGCCAGCTCCTGCTGCTGCCGGGCATTCGCCTGCTGCTGCTTCGCGTCGGCCTTCTGCCGCTCGGTCTCCCGGGTGGCGTCCTGGGCCAGCGCCCGCTGCCGTCCCGCGTTGGCCTTCTGCCGATCGGCGTCGGCCTGGTGCCGCGCCGCGTTGGCCTGCTCGCGGCGCGCCTCGGCGGCGGCGTCCTGGGCCAGCGCCTGCTCCTGGCCGGCGAGCACCTTCTGCCGCCGGGTCTCGTCGGCCGCGGCCTTCGCCCGGCCTTCCAGCAGCACGGCGTTCTCCTGCTGCCGCCGCGACTCCTCCGTCGCACGCTCCGCGGTGCTGCGCTGCTCGGACGCCACCTGCTGCTGCTGACGCGCCTCCGACGCCGCCTCACTGGCCTTGCCGGCGTTACGCACGGCGATGACCCCGGTCAGGGACGCGACCAACGTCAACAGCACCAGCGTCGCCGCCGCCACGGCCGACAGCCGCCGGGCCCGCCGATGCTGCCGTACGTCCTCGCCTTCGAGATCGTCCTTGCTGACCCCATGCATGGGCGCCGCGAGCTGGGCGATCGCATCCCGGAACCGGACGTGCTGAAGGCTGAGGTGCAGGTCGTCCCGGGCCCACCGCAGGTCCAGATACAGCGGCTCCTCGGCGAACACCCCCCGCAACGCGTCCGGCACCGCCGTGGAGTCCAAGGTGAAATCCCGGCGTACGGAATCCCAGCGCCATTCACCGTCGGTCACCACCGGCAGGATCAGGTCCGGCGACTTGGTGGCCACCCAGTGCTCGATCTCCCGATTCACCCAGGGCGAGGCGGCCGCCTCCGGGGAGGCGAGCAGCACGAAGTGCCGGGAGCCGTCCATCGCCTCCTGAATGGAACTCCACAGCTTGGGCGTGACCGCCAGCCCCGTCTGATCCCGGAAGATCCACAACGCCCGCCGCCGATGCCAGGGCTTCGCCAACCGGTGCAGACCTCGCTGAACGGCCGGTGCGAGCCGCCCGTCGGCGGCATGACTGTAGGAGATGAACCCATCGAACGGCATAACGGTCCCCGTGCTCGGTGTTGTCGGCGCGGTGGCCGATTCTCCACGTCACCGGCCTGCGGGTAAAGCGACCGAGCCCCCGCCGGACACGCCGTTGCGGCAGCACTGCGCCACGTGATTTGATCTACATGGCCGGGCATCTCCCCCCGTGGATGCCCGGCCATCTCCATGCCCGGCCCCGGCGTGCTATTCGTGACGGCCCGCGGCCGGTCCGAGACGGATGGCCGAGATCAGGAAGAACACCCCACCGAGGACCGCGTATCCCGTGAGGTTGATCAGCGACGGGTCGTCCTGGCCGGCCGAGGCGATGAAGGATGCGCCGGCCAGGACGGAGATCCCGCCGCTGAGGATCATCGGCCACTGCCCGCCGAGCCGGCGCCGTCGCAGGGCGACCACCAGTTGCACCGCCCCGGCCAGCACAGCCCACGCACCCCACACCCGCAACACCGCCGGGATGCCGGACGCGGCCGCGACAGCCAGCCCGACCGCCGCGAGCGCACTGAACACCACGTTCAGCACCAGCTCGCGGGTCCGCGACGACCGGGCGTCCACGACCGCCGCACCCACGTCGAACAGCGGATAGAGCACCAGCAGCACACCTGCGGCGACACCCAGGTCGGAACCGGTCAGGGCCAGCAGGCCGGCCCAGACGGCAGCAAAGCCGAAGCGTACGAAATAGAGCCGGCGCAGCGCGGGCCCGGTGCCCGACGGCCGGGTTTCCGCGGCGGTGGTCATCGGGTTCCCCGATCGGCCCGCTCGATCAGGCGGGTGTGCGGGTTGCTCGAGATCGGGGACCGGCGGGACGACGGACGAAACATGTTTTCCTCCACGGAGAGAACGAGGTCGCGGGAGGAAGTCTGGATCGGCCCGGGCCGGGGCACGTACTTCGAACGAAGTAGTTTCACCATCCGCCGCGGTCGAGGTGGGCCGGTCTACATCATTCGGTGTACACGGCCGCCGACCGGATGAACGATGATCAGGTCATGGTCACGGTGCAGAACCATCACGCCGGGCTCGCGGCGCCCCTGTGGATCCGCCGCCCCGAGGTGGTGCACCAGGTCGCCTACTCCGTGGCCGGGCTGGTCCTCACCGGTCAGATCGTGGCCGTGGTCGTGGGGGGATCGGGCTGGCCGACCGCCCTGGCCGTCCTGCTCGCCGGTGGCGGTATCGCCCTCTCGTGGGGGAAGCCGTGGGCGGGACTGGTCGTGACGAGCGCCGCGTCCTTCGCCGTCACCGCCGTGGGCCAGGACCCGCTGTCGGTGTGGATGATGGCCGTGTTCGTGCTGTTCTCGGTCACCTTCCGGGGCAGACAGCCGGTGGTCGCCACCCTCGTCGTGGCGGTGTTCTTCCTGGGCACGCTCATCACCTTCGGAGGCTTCCGCGGCGGCATGATCGTCGGGGCCGCCGCCCTGTTCTCGGCCATCGCTGGCGGGGCGACCGGGGTCGCCCTGCGCCTGCACCGGGACCACTGGTGGGCCTTGGAGGAACGGGCCGAGAACGCCATCGCGACCCGTGAGATCGAAGCCACCCGGCGGGTGACCGAAGAACGGCTGCGCATCGCCCGGGACCTGCACGACGTCATCGGCCACCAGGTCGCCATGCTGAGCATGCATCTCGGTGCGGCCGAGATCGGGCTGCCCGACGACGCCCGATCGTCCCGGCAGGCCCTCGTCGCGGCGAGATCCTGCGCCCGTACCGTCGTCCTCGAGTCACAGCGGATCCTCGCGCTGCTGCGGCGCGGAGACGACACCTCCGACGACGAGGCGCTCCGGCCGACCCCGGCCCTCAGCGGCCTGCCGGGGCTCATCGCCTCGTTCGAGAGCATCGGTCTCGACGTCGAGCCCTCCATCGACCTGCCCGCCGGTTTCGTGGAGCCCAGCGTCGGGGTGACGGTCTACCGGGTCGTGCAGGAAGCCCTGACGAACGCCTACCGGCATGGAGAGGGAACGACAACGGTGGACGTACGCGAACACGACAGCAGGATCCACGTCACCGTGGAGAACCGCATCGGTACGGCATCCCGCGGCAGCGGGCTCGGACTCGTCGGGATGCGCGAACGCGTCGAGGCCTCCCACGGCAGGCTGACCATCGGCAGCGACGGCGGGCGGTTCCGGGTCAGCGCGGAGTTCAGCCCGCGCGGAGACGTCGTCTGATGACCCGGATCCTGATCGTCGACGACCAGGACGACATCCGGGCCGGCATCCGGGCGATGCTCCAGCTCGACCCCGGCCTGGTGGTGGTGGCTGACCTTTCCGACGGCCTCCAGGTCCTCCCGTTCCTGCGTGATCATCCCGTTGACCTGGTGCTGATGGACATCCGCATGCCGGGTATCGACGGTGTCGAAGCCACCCGCCGGATCCGCCAGGAACACCCCGCCGAGAAGCTGCGGGTGATCGTGCTGACCACCTTCGACCAGGACGACATCGTCCTCGCCGCCCTGCGCGCGGGCGCCAACGGCTTCCTGAGCAAGACCGTGAGCCCGGCTGAACTCGTCGCCGGAATCACCGAGGTCGTCAGCGGTGGCGGCGCGCTGTCCGCCGCGGCGACCGCCGCCCTCATCGGCCACATGACCGACAGCCCGCCCCCGGCGATCGACAAGGAACTGCGGCGCCGCTTCGACGCCCTGACACCCCGGGAGCGGGACGTGATCGTCCTCGTGGCCGGCGGCCTCAGCAATGACGAGATCGCGGCCAGGATGGTCGTGTCACCGTTCACGGTCAAGACGCATGCGGTACGGGCCATGACGAAGGTTGGCGCCCGTGACCGGGCCCAGCTGGTCTCGTTCACCTTCCGCGCTGGGCTGTACCCCTGATCGGTCCACAACGGTGCCGGCCGGCGCGACAGGAGCCGCGCCGGCCGGGATGGCGGGTGGTCAGGTCAGCAGACGCCGAGATCTGTCCACGAGGTGGTGCTGGTGCCGGGGCGGACGCCGGTCGAGGTGGCGGCCGCGCGGTACTTGCGCTGGTTCCAGTAGACCTGGGTGTTGACCGAGTAGGTGGTCTTCGGCGACCAGACCGGGCCGGTGCAGGCGTTGCTCGGCGGGGAGCAGGACTGCCACGTCGCGGGACTGGCCGTGTAGTTGACGTTGCGGAACTCGTAGTTCGGCTGCTCGTCGACGAAGCTGAAGGCCGAGCCGGTCAGGTTGGTCCAGGCGCCGCTGTTGATGCGGGCCTTCTGGCCGAGCATCTTGGTCGGGTTGGTGCAGGACACCACGGGCTCGACGGCGCCGCCGTCGGCGAACGTCTCGATGTCGTGGGTGTACATCTCCGGGCCCTCGGCGCGCGGCAGGTCCTGCATCAGGTAGCGGTTGCCGACGCCGTCGTTCATGTTGACGTACAGGCAGATGTACGGACCGCTGGCACTGAACGCCTTGCTGGCGGTGCAGTACTCGTACGTGAACGTGACCTGCTTGCCCACCGGCAGGTTGGAGCCCCAGTTCAGGCAGCGGCCGCCGCTCTCCCACAGGACCGTGCAGTCCGGGTTGTTGCCGGTCTGGCCGTTGTCGTCCCCGTAGTAGTAGACCCACCAGCCGTCGCCGGTGTGGTAGATGCCGCCCTCGATGTTCGAGAACCACTGGCCGACCACGCCGTCGGCGTTGTTGGTGAACGCCGGCACCGTCCAGGAGACCTGCCAGCCGCGCACCGAGGCCAGGTCGGCGTTCGCGTAGTGGGTCCTCAGCGCATAGACGCCCTGGGTGCCCACGGTGCCGGGTGGCGGTGGCGGGTGTGGCACGGCCGAGGCCGGCGCCGCCGGGCCGGCCACGACGGCCACCATGGTCGCCAGAAACATCCCGAAGATCAACGACAATTTCCGTGTACGTGACACAGTGCTCCTCCTGCGGAAGCTGCTCGTTGGCAGCCGGTCAAGCGGCAGCACACCCCCGTGCTGAACCGCGGGCACACGCCATCGCGCGCCCTGGACGGCAGTAATCAGTCATTCCCCCGTGTGGCCAAGAAAGATGTCCATCGATCCGGCTCGGTCAGCCTATAGCGGCAAGGTCCATCCGCGACACCCCGTCCCATCGAGATGCCTCGATATAAAGGGATGGCGGTCGGTCAGACTGGGGGGATGACGACCGAATACCTCAGGCGCTGCCTCGACCTCGCCGCCCAGGCCCTTGCCGAGGACGACGACCCGTTCGGGTCGGTGCTGGTCGGGCCGGACGGCGACGTGCTGGCCGAGGACCGTAACCGGGAGACCAGCTCGGCCGACCCGACCGCCCACCCCGAGCTGGTCCTGGCCCAGTGGGCGGCCAAGCACCTGCCGCCCGACGCCCGCGCCGTCTCGACCGTCTACACCTCGGGGGAGCATTGCCCGATGTGCGCCGCGGCCCACGCGTGGGTCGGTCTCGGCCCGATCGTGTACGCCGCGTCCAGCGCCCAGCTCGCCGGTTGGCGGGCCGGCTGGGGCCTGCCTCCGTCGCCGGTCACGACCTTCCCGATCACCGCCGTGGCGCCGGGGATCGTCACCACCGGCCCGGTGCCGCCGTTCGACGACGAGGTGCGCCAGCTGCACGAACGCCGCGCCCGGTCGCGCTGACAAGAGCCTCGATATCATCGCCGGATGAACTCGTTCACGGGCGGTCCGGACGCGATCGACGAGATCGAACGGACCGCCCGCGAGTGGGTCGCCGCCGAGCAGCTGCGTGACCTGGTGGCGATCTTCGAAGGTCAGATTCCACCCTCGGGTACGCGTGAAGCGCTCGCGTGGCTCGACGAGTTCTCGGCGCGCGAGTGGGACTTCCGGGGTGGTCGGGAACGGTCAGCGATGAGGCTGCGCGACTTCGAGCCCGGGGTCGCCGCCACGATCACCCGGTCGCTGCGGGGCCTCGGGCTGACCGGCCGCTCGACGCCGGCCCGCGACCGCTACGACCGGATGCTCATCCTGGGCGGCGGCGCCCCGGCCTGCTTCTGCCGCCCGGCTTTCGCCTCGGCCCTGATCGCCGGCGGCCTCGAGGTCGGCGGCGTCGCGGCGCTCGGCAGCGACCGCCCGTTGCGCCAGGTGGAGCGGGAGTTCCTGGCCGCCGCCGGCGCCGCCGGCCGCACCGAGGCCGAGGCGATCGAGGCGGGCGCCCGGGCCGCCTTCGGAACGGCCGGCGCCGAGGTCATCTGCGCCGGCCGCGGCGAGCCGGCCACCAGGGCCAACACGGCCGACACCTACGACGCCTGGCGGGCCGCCGACCCGGGCGGCCACGAGACCATCCTGATCGTGACGACCGACATCTACGTCCCGTTTCAGCACCTCGACGCCGTACGCAAACTGGGTCTCGCTTCGGCCTGCTCGATCGAGACGATCGGCGTCCCCGCGGGATTCGAACTGCCGAACGGCTACCGCGTGTCGTTCACCCTCGCGCACTACCTGCAAGAGGTCCGTTCCGCCATCCGCTCCCTGCGCCGCCTGCTCGCCGCGGTGGACGGCGACGGCACGATCGCTGACTCCCGGTGAGCCCGCCCGTCACCCTGGCGCTGGTGCACAGTCCGCTGGTCGGGCCGCTGACCTGGCGCGCGGTGGCGGCCGAGCTGTCCGGCGAGTTCGGCGTGGTCGTTCCGTCGGCGGCCGGCGCCACCCAGCGGGAGATCGCCGAGGCGGTCGCCGCGTCCCTCGACGTGGACGGGCCGGTGATCCTGATCGGACACAGCGGCGCCGGTCGGTTGCTGCCGCGCATCGCCCGGGCGGTCCGGTCGCCGGTCGCGGGCCTCATCTACGCCGACTCGGCGCTGCCGGAACCGGGTCGCTCCTGGATGGACACCGCGCCGCCCGAGCGGGCCCGGCACCTGCGCGGCCTGGCCGAGGACGGGATGTTGCCGCCGTGGCACGAATGGTTCCCGCCCGAGGTGCTCGCGGAGACGGTGCCCGACCCCGGGGTGCGGTCCGCCTTCGTGCGTGAGATCCCGCGGCTGCCGCTGGGCTACTTCACCGAGCCCGGCTCGCCGGACCGGTGGACCGGACCGGCCGGCTACCTGCTGCTCAGCGAGGACTACCGGGCCAGTGCCGAGCAGGCGCGGCGGGCCGGGCTGCCGGTGGCCGAGGTGGTCAGCCACCACCTGGCCATGCTGACCGACCCGGTCGCGGTCGGCGCCGGCCTGCGCGAGCTGGTCGCGAGGTGGTAGACGAGGTCAGGCGACCGGGGTGGTCTGAAGGGCGTCGGCGAGGGCCTGGGCGTTCTTCCTGTCCGAGCGCGGGAAGGTGAGCGAGAGGCCGTCGCCCTGGTCGCCGAAGGCCAGGCGGAGCAGGCTCATGAAGCCCATCTGCACCTCGACCAGGCGGACCTGGTCGCGGGGGATCTCGCCGAGGATCTTCTTGCCGGGGCCGCCGAGGAAGGTCTGCGGCAGGAAGAACACCCGGCGGTCGGTGACCACCGGGAACTGCTTCGCGCCCGCGGTCGCCAGGTGGGCGCCGATCGCGCCGCCGGCCTCGAGCAGCAGGCCCTGCTTGAGGGCCGTGCCCATCCGGCCGGCCGAGAACTTGCCGACCATCGCCCGGGCCGCGGCCAGCGGCGTCTCGCCGGGCTGGAGGTGGGGGGCGACGATCTCGAACGCGCGGTTCTGCAGCTTCAGATTCACGTCCACGGAGGATAGGGCACGCTCGAGCCTAGATCTTCTCCGGCTCGCGGTGTTCGGACAGCAGGCGGCTGAAGGAATTGTGGAAGATCTGCAGGCCGGAGAGGCCGGGCATGGCGCTCAGGCTGGCGTCGAGGCGGCGGGCCTCGGCCACGCCGGCCTCGCCGCTCATCAGCTGGTTGAAGACGAAGACGACCTCCTCGCGCGGCTGGATCGAGGAGCCGACCGGCTGCCAGACCTTGTCGAGCAGGAACCGGGTGATGATCTGGGCCTTGCGGCTCGCGGCCAGGCGCTTGCGGGCCTGCGACACGTAGAACGCGACGTGCTTGCTCTCCTGCTGTGCGATGCGGCGCAGCAGTTCGGCCAGCACCGGGTCGGATTCGAGAGCGGCCATTCTCTTGTACGCCGAGACGGCCGTGTATTCGTTGGCCGCGCCCCAGGACATGTGCACGGCGATGAAGTCCTTGCCGACCAGGCGGCTCAGCGCCGACTGCCCGGCCGGGTCGAGGTAGTCGCGCCAGCCGAACTTCAGCCGGTTGGCGCGCAGCTGGTCGAAGCCGATCTCGATGCCGTGCATGCGGAGCACCGTGGCGAGCGCCTCGCCGTGCCAGAACTCCTCGCGGTTCCACGTCACCATGAACCGCGCGACGTCGTCGTCGGTGTGTGACGGCGTGGTCAGCAGGTCACGGGTGTAGCAGATGGTGTGGTACTCGACGTCGGTCATGTAGCGCAGGGTGCGCAACGTGTCCGCTGGGAGCGGGTGGTCGCGGAAGTGGTCGAGGTCGAGGTCGTCCCATCGCACGGCGCGGGATCCGGCCGCGTACTCGTCGATGTCGAAGGCCATGTCGAGACGCTACCTAACTATCGTTTCCGAAGTCTTGCGGCAATTTTCGCGCCGATCCGTTCGGTCAGCCCGGCGATCGCCGCGACCTTCCGGCCGATCGCCTCGGCCCGGGCCCGACCGGCCGCCGCCCCGAAGACGGCCTCGTGGAACCGGTGCCGGTCGGCGAAGGCCCGCCGCAGCGAGCCGATCGGCCAGACCGTGCGCTGCAACTCGCCCCGGGCCAGCCGCTGCGCGCGTTCCGACGTGGTGAGCCGCAGGTGGGCCTCGGCGGCGAAGAACTCCTCGTGCCGGCGCTTGATCGAGGCGATGCGGTCGATCACCTTGCGCAGGGCGCCGTTGCCGGCTCGTTCGGCCAGGGTCTGGTACGCCGCGCCGAGCACCCACTCGTCGATCAGCCCGGCCGCCATGTGGGCCCCGACGATCGCGTCCCGCTGACCGATGGCGAGCATGGTCCGCCACAGCGGGCCCCGCCACGCCCGCCGTTCACCCCACCGCTTGCGGGCCTCGCCCTCGGCCGCCGCCCGGGCCCGCGGGTCGCCGTGCGCCTCGAGCACCGCGTCGAGCGCGTCGGCGATCCAGGACCGTTCGTAGGCCCAGGTCACCAGGAACGCGGTCACCCGGGCGTCCTTGTGGGTGGCGGTCATCAGCACGTCACGCAGGTGTTCCATGGTGGCGCCCTCGACCCGGCCGAGGAACCGCACCAGGTCACGGTCGTCGGGGGCGAGCGGCTCCGCCTCGAACGGCGCCAGGTCCAGCTCGTCCCGGAACCGGCCCTGCGCGGTCCTGGTGAACGCGCGGACGTCGAACTGCGTTCGCTCCTGCACCTCAGTCACTACCGGTCGCCTCCCTCCGGGCCTGGTCGAGCACCTCCGCGACGGGCCGGCCGGTCGCCGTCGCGGTGGTCAGTGCATCGTCGTACTCCGGCTGCACGGTGACCAGGTCGGGGCCCAGCCAGCCTCGCTTGACCCCGATCGGATGCCCCCCGACTGTGACCTTGACCTCGTCGCGGCGCAGGTGCAACCGGCGTACACCGTGGATTCGGAGTCCTAGCGTCGTCGTATGGGTGAAGATCAGGCGGCAGGCCAGGTCGACCCGGGACGCCTCGGCCAGCACGGTCAGCACCTGGCCGGGCCGGCCCTTGCGCATCAGCACCGGCGTACACCAGGCGTCGGCCGCGCCCACCGAACGCAACCGTTCCAGCAGATCAGGCCAGATCCGGGGGTCGAGGTCATCGATGGTGGCCTCGATCTGACTCAGCTCTGTCGCCGACCAGTCGCTCGCGGTGGCCCCGGCCGGAGAACTCGCGGTGGCTCCGGCCTGGGAACTGGCGGCAGCTCCGGTTTGCGAAGGAGCGCCGAGCAGGACCCGGAGCACGTTCGGGTGGGTGTCCGGGTCGCGGGTGCCGGCGCCGATGCCGACCGCCCGGGTGGTCATGGCCGGCGGCGGGCCCCAGGCGGTGGCCAGCGCGACCAGCAGCGCGGCGCCGGTCGGGGTGCACAGCTCCATGGTCGCCGGATGGGCGGCCATCGGGGCCTCGGCGGCGGTCAGGATCTCGAGCACGGCCGGGGCGGGCAGCGGCATCCGGCCGTGGGCGGCGCGGGCCGTCCCGGAGCCGGCCGCGATCGGCCCGACCACCCGTCGGGCGCCCGGCGCGAGCAGGCCGAGGTCATGCAGCGCGAGGGAGCAGCCGACCACGTCGGCGATCGCGTCGAGCGCGCCCACCTCGTGGAAGTGCACCTGGTCGATCGAGATGCCGTGGACCCGGGCCTCGGCCTCGGCCAGCCGGGTGAAGGCGGCCGCCGCGAGGTCGTGGACGGGGGCCGGGAGCCCGGCCGCGCCGATGATCGCGAGCAGGTCGGGCAGGCCACGGTGAGTGGCCGTCTCGGGGGCATCGACGTCGGCTTTGGTGGCGCGGAAGCCGTGCCGGCGTACCTCGGTGGCCTGAAGCTCGATCGGCTCCACCCGCAGCGCGCGGAGGCCGGCCGTGACCACTGAAGCGCTCGCGCCCGCGTCGAGCAGCGCGCCGAGCAGCATGTCGCCGGCCGCGCCGTTCGACGGGTCGACCCAGAGGACGGAGGAGCTCATGTTCCGATCCGGCGGGCGATGCGGGCCGCGGCGACGCCCGCGCCGAAGCCGTTGTCCACGTTCACGGTGACGATGCCGGGGGCGCAGCTGTTGATCATGGCCAGCCAGGCGGTCACGCCGTCCAGGTTCCAGCCGTAGCCGACGCTGGTCGGCACCGCGATCAGCGTGGTGCCGGTCAGGCCGCCGAGCACCGAGGGCAGCGCCGCCTCCATGCCGGCCACCGCGACGACCACGTCGGCCGCGTCGATCCGGTCGCGCTCGGCCAGCAGCCGGTGCAGCCCGGCGACACCGACGTCGACCACCATGTCGGGCGTGGAGCCGAAGACCCGTACGGTCGCGGCGCACTCGGACATCACGGGCAGATCGCCCGTGCCGGCGCCGACCACCGCGACCACCCCGGTCGGCGTGGGCAGCGGGCCCAGCGTCGCCGTGCGGGCCACCTCGTCGATCTCGGCCTCGGGCAGCTCGGCCCGGCACCGCTCGATCGCCTCGGCCGACAGCCGGGTGGCGAGCACCGCCCGGCCGGGGTGCGCGCGATGGAGCCCGGCCAGCGCGCCGGCGATCTGCTCGGGCGTCTTGCCGGTCCCGAACACCACCTCCGGGTCACCGGTCCGGGCCGCCCGATCGACATCGAGCCGGGCGTAACCGAGATCATCAACGCGTGACCGGGACACCCCCTGGTGGTTAGCTTGAGCCATCGCTCCCCGTCTCGATAGGAGTTGCACCGTGGTCGTCACGCCCGCCCTGGGCAAGATGCTCGACGACATCGCCGGGTACGGCCGCACGCTGGTTGCTTTCTCCGGCGGCGTCGACTCTAGTGTCGTGGTCGCCGCCGCCGCCCGTGCTCTCGGCGGCGAGCGGGTGATCGCCGTCACCGCCGTGTCACCGGCTGTGCCCGCGGCCGAGGTCGCCTTCGCCGATGAGTTCTGTGCGGGGCTCGGTGTCGAGCACCGCATGGTCGAGACCGACGAGATGGCGGTGGCCGGTTACCGGGAGAACGGTCCGACCCGCTGCTACTTCTGCAAGAGCACGCTCCTCGACGCGGCGGCCGCGCTGGCCCGGGAGGAACATTTCGACAGCGTCGCGGTCGGCACCAACGCCTCCGACCTGGCGGCCGGTTTCCGTCCCGGCATCCGGGCGGCGGCCGAGCGCGGTGCGCGTACTCCGCTGGCGGACGCTGGTCTGGACAAGGCCGCGGTGCGGGAGATCGCCCGGTCCTGGTCTCTCAACACGTGGGACAAGCCTGCCGCTGCATGCCTGTCCAGCCGGATCGCCTACGGTTTGTCCATCACTCCCGCCCGGCTGAACCGGGTCGAGCGGGCCGAACGCGAGTTGCGCCGCGTCCTTACCCCGCACGGGGTACGAGACCTGCGCGTGCGTGATCTTGGCGATAGCGTGCGGGTCGAGGTTGATGCGAGGCTGGTCGGCCAGGCGCGAGGTGACGAGGAGGTACGGCGGACCGTCGAGCAGGCGGGCTTCGACGGCACACCAATGGCGGTGGAGCCGTTCCGCTCCGGATCGATGAACGAGATGCTGGCCGACCCCGAGCGATGGCGCGACGCCTGACTCGTGAAGTCTGTCGATCTCGTCGCGCGATGTGAGCTCAGGCATCGGGTAACGTAATCGTCATTGCCGATGATCAACGTCTAAGCAGGCCTTTCGGTAAGGTGGACATTGGGGAAGATCGATCAGGCCGAGGGGCATGAGCAGGCCGGACACCTGCTCCTGACGGGGGCGACAGGCTTCCTCGGCCAGGCGGTGCTGGAGCGCGTCCTGGCCAGCTATCCACGGCTGCGCGTCACGCTCCTGGTGCGCGGCCGCACAGGCACGACCGCGCAGGAACGCGTCGACCGGCTGCTCCGCCAGCCGGTCTTCAAGTCCTGGCGTGACCGGGTCGGCGCTGAGGCGGCGGCCGCTGAGGTCGCGGCCAGGGTCAGCGTGCTCGACGCCGACCTCGGCAACAAGGACCTGACCCTGCCCGACGACCTGACCGCGCTGGTGCACGGCGCGTCCACGGTCTCCTTCGACCCGCCCGTCGACGAGGCGTTCCGCACCAACGTGCAGGGCGTCCGCGACCTGTACGAAGCGGTGCTGCGCTCCGGCGGAAACCCGCATGTCGTGCACGTCTCGACCGCGTACGTCAATGGCGTGCACCACGGCCCGGTTCCCGAGCTGTCGCTGAAACACGACGTCGACTGGAAGGCCGAGCTGGCCGCGGCCGAGGCGGCCCGGGCGTTCAGCGAGGCCGACTCGCGCCGCCCGGCCGTGCTGCGTGGCCTGTTCGCCGAGGCCAAGAAGGTGCACGGCAAGTCCGGCCCGCGCTCGACGGCGGTCGCGGCCGAGGCCCGTCGCCACGAGTGGGTCGAGAAGCAGCTGGTCGAACATGGCCGGCTGCGGGCCAAGGTGGCCGGCTGGCACGACGTCTACACGTTCACCAAGGCGCTGGGCGAGCGGGTGGCCGAGACCCTGCTGACCGGCAAGCGGCCGCTGACCGTGGTCCGGCCGGCGATCGTGGAGAGCGCGCTGCGCTACCCGTACCCGGGCTGGATCCAGGGTTTCAAGATGGCCGAGCCGCTGATCCTGGCCTATGGCCGCGGCCAGCTCTCGGAGTTCCCCGGCCGCCCGGACGGCATCCTCGACGTGATCCCGGTCGACATGGTGGTCAGCGCGGTGCTCGCCGCGGCGATGCGTCCGTCCGAGCCCGATGATCCCCACTACCTGCACGTGAGCTCGGGCGACCGCAACCCGCTCACGTTCCGCGAGATGTACGAGCACCTGCACCGGTACTTCACCGAGAACCCGATGACCGACGGCTCCTACGGTCACGTGATCCCGCCGACCTGGGAGTTCCCCGGTTTCTCCCGGGCCGACCGGATGCTGCGGACCGGCGAGAAGCTGCTCGACCTGGCCCAGGACGCCCTGCTCCGGGCCGGGCACAGCAGCCGCGCCCGGCGCTGGCAGGACGACCTGACCACCACCCGGGAAGAGACCGACGCGCTGCGCCGGCTCGCCGACCTGTACGGCGACTACGTGCAGAACGAGGCCGTCTACCGCACCGACAAGCTGCTGGCCCTGCACCACAGCCTGACGCCCGAGGAGGCCGCGCCGGGTGGCTTCGACCCGGCCGACATCGACTGGGGCGTCTACCTGCGGGAGATCCACTTCCCGGCGGTCACCGGCAGCCGTCGCGGCCCGGACCGGCGCCGGTCCCGCAGCCGCGGCCCGAAGGACGTCAACCCGACCGGTGACAACCGCACGGTCGCCGTCTTCGACCTCGAGGGCACGATCGTCAGCTCCAACCTGATCGAGACGTACCTGATGGCGAAGCTCAACGAGCTGCCGC
>NZ_JBFBGU010000047.1:0-24155 GCF_040684855.1 Actinoplanes sp. NPDC089786
GCGTAGCCCTGAGATCAATCTGGAGACTCCCACCGCTCTGCCGGCGGCCGCCGCGCCTGGTGAAGCGCAAGAGACGAGGTGATCGCGGCGCAGCCACTCAGGCGCCGCAGATCATGCAGGACGACGACAGCGATCTAGACCAGGACGCGTCCCTCTCAGCGGCAAATGAGTATGCACGGCGGGTGGACCGGAGTGAGATGAGGCAATGTCACACATGCGAATTCGCCTGACCGATCGGCTTCGCCTGGAACCGCTTGACGTCAGGCACGCCGATGATCTGCTCGCGCTGTATCTGGATCCCGCCGTGGCCGAGTGGTACGGCCGATGGACGCGCGAAGAAGTGGACCGTGAAGTCGCCAGGATTGCACGGTCGTGGTCGGTCGACGGAGTTCACAAATGGATGGCTTACCACCGCGCGACCGGTGACTCTGTTGGGCGCGGAGGTCTGTCACGTACGCAGATTGGTGGCCGGGGAGCGTCTGGAGGTCGGCTGGGTGTTGCACCGTAGGTTCTGGGGACAGGGCTACGCCACCGAGATCGGGCGTGCCGGTCTGGCATTCGCGTTCAACGACCTCGGTGCCGACGAGGTCATCTCCTTCACTGAGACGCACAACCATCGCTCCCGGGCTGTCATGGAGCGGCTCGGATTCCGGCACAGCAAGGACATTCCCGTTAACGGTGAGCCCTTCGCGCTGTACCTGCTCAACCGTCCGCCAACAGCCGATCAAGCCTCATGAATGAACGCGCACTGACATCGGCATGAGCGCGCACCAACCGAGGCCGACCGACGGTCACGCGACGTGACCGCTCCCAGAGGGCGGCGCGCACGGTCGGCGGCAGTTGAGTAAATCGGGAGCGATGCCGTCCGACGTGGGTGGTTGTCCCCGACGCCCTGCCGGGCGGGCCGTGAGCGTCAGGCGGGCGCTGGTGCCGGGTGGGTCGGTCGGAAAAACGCGCGTGCAGGGGCCGGTACCCACAGCAGCCACAGTGCGGCGATCTCGAACGCGAGAGAGAAGCCCTGCACCGCGATGACCCAGGCTGCGTAGCCGGGAAGCACGGCGAGCACCATCGGCAGGGTCGCGTGCGCGGCGAGTTGGAGCGCCAGTAGCACGGTGAGGATTGTCCGGCTGCGTGGCCGCGCGGAGCGCAGTCGGTTCGCTCGCCACGGAAGCACGACGGCGAGTACCACGTGGGGCACTACCGAGCTGAGCACCTGGGACCGGGTCAACGCGGCGAGCTGCGCGGTCGTCACGCCCGGATGGGCGGCGGCAAGTGCGTCGCGAATGACGCTGACATGCCGGGCGATCAGGACCAGGGCGGCCACGTGGACGGCGGCGACGACATATGTCGCGACGATCGCCCGGTTCACTTCTCGCGGTGGTACCGGCGGTGTCATTGATCCTCCTGAGGAGTGGGTTGTTGCCATCGCGAGACCCGTCGCCGGTGGCGCTTGTGCTGCTCACCGTGCCGCGCCCATGCTGCGGTCAGCTTCTCGATGAGAGCAGCGAGCTGCTCGATGTCTTCGGTGCTCCAGTCAGCGACGACACCGGCGAAGATCTCCTCGCCGACTTTGTCGAGGGCGGCGAGTTCCTTGATCCCGGCGTCGGTCGCTTGCATCACGGCGCTGCGTCTGTCTCGGGGATTGCGGCGCAGTACCACATGTCCGGCCTCCTCCAGCGCCTGTGCGTGTCGCGTGACCGAGGAGGGCGGCAGGTGCAGGCGCCGGCCCGCTTCGGTGGGGGTGATGCCCGGTTCGGCGATAGCGAGGCGCAGCAGGGCCACCCGATTTACATCAAAGGATCGGGCCATGCCGCGTGAGGCGTCGGCCACCAGTGCGGCGACCGCCCGGGTCAGGCGGGACACCCGTTCATTAGATGTTTCCACGAAGCAAATAGTACTCCGGCGGGAGGCACGACGCCACGCCACCAAACGGCGGCCACGGTGCAATGGCATCGATGAACGTGCACGCGTACGAAGGTAGAGTTGCTGACGTGGAACTCGTCGGAGTTCAGAAGACGCTCAGCCCCGTTCTGAAGGCCAAGGCGCTGGACAACCGGCTGCCGGCCCCGATACTCGGTGACGCGTACGCCGAGCAGGTGATGCGCCGTCTCGACCCCGCCTACGACAAGAGCAGATTCGGTACCAGCCAGCTAGGTCTCGCCGCAGTGGTGCGGACCAAGGCCCTCGACGACTGGGCTCGAAGCTTCCTCGCCGATCATCGCGAGGCGGTCGTGCTGAACCTCGGGTGCGGCCTCGACGCCCGGGTGTACCGGATCGATCCGCCTGCCACGGTGAACTGGCATGACCTGGACCATCCCTCCGTCATAGACCTCCGGCAGCAACTCCTCCCGCCGCGTGAGCACTGCACCATGATCAGCTCCGACGTCACCGACTTGATGTGGCTGGAGCGTGTCCCGCGTGACCTGCCGGTGCTGGTCATCGCCGAGGGACTGCTGCCCTACCTGACCGAGGCTGATGCACGGCTCCTGCTGACCAGCATCGTTGACGCCTTCCCCACCGGCCAGTTGGAGTTCGACACGGTTTCCGTCTCGGCGTGGCGGACCTCAAAATGGGATCCATTAGGGCGTAAGTACAACGCCCAGTTCCATTGCGGCTTCGATGACCCAGCCGCGCTCGCCGACTGGCACCCCCGCCTCGAATACGTCGACGAGGCGCCGATGAATGACTCGCCGGTGTTGACAGCCAAGGCACCCACGTCGATACGCTGGATCTATCGCCTGATGAATCTGTTGCCGGCCTTCAAACGGTCCAGCCGCATCGTGCGGTTCCGATTCTGACGCGTCGACGGACACGTCGCCTGGGCGGATCCGGTGCATTCTTCTCGGCAGGTCAGGATGCCGACTGGCAAGGACGGGCGACCACTGACCGTCACGGCGCGTCATCAGGCGGCGCGCACGGTCGGCGGCATGACAGTGCACTTGATCTAGTAACGAAATGGGCGGCCCGACACCGGTCCTGGCAGCGAGCGCGGGCAGCACCTGGGGCGCCGGATCCCAGTCCAGCGCGGCCAGGGCTGGCGGATCGACGAGGCCGGCGGCCGGGGCCAGGTCGTAGCGCAGCAGGTCTTCGGCCGTCGTGTGGTTGGCGGTGGCCAGCCGGGACAGCCACGAGCTGAGCGCCTCGGCCGACCATGGCTGCGGATGCAGCGGCCACCGGGCCGGTGTCATGCCAGCTCGCGTTCGAACAGCCGGCGCCGTTCGGTCGGACCGAGGTAGTCGGCCATCAGCAGGGTGCGCTGGTTGATCGCCTCCTCGCCGGACTCGATCGCAGCGATCGCGGCGTCGGTCAGCAGCCTGGCCAGCTCGCCGATCGTGCCCTCGCTGCGGGTCAGCAGGTACTGCGCCATCGCCGGCGTGGCGATCACCGAAGGGCGGCGAAGCGGGAACGACATCGCGAACGCGGCCAGCAGCGCGCACGTGTCCTGGTCCGGTTCCCACAGCGGCAGCGTGTACGGCTCGAACCGGTTCTCCAGCTGGTCGTCCGAGCGGATCGCCAGGTACGCCTCCCGGGTACCGACCCCGACCAGCGGGATGCGTAACTCGTTGCCGAGAAACCGGATCAGGTTCAGGAACTCCCGCCGCCCGTCGCCACGGCCGGCGAGGACGTTGTGCAGCTAGTCGATTTTACCGACCGCAGGAGCTCGGATACCGGCTCTGAACTGCGACGACTCATAGAATACATGTCCGTGATGTTGGTTCAACACCCCTGTCGGCGTGCAAGTTCGGATCTGCCGAAAACGGGCACCGATGCGTGTTGGATGGCAGCCAGCGTGCAGTTCTCGTTGAGTCAGAACGTTAGCGACGTCCGGTCGGATCGATACGAGATGTTCGGTCGTGGCGATGAGTCTGACCCGGCAGCGACCTCACGCGGATTAATGACGTTGGCCAGTTCCCGGAGATCGGTGACCAGTTCGTCGATCCATTCGCGGGACACCGGGACCGTGTAGACGCCGGTCTCCACGACCCAGCGCAGCGCGTTCATGGTCCAGCACAAGCCGCCGGTTACCAGCTGGTCGGTCACCGTCTGCGGGTCGGTGCCGGCTTCGTGCGCGAAGAGCTCCGGCAAGGCTTCCATTCGTATGCTTTCGATCCGGCCCTGTTTGCGGCCCTCGCGCAGTAGGAGGTAGAGGTCGCCGAGGTGCGGGTGCACGTAGGCGTCCGACCAGTCGATGGTGACGATGCCGCCGCCGGGGGTGTTTAGCAGGTTTTTTGCTTGGAAGTCGCCGTGCACGATGGTCTCGGGTTCGCTGGACAGTTGCTGCAGGCGGCCGGTCATCGCCCGGACCGGGTCGTCCAGCGCGCCGGCGAGGTCTGGACGCAAGGCGGTCATCGCCGCGTCGGCCCGTGCCGCCACAGCCACGAGATCGGCGCTGGACCGGCGCAGACCGGCGGCCAGCGCCGGGTCGGAAGCCAGGCGCAGCGCCGACTCGGCACGCATCCGGGCCAGGACGCGGACGGCCTGCTCGTATCCTTCGGCGGTCGGGCAGTCCTCCAGGTTGTCACCGCCGAGGTCCTCCAGAACGATCACCCCCGGGTCGCCCTCGGCGAGCAGCCGCGGCGCGGAAATCCCGAGCGGGACGACCAACTCGTGGTAGCGCCGCGCCTCCCCGGCCAGCTCGCCGATGCCCCGCTTGGCGATCACCGATTTCCGGGTGGCACCCTCCAGGCGGATCCGCCAGACTTCCGACAGCGCCCAGCCGCGCAGGAGATCACCGCCGACGATCGTGCCGTCGAGGTTGGGAAGCCAGCCAGGCAGCGTTGTCTCGATCACCACGGCATTCTGCCCAAGGAGCCCCGTTATGCGCTTGCTGATTCTCGGCGGCACCAAGTACCTCGGCCGTCACCTCGCCGAGCACGCCCTGCAAGCAAGGCACGACGTCACGTTGTTCAACCGCGGGCGCACGGGCACGGAATTGTTTCCCGGCGTGCCCCACCTGATCGGCGACCGGACCGCGGACGGTGACCCGGGCGGCCTGACCGCGCTCGGCAGCGGCACCTGGGACACGGTTTTCGACTTCAGCGGCTTTCACCCGCGCCAGGTCGCCGCCACCGCCGGGCTGCTGGCGCCGCGCATCGGGCAGTACGTCTTCATGTCCTCGATCGCGGTCTATCCACACTCGGCCGAGGCGGGCCGGACGGAGGATGCCCACCTGCTGCCGCCGGAGTCCGGCGACGGCGAGTACGGCAACCTGAAGGTCGCCTGTGAGCAGGTGGCCGAGGCGGCCATGCCCGGCCGGGCGACGTCCGTCCGCGCGGGATTGATCAGCGGTCCCGGTGATCCGTTCGGCGCGTTCACCAGCTGGGCGATCGCCATGGCCGGTGCCGGGGTCGTCCCGTGCGCGGCTCGGGCCTCGCAGCCGGTGCAGGTGACCGACGTCCGTGACCTGGCCGCATTTCTGCTGCGGATCGGGCCCGGCCCGTTCAACGTGATGCCGCCGCCGATGACCTTCGCCGAGATGCTCGAGGCCTGCCGCCGGGCCGGTGGCGGAACGGCGACTGTCAAATGGACGCAGGACGAGAACGTCGACGGCCTCGGCGGGTTCATCGTGCAACCCCGCGACGGCAGTGAAGACGGTGTGTTCCAACTCTCCGGCGAGCGAGCGCGGCGGGCGGGTTACCGCCCGAGGCCGTTCGCGGAGACGGCCCGGGACACGATTGAGTGGGCGCTGCGAACGAAGGCGACCTTCACCAACCCGCACTGACGCTATGCCTCCTGGTCCGCAGCGGCGAGGGCTCAGCGCCTCCCACCAGGCGTTGCGGGCACACGCACGTTCCCATTTTCGGCGGTCGCGGCTCGGCTGAAGCAGGGGCGGCCTTGGTGATGTTGCGCGAGAAGCCCGGCCGCCGGTAGGCGGCCGGGCTTCCGAGCCGAGTCGTGCCGGTCAGATGAGCTCGGTTGGCACCGGCGGCGTCACTGCCGAACTCTTGCTGAGGGGTCGGCGATCTGGGCTTCGAGGTCGGCGACGCGGCGGTCTTGGAAGCGCAGGTTAGAGCGGGCGGCCTTGAGGCGTTCGTCGAGGGCGCGGTTGTCGGTGGTGAGTTGGCGGACGCGCTGCTTGAGGGTGGTGTTCTCGGTGGTGATCCGCTGGACGGCTTCTTGAGTCCATTCGGCTTCCAGGTCGCGGATCTGGCCGAGGAGTCCGCTGATGTGGGTGCGTTGGGTGAGGATCTCGGTGTGGGCGGCCTTGAGGGCTTCCTCGGCGTTGAGGGCCCGCTCGCGCCAAGTCGCCTCGCGGGTGTCGTCGTGCTCAACGAGCAGCTGATTCCGGCGGTCGCCGGCCGCAGCGATCGCGGCGATGACCATGGCCCTGGCCTCGGCGTTGCCGTAGAGGAAGGTGCGCGAGACGTCGGCTCGGCGACCGACAGCGGCGACGCTGACCTGGGCCTTCTCCCGCTGGAGCCGGGTGATGGATTGGCGGACGCGCTCGAGAGCGGCCTCGGTCTTGCGGTGTCGGGCGGCGTGCGCCGCCGCGGTGCGCGGCGGGGCGATGCTGTGGGTTTTCATGCGTTTTCCTGTTCGGGGTCGCCGCTGTCGGCTGTTGCCATGTCGCTGTTCTCTGTCTGCTGGTCGTCGGCCGCGTCGGCGAGGTCGTTGACGCGGAACGCGGTGGACCACACACGATGGAAGTAGTCCTGGGGTTTGCGCAGGTCCAGGGCGAGGGCGTCGTCAAGCAGGCCGAGGCCGGCGAGGGCCTTCTCCAGGCCGTCGATGGCGCGGGCGGTGGGTTCGAAGTAGCGGTGCAGGTAATCCGCGGTGGCGTCGTCGGGGGCGCCTTCGGCCAGCAGCCGCCACTGCTCGCGTTTGCGGCGCCAATAGAGCAGGTCGGTGCCGGAGAGCACGAACTTGTCGCAGTTGTGGCAGTCCAGATTCCAGGGGCAGGCACCGCCGTCGACGACCGGCTGGAAGGTGCAGAACCCGCCCTCGGCGGGCGTGCTGCGGCGGGACAGGTCGATCGCGAGAGCCTGGGCTTGCTGGCGGGTGAGCGGGACGGCGTCGCCGGCCAGCAGTTCGCCGGGCTGGGCGGTGCCGGGGCCGGAGACCCAGACGTGCTGGAGCACGTTCTCCAGATCGGAGCTGGTCAGGTGGACGTAGTGCTCGGCCATCCGCTCGCTGACCTGTCCGAGGTAGCGGCGGATGTGAGTCAGGGTGGCGCCGTGGCGCAACAGGTTCGTGGCCAGGGTATGGCGGGCTTGATGGGGGACGTAGTGGCCGAGGTCCATCGCGTCCACCCAGGGCCGGAACCGGGTGTAGAACCACTGGTGCGTCAGCGACACCGTGCCGTCTTGGCTGCGGTAGATCGTAGGAAACAAGGCCAGCCCGGCGCGTTGAGCACCGGTCGGCCGGTAACCGTAGCGGGCGGTGAAGCGGTCCAGGGTCTTGCGCTGCCGCTCGGCCAGGATGTCGTAGAGGCGTACGGGGATGCGGATCGCGGCGTCGTAGTTGCCGACCTTGGTTTGGTCGTGCCAGAACATCGGCAGGCCGCCGTAACGGCCGATGCAGTCCCAACGAACCTTGAGAACCTCGCCGATGCGGCGGCCGGTGATGACGGTCGTTTCCCAGATGTCGCGTACGCCGTTGTCGTTGATGTCGTAGGTGGCGGCCAGTGCGGCCAGGTTCGCCTCGTCGGCCAGTGCCCGGGCGACTTCGTCGGGGAACGGTCGCCGCGCGGTGCGGCCGGTGGTGGCACCGGCCGTCGGGAACACGATGATGAACTCCCGTTGCAGGCCCAGCCGCTCGGCGGCGCCGGAGTCCAGTGCCTCGCGCATCAGCTTGCGGACGGCGTTGAACACCACCGATCGGGTGACGGTAGTGACGGTGCTCGCGGTCCCGTCCGGTCGTTTGACGGCCAGCGAGGGCAGCCCTTCACGTTCGCGGTGGCGCTGGTCGGCGATGAAGCGCTGGGCGTGTTCTTCCCGCAGAAGCGCCGGATCGTGGCCGCCGCTTGGAGCCTCGATTTCCAGGAAGGTGCCCAACTCGATGGCGCCTCGGCGCAGGTCGTCGACCGGGCCGGCGGTTCGCGGGCAGCGCGGTGAGCGCAATAGGTCCGCCAGGTGATCCCAGGTCAGATCTCGCAGCCAGCGTTGCGGGATGCCGGTCAGGTCGATGTGGCTCATCCGGTGCGCGAACAGCACCCCGAAGTGCTCGGTCTCCAGGAAACCGGCGTCTTTGGCCTGTTCAGGGGTGAAGTAGACCAACCGCAGCTCGTGCAGGATCTCCTTGGCGATCGCCCCGGTGAGCGCGGCGGACCCGCCGGCTCCGAACTCGAAGTCGACGAGCGAGTTCACCTCCAGCGTGCGGCAGGTGGTTACCAACGACCGGATCCAGCCCAGATCCCAGCGGGTGGGCCGCGCCCGGCGGGTGTGGACGAAGAGTCCCCACTGGATCTCGGCCCGCACCAGCGGTCGCAACCCGCGCAGGTTGATCTGCCCCGGCCACGGTTGCGCCGCAACGCTCGCGCACCAGCGCCGGAATGCCACCTGGTCGCCGTACTCGATCGGCACCGTCTCGCCGAACTTCTCGTATCGCTGCCACCAACTGGACGGCATTGTGGCGCCGCCCGGTCTGCCGTCGCGCTGGTAGCGGGTGCTGTGCCACGAGCACAATCCCAGCGGGGAATCGGCGAGATTCGGGCAGACGACCGCGCCGCAGGGTCCGTAGCCGGGACACGCTTGTTCGCTGCTCACCCACGCGTCGAAGGAGTCGCTGTCGTCCGTCTCGTTTTTGAGCACGGACCATCGGCTCGAGTGCCGCTGACACAGACGCAGGTCGTTGTGTGCCGCAGGCCGTTCGGGGCAGATCCGGCAGATGATCTCTTCTGCCCCGACGCGTCGGTCCAGCCCTTGGGCGCCGGCGACGAAGGCTGCCTTGCCCACGCCGTGCTCGCTGTCATGGGCCCATTGCCGCTGATGCTCGGAACACAGGTCCGATCCGCCCGTGCGGCTGCGTTCGCACGGGTCGACGACGCAGTCCCATCGGTAGATCGCGTGGCCGCGCGGGATCGTAACGATGTCGGGCCGGAAGGTCGGGTCGAAGGACGGCCCACTGATCAGCGCGGTCAGGATCTCCAGCCGGTCGCGGCCGACCCGGTCCGGACGCTCGGCGAACAGCGGCCGCAGGTACTCCTGCCGCCGCATCACACCTCACCCCAGACCGCGCGCAGCGCGGCGTCGAAGGTTGGGTCGTGGACGTCGACATGCCCGTAGACCTCATCGACCATCGCGGCCGATGCCCAGCCGCCCGCGTCCCGGGCGATCAGCAGGTTTCCGTCCGCGGCGTCGAGAACCGCGGAGGTGAACGTGTGGCTTCTGTCCGCAGTCGCTGTGTGCAGTCAAGTCGGTGTTGCGATTCTCGAGCTCCGCTTCCCGGCGGCATGTCCGCCACTGGGATTGCAGCGTGTGTAGCGTTTCGGTGCCTGTTGGGTGATCGATGTCACGGCTCCCCTTGTGGGCTTGGAGGTGAGGCCATGGGTTTCGGTGAGCAGGCGAGTGATCTTGGTCGCGAGCGTGAGCTTTCGTGGCGAGGCGCGGCGTACTGGGCTGTCAGGGCCTATGAGGCGGTGAGGTTTTTGAAGAATCGGGCTTTGCGGGCGCATGCGTCCTCGTATCCGAGCTGTTGATAGAACTCGTGGGTCTTGGTCCGGTGACGGCTGCTGTTGAGCTCCAGCGCGAGGCAGCCGGCCGAGCGAGCCCGGTCTTCGACGGCTGTCACCAACGTGCGGCCCACACCTCGGCCGCGATACCGCTCGTCGACGACAAGTGCGAGCAGCCGGGCCAGTTTTCCCGTCTTCTCCAGCAACGGGAGGACGTGCAGCGCCGCGACGCCGATCAGGTCGCCATCGTCTTCGGCGCCGACCAGCCAGCTCGAGGGGTCGTCCAGCCAGTAGTCGAGTCGTTCGTCCAGCTCTGTCTCGGTGGTCGGATAGCCGAGTTGGCTCAGCAGGCCAGTAAGTGCCGAGATGTCCTGTCGCCGAATCGGCCGGAGGTGAAGATCCATAACGGGCATTGTTTCCGTCGGCTACCACCGCGCCAACCGGTTCCTGGTCGCGGCGAGCTAGAAGTTCTAGTGGCATGGCCCGGCTGTGGAGGTGCGGGCGGGGAATCGCCGGACGTTGCTCGCGCCGGTAGGTGCGGCGCGTAGGCGGGTGATTTCATCGTGCTGGGCAGCGAGTCGGGATAGGGCTCCGGCTTTGAAGTCGGTGAGCAAGGTGATGGTCCGATCGCGTTCCGCCAGGCGTCGTTTGAGGGCGTCGTTCTCGTTCTTGAGCCGGGTGATCTGCGCGAGGCGGGGGTCGGAGATCTCACCGGCCGCGCGCTGGGCTTGGAGCCGAGTTTCGAACTCTTGGCGCAGTTGGGCGTAGGGCCGGTTGCCGTAGAAGGCGGTGCGGTCGACGCCGCCTTCGCGGGCCAGGGTCTTGATGTCGCAGTTGCCGCCGGGTGGGATTTCGCCGCGCAGGAGCCGGTCCATCGCTGCTCGGACGCGGTTTTGGTTCTCGGCTCGTTGTTCCGCGCTGATCCTCATGGGGCGTCCTGGTCAGGTCGAGGGGTGGTCGCGGCGTCGATCTCGGCGACGACGCGCAGGGCTCGGTCGTAGTCGGTGCGCAGACGGACGTGTTCGGCGGTGCGGGTCTTGCCGAGCTGGCCGATGAAGGTCTTGGTCCGCTCGGCGTGCTCAGCCCAGACCGGCCGGTGGGTGGGGTGGTGAGTGGCTTGCGGGCAGCGGGCCGAGTCACACATTCCGACCAGTGGGCGGCCGGCGGTCGGGGTGCCGGCGATTTTGAGGCAGAGCGCGCGGGACGGGTCGGTGAACCAGCAGTAGTTCGCGGGGCCCAGGTGCAGGACCTTGGCGCGTTTGGTCAACAGGTTGAGGATGTCGCGATCGTTGCGCTGGACCATCGGCGCGGTCTCGGACGCCGCGCTGATCTCGGTGTCGATACTGGCGAAGAACGCTGTGAGGCTGCGGGCGCCCGGGCCGGCGGGCAGGATGCCCTGCTGGTAGTTGCGGAATTCGGCCAGGACCAGCTCAAGGTTGCGGTCGGCCTCGTGCTTGTTGACCTCGGACAGCAGTTCGGCTTGCGCGCCGCCGGGGCGTGAGGCGTAGCCCTCCGTGGTGGCGACGGCGACATGCTTGAGGTGGATCTTGGAGGCGAGGACGCCGCCGGGTCGGTAAGCCAGTTCCAGAGCGAGGGTTCTGCGCAGCATTCTGAGGTTTACCGGGCCGTCCGGGATCGCGGTGAGGCCGAGTCGTCGCCCGGCCGGGGAGTTGACCCAGTTCTTGAACCAGGTGTAGCGGACGGCGAACTCGAAACGGCCGAACAACAAGGCTTCCTCGTGCGGGCTGCGGTGCAGTTGTTCGGCGAGCCCAACCGCGTCATAGACGGGTTCGACAACGATCCATTCATCGTCCGTGCCGCCCAACGGCTGTCCTTTGACGACCTTGCTGGCGATCCGGAAGCGGCGCAGATCAGCGATGGGTTCCTCGACCGGGCGGCGGCAGCCAATGCGTAGCTCCATGAGCTCGCTGGCCCGCATGCCCGAGACCGCCGCCAGGACGATGATCGCGGCGGTCCGGACGACCCCGGTCAGGGCCTCGGCTTGCGACCGGTGCAGCGGCAGCGTCCAGGCCAGCATGCCAGTGCCGTCGAAGGTGGGGATCCGCGCCGCCTGGCGGCCGAAGGTCTTCTCGACACCGACGAGGGCGACCGCGTCGCGCAGCGGGCCGCGCAACGACGGAAGCCACCGCGCCCAGAGCTGGGTGTAACCGGCCTGCCGGGCCAGGACGCCGGTGGATACCGGCAGCAGCGGGTCGTCCGGCGACCACCCTGTGGCGATCCGCTGGTCGATCTCGTGGTCCTCGATCATGGGTAGGGGCCTGCCCGCAGCCGTGTAGTCCGCGAGGACCTCGGCGATGTCGTCGATGGCGGTTGGCGCGCTGTGGCGCAGGCCAGCCACGCGGGCGGCGAAGGTTCGGTCTGCGTGCCGCAGTTCGTTGTGCAGCGTGATCGCGTGCGGGCCGAGGACAGTGACCAGGTGCAGTGCGGCGGCGAGCATAGGTTGCAGGACCTCGTCGGCGACCGGATGGGTCTTGTTCTCGGTTCTTCCTGACGGCATCTCGGCCACTGCCGAGGCTGACGCGCCGTTCCATGGCCGCAGGTCGGCCCGGACGCGGTCCGCGGTGAACAGGTCGCGGTAGTCGACCAGGTCGACGACGACCTGCGCGGCGACGCGTCTGGTCCCGGGGCTGTGCTCGCCGACGACGGTGCCGGACTCGTCGATGATGTAGCGCCGAAACGCCAGGTAGGACTCGCAAACGTGGGTGTCGACCTCGGTCAGGCCGGTGATGCCGCGCTGCCTGAGCCAGCCGAAGAACCGCACGATCTCGTCCAGCCGGCGAGCGCAACTGCGCAGGTGCAGGGGTGTGCGGTAGGCCCGTGGCAGTAGCGCGACTGCCGGATGCCGAGGGGCGAGCATGGCCAGCATCAGTTCCTTGGTGACCAGCCGCCACCGCAAGTCGATGATCGAGGCGAAGTCGAAGCGCCGGTCTGCCAATGGCATGTCGACCGGGAGGCCGACCACGTGGGTGAAGTCCCATAGATCGTGGTCGAAGATCGGGCGGTAGACGCCGGTCGGTAGCTGGAATCCTGCCTGTCGGCAGATGTCCAGGCCATGGAACGGCGATGGCCCCTGTCGTTCGAGCAAGCCGGCGGCAACGGTCATGCTGTCCGCTCCTCGGGCCGCAGCGGGATCTCGTCGTCGCTGTCCAGGATCGTCGCGGCCGCGGCGGCGACCTCAGCCACCTCGAAGCGGTCCAGGATCTGCTCGATGCGCGCGGCGTAGGGGCCGAACACGGCCATGAACTGGGCGGCGGGCATCTGCTGCCACTGCCGGGAGAAGAAGGCCTTCAATCTGAGCAGATTCGGCAGGTGGCGTGGCGCGAACACGGCCAGCGGGCAGAGCAGGCAGACCCACGGCCGGGCCGGACACGGCTTTCCCTTCGGGCCGTGCAGCCCGGACAGCTGATCACCACAGGCCGCGGTGAACACGTCCCTGGCCCCGCTGACCAGCTCCGCGATCGCGTCGGTGTCCAGATCCATGGCGGCCAGCAGCTGCGGGTAACCGGTGGCTAATGTCGCCGCGTCTTCCTCGGTGATCACCGTGGGCGGGTGGGCGCGGCGCAGCATGTCGTGCTGGGCGTCCTCGACGATGCTGTCCACCGCGTGCTGTTGGGCCGGAGTCGTGGCCGTCAGGTAGTGATCGCCCTCGACAGCCGGGGTGTGGTTCGGGTCGATCGTGGCCCGCCCGCTGCCGGTCCAGCTGCTCTTGTCCCGCATCGCATAGTGAGTGGTCCGGATTCGGGATCGATGCAGCTTCATCGGCTGGCCGTCATGACCGACGAGCATGCCGTGACGTCTCACCCAGGCGTGGATAACGTTTCGGCTGATCGATTGGACTCGCGCCCTTCCCGGCTGGCTGAGCCCCAACCACAGCTTGCCGCGTTCGTCCGGGGGCACGAACCCGCGCATGAGCGCGGAGTGCGCCAGCCACTGCTCCAGCAGGCGCACTGCCGGGCGCGGCAGGGTCAGGCTCTCGGCCGTCGTGCGGCGCTTGACGTAGGACAGCAGGATCGTCGAGTCCCCGGCCCAATCGATGTCGTCGACACCAAGGTCCGCGACGCCGTCGGGGACGATGCCGGAGTAGATCCCGAACAACAGCCGGTAGGCGATCAGCACGTCCAGATGCGGGAACGCGGCTCGGACCGCGTCGTGGAAACCGCCGCGGCGGTGCACGACCGTCGACGATATCCCCAGATGGGCGCCGAACTCGTGGATGCTGACCGGTCCGATACGGGCCAGCAGCCAGCGCAGGTTCGCCGGTTCCCAGCCGCCGGTGCCCGGATGGGCGGCCTGGGCGGCATCGACGAGTACTTGGCGGTGAGCTGCGTAGGAGTCGTCAACCTGGGCGCGGCAGACCTCCGTCAGACGTGCCCACTCGGCTTCCGGATAAGGCGGCAGCGGCCGCCGATAGCGCTGGACGTTAAAGTGCCGGCCCGCGGCCAGCTCGAGCACGCCGTCGCGTAAGACACCGCCGCCCTCGGCGAAGCCCTCCAACAGGCTGCGGGTCACCGCTTCCCGCGTGACGGAGCAGCCCATCCAGAACTCGGCCAGCTGCCCTCGGCGTAGATCACCGGCGCCGCCGGCGAAACCCGCATCAGCGAGGCCCTGCACCATGCCCCGAAGCGCCCGGACATAGATCGCGAGAGTGCCCGGCGAATCCGCGGTTCCGTGCGGATGGATCAAATTCACCAGCCCGGTGGCCAGGTCCCGTGCGAGCCGCAGGTTGGGCAAGTCGTCCAGGTGGTGCTGCGAGCGGCGGCCGTCGCTGAACACACAGCTGATGCCGAAGGGTTCCTCCACGAGCGTCGTCGGCATCAGGCCTCCCCGCCGTGAGCGTCCCGGGAGAACTCGGCGGTGGCTTCCCGCTCGGCGTCCGCGTCGTCGGTCAGGCCGGCCGCGGCTCCGGCGCCCTCGTATGCCTGCCGGTAGATGCGCGTGGTGTCCAGCCGGCGAAGGTACTTCTCTGTTGTGAGCACCGTGCAGTGACCGAGTAAGTCGCGCAGGATCAGCAGCGGATCGGCCTTGGACAGGTAGAACGCCAGCGCGGCGTCCGCGTCAGTGTCCACGACCAGCCGGGCCGCCTGCCGGTAGTGTCCGGTCACCAGGTATTCCAGCGTCCTCATCGAGAACGTGTGGCGCAGCCGATGGGGATTCACCTGCGGAAACCGCGGCTCGAACCGGGCCCGGATCCGGTCGGAAGTTCGCTCGAACAGCGTGCCCCACGCGGTGAACGGGCCGCCGCCATTCTTCACCGCCAGCAGACACGACCCGCCGTCCGGGGCGATCAGCCGCCGTCGCTCCGCCGGTGTCAGCGAATCCCAGGACCGGCGGACCCCGTTGATCCGGCCGCCGCGGACATCAGGGTCGGTGACCGCCAGCGGCTCACCCCACCGGCTCGGCGGACGCCACGAGCAACCGGCGGCCGTGGCCGCTCGATCCAACTGCAGGTAGTCGTGCAGTCCGGCCAACGCCGCATAAGAGATCCACGTGGTGCGCAGCTTGCGGCCCTTCGTGATCCCCGCCGGCACCACGAACGGAATCGGCACCGTGGTCGGCGACGGCGGCAACGCCGGGATCTCCCACGGCAGCAGGAACGTGAACTCCTGCAGCCGCAGCCCGGTGGACAACGCGAGATCACCAATCGCGGCGTTGCGGGCCATCTCCCGGCCGGCGAACCCGGAGTCCGCCGACCCGTCCGGAGCCAGCCCGCGCAGGCCGTTGCGGAACAACTCGACGAAGTCGGCCTCGAGATACTTGATCGTCACGTGCGGCTTCGGGGTGCGGCGGATCGCCAGGTTCACCCGCACCCTCCCGCCCGGTCCCGGCGAACAACGCCCGCGCCGTGCGGTAGGTGAACGGCTCCGCCGACGCGTACCCCTCGGCCATCGCCCACCGGTAGAACAACGACAGGATGCTCATGTGCTGGCCCCACGTCGTCGCCGCGAACCGGGCCTTCACCGGCCCCGCCGCCCGATGCTCGGCGTACCGGCTCAACCCCGCCTTCAGCCGCTCCCGCGACTCGAACAGCCCCACACCGTGCACGGCCAGGAACTCCGCCCAGTCCTTCACCACTCGCGCGTACGTCTCCCAGGAACTCGCCGCCGGGGCACCACTGGCCGGCAACCCCCGCAACCATTTGTTCAACGCCACCGTCGGACGCGAGGCACCAGGGCCGTCCTCGAACCGCAGATCGTCGTCGACGAGCACCGGCATGCCCTCCGGGATCAACGGCCGATGCTCCACATCCCACGACTGCCAACCCCGAGCAGAAAAGAAAGTCAAGATCACGGGCGTCGACAGTAGAAACACCACACGCCTCAACGCAACCGCCAAACCCCAGGTCACTCGCCCTACGGCAGGCAATCGCAACACGGGAACTAAGCGGGGAGAAAATGCCGCAGGTCGTGCAGTGTCCAGTTCGCGCCGAGCGCGGCGTTGGCCTTGTTGAAGACCATCCGGGTCGCGTCGTAGGCCAGCGGACGGAACGGCCGCCGCAGTGTCCACCACAATGGCTCCTCTGGCCCTTGCGGGACCATGTCCCGCAGCTCCTGCTGGTAGAGCCGCAGCCACACGAACGCGTCCGTCGAGGCCGGCAACCGTTGCAGTGCCCGGTTCCCCTTACGGACTACGCCGATTACCTGATCCTCCGGGGCGACCAGGCCTTGGCAGACGCCGAGCAGTTCCGAGGCGCGGGCACCGGTGGAGATGTAGAACGCGATCAGCGCCCGGTCCCGGTTGCAGTCCAGCGCCGCGAACAGGTCGTTGAACGCCTGATCCGGGATGCTCCGCGGAGCCGGCTTGGGCTCCTTCGGCTGATACGCCGCACGCCGAGACGGCGATCGGAACGGCTGCATCGGATTGTGATGGGCATTGAGCCGCTCCTCGCCGTCGCCCTTGATCGTGGGGAAGGGGTTGACCAGCGGCCGGCCGTGCATTTCCCGGTGGTACTCGTAGAAGGACCGGATCACCGCCCGGGCGTGCCGCCTGGTCCGGGCCGCGTAGTTGCTCGCTGGCGTCGCTTTGCCGGTGACCGGGTTCACCGACCCTGGTGCCGGCGCGTCAGGGCGACGCTGCCGCGACGGCTTCTTGGCGATTTTGAGCCACAACGCGAAATCACGGGCCTCCACGCGTCCAGCCAGATGCCATGGAACCTCCACCGCGTGCAAGAACCGGTGCCAGCACAGCAGTTCGTAGGCGTAGGACCGCAGCGACGCCGGACTGGCGTCGTCAGCAAGCATGTGGTGCAGAAACTCGGTGACCGCAGTCACCTCCACGCCCTGGCCGTCAAGAAGCCGGAACGGCATCAGCCGATCACCGGTCTCCTCGACCTTGCCGACCCTGGCCACGTCGAGCCTAGCCACGTCCCGAACCTTCGCGCCGTGCTCTGCCATCCATGCCTCCGCAAGTCACCGTGGTCGATGACCCGAGATCACAGCAGATCTAGGCCACGACAGGCAGTGACAAGTGCGACGAGACCAGGACGGCGACCGGCCGAAAGGTCACGCTGCGTTGACATCTGCACTTCGCCAAAGACGCTTTACTGTTTCGGTCAACGGGACGTGTTCGTGAACGCAGGGCGTGCCGTAGGGACGGCCGCAGGATCCGAGCTCGACCCGGCGTTTGTCGAAGTGTTCCTGGAAGCCGGCCCATTCGTCGGTGGTCGGTTCGCGGTACTCGCCGTCCGGGCGTCCGGCCCGACGCCGGTCGAGGAACTGCTGGTAGTGGGTGATGACGTTCTCGTCGAAGACCGCGACGTAGCCGCGCGTGGTCTGGATGTTGAGGTGGCCCAGCAGGGCAGCGCCGATGTGGATCGGCAGCCCGTTGTTGACCAGCTCGGTGGCGAACAGCCGGCGGAAGTCGTGCGGGGCGAACTTGATGCCGGCGTAGTCCGGGTTCGTCTCGGCCAGCTGCAGCGTGGCCCGGTGGATCATGCGCCAGATCGTGGAGCTGGACATGCCGCGGCGGGCGCCGCTGTGGATGGTCTGGAACAGGAACGGCATCGGCTCGCTCCAGATCTTTTCGTGCAGGTCGTAGCGGGTGCAGACCGGGACAGTGCCGCTCTCGGCGCGGTGCCTGCGGATGATCTGGGCGATCACGTGGAACAGCTCGGCCGACATGGGGATGACGCGTTCCCGGTCACTCTTCGACGGCGTGACCACGAGCAGGGCGACCACCTCGCTGCTGGGCCGCTGGTAGTTGCGGACGCTCAGGTGAGTCAGCTCGGACAGCTCTTCGGCGCGCAGACCGGCCAGGCGCAGGGTCTCGACGACGGCCCACTGCCAGAACGCTTGGTTCTCCGCGTGGGAGAGCCGGATCAGTTCCCCGGTGTCGCAGTTGATGACCCGGACCGGCCGGTGCGCTTGCAGGTCGTTGTCCCGGTCGGTCTGGGTGGAGGCGCGCTGCCAGGTGACGCCGTCGAGGGTGAAACGGGCGCCGAGCTCGACGGCCCGGGTGGCGTCGAGCAGGGTCCGCATCCGGTGCCAGTGGTCGCTGACGTGCTGCGACAGGCCCGGCAGCAGAGGCTGGCGTTCGCGGATGCGGTCGGCCATGCGTTCCTGCAGCCGCCGGCGGCGGACGTGGAACCAGCGCAGATCCTCGTCGCGGATCGGGCAGGGCGCCACCCATCGCGCCCAGCGCTCCGGTTCGGCGTGGGCCCAGCTCTGCAGATCCAGATAGAAGGAGCGGGCGGCGAGCAGCGGTCCTTCGAGCTGCTGGCGGGGCTTGCCGTGCCGGGTGGTCGCGATCGCCGCCTTCCACTTTCCGAAGGTCTCCTCGGACAGGTGCAGGTCGGCCTGGTCGGGGTTGACCTGCTCAACCGTCTTCCAGAACACCCGGACCAGGTTCGCCGTCAGGTGCCGCAGGGTCGAGTAGTCGACGGTGCTCGCGCGGCGGTGCAGGTATTCCACGAGCAGGTCGCGGACCTCGCGGTTGCGCAGCTGGTAGTCGTCGACGACGTCCTCGATAGGGCGCTGGCCTTGGGTCACGGCGGCCCGCAGGGTCCGCGGTGCCGAGGCCGGGAAGTGCCCCATCTCGTAGAGGGCCGCCCAGGCCAGACCGCCGGCGAAGGTGCCGTGGCCCCGATCGTTCTCGCCGAGCACGAGACCCTGGGCGCGGCTCTCGACTCCGAAGTGCAACAGCGCCTCGGGAGTCAGGTCGGCCAGGTCGATGCCGAACACGGTCAGCGCGCAGCAGACGTCGAACCGCATCCTGAACTGCGAGTTCCTGCTGACCGCCATCGTGTCGACCTTGGCGAAGTAGGCGTCCAGCAGCGGGTCAGCCGCGACCCGACGGAACCATGCCGGGTAGTTGGCGAACTTGTTCGCCCGGAACCCGCGCAGGCTGGGCTGGATCAGCCTCAGCGCGAAGGTGTGCCCGACGGCGGCGTTGACCTGCCTGCGGGTGGCCAGCGAGGTGGCGAGCCGGTCGGCCGCGGTCTGACCGGCCTCGTCGAGGCCGGACGCTTCCCAGCGCTGCTGCCAGCTCGAGCCGTCGAACGTCGCGAGGTGGCGCAGCAGCTTGCGCATGCCGACGCCGACTTGGTTCGGCTTGCTCGGGTAGTCGAGCCGCTCGATCGTCACCGCCGCGACCTCGTCAATGGACGCAGTGCTCAAATCCCCAGCCGGCCGGGGCGGGTTCGCCGGCGGCAACGGGACGGCCGGCTGGATGGCCGTCGGCTTGAACTGGCCGGGGCTGACGATGCCGGCCGGGTTGCGCCGCACCCGGCTGGTCGTCGGGCTCTTGACCCGGACGTCGTAGCCGACCTCACTACCGGGCACCGAACACCGCCTCGAGGTCGGACGCGTCGTAGGTCTGCGTCCACGCAGTCGGCTGCTGCGGCCGGCTGTAGTGCTCGGCGAGCTTGTCGACCAGGTCGTCCAGCCCAACCACCGTGTAGAGGGCGGTGGTGGTGACATGCGCATGCCGAAGAATCGTCTGCACCTCCGCCAGCGTCATCGCGGGATCACGGGCCAGCCTGGTCGCGGCCGTGTGCCGCATGTCGTGCAAGGTCCAGTTCATATCCAGGCCCTCCGTCGCCCGCTGGATGATCCGCCGGGCCGCCCAGTAGGTCAGCGGCCGGGCCTTGCCGCGGCGGGTGCGCCAGACTGGGCCGCTCCCGGGCAGGCCGGCCTCGTCGAAGTAGGCGGCCAGGTAGGCCAGCGCCTCCGGGGACACCGGGACGGGCTGGCGGGCTCGGGTGCCCTTGGACACCACCCAGAGCTGGCCCTTCTGCCAGTCGATGTCGGGCAACCGGACGCCGAGCAACTCGCTGGCCCGGGCACCGGACGCCACGTAGCAGGAGAACAGCGCCCGGTCGCGGACGCAGCCGAGCCGGGCGAACAGCTCATCCCACTGCTGGTCAGGGATGGCCCGGGGCTGCCGGACCGGCACCTTCGGGCGGAGTCTGGCCCGCCGGTGTGGCCGGCGGTTCTCCAGCGGCGAGCGGTGCGCCAAAGCTTGGCGCCGGCCCGGGTTCTCCGGGATCGGATTCACTACCGGGCTGCGGCCGTAGTGCAGGTGGAAGGCGTAGAAGCCGTGGACCACCGACAGGTTGTGGGAGATCGTCGCCGGCGCGTAGCCGGGGCCCAGCACCGGCTTGCCGGTGGTCGGGTTCACCGATCCGGCCGGGTAGCCGGCCGCCCGGCGCCGCTGCGGGTTGCGGGCCGCACGCAGCCAGCCGACCAGCGCGGCGGTCTCCGCCTCGGTGGCCTGCTCCCATCCCACGTCGACGGCCCACAGCACCCGGAACCAGCGCAGCAGGTCGTACGCGTAGCTGCGGCAGGTCAGCGGGCTGACGTCGCCGAGCATCCGGTCGCGCAGATATCGGCTGACCGGCTCGATCTCCCGCTCGGCCGAGTCCAGCACCAGCCACGGCGAGACCTCGGATCCGCCCGGCACGACGGCACCCGCCTGGGGCAGCCGACCTCTTCCCTCCATCAAGTCCCGATGAACAGGCAGGACTCCATGATCCAGCGACATGCAGAGATCGTCTTGATCGGACCGCGATCCGTCGAGTTGATCAACGGTTTAGTGCAGTCAACAGAGCAGGCCTCGCTGTACGGATTGTCATTCGACACCCTCGGCCGTGAATGCGATCGGACGACGGTCAGGTCCTCGAGAAGGTCCGCCACCGGCTTCGACGTCATCGAGGTGCCCCGGTCCGCGTGCACGACGTGCGGAACACCGTGAACATCGAACACGTCGCGCATCATGTTCTCGGCCAGGGGCCCGGATTCGCGGGCATGCACGCGGACGCCGACGATGTAGCGGGAGTAGATGTCGATCATCACGTAGGCGTCGAAGTAACGACCTTGTGCACAGTAGAGCGATCGGCGTGGCGGGTTGACCGGGACATAGACGGCCGCGCAGATGTCTTGATTGTGTCGATCAAAACCATCCGCGCGGCCTTCGCCCATTGTGCCTTCACCGGCCTCAGCCGCAACCACCTGGGCCTGCTCCTGACGGAACTGCAACCCGCATGGGCCGCGGCCCGAGAGGACCGGCTGCACGCCCGCCGCACCCGCGAGCGCGTCCGCACGGCAGGAGCCGGCCGCCGACCACACTTGACCTTCGCCGATCGGGTCGTGATCACCCTGGTCCACCTACGCCTGGCCATCCCACACGCCGCTCTCGCGGTCGCGTACCAGGTCGACCGGTCCACCGTTACCCGTGCCGTCACCCAGGTCCGCCCGCTGCTCGCCCGCCGTGGTTGCGCCACCGGTGCCGTGGTGCGGCTACACACGTTGGCCGACGTGTTCGCTTACGCCGCCGCGGAAGGTGTCACTCTGCGCATCGACGCCACCGAGATCCGGGTACGGCGCCCTCGGCAAGGACGCCCGGGCCGCAAGGCGTTCGTGTCCGGCAAGCTGAAACAGAACACCATCAAGACCACCGTCGCCGCTGACCACCACGGGGCGACCCTGTGGTGCGGTGCGACCCGTCCCGGGCGCATGCACGACGTCACCGCCGCCCGGGTCGAAGGCGTCGACGCGCTGCTCGGCGCCTACCCCGACGTGAAAGTCCTGGTCGATGCCGGCTACCAAGGACTGGCCCGAGACCACCGCGACCAGGTTTCCGCGCCGCCGTTGAAGCTACGACCCGATGCCCCGCCCGAGCGACAGACCGCGTGGGAACACGACCGTAAACACCAGTCCTCACAACGGATCGCGGTCGAACACACCATCGCAGAGCTGAAATGGTGGCGCGTCCTGCAACGCTTCACCGGCCGCCGCGAGTTGCTCCCCGAGACCATCAATGCCATCGCCGGCCTCGTCTCCGACAAATCCGCCGGCCTCACCTGGTAAACGCCCAGGTCACACACCATCAACTATTGCGCACAAGGTCGTAAGACCCTTTCACCGGGCCGGCGAGTTTCGTGATGTCCCAGGAGTAGACCTGCCCCGGCCCATCAGCAACCAGTTCCGGCCGTTTGCGGGTCGGATGCCGGGCCAGCCGCCGTCGTTCCTGGATTTGCCGGTCCTCGCGCAGGATCCGATACATCGTCGCGATCGAACCCACATACACGCCCTGATCCAACAAGGCCGCATAAATCTGGGCAGGGCGGCGTCGACGAAACTGCGGACTATCCAGCACGGCCAGGACCTGCTCGCGTTCGGCTGTCGTGAGGGTGTTCGCCGGCGGGCGCCGGGACGGCCGGGACGGGCTCGGCCGACGCCGGCCGCGATCGGCGGTGGCCCGGGCGATCCCGGTCACCCGAGCCGCGTCACGGGTCGCGGTCCCCGCTCCGGTCAGCTGCCGGTAGGCGTCCATCAGCGTTTGCCGAGCCCGAACACGTCCGGACCGTCCGGCTCGCTCTTGGAGATCTCCTCCAAGAGCTCGTGCGCTTTTCCCATGATCTGCAACGCCGTTTCCGTGCGCGCCAGCTGGGACTGTGCCCGCTGCAACTCGCGGCGCAACCGGGCAATCTCCGCCTGTTCCGCCGTGGGCCGCCCAACCGTCTGGCCGGCCGGTTTCCCTTGCAACAACCCGGCATCGCGGTTACGGCGCCACTCCGACATCAACGACGAATACAAGCCCTCACGACGCAGGAACGCCCCGCCCTCACCAGCAGCGACGGCCTGCTCATATCGGTCCAGCAGCTCAAGTTTCTGACCCGGCGTGAACGACCGGCGGGCACGCGGCCCGCCCGAACGAGGGCCCTTCTTGCGACTCATGACCCCATCCTGGGCCGCCACGACCTCAACAGCAGTATTCAACGCTTCTCGTTCCTGAACTCGCCCCGTCAGACGGACTTGCTACGAGCCGCTGGCCTCAACTCACCCTGACAGACAGGGCTCAGGCACTGCTGGGGAGTGGCGGCGCGGCGAGCCTGCCAGCTGACCGCCTGCCTCGATAATGGTTGTCATGGAACTACCCCTGATAGACGGAACTCGCTATCGGCGCGCTTTGGCACAGGCAGCAACGCTGCGCGATGATCGACTAAATAGTTCAGACAAGCGAGTTTGGTGGTCCGTGGTTCATGACATGCTGACGGCACACCGAGCACGTACGGGCGAAGACACGTGTGAGTCGTGCGATAAGATGTGGCCTTGCGAGACGGTCCGCGGTGCTGTCGCGGATATCGACTCAGGTCCTCTCGGGTATTGATATCCCTGGCGTGCCCTGAGCGACCTCGGAGGGGGCTGCTGGGGTGGCCGGGTCCTTCTCTGAGTCGCACTGATCCGCGATCCGATCGTTCGCCGACGAGGCGCAGTACGCCAAAGTGCCGCCGCCAGCGCAAGCGGTGCTGGCGTGCCACCAGGGCGAGCCCGGCGACCACCGAATGCGCACACGGCACCTGACCCGCTACGCCGGTAAGGTCCTTTCCATGGTGGACTGGGTCAGACTTGAGCTGGACGTCAAGAAGTTCGACGACGCGGACTTCGCGCCCTACCTGCAAAAGGCTCAAGCGGCAGGTAACCGGTTACGACGATGGCCGACCTGGGCGAAGGACCAGAACACCGACAGGCGCTCTACGAACTGAACAAGATCTCTGCACATGGGGGTTCCCGGCACAGTGCGGACCCGTATGCCGACGGGTGCAGCGTCTGTCGCTGGAGCCTCGTGGTTTCGTTCGCCCTCGGCCAGGTAAATATCTGCGCGCGATGTCCCGCGTCGTGATCACGACGCGGTCGCACGAGCGAAGGTGAGGACAGCGATGGCTGGCAAGTTCGAGGTGTATCCCGACAGGGCAGGCAAGTTCCGCTTCCGTCTCAAAGCCTCGAACGGGCAGGTGGTCGCGACCAGCGAGGCATACGAGAGCAAGACCGCAGCCAAGGACGGCTGCGAAGCGGTACAGCGTGCTGCCAACGGCGCGGACGTCGTAGAGACCGACGGCTAACCCGCAGGCCTGCCTGCCTACGTAAGGCCGGCTCGCGAGTGAACGACCGACAGCGCCACCCGAGATGTACTCCTTGTCAAGCCCCGGGTTTGATGGAGAGTTAATTAGTTGGTTTCAGGGGTGCGGTGACCGGCTGGGTCATCGCGTGGATGGCCTCGTATTCGGCAGGTGGGACGTGTCCGAGTT
>NZ_JBFBGU010000048.1:0-21680 GCF_040684855.1 Actinoplanes sp. NPDC089786
ATACCACCAACGGGCCCTGACTGGCTTCCGTGAGACCGGCTTCCGAGGGTACGAACCGTGGGCACTCAATGGCCTCGGCGAGGCCGCCCACGCTGTCGGCCGCACCCTGTCGGCCGCACCCTGTCGGCCGCACCCTGTCGGCCGCACCCTGTCGGCCGCACCCTGCCGGCCGCACCGCCGACGCCCTTACCCACCACACCGACGCCCACACCATCGCCAGCCGCGACCAGCAAGCTCGCGCTCTCACCGGCCTCGGCCACGCCCACCACGCTCTCGGCAACCTCGACCTCGCACGCGAGCACTACCAGCACGCCCTGGTCCTCTGGACCGATCTCGGCTTGCCCGAGGCCGACCAGACCCGGGTGCGCCTCAGCACCCTCGCCACCAGCTCCAACGGCACAGCCGGGATATCGAGTTCCCTTCAGGAAAGGTCCCTTCTGTGAAGGCAATCGCTACGCTGGCGGCATGACCGCGCAGGTGATCGACATCAGCTCCCGGCCGGATCGGCGCAGATTGCCTTCACGAAAGGTTGCGCCACTCCCGGTCGATGGTCTCACCGCCCCTGACGCGATCGAGGCATGGGCCGGCCGCTACCTCGACGCCGCCGTCCGCGGGGTCCGCTCCGCTGAGGTCACCGACAAGATCGCCCTGCACCTGGCCCGGTTCCGCGACCACTTCCACGCCGCGCACGGCCACGACCGGCTCTCCGCCGTCGTCCAACGCGAAGTCGTTGCCTGGCGCACCCACCTCACGACCGGCCGGGACACAGGAGGGCTCGGCCTGGCGCCAGCGACGGTCAACACCCACCTCGCCTCGCTGTCCGGGTTCACCACCTGGGTGTGCACCCACGACCCGGCCGCCCTGCCGCACGGCAACCCGTGCGCCAAGGTCGGCGACCTGCCGCTGCCGCCACTCGAACCGCGCGCCTTGCCTCCCGGGCAGATCCGCACCCTGAAGAACGTGCTCGACCGGCTCCCGCGCTTCCACCAGCACAAGGGCCGCCGCCGCGGCGCCGCCGGCGAGCTGCACGGCCACGCCCGGCCGCTGCGCGACCGGGCGATCGTGCACGTCCTGCTCGGCACCGGCTTGCGCCGCGAAGAGCTGGTCAACCTCGACCTGGACCAGGTCACCCCGAACAACCCGGCGGCGCTGCGCACGGCGAAGAAGGCGAAGATCAGTGGCGTCCGCGGCAAGGGCGGCACCCGCCGCACCGTGTTCCTCGGCGCCGACGGCCGCACGGCCCTGGCCGATTACCTCGAACACGAACGCCCGGCCGACGCTGGGCCGGCCGCGGCCGCACTGTTCCTGTCCGCCGCCTCGATCGGCTCCCGCCGCCCCGACGGCCGACTCTCCCCACGTTCGATCAACCTGATCTGCGAGCAGATTGGCCGCTGGCACGACGCCGAATACGGCGACCCGGCCCGCCACATCAGCCCGCTGCGGCCCCATGACCTGCGACACTCGTTCGCCTTCGCGCTCGCCGCGGCCACCGGCAGCGACGCCTACGAACTCGAACGCCGCCTCGGTCACCAATCCCAGCGCTACATCCACCGCTACACCAACCCGCCCGAGGACATCGCCGCCGGCTACGTCGAGCAGATGTGATCATCGCCGTTTGCGGCTGGTGACACGCTTCTTACCGGCACGTCCGCCGTGAGTTCAGTGAGAGTGAAGGCTCATCAGAACGAACCCACGGCCCGAACGCGGCTGAGGCTCCGGAAACCGTCGGGTTCACGATAACGGATCTCAGTTCCCCCTGTGGAAGTCGTCCATGCCCGCACCCGGGCGAGGTGATCTCGTACGCTGCCGAACGTGGGTGACTTCCTCAAGACGACGCTGGCCCGGGTGCCGGACGGATTCGACCTGCCGGAGCCGCTGCGCCTGCTCTTCGCCTGGGTCGACGAGCAGGGTTTCGTGGTGAAAGGGCACGACGGTGATCTGTACGGCTCGTTGAGCGACAACGGCTGGGCGGGCACCTCGATCGAGCTGCGTGGCTACACCGCCGAGCAGACCCTCTCGTACGCACGGTCCTGGTTCGACGAGTCGATCCCAGATCCGGCCGCACGGTTGTGGCCGTTCGCGCAGACCGGCGGCGAAGGTTCGATGGCCGCGCTGTGGCGCGACGGTGAGGGACGGGTCAGGATCGTTCATCTCGGTTCGGGCAGCGGTTCGATGATGACGTGTGTGCTCGCCGACGATGCGGTCGACTTTCTGCGGCTGCTAGCGATCGGTTACCGGGAGATTTGCTGGAACGAGGAGTTCGGCGCGCCGCCCGAGCCGTGGGACGCCGACCACGAGATCGTCAATGCCCCCTACCGGGACTGGCTGCACCGCACCTTCGGTGTCACCGCCCCAGCGACCGGGCTGGAGATCGTGTCGGAGCCCGCCGAGATGGGCGACGAGGACACCGCGGACCCGTTCTGCCGCTGGGTCGACAATAAGGAAGCCTGAGCCGGTCACCGGCGCAGGACACCCTGACGATCTCCGGCTACGAAATCTTGCCGGAGCCAGTACAAGGCGTACGCCGACACGACCGCGGCGAGGGAGAGATGGATGATGCTGGGCAGCCCACCTCGGGTCGCCGGTCTGTAAAGACTGCCGCAATCAGCCGTCGGTTTGCTCGTCGTCGAGCAGGTGCTGGGCGATCTCGGCGTATTTGCTGGCTCTCGATACGGACAGGTTGAACATCAGCGACAGGTGTAGCGGATCCGCGCCGGCGGTCAGTGCCTCGTGCAGGATGCGGTCCTGCCGGATGCGGTCGATGGTGACTCCGATACTGCGCATCTGCCGCTGCAGGTGGACCTGGCTGACCGGGGTCTTCGCGATGGCGGTTCTTTCGGAAACCAGCACGTGCCGGTTCGGGCTGTGCGGCCACGTGGTCTTGCGGTGCTTCAGCCAGGCCCGCAGTGCATGCAGGGCGATGTCGCCGAGTCGCCCGGTGTGGCCGGCAAGGGTGATGCGGTGGTTGGGCAGGTCGAGGTCGTCAAGGGTGAGCAGCCGGATCGACCCGGCGCGGGCGGCATGGACCGCGGCCAGGGCGACGATCAGCCGTTGCGCCGGGTTCGTGGCGGCTACCTCGATGGAGCGAATCTCGTTGTCCGTCAAGGGAATCAGAGAGAGCTCGACACGCCCGGCTTTGAGACGTGTGGCCGGGTTGGCGAAGACGAGGCCGTGCCTCTTGGCGAACCCGGAACAGGGACCGTAGCGCGGCTACCGTGCTGTTGTGCTGGTACCCGCGGAGCAGCTTGAGCACGGCTGCGACGTCGGCCGGCGTGATTTCCCGCAGATGGCCACGGTTGGCGGCCCACCGTTCGATGGCCGGCCTGACGACCGAGAAGTAGACGTAGAGGCTGCTCGGCGAACGAGGCTGTGCCCGGCGTTCCCCGTCGAGCAGCGTGAGCAGCCAGGCGCGGACCGCGTCGGCAAAGCCTGCAGGGAGCTGTTCGGTGCTGCGGTCGATCCAGGCTCGGATGGCCGGGGTGGTGTCGTCGTCGAGCAGGTCCAGGTCGGCCAGCACCTCGATGACTCGCCGGATGGGTGCTTTCCGGGGTATCCGTGCGCGGACCTGGCTGGACTGAACCAGGCCGCCTGCAGGCAGGTCGCTCAGCAGGGCCGTGAGGCCGTCGATGGCGCAGCGGATGGTGGAGGGCGACCAGCCGTGTGCCTGCCCGAGTCGCCGGGCGTGCTCGGCCGCGGTCCGCAGGAGCAGGTCGTCCGAATCCAGCGCGGGGTGCTGCCAGCGTGGCGACGGCCCGATCCCGGCTTTGCGCCGGTAGTAGGAGGCCAGCGCGCTGCAGTTGCGGCCGCAGTAGCGCCGATCGCGGCGACTGCCTGGCGGGATCGGCGTGCCGCAGTGCAGGCAGGTCACCGCGGCGGCAACGACCGCCCGGTCCGCGGGCGGGGCTTGACCGCCCGGACCTCGCCCACGGCAACCTGCTGCTCCTCCCCGGTTGCGGCAGGCTGCGGCACCGTCTGCGGTTCGCGCAGCAGCAGCTCGCCGACCTCGCAGTCCAGCACAGCGCAGATGATCTCCAGCTCGTCGAGCTTGATGGCGTTGGGCTGGCCGGACCACAGGCCTGACATCTTCCCGGCGCTGATCGTCATACCGCGTTCGGCAAGCTGACGCTGCAGCTCACTGGCCTTCCAGATGCCGCGGTTGGCGGCGGCCAGGCGCAGGTTCCACTTCATCGGGCCAATCCCTTCCATCGCTCGGCGACGCGTTGCTTCCCACTGACCCAGGCGTCCTCGACGTGAGTGGCGTGGACGTGGATGTACCGGGCTGTGGTTCCGGTCCAGGAGTGACCAAGTAGCTCCTGGATGGCGAACAGGCTCATGCCCGACAGGTACAACTGCGAGGCACAGAAGTGCCGGAGCACGTGCGGCGTGAGCTTTCCAGCCCATGCCGGAAGGTGCGCCTCCGCCGCGGCCGCCAGGGAGCGGCGGAACACGTCTGCGGTGGCCCGCCCACCGGATCCGTCCTGGCACTTACGCTCCGACGGAAACAGCGGGGCACCTGGCCGGGTGGGGTCGGCGTCGAACTGGCCCCAGACGTCCTCGATGAACCAACGCAGATTCCGTTCGGCGCCGTTGATCAGCGGCACCAGGCGCGGTTTCGGCCCGCGACGGCGGGATCCTTTGCCGTGGCGAACGTTCAGCTTGCCGAACCGGCCCAGCTCCCAGCGCACGTCGTCGAGGTCGAGCATCCGCGCTTCGTTGATCCGCAGGCCGACATTCGCAGCCAGCCGGGCGACCGCATAGTTGCGGGCCGCCGGTGCGAACTTGCGGCAGGTGGCCAGCTCCTCCCGCCACCCGGCGAACAGCCGCTCGATCTCGGCTTCCGTTGGCGGGACCCGCAACTGCGGTTCGACCGAGGCCCGCGGCCGGTTCATCTCGTCGAGCGGGCACTCGACCACGCGGCCGGTCAGGTTGTAGATCTCGACCTTGTGCCGCAACTCCAAGAAGTCGAAGTAGACCGTGAGCGCAGCGGCCCGGCCGGTCCGCGTCGACGGCTTCGCATCTCGCAGCAGCTTGCCGAAGTAGGTGTCCGCGTCCGCCGGCTGCATCTCCCAAAGCGGCCGACCGTACCAGTCCCGGATCAGTTCCAGGTGGCCGGTGTCATTACGGATCGTGCTGTCCATGAGCCCGGCCGACGCGCGAGCCAGCACGAACCCGGCCAGCACGTCGGTCTCGAACGCCGCGAGCTCGTCAGCGGTGGCGGGAGCCCGGAGCTCGCGTAGGTCGCGCACCACGGCCAGGCCCAACCCCACACCTCCGACTTCACTGAGAATGAAGGATCATCACATCGGCGGCGATCATGTCACGCAGGATGAGGATGAATCAAGTTTGGGTCGGAGCCTCACAGAACCCAGAAGCCGCTGGCCCAGCGGCAACAGCTCGAGCGGACGACGAACTCGTCGGTTCAGCAACCCCGTCGACTATTGCGTACCCGAGTGGGCCGCGTTCCTCAACGGTGCCAAGAAGCCGCGAGTTCGATCAGGCCTGACCCGTCCCCGAAAAAGTGGTGCCCCACCTCTTCAGAACCGATGCCCGGCCCGGAGGTGGGGCACCGCCTTATCTGCCCTCCACCCCCTGGGCCGCCAAGCCGAGCGGGCCGCCGCCGCTGACGCCGCCGCCGCGGCGATGATCGTGGCTGCTCAGCTCGCCCAGGCCCGCGCCGACGAACTCGCCCGAAGGTCGGTCGACGCGCTGCGCTCCGGAAGCGGCACCACCCACCCTGTACGCCACCCTCGGGAAGGGGGAGGTCTCCTGACCGGGGGGAACCGCCCGAGAGGTCAGTCGGTGGTGCGGCCCGGCCAGGTGCCGACGCGGTCGAACAGCGCCCGCAGCCGGGCCTCGTCGTACTGCTGCTGGGCCAGTGCGGCTTGCTCCGGGCTGAGCTTCGGTCGGCGGCCGCCGACCCGGCCGCGGGCACGGGCGGCGGTCAGGCCGCTGCGGGTGTTGGCCAGGGTCAGCTCGCGCTGCAGCTCGGCGAGCGCGCTCACAACGCCATCTTTGCTGGGCCGATGAAGAAGGTACGTGCATCATCTTCTGATACCCATTACTGAATGTTCTACTAATAGAGAGGCGCGCCGGGTCAGCAAGGAAGGTGGTTCACAATGGCTGCACGGTTCAAGCTTGGTAGCTACGACACTATTGAAGGCGACCCGCTCGGCCGAAGCATCATCGGGTACTTCCCCCGCATGACGGAGGACGAAGCGTGGGAAGCCGGCAGGGGCGTGTGGAAGATGGATAAGGAAAAGGTCGCCCGGCAGCGATTCGCACTGATCGTCGGTCAAGGCCTGGTGCGGGCCGTCGCTGAGATCACCGGCTATACCGAGCACAACACCCCGAACGGCGCCCGCATCGCCCTTGAAGGTTCGCTGCTGGCTGCAGGGCACCCGGTCCGGGACGCCTACCTCGGCCAACCTGACCCGGTGGTTAACGGCTCACAGAACCCCGTCGGCTACTGCAGTTTGCCCGAAGAGCAGCCGTACCTGGAGCGGCCGTGCGCATGCGGCTGTGGCGAGCTCACCGACCGCGACTTTCTGCCCGGCCACGACGTGCGCGCCATCCAGCGGCGCGTTCGCGACTACTTCGGCGGCTCACCGCTCAAGCTCATTGAGTTCATCGACAAGCACTTCCCGCTGCCCGTTGTCACCAGGCATACCACGCCCATCTCCGAGACCAACAAGGCCGAGGTTCACGGAGAACGATCGCCGACGCCCCGGTCGCGGTGATTCTGAGTAGCCCTATTGATCGAAGATGCGTTCGACGACTTCGGCTTGTGGCGGCGATCGCGATCGCCGCCGTGAGGCTCATCGCGGTGGTGATGTCGGCGGCGCCGACCGGCGGGTCGGGGGAGGTGGGGGAGCGACCCCGGTCGCCGGCTCGCCTCCGCATCGATGGCCCACTGCACCCTCGCGGTGGGCCATCGGCATTCTTTGGGTTCAGGCCCAGGCTCTCCTGAACGCCACCTGAGCCGTCAGCGCGACGGCGACCGGGGTGGTCACTTCGGGGCCTGCGGACACGGACCCCGACCTCGCGCACGTTCGGCAAGAGTTGAGCGTCACGCCGGCGGTCGGGTGAGTTTGGCAGCCACGGCGTCGAGGACCCAGTCCAGACCGGTCGAGAAGGATGCCTCGGCGTCCACGTCCGTGCCGTCGTGCACGGCCTTGGCTAGCGCCGGGAAGCGGCCTGTGGCCAACATTCTCGTCACATGCGGGCCGTGGGCGCGCTGCCAGTCGCGCTTGGACAGGCCTGTGGTGCGCTCGGCCCGCAGGTTCGCGATCTCACGCCTGATCGCGCCTGTGACGTAGGCGCTGACAGTTTCCACGGCGCGCTTGACGGTGTCGATGTCGGCGAGGCCGTCGAGGGCGGCCAGTTTGGCCTCGGTCACGGCGAGGCCGTTCGGGCCCAGGGTCGGGCGACCGCCGAGCAGGTCGGCCAGCCATTCGTGACGGAGAACGGCCTGCCTGGTGCGGTGGGCGAGGATGCGCAGCGCCTCCCGCCAGTCACCGGGCTGCTCCTCGGGGAGAATTTCGGCGTGGACCTCGTCCACCATGAGGTCAAACAGCTCGTCCTTGGTGGAGATGAATCCGTACAGCCGCATCGGGCCGGCGTTCAGCCGGGCGGCGACCTTGCGCACCGACACCGCCTCCAGCCCGCCCTCGTCGGCCAGGGCGATGGCGGCGGCGATGACCCGCTCCCGGTCGAGCGGCACGGGAGGATGGGGCGGGTCAGGCCGGTCCCACACAGTCATGGTCACTCCGTGGTGTTGCGATGCATCGTAGGGGGAAATACAGTGTATTGCCATGAGACATCGTATCGCTGTGGTCGGGGGCGGCCCCGCAGGGCTTACCTGCGCCCGTGTCCTGCACCGCCACGGCTACCCCGTCACCGTGCTTGAGCGCGATCCCGGCCCTGACGCCCGTCCCCCCGGCGGCACGCTGGACCTGCACGAAGGGCTGGGTCAGCTCGCGCTGGACAAGGCGGGGCTGCTGGCGGAGTTCCAGGCGCTGTCTCGTCCCGAGGGGCAAGCGATGCGCATCCTGGACGCGGACGGGACCGTCCTGCGTGACTGGCGACCCGGTCCAGATGAGCGGGCCAATCCCGAGATCGACCGCGGGCAACTGCGTGACCTGCTGCTCGGTCCTCTCGACGTCCAGTGGGGCCGGGGCGTGACGCAGGTGGTGCCGGGGACCCGGGATGGCGTGCTGGTCCATTTCGCGGGCGGACGACAGGAGACGTTCGACCTGGTGGTCGGCGCGGACGGCGCCTGGTCCCGGATCCGCCCGGCAGTCTCGCCGGTGACGCCGCGCTACACCGGCGTCACCTCGCTCGAGACCTCCCTCGACGACGTCGACACCCGCCACCCAGACCTTGCCCGGTTGATCGGCGACGGTTCCGTGGCCGTGTACGGCGTGAACCGATCTCTCGTCGCCCAGCGCAACAGCGGCGGTCACGTCAAGGTGTACGCCAAGTTTCGCGCGCCGCTGGATTGGCACGCGGAACTGGACCTGGCCGACGTCGAGGCCGTGCGATCGAGCCTTCTGGCTCTGTTCCCCGGCTGGGCCGCTCCCGTCCTCGACCTCCTCCGCCACGGCACCGCTTTCGTCCACCGCCCCTTCTACGTCCTGCCCGTGACCCACACCTGGACCCACGTCGTCGGGGTGACGCTCCTGGGCGACGCCGCCCATCTGATGCCCCCATTGGGGGTGGGCGCCAACCTTGCGATGCTGGAAGGCGCCGAACTCGCCGAGTCCGTCGCCGCCGGCCCTGCCGATCTGGACGAGGCCGTCCGCGCCTTCGAGAAACAGATGTGGCCACGGGCCGGCAGGTGGGCGAAGACCACGGCTGCCGGTCTGGAACGCCTCGTGAGTGCAGACCCCGCTGAAGCCCTCGCCCTCTTCGACCAAGTCCAGCCATCCTGACTGCCAAGCGCGAGCGTGCGGCCGAGATAGGCGTCCGGGACCAGCAGAAGGTCCAGCTCGGCGCACCGCCGGTCGGTGAGCAGGTGCCGTACCCGCGACCAGGTCTCCGTCCTCGCGTGAGCCCGGGCCGCGGCCACCCGTCGCAGCACCAGGATCACCCCGGGCCGGAGCACCCGCGACGACAGCAGGTACTCGCAGGCCAGCCGGAACAACAACTTCGGCGAATCGTGCTCCATCGCCCGGGCGAACAGGAACTTCGTCCAGGTCCTGCCACTCGGCGGTATCCATTGCTTGCCAGCCGGCGTAGCCGGCCACTTCGCGCAGATGATCCGTGCGGGTCTGTTCCCGCTCGCCGTACCCTCGCAGCTCACCCATCGCGATCCCGAGCCGCTGCGACAACCGGCCCACCATGGCGTCCGGCGCCTCCGCCACCTCATCGGGTACGAACCCGAGCCACGGCAGCGTGCACAGCTGGACCGCCACACCCAGCACGTTGCGGCCCGTGCGGAACTGACGCACGAACGCCTCGTCCGCACCGGTCAACGTGAAGTACCGGATCAGCTCGGCCCGGTTGATCTCCGGGAAGCCCCGAAGCCGCGCCAGTTCCTCCGCAGAGAACACATCCTGAGTTGCCACGAACCCACCGCCTGAGCATCGATCGTCACCAAACGGGACGGGACGCTAGGGCTCAGGACAGAGCTTGATCAACCCTCAGTTCTTACCGTTGTTTTTGGTCTGGAAACTACGGGCGTGCCACCAGGGCAGGCCGGGGTCGTCCGCGGCGACCGGGCCCGGCTCAAGGCGATCGTCGACGAGCAGCTGTCCATCGTGGGTCGGCCGCAGGTCAACACCGCACTCGCGGTCATGGACGTGCTCGCCGAGCACCTCGACCGGCTCCGCCGCCGGCTGCTGTCGACCGCCCGCGGCGTCAAGGGCGCCCGAGCGTTGATGCACGACATCTACGGCGTCGGCCCGCTCAGCTCCCTCGCCTTGTGCGCCTGGCTCGGCGGTGCCGACCGGTTCTCGTCCTCGCGCAAGGCGGTCCGGTTCGTCGGCCTGGATATCACCGTGCACTCCTGCGACGGCAAACGCAGCCCCGGCCGGCTGTCGCGCCAAGGCCCGGAAGTGTTGCGCTGGCTGCTGTTCGAAGCCGCGAAAACCTCCGCCCGGGCCTGCGCGCCCGGCTACGGCTACTACACGCAAGTCAAGGAGCGCTACGACGCGAACCGGGCCTGCCTGTCGCAAGCCCGCCGGATCGTCAGGCAGAGCGCGCACATCCTGACCGGGCTCGGCGACGACGCGTTCACCATCGTCGCTCAACCGGCCTCACCCACGACCATCGCCCGCTGAACCACCACGGGACCGACCCGGCGAGGACCGGCCAGTCCACCATCCACCGATGACGGGCACCAATCGCGGCCAGCTCCCTCAACGCACTGTCAGACCGCGCCACCACCGACATCACCGTCGATGACCGCGGACGGCCAAGAGAGAATGAGCGGCCGTACCCCCGGCGAGGGGGCCACCCCATCAATCATCATGTCGCGGACAACGACCTGTTCGACGGCCATAGGTAAGTCTGGCTGCCACCCCGCCACCACCCGCACGGCAACGCGAGCGACCAACATCCGACCCCTGAGGAGTCCACGACCACACACAACCCACCGTCCACAACCGAAACTCGCCCAGCCCCCGCGGCGAGACAGCACCACACTGCTCAAACCACTTCAAACAGCCACGAAACTATCCCTGGACACTTACCCGCATGCAGGTAAGTGCACCGCTGATCAATCAACGGGCACGCTGCCGGCATCTCGGCTCCAGCCTGCGAGGTGGCGGTTGGTCTCGCTACCGGCCTTCGCGGATGGCATCTACTCTTCCCTCGTGGCACGGCCCCGCATCAGGAGAATTGTCGTCGAAGACATCACCTACAAATGGACCGTCGGCCAGGTGGATGCCGGCCGTGTCAGGGTCAAGGTCTGGCACGGCGCTTCGGAGCGCGGCGGCACGTTGGAGGTCATGGTGGCCTTCGACGACCCGTGGCTGAATTTCGGGCCGATTGTTAGCGCACCCGCCGGCCGAGCGGCCGAAGTTTTCGAACTCAACCCGATCGCCCCGGCCTTGATCGCGAGGATGATCAAGCTGGCGCTCGAAGCCGGTTGGCAGGCACAGCACAGTGGAACGACGAGGCTTCAACTCACTCACGATCGCGAACGGTTGGAGTCGCCACCATGATGACTGGTCGTCGGCGGAGACGATTATTTGCGGCAGAAGAGTGCAGCCGATCTTGGACCTGCGATACCAAACTCGAACGTCTTTGGATCACTTAAGGGAGTCCGCCGCAGTGTCGCCTCCCGCCGGATCTTGGACGATCAAATGACGTAGCGCCTGACCCCTACTCGAAGTCGACTGGGCTCCACCGCGTCCTCAGGGACGTGCATGTGCTGATGCCGGACATACTTATGTGCAACTATAACGTCAGGACTGGCGACCTATTTCATTGATCGACAGCTATTTTGATCAATTGCCTGATCCTCGCACATTTCTTGTGATAGCTCATCGTAGCCCCTTTGAATATTGAAGGCGACTTCGACCGGGCTTCCATAGGTGCTCGCCAAGATGGTCGACTTGCCCACACTGCTTTCTTCTGCCAGCCAATTCATCGCGCTAACCATATATATCGCAGTAGCCCTCGTCCGCTGGCTTCCGTTCAGCGAAACCCCAGCGAGCCCATCACGCAATTTAGCCGCTATTTTCGAGCCGTCTGACACATTAGCGCACTTCCGGAATTCGGTACTCGCAGATCCGGTTGGAGTGTTAACTCGCTTACCAGCTTCGCACCAAAAATCTTTTTCGAATCTAGCGGCGTCGCCCGCAGCGGTCAAAAAGGTTGTGTATGCGGCTCGTCGAGCCTCCCGTTGGGAGTCTTCGAGCTGCTCCTTTCGTTGTGTCGCGTGATCTTGCCTCTGCGCCTTGATGCCGTTTGTGGCAATGAAATAGGTCACGAAATTTGTTACCACCAAAGTGATCAGCACGCCAGCCAGGGCGGTCCAAGCGGTGAACCGGACGCCACGAGACTCGGAATGAGCTTCTGTTTTCGAATTGTCATTCTTGTCGCTCGGCTCGGGCGAGTTACTGGCACCAGGCTTCCTCACGCAAGCGATTATGGCGGTTACCTAAGGACTTGTCTATGCTGGTGGTTATGATCAATTGCGCTCTGATGGGCATGATCGGACGCACTGTTCTCGGCATGTCCGAGTGCTCCAGCGATTGTCCTGCTGGTGATGCGACAGACGACGGCTGGTAGCGGCGGACCTCCTGCAGTCAGCGCACGTGGCGTTCGATCTCAGCCCGGCCCAAGTTCAACGGGTTCAGCTCGTGACCTGCGCACCAGGTCAGGAACACCTTGAGGTCGGAGCCGGTCTGGAGCCGGGACTCACCGCGGGTACCGGCCCGGGTACGCGGCCACCGCTGCGCGCAGCAGACGCTCGTCGAAGGGAGCGGCGGCTTGATCAGAAACAGAAGAGGCAGTCATAACTCACGGTGCGTCACCGCCGCCAAGACCGCCAACGCCCTCGACGCGGCATGAGAGTGAACTCATCGGCCACTGCTGATCAATGACCCCCGCCCGTACGGTGCTTGCATGGGCAAAGCGTTTATCCTCGCCGTCATCGTTTCCGTCGGAGCCGGGGGTATTGGCGGCTACCGGTTCGGTCGTCGCACAGCGCAAGAGCAGGCTGGAGAGGAGGCTGCGAAGTTTCGGCAATATCCCAAGGTAACGGCAGAGAAAGTCGATGCGTTTTCTTCATCAAGCCTCAATAGCAGTCTTTCACCAGACCGGCGGGGAGGTGGATTCAGCCGACGAGCGATTTCGAGCATCCTCACCATCGGACTCGCCATTGGTGGCGTCGCAGCAGCATCTTGGGGACTTGCGTTGGCTCGCATGCCTGAAGTCGTCTCGCCCCCCGAGTCCAACGGTAAAATACTACTATTGGTCGATCGGACTAGCGCCCCCGTTACTTTCGCCATGGAGATCGAGGATCCGTGGCGCGCCTCGCCCGTCGTTCGAACTGCAATCCTCTTCGAGAGGCAATCCCCAGACGTTAATTGGATCGTTCTGACTGACGGATCCCTTACGCCCCAGGTCGAGAAGCCAGACGACTTCCGCGACAGCGATTCGTGGGTCGACGCTCCTCCAACCGATATGAATGGAACACAGCCCTACCCGACCGCAAACCTGCGTCTTGCTGAACCGGGCATGGAACTTGCCGGTAACGAATCGTTCAGTTTTGGACCAAACCGCGATCTCGATTTGAAGGAGTATACAATCGCCGCAGAGGGATCCGGCTCCGCAGAGCTGTCGTGGTTCGCGAAAAGCTCGTTCGCCGTCAAGCATAGAGATGGTGTCGCGGGCCGTTTGCCAGCAGTTGGAACGGCACCCGTTGATTCAAGATCCCTTGCGCACGAGCTGGCGTGGCATCTTTTGGGACGACAGGGAAGAACCGAAGGAATTTACTACGAGCGCGATATCGCCCTCAATAGATTGTTTCCGAATCGCGGACTCGGTCAAGGTATGGATCGCGACATCGACCCGACAGGGCAAATCATTGACTGGAGAGACGAGGACTGGCCATGGCCAGACGACCCGGAGGCTCGGAAGGAAAGAAGGGAAATAGACCAACTGGTTAAACAGGTTCCTCACCCCGTGCGGTTGTCTGCGGCCGGCCGAAGGTGGTATTTGCCAACGTCATGTACGGCAACCGCCACTGCAGGACTGTTACGGGAAGATGAGCAAATCGTTTTTGCGAGTCCAGCCACATTACCCATAAACGGTGTCGTTGCGTGGCGCGGTGGACCCAGTCAAGGCCAGACCGTTCCTACTCGGTGGACCACTGCCAGCCTGACGGACCAAAATCGAACTGACGACCGGCTTTTAATAGCCGGCGTACTTCTAGGTGGCGCAATCGGCACGCTCGTAGCAGTCCTCCAAGCGTTCATGAGTAGCAGTGCCCACTCGCATTCCGCCGGAAGATCTAAGGCGGAGTGATCGAAACTACGTCGCTTATTCGGTCAGCATAGGCCTCCTCGTTCCCAACGGGCACGTCGCAGCCATACTCCTACTGACTGCGGAAGAGTGGTATCAGGCGAAATCGTTTTGGATACAAGTTTGTCTGCTGTCAATAGGACGGCAATGCTGCGACAGTCCATGATCGGGTGGCCCGTCATCGGCCGTCCGTGAGCCGGCCACACCACGCTCGTCACGCTGCGTAGCGACCGGATCGCGGCAAATGAGGACGCATGGTTTCGGGTGGATGTCCGGACCGCGACCCGAACCCCGTCGACCGTGCCCTTTGTACGCCGATGGGAACGGCGGGCCGCATACCAGCCCTCGACAGCAACGGCTTGCCGCTCGCGCATAGACCATGACGGATGTCATGCCGCGTGGTGACGGAACTCAACCCCTCGATGAGGCCGTCCTCCTGAAGGAGGAGCGTGGATTTCCTGCGCGCGGACGACTCGCCCGGCACATTGGGCTGCGACGATTGACCCATGTCGAAGCTCTCCCGCGTCCGATGGACCGTGGCCGCCGCCGTCCTCGCGGCGCTCGTGCCAGCTGCTGCCGGACAGGCCAACACCGGACAGGCTCCGGCCGAACCGGCTGGGCCCGGATTGCGTTGGCAGCCGTGCGTCGGTAGCGCCGATTCCCGCCTGGAGTGCGCCGACCTGCCCGTGCCGCGCGACTACCGGGACTCGCGCAGCGAGACGATCACCATTGCCGTCTCTCGGGTCAAGGCGGCCGACCCCGCCGAGCGTCGGGGGATCATGCTGGTCAACCCGGGCGGCCCGGGCATCAGCGGGATCGATTTCGCGCGATACCTGGCCGGGACCCTGCCCGCCGAGGTGCTCGACCGCTACGACTTGATCGGGTTCGATCCGCGGGGCGTCGGGCGTAGCACACCGATCAGCTGCGGCACTCCGGAGACCACACCGGTCGACCTGATCCTGCCGTACCCGGCACCGGACGGCACGATCGACCGGAACATCGCCTACGCCCGCGCCACTGCGCAGAGCTGCGCCGCGACCGCTGGTGACCTGCTGCCGCACATCACCACCGCGAACACCGCACGCGACATGGACCGCATCCGCGCCGCGCTCGGTGAGTCGAAGATTTCCTATCTCGGGTTGTCCTACGGCACGTACCTGGGTGCGGTCTACATCTCGCTGTTCCCGCGGCGTGCCGACCGGATCGTGCTGGACAGCGCGGTCGACCCGACCCGGGTGTGGTACGACTTCATGCGCAGCAAGGGTGAGGCGTTCGCGCTGCGGTTACCCGACTTCACCGGGTGGGCCGCGGCCCGCGACGACACATACCACCTCGGCGTCACGTCGGGCGAGGTCGAACGCACCTACTACCGGATCGCCGAACAGTTGGACCGCACGCCGGTCGAACTGCCCGAGATCACCGTCAACGGCAACGTCTTCCGCCAGCTGACCCTCAGGACGATCGAGGACGACCGGGCCTTCGGTGACCTCGCGGCGTTCTGGCAGGCGTTCTCCGACCCGGCCAACCCGCCCACCACCGAGACCGTCACACCGACCAAGCTTGCCGAGCCGGCACCGGACAACAGCATCGCCGTGCTGTACGCGATCGTCTGCGGTGACGTGAGCTGGTCACGTGACACCGGCCAGTATGCGCGCAACACCGCCGCCCACCGCCGCGCCTACCCGGCGACGGCCGGCTGGCCCGCCAACATCTGGCCGTGCGCGTTCTGGGCACACCGGCCGGTCGAGCCACCCGTCACGGTGACCGACCGCGGGCCGCGCAACGTGCTGATCCTGCAGAACCAACGCGACCCATCAACATCCTGGCGCAACGGTTACGGCCTACGCCGCGCCCTCGGCGACCGGGCCGCGTTCATCACCGTTGACGCCGGCGGCCACGGCATCTACGGCATCCGGTCCGGCCCGTGCACCGATGCCATCACCACCGAGTTCCTGACCAGCGGCCGGCTTCCGGCCCGGGACCGGTTCTGCCAGGGCCCGTCACCGGAGGATGTACCGGCCGCCGTAGCCCGGACCGCCGCTACCCGCTGGCGCCCCAGCCCTTGGCTGTAACACCCGCATATCACCCCGCCGACAGGCCGGGTGGTCGGGGATAACCGCAATGTGGACCCCATCTCGGTTATCCCCGCTCGGGAAGCAGCAATGTGGTCACCTCGCGATGCCCCGCACGACCTCCTGGACGCCCAATCGGCTGAACCTTCGCGTCGCGTGTGAACGAACATGGCCCCACGTCATCGTCATGATCGAATGCGCGCTCATCGGCATGACCGCGCGTCCGTCGCGCCCCGTCCGCCGCCCCGTGCGGCGCGCACGCAGCGTGTCGACCGGATCGGGTGCCCCGAGCGCGCTCGGCGGCAGAAGAGGAAGCCGCGGACCGAAGGGGATTTGAACCCCTGGTGGGGCGCGGTACGCCGTTGGCCCCACGCGCCTTCGAGCCGTCCGTGCGTGCCCGGCCTTCGACTCTGAGCGCTGCATTAACCCGGCTCTGCCACCGGTCCAGATGCAGTATGCCCGCCATCCTTCGTGCCGAGCAGCTGGGTTGCCGCGCAATCTCAGCGGCATGACAGTGCGCCGGTAAGACCTCGTCCGCCACCCCGCATCGGGCTATCCTTCGGCCGCGCGCCGGGCAAAGGCACATGGGAAGGGTGCGTAATGTTTAGTCATGTTGCCAACGATGCGGGCATCTGTCCGCGGAGGCGTGTGGCTTTGGTCGTAGGTTTGGGGCCCGGATAAGTGCCTCTCTCGGACTCAAGGACTGAGCGTTCACCATGATCAATGGGCGTGAGTTCGGGCCCCACCCGGTGTTCATGACATGCCAGTGGCTGAGCCCTCGATCATGCGAGCGTAGGCTTTCAGGGATGCGGATCGGCGAGTTGTCCAAGCGCACGGGCGTGAGTCCGCGTTCCCTGCGGTACTACGAGGATCAGGGCTTGCTGGCCAGTGCGCGCTCCGATGCCGGGCAGCGGCACTATTCCGATGCCGACGTCGAGCGCGTGGCGCTGATCCGGCAGCTGTTCGACGCGGGCATGTCCAGCCGGGTGATCGCGTCTGTGCTGCCATGTGTGGATACTCCGACTGACCCGGCGATCACCGAGTCGGCGTTCGTCACGATGACGCGCGAGCGCGAGCGGATCGACGCCGAAATCGCGCACCTGCTCCAGACCCGGGATGCGCTCGACGTACTGATCGGGATCAACCGCAAGTACTGGGCGGAGCTGACCTCGGCCCCGGTCCCGGGGTGACACCGCAGGCCCGACGTTGTGACTCGCGCCTCAGCCGGTTGCCCTTCACACCGATGTAAGCGGTCAGCATGGCTATGGAGCCCGGAACGACCGGGCCGCTCATGCAGGAGGCGGCAGAACATGGGACAGGCGTGGGGTTTCGGCAGGTTTGGCGGGCCTGAGGTGCAGGAGTTCTTTGATCGACCCGACCCGGTCCCCGGTCACGGCGAGGTGCTGATCCGGGTCGACGTCGCCGGCGTGAATCCGATGGACCACGTTCTGCGCTCGGCTCTGATCCCCGGGCTCGACAGCGGGCGTCCGTTTCCCCGGGTTCTGGGAATGGAGGCAGCCGGAACCGTTCTCGCCCTCGGCGAGGGCGTCGACGGGCTCGCGGTGGGTGACCCGGTCTTCGGCTTCGCGCTCACCGGTGGCGGCACCTACGCCGAGACGACGGTGCTGTCCGCACTGAACACCGCTCGCATCCCGGTGGGCCTATCCGCGACGGTCGCGGCAACGTTGCCGGTGGCCGGAACGACCGCGGTGGACGCGCTCGACCAGCTCGGCCTCCCGACCGGCGCCACTGTCATGGTCAACGGGGTCGGGGGCGGGGTGGGGCTCCTGGTCGCCCGGCTGGCCGTCCAGCGCGAGCTGCGAGTGATCGGCACCGGGAGTAGCACCAAGCGCGAGCCCGCCGAGGCCATCGGGGTGCGGTTCATCGACTACATTACCGAGGACGTGGCCGCCGCGGCCCGCGAGCTGGTTCCGGAGGGCTTCGACGGGATCGTCGACCTGGTCGGAGGTGCCTCGTTACGGACGATCGCCCCACTGGCCAAAGATCCTCGCAACGTCATCGCCGTGAGCGATATGTCGGTTTCCGACATCGGTGGGCGCTTCGTCGAACGTCGCCTCGACCGCGAGAATCTGGAACGGGCCGCCCGGCTGGCCCTCGACGGAGTCCTCACACCCACGATCACTGCGATTCATCCACTCGCCGACGCTCCGGCCGCCCTCGCCGCCATCGAGAACGGTCACATCTCGGGCAAGGCTGTCATCAAGGTGGCATGAGACGCGTCCGCCGCCGCCGAAACCGTAGGTAGCGGACTGACGAGAGTCAATGGTCCCCAATTACCCATGGGCAGGGCGGGTCCCAAATCCACGCTCAGCGAAATCCGCGAGCAGAAATTGGGACCCAAACTACCGCCCGAACGGGCCCCTAATCGCGCTCAAAACCAGGCATGAGCCGGTTCGAGTCCGGTAGTCCGGCGCCCGGACGGCGGCAGAAGAGTATGCGATTGCCAGCCGTCGGACTCGTGCACAGCAGTCATCTGGGAACCGCCGGTCGAGCACTCGCCCGAACATACGCTGAGCTGGATCTTCGAAGAGGCCCAAACGGCCGGGGGTAGGGCGAACCGTGCGACCGGCCATAAGGGCGCTGTGACTGCTCAGCGGCCCGCTGCGCTACTCAAGACCGTCCACGCCTTTGGGTTGCGGCGGCGTGCGGAGACGGGTGGGGTCTATTCGGTCCAGTGCTCGCCGAACAGCGCCCATAGGCGCGGATAACGGAGGGCCACCATTTCGGTTCTCAACCGGGCCCAGTCGACGTCGTTGGGGCCGGGATCTGTGCGTAGCGTTACGGCGCGTTCTGCGGTAACGACATCGCGGATGTCCCCGTCGATGTCCGCCCGCTGGTCGCCGACCTCGCAGGCTACGTATTCCAGGGACTCCCACGTGGGATGGTCGTCGTCCTGCCAGGGTCGTGGGAGAGACGCCAGCCTCTGAACTGCCGGTACCGTGGCAAGGCTGTCGGGGTCGGCGATCGCTCGCTCGTACGCCGTGCGGCCGAGCCCGACGAGCCACATCTGGAAGTAGTGGAATCCGTCGGTGCTGCAGCCCCCCTCCATGAGGATGTCTGCAGCTCGCCAAAGGCGATACGTGTTGGCCGGTTCCCGAGTCCCGGACAGGTGCTGGACGAAGTCGAGCAGATCAGAGCGGGAGATCCGACTGAGCCGGTGGGCCAGAAAGGCCTCACGGTCACCGGGCTGCGGGCCGGCTCGGCGCGATAACTCGATGAAGGTCCAGAAATCGTCCACGTCCACAGCGGGGATCGTAGACATCCGCCCATCGGCATGTCCGAGTGCTCCAGTCGAAGGTGCGGCTGGTGATGGGGCAGACCGGGAGACCGGCCGAGGTTCGCGCGTGGTCTGCTGATCGAGAAGATCTCGGAGTGAGCAGGCCACAGCGTTCAGGTGCCGGAGGCCATGTAAGCGGCGAGGATGTAGTTGGGGTGCCGGTCGAGGTTCTTGCGGGCTCGGTCGTAGCGCATGGTGGTCTTGGGGTCGGCGTGTCGGGCGGCTATCTGTACGTCGCGGAGGCTGACGCCGGCATCCAGCATGGTAGTGACGAAGGTGTGTCTGAGCATGTGCGGGTGCATCCGTGGCATCCGGATCCCGGCCGTCACGGACAACTGTCGGAGCCTGCGGGTCGCGGCGTGCCGGTCCATCCGCCGACCGTGCAGGTTACGCAAGATCGGGCCTTGCTCTCTGCCCTCGACGGCGTGCTCGACCGCGCGGGCCACTGCGGGCGGCAGCGGAACCAGTACCGTCTTGTCACCCTTGCCGCGGATCTTCAGGACACGGTGGCCGTGTTCCTCGCCGAGGTCGGCGATGTTGGCGCCGCAGGCCTCGAAGATCCGCAGCCCGAGCAGGCCGAGCATCGCGATCAACGCGAAGTCGTTCCGATTGGCTGACAGACGCGCGGTTGTCAGCAGGGCTTCGAACTGCAGGTGGCCGAGTCCGAGGGTGGGCGAGTCAGTCGGCATCGGCGGACGGCGCACGTAGTCGGCTGGCGAGTGGGCGAGGATCTGGTCGATGACGCAGACGCGGTAGAAGCCGACCACGACCGACAGCCGCCGGGAGACTGTCGAGGGCTGGAGGCGGCGGACCTCTTGCAGCCAGCGCACGTAGCGTTCGACCTCGGCGCGGCCCAGGTTCAACGGAGCCAGTTCCTGACCTGCGCACCAGGTCAGGAACGCCTTGAGGTCGGAGCCGGTGTGTACTCGGGACTCCCCGCGGTACCGGCCCAGGTACGCGGCCACCGCTGCGTGCAGCACACGCTCGTCGAAGGAAACAACAGCTTGATCAGAAACAGAAGAGGCAGTCATAACTCACGGTGCGTCACCGCTACCAAGAGCGCCAGCGCCCTCGACGCGGCAGATCAGTGCGCGGCTCAGCTGTCAGTGTGTCGTTTCTGGATAGACCTCCACCTCGTAGAGAAGTTGGACGGGGTCGCCGTTGGTGATGCCCACGAAGACCGGCTCACCTGACGGGGTCCACCCACGTCGCCAGACCTCCGTACGGGCGGCCTCACGGGAGGCGTGATGAAACTTGTCAGCTTGGTGCAGTTGAACGACTCGACGAGCAGTAGTGCGATCGGACTCGATGTGGATGCGCAACTTGGGCATGCCATCGCCTCCTCCCAGTCAACTTAACGCCGTAAAGGCAGCTTATCAACGTTAAATCATGCTGAGAGTACGGCTAGGCTCAGACCGTGCAGGCAGCAGAACCCCACGAGTCGGTACCGGCTTCAATCTGGTTGCGCGACGAGGCACGCCCGACACGGACTTCGCCACTGAGCCGGGAACGCATCGTCGACGTAGCGGTCACCCTGCTCGACCGCCACGGCACCACCGGTCTCACGATGCGGCGCCTGGCCGAAGGCCTCGACGTCACCGCCACCGCGCTGTACTGGCACGTAAGGACCAAGGACGACGTCCTCGACCTCGCTCTCGATCACATCTTCGGCGATGTACCGCTACCCGCCCCCGGACCGGACTGGCAGACCGACGTCCGGCACGTGGTTCGCGGCTGGCGAGCCGCCATGCTGCGCCATCCCTGGGCACCCGGCCTCATCGGCCGACCGATGCTGGGACCGCGCGTCCTCGCCCGCACCGAGTACTTACAGGCCGCATTGACACGTGGCGGCTTCGCGGACCTACGCCTAGCGGTCACCACCCGCCTCCTCGCCAACTACGTCATCGGCGCGGCACTGACTGAAGCGACCTTCCTCCATACAACCGATCCTCATGCCAGGGCAAACGTCCGGCGCCACATCACTGCAGACCCATTCACCTACCCCGTCCTCAACGCCTCGGGCCACCTCGACACCGAACGTTGGAACGACGACCAATTATTCGAAGGCGGCCTCGAGGCCATCCTCGCCCTCCCCCCACACACCTCACACACGCTCAACACTGAATAGCGCTACTGAGCGACCATCCCCGCCGGGCGGGTTCACATCGGAACGAGCGTGTGCCGGGCTGACCTTGGCAGCGTCACACCGCGTGACGCCGCTCCGCCAGCCGCCGCGCACGCTCGGGCCGGGTAGCGACGGCGCATTGCTGCGCCGCCGCCCCCTCAGAACCGGACGTGCACGTTTCCATGCATCCGGCTCAAGCAAGCCCGCGAAG
>NZ_JBFBGU010000049.1:0-21387 GCF_040684855.1 Actinoplanes sp. NPDC089786
ACCGACTCGCCCTGGCTGAGGCCGGCGAGGTCGACCAGTCCGTAGTAGGCGGTGGCGAAGGCGACCGGGATGGATGCCGCCGTGGTGTACGACCAGTGCTCCGGGATGGTGGCCAGCAGCCGGCGCTGGGTGACCGCGACCGGGCCGAAACCGCCCTCGACCAAGCCGAAGACACGGTCACCGGGGGACAGGTCGTCCACCCCGGGGCCGGTTTCCAGGACGATGCCGGCGGCTTCACCACCCGCCAACCGGTTGTCGTCGACCATACCCAGCGCCACGACAACGTCGCGGAAGTTCAACCCCGCGGCGCGGACGGCGATGCGGACCTCACCGGTTTGCAGGGGTCGTTGCGGAACCGCGGTGAGGGTGAGGTCTTGCAGGGTGCCGCTTCGGGGTAGTTGCAGCTGCCAGGTCTCGGTGTCGGGGATGGTCAGCGGGCCGGGGTGTGCGCGGGTGAGGCGTGGTGCTTCCCATCGGCCGTCGGTGACTCGCAGTCGGGGTTCGTCGAGCCCGGTGGCTGTGTTCAGGTGTGCCGGGTCGAGGGGGTCGTCGCTTTCCACCAGGACGAACCGGCCCGGGTGTTCGGACTGCGCGGACCGGATCAGGCCCGATACCGCCGCGGAGGCCAATCCGGTCCCGGTGTGTACGACCACGGTGCTGTCCGAGGCGAGCCCGTCTTTGATCGCCTGCAGGGTTCGGGTGGTCAGGGCACGAGCCTCGGTCAGCGGGTCGCCACCGTCGGGGTGTGCGGTGAACACCACCACGTCGGATGCGGGCACGCCCTCCGGGGCCGAGACTTCGGTCCAGGTCAGGGTGAACAGGTCGTCGGACTCCCCGGCGACCGGCCGGGTGGTCAGCGCCCCGATGGTGGCGACAGGTCGGCCCGTGTCGTCGGCCAGCCGGATGGTGAAGCCGTCCTGCTGGGGGGTGACCGCGGCGCGCAGCATGGTCGGGCCGGTGGTGGTGTGGACCCGCACCTGGTTCCAGGAGAACGGCAGCCGCACTTCCCGCTGGGTTTCCGGGGCGTGGAGCATGCAGGCGTGCAGGGCGGCATCGAGCAGGGCGGGGTGCACGGCGTAGTGGGTGGCGTCCTGGGCTTGGGCTTCGGCGAGGCTGATGTCGGCGTAGATGGTGTTGTGGTGGCGCCATGCGGCTTGCAGGCCTTGGAAGGCGGGTCCGTAGTGGTAGCCGTCGGCGGTCAGCCGGGGGTAGAAGTCGGTGACGTCGATCGGCTCGGCCTCGGCCGGCGGCCAGACGACGGCATCGGGCGGGACGGCTGTGGGCGGGGAGGTGCTGATGGTGGCGGTGGCGTGTCGGGTCCAGTCGCTGCTGCCGTCCGTCTTCGAGTGGACGGTGACTGTGTCGCCGGCGACCGACACGGAGAGTTGCACGCTTCCGGTGGCCGGGAGCACGAGTGGTGTCTCGATGACGAGTTCATCGATGACATCGCGGCCGACCTCGGCGGCGGTGCGAGTGACGAGTTCGACGAAGGCGGTGCCGGGCAGCAGGATGTTGCCGCGGATCTGGTGGTCGGCCAGCCAGGGGTGGGTGGCCAGCGAGACCCGCCCGGTGAGCACGACGCCGTCGGTGCCCGGGAGCTCGACGAGGGTGTCGAGCAGGGGATGCCGCAGCCCGCCGTCGGAGACGGTCGCCGCGCTGATCCAGTAGCGGTGGTGTTGGAACGGGTAGGTCGGGAGGTCGAGGGTCCGCCGGCCGGTGTCGCCGATGAGGTGCGGCCAGTCGACGTTCACGCCGTGGACGTGGGCTTCGGCGAGCGCGGTGTGCATTCGGGTGATGGTTCCGTCGTCACGGCGCAGGGTGGCGACGGTGACCGCGTCGTCCATGGCCGGTAGCAGCACCGGGCTGGCGCTGACCTCGACGAACACGGTCTCACCCAGCGCCTGCAAGGCTTCCACCGCTGTGTGGAAGCCGACCGGTTGACGCAGGTTGCGGTACCAGTAGTCCCGATCGAGCGGCCCGTCGACCCACGCTCCGTCGACAGTTGAGAACCACGGCACAGTCGGGGCGTGCGAGCCGATACCGGCGGTGATGTCGAGCAGTTCGGTCTGGATCTGTTCGACGTGTGGGGTGTGGGAGGCGTAGTCCACCGCGATCTTCCGGACCCGGTCGCCCAGCATCTGTTCCACCGCGTCCGGATCACCGGCGATCACCGTCGACGCAGGCCCGTTGTACGCGGCAATCCAAACCCCATCAGCGAGGACGATCTGATCAGCGGGCAACGTCACCGAAGCCATCGCCCCCTGACCCGCCAACCGCTGGCCGATCAGACGACTGCGCAACGCCACAACCCGGGCGGCGTCTTGCAGCGAGATCGCACCCGCGACACACGCCGCGGCGATCTCCCCCTGGGAATGGCCGACGACCGCATCCGGATGCACCCCGGCGGCCTGCCACACCGCAGCCAGCGACACCATCACCGCCCAACACGCCGGCTGCACCACATCAACCCGATCGACGACGGCCGGATCGTCCAGAACCGCGAACAAGTCCCAGTCGACGAACTCGCTCAACGCCGCCGCGCACTCGGTCATCCGTTCGGCGAACACCACCGACGACTCCCGCAACGCCAAGCCCATACCGAGCCACTGCCAGCCCTGACCCGGGAACACGAACACCACCCGCGGATCCGCCAACGCCGTGCCGCTAACCGTGTTATCGCCCAGCAGCACAGCACGGTGCTCGAACAGCGACCGTGTCACCGCCAGGGTGGCGGCCACCGCCGACACATCGACCCCGGGGGTGGTCAGGTAGGCGCGCAGCCGGTTCTCGTAGTCGGCCAACGCCCCCGGCGTCTTGGCGGAGATGACCAGCGGCGTGGGTTCGTGTGCCGGCTCGTGAGGGGTGGCTGGGGGTTGGTTGGGTGGGCTTTCGAGGATGACATGAGCGTTCGTTCCACTGACCCCGAAGGCGGACACTGCTGCCCGGCGCGGGCGGCCGGTGTCCGGCCACGACTGGTTCTCGGTCACCAGCCGCACGGCGCCGGCGGTCCAGTCGACGTGCCGTGAGGGCTCATCGACATGCAGGGTTCGCGGTACTACCCCGTGCTGTAGGGCCATGACCATTTTGATGACACCGGAGACACCGGCGGCGGCCTGGGTGTGACCGACGTTCGACTTCAGTGATCCGAGCAGCAGCGGCCGCTCACGGTCCTGGCCGTAGCTGGCGATGACTGCTTGGGCCTCGATGGGGTCGCCCAGGGTGGTGCCGGTGCCGTGGGCCTCGACCACGTCGACCTCGCGGGGTGCCAGGCCCGCGTTACTGAGTGCGGCTTGGATGACGCGTTGCTGGGAGGGCCCGTTGGGCGCGGTGAGGCCGTTGGAGGCGCCGTCCTGGTTGACCGCCGAGCTACGGACGACGGCCAGGACCCGGTGACCTTTCGCTTGGGCTTCGGAGAGGCGCTCGACGAGGAGCACGCCGACGCCTTCGGACCAGCCCGTACCGTCGGCCGCGTCGGCGAAGGCCTTGCACCGGCCGTCAGCGGCCAGGCCGCGCTGGCGGGAGAACTCGACGAAGATGTCGGGTGTGGCCATCACGGTGACGCCGCCGACCAGGGCCATCGAGCACTCGCCCTGACGCAGCGCATGCCCGGCCTGGTGCAGCGCGACCAGCGACGATGAGCACGCGGTGTCGACGGTGATCGCGGGGCCTTCGAGGCCGAAGAAGTACGACACCCGGCCGGACAGCACACTCGTGGCGCCGGAGGTGGCACCGAAGCCCGCCAGATCGGCGCCGATGCCGTACCCGCCGGAGTAGGCGCCCATGAATACCCCGGTGTCGCTGCCCCGAACGGTTCCCGGCTCGATGCCGGCCCGTTCGAAGGCTTCCCATGATGCTTCGAGGATCAGCCGTTGCTGCGGGTCCATGGCGAGGGCTTCGCGGGGGCTGATGCCGAAGAACGCGGCGTCGAAGTCGGCTGCGGTGTGCAGGAAGCCGCCGTGCTGGGAGTGTGAGGTGTCGGTGACGTCCGGCCAGCCCCGGTCGGTGGGGAAGGGTGCGATGGCGTCGGTGCCCGATTCGACCAGGCGCCACAGGTCTTCCGGTGAGGAGACCCCGCCGGGGAGTCGGCAGGCCATGCCCACGATGGCGAGCGGCTCGTTGGGGGCCGCGGTGGTTGTGGGTCGGCGGGCGGGGGTTGACGCTGTGCCGGTGAGTAGCTCGCCCAGGCGGGTGGCGAGGGTGGCGGGGGTGGGGTAGTCGAACACCAGGGTGGCGGGTAGCCGTAGGCCGGTGGTTGTGGCCAGGCTGTTGCGCAGTTCGACTGCGGTCAGTGAGTCGATGCCGAGGTCTTTGAACGAGCCTGTGACGGGGATGGCGTCGGTGTAGCCCAGCACCGCAGCTGCGCTGTCGCGGACGGTCTTGAGCAGGGCTTGTTCGCGTTCGGCGGGGGTCAGGTCGGGGTCGACGGCTGGTGCGCGGCGGGCGGTGGGGCGGTGTATCGAGCGCAGCAGTGCGGGTATCTCGGCGTCGACCGTCGGGTTCATGGGTGCGGCGACCAGGAGCGGCTCGTCGTGGCCGGTCGCGGTGTCGAACAGGTGCAGGCCCTGCTCGACGGTGATCGGGCGTATTCCGTTGCGGCGGAGCCGGTCGCGGGTGGTGTCGGTGAGCTGGGCGGTCATACCGCTGGTCTGTTCCCACATGCCCCAGGCCAACGACAGTCCGGGCAGGCCCTGTGCACGGCGTTGTTCGGCCAGGGCATCCACGAAGGCGTTGGCGGCCGCGTAGTTGCTTTGGCCCGGGGAGCCGAGCACTGCGGCGGCGGACGAGTACATGATGAACGCGGCGAGGTTGCTGTCTTGGGTGAGTTCGTGCAGGTGCCAGGCGCCATCAGCTTTCGGTCGCAGGACGGTGTCGAGGCGGTGCGGGGTCTGTGATTCGATGACGCCGTCGTCGACCACCCCGGCGGTGTGGATCACAGCAGTCAAGGGATGTTCCGGTGGCACCTGCGCGAGTGCGTGGGCCAGGGCGGCCCGGTCCGACACATCGCATGAGATGGCGTCGACGTGGGCGTCCAGCTCCTCGATGCCGGCCGGGGTGGTGCGGGACAGCAGCAGGAGACGGCGCACACCACGCTTGGTCACCAGATGGCGGGCGAGGATGCCGGCGAGTCCGCCGGACGCGCCGGTGATCAGCACTGTGCCGTCGGGATCCCAGGCTGTCTGGGACGGCCCGGCGGTGACCCGGGTCAATCGGGGTGCTTCCCACCGGCCGTTGAGGTATCGCAGTCGTGGTTCGTCCAGGCCGACGGTCTTGGCCAGTTGCTGCGGGTCGAGCGAGCCGTCGCTTTCCACCAGGACGAATCGGCCGGGATGTTCTGATTGGGCGGAGCGGACCAGGCCGGATACCGTGGCCGAGGCCAGCCCGGTTCCGGTGTGCACGATCAGGGTGTGGTCGGCGGTCAGCGCGTCGTGGATGGCCTGCAAAGTCTGGGTGGTCAGACGGCGGGCCTGCGCCAACGGGTCATCGGCGCCGTCCGGACGGGCAGTGAAGACCACCGCATCGGGGATCGGCGACTCTTCAGGGGTCGGCACCTCGGTCCAGGTCACGGTGAACAGGTCGTCGTCGGCGGTCGCGGTAGGTGCGAACACGGGGATGGCACCCGGCGTGACGGTCGAGGCGGACAGGACGGCCCGGCCGGTGCCGTCGGTGGCGCCGATGGTCAGGGTGCCGTCGCCGTTCGAGGTGACCCGGACCCGTAGCTCGGTGGCGTTGCCCGCGTGCAGGCTCAGGTTCCGCCAGCCGGCGGCGGCATCATCGCCGGCGAGGCTGAGGGCGGCGGTCAGCAGCGCCGGGTGTAAGGCGTATCGGACGGGGTCCTCGCTGTCGTCCAGGGCGACGTCGGCGAAAAGGTCTTTGCCGCGACGCCATGCCGACCGTACCGCCGGCCCGGTTGTCTCGATCGGTGTCGCCGTGCCGGGAGGCCAGTCGTCCTCGTGGTGTCCGGCGGCGGGCGTGGCGCCGGTCAGGTGGGCGGTGACCAGCCGGGTCCAGGGTTGGTTGTCGGCGTAGCGGGCGTGGATGGTGAGCCGGCCGTCGCTGATCCAGGTCTGCATCCGCAGGGCGCGGTCGTCGAGGAGGGCGGGCAGCAGCTCTACGGTGAGTTCCTCGACCTGGGTGTGTCCGGTCTCGTCGGCGGCGGCCAGGGCCATTTCGGCGAAGGCGGCCGGGGGCAGGGTGCTCTGGTCCCGCAGCCACGGTTCGTTGCGACGCGACACCGTCGAGGTGAACAGCACCCCATCCGACTCGGCCAGCTCTACCGGCAATCCCAGCAGTGGATGGCCCGCGCCGGTGGGCCCGGCGGCGCTGTCGATCCAGTACCGCTGACGCTGGAACGCGTAGGTCGGCAGGTCCAGCACCCGCTGCCCGGACGTCAACGGCCAGTCGACGTTCACGCCGCGCACATGCAGCTCGGCCAAGGCGGTGAGCGCGGCCCGTGGTTCGTCGTCACGGTCGAGCGTCGCGATGCCGTCGATGAGCCGGGCGAGGCTGCGGTCGGGCCCGAGTTCGACAAAGATCGCGCCGTCATGGGCGGCGACCTGGTCACCGAATCGGACTGTCTCGCGGACCTGCCGTACCCAGTACTCGGGCCCGTCCCCGACGGTCATCGGGATCCGGGGGGTCTGGTAGGTGAGCTGTTCGGCGACGGCCTGGTACTCGTCGAGCATGGGTTCCATCCGGGCCGAGTGGAACGCGTGACTGGTGGCCAGGCGCTTCCACCGGCCACCCAGCGCGGCCGCCGCGTGCAACACCGCCTCTTCATCACCGGAGAGCACCACCGAGGACGGGCCGTTGACCGCGGCGATCTCCACCCCATCGGTCAGCACCGCCCGGGCCTGCTGCGCGGACACCGGGACAGCGACCATGGCCCCGCCGGGCGGCAAGGCCTGCATCAACCGGGCGCGGGCCGACACCAGCGTGCAGGCATCCTCCAACGACCAGATCCCGGACACATAACCAGCCGCCAGCTCACCAACGCTGTGCCCGATCAACGCATCCGGCCGTACCCCCCAAGACTCGAAAAGGCCGAACAACGCGACCTGCAACGCGAACAACGACGGCTGCGCGAAACCCGTGTCATCCACATCCAGATCCGGGACGTCGAGCAGGTCCCACACCTGCTGGCGGATCTTCGCGAAGACCGGGAAGGCAGCCGCCAGCTCGTCACCCATACCGGCGCGTTGCGAACCTTGGCCGGAGAACACGAACACCACGCGAGGGTTTGGCTGTGCCGTTCCCCTGATGGTGTCGTCGCCGAGCAGAACCGCGCGGTGCTCGAACAACGACCTCGTCTCGGCCAGCGTCGACGCCACCGCCGAAAGATTGCTTTCAGCGGTCAGGTAGGCGCGCAGCCGGTCCTCGAGCTGCGACAGCGCGGCCGGCGTCTTGGCCGAGATCATCAGCGGCACCAGCTCCGAGGGCTGTCCTGGGTGTACCGGCTCTTCGGGTACGCCTTCGAGGATGATGTGGGCGTTGGTGCCGCTCACCCCGAATGACGACACAGCCGCGCGGCGTGGCCGTCCCATGTCCGGCCAGGGCTGGTTCTCGGTGGCCAGCCGCACGGCGCCGGCGGTCCAGTCGACGTGCTCGGTCGGCTCGTCCACGTGCAAGGTGCGCGGCACGACCCCGTGCTGCAGGGCCATGACCATCTTGATGACACCGGAGACACCGGCGGCGGCCTGGGTGTGGCCGACGTTGGACTTGATCGAGCCGAGCAGCACCGGTTCGTCGCGGCCCTGGCCGTAGGTGGCGATCACGGCCTGGGCCTCGATCGGGTCGCCGAGCCGGGTACCGGTGCCGTGGGCCTCGACCACATCGATCTCGTGCGGCGCCAGGTCGGCGTTGGCCAGGGCGGCTTGGATCACCCGCTGCTGGGAAGGGCCGTTGGGTGCGGTCAGGCCGTTGGAGGCGCCGTCCTGGTTGACCGCGGACCCCCGTACCACCGCGAGCACCTGGTGGCCTTTGGCGCGGGCGTCGGAGAGGCGCTCGACCACGAGCACGCCGACGCCTTCGGACCAGCTCGTGCCGTCGGCGGTGTCCGCGAACGCCTTGCAGCGGCCGTCGGCGGCCAGTCCGCGTTGCCGGGAGAACTCCACGAAACCGAACGGTGTGGCCATCACCGTGACGCCGCCGACCAGCGCCAGGGAGCACTCGCGCCGCCGCAGCGCGTGACCGGCCTGGTGCAGGGCGACGAGGGACGACGAGCACGCGGTGTCGACGGTGACCGCGGGACCTTCCAGGCCGAAGAAGTACGAGACCCGGCCGGACACCACGCTCACCGCGCCCGCGGTGACGCCGAGGCCGGGAATGTCGGCGCCGATGCCGTAGCCGCCGGAGTAGGCGCCCATGAACACCCCGGTGTCGCTGCCACGCACCGATCCCGGCTCGATGCCGGCTCGTTCGAAGGCTTCCCAGGACGCCTCCAGCACCAGCCGCTGCTGCGGATCCATGGCGAGGGCCTCACGCGGGCTGATTCCGAAGAACGTGGCGTCGAAATCGGCCACCGCGTCGAGAAAACCGCCTTCCACCGAGTACGACTTGCCCGGCGCATCGGGGTCGGGGTCGAACAGTCCCTCGACGTCCCAGCCGCGATCATCGGGGAACCGGGAGATCGCGTCCGTGCCCGACTCGACCAGCCGCCACAGATCCTCCGGGGAGGTGACCCCGCCGGGCAGCCGGCACGCCATGCCCACGATGGCCAGCGGTTCGGTGCCGGCCGCCGTGACCGCCTGCAGCTTGGCGCGGGTCGTGTGCAGCTCGGCCGTCGTCCAGCGTAGATATTCGACGACTTTGTCCTGGTCGGGCATGGCCCTAGCTCCTCGCGTGGCGGATTGCTGCGGATGCCTCGGATACGCGTATCGAGGGGGTGCTGGAGACCACGCGCAGAGCCGACTCCACCGCGGCGAGCAGACCCCGGATCGTGGCCGGATCGAACAGGGATCCGTCGAAGGCGACAGTGCCGTGCAGGGCGCTGTCGTCGTCGAAGAGCCAGATCGCGATCTCGCCCTCCGGGAGCGCGAGGTTGGTGTCGACCGTCCAGAAACGCTCGCTGGCGACGCCCGGGATGACGAGGTCGGCGGCCAGCGAGCTGATCAGCTGGAACTGCACCAGCGGCGGCGGAAGGCCGGGTGTGGTGGCCTGCATCGCGGCGTACGGGAGGTCCTGGTGAGCATGCGCGCCCAGCATCGCCGCCTGGACGCGCCGCAGGACGTCGTGGAACGTCGGATCGTCGGAGAGGCCGACCCGTAGCGCGGCGATCTTCGCGAAGAAGCCGATCAGGTTGTCGGTCTCGGGCCGGCCGCGGTTGGCGAACGGCGTGGTCACCAGGATGTCGTCCCGGCCGGAGAGGCCCGACGCGGCGACCATGAACGCGCCCAGCATGGTCTCGTACAAGGTGACGCCTTGGGCCCGCGCGATCCCGCGTGCCGCCGAGGTCACCTCGGGTGAGATCGTCCAGGCGAGCGAGCCCCCGGTCGCCGCCGCGACCTTCCGGGGCCGGTCGGTGGGCAGGTCCAGGGCGACCGCGCCGGCGAGGTGCTGACGCCAGTGCTTCTCGTGGTCCGCGCGCACGGATCCGGACAGCAGATCGTGCTCCCACTGGGCGAAGTCGGTGTACGTCGTGGGCACGTCCGGCAGCGCGGCCGGGGGACCGCCGGCGAGTTCGGTGTAGAGGGCCGAGAATTCGCGGACGAGGATGTCGAAGGACCAGCCGTCGCCGGCGACGTGGTGCAGAACCAGCAGCAGGATGTGGTCGTCCTCGGTCAGCCGCACCAGCACGGCCCGGAGCAGAACGCCGTCGACCAGATCGAAGGGACGCTCGAGGTGATCGCGGACGAGGCCGGCGGCCGTGGCCTCCCGCGTGGCCGTGTCGCTGCCGGTCAGGTCGATACGGTGCGCCGTCACCGGTGCGGGTTCCCGGACGACCTGCTGGAGTCCCTGGCCGTCGTCCCGGAAGCCGGTCCGCAGGGGTTCGTGCCGCGCGACGATGCGGGTCAGCGCGACGTCGACAGCGGCGTGGTCGACGTGGCCCCGCAGCCGGAATCCGTACGGGCAGACGGGAAAGACCCGCTGCTCGAGCAGTGAGTCGTGGCTGGTGAGCATCTGCTGCTGGGCCAGCGAGATCGGGGCCGGCGTGGTGCGCGAACGCGGCACGATCGGGGGCACGTCACCGGCCGGCAGGGAGCCGAGCGCCTCGGCGATCCGGGCCGGTGTCCGCTCGTCGAACAGCGTACGCAACGGCAGGTCGCGGCCGAGGACGGCGCGGATGCGCGACACGACGCGGGAGGCGAGCAGGGAATGGCCGCCGAGAGCGAAGAAGTCGTCGTGCACGCCCACGTCCCGCACGTCGAGCACGTCCGCGTAGATCCCGCAGACGGTGGCCTCCGTCTCGTCGCGCGGAGCGACCGGGGTGGACGAGGCCGTCGACCACGTCTCCGGGGCGGGTAGCGCCCGCCGATCGGTCTTTCCGCTGGTCGTCAGCGGCAGCTCGGCCAGGAGCAGGAACGCGGACGGCACCATGTAGGAGGGCAGCAACGCCTCGACGTGCTCGCGCAGCTCGACCGCGAGCTTCCCGGCGTTCTCCGCGCTCACCACGTAGGCGACCAGCCGCTTCTCGCCGCGGTCGTCGTCCCGGACGGCGACCGCGGCCCGGGTGACGGCGGCGTGGCCGGCCAGCACCGCCTCGATCTCGCCGAGCTCGACGCGGATGCCGCGAATCTTGACCTGGTTGTCGATCCGGCCGAGGAAGTCGAGGTTCCCGTCGGGCCGCCGCCGGGCGAGGTCGCCGGAGAGGTACATCCGCCGCTCGGCGCCGGTTCCCTCGGTGATGAACCGCTGCTCGGTCAGTTCCGGCCGGGCCAGGTACCCACGGGCGAGGCCGATCCCGGAGATGCAGATCTGCCCGGGTACGCCGTCGGGAACCGGGCGCAGCGCGTCGTCGAGCAGGTGAATGCGCGTGTTGTCGATCGGCTTCCCGATCGGGGCGGTGGCCGGCCAGCTCGCGACGTCCTCGGGCAGCGTGTAGCCGGTCACCAGCTGGGTCTCCGCCGGGCCGTAGTGGTTGTGCACGCGCAGCCGGGGGCGGTGCCGGCACACCTCGCGCAGCTTGCCGTCCAGGACGAGCGGCTCGCCGCCCTGGCAGAGGTGCCGCAGCGTCGACAGGCCACTGCCGTACGGGTCGACGTGCTCGAGCAGGGCGCGCAGCACCGTGGTCGGCGCGTAGACCCGGGTGATCCGGCTGTCGTCGATCCACCGGGCCAGCCGGGCGGGATCGAGCCGGACGTCGTCGGGGGGAATGACCAACGTGCCGCCGAGAAGCGCGGAGAAGATCTCCTGAACGGAGTAGTCGAAGGTCGCGGTGATGAACTGGGCGGTGCGGCTGTTCTCCTCGCGGCCCATCGTGTGTTCCTGCCACAGCAGCAGATTGACGACGCAGATGCCCGGCATGAGGACGGCCTTGGGACGGCCGGTGGACCCGGAGGTGTAGATCGCGTACGCCAGGCTGTCCCGGTCCAGCACCACCTCGGGCGCGGTGTCGGGCTGGTCGTCCAGGCCCGGATCATCCGGGTGGACGACGTCGCGGACCTCCGAGAACCGGGATCGGAAGCTGCGCTGGGTGACCACCACGCCGATGCCGGCGTCGTCGAGAACGAAGCGGGTGCGTTCGAGGGGGTGTTCGGGATCGAGGGGTACGTAGGCCGCGCCCGCCTTGAGGATGGCGAGGATGCCCACGATCAGGTCGGCGCCGCGGTCGATGCAGAGACCCACGAGGGCGCCGGACCGTACGCCTCTGGCCCGCACCAGGTGCGCGAGTCTGTTGGCCCGCCGACCGAGTTCGGCATAGGTCAGAGACTCCCGTTCGTCGACGACGGCGATCGCCTCCGGCGTCCGGTCCGCCGCCGATTCCAGCAATTCCGGCAACGAATGAACCGGCAGGACACGATCCGTTTCATTCGATTCCACCCGGGGCAGTCCGATGCCGGAACCGGGCCGGAGGGAAATCGTGGAAATCGGATTGTCCGGGTGGGCGACCGCGCCCCGGAGGACCGCCGTCACCTGATTCAGCACATGTTTCATGCTGCTTTCGTCGAACAGTTCCCGGCGGTACCAGACATGGCCGGTCAGAATGTCGGCGGCAGCATCCTCGAAGACATGAAACTCCAGGTCCATCCGGGTGAAGAACTGATTCGTGTCGAACGGTTCGGCCGTGACACCCGGAAGCGTGACCGGGTTCGGCAACTGCGGCAACAGCTGGAAGAGCACCTGCACGACCGGGTTGATCGACAGGTCTCGCCGCGGTGCGATCCGCTCGACGAGCAGGTCGAACGGCAGATCGGCGTACGCCAGCGCCGCCGTGGTGTTCGCCCTGGTGCGCAGGAGCAGCTCACGGAAGCTGGGATCGCCGGACAGGTCGCCGCGCAGCACCACGGTGTTGACGAACATGCCGACCAGCCCCTCCACCTCCGCGCGGTTGCGGTTGGCGATCGGGGTGCCGACCAGGACGTCGTCGCTGCGCGTGTGGCGTGACAGCACCACCTGGAAGGCCGCCAGCAGCGTCATGAACAGCGTGGCGCCCGTCGACCGGCTCAGGGTCCGGGCCGCGGCCACCAGCTCCGTCGGCGGGGACCAGGGAACCATGCCGGCATCCGAACCGCCGCGGGCCGGTCGCGGCCGGTCGGTCGGCAGCCCGAGCACCGTCGGGGCGTCCCGGAGGTTCTCCTGCCAGAAGGACAGCCGCTTCTCCAGCTCGGCGCCGGACAGTTCCCGCCGTTCCCACTGGGCGAAGTCGGCATACTGCACGGCGAGTTCGGGCAGATCGGCCGGCGTGCCGCGCAGCAGGGCGGCGTACTGGGCCGACAACTCGATCTGCAGGACGGCCAGGGACCAGCCGTCGCCGGCCACATGATGCACCGTGAGAGCCAGCACGTGATCGTCCTCCGCGAGCCGCACCAGCAGGGCTCTCAGCACCGGACCGGCGTGCAGGTCGAAGGGCTCCGCTGTCTCGCGCCGGACCAGCTCGGCGGCGTGGGTCTCGTCCGCGGCGTCGAGCCGACGCAGGCGCACCGTCCCGGCGGGCCGGATCCGCTGGCGCGGCTCGCCGTCCTCCGCGTCGAAGACGGTCCGCAGCGCCTCGTGCCGGCCGACGACCAGGTCGAGCGCCCATTCCAGGACTGTGCGGTCGAGGGCGCCCCGGAGCCGGTGGACCAGCGGCAGGTTGTAGGCGTTGCTCCCGGGCGCGAGCTGCTGCATGAGCCACAGACGTTGCTGCGCGAAGGACGCCGGCAGCGGTCCGGTCCGATCCGCGGGCGGGATGCTGTTCCGCACGGGCCGACGGCGCTGCCGCTCCGCCCGCGAAAGCGCGAATCTCGATTTATCTGGCCTGGGGTGGGGACTATTAGAAGCCATTCACCTCTCCGGATTCCTTGCATCCCGAATATCAGGAGACACCGGGGTCGCAGCCGACGCAACCCCCTAGTCCGGCCTGCTCAGCCGGGCCTAGGGGGGTGATCAACCTAGGGGGTCGCGCGGTATGGCGAACGCCGAAGCGCGCCTGCTATCGTCCGAATCGGATCGTGGATAGCGCATTTCGCCGAAAGGTGTTTCCATGTCACGCGCGGATTTGTTAAAGCCTCTTCATAACTTGCTTCGCGCGAATGCGGAACGTTATGGCAACAAGATGGCGTACATCGATGCGCGGCGCGGGGTGACGCATGCCGGTCTGCAGACGCGGACCGGACGGCTCGCCGGGCACCTGGCGGATATCGGCGCCGGCCGGGGCGATCGGGTCGCCATTCTGCTGGGCAACCGCGTCGAGACGATCGAGAGCTACCTGGCGATCGCCCGGGCCGCCGCGATCGCCGTACCGCTCAACCCGGAAGCGGCCGAGGCCGAGATCGCGCATTTCCTCTCCGACAGTGGCGCCGTGGTCGTCATCACCGATGCCGCCCATCTGGGCAACGTGCGCCGGGTCGCCCCCACTGTGGCGGTCGTCCTGGTCGGTGCCGAACCCCCTTCCCCCGAGATCCGGTCCTTCGCCGACCTGGCCGCCGCCGAACCGAGCACCCCGGCCCGCGACGACCTGGGGCTCGACGAGGCCGCCTGGATGCTCTACACCTCCGGTACCACCGGCACCCCGAAAGGTGTCGTGTCCACCCAGGGCAGCGGGCTGTGGTCGGCGGCGTGGTGCGACGTGCCCGCGTGGGAGCTGACCGAGAACGACGTGCTGCTCTGGCCCGCGCCGCTGTTCCACAGCCTCGCCCTGCACCTGTGTCTCCTGGCCGCCACCGCCGTCGGGGCGACCGCGCGGATCCTGAGCACGTTCGTCGCCGAGGAGGTGCTCGACGAGCTCGAGAAACATCCATGCACCGTGCTGGTCGGCGTACCCACGATGTTCCGCTACCTGCTCGGTGCCGCCGGCGGCTCCGGACGCCGTACCTCCGCCCTGCGCATGGGCCTGGTCGCCGGCTCCGTCGCGCCGGCCTCGCTCATCGAGGGCTTCGCCGAGGTCTTCGGGGTGCCGCTGCTCGACACCTACGGCTGCACCGAGACCACCGGCTCGCTCACCGTGAACGCGCTCAGCGGGCCGCGGGTTCCCGGCTCGTGCGGCGTCGCCGTCCCCGGTCTTACGCTGCGCTTCGTCGACCCGGTCACCGGCGCCGACGTGGCCGACGGCGACGAGGGCGAGCTGTGGGCGCAAGGACCCAGTCTGATGATCGGCTACCACGGGCAGCCGGACGCCACCCGAGAGGTGCTCACGGACGGCTGGTACCGCACGGGCGACCTGGCCCGGCGCAGCGGGACCGGGCACGTGACCATCACCGGGCGGATCAAGGAACTGATCATCCGCGGTGGCGAGAACATCCACCCGCACGAGATCGAGAGCGTGGCGCTCGAGGTGGCGGGGGTGAAGGACGCGGCGGCCGCGGGCCGGATCCACCCCGTGCTGGGTGAGGTCCCGGTCCTGTACGTCGTGCCGGACGACGACCTGGACACCGACGAGGTGTTCGCGGCGTGCCGCGAGCGGCTGTCGTACTTCAAGGTGCCCGAGGAGCTCTACCGGGTCGATGCCGTGCCGCGCACCGCGTCCGGCAAGGTGCGGCGGACTCTCCTCACCGAGATGCCGGCCGAGTTGCTGGCGGCGGCCAGCGGCACCGACGCCCTGCACCGGCTGGAATGGATACCCCTCGACGCGCCGCGACCGGCCACCTTGGACGGTCAGATGGTCGTCCGGGTCGACGCTCTGCCGGCCGACGGAACCGATCTGGCCGGTGCGGTCAGCGACCTCGCACGGTCGTGGCTGACCAACAAGCGGCGTACCCGATCGGCGCTCGTCCTGGTGACCCGCCTGGCCGTCGGCATCGGGCCGGCCGACCTCCCGGAGCCGGCGCACGCGGCGGCCTGGGACGCGATCCGCCAGATGCAGGTCGAGCACCCCGGCGCCTTCGTCCTCATCGATCTCGACGGTGCGGACCCGGGCGACGCCCCGCTGTCGGCTCTCGCCGAGCTCGGCGAGCCATTGGTCGCGCTCCGCGACGGCAAGCCGCTCGTCCCCCGCCTGACCCGCCCCGCCGCTCCCGGAGACGGCACGCTCACCCTTCCCGCGGACGGCCCGTGGACGCTCGAACAGTCCCCGAGTGGCACGCTGCGGGACCTCGCCCTGGTGAGCTCCGACATCGCCACCCGCGCTCTCGAGCCCCATGAGGTACGGGTGGACGTCCGCGCCGCGGGCCTGAATTTCCGCGACGTCCTGATCGCGCTGGGAACGTATCCCGGCGGCGGTGTGATGGGCGGAGAGGCCGCCGGCGTGGTGCTCGAGGTCGGCTCCGCAGTGCCGGACCTGGCCCCCGGCGATCGGGTGTTCGGCCTCGTCGCCGGCGCGTTCGGGCCGGTCGCCATCACCGATCACCGGCTGCTGGGCTCGATGCCCGGCGACTGGTCGTTCGCCACCGCGGCGTCCGTGCCGATCGTTTTCGCCACCGCGTACTACGGCCTGGTGGACCTCGCCGGACTCGGCCGGGGCGAATCGGTGCTGATCCACGCCGCCGCGGGCGGGGTGGGCATGGCGGCCACCCAGATCGCCCGGCATCTCGGCGCGGAGATCTACGCCACCGCGAGCATCGGCAAACAGCATGTCCTGCGGCAGGCCGGTCTGCCCGACGCCAGGATCGCCGACTCGCGCACCACCGCCTTTCGCGACACCTTCGCCGGAGAGAGCGGCATCGACGTCGTTCTGAACTCGCTCAGCGGCGACTTCGTCGATGCCTCGCTCGACGTGCTGGCCGACGGCGGCCGGTTCCTGGAGATGGGCAAGACCGACATCCGCAGCGACCTTGACGTCTTCTATCGTGCGTTCGATCTGCTGGACGCCGGCCCCGACCGGTTAGGGGAGATCCTGGCCGAACTGCTCGCGCTGTTCCGACGTGGCGACCTGCGGCCGCTGCCGCTGCTCGCCTGGGACATCCGGCAGGCTCGCGAGGCGTTCAGCTGGATGAGCCGGGCCCGCCACATCGGCAAGATGGTCCTCACCGTTCCCCAGCGGATCGACCCCGGCGGGACCGTGCTGATCACGGGCGGTTCCGCCGCGGAGAAGCGGGTCGTGACCCGGCACCTGGCCGAGCAAGGCGTCGGGGCCGACACGGCGGTCTGCGACCTGACCGACGCGGCCACGCTGGCGCGGGTGCTGGCCGATGTGCCGCCGGAACGCCCGCTGACCGCGGTGATCCACCTCGGTGGCCCGGCCGTCGCCGCCGAGAGCCGGCAGCTGCACCTGCTCACCGGACACCTCGACCCTGCCGCGTTCGTCGTCTTCAGTCAGAACGCACCCGCCTCCGCCGAGGCCCTCGCCCGGAGCCGCCGCGCCCAAGGCCTCCCCGCCACGACGATCGCCTGGGGACTGCCCGAGGCCGATCCGGTGACGGTCACCGGACACCTGCTGATCAGTGCGATGGCCGCCGCCGGCTCAGCGCACATCGTCATGCGGGTGAACACCGTAGGTCTGCGCGCCCTGGCCGCGGCCGGCGCGCTTCCGCCCATCCTCCGGAACCTGACCGGCGCGCCCGCCAAGGAACAACCGGACCGGGCCGGCCGGTCCGCGGCGATGCTCGACACGATCCGCGACGGCGTCACGGACGTACTGGGACTCTCCAGCGCCGATCGCTTTGTTCCCGACCGGACCTTCCGCGAGATGGGCGTCGACTCGCTCACCGCGGTGGAGTTGCGCAACAGCCTGGCCAAGGCGACCGGACTGCGGCTGCCGGCCACCATGGTGTTCGACTACCCGACCCCCGCCGCCCTGGCCGCCCGGCTGGACGAACTGCGCACCGGTCAGCTGCCGGCGCCGGCCCGCGGTCCGGCATCGGCGGTGGGTCAGGACGAGCCGCTGGCGATCCTGGGCATGGCGTGCCGGCTCCCCGGTGGGGTGTCCTCGCCGGAAGACCTGTGGCGGCTGGTCGAGTCGGGCACCGACGCGATCGCGCCGTTTCCCACCGATCGGGGGTGGGATGTCGAGGGTCTGTTCGATCCGGATCCGGATGCGGCCGGTAAGTCGTATTGCGTGCGGGGTGGCTTCCTCGACGGGGTGGCCGATTTCGACGCGTCGTTCTTCGGGATCAGCCCGCGTGAGGCCCTCGCGATGGACCCGCAGCAGCGGCTGATCCTCGAAGCGTCGTGGGAGGTGTTCGAGCGGGCCGGGATCGAGCCGGGGTCCGTACGCGGCAGCGACACCGGCGTGTTCATGGGTGCCTTCTCCGGCGGGTACGGCGCCGACGTCGAGGGGTTCGGCGCCACCGCGGGGGCCGGCAGCGTGCTCTCCGGCCGGGTGTCGTACTTCTTCGGCCTCGAAGGCCCCGCGATCACCGTCGACACCGCGTGCTCATCGTCGCTCGTCGCGCTGCACCAGGCCGGCTACTCCCTGCGCCAGGGCGAATGCTCGCTGGCCTTGGTGGGCGGGGTCACCGTGATGGCGAAACCGCAGAGCTTCGTGGAATTCTCCCGCCAGCGCGGCCTGGCCGCTGACGGCCGGTGCAAGGCCTTCGCCGACACCGCGGACGGTACGGGCTGGTCCGAGGGCGTCGGCGTGCTCCTCGTCGAGCGCCTCTCCGACGCCGAGCGCAAGGGTCACCGGGTCTTGGCGGTCGTGCGTAGCTCGGCGGTTAATCAGGACGGCGCGTCCAACGGCCTGTCGGCGCCGAATGGTCCGTCTCAGCAGCGGGTGATCCGCCAGGCACTGGCCAACGCGCGATTGACGGCCGCCGAGGTGGACGTGGTCGAGGCGCACGGCACGGGTACGACCCTGGGCGACCCGATCGAGGCCCAGGCGCTGATCGCCACCTACGGCCAGGACCGTGAGCGGCCGCTGCTGCTCGGGTCGCTGAAGTCGAACGTCGGTCACACCCAGGCCGCCGCCGGTGTCTCCGGTGTCATCAAAATGGTGATGGCCCTGCAGCACGGGGTGGTGCCGCGAACCCTGCATGTGGATGAGCCGTCACGGCACGTCGACTGGACCGCCGGCGCCGTGGAGCTGGTCACCGAGAACCAACCCTGGCCAGAGACCGATCGGCCCCGGCGAGCCGGTGTCTCTTCCTTCGGCGTCAGTGGCACCAACGCCCACGTCATCCTCGAAAGCCCACCCGCCCAGCCCTCAGCCGCCGCCCCGCAACCGCCATCGGCCGAGGTGATGCCGCTGGTCTTCTCCGCGAAGACGCCGGGGGCGTTGGCCGACTACGAGAACCGGCTGCGCGCCTACCTGACCGCCGCCCCTGGGGTGGATGTTTCGGCGGTGGCCGCCACGTTGGCGGTGACGCGGTCGTTGTTCGAGCACCGTGCTGTGCTGCTGGGCGATAACACGGTTAGCGGCACGGCGTTGGCGGATCCGCGGGTGGTGTTCGTGTTCCCGGGTCAGGGCTGGCAGTGGCTCGGTATGGGCTTGGCGTTGCGGGAGTCGTCGGTGGTGTTCGCCGAACGGATGACCGAGTGTGCGGCGGCGTTGAGCGAGTTCGTCGACTGGGACTTGTTCGCGGTTCTGGACGATCCGGCCGTCGTCGATCGGGTTGATGTGGTGCAGCCGGCGTGTTGGGCGGTGATGGTGTCGCTGGCTGCGGTGTGGCAGGCCGCCGGGGTGCATCCGGATGCGGTCGTCGGCCATTCCCAGGGGGAGATCGCCGCGGCGTGTGTCGCGGGTGCGATCTCGCTGCAAGACGCCGCCCGGGTTGTGGCGTTGCGCAGTCATGTGATCGGCCAGCGGTTGGCGGGTCAGGGGGCGATGGCTTCGGTGACGTTGCCCGCTGATCAGATCGTCCTCGCTGATGGGGTTTGGATTGCCGCGTACAACGGGCCTGCGTCGACGGTGATCGCCGGTGATCCGGACGCGGTGGAACAGATGCTGGGCGACCGGGTCCGGAAGATCGCGGTGGACTACGCCTCGCACACCCCACACGTCGAACAGATCCAGACCGAACTGCTCGACATCACCGCTGGCATCGGCTCGCACGCCCCGACTGTGCCGTGGTTCTCAACTGTCGACGGAGCGTGGGTCGACGGGCCGCTCGATCGGGACTACTGGTACCGCAACCTGCGTCAACCGGTCGGCTTCCACACAGCGGTGGAAGCCTTGCAGGCGCTGGGTGAGACCGTGTTCGTCGAGGTCAGCGCCAGCCCGGTGCTGCTACCGGCGATGGACGACGCGGTCACCGTCGCCACCCTGCGCCGTGACGACGGAACCATCACCCGAATGCACACCGCGCTCGCCGAGGCCCACGTCCTGGGTGTGAACGTCGACTGGCCGCACGTCATCGGCGACACCGGCCGGCGGACCCTCGACCTCCCGACGTATGCGTTTCAGCGTCAGCGGTACTGGGGCGATGCGACTCGGCCGGTGGGCGACGTGTCGGGGGCTGGGCTCGGCGCGGTGCGGCATCCGCTGCTGGGCGCGGTGGTCGCGGTCCCTGACACCGACGGTGTGCTGCTCACCGGGCGGCTGTCGCTGGCCACCCACCCGTGGCTGGCCGATCACGGGGTCCGCGGCAGTGTGTTGTTCCCCGGCACCGGATTCGTGGAGCTGGTGACCCGGGCCGCCGCCGAGGTGGGCCGTGACCTGGTCGACGAGTTGGTGATCCACACGCCGCTGGTGCTGCCGGCCACCGGCGACGTGCAACTGTCGGTGTCGGTCACCGGGGACGCGGTCACCGTCTACTCGAGGGCGGACGACGCCGACGGCTGGACCCGGCACGTCACCGCCACGATCAACGCCTCCCGGCCCGGTGCGGCCGGGGCGAGCCTGGGGATCTGGCCCCCGGCTCAGGCACAGCCGGTGGACGTGGCCGGCTTCTACGACCGGATGGCCGGGATCGGGTACGAGTACGGGCCCGCGTTCCAAGGCCTGCAAGCCGCATGGCGTCACGGGGACACCGTGTACGCCGAGGTCGCCCTCGATGAGCAGGACGCGCCCGAGGCGGCTCGATTCGGGGTGCATCCCGCGCTGCTGGACGCCGCCTTGCACACATGCATGCTGCACGCGACCGACGGCGAACCACCGGAGGTGCGGCTCCCGTTCTCCTGGAACAGTGTCCAGGTCCACGCCACCGGGGCATCGGCGCTGCGCGTTGCGGTGACCCCCACGACCGGCGGCTGGAGCGTGCGGGTCGCCGACGACACCGGCCGGCCCGTCGCCACCATCGGCTCGCTGGTCACCCGACCGGCCACCATCGAGTCCGACGATCTGCTCACCGTGACCTGGACCGAGATCCCCGTCGCGGACGGCGCGCCCACCGGCGACGTGGTGGTCTTCACCGCACGCCCCGGCCACGACGACCCACTGACCGAAGCTCGTGCCCTGACCACCCGCACCCTGCACGCGATCCAAGCCGAGCTGGCCACCGACACCACGTTGATCGTGCACACCGGGACCGGGCCGGCCTCGGCGGCGGTGTCCGGCTTGGTCCGGTCGGCGCAGTCGGAGCACCCGGGCCGGTTCGTCCTGGTGGAGAGCGACGAACCCCTTGACCCGGAGCGACTGGCCGCGGTGGCCGGGCTGGACGAACCTCGGATACGGGTCGGCGGCGGCCGGTGGGAGGCGCCGCGGCTGACCCGGACCACTGAGCCGTTGGCCGTTCCGGAGAGCGGCGGATGGCTGTTGCAGCATCCCGGCACCGGCACCTTGCAGGATCTGGCCCTGATGCCCACCGATGTCGCGGATCGGCCCCTGCGGCCGGGTGATGTCCGTATCGCCGTCAGGGCAGCCGGTCTGAACTTCCGGGATGTTGTGGTGGCGCTGGGGATGGTTGATGACACCCGGTTGGCTGGTGGTGAGGCTGCCGGTGTTGTTGTGGAGGTCGGGTCTGGTGTGCCTGGGTTGGTTCCGGGTGATCGGGTGTTCGG
>NZ_JBFBGU010000050.1:0-835 GCF_040684855.1 Actinoplanes sp. NPDC089786
CGACGGGGTCTTTTCGTTGGTATGTCCCTCTCGCTGAGCGTGTTCGCTGACAGCCCATCACCAGTTACGTACCGAACCTTTGCCTACCCGCTTAGCGCCACTCGGCTTGCTGGTGGCTTTCCGCGCGGCGGTTCCGGCGACCACCGCTTAGCGTGGGCGGATGACGGATCTTGATCTCGCGGGCCGCTACCGGGCCTATCTGGCCGTGCTCAACGAGCGTCGCCTCGACGACCTGGTGGAGTTCGTGCAGGACGAGCTCACCTACAACGGCGAGCCGCTGACCCGCGAGCAGTACCGCGACCTGATCGCCGGCGACATCGAGGCCATCCCCGACCTCTTCTACGACGCCCGCATCATCATGGCCACCGACGACCGCATCGCCTGCCGCATCCTCTTCGACTGCAAGCCGGAGAAGCCGTTCCTGGGCTTCACCCCGGACGGAGGCCGCTTCCTCTTCGCCGAACACGTCTTCTACCGGTTCGTCGCCGGCCGCATCGCCGCCGTCGACTCCCTCATCGACCGCCACGCCGTCGCCGAGCAACTCCGCTCCCGCGCGCGGTGATGCCTATACGCGCTCAGAGCTGCTCTGAGCGCGTATAGGCACCACGCCAAGGCGGCGCGGGCGCGAGACCCAGGCACGCAGCGCTCGACGATCGAGACGCCTGACGGAAAGCCGAACCGCCACGCCGTCGCCCAGCAGCTCCGCTCCCGCGCGCAGTGGTGCCTATACGCGCTCAGAGCTGCTCTGAGCGAGGCGGGCGGAGGGCGGGAACCGATCCGGACCGTCCGGCGTCTCGAAGGCGAAGAGGCGGAATGCGGGCCGGGACGACTCCGA
>NZ_JBFBGU010000050.1:845-21102 GCF_040684855.1 Actinoplanes sp. NPDC089786
CGGGGTCCCCCCCCACCCTCGCCGCGCCCGCCGCCCCCCCCCCCCCCCCCACGCCCGCGTCGGCGTTGCCGTCGGCGTCGGCGTCGGCGTCGGCGTCGGCGTCGGCGTCGGCGTCGGCGTCGGCGTCGGCGTCGGCGTCGGCGTCGCACGCGACGACGAGAGACCCGAGCACTCGACGACCATGAAGCCGAGCGAGGCCGGTTACTCGGCATCGACGTTCCACTCGGCGACCAAGACGCCAGATGGAAGCCGAGCGCAACCCGAGCGGAAGCCGAACGCAAGCCCAGCGGAAGCCGAGCGGAAGCCGGTTACTTGGCGTCGGCGTAGCACTCGACGACGGAGACGTCCAAGGGGAAGCGGACCTCGGTGGCGCCGAAGAGGAGGCGGCCGGCTTCGGCGGCGGCCTGCTGGACGGCGGCCACGACCGTGGGGGCCTCGGGCTCGGGGCAGTGGACGACCACCTCGTCGTGGACGAAGAAGACCAGTTCGGCCTTGGTGCCCTCCAAGGCCGTGCGCAGGGACGCCAGCAGGACCAGGGCCCACTCGGCGGCCGTCGCCTGGATGACGAAGTTGCGGGTGAAGCGGCCTCGGGCCCGGCCGGTCGCGCCGCCCTGGGGCAGTTCGGCCGAGCCGGCCTCCTCGGGCGGGTCGAGGCCGTTGTCGCGCCAGGATGACGAGGCCGGCGGGCAGGTTCGGCCGAGCCAGGAGCGGACCAGGCCGCCGGCCTCGCCGGTGCGGGCGGCCGACTCGACGTACTCGAAGGCGGTCGGGTAGCGCTGCCGCAGCACCGCCAGGGCGGGAATGGCGGCGCCGCCGGTCTGGCCGTACATGGCGCCGAGCAGGGCGATCTTGGCCTTGGCGCGGTCGCCGTCGAAGGAGTCGGTGGCCAGGGCGGCGTAGAGGTCGCCGGCCTTGGCCGCGGCGGCCAGGCGAGCGTCGCCGGAGACCGCCGCGAGCACGCGGGGCTCGAGCTGGCCGGCGTCGGCGACCACGAAGCGCCAGCCCTCGTCGGCGACGACCGCGCGGCGGACCACCTTGGGGACCTGGAGCGCTCCCCCGCCGCGGGTGGCCCAGCGGCCGGAGACCACGCCGCCGGGGACGAACTCGGCGCGGAACCGGCCGCCGACCACCCACGCGTCGAGCCACGACCAGCCGTGCGCCGTCCAGATGCGGTAGAGCTCCTTGTATTCCAGGAGCGGTTTGACCGCCGGATGGTCGACGTTCTTCAGCACCCAGGCCCGGGTGTTGGGGATCTCGACGCCCGCGCGGGCGAACGCCTTCACCACCTCGGCCGGAGAGTCAGGATGCAGTCCGCGTACGCCGAAAGCGTCGTTGATCTCGGCCGTCAACGAAGCCAGTCGGCGGGGCGGACCGACCGGCTGCGGCGCGCCGAGCATGTCGCGCAGCAGCTCGTTGTGGATGTCGGCTCGCCAGGGCAGGCCCGCGTGGCCCATCTCGACGCCGAGCAGCGCGCCGGCGTTCTCGGCCGCCACGAGCAGACGGAAGCGGCCGGGCGCGTCGACGGCGGAGAGGCGGGCCTGCTGGTCGGCGTAGGCGCGGACCACGTCGGCCAGGGCGGCCGACGAACCGGACTGCCGGGGGCCGGTGTCGAACAGGAAGCCCTGGCTGAGGCCGGGCGGGTCGGGCTGGTGGGGCGGCGGGTCGGCCGGCACGGGACCGCCGTCGAGGCGGGCGAGCACCGCCGGCAACGCGCGCGGGGCGCCCCAGCGCCCGGCGTACCCCTGCAGGAGAGCCTCGGTGAGCTCGAGGTCGTGGCCGCGCCGGACCCGGACGCCGGCCCGGACCAGCGGCGGGTAGATCTCGGCGGTGGCCGCCCAGACCCAGCGCACCGGCTCGGCCGCCTCGCGTTCTTTCACAAAAACGGCGAGATCGGGCACGTCGAAGGCGGGGCCGGCCGCCGAGCCGTCAGCAAGCAGGGGCTGGAGCCGGCCACCCCCGTGCGTGGCCGGACCCAGCCCCTCTTGAACGGCTATCAGCGGTGGACCCACACCGCCATTCTGGCGGTGAGGTACGACATTTACTTCACGGCGCCCGCGGTCAGACCGGCCTGGATCTGGCGCTGGAAGATCGCGTACACCACGATCATCGGCAGGATCGAGAGCGTGAGCGCGGCGAACAGCGTGGACCACTGCGCCTGGTAACCGGCCGACGTGCTGATGTTCGCGATGCCCTGTGTCAGCACCCACTTGGAGTCGGCGCCCGCGCCCTGCATGATCGCGACCGGTAGCAGGTATTGGTTCCACTGGCCGACGATGTTGAAGATCGTGATGCTGACCAGGCCACTCTTGGCCATCGGCACCATGATCTGGAAGAACTTGCGGGTGTGCGAGGCGCCGTCGACGGTCGCCGCCTCCTCGATCTCCATCGGCAGCGTCTTGAAGAACGCGGCCAGGAAGAACACCGTGAACGGCAGCGAGTAGGCGATGTACACCAGGATCAGCCCGGTGAACGTGTTGATCAGGCCGAAGCCCTTCAGGATGAAGAACAGCGGGACCAGGGCCATGAAGGTGGGGAACGCGAGGCCGCTGACGAACAGGTAGTAGATGAACCGGTTGCCGAAGAACTTGTAGCGGGCCAGCACGTACGCGGCCATCGAGCCGAGCAGCATGGTTCCGGCGGTGCTGACGACCACCACGAAGACGCTGTTCAGGAAGTACTGGCCGACGTGCGCGGTGTTCCAGGCGTCGACGTACGACTGGAACGAGAACGAGCCGGGCAGCCCGAACGGCTGGCCGAGGAAGATCTCGGTGTTGTTCTTGAAGGAGGACAGCACCACCCAGATGAGCGGGCCGGCGGTGGCCAGCGCCCAGATGAACAGGCCGACGTGGGCGAGGCCGCTGAACGCGTTGACCTCGCGCTTGGTGTCCGGCTTGCGCCCGGCCGACGAGGCGGCGGCGGGCGTGGTGGCGGGTGCCTGGGTCGTCGTCATCGCGTACCCCTCACATCTCGACGGCGTCGCGGCGGGTGACCCGGAGGGTCAGCGCGGCGAACGCCAGGGTCAGGATGAACAGCGAGACACCCAGCGCCGAGGCGTAACCGGCCTGGGAGAACTCGAACGCGTTGCGGTAGATCATCATGCTCAGCACCGAGGTGGCGCCGTCCGGTCCGCCGCGCTCCACGCTCATGATGTTGACCAGCGCGAAGCAGTCGAAGGCGGCGATGCCCAGGTAGACCCAGGCGACCTGGATCGTCTGCCAGAGCAGCGGCACGGTGATCCGGAAGAACAGCGTGATCCGGTTGGCGCCGTCGATCGCGGCGGCCTCGTAGATCTCCGGCGAGATCGAGCCCATGCCCGCCGAGAAGAGCACCACGTAGAACCCGACCGACTGCCAGATCAGCACCGCGACGATCGAGATCAGCGCCAGGTTGCCGTCGGCCAGGAACAGGATCGGCTCGGTGCCGGCCGGCAGCAGCCCGTTGATCAGGCCGCTGTCGTCCGGCGAGTAGACCCGGCCGAAGATGACCGCGACGATCGCCAGGGCCAGCAGCTGCGGGAAGAAGAAGATGACCCGGTAGAGCTTCGAACCCCAGACCCCGCGCGTGGTGCCGCCCTTGTGGCCCCCGCCGACGTTCAGCAGGAAGGCGAACACCAGCGCGAGGGCGATCGTCAGGATGGGGAGAACCAGCAGGACGAACAGGTTGTGCTGGATGGACCGCCAGAACAACGAGTCGTTCCACATCGTGACGAAGTTGTCGAAACCGACATACGTGATCGGTCCCAGCCCGGACCAGTCGGTGAACGCGAGCTGGAACGTCTGCACGTACGCCGCGACCACGAAGGTCACGTAGAGCGCCACCGGCACGACAAGGAAACCGATGATGAATGGATACTTGCCGCGCCGCATGACGTCCTTCCTACTGGCCGGCGATGTAACTGACTAGGCCTAGAACTTTTCCAAATTCGCCGCCTGTAGAAGCGCCTCGAAAGCGAATTTGAAAAAGTTCTTAGACGGCCTTCGCGGCCTTGGCGATCCGGGTGACGAACTGGTCGGCGGTGCCGCCGTCGTACATCAGCTGGTTGGTCGCGGCCTGGACCTCGACGTCGAGCTTCTTGTACAGGTCGGGCCAGCGGTAGCCGAAGAAGTCCTTGCCGGCGCCCTTGAGCAGCTCGTTGCCGCTGGTCAGGCCGGGCGAGATGGTCAGGCCGTCGGCCGCGCCCTGCACCACGGTCAGCACCTTGGTCAGCTTGGTGAAGCCGGCCGCGCCCTCCTTGGAGAGCATGTGGCGCAGGTACTCCATACCGCCGCGCGGGTTCTTGCCCTTGCTGGAGGCGTAGTACATCTCGCCGGCCGCCGCGTAGATCGCGGTCTGCGGCAGCTTGTCCGAGCCGGTGACCGACGGGATCGGGATGACCGCGTACTCGAAGCCCTTCGGGGTGTCCTTGGCCTGCTCGTTCTCGAGCCAGGAGCCGCACGGGTAGAAGGCGACCTTGTCCTGGTTCTGCTGCAGCTGGATCTCGGTGTGCTTGAGACCCTTGAACTTCTTGTCGGAGTACTTGGCGCCGATCTCGGCCCACGCGGCGGCGGCCTGCTTGATCGGCTCGGCCTCCCACGCGCCGTCCGCGTTCTCGTCCAGCGCCTTGAGCAGCTCGGTGCCACCGATCTTGGCCGCGCTGGTCAGGATGGCCAGGTACATGTAGTACGGCGCGTTGGCGCCCGGGTACGCGAACGGCGTGATGCCCGCGGCCTTGATGGTGCCGAGCAGCGTGGTGAACTCGGACCAGGTCTTCGGCAGCGTCCAGTTGTTCTTGGTGAACAGCGCCTTGTTGTACCAGAGGCCGTACACCGTGAACGCGTAGTTGAGCACGAACGGCTTGCCGTCGAACAGGCCCTGCTCGTACGCGCCGGGCACCAGGGTGTCCTTGACCGTCTTGCCCGGGATGTCGAGCGACGGGGCGGCGAACAGGTCGGTCAGGTCCTGGGCCTGGCCCGCCTTGACGATGGCGGCCATGTCCATCAGGCCGGCGCCGGCGTTGTTGACCATGTCCGGCGGGTCGCCGGCGTTGATCCGGGGCTGGACGACCTTGCCGATCTCCTGGGTCTCGGAGAACTTGACCTCGGCGGTCGGGAAGGACTTCTTGTACGAGGGGATGTGCACGTCGGTGGCGTACTTGCTGCCCAGGCCGCCGTTGAAGATGATGACCTCGAGCGGGGCCTTCGCGTCGACGCCGAGCGGGTTGGTGGCGCTCTTCGTACCCTCGGCCTGGTCCTGGGTCTTCTCCTCGCCCCCGCCGACGCAGGCGCTCAGCAGGCTCGCCGCCGGGGTGGCCAGCAGGCCCACGGCCGCGGCACGACGCAGCAGGGTGCGCCGGTCGACCTCAGGCCGGGCAAAAATTTCGCTCATCGTTACTCCTCGCTGATGGTGCGCGTTCTTTCGTACGGAAAAAGGGGTTTGGTGCTGGTCAGCCCTTCACCGCGCCGGCGGTGAGGCCGGTCGCGATGTTGCGCTGGATGATGAGGAAGAAGATCACCACCGGGATCGCGGTCAGGATCGACCCGGCCATCAACGGTCCCCAGAACGTCCCTCGTTGCGTCTGGTTCTGCAGCAGCCAGGCCATCAGGTTCTGCTGGGCCTGATCGTTGAACGTGTTGATGATGATGAACTCGTTCCACGCTTGAATGAAGCCGTACACGGACGTTGCGACCAAACCGGGACCCGTGAGCGGCAGGATGATCCGCCAGAACACCTGTGCGCGCGTGCACCCGTCGATCAACGCGGCCTCGTCGAGCTCGCGCGGGATCCCGGAGATGAAACCACGAAGCGTCCAGACGGTGTACGGCAGGATCAGCACGATATAGACGATGATCACCCCAGGCAGCTCCTTGGTCCGCCCCAGTCCCTGCATCATCAGGTAGAGCGGAATGAGGAGCGCGACCAGCGGCACCATCTGCACGCCGAGGACGATCAGGATGATCGCCTTGCGGCCGTAGAACTGGAACCGGGCGATCGCCAGCGCGGCCAGGAAGCCGACCACGATCGCGCCGGCCACCGCACCGAGCGTGATGATCACGCTGTTCAGCAGGTCCTGCTGGAAGAACGGCGCGTTGAAGGCCGACTTGAAGTTGTCGAACGTCGGGCTCATCGGCACGAACGTCGGCTCGAACCGGAGGATCTCGTTCGACGGCTTGAACGCGGTGTTCAGCACCCAGTAGACCGGGAACGCCATCACCACGATGAATCCGATGGCGGCCAGGTTCGCGAACAGTGTTCCGGCCCCGCTGCGGCCGACCGTGACGGTGTCGCTGTCGATCGGGCGGCGGCGGCGGCGTTTGCGTACCGGGACGACGGGGGCGACGGCGGCCATCAGTCCACGTCTCCGATCTTGAACATCTGACGGATGTAGAACACCATCACCGCGGCCAGCAGGATCACGGTGATCACCGAGATGGCCGAGCCGAGGCTGTAGTTGTTGGTCTTGAAGGCGGTGCTGTACGCGTACGTGGCCAGCGTCTGGTAGTCGGAGCTGGGCCGGCCGTCCCGCATCACCCAGGGCTGGGTGAACAGGCCGAAGTTCCAGATCACCGACAACGTGGTCACGATGACGATCAGCTGTTTCAAGATCGGCAGCGTGATGTTACGGAACGCCTGCCAGGGCGAGGCGCCGTCGACCGTGGCCGCCTCGAGCAGTTCCTTGGGCACCTGGGTGAGGCCGGCGTTCAGCGTGATCGCGATGAACGGGATGCCCGCCCAGACGACCAGCGCGGTGATCACCGACCAGCCCTCGAGCGGCTCGGCGAACCAGCTGTGGCTCTCGTAGTCCAGGCCGAGCAGCGTGAGCAGGTAGTTGATCACGCCGAAGTCGGCGTCGACCAGCCAGCGGAAGATCTGCGTGGCGACCAGCTGGGGCATCGCCCAGACGAACATCATCACGACGATCATCGCGATCCGGAGGCTCGGCGCGACCCGGCGCATCAACATCGCCACGCCCAGGCCGATGACCACGGTGAGCGCGACCGAGACCACGGTGAAGATGGTGGTCCGCAGGGCCACGGTCCAGAACACGCTGTCGGTGAGGGTCCTGGTGTAGTTGTCGAGGCCGACCCACGGCGGGGTGAGCCCGTTGAACAGCTCCCGCAGCCGCATGTTCTGGAACGACAGCACGATCATCCGGACCATCGGATAACCGAGCAGGGCGAACAGCAGGAACAGCGCCGGGAGCGCGAGCCCGTACGGCACGAAGCCACCGGACCTGCTCGAACGCCGCTTCCGCCGGACGTGCGCGCCCGGCGCCGGCGGGCCGGGCGGGGTGGGCCGCGTCGGTGCGGACGGTGAGGCGACGGACATCGGATCCCTTCCTCTCCTCAAGGAGTCACCGGTGCGCCGCCCGCCCGCGTCAGGGACGAGCGGGCGGCGCCGGTGGTCAGCTGTTGAGGATGGTGTTGATCTGGTCGTCGGCCTTCTTGGTCGCGTCCGCGACGGTGGCCTTGTCGGTGGCGATGCTGACCAGCATCTGCTGGATCACGTTGGCCGACTCGACCTCGGCCCACTTCGGCGCCATCGGGACGAAGAAGCTGCTCTTCGCGGCCTGAGCGCTGGCCTCGTTGCCCTCCTTGGCGGCGGCCTTGTCGAGCAGGCTGGTCGCGTTGGGCAGGGCACCCTTGTCGATCAGGAGCTCCTGCGACTTGCTGTCGGTGAAGATCTTGATCCACTGCGCGGCCAGCTCGGGGTTCTGCGCCTTGGCGGTGATGCCCACGTTCGAGCCACCGAGGAAGGACGGAACCTCGGGCATGGCGACCGTGGCGACCTTGCCGGCCACCTTGGTCTTGACCTTCTCCGACGCCGGGTCGTTGGGGTCCTTCGGCTGCTCCTGCGCCGCGCCGGCCTCCCAGCCCGCGCCGTACATCATGCCGCTCTGACCCTGCGCGAAGATCGCGGCCTGGTCCTGCTCGTTCTTGGTCTTGTCACCGGAGGAGAAGGTGGTGATCTCCTTCCAGTTGGTCAGACCCTCCTGCACCTTGGGGTCGGACAGGGTGCCGACCCACTTGTCGCCCTCCTGCTTGGCGATCGTGCCGCCCTTGCTGACCGCCCAGGCCAGGCCCATGTACTGGTGCTGGCCGGGGGCGTAGAAGGCGGAGAACTTGGGCCCGGGGTTCTTCTGCTTCAGCGCCTTGGCCGCGGCGACCACATCGGCGTACGTCTTCGGGGGCTGGACGCCGGCCTTGGTGAACAGGTCGGTGTTGTAGACCAGGACGCGGGCGCCGGCGTAGTAGGGCACGCACCAGGTCTTGCCCTCGAACTCGCACGGCGCGGAGAGGCCGGTCAGCCAGTCCTTCGAGTTCTCGTACTGGGCCTTGTCGAGCTCGTGGAAGGCGCCGTTGAAGACGTACTTGGGCATCTCGGTGTTGCCGAGCTCCATCACGTCCGGCACGTCGGAGCCGGCCAGCGTGGCGTCGACCTTGGCCAGGTGGTCGCCCCACTGCTGGTAGTCGATCTGCACCTGGGCGCCGGTGGCCGCGGTGAAGCGCTCGTTGGCCTGGTCGACGACGTTCTTCCAGCCGGACTGGGCGTCGACCATGAGCCAGACCTTGAGGGTCTTGCCCTTGCCGTCGACCGACGCGTTGGCGTCCGGCGTACCGCTGGTGCTGCCGTCGTTACCGCACGCGGCGGCGAGCAGCGTGGCGGTGAGTGCCGCGGCGAGCGCGATCTTGCGCTTCACGGTTCCTCCAGAGGGGTCTTGTGGGGTGCGCGATTTATGTGGGGTGGACATCAGGTGTTTGTTCATGGCGTTGCGGTCCCGTCCTTGGCGGCTTTGTGTCCGCTGACGGCCTGGGCGGTGCGCTGGAACGCGGCGTGCGAACGTTCGTGGGTCCGCTGCGCGACGGCGACGTAGAGAAGATCGAGGACGACCAGCTGCGGGTGCCGCGCGGAGAGCGCGTCCGGCCGGAAGGTGGTCGCCTGGGTGGCGGTGACCAGCACGATGTCGGCGAGTTCGGCCAGCGGCGAGCGCGGGAAGCTGGTCAGCGCGATCGTGCTGGCGCCGCGGCTGCTGGCCTCGGCCAGCAGCTCGATGGTCTCGCCGGTCTCGCCGGAGTGCGAGATGCCCAGCGCGACGTCGCCCGGGCGGGCGAGCGCGGCGCTGGCCAGGCCGTTGTGCACGTCCGTCCAGGCCCAGGCGGGCACCCCGATGCGGTGCAGGCTGAACTGCATCTCCTCGCCGACCAGGGCGCTGCCGCTGGCGCCGAAGATGTTCACCCGGGTGGCCGCGGCGATCGCGCCGGCCGCCCGCTCGACCTCGGCCAGGTCGAGCAGCTCGGCGGTGTCGTGCATGGCGCGGGTGTCGGCGGCCATGATCTGGCCGAGGACGCGCTCCAGCGGATCGCCGGGCTGGATCTCCCGGCCGATGTCGACGGTCCAGCCGGCCGACCGGGCCCGGCCGGTCTCGGCGGCGATGCCCAGCCGCAGGTCCGCGTACCCGTCGAAGCCGAGCGCCCGGCAGAACCGGGTGACCGTCGCGGGCGAGGTGCCGCTGCGCTCGGCCAGCTCGACGATCGTGGCGCGGGAGGCGGCGGCCGGGTCGGTGAGCACCTGATCGGCGACTCGCTGCAGGGCGCCGGTGAACTCCGGGAGCAGGGTCCGGACGCGTACCAGGACGCCGTCCGAGCCGTTCAGCCCCGGGGCCGTGACGACTACGGCTGGTGCCGCGCCGTCCACCGCCGGCTCGACCATGTGGCCCCGCCCTTCAGGAAGGAGTGTTAACTGTCGCGGTAAAAGTTCTTACTAAAGACCCCCCTGTGTCAAGAATCTGGTTCAAGTTTTCAAACCGTTACCTGAACGAAGGCCCGGCAACCGCGCCGATTCACCCACATGAATCCGGAAACCTTCCTTACCGCAGGAAGGCGAGGTTCGACCGGGTACGCCAGGGTTTGGGATCGGCCGAACGCCCGATGGGCTCGAAGCCGATCAGATGAAAGATGCGACCGGGGTCACACCGCGCTGTCGCGGATGGCCTGCACGAACACCTCGGAGCGGTGCTCGAAGTTGCGGTACCGCCCGTAGCTGGGCGCGGCCGGCGAGAGCAGCACGACGCCACCCTCGGGCGTGAGCTCGCGGGCCAGGCGCACCGCGGCCGGCAGGTCCTCGGCCTCCTCGGTGCGCACGGCGGGCAGGCCGGCCAGCTCGGCCAGGATGCGCGGGCCGCTGTCCGGGAGGCCGATCACGGTCAGCTCCAGATCGCGCAGGTGCGCGCGCAGCGGCGCGTAGTCGAGGCCACGGTCGGTGCCGCCGACCAGCACGGTCAGCGGCCGGCCCAGGTAGGCGTCGATCGCGTGCATGGCGGAATAGGGGCTGGTCGACAGGGTGTCGTCGACGAAGGTCAGCCCGGACGGGTCCTCGATCTCGGCCAGCCGGTGGGGCAGGCCCTGGTAGGACCGCACCGCGGCGGCGACCTCGGGCGCGTACACATCGAGACCCAGGCCGTCGAGCACCGCGAGCGCGACACAGAGATTGCGCCCGTTGTGCACGCCGCGCGGCTTGAAGTCGGCGCGCGCGAACAGCGCGTCGTCGCCGCACCACACCTGGCCGTCCGCCTCGACGCGGAAACGGGAGTCATCGGCGCCGGCCGGCACCGGGGCGAACTTGCTCGCGTCGGTGACCCCGGCGACCTCACGCATGAGGCGGTCGTCGGCCGCGTTCACGACGATCAATTCCGGACTGTGGGCGAGGATGTTGAGCTTGTCACGGTAGTACTCGCGCTCGCCGCCGTGTGCGTCCAGGTGTTCCGGGAACAGCGAGGTGACCACGGCCACCCGGGGCGAGTCGGCCAGGTCGGCGCACTGGTAGCTGGAGAGCTCGAGCACGTAGAGCTCGGCGGGCGGCAGATCGAGCAGCGGGACCCCGATGTTGCCGCCGAACACGTTCGGCCGGGACACCGCGGCCAGCAGGTGGCTGATCAGGCTGGACGTGGTGCTCTTGCCCTTCGACCCGGTCACGCCCACGGTGCGGCCGGCGTGCTCGGCCATCCACAGCGCGCTGCCGCCGGTGATGGTGATGCCACGGGTACGCAGCTCAGCCATCCACGGGTGGGTCTGTGGCACACCGGGCGACCGCACCACCACGTCGGCCGCCATCAGCGCGGCCTGCGCGTGGTCGCCGCCGGCCAGCGGGGCCAGGGTGGCCAGCTCGCCCTCCCACGGGATGGAGAGGAAGTTGGCGCTGTCGTCCACGGCGAGCAGCCGCGCCGGCCCGTGCGGGGCGATCGCGGTGACCGCCGCCCGGCCCTCCCGGCCCGTACCCCAGACGGCGACGGACTTGCCCTTCAGGTCTGCGAGACGCACTGGGGAATCCTTCCGTGGGGGTGCGCATTAGTATTGCCGCCGGTCCGACGACGGGAGTATGCGGGTGGCTCAGGAATACACGGCGCTGCGGATGACCTCGCGTGAGGTCGACACCGCGACCGGCGTGGTCAAGCTTGGCTACCTGCTCGAGGGCGACCAGCCGGAGGCCTTCACCGAGACCGTCACCTTCCCGCCCGGCGAGACCCGGCGAGCGACCTTCGACCGGACGCTCGACCTGCTGCACGTGGTGGCCGGGGTCAGCTACTACAAGGTCGGCGCCCCGCCCCAGGTGATCACCTCCACCCCCGTCGGGCCCGCGGCCCAGGCGTTCTTCGACGCCGTCTACACCGACGGGCTGGCCGAGTACGCCTACCGCAACCAGCTGCCCCACGTGCTCGGCCTCAAGGTTGCCACCCCGGCCGGCTCCGTGCCGCCGATCGGCGCGACCGACAACTCGGGCGGGCGCCCGCTCTCGGCCGTCGGCGGCGGCAAGGACTCGATCGTCACGCTGGAGATCCTGCGCGACGCCGGCTTCGACCCGGTGCCGTTCTCGGTGAACCCCAACCCGGTCATCGCCAGCGTCAACGAGGCGTCCGGCCTCCCCGCCCTGGCCGCCCGCCGCAAGCTCGACCCGCGGCTGTTCGAGCTGAACTCGGCCGGCGCCCGCAACGGCCACATCCCGGTCACCGCGATCAACTCGCTGATCGCGATCGCCACCGCGGCCTGGCACGGGCTCGGCCCGGTGGTGATGTCCAACGAGCGCTCGGCCAGCGACCCGAACCTGATCTGGAACGGTCACGAGGTCAACCACCAGTGGTCCAAGGGCGAGACCGCCGAGGGGCTGCTGCGCGAGGCCGTCCGGGAACACGTCGGCCTGACCGAGCCCTACTTCTCGTTCCTGCGGCCGCTGTCCGAGCTGCGGATCGCCGAGCTGTTCGCCGCCCACACCCGCTACGACGACGTGGTGACCAGCTGCAACCAGGCGTTCAAGCTGCACGACCCGACGGCCCGCTGGTGCGGCGACTGCCCCAAGTGCCGGTTCGTCTTCCTGGCCATGGCGCCGTTCATGCCGTACGAACGGCTCGTGCACATCTTCGGGCACGACCTGTTCGCCGACCCGGCCCAGCTGCCCGGCTACCGGGAGCTGCTCGGGCTCGACGCGCACAAGCCGTTCGAGTGTGTCGGCGAGGTCGAGGAGTCGGTCGTGGCGCTGTCCATGCTCGATCACCCCTCGCCGGTGGTCGACGCCCTCCGCGCCGAGATCCCCGCGGCCGGCTTCGCGACCGCGCTGGCCGACCGCGCCGAGGTGCTCGCGGCGGCCAAGATCGGCTTTCTGCCGCCGCGCTACGCCGACGCCCTGTCAGCCGCTCTGAGGTAGTTCGACAAAAACGACAATTCGTCGGCGGCCAGCTCGACGTCACGGGACACCGCCCGGGTCGAGTGGCCGACGCCCACCTCGCGGCGGATCAGGATCGGCGCCGGGCCGGCCGTGTCCCGCTGGAGCAGCGCGCACATCTTCCGGGCGTGCATCGTGTCGACCCGGGTGTCGCCCTCGAAGACGGTGAACAGCACCGCCGGATAGGCCGTCCCCGGGCGCACGTGGTGGTACGGCGAATAGGCCCGCAGCCACCGGAACTCATCAGGGTCGGCGACCGTGCCGTACTCCCCGTTCCAGTACTCGCCCAGCCCGAACCGCTCGTACCGCAGCATGTCCAGCAGCGGCGCCGAGCAGACGGCGGCGCTCCACTTCGACGGATGCTGGGTGACCGCCGCACCGACCAGCAGGCCGCCGTTCGAGCCGCCCCGGATGCCCAGCTGCTCCCGGGTCGTCACGCCCTGGTCGACCAGCCAGTCCGAGGCGGCCGCGAAGTCGTCGAACACGTTCTGCTTGTGCTCACGCATCCCGGCCCGGTGCCACTCCTCGCCCTCCTCGCTGCCGCCCCGCAGGTTCGCCACCGCGTACACACCGCCGCGCGCGACCCACGCCTGGATGGACGCCGAATAGCCCGGGGTGATGGAGATGTTGAAGCCGCCGTAGCCGTACAGGATGGTCGGCCGGGGCGCCGCGTCCTCGGCGTCGGCCGGGGAGATGACGAACATGTGCACCGGCGTGCCGTCGTACGACCGGTAGACGACCTGGCGCGTGGTCACCGCCGTGTCCGGGGCGCCGGGCGGACGGGCGTACACCTCGGATCGGCCGGTGACAACGTCGGCGTGGAGCACGTAGGCCGGGGTGGTGAAGTCGGTCCAACCCACCCACACATCGGTGCCGGTACGGCGGCGGGTGAGCGTGGTGACCGTACCCGGGCCGGGCAGGTCGAGCCGGCGCACCTCGCGGCCTTCGTCGAGGTCGTGCACGCTGACCTCGCTGACCGCGTGGCGGGAGCGGACCGCCACGATCAGCCCCTCGTCGGCCAGCACCTCGGCGTCGACCAGCACCGCCTCCGGATCCTCGGGCAGCACCTCGCGCCGCTCGCCGTCCACCCAGCGGCACAGCCGCCACCGCGGCGCGTCCAGGTTGGTGAGCAGCCACAGGTCGCCACGGGAATCGAAGTACGGCTGGGAGATCGCGTCTTCCCCCAGGCTGACCGGGGTCATCATGCCGTCGCCGGGCACGCCCAGCCAGACGTCGTTGCGGGCGTCGGTGCCGCGGAACGCCGACACGGTCAGCCATCGGCCGTCGTCCGAGGTGGACACGCCCAGGTTCGTGGCGCGGGGCAGCCCGTCGCCGAAGACCAGCTCGTCCGACTCCGGGTCGTGGCCCAGCTCGTGCCGATAGAGCCGCTGCCGCAGCCAGCGCTCCTCGTCCGACTCGTCGGTGGTCAGGTAACGCGGGTAGTAGAACGAGCGGCCGCCGGGCAGCCAGGCGATCGACGGGTGCCGGGTACGCCCGATCGGACCGTCCACGATGTCACCGGTGGTCACGTCCAGCACCCGGATGGTCGCCCACTCGGTGCCACTCTCGCTCAGCGCGTACGCCAGCAGGTCGCCCTCCTTGGACGGCGACCAGGCGTCCAGCACGGTCTTGCCGGTCGGGTCGACGGCGCCCGGGTCGACCAGCACCCGCTCCTCCCCCGACGGCTCGGTGACCAGCAGCACCGCGTGGTCCTGGCCCGGGTCGCGCCGGGTCGAGAACGCCCGATCGCCCCGCCACCAGGGCGTGCTGACCGAGCCCACCCGGAACAGCTTCTCCAGGCCGGCGGACCACTCGCCGCGATCGGCCCAGCCGTCGCGGGCGGCCGCGAACCGCGCGTCCTGCTCGACGGACCAGGCCTCCGTCTCGGGATCCTCGGCGTTCTCGAGCCGGCGGAACGGGTCGTCGATCGGCTCACCGTGGATCTCGTCGACCGTCATCAGCCCTCCGGGGCGTCGTGGTGGATGCGCTCGGGGGCCACCCCGAGCACTTGCAGCGCGGCGCTTGTGGCGGTCAACATCACCGGCGGTCCGGCCAGGAAGGCATCGGCCTCCGACCATTCCCCGTACGCCGCGATCGCATCCGTCACCAGGCCCGAAGCGTACTGACCGGAATCACCCTCGGAAACGACGGGAACGACGGTCGCCCTCCGGCAAGCGCGGGCGATTCGCGCGATGTCGTCGATGTCGTAGAGCTCGTCCAGATCGCGTACGCCCCAGAACAGCACCGCCGGCCGCGGATCGCCGGTCGCGGCCAGCTCACCCAGCATCGCCTTGAGCGGCGCGACCCCCGTGTCACCGGCCACCAGCAGCAGAGCCCGCGAGCCGCGCGGCACGCCCATCGCGCCCTCCGGCCGGCTGAACCGCACCTGATCACCCGGGTCCGTCCGATACACGAGGGTCCCCGACACACCCGTCTCGGTCTTCGCGCGGACGTGCAGCTCGATGATGTTGTCCCGGCCGGCCAGCGAGTACGGCCGCCACACCCCCGGCACCTCGCCCACCTCGATCCGGGCGTACTGCCCCGCCCGCCACGGCATCGGCAGGTACGGCCGGATCCGCACCACGGCCAGATCGGGCCGCCGCACCTCGTGCGACACCACCTCGGCCAGCCACGTCACCGGCTGGTAGCGCGCCACCTCGGCGCCGTGCCCGACCCACTCGTGCACGTGCTGCCAGGTGCTCCGCCAGGCCTGGTCGAAATCCTGCCGCCACCCGTTCGCGGCCATCCCCTGCCGCATCGCCTCGGCCAGCGCCGCCCCCACCAGCTGCAGCTGCGCCGGCTGGATCCCGCATTCGGCCAGCACCCCGCCGAGCTGCACACACCCCGCCACCAGCACGGGCGGATTGTCGAGGTTGTGCACCAGCCAGGTGAGCGCCTGCGCGAGCTGCTCCCGCTGGGTCAGCGGCGTGCCCGGCAGCAGCGGCAGGAGCTGCGGCTGCGCCAGCAGGATCGTGGCCCGCAGCCGGGTCGCCACCTCGTCGGTGCCGCCGGCCAGGCTCAGACTGTTGCTGAGCAGCCGCTGCACTTCCTTCAGCGCGGCGTCGTCGGCCGGGTCCATGCCGTCGGCGCCCGCCGGCGGCGGTGCGAGATCAGGCTTACTTCCCACCTGGGGTACGCCGGGAAGCAGCACGCCCGGCGTCACCGGCTCCGGGTACTGCCCCGGCACCGGCCGCCCGACCGCCGACAGCGCCGAAACCGGATCCACCGACACCGGCCCCGTGGAGACCACCGAGCCGTGGCCCGGATGCGGAATCGGGGTGCCGCCCTGAACCGGGCGCACGGACGACGCCCACGGGATCGGGACGCTCTCGCCTTCGGGCACGCTCGGCAGCCCGTGGGGCGCGCCACCGGCCGGAATCCCCGGTTGGCCTGTCCCCGGTTGCGCCGCCCCTGGCAGCCCCGCTCCTGGTTGCACCGCTCCTGGCAGGCCCGACCCTGGTTGCCCGAGGCCGGGCTGGCCGGGACCCGGCTGCCCTGGGCCCGGCTGGCCGGGGGTTGGTTGCGCGGGGTTCGGTTGCGGTGTGCCCGGTTGTGCTGTGCCGGGTTGGGTTCCCGGCTGAGGCATGCCTGGCTGCGCGATGGTCGGCCACGGCCGGCCCTGGACCGGGGTGGGCAGGGTCGGCGCCGGCCGCGGCACCAGCGCGCCCGGGTTGATGGCGCCGGGACCCGGCATGATCGTCGGTCCGCCCGCGGGATGGGGGACTCCCGCGCCGCCGGCCGGCGACTGAGTTCCGGCTGGTCCGGGGTAAGGCTGGGTTCCAGCTGGTCCGGGGTAAGGCTGGGTTCCGGCCGGCCCTCGGAGGCCCGGGAACGGCTGGAACGGGGCGCCGGACCGCGGCCCATAGGTGGTCGGCAGCCTCGGATCGCCGGACGCCGGTGTGAACGTGTCACCCTCCGGCGCCTGCGGCGGCGGGTTCGGCGCGACCGGCGAGACCCCTTGACCACCCGGCGGCGAAGGGATCGGAAGAAGCCGGCCCGGAGGCCCCGGCAGATTCGCACCACCCGGTGTCGGCCCCGCCACCGGCATCCCCGGAATCGGCGGCGCCCCTGGCGGCCGCTGCTGCGGACGTCCTTCCGGGCTGATCGAGACCTCGCGACCGCCGGCCGGCACCGACTCGTGCTGGGGATCGACCGAGGGGACGGCACCGGCCGGATGGTCCTCGACCGGGTCGTGAGCGGACTGGGCGAACGGATCCGCGTTCGCCGGCCGGCCCGGCCCGGCATCCTGCGCCATGGAGGGCTCCGGGCCGGACGGCAGCCCCAGGCGCTCGGCCGACGGAAGCTCCGGGGGCGGCGGACCGGCGGGCATCGGCCGGGCGGACCCCGGCTCGCTCGGCCGGCGGAAGGCGGCTTCGACATCGGCGGCGCCGGCCGCGGCGGCCTCAGGATGGGCCGCACGGAGGCGGATGGCCCTGAGCAGGGCCAACAGATGCGGGTCGGAGCCGGACGACACCCTGCACACCCCCGGATCGGCCGGTGAACATGAACAGTACAACCGTACTGCCGTCGCGGGCGGCGCGCCGCCGACCCGGACACAGCGGCCTTCGGACACGCCGTCGCCCACCACCCCCACCTGCCCCACCCAGCACCGGCAGCCCCGGCCCCTGCTCTGAGCAAAGGCGCTGTCGGGACGGGGCGGTCGTCTGGAGCAAGAGCGATCGGCGCGCGGGTGCGGCCGCCCGGGGGCAGAGGTGCTGAGGTGGCGCGTTACGAGGTGGCGGTCAGGGCAGTGGCCAGGCGGGCGGTGGCTTCGTCGAGGACGTGGGGGCCGGTGCCGAAGTTGAGTCGCACGTGGCCGGCGCCGGCGGCGCCGAAATGCAGGCCGGGTTCTACGCCTACGCGGGCTCGGTCGAGGAAGAGGCGCTCGGGGTTGTCGTCGCCCAGCTTGCGGCAGTCGAGCCAGGCCAGGTAGGTCGCCTGGGGCGGGTGCCAGGAGAGGGCGGGGAGGCGGTCGCGCAGCAGGGTGGCCAGTTGGGTGCGGCGAGCGTCGAGGGTGTGCAGCAGTTGGTCCAGCCATGGGCCGCCGTCGCGGAAGGCGGCGATGGAGGCGATGGCGCCCAGGTGGCCGGTGCGCCAGCGGGCGTCGGGTGGGAAGGAGGCCACGGCGGCGGCCATCCGGGCCGAGGCGGTCACCACGGCGGCGCATTTCAGGCCGGCCAGGTTGAAGGCCTTGCTGGCCGAGACCACGGCCACGGCCACGTCGGCGGCGCCGGGCAGGGACAGGATGGGGGTGAACGTCGCTCCGGGCAGGGTCAAGGGGGCGTGGATCTCGTCGCTGACGATGACCACCCGGTAGCGGTCGGCCAGGCGGATCAGGGCGGTCAACTCGTCGGCGGTGTGGGCCCGGCCGACGGGGTTGTGGGGGTTGCTGAGGACGTACACGGCGGGGTGTTGTTGGAAAGATCTTTCGATGGCGGGCAGGTCGAGGCGGTAGCCGGCGTCGTCCAGATGCAGCGGGACCTCGAAGGTGCGGACGCCGGCCTCGGGGGTCCAGTCGAAGAACGGCGGGTAGACCGGCGGGCTGATCGCCACCATGTCGCCGGGGCGGGTGAAGACCCGCAGCAGCTCGACCACGCCGACGCCGACGTCGGTGATGGCGGTGACCGAGGCGGGGTCGAGCTGCCAGCCCCAGCGGGCGGCGGCGAACCCGGCGAACGCCTCACCCAGCTCGGGCTCGGCCGACGAGTAGCCGACGTCGGACGCGTCGACGGCCTCGCGCAGTGCGGCCTGCACGGGCGGGGCCAGCGCGAAGTCCATCTCGGCGACGTGCAACGGGACGACGCCGGCGGGGAACTTCCGCCACTTGGCACTTCGCCGTCGGGCCAACTCGGACAATGGCGCCACGGGCAGTTCGTCGGTCATGCCCTTCATCTTGCCGGTCCGACAGCCGCTAAACGACCGCCGCGAGGCGATGAACGACGGTGGGTACGCCGTCCTCCAGATAGTCCAGGGCGGGGTCGTGGGTCATGCCCAGGCGGGTCATCACGGCGCGGGAACGGTGGTTGGCCGCCGCCACCTCGACCGCCATCACGCGATCTCGTCGTCGTCGCGGCCGAGTTCCCAGAACGCCACGGCGGCGGCCGCGGCGACGTTGAGGGAGTCGACGTTGCGGCGCATCGGGATCTTGACCGGCACGTCGCTGGCCGCGAGCGCCTGGCGGGACAGGCCGGGTCCCTCCGCGCCCAGCAGCAGGGCGGAGCGTTTGCGCTGGTCGGCCGTCAGGAGGTGGAGCGGGACGGCGGCCGGGTCGGGGGTCATCGCGAGCACGGTGAAGCCGGCCTCGCGGACCTGGGCCAGGCCGGCCGGCCAGGGCTCGATGCGGGCGTACGGCACGGCGAAGACCTCGCCCATCGACACCCGGACGGCGCGCCGGTAGAGCGGGTCGGCGCAGGTCGGCGAGAGCAGCACCGCGTCGACGCCGAGCGCGGCGGCGTCCCGGAAGACCGCCCCGATGTTGGTGTGGTTGTTGATGTCCTCCAGCACGGCCAGGCGCCGGGCCGAGGCGATCAGATCGTCCGCCGTACGCAGCGGACGCCGGTGGAACGAGGCGAGCACCCCGCGGTGGACGTGGAAGCCGGTGACCTGTTCGAGGACGGCGGGCGTGGCGGCGTAGACGGGCGCGTCGCCGGGCAGGTCGGCCAGCTGGTCCACGCGCTTGGCGTCGATCAGGTAGGACCGGGGGTGGTAGCCGGCCCGCAGCGCCCGGCGCAGCACCAGCTCACCCTCGGCGATGAAGAGCCCGTGCGGCGGCTCCCACTTGGTGCGCAGGTCGAGGTCGGTGAGGGCGCGGTAGTCGCCGAGGCGCTCGTCGGCGGCGTCGGTGATCTCGTGTACCTGGGGCACGTCAGTCGACGCGGTAGGTCAGGTGGGTGGCGTGGGCGGACGGGCGTACCTGGATCTGCCGGAGCGACCGGGGTGTGCCGCCCGCGAAGAGCGGGGTCCCGCGGCCGAGGATGACCGGCGACAGGTGCAGCTTGAGCTCGTCGAGCAGGCCCAGGTCGAGGGCGCCGCGAATGACCTCGCCGCCGCCCATGATGACCACGTCGCGGTCGTCGGCCATCGCGGCGGCCTTGGAGACGGCGCTGCCGATGCCGTCGATGACGAAGGTGAACCGGTCGGCGGACAGGCGCATGTCGTCCGGCGGCGTCCGGGTCACCACGAGCACCGGCTGGGTCCCGGCCTCGGAGGCGCCGTAGCCGACCTCGTCGGACCAGCCGCCGGGGCCGTCGATGATGTCGAACAGCTTGCGGCCCATGATGATCACGCCGGTGGCAGCGGTCGACTCGCTCAGCACCGCCCGGTCGACCGTGTCGTTCGAGAACGCCCAGGTGTGCAGGCCTTCGCCGCCGTCGCCCAGCCCGTTCTCGAGGCCGGGGTTCGGCCCGGTCACGAAGCCGTCGAGCGAGACCGAGATGTCACCGATGACCTTTGGCATGCCTGGCAGCATGCCACGGGGCTAGTCCCTGTCGCCTCTGGCGAGGTGGCCCGTTCCGGGCTGAAAATGGGTGTTGGTCGCTCGCTGACGTCGTGTCTCCTTGATCCGTAC
>NZ_JBFBGU010000051.1:0-17173 GCF_040684855.1 Actinoplanes sp. NPDC089786
CCGTGTTCGACAACGTTTTCACCAGCGAAGGCATCGAGGTCCTTCGCAGTCCACCGCAGGCTCCTCGCGCGAACGCGTACGCGGAACGCTGGGTGGCACGGTTCGCCGGGAGTGTCTGGACCGGATGCTGATCTACCACCGGCGGCACTTGCTGGCGGTCCTGGGTGAGTTCGTCGAGCACTACAACGAGCACAGGCCCCACCAGGGCCGCGACCAACGCCCGCCCAACGCCACGGACACCGAGCCAGCCGTCGCCGATCTCGCCTCGGCGCGGGTCCGCCGCAGAAAGATCCTCAACGGACTGATCAGCGAATACTCGCAGGCGGCGTAGCCCGAACCGCATTTCCGAGCGGTACAGGTTCGGCATGAGCGCCGACCAGCGCCGCGACGTCGCGGCCAGCTTACGAGGCATGGTCTTTCAAGGAGACACCGCCGGCCATCCGTGGCCCTGTCCGCTGCCGGCTGGTCGGCCGACCTCACCGACCGCCAGCCGTTGGCGTACGTGCCGGTCGAACCCACTCTGGTCGCCGAGGTGCTCGCGGACACCGCAGCAGACGGGCTGTCCGGCCGGCTACGGCACCGCTGCCGAACAGTCCGAATCCGGCTGGACCTACGCCCTGAAGACATTGCCAACATCGACTAGCGAACCTGACCGCCAGCGCCCGCGAAGCCCCCAGCCAGCTAAGAGACCAGCACCTCCAGCACGATGAGCATCGCCTTGACAGCGATCTCGACGAAGTGGCCAGCCACGGTGAGCAGGGGCTCCTGCCTGTTTCAGATTTCTACGCGGCGGTGGGCCAGGGCGGCGCTACAAGGGATCAGTTTACGAGGTTCAGGGTGTGCGGAGCGGGGGCATTTTCGCCGGGGCGTCGGATGGCTGCTGCTGCGGCTCCTGGGTGACGAGCCGCAGCTGTCGCTTGCGCCTGGCGAATCAGATGCACTCTCGGGGTGAAGGTCGTGGATTGGTGGCGTGGTGCTCCGACGGTGATCGGACTTCGGAGCACGGTGCAGCACCGTGCGACACCAACCGGCACGCAAGCCCCACTCGGCGGCGTGCCAGAGTCGTTTCTCGCGAGCCCGGGGAGTAACGAAACCCCTGGACCAGCGGATACGCAACCGCGACCCCGTGGACGCATCAACACGTGCGGTCACGGAGAGTAGTTGCAAGAGCGCCCGTAGCTCAATGGATAGAGCATCTGACTACGGATCAGAAGTAGACGCTCGTGAATATTGATTTTGTGCTTTGGGTGGATAGGCCGTGACCTGGGAAAAGACAGGTTCGCGGCCTAACTTGTTTCCGCATATTGGCGGAATTTCCCATCCATTGGGATTGTGGTGCTCGGATGGTGATCGGATGTTTCGGAACGGTCCGTGCTGGCCGATGGCGCTGCGGATCGATTGGTAACGCCGCGTCCGGACCGCCGTCGAGGGCCGAGGTCAACTGCCCAGAAACGGAATGGGCTCTATGCCGCGGCTCGGACCCGGCAACTGACCGAGATCGGCTGGCACATGCCGGCGAGCTCCGGCGGCCTGTCGATGTCTCAGGAAGATGCCGGGATGCGCGGCGCACGTTGAATCTCGACGCCGGCCGGGCGTGGGCGGCGACGGCAGTCCGTGGACTTGGTTGTTGCTTATGCCTCAACAATGCCGCGCCTGCCGCCGGCGTGGCCCTGGTGACGGGGGACATGTCCGGCGCCGTTGCAGGCGGCGGTGTGGGCGGGCAGAATGTCGCCGATGTGTGCCATTCACCGATGGAAGCGTGCTCACTGTGAGTGTCGGCCCGCCCTCTGATGACTCGGCGCCAGCGATCGATACCGCGGTGCCGCACTCTGCTCGGATCTGGAACTACTGGTTGGGTGGCAAGGACAACTACGCCGTCGACCGCGCAGCCGGTGACGAATACATGAAGGTCTTCCCGGGCGTGGTCCAGATGGCTCGTGCCTCGCGGGGGTTCTTGTCCCGCGCGGTGCGCTATTTGGCTGGTGAGGCCGGTATCCGTCAGTTCCTCGACGTCGGCACCGGCCTGCCGACGGTTGACAACACGCACCAGATCGCTCAGCGGGGTCGCGCCGATCTCGCGGGTCGTCTATGTGGACAACGACCCGCTCGTGCTCGTCCACGCCCGTGCACTGCTCACCAGCACCCCACAAGGCAAGACGAGCTATCTCGAAGCTGACCTGCGCGACCCTGACGCGATTCTGCGCGCCGGGGCCGTAACCGGCACGCTCGACCTGTCGAAGCCGGTCGCCGTCATGCTCATCGCGGTCCTCCATTTCATCATGGGCGCCGGCGCGGCGAAGCCGATCGTTGATCGGTTGATGGACGCTATGCCTTCCGGCAGTTACCTCGTGCTGACCCACAGCACCTCTGATTTCGCTCTTCCGGAACAAGCTGCCGTTGCGCAGAAGTTGATGGAGGCCGGCAAACTCGATACCTGGCCAAGGGGCAAGGCCGAGATCACCGAGCTTTTCCGCGGCTTGTGGCCCGTCGAGCCAGGGCTTGTTCACCTGAGCGAATGGCGTCCCGAGGCTGATCGCCCGCTGCCGCGCCGGCACGAGATTCCGGGCTGGGCTGTGATCGCCCGCAAGCGGTAAGGCGCGCACGGCTCGCGGCGGCACTGTTGCACGACGTGGTACTTGCACGAGCCTTTCCTCCCTGTAAGTAGACTGTTCGCAGCGACAAGATCCGAGGTCAAATGCTGGACCTTGTCGCAGAATCGGCGTGCCTGGTGTCGCAACCGAACCCGTCGTTCGGGCAAGCAGGTTCCCGGCGGCTACAGCGCCGCCGGCCAAAGCGATATTCAGTCACTGAGGGCGCCACGGCCGTTTCAAGATTGATAGTTGCGGTGAGTGATTGCGCCGGTGTCAGCGTGTCGGAAATAGACGAAGCTCCGTTGAGACCAGGTCCTCTTCACAGAACTGGTTCAACGGAGCTTCGTCGTGCCGCAGTCTGCCACCCTCATCGCCGATCCGTCGCCCGCGCCGCTGCCCGGAGACATCTCGTTCACGCCTTCGTGTCACGCTCTGCTGGAGTTGCTGCTCGCTGTCTCTGACGGCCGCTCGGACCAAGGGCGTGATCATCCGGTCGCGCTCGTGCTCGCGCTGGTCGCGGCGGCCACGGTAGCCGGATCGAAGGGCTACAGCGCGATCAGCGGCTGGGTCGCCGACGTTCCCGCCGACATCCTCGACGGCCTGTACGCCCGGGTCGAGGCCCGTCCGGCCGGACGACCGTCACGCTCCACACTATGGCGCGTCTGCACCGACACCGACGCCGATGTCCTGGACGCGGTGATCGCCGAGTGGACCACCGCCCAGCAGGCCCGCGGCGCAGTACTTGTCGAGCAGCCACGGCAGCGCCGCGTAACTCACCTTGACCAGGTCGAACTCGCCACGCTCGGCGGCCGTGTTGGTCACGTCGACGTCCGCGAAGGTCAGGTCGATCCCGGGCGCGCCGGGGACCAGGCCGTGTATCAGCGCGTGGAAGACGAACGTGTCGTTCGGGCCGGGGGGAGACAGCCAGGGAGAGCGCCACAGGCGTCACGCTAGTCCTGCCGGATGCCGGATGCCGGATGCTCGGCGGCCGGGTTGTCCAGTGCGCCACACCCTGACTTACCGCCAAGAAAAATATTCACATTCACCTCTGGATTAACGGCATGTGACTTTCTACACTCCGCCTTATCGGATCACTTGATCTACCAAGGGGGTGCCCCGTGGGTCGCAAGCTGCTTGCGGGTGTCCTGGTGCTGGGCCTCATCGGCGGGCTGTCCGCGCCCGCCGAAGCGGCGGCGACCTGGACGCCTGCTTACGCCCTGGAGGGCGCGTGCGTCTCCCTCCAGGTGTTCAACGGATCCACCTCACTCGGCTACGTCTTCAAGGACTCGGTCGGGTACGGCTTCACCGGCACGGCCACCAAGGCCGAGCCGTTCCGGTTCGAGGCCACCCAGCTCGGCCGGTACCAGCTTCGCGACCACACCGGCGCGCCGCCGTACCAGAGCACGGTCGGCTGGGTTTGGGCCGGCAACTCGTACGGCGACCGGGCCGACTGGACGGTCAGCTCGTCGGCCGGCCGGTACCGCCTGGTCTCGACGGCTACCGGGCAGCAGATGGGGTCCTACCTCGGCGGGCTCGGCGCCGGCAGCGCGACCATGGCGCTCACCCCGGCCACCGGCTGCGCCGCGATCCCGGACATCACCACCGGAGTGAGCGGCACCCCGTCCCCGGCGGTCGACTCCGGCGGCAAGCTGGTCGGCTGGGTCGACGCGCACGCGCACATCGTCGCGGCTGAGGCCTTCGGCGGGTCGTTGCACTGCGGGGACCCGTACGCCCCCGGCGGAGCCCGGGTCGCGCTGGCCGGCTGCGCCTCGCACGCCACGCTGGGCTGGGGCGCGCTGCTCGAGGCGATCGTCGCGGGCACCGACCCGATCAACTCGTCCGAGCAGGGCTGGCCGTCCTTCACCGACTGGCCGCAGCACGACACGATGCTCCACGAGGCGTCGTACTTCCGCAGCCTGGAACGTGCCTGGCAGTCCGGTCAGCGGGTGCTCAACGTGCTGCTGGTGGCGAACCGGGTGATCTGCGGACTGACCCCGGAGCACACCTCCTGCGACGAGATGGACCAGATCCGGGCGCAGTCGACGTACCTGCGAAAGATGCAGGACTACATCGACGCCCGCAGCGGCGGACCGGGCAAGGGCTGGTTCCGGCTGGCCACCACGCCCGCCGAGGTGCGCGCCATCGCCGCCCAGGGCAAGCTCGCGGTCACCATCGGAGTGGAGAACTCGGAGATCTTCGGATGCCGGGAGATCAAGGACGTTCCGCAGTGCACCACAGCGCAGATCGACGCCGGCCTCGACGAGCTGCAGGGCATGGGCGTCAGCGGCATCTACCCCGTGCACAAGTTCGACAACGCGTTCGGCGGGACCCGCTTCGACGAGGGCGTCACCGGGGCGGCCGTGAACGTCGGCAACCTGATCTCCACCGGCCACTGGTGGCAGGCGACGAGTTGCACCGGGCCGTCCGACAACGAGCAGCCGCTGGTCAGTGACGACTTCACCAAGCTGCTCGCACTCGGCGCCGCGCTGCCGGCCGGCGCGATCCTGCCGGTCTACCCGAGCGGCAAGATCTGCAACATTCGCGGGCTCACCACGCTCGGCCGGTACCTGGTTCAGAAGATGATGGACCGGGGCATGATCATTCACGTCGACCACATGGGCGTGAAGACCGCGAGCGCGGTGCTCGACATGGCCGAGCAGTCCAGGTACGCCGGGGTCACCTCGGTGCACACGTGGGCCGACCGGGCCCTGGTGAACCGAGTGCTCGGGCTCGGCGGGTTCGTCGCCTCGTACGCCTACGCGGCCACCGACGACGGCTCCGGCGACCCGACGTTCCTCGACGAGTGGCGCGCCAACAAGGCCCTCGCCAACGGCACGAAGATCACCGGGTACGGGATGGGTTCCGACGTGAACGGGCTCGGCCCGCAGGCCGCTCCCCGTCTGAACGCCGGATCCAGTCCGCTCACCTACCCGTTCACCGCGGTGAACGGCACCAAGGTCGCCAAGCAGGTCTGGGGCACCCGCACCTTCGACCTGAACACCGACGGCGTCGCCCAGTACGGCTTGTACGCCGACTGGATCACCGACCTGACCAATCAGGCCGGGTCGGACAAGGCGCTGCTCACCAAGCAGTTGATGAGCGGGGCCGAGGCGTACGTCGTCATGTGGGAGAAGGCTCGTTCGTGACGGATGTCGTCATCGAGTCGCCGGTGCGTACGCGATGGATGGTCGCGTACGCACTGGCGATGATCGGAGTGGCCGCCGGCTGGTTCGGGCCGATCCAGATCCTGCTCCCCGAGCACGCCGCCCGGCTCGCCGGTGAGGACGGCAAAGAGGCCCTGCTCGCCGTCGTGACCGCGATCGGCGCGGGGGCCTCCCTGGTCGCCAACCCGCTGTGGGGCGCCCTCTCCGACCGGATGGGCTCCCGGCGCGGGCCGATCTTCGTGGCCGGCACCGCCATCGGTGTAGCGGGCCTGCTGGTCCTCTCCGCCGCCGACACACGGACCCTGATGATCGTCGGCTGGGTGCTGGTCCAGACCGGGCTGAACGGCCCGCTCGCCGCCCTGGCCGCGCTGATCGGCGACCGGGTGCCGGAACGGCAGCGCGGCACGGTCGGCGCGCTGTTCGGCGTCGCCCAGATCGTCGGCGTGGTGCTCGGCACCGCCCTGGCCGTCGCGGTGGGTCAGGGTGCGCCCGGCTACATCGCGGTAGCCGTGGCGGTGCCCGCGCTCGGCGTCGCCCTGCTGCTGTCGATGCGGGGCGACGCCGTACGGGTCACCGGCGAGCGGACGCCGATCCGCTGGGCGGTGGTGCTGCGTCCGGGCGCCCAGTTCGCCTGGGCCTGGGTGATCCGCTTCCTGCTGAACCTGGTCAACGCGCTGGTGCTGGTCTACCTCTTCTACTTCCTGTCCGACCGGGTCGGTGTGGCCGACGCGGCGCTCTGGGTGCTCGTGCTGACCGTGGTGAACGTGCTGTTCGCCGGCATCTTCGGCTTCGCCGGCGGGGTGCTGTCGGACCGCTGGGGGCGCCGCCGGGTGTTCGTCGCGGCCGGCGCGGTGATCCTGGCCGCGGGGACCACGCTGATGGCGCTGTTCCCGGTGGTCCCCGTGGTGATCGGCGCTTCAGTGCTGGTCGGCGCGGGATGGGGCGCCTACGTCGCGGTCGACATGGCGGTGATCATGCATGTCCTGCCGGACGCCGAGACCCGGGCCACCATGCTCGGCGTCGCCAACATCGCCGGAACCCTGCCGCAGCTGCTCGCCCCGGTGATCGCCGCGCCGATCGTCACCCGGCTCGGCGGTTACTCCACGCTCTACCTGCTCACCGCTGCGGTCGCGCTGGTCGCTCTGGCTTGCCTGCCCCGCTTGAAAGCACTGCCTTGAAAGGATCTTCGATGCAATTCCCACCTGGTTTCCGCTTCGGCATGGCGACCTCGGCGTACCAGATCGAGGGCGCCTGGGACGCCGACGGCAAGAGCCCGAGCATCTGGGACACCTTCACGGCACAGCCCGGAACGGTCCGGCACGGTGAGGACGGCCGGGTGGCCATCGATCACTACCACCGGTACGCCGAGGACGTCGGTCACATCGCCGACGCCGGGGTGCAGGACTACCGCTTCTCGATCTCCTGGCCCCGGGTGCTGGCCGGCAGCGGTGGGCTCGACTTCTACGACCGGCTGGTCGACGCGCTGCTCGCCGCCGGGGTCCGGCCCGTTCCCACGCTGTACCACTGGGACCTGCCGCAGGAGCTGGAGGACCGCGGCGGCTGGATGAACCGGGACACCGCGCACCGGCTCGCCGACTACGCCAGCACCCTCGTGCTGCGGCTCGGCGACCGGGTCCGGGACTGGATCACGATGAACGAGATGAACGTGCACACCCTCTACGGGTATGCGCTCGGCGACCACGCCCCGGCCCGCGGACTCGGCCTCAGGGCCCTGCCCGCCGCCCACCACCAGCTGCTCGCCCACGGGCTGGCCGTGCAGGTGCTGCGGACCCACGACGCGGGCGCGATCGGCATCGCCAACCAGCACTTCCCGGTCAGTCCGGCCGGTGACGACCCGGCCGACGTGTTCGCCGCCGAGATGTTCCGCAACCTGACCAACTGGACCTTCTCCGATCCGGTCCTGCTCGGCGACTACCCGGACGAGATGATCCGCGCCGGAATCGGCACGTCGGGCGCGCAGCTCGACCGGGATCTGGAACTGATCGGGGCCCGGCTGGACTTCTACGGGGTCAATTTTTACGAACCGACCGCGATCGAGGCGCCCCGCGAGGGAAAGGATTACGCCGGGGTGCTGGAGGTCGACATTCCGGACGGGATGCCGTTCTCGCCGGTGCCGGTGAAAAGCGATGAGCGCACGGACTTCGGATGGGCGATCGTGCCCGGGGCACTCACCGAGATCCTCGTCGCCCTGCGCGAACGCTATCCGGCGTTGCCGCCGATCATCGTCACCGAGAACGGCGCGTCGTTCCACGACACGCCGCCCGACCCGGACGGCCGGGTGCGCGATCCGCGCCGCATCTCCTATCTGGACTCGCATCTGCGGGCGGTCGCGGCGGCGATCGATTCCGGGGTGCGGGTGGACGGTTTCTACGTCTGGTCTGCGTTCGACAATTTCGAGTGGGCGGCGGGTTACGACGAACGGTTCGGACTGGTCTACGTGGACCGGGAAACCCTTGCCCGCACGCGCAAGGACTCCTGGTACTGGTACCGCGACCTGATCGCCGGCCAGCGCTGATCCCGGTCCCCATCCCGGAGGCCGGCCGCCCTGTCGGCCGGCCTCAGCCGGTCACCCTGAGCTGCTTGATCTCAGCCGCTTGATCTCAGTTGGTCGATCTCAGCTGGTTGACGAAATCGTCGGCGAGGCGGGTCAGGCGTTCTGCCCGGCCCTCCTCGGCCCAGCCGTCCACCAGGCTGAGCAGCGTGCTGCCCTCGACCAGGATGATGAAGTCGTCGATGACCGCTTCATCCGCCACGCCGACCCGAAGTTCGTCCAGATCACGGGCCTCACGCAGACACGTGTGCAGATGCCCGCGGATCACCCGGTGCGACTCACGACGGGACTCGGCCAGCAGTGGGTGCGACAGCGCCGCGCCGGCGAAAGCCACGTTGACGTGCGCATCCGCGGCCCGCTCATCATCTATCGGCAACACCGCGTCCAGCGCGGCCCGCAGACCGGCCAGACCATACAGATCCCCACCGATCCGGAAGGCCCGCTCGACGATCTGCTCGTAGACCGCCTTCTGCGCCGCCACCAGAATGTCGTCCTTGCCGCCGAGGAAATGCGCGAGAACACTCAGCGAGCACCCCGCCTCATCAGCGATCGCCCGGGTGGTGGTGCCCTCGACGCCGCGCGCCCGAACCACCCGCCAGGTGGCCGCGAGAAGTTCCGCCCTGCGTACCTCGTGGTCGACCAGCCTAGGCACTCGCCCAGCCTAGCCGCAATGCCGGGTAGTTAAGGGTCCAGGCTGGTCGTCAAGGCGGGTCCAGCGAGGATGTTGAGGCTGATGGTGGCCGTGTAGGTGCGGCGGTCGATATTCGGGCCGCGGGCGTTGTATTTGGAGATGGCTCGTTTGACGGTGCGGGCGTTGACGCGTAGACGCCGTTGGGGCAGTAGATCGTCCAGGACGAGGCGGCCGATCCTGCCGACCAGGTCGATGACGGTGCCGGCGATGACGCCGGTGGCGTGGACGACCTGGTCACGGGCGACGTGCAGGGCGATGGAGAAGCTTGCTCGATCGGGGTCCACTCCTGGTTCGCTGTTGGTCGCGTCGGTCATCGCGGTGCGCAGGATCTGATAAGTGACGAGCAGGGCGTGGATTTCTTGATCGACGCCGGCGGGTGTGCGGGCGCGTAGCACCCGGCCGCCGAGGATGCTGGATGTGATCTCCAGGTAGGCGGTCTCGATCTCCCATCGTTCGTGATACAGCCGCAAGATCGCGGTGGCGGGATAGGTGTCCGTGTCGAGCAGGGTGGTGATCAGCCGGTAGACGCCGGTGACCGTGCCGGTCTTGGTGGCGATGCGGATCTCGGCGTCGATGACCCGGACGCTTTGGCCGCCGAACACCGACCGGTAGGAACCATCGGGACACCGGTGCAGCACCGGCAGTTTCGGGGCGCCGCGACCGGTTTTGGCCCGGACCAGTAGATGCGCCTGACAGTCGGTCACGATCTTCAGCAGGTGCCCGGCGGCGAAGTTGCGGTCGGCCAGCAGCAGAACACCAGCGGGTAGCCGGGCGAGGAGGTCCTTGGCATAGGTGGTCTCACCGGAGGTGATCGGCCCGAACACGGCGTCCATCACCGACCGGGTGCCACACGCCATGATCGTGACCAGCCGCACCATCGGATAGCTCGACCCACCGGTGCGGCCCCCGCGCTGTTTACTGAACCGGGCCAGGTTCGCCGCGCTGTCAGCGACGAACAACGTCGTGCCGTCGATCGCGCAGACCAGCAGACCCCGCCAGCGCACCGGTCCCGCCATACTCGCCGCCGGGCCTCGCAGCAGATCGAACAACGCCCGCAACGGCTGCGGGCCGACCCGGGCCCGGGCCTTGGTCAACGCGGCCTCGCTCGGATCCGCAACCGCCAGCCCTTCCAGACCGGCGACCAGACGCTGCCACACCTGCCGATACCCGAGCCCGGCGAACAAACAACCACCGAGCAGCAGATACACCACCACCCGCGAGGGCAGATCCCGAACCCGACGCTGAACACAGCAGGTCTGGGCCAGGACCGTATCGATCATCTCGAACGGCACCTGCTGAGTCAGCTCACCCAGATGACCCGGCGCGAACGGGCCGGCCGCGACCCGAACCACACGCGTAATGACAGACTGAACCAACAGCGGGACTCCCGGCGGTAAGGCATGTCTTTGGCGGACGTACCTCTCTACCGGAGTCCCGCTGCCTACCTCACCACCAACACGCCCACTTGACGAACCATCGCTGCGCTTAACTACCCGGCATTGCCGCTAGCATCGTGCTGGTGATTCTTGGCGGCGCAGGCATTGCCATTGAGGGGCCGAAACCGGAACCGGCCCGACGACGGCGAGGCCGCCGTGTTCCGCGGTGACCAGCGGGATGCCGGACCGGCTTGCTGGGTGGACTGCCGTGGTGGGACAGCGCAAGCCGCGGGTCGAGGTAGTCCGGGCCGATACATCGGACTCCGCGAGCAGCCACACGTACCGAGGATGCAAAACGCTCGTTTCAGATGACCTGCCGAAAGCTACCGCCATGATGCGCGGATTGACTCCGAGACCGCGGCCGATCTGCTGACCCGGGCCGACGCCCGGATCGACGCCGGCGGGGCCCAGCTCCTCGCCGGGCACCGCGCACGCCGCGACCGGCGATGGCGACGGGGCCCGCGAACGCTTCACCACGCGCGTGCCCTGCTCGACGCCTGCGGCGCGGGACTGTTCCTCCGCCAGGCCATCGGCGAGGAGCACCGCCTGATCGCAGGGGTCAGGGGGCCGGCTGCGGGGCACCAGCCGCGAGGCCGGGTGAGGCCAGGACCAGCAGCAGCTCGAAGCGGGTGGCCGGGTTGTCCAGGTCGGCGCCGAGCAGCTCGCGTAGGTGCTTGAGCCGGTAGCTCACCGTCTGCGGGTGCACGAAGAGGTCCGCGGACACGTCGGCGCGTGAGCCCCAGTGCATAAGCCAGCTGTGCAGCGTCTCCAGCAGGCGTTCCCGCTGGGTGGCCCGCACCGCGGCGAGTGGCGCCAACCGGTGGGTCGAGAGCGCCGCCAGGGCACCGGGCTCGCCCCGCAGTGCCAGCGTGGCGAGGTGGTCATCGGCGAAGACCGGGGCCTGGTCGGGTCCGGTCAGCCGGTCCGGCCCGACCAGTCCGGCCGCCAGCTCGGCCAGGCGCACCCCCTCGGGCACCAGGGACCACTCCAGGGCCGGGCCCACCACGGCGCCGCGGCCGTGCAGGGCGTCGGTGAGCTGGGAGCGGGCGGCGCGGGGCCCGGCCCGCAGGAGCAGCACGGCATCACGTACGCGTTCGACCACGACACCGTCCACGCCGTAGCGGAAGCGGGCGTCGCGGGCCTGCTCCAGCGGTAGGACGACGGGCACCACGGCGTCGAGCGCCCGCCAGCCGATGCCGGCCGCGGCCGCAGCGACCACGCTCGCCGGGGCGCTGCCGCGCAGCAGGAGCTCCGCCAGCTGGTGCCGGCGCCGGTCGCCCTCGCCGGCCTGTTCGCGCAGCTGAAGGGCGAACCCGTCGGTGCTCGCGGCGGTCAGCTCGTCGACGTACGCATGGATCGCGTCGGAGAGGTCGATGAGCTCCGCGGTGTCCACCGGGCGCACCTCGGCGAGCGCCGCACAGGCCTTGCGCAGCATCACCCGCGCCGCCAGCCGGAAGGTGGCGAGCAGCGCCTCGGGTCCGTGGTTCTCGCGGGCCTCCGCCGCGCCGAGGCCGGTGAAGACCTCCCGGGAGCGCGGCGGCAGCGCGGGCTCGTCGGTGCCGACCAGCTCGAGGAAGCGCTCCAGGGCGACCGTCACCGCCGTGAGCACGTCGCGTTCGACCTTGGAATTCTCCACCTCGGCGAGCGTGGGGGTCGCCTCGGTGAGCGCGTCGGCGACCTCCCGGACGGTCGCCGCCAGCTGGGGCCGCATCGCCGCGGACAGGTCCGGGGACAGGCGTCGCCAGGGAGTCATGCCCAATCTTGTCACGGCGTGATAAAAACCGGTGCGCTTCTCGCTGGTGGAACGACGGAGAATTTGTCCCGGTCCGGCGCGACGATAGGGGAGCCGCCACTGGTGTCAGGGAGCAGAGGAGAACTGTCGTGGAGCACCGTATCTCCCGCCAGCACGTCGTGGACATGTGCCGGACCATGTTGAACCGTGGTTATCTGAAGGCCACGGAGGGCAACATCTCGGTTCGCGTCCCCGGCCGCCGGCTGTACGCCGTGACCCCGAGCAACTACGACTACGACAAGATGCGGGTCGAGGACATCTGCATCGTCGACTTCGAGGGCAAGCACGTGCCCGACGAGGGCGGCACCAGCCTCGCGCCGTCCATCGAGTGCGGGATGCACGCCAACATCTACCGCGAGCGGCCGGACGTCAACGCGATCGTGCACACCCACCAGCCGTATGCCTCGGCGCTGGCCTTCCTGCGCAAGGAGATCCCGGCCCTCACCGACGAGCAGGTGCGCTTCCTCGGCAAGCAGGTGTCGATCATCCCCTACGCGCCGTCCGGCACCGGCTTCCTGGCCAAGAACGTGCAGAAGAAGGTCACCAGCGGCGACAACGCGTTCATCATCGCCAACCACGGCATCATCGCGCTGGGCACCGACCCCGACCGGGCCGTCTTCGCGATGGCGCTGCTGGAGAAGGTGTCCCTGGCGTACCTGCTGGCGCTGACCACCGAGAGCGGCAAGATCTACACCATCCCGAAGGCGATCCGTGAGATCGCCTTCAGCAAGCTGCGCAAGGACCAGAAGCGGATCGCCGCGCAGATCACCGAGTCCGTGCCACCCGTGCGGGTCGCCGCGGCCGAGGGGCTGCCGAGCGCCGACGAGAAGGCCGCCGCGGTCGCCGCGGCCGGTGCCCCCACACCCGCGGTGGTGGAGGCGCCCGGCGGCGAGTCGGCCCACCTCGGGTACGCGATCAGCGAATACCTCGACGTCGACGACACCATGCGCCGGCTCAAGGCGCTGGTGGCCCAGCCCATCCGCGGGCTGCGGCACGACGCGTTGCTGGACGTGCTCAACTACTTCGACACCAAATGCACGGCCAGCAAGGAGATCACCGATCGGGCGAAGCTGCGCATCCCCGGCGGCGTGCAGCACAACCTGGCCTTCAACTACCCCTTCCCGCTGGCCGTGGACCGGGCCGAGGGCGCATACCTGACCGACCGGGATGGCAACACCTACATCGACTTCCTGCAGGCCGGTGGCCCGACGATCCTGGGCAGCAACTACGCCCCGGTCAACGAGCAGGTGGCGGCCGTGATCCGGGAGTCCGGCCCGGTGACGGGCCTGTTCCACGAGTACGAGCTCAAGCTCGCCGAGATCATCCACCGGTACATGCCGCACATCGAGATGTACCGCGCGCTCGGCTCGGGCACCGAGGCCGTGATGGCCGCGGTCCGGGGCGCGCGTGCCTTCACCGGCAAGAAGGTGGTGATCAAGGTCGGCGGCGCGTACCACGGCTGGTCCGACACCATGGTCTACGGCCTGCGGGTGCCCGGCACCTACCGGATGAACAGCAAGGGCATCCCGTTCGGCGCAACCAACAGCACCCGCGAGGCGTTCCCGCACGACCTCGGCCAGCTCCGGCGCAAGCTCATCGAGAACAAGGCCCGGGGCGGCACGGCCGCGGTCATCGTCGAGCCGGTCGGCCCCGAGTCCGGCACCCGGCCGGTGCCGCGTGACTTCAACGCCAAGGTCCGCCAGCTGTGCGACGAGTTCGGCGCGCTGCTCATCTTCGACGAGGTGGTCACCGGCTTCCGGCTCGGCCTGGGCGGCGCGGCCGGCTACTTCGGCGTCAAGCCCGACCTGACCGTGCTCGGCAAGGCCGTCTCCGGCGGATACCCGATGGCTGGCGGGGTCGGCGGGCGGGCCAACATCATGGCATGCTTCGGCTCCGGTCTAGACGGCAAAAGCGGGGCGCACATCCAGGTCGGCGGGACGCTCTCGGCGAACCCCCTGTCCTGTGCGGCCGGCTACTTCGCGATCGAGGAGATGGCCCGGACCAACGCGCCGGTCATCGCCGGGCGCGCGGGCGACCGGCTCACCCGGGGGTTGCAGCGGCTCATCGACAAGTACGGCCTGCCGTACGTCGCCTACAACCAGGGCTCGATCGTCCACCTGGAATGCAGCGGTGTCATGCTGCTGGACATGCACAACCCCCTCAAGCTGCTGAAGGAGAACAAGCCCCGCAAGAAGCTGATGGAGCAGATGGGTGCGGCGTACGCGGCCCACGGCATCATCACGCTGGCCGGGTCGCGGATGTACACCTCGATGGCCGACACCGACGAGGTCATCGACGACGCGCTGGACCGCTTCGACCGGGTGTTCGCGCAGGTCGAGGGAGCCTGACCGGTGGGAACGCCGCCCCAGATCCTCGCGATCGACCTCGGCACCTCGGGGATGAAGGCCGCCCTGGTAGCGGCCGACGGCACCGTCACCGGCTGGGCCGAGCAGGCGGTGCCGCTGCGGGTGCTGCCGGGCGGCGGCGCCGAACAGGACCCGGTCGAGTGGTGGAAGGCGCTGGCCGTTGTCGTCGCGGACCTCGGCCGCAGCCACCCGGAGCACCTGCGGGAGGTCACCGCCGTATGCGCCTCCACCCAGGGCGAGGGCACGATCGCCGTGGACGCCGCGGGTGAGCCGCTGACCGCGTGCATCAGCTGGCTCGACATGCGCGGGGCAGCCAACCTGCGCCGGCAGTTCGGCGGCTTCGTGTCGTACGACGGGATGTCGGTGCGCCGGATCGCGCGCTGGCTGCGCCTGACCGGGGGCATGCCGTCGCTGGCGGGCAAGGACCCGGCGGCGCACATGCTCCTGGTCCGCGACGCGATGCCGGAGGTGTACGAGCGCACCGCCACGTTCCTCAACGTGCTCGACTGGATCAACCTCAAGTTGACCGGTCGCACGGTGGCCACCGTCGACTCGATCCTGAGCTCGTGGCTCACCGACAACCGGCGGGCGTCGGACATCCGCTATTCCCCCGCGCTGGTCGCCGACTGCGGCATCGACCCCGACAAGCTGCCGCCGATCGTCGCCTGCACCGAGGTGATCGGCACGCTGTCGCCCAGCGCCGCGGCACACCTGGGACTGCCGGAGTCGGTGCGGGTGGTGGCGGGTGCCATCGACAATACGGCGGCGGCTGTGGGCGCCGGCACGACCGGCGACAACCAGCCGCACCTGTACGTCGGCACCTCGTCGTGGATCGCCGCGCACGTTCCGCGCAAGAAGACCGACATCTTCTCCCAGATCGCGTCGCTGCCCTGCGCCGTGCCGGACCGGTACCTGATGACCGCCCTGCAGGCCACCGCGGGCGCCAACCTGACCTGGCTGCGCGACAAGATCGTGGAGTACGACGACCCGCTGATCGGCGCCGGCCACCTGCTGAGCCGCGACGAGGGCACGATCTTCGACGCCTTCGACCAGATCATCCCGACCGTGCCGCCCGGCTCCCACGGCGTGGTCTACACACCCTGGCTGTACGGCGAACGCGCACCGGTCGACGATCCGAACCTGCGCGCCGGCTTCCTGAACATCTCCCTCGGCACCAACCGCTCGGACCTGCTGCGGGCGGTATTCGAGGGGGTCGCGCTCAACACCCGCTGGCTGGTCGGCGCCGTCGACCGGTTCCTCGGCGCGCCAGTCACCTCGATGGTGATCACCGGCGGCGGCGCGCGGTCCGACTCGTGGTGCCAGATCTTCGCCGACGTGCTGGGCATCGAGATCCGCCGCGACGCCCGGCCGGTCGCGGTCAACGCCCGCGGCGCCGGCTGGATCGGCGCGGTGGGCGCGGGCATGATCTCCTTCGCCGAGATCCCCGACCTGATACGCAACGACGTCGTCTTCGAACCGACGGCCGCCCACCGCGCGACGTACGACGTACGACGTACGACGAATTGTTCGACGTGTACCAGATGCTGCACAAGCGTCTGGCCCCGGTCTACAAACGACTCAACCACTGATCGCCGGGATACCCGTACTGTGTGGCGATGACCGTCGCTGATGTGGTGCCGCCGCCGACCGACCCGGAGTCAGCCCGCCCCCCGCGGCGCCGTGGCGGGCGATGGGTCGCGGTAGTCCTGGCCGCCCGGCTAGGCCGTGTGCACTGACCCACAGCAGGACACCAACGATCGCCTGCTCTTCATCGACACCACCACAGCGCCCCCGAACCGCCAGCCGGCCGATCCCATCCTTCAAGCCTGGAACAAACTGTCACTGGCGTGATCAGATCAGCGCACGCGTGCCTCGGCCGCCTCAAGAGCGTGCCGCTCGTATCGCCATCGCCGCGTTCCAGCAGGAACAACAGCGCTCGTTCGGACCCAAACCCGGCTCCGGCTCCGGCTCCGGCATCACGGTGATGGCGGCGAATTGGGTTCGCGAACCGAGGGCTGGATGACGTTCCTGTGTTCGTCAAGCCTGGGCGGGAGGGCTCGGATCGGTGTCGCCGGACTCTGTCCGGATGGGCGCAATACCGTACTTCTCGACCATGAAGCGCCAGAACAACGGCACCGCGTCGGAGGTCGGACGCTCTATCCGATCGTTGCGTCCCGTCACGGTGAGGTGCTCGATGACGACATGGCCGGTACGGACAGGCCACATCGAGGACGGCGAACAGACCCTGATCACGTCGTAGGGAGGTTCCGGGATGGGTCGGGTTACGACGATCAGGTCGTGCATGGATGTGCACCCGGCCAGCGTCTCGGCCGCGTCGCGTCCGAAGACGCTGTCAACGATGTTCGCCATGTGACGGAATTCCTCGTGCGCCTCCGCCATGCTGTGGAAACTGGACGAGATCTCTGCCCACGGCACTTCTCTTAAATGGGTACGGCCATCCGAGCGTGTGCCGTTCGGAAACCCGGCCGCGGGGTCTGACGTGCGGTTTGTCCGGCACCCTGGCCCGCTCCCATGGTCATGCTGACGCCATGATCCTGTCG
>NZ_JBFBGU010000052.1:0-16925 GCF_040684855.1 Actinoplanes sp. NPDC089786
CACGCTCACGCAGCTCATCGGGGTACTTCTTCGGTGCCGGCATAGCTGAATCTTCTCCCAGGTTTCGATGTCTCCATCAAACCCGGGGCGGAACACAGTGACCGGGAAGGTACGACGATTCACCGACCTGCTGACCCACACCCGCGCCACGGCGCCCCTGCTGGCCGACATGATCGCCGCACACCCGCACAAGGTGCTGGCCCATGAAGCCGACTGGATTCAGCTCCTGCGAACCGCGTTGTGGATCGAAGCGAACGCCACCCCACAGACCTACCTACGCCAAATCGACGTCCCCGGCGTCGACACCAAATACATCGAACAACGCCGCGCCATCCTCGCCGACATACTCGACCGGCTCCTGCCCGGACAACGCATCGACCGAACACAGCCACCAGCGAACTTCGCCGCCCGCTACCGGATGCGCACCAAACCCGCCTACATCCGAATGCGCCTACTCGACCCAGACGCCGGCACCCCGTTCACCGAAATGACCGTCCGCGCCGAAGAACTCGCACTCCACCCACCGCAGGCACCGACGATCCTGGTCGTCGAAAACGAGACCACCTTCCTCGCACTACCCCCGGTCCCCGGCACCACCGCCATCCTCGGCGGCGGCTACGCCGTCCCCGTCCTACAGCAACTACCCTGGCTCGCTCAACGTCGGCTCTACTACTGGGGCGACCTCGACACCCACGGCTTCGCCATCCTCCACCGCCTCCGCCGCAGCTTCCCCCACACCACCTCACTGCTCATGGACCGCGCGACGCTGCTGAACCACCGCGACCACTGGGTTCGCGAACCCCGCCCCACCGCCGAAGCCCTGCCGACACTCGACGACGACGAAGCGGCGCTCTACCACGACCTCGTCCACCACCGCATCGGCGACGCCGTCCGCCTCGAACAGGAATTGATTCGCTACTCGACCATCAACGCCGCCCTGCGCGAACTTGCACCGTAGAGCAGCGGGACTCGAGAGGGCCTGCCGCGACCTCGCGCAGTCGTTGGTCCTCGCCGTTGACGCCGCCCACACAGCATGTTGTGGCCGTGCTGAGGTCGCTGGGCGCCGGTGGGGTTTGGCGCTGAACAGGTGAATCCTGCAGTGGCGTTACCAACTCTCCACCAGCCTCGAACGCTCGTTCGATAGGCTGTTGAGCAGGGGTTTGTACCCGAGCTGACACTGGGGGCGACTCACGGTAGTGGGGTGAGTGCTCATCCGGTAGTGCGGTAGGAGGCATCATGGACAACTATCGGATCATGCTCAGAAAGGACGCTAAATGGCCGGCCAGCACTACAACGGGCCGGTAGCTTCCATGGGCGCTGATCCGCAGGTCATCCAGGCGGCCGACCTTCTGGGCTGGCAAGGGCACCTGGTAACCGACGTCACGTTGCTGGGCACCGTCACTTCCATGGTGGTGACCTTTGACCATCAAGCGCACGCGCGCAGGCAGGAAGCCGGTGCTGCACAACCGGTCCTCGACGCCGACACGCTGGCTATGTGGGAGTGGCCGCAAGCTCAGGGAAATCTCCCGCCGAGCGCTACCTCAGTAGTCGGTGTGCTAGCCGATCATGGACAAGCCGTCACCGCGCGGGTCAGCACCGCCCGTAAATGGCGTAGCTTCAGCGCCAGCGCGATCCTGCTGCCGGCCTGCAAAGCGTTCTCCCGCCAGCAGCAACTCGAATGCGCCTACTCCGGCATCGCCGTGCTGACCCAAGTCCGCGGCCACGTTGAGCTTCTGCATCACGGACATCCTGAGCGACTACCGTCCGCGCGACGTTCGGTGGCGGACAGATGGGTCGAGGAGCACCTGTACGGGATGCTCCTGGCCCGTATGGAGTCAGCGGACGCGCTCCTGCCGGGTCACAGTCGATAGCGCCTCCTGCCACCGCCGAAGAAACTTCGGAGGCTCGAACCTGTCTGTTGTCGCTTCGACCTCCATGTGCCTGACCTGAGCCTGCTGGCAGTGAGCCTGCCAACTCGCCAACCGCTGAGCGCGGGTGGACTCGGGTGTCAAGAGCTTCTCGCGGACCTTCAACAGGGCATTCACCGAGTGAACGAAGGCCAGCTCCTCTTGCCGTTCGTCAGCGTGCAGCGCCAGCAGGCTGATGGGAACGCGCAGGCACGCGTCGCAGTCACATTGCCAGAGAACATCATCCGGATCGGCCTTCGCAGCAAAAAGGATCTTCTCCAGGTTGATGTAGGCCAGGCACTCTTTGATGACCGCCGCGATCATCGGCGACTCGTCGTGCCCGCCACCGCCGCCGCCTTCCTTGATGGGGTAAAGATGCCGCAGTGCCGTGGTCGTGCCGACCGCCGCGGCGAGAGCTCCCGAACATAGCGAGCCCACGGCCGAGATGTCACACCGCAGCAGGAGCACCGGTGGCCCGGCCGAGATGATCTGCATCAGCGCAGCGGCCACCCCGACAAGACTGAACGGATCCTTCTCGTACTCCAGCACCAGCGCGACGGGGACCTCGACATCGGCGAGCTTCTTGACCAGCATCTTCCTGGAGGCGGGGTTGCGCAGCCACGACAGATGCAACGGCAACAAGGCGATCGCATCGCCAAGACCTGCGGCCCGCTCCAAGATGCTCTCGATGCCGGCGCCGTCTCCTTCCGCCACGTATCCGGAATCGGTCAGAACGGGAAGTCCCAGCTCACGTTGACGCCCGATCCAGGTGGCGTCGAACTCCGTCGAAGCTGGAATCCGGTTCTTTCCCGAATACCGTGAGGCATCCAGCAGCAGCGGGCGCCGGAAACCGAGCTTTTCCCGCAAGTGCCGTGCCACACCGAACGCGTCAACCTGACCGACATACCCGCGATGTCCCGCAGCCGTGATGACCAATCCGCAGTTGTCCGTGTCAGCGGTGCGCGCGGCCGGAAGCGCCTGCTGGCTCTCGCACTGGATCAGCAAGGTTTCCCGCAATGGCGCCACGAAGTCCGGAACCCGGCGTGCCTCAGCGGGGGAGTCGGAAGAAGTCACGCCAGGGCACCTGCCGTGCTGGAGTCGCCGGCTCGGCGATGCCCCATGTAGTGGTACTCGAATGGCTCAGGCAGCATCAGCGCCACACCGGCGATAGTCCGCACGGAACGCTGCAGCCTGTCGAGATGAACGTCGACAGCAGTATCGATCAACTGTGGGTTCTCCTCTGGGAGGACGCCGGGCTCCACCAGACGCCAGCCAAGCGTGTTCAGTCTCATCCGAAATGCCCGATGAGTTCCCTCATCGATGGTGCCAGAGCGCTTAGCGATCTCGATCAGTGCAGCAATCGACATACCCCAATGTAGTTTGAGGTTGATCAGGGGCCGAAAATCACGTTCAGTCAACCCCGTCAGGAAGGGACGTATCGCGGTCTGCGGCGCGAGCAGCTCACGGGCGAAGCGATTCGCCTCGTCTTCGACGAGATCATCGCCCGTTGACACCTGCCAGCCATGAAGAACCAGATGGCCAGCCTCGTGCGCAACGCTGAAACGCTGCCGATCGGCAGGCAATGCCGTATTGATGACGATGATCGGTCGTCGACCCGGCACGCGCAAGCTCACGCCATCCTGAGCGTCCGTACCCAAATCGCGACGGACGACGACGATACCGAACGATTCGACCAACCGGAGCACATCTGGCACGGGCACGTTGCGCCCGAGGCCGGCCTCTACACGGACACGCTGAGCCGCCTCCGCAGGATCGAACCTCTCCACGGGCAACTCCGGAAACCCCACTCCGGGTGCCGAGGTCGCCTCCTCCAGCAGCCGAGTGGCGGACAAACTGATCAGCTGGGTCAAACCCTCTACGCGCCGTGCGCTTCCCGCGGTAAGCCGACTGCGCCGGCGCCGATGATGCACGCACGAGACCCCAGTGCCGAAGTGCGGATCTCGGACCGCAAGCAGGTCGATCGGCACCTCGAGCGCGGAGGCGACCGCAGCCAGCGACTCGCCCTCGATCTCGGCCTGCCCACTCTCGACCTTGGACAGATACCCCTGAGACAGCCCCGATGCCTCGGCGAGTTTGGCCTGAGTCCACGCTGCGCCCTTGGCCTGCCGTACCACCGCCAGTGTCGGTCCGCTCCCGCGCACATTCACCTCCTGGACGATCCCCTGTGTCCTGACCGAGAGTAACACGGCACTTGTGAAATATTCCTAGATCATTCCCGGGGTATTCTTAAATCGACGCCCTCGCGAAGATGTCGCCTCGCCAACTCGTCGCACCGACCGACGCCCAACTGACCCCCGACCAGGGCAGCAACACCGCCAACCGTCAACGGCCCAAAGCCGACCTGACCGCCGAACCGCAAGTAAAAGTCGGCCCAGCACAGGCCCCACCGACGGCACGACCATCCAGCCTCCCGCCGGCCTACCGTGCAGTGACTCCGATGGGGGTCCTCGTGAGCCGACACGCGGTCACCCGAGCCTGCCGCGCCCTTGCAGAACACTCCGGGCACCACCGCAATGACCGGAACCCATCAAGGGCTCGCCGGCCTCCAGGGTCAGCCGCTGGCCGTCACCCGCGGCCTATGCTGCCGTCATGGACGAAGCCAGGCGCCGGTTCATGATTACCGCTGAAGTGCTGGTCGAGGTCACCGATGCGGCCACCTTGCGCAGGGCGGCACTCGATCGGGTCGCCGAGGCAGCATTTGTCGCCGACAGCGACGATCAGGTTCGTACTGCTGAACGCGATGCCGTGCAGGCCGACGTTGCGACCGCCCTGAGTTGGCTTCTCGACGCTGATGCGATCGTCGAGGACGCAGTAGGTGCCGAAGTGGTCGGCTCGACCGTATCGGTCGCTGAGGGTAAGGGCGAAGGTGGGACTCGGCGCGAGCAGGTGCTGAAGCGCGACGGTGATTGATGGGACGCCGCCGTCGTGGACCTCGCGCCACCGGTGTTCGGCGGCGTCGTAGTATTCGTCTTCCGGTTGCTCGTAGACGCCGGGCCACTGCTGCTGGGCGAGCCGGCGTTGGTCGCGTTGGAAGGTGAGCATGCGGGTCTGCCGGGGGATGTAGCCGGAGCTCATCAGATAGAGAACATCCTCGGACGTCGTCGGCTCCTCCGGATCTTGCAGCTCGGGAACGAGGGTGTCGAGCAGGTCGGGAGAGCGTCCGAACTGCTGACGTACGTGCTGCCGGTTGCGCAGCATGATGGTGGTGCCGATGGTGAGCAACTGGTCACGGCGGCGCAGCGCGTCGAGTTGCCCCTCGGTGAGGCGGGCGGCGCCGCGGTCGTACCAGCGGGCGGCCTGGTCGAGGTCGCCATTGGCGGCGAGAAGTTCCGCGGCGAGTTCGCACTGCCGTTCACCCAGGGCAGGATCTTTCGCTGCGGCATTCAGTTCGGCGTACGCCATCTCGGTGTCGCCGGCCCGCAGGTGCAGGTCGGCCAGTTGAATGCGGGCGTCGCACCCGTATTCTCTCCCGCTCCGGATGAGGTCGTCGAGGATGGCGCGGGCACGGTCCGAGTGCCCGGCCCGCTGCCAAGCGTCGGCGGCCGCCAGCAGGATTTCCGAGCGCTCATCCGGGTACGTGTCGGCTTCAAGCTCCTCTGCCAGCTTCGTGTCGGCGTGGGCCATGGCGCGGACCGTACTGGCCGACGAGTGCTGATCAACACCGGCGGTCGCCCGACCGGGTAAGACCACAGTCGGCCGTCCGGGGTTCGATGCCTGGAACTGATCGACCGGCGGGGCGGGTTGAGCGTCTCCGGATGGCGGTAGCTCGTACGATCAAGCTGAGGGCGAAGCGGAAGGGAGAAATAGTCGATCATGGCGTATCAACCCATGACTCTGGTTGACTTGGCCAGCCATCTGTCTCGTCAGCCTGACGCGAAGGTCCGATGGAAACATGTGTGGGAGTTTCTTGAGGAATACCGATGGGAGCCGGCCGACAAGCAGTCTGAGCTCCTGCTCCAGGAGCCACCTATGACGGGTGACGCGCGGTGGGACGTCCTGCTCGGTGCGCTCGCGGAGCACCTCGCCGCAAAACTCGACCGATCGCCGCCTGATTGGGTCAGATCTCGAGTACTGGCGACGCCGTGGTTCCCTTCCTCGTTGCCGTCGAAGCGGATGGAGGCGCTCGTCTGGGCGCCTGCCGCTTTCCGCAAGCACGGCGTCTACCTGTCCGTACGCGACCTGGACGCCGCATGACTGACGACGGACTTCTTGGCCGAGCCGAACTCGAGCGCGCTTTGTCAGCGCTGGGCGATCGTCTGTTCCGCCGCGGCGTCGTGGCAGATCTTTTCATCGTCGGCGGCGCCGCGATGGCGCTGGCGTACGACGCCAACCGCGTGACGAGAGATGTGGACGCTACGTTCGTTCCGCACGGCGTCGTCCTGGAGGAGGCCCGCAACGTGGCGGACGCGATGGGCTTGCCGCCTTGGTGGCTCAACGAGCAGGCCAGCGCCTACGTCTCGACGCAGAATGACACAGGAAAGCGTGAGGTCTTCGACCATCCCGGAATTCGGGTGATGGCAGCATCGCCCGAGCACGTATTTGCAATGAAGGCATTCGCGGCCCGCGGGCGCGACGAGGACGACCTTCGCGCACTCGCGTCGATCATCGGTATATCGACGCTTGAGGCGGCGCTCGATATATGCATCCAGTTCTTTCCCGACGAAGAGCTTCCACCCAGAGCACAAGCCATGCTTGAAGATCTCTTCGCGTCCTAATTATGGAAAGCGCCGTAGTTCTACCAGCATGGATGACAGGCGCCGCACTTGATTGGCCGTGGTCACAAGCCTGGTCACAACGATGATCAACTTTTGCCGGATTGGATGAAATCGGGCGGCATGGCGGTGCCATTCTGTCCGAATCTGCGCACATAAGAGCACCTGCCGACACTGCTTAATCGAATTGTAATGCGACTGGGGGTCAAGGGGTCGCAGGTTCAAATCCTGTCAGCCCGACCGAAGGTTTTCGCAGGTCAGAAGGCTGGTCTAGATCTTGGATCAGCCTTCTTCGCGTTCCTGGGGACCACAAGAGTCAAGTGGCGCCGGTCGTAGCGCACCTTGACCGCTGGTCCAGAAACCCGCAGCAAGCAAGTGTTACTGCCGACTTGGTCATTCTGTGTATCAAGGCGCCGCTGACGCGGCGCGACCGTGCCCGCTCGCGCCCGGCCTGCTGGCGGCCTCCGGCTGGCATCGGCCGGCGCGGCGGGCCGCACCATGGCATTCCATCCTCGCTCCTAGAGCTGGACTTCGGGCCGGCGGCAGTCCTGCGGACCCCGGAAGGCACGAGCGACAACTCGGTCGGCCTTCCCCTCTCGCCTCAATGGTCCAGCACCGGTACCAGGCGTCAAGGACGCTCCGCGTCGCTTCGCGATGGCCTGCGGCGACCCTTGACCCCTGGCATCGGTGCTGGTGGAGGGCTCTTGAGAGGGGCCGGCAGAAGAAGCGTTGGCACTGCAACTACCAATCCGGCCGTTCTTGGTGGTGATGAACAGGCCGTCCCAGGGGTCGTGCAGATCGCCGCCCTGTTGTAGGGTTCGGCGCTGCGGCGTAGCTGGGCCGCGCGGACGTGGGCGCGACGATGCTGGCGGCTGCACGCCCCGGGAGTCGCGTTAAAGGAACTTTAACGAACGCTTGCTCAGCGTCATGAACTGCTGCCACATCATTGCTCGTATATCTCGGCACAAGCAGTACCGAGACGAAGAGGAGCCGTGCATGTATCGACGCGGAGTCAGCAGCCGGACGCGCAAGCTGGTGATTGGAGGTGCCGCCGCAGCGCTGCTCGGCTCGGCGCTCGCGGTCGGCACGGGGATGAGCCAGGCCGCCGAACAGGGCAACGCCGGAGCCAGCTCCGGTGACATTAACGCTTTGGTGCCGGCGCTGGGTTTCAGCCCGGGCAATCCGAACGCGACGGCCGACCGTGTGGGCCCTACCGGGGTAGAAGTTCCCGGTCGCTGCCCACCCACTCAAGCCCAAGTGAACGCGCAGGTAGCGCTCAAGAATGCAAACTTTCCGAGTGGAACGGACCTTGAAAGCCGCATCCAACGTTTCGAAAAAACCTTGTCGGCGATTCAAGACTTGAAATGCCCTGCATCTTCCACGACTTTGCTGGGCCGCTTGAATTCCTTGACCGCGCTGCGCGCAAACGCGAACCGCGATAACATCCTGCGTGGTTTGGGTTTGAACGAAACGCCAGCCGGATAAAGCCGCGGGGAATGCGGCGCCGCAAAACGCGCCAGCGAAATGAGCGGCTCGCAGAGCGGCGCCGCGGACAACGGCAACCTGATCCTTCGCGGATCCTGATCCACCGCACGGAACCGCCTCGCCGGAGGCCCTCGCACCACGGGGGTCTCCGGCGCGTCCGTGTGTGGGTCATGCGCGTGGTGATCTTCGGCTACTTCGGCACGCTGACCGACCCCGGCGATGAGGAGTATCGCGAGCCCCTCGCGCACCGCACCGGCGAGCTGCTCGGCGTCTGCCGGCCACGGTTCTGGGAGGCGCTGGCCGGGCGCTTCGGCGAGCGCACCATCGGGGTCCACGGCGGGACGGAGAGCACGCTGAGGGCGGTGGCGCTTTCCTGCGGAGCGAACCCGTCATCCGCCCAGCTCCCCGTCGCGCTCGCGCATCACCGGAGCGGTCATGTCTGCCTCCGCAAGCCGCGGCACCACGCGCTCGGCGTCCTGGCGGAACTCCGGCCCGACACCGTACAGAATTCCTTCGTCCAGGATCTGCCGAGGCCGACCGGTGGCTGATCGCGGCCGGCCAGCGACCGATCACGCTGAGCGCCAACACCAACCCGTCGATCACCGCGGCTTGGAACAGCTCGCCACGCTGGGCAGTGATCGGCACCGAGGACAAAGTCATCCCGGCGGACACGAAGCGGGCCCAGGCGGAATGGGCCGGCGCGAAGGCTTTGCCGGATCGGTGACGTCGAGACGGCGCTCGCGCGGCGGCCGCGGCCGGCCCGGCCAGGCCGGCCAGGTCGATCTGGGCCTGGCACTAAGGGGTGGGGCTCGTATTGGCTTCCGCCAGCGACACGGTGGCCTTGGCGGCTGCGCGCCGCTCGTCGGCGAGGCGATTCTCGGCGAACCCGCCGAGGCCGGGCGCTACGAAGTCGACGATCTCGCCCAGACGCCTGCTCCGTCCAGCCCCCCAACTACCGTCAGGCACCTCGTGGACAAAGACCCACACCCGCGACGCGATGTGAGGCCACGTGCCGTTCTCAGCTTCGGCTACCGCCGTGGTGATGTCAGGGACGATGGAGTTGAAAAACTCGGCATCGACCTGGCCTTCAGGGATGCTGATGTGAAACTTGTAGACCGGCGCAGCAGGGGGTTTGCCGCCCACATAGACCTCGGTGCGATGCAGGAATAGCCAGGCGAGCTGCGCCGCGCGCTGATGACTCACCGCGGCCTGCTCAGGGTCGTCGATGAGATCGACGATTCGCCGTAGTTCGTGGCCGACCATCAGGTCGGTGACCTTCTCGATCAAATTTGCCTCGCCCGCCACCGTGAGGGTGTTCTCGGGAATGTATGCGTCGATCATTGGCATGGTGTGTCCTCTCGGAGATGACTCGATCCAACCTTGGTTCTGAGTAGCTTTGAAAACTCAGCAGCGCACAGCCGCCTTACCATTGCTCTGGACCCGGGTCGGTGAGCGGTGATTGCGAAACACCGCGGGTTGGCGGTGTGATGAACATGGCAATCCGATTGAGGGCGTAAGCGCTGACCACACTGACTGCTCAGCTACGGATCACAGCGCGCAGGAGCAGGGCCATGGCAAGCGGTACCGCCTGGGACTTCATCCTCGGCCCGACGGAAGCGCGCCCGGCCCGGGCGCCGGCGCGATGTCCCGTGCGGTGAGCTCCGAGTGCCCACCTTCGCACTGCAGGGTCACACGCACGGCCCCGCCGCATCCACGGTGGCTGAGCTTGACGGGTGGACCGGCATCATCGGCGACCCAGCGATCACCCCATTGCATCAGCGCGACGACCGCCGGGAAGAGGTCGGTGCCCTTCTCCGTCAGCCGGTACTCGTCGCGTTGTCGGACACCCGGCTCGCGATACGGCTGACGCAGCATGAGACCGTGCTCGACCAGCGTTTTCAGCCGGTCGGTGAGGACGTTCCGTGCACAGCCCACGCCCTCGTGGAACTGCTCGAAGCGCCGAGCGCCGTAGAAGGCCTCGCGCAGAACCAGGAACGTCCACTTCTCGCCGACGATCTCCAGTGTTCGCTTGACCGAGCAGTTGTCGGCACTCCAGTTCGCCCGGTTGAAGTCCATGGCCGGGATGCTAATTGGGGCAGGCCGTCAACCGAAGAGTCGGGGCCGACCCGGCCCTACGCGCGCTCGGGATCCAGGTCGAGTGCCTGCAGGATGGCTCTCGCCGCACGGAATGGGCGGACCATGACAGTAAAATCCTCGATCCGACCGTCCTGCCACGTGAGCAGCGTGACGCCTTGAGCCGACTGGTCAAGCATTTGCGCTTCGAAGAGTAGAGCTTCGGTTTTCGACTCGGAGGAGCCGATAGTTTTCGTGTAGCGGAATCCCTCCCAGGTGTTCCACAGGACCGCAAGCAGCGGTCCGACTCGTTCGACACCGTGGAACGGCTTCCTCAGTACCGGACTGTGGAAGACAACGTCAGGCGCCAGAAGTGACACGCCGGATTCGATGTCGCCCCGATCAATGGCCTCCTTGAATGGACTCGGCACGCGACCACCCTTTCTCTCCGATTTTCATTGCGGTCAGCTGCCATTCAGGGCCGGTGCCGAGGTGCAGCAGGTCGGTACGCGATTTCGAGATAGTAGGCCACTGAGTTGCAAATCGCAACTCAGCCTGAGGTGTCCATGACATTCCTGCTCACGTCCGCCTTACGGCCAGAGAAGTTCTCGATGCGGTCGGCCGGCTCGGGCGCGCAGAAACTATTGCCAGGTGCAGTACCGGGCGCAGCAACTACCGATACTCGCTCGACCAGTGGCGTCACGACCCGGCTTTTGATCAACCGGTAACCAGTTTTTGCGTCAAAGGGCACTCCCGCGCCGACCGCACCTGGACCGCGGAGTGGGGCACCCGCGCCGTGCGGGCGAACCTGATCGACCCGGGCCCTATCGCAGCGACTTCTGGAGTCCCTCGGCTCAGCTGATCAGTTCCAGGAGGCGGTCGAGCCGCTCGGTGGTCGGCGTGCCTGGCACAGGCTGCATCACCAGCAGGCGTTGGACTTCTCCAGCGCAATGGCGGGCCGTTGGTGTCCGGTCTCGGGAGGGCGTTGGGCAACTGTCGAGTGTGCCCGCAGCGCCGGGACGTGAGTTGGCGACCGGGCGGCGCGCCTAGAAGGGGTGATGCGCCGGCCGGGAGCGGCCGGTGCCTGCGCCCAGGGGATCGGATACGGCCGCCCGACAGGCACGAGAACATGTCCAGGCCCGGGCGGTCCGCTGCTCGTGAAAGCAGCGGACCCCTTTGCGGGCCAGGTCGGCCGTCAGTGCTCGTCGGTCTCGAGCTGTAGCCGGCATGCGTAGGCCTGGTGCCCGTTCGCGTTCGGGTGGAACATCATCCGGCTGTTATCGGCGCCGATGATGTACGGGTCGGCGCCGCAGGCCTCGTGGCCGGCGAAGGCCGGGCGCACGTCGACGAAGTCGACACCGGCCCGAGCGCTGGCGCTCCTGATGCCCTCGGCGAGCTGGTCGGCGTTGTTGTTGAGATGAGATCGCCGGGCCGCATCCGGGTTGACGAGGCCGCAACTGCCGTTGCCAGAGTCGATCAGGCGGGGATAGCCGACAACGATGACGCGGGCATTGGGCGCCTTGTTCTGGACTTCCTCGTAGAGCGATTCGAGCGCGTCCGCCTGCCAATGGCGGGCGGCGTACGAGTAGTAATTCGTTTCGTACTTGCAGTCCTCCTCATCAGTGCCGAGAAGGCACGTCCGGAGAGTCTCGGTGAAGTGATTGTCGTTCCCGCCGACGGTGATCGTGACGAGTTTCGTCGCTGAGCTCAGCGTGTCCAGTTGGCTTTCTCGCACCGATTCGACAGTCGCACCCGAGCAGGTCATGTCGTGGAGCTCGAAGGCCGGGTTGTTTCTCTGCCAGATCCGGGGATAGCTGTTGGGATTCTGTTGGCACTCTCCGGCCTCCGGGTCGAAGGGGGAGGCGCCGACGCCGGCGGCGTACGAGTCGCCGATCGCGACGTATTGACCTGCGGGCGAGGCCGCGTGCGCCGAACCGGAGAACCCGGCGGAAGCGGTGACCGTCATGGCCACAGCAGCAAGGGACCGTATGATCTTTCGCATTGTTCCTCTGATCTCGTGGACGTCAGCTGGGCCGGTGGGACCGCTCAGATGGTGGCCGCGCCCGCATCGACCTGTACGATCTCGCCGGTGACGTACCGTGATTCATCGGAGGCGAGATAGAGGAGCGCGTTGCTGGTGTCGTCGCGTTGCACGGCTGCGGTCGGCAGCGCGGTCAGGTACGACGACTTCTCCAGATCGGTGAGCTGGTCGGGAATCGCCATCCCGGTGTTGGTGACCACGCCCGGGCAGATCGCGTTGACCCGGATGCGCCGCGGGCCCCATTCGAAGGCGAGTGCCTTGGTCAGACCGAGCACGGCGTGTTTCGAGGCGATGTACGCCGACAGGCGGCCGGTCGCGAGGAGACCAAGCAGCGAACTGATCAGAACGACCGAGCCGCCGCCGGCCGAGACCAGATGCGGCATTGCGGCCAGGCAGGTGTTCCTGGTGCCGATGACGTTCACACCGAGCACGGCCTTCCACTCGTCGGTCTCCTGCTCCTCGAACGGGCCGAAGACGCCCACTCCCGCGTTCGCCACGACGATGTCGAGCTTCCCGAACTCCGCGACGCCACGGTCGACAACCGCGGTGAGCGCCCTCAGGTCTCGGGTGTCGACCTTCGCGGTGATGATGCTGCGGCCCCGGTCACGGACCATCTTCTCGGTGAGCTCCAGGTCTTCCTCGGTCGCCATGGGGTAAGCGATGTCCTCGACCGGTGCGCAGATGTCGACCGCGATGATGTCAGCGCCCTCCTCGGCCAGGCGGATCGCGTGGTTGCGTCCCTGACCGCGGCCCGCGCCCGTGACGAGGGCGACCTTGCGTGCGACCCGGCCGGCGGCGCTGTCTTGGCGAGCGTTTTCGTAAGCGATACTCATGCGATCCAATGTAGACAGCGGATCGGATGTTTCTCAGCGGTGTTTCCCGTTCTCTTCCAGTCTGTGCCCGCTTGGTCAATGACCGTTGGACCCGGGGCACCACGCCCCTCAGGAGCTCGGCGCGTTCAGCCTGTCAGGCCTGGAAGCCGGGCGGTTGCAGGCTGTCGCGGGAACGGGGCCCGTCCGTGGCAGGCGGGGTGCCGAGCGGCCGGCACCTGAAGAAGTGCGCTATTGCGCCTCTGACGGTATCCGGCATCTGTCGGAGTCAACTCAGCATTGCGCCTCCTCCTTCCACCTGTCGATGCAACCTCGGGGCATCAGCAAGATATGCGGACCGGAGTGCGCCGCCCAGGCGCGTTGCCCACGACGGCCGCAACCGTTGCCCGTTTGGTCATCACTGCTCCTCCCGTCTTCGTGAGCATTTTGGTGGCCATCGTTGTCGGAATCGGCGGGCTCCGCCGTCCCTTTCACGACAAGCCGGCCAGGATGTCCGCGATGGCCTGCGGCTCGGACAGGAACGGGTGATGGCCCGTCCCCAACTCGACGACCGTGTCGGCCCGGCGGGAAAACTCGCGCTGCGCCGCCGCCGGGGTGCCCCGGTCCTCGGTGCACACCACGTACGTCGTCGGCAGGTCGTGCCACGCCACCGCCCGTACGGGCTGCTGGGCGACGGAGATCGTCTGCCGGGTCAGGCGAGCACCGCTCTCCCGGACGATCTCCGGAGGACAGTCCTGGACGAAGGTCTGCGCGAACAGTTCGGGCACAGCACCGAAAGTGCCGCCCTCGGGGTCGAAGTCCAGGAACAGCGGCGGCTCCGGCGCGCCGAAGGTCGACAGAGACTCGCCGGGCTCGGGCAGGTAACTCGACACGAACATCATGTGGCGCACCGACTCGACGCCCACCGCGGCCTCTGCGGCGACGATGCCGCCGTAGCTGTGTCCCACGACCACGGTGGGCTCGTCGCTGTCGGCCAGCACGGCGCGCACCGCGGCGACGTCCTCGGTCAGGCCGGGACCCTGCGGCCCGGCCGGCCGGTCGCCCTCGCCGCAGCTCGGCAGTGCCGGGGCGGCGCTGTGGATGCCGCGCCTCTGCAGGGCTTCGGCGGCCAGGTGCCACCACCAATCTCCGTCACGTACGCACGCCCCGTGCACAAAGACAACACGCATCTTTCTCCCTTGATTTCGGCGTCTGACCACTGGAACCAACAGTAGACGTATCGCCAGTTACGTGAAAAAGTGCAGGCGCGGGACGGCATAAACAACCCGAGATACGCGACCGCATCCTCGACGCCTGCGTGGACCACGCGCTCGCGTATGGGCTGCCCGATCGCCTCGAACCGTTCGTGACGGCGTCTGCGTACGCTGCACCGGTTGTGGCAGGCCATGACCGGCCCACACGACCGCCCCTTCCTCAGCCTGTTCGGCAGGCTCCGTGAGAGTACTGAGCAGCAGCTGTGGCCGGGCTTTCGCCGCGAGGCCACCACGGACTGGTTGCAGCCGCTCGAAGAGGGGATGCGCAGTGTCGGCCGCCCCGAACTCGGCACCCTCGTGCTGGCCCTCATCTTGGACATCGAGGCCACGGACGACGTGTCCCGAGCCGATCAGGCCTTCGACGGCTTCCTTAGCGCGCTCGCCCTCATGACCAACGGCAAGGGTGGAGAGACGCCGATCGGCGTGGCGACGCCTAATGGCGCGGACGAGGCCTGAAGGGCACCTCAGTCAAGCTTTGCCTCACGGTGTCCCGGTCGGGCAGATCCGCCCGACCGGGACACCGTGAGACCGGTGATCAGCGGACTCGGATGCCCGACCTGAACACCGCGCGAACGTCTCGCAGCCGGGCCGGGTCCGCGAGCGGGCTGCCGCTGACCACGAGGAGGTCGGCGTCGGCACCCTCCGAGATCCGGCCCTTGTTCCAGCCCAATCCCAGTGCGTCGGCGGCTCTGCTGGTCACCACGGCGAGTGCCTGCTCCGGAGTAAATCCGATCTGACGCAGGTCGTCGGCCACCGCGTAGGGCAGGACGTCGTGTGGCTTGATGGGGCTGACGCCTCCATCGGTGCCGACCACGACGCGTGCGTCTCGACGGGCCAGCTCAGCGAACGCGGCGCGCATGTCGTCCAGCAACGCGAGCAGCCCCGGCTTGCCCTCCGGCAGGCGGGAGAATCCGAAGGTACCGCTGACTACAGTCGGAGCGGCGGCGATCGCGTCGAGCAGGTCGGCGTCGGCGACCACCTTCCCGTCCCGCAGGAAGGAGCAATGCTCGATGAAGTCGACACCGGTCACCACCGCGTCCCGGATCGACTGGACGCCGTGGGCGTGGGCCGCCACGGGCATACCCAGACGGTGCGCGGTTTCCACCGCCGTAGCCAGTTCGGCCGCGGAGTACTGGTTCTGTTCCAGCGATGAACCCTGGGTCATCTGGCCGCCGCTCGCCATGATCTTCACGACGTCGCAGCCACGTTCGTAGCGTTCTCGAATCGCGCCCGCCAGGTCGTCGCCGGTCGCCTCGCCGCCGAGGAAGTAGCAGTGTCCACCGTGCGTGGTCAGCGGCGGGCCGGCGGTCAAAAGGTGCGGCCCCCGCTCGGGCCGTTCGGCGAACTCCGCCCGCAGTTGAAGCGTCACGTAGTCGCGATCGCCGAGGTCACGTACCGTCGTGATCCCGGCCCGTAGGACCGAGGCGGCTGTCGCCCGCATGCGGTCGAGCAGCGCCGGCCGGTCGTAGTCCCCCGTCACCGCGGCCGTCGAGGTGGCACTCGCGTCGAAGACCAGGTGGGTGTGGGCATCGATCAACCCCGGCATCAGGAAGGCGTCGGCGCCGAAGTCGAGTACTGGCACGTCGTGGGGCGGCTCGAAGCGCCCGGTTTCCACGCCGATTATGCGCCCTTCGTGGATCAGGACCGTGCTGGGGCCGTGCTGACGCGTCCCGTCGAACATAACTCCGGCGCGGACGGCATTCGTGCCTGAAATGGTGGCCTCCATCAACCCTGGACCTGCATCGAGGTCAATTGCTGAAACGTGGTTCGGTCGGACGGTGGCGGACATCCAGCGTCGCGACCCGGATCACCACATCGCGATGTTGCGGATTGTCCAGGCGGTGCAGTTCCTGGCCGACGGGCGGATCGGTCTCTGGCCGAGGGCCGCTAGGTTTCGATCCACCGCTCGGTGACGGAACCAGCTGGGAATCGCCGCCGCCAAGTCGTGCCTGCCCCGATCAGCGAAGCGCGTTGCTGGATCCGAGTTCACGCTGGATGCGATCGCCTGGCAGGGACGAAAGTCGTCCACAGGGCCGGCCAGCGTACTGGCCGAACGGACGCAGGCTGCCCGACGGTGCGAGCGTATCGACCTGCCGCCGGCCCGCAGAAAACGTTGACCGGAAAGGCCGATAATCCGGCGCGGACGGACAACCGTCCATTGTAGAGTGGCGTTGATGTGAATTCTCCTGAACAGCTTTCGGCACTGGCCGGATTCAGTCGAATTTGTCTGGCCGATCAAGCAGATATAACTCGCTCTGACCGGTATCGACCTGCTCTGCTGGACCCACCGAACCACCCGAACCCGTTACCTGGCAACGCAAATGCGCCGTACCAACAACCAGGACCACGGAGCAACCCGGCCACCGGCCGGGCAATACCGCATGCCATGGCCACCAACTCCGCTGTCGGCCAACCACCGCAACAACGCTCGCCGCTTCATCGAAGACGGAGGCTGGCGCCCGACGAGTCGCATCCGGCGCCGTCTGTCAGCTCAGCAATTCCACCATGGAGTCGACCGCGCTCATCGTGTGTGCCGTCCAGTCGGCGACCGCCCAGCGCTTGCGGGTGGCGTGCCGGTAGAGGCGCGGATCGGGGTTGACCGC
>NZ_JBFBGU010000053.1:0-16789 GCF_040684855.1 Actinoplanes sp. NPDC089786
TCCGACGCGAAATACGAGGACGCGGCGCGCAGGATCTCATTGACCCGGCGCAGCTCAGCGACCTCTTCACGCAGCCGGCGGTTCTCATCCGCCATGTCGCTGGTGGGCCGGTCATGACGTTCGCCCGCGTCGGCCTCGGCCTGCCGGATCCAGTTGCGCAACGCCTCATGATGCACGTTCAGCTGCTCGGCCAGACGCCGGATCGTCGGCTTCGGGTCCGACTCGCGATACAGGCGCACGGCCCGCGCCCTGAGCTCGTCGGGGTATTTCTTCGGTGCTGCCACGGATACTTCCTCCCCATGATCAGTCGATCATGTTGAAAAGCTCCGTCGAAGCGGGGGGAACTCAGAGCGTCGTCCCGGCATTCCCCGGTTCTTCCACGGCTACCATCCCGTCGGCTTATCACGTCCACAATGCTGTAGGCGATAGGGGTTGCTACTCCGGTGTTATGGCCACCAAGGACAAGGATCCACGCAGCGCCAAGGCTGAGCCGCCGCAGATGCCCGTCGGTGCGGGCGCCCGCGCGGTCGGCGTAGACCGCCGGCATCTGGACCTCGACCACAGCGCGGATCATGCCTCCCGGCCAAGATCAGAACCAGCCCCAAGTCGCCCATGAGGCCACTCCGGCATGTGCCGATCCGGAGGTGTCTTCTCAACCGAAACACCGGCTCGTCACCACATGAGTGGCAACAACGCTCAGATGGAGACAGGAGAATCACGTCGATGTCTGCCCCGCCCGAACGCCAGAGTCAGGGGTGGTAAGTGACGGTGCTCACAACCCGCCCCTATCCCCAGGCGCGCATGCGGGGTAAAGTCCGCTTAAATTTGACTAGGAGCCAGTAGGGGAACGATGTGTATCCACATGTCGACGAAGTACCAGGGCACACCGCGGGCACACCGCGGCTGAGTCCACGCCGTCCCGATCGGCGTCGGCCGAGCGGCCAGCCCTGGCTCGGCCTGGCTGGCTTGGCCTGGGTCATTCCGGTGGCAGTGGTGCTCGCGGTGAGTCTGGGTGGCATCGAGGACACCGCTCTGGTGCTCGGGCCGCTGGCCACGTTCACGCTGCCCGCGATCGCGATGGTCGCGTTCTGGTGGGAGGACTGGCCGGGACGCAGCCTGCGCGCCGGCTGGGCGGGCCTCACCGACACGTTGTTGGTGGCGGCGGCCGGGATCCTGCTGACCCTGCTGGGGCAGGCCGTGGTGACCGGGCTCGATCTGCGGGGGGTGTTCCTGGCGGACCCCGGCCCCGGTCATGCCGTCACGTATCCGGCGACGATGCCGCTGGCCGGCGCGGCGTTCGCCGTCATGCTGCAGCTCACCCTGGTCACCGAGGGCTGGCCGCAGCGCCGGCTTGGCCGCATCTGGGCGGGCATCGCCGCCCTGGCCGTGTCCTGGGCATTGGCGTTGGCCGCATGGGTGCTGCTGGTCGACCCGGGCCCGCTCGCCGGCCTCGACCGGGAGACGCTCGGCGTCTGGCTGATCGTGCTCGGCATGTGGCAGGTCGTCTTCTTCGTCGTGCTGCACGGACGGCCGTTCACCCGGATCACCGGCCGGGCCTGGCGGCTGACCAGCGCCAACGGCGCTGTACTGGTGATCACCGCGGTCAGCTATCCGGCGCTGCGTCTTGCCGGTCTCGAGCCCGGCCGGGTCGGCGCTCTCGGCGGTACGGTCGTCGCCGCGGGCCTGGTCGTCGCGATGCTGTTCGACGGATGGCCGGGTTCCCGGTGGCGGGCGCCCATCGGCGACGCCGTCGTTCTGGTCACCGTCGCGGTCCTCGCGTCCGTCCTGTACTGGGTGCTCGCGGCGGTCGCCGCGGCCAGGGACTGGCACCGGATGACCGAGCAGTCCTGGATCGCCCTGGCCGCGCTCAACTTCGTCGGCATGGTGGTCATCCTGCACGTCGCGGTGTGGCGGCGCTGGCCCGTACGGACCCCGGAGGTCACCGATGCTGCGTGAGGTGTGGCCGTTCGTCGGCCGCAAGCGCGCCGCCGGACAACCCGTCGTGTTGTTGCGGCTGGTCGGCCGGGACGGCCCCGGCGCCCGGCCGCTCGGCGCCACGATGGCGGTGGCCGCCGACGGAGACTGGACAGGCTCGGTGGCCGGTGGTTGCGTGGAGGGCATGCTCCTCGACGAGGCGCGTGCGGTCCTGGCCGGGGACGGCCCCCGGGTCATCGAGCTTCGCATCGGTGCGGAGCTGTTGCCCTGGGAGCCGGGACCGGCCTGCCGCAGCACCCTGCGGATCCTCGTCACGCCGGCGCCGGACGGGCCGGTTGCCGAGCGCGTCACCGCGGCTCTGGGCGCCGATCTGCCGCTGCGGGTCGGCGTCGAGTTGCGTCACCCGTACCGGTGGACGACCGGGCCGGGCCCGGACCGGGCTGGCGAATCGGTCGAGGATCTCGCCGGCCGGCCGGTCCTGATCATCGTCGGCGGCACCGATCTGGCCGCCGTGCTGGCCGCGCTCGCCGTCCCGCTCGGCCGGCGCGTCGTGGTCGTGGATCCCCGCCCGGAGTACGCCCGTGCCGGCCGGGTGCCGCTCGCCGACGAGGTCGTCTGCGCCTGGCCCGATGCCTGGCTCGGTGAGCACCCGCCGTCGCCGCGGGACGCGGTGCTGGTCCTGACCCACGACCCGCGCATCGACGACCGGGCGCTGCAGGCCGCGCTACCCGGTCCGGCGGGGCACGTGGCGGTACTCGGCAGCCGCGAGACCCACCGCGAGCGCCTGTCCCGGCTGGCCGGCACGCCGGGACTGGACCGGCTCGCCGGTCCGGCCGGACTCGACCTCGGTGCCGGCAGCACGGTCGAGACGGCGCTGTCGTTGCTGGCCGAGGTGGTGGCCGTGGCGAACGCTCGATTCGGCGGCCGGCTCTCCGCGACGAGCGGACCCATCCGAGCCGGCCTCCGGGAAGACCATCCCGCGCCCTCGGAAGACCAGCCGGGTCCGGTGAACGATCCGACGCTCAGTCCTGTGAATTGAGGAGCAAGGCCATGACAGCGATCCATCCCGGTGCCGCCACGGCACTGCACCCCTCGGAGCCTGTCGCGGCGCCCGGGCCGGGCCCGCGCGGGCCGTCCGCCGGCGCCGTCAGCCTGACCGTCAACGACATCGCGCACACCGTCAACCTGGAGCCGCGGGTCAGCCTGCTCGACGCGTTGCGTGAGCACCTGGGCCTGACCGGCGCCAAGAAGGGCTGCGACCAGGGCACCTGCGGGGCCTGCACGGTCTGGGTGAACGGTCGCCGGGTGCTTGCCTGCCTGACCCTGGCGGTCACCTGCGAGGGCCGGGCGGTCACCACCATCGAGGGCCTCAGCGGTGACGGTGACGACCTGCACCCGATGCAGCAGGCGTTCATCGAGCACGACGCCTTCCAGTGCGGCTACTGCACCTCGGGCCAGATCATGTCCGCGGTCGCCCTGCTGCGCGAGGGCAACGCCGGCGACGACGACGCCATCGCGGAATTCATGAGCGGCAACATCTGCCGCTGTGCCGCGTACCCGAACATCCGGGCCGCCATCCGCGCGGTCCGCGACGGCGAACGGCAGGAGACCGGCGATGCGACCGCTTAGTTACGTACGCGCCCGCGACGTCGACGAGGCGGTGACCGCAGTCGCCGCCGACCCGGCGAGCACCTTCCTGGCCGGCGGTACGACCGAGGTGGACCTGATCCGGCTCGGGGTCACCGCCCCGGACGTCCTCGTGGACGTCAACGCCCTGCCACTCGCCGACGTGTCCGGCACCCCCGACGGTGGCCTGCGGATCGGCGCACTCGCCCGGATGAGCGACGTCGCCCGCCACCCCGCTGTAGCGGCCGGCTACCCGGGCATGTCCGAGTCGCTGCTGCTGGGCGCGTCCGAACAGCTGCGCAACATGGCGTCGATGGGCGGCAACCTGTGCCAGCGGGTGCGGTGCGCGTACTTCCGGGACGGCGTCTCGCGCTGCAACAAACGCGAGCCGGGCACCGGCTGCTCCGCGCTCGACGGCTTCAACCGCGGCCACGCGCTCCTCGGCACCAGCGACCACTGCATCGCCACCCACCCATCCGACGTCGCAGTCTCGCTGGTCGCCTTCGACGCCACAGTGCTCACGGCCGGGCCGCGGGGCGCCCGCTCGATCCCGATCGACGACTTCTACCTGCTGCCCGGCGACACGCCGGAGATCGAACACCCCCTGGAACACGGTGAGTTGATCACCGCGATCGAGGTGCCCAGGCTGCCGCTGGCCCGGACGTCGTGCTACCTGAAGTTCCGCGACCGGCAGTCGTACGAGTTCGCCCTGGTCTCGGTCCTCGCCGCGATCCGGGTGGAGCAGGGCACGGTCGCCGAGGTCCGGCTGGCCCTGGGCGGCGTCGGCACCAAGCCGTGGCGCGCCCGGCGGGCGGAAGCGGCGCTCGTGGGTGCGCCCGCGACGGCGGACGCCTTCGCCCGGGCCGCCGCTGAGGAGATGCGCCCGGCGGTCACCCGTCCCCTGAACGCTTTCAAGGTGGAGTTCGCCGAGCGCGCCATCGTGCGTGGGCTGACCACGGCGATGGAAGGAGCACAGCGATGAGCCCGGCGGTAGGAACACCCGTCAACCGCGTCGACGGCCGAGACAAGGTCACCGGTGGCGCCCGGTACACAGCGGAGATCGCGCTGCCGAACCTGACGTACGCGGCGATCGTCGGGGCGTTGATTCCGGCAGGCCGGGTGGCCGCGGTGCGGACCCACGCAGCCCAGGCCCTGCCCGGCACGCTGGCCGTGCTGACCCACGAGAACCTGGAGCGGATCGCCGCCCCGCCGCACCTGCTGCCCTCGCTGGTCGGCCAGGCGGCACCGGGCGAGAGCTTCTTCCCCATGCAGGACGATGTCGTGCACTACTACGGGCAGCCGGTCGCGGTGGTGGTCGCCGACAGCCACGAACAGGCCCAGTACGCCGCGTCGCTCGTCGAGGTCGACTACGAGCGGACGCCGTCGGTCACCACGATCGACGAGGGCCGGGCACAGGCGTACGAGGCCGAGCGGCTGTTCGGAGGCCTCGCACCCGGGCGTAACGAACGCGGCGACGTGCCGGCCGCCCTAGCCGCGGCTCCGGTACGCGTCGAGACGGCGCTGCGGATGGCGGCGAACCACCACAACACGCTGGAGCCCGTCGGCGACCACGGCGGTCTGGCACGACGGCCGGCTCACCCTCTACGACTCCACCATGGGCGTACGCGCTACTCAGTTGACCGTGGCCCAGTTGCTGGGCCTGCCGCTGTCCCGGGTACGGGTGATCACCGAGTTCGTCGGTGGCGGCTTCGGCGCCAAGGCTATGGTCTGGCCGCACGTCACCCTCGCGGCCATGGCGGCCCGCCACGTCGGGCGTCCGGTGAAGCTGGTGCTGACCCGGCCGCAGACCTACACCTCGCACGGCCACCGCGAGGAGCAGGAGCAGACCGTCACCCTCGGCGCCGGCGAGGACGGCCGGCTGACCGTGATCCGGCACGAGAAGCTGTCGATCACCTCACCGTTCGACGACTGGGCCGAGCCCGCCACCGGGGTGTCGTCCCAGTTGTACGCCGTCGACCACTACCTCGGCGTGCACCGGTTGATCAAGGGCAACACGATGACGCCCACCTTCACCCGCGGCCCCGGCGAGACCCTGGGGGTGTTCGCGCTGGAGACGGCGATGGACGAACTCGCCGCCCGGGTCGGGGTGGATCCGGTCGAGCTGCGGCTGCGCAACCGGGCTGGCACCGATCCGTACGGGCACCCGTGGTCCAGCGACGGCTTCGCCGAGTGTCTGCGGGTCGGTGCGGAGGCGTTCGGCTGGCAGCACCGCGATCCGCAACCGCGCTCGCGGCGCGAGGGCAACTGGCTGATCGGGTCGGGCATGGCCGCCGCGGCGTACCCGATCGCCTTCTTCATGCCGGTGCAGCACGCCCGGGCCCGGGTGTACGCCGACGGCAGCGCCGTCTGCGGGGCCAGCGCCCAGGAGTTCGGCACCGGCGCCACCACGGCGATGACCCAGGTTGCGGCGGACGCGCTCGCGGTGCCGCTGGACGCGGTCCGGTTCGAGGCGGGCGACACCGACCTGCCGAACACGTCGTCGGCGGTGGGCTCGTCCGGCGCGATGATGGTCAGCTCGGCGGTGCACGACGCCGGCGTCCAACTGCGGGACCGGCTGATCGCGATGGCGGTGGCCGACCCCGGATCACCGCTGCACGGCGCCGACCCCGCGACGATCCGCGTCCACGACGGGCGGATGGCCCCGTCCGGCCGACCGGACGCCGGGGAGACGTACGCGGACCTCCTGCAGCGCAACCGGCAGCTCGACATGGAAGCGCTCGGCAGCTGGACGCCGCCACCGCTGGACACTCCATACGGCCTGCTGACCTTCGGCGCCCAGTTCGCCGAGGTCGCCGTCGACGCCGATCTCGGCCTGGTCCGGGTACGCCGGATGACCGGCGCCTTCGCGCCCGGCCGGGTGCTGAACCCGAAGCTGGCGCACAGTCAGTTGATGGGTGGCATGCTGTGGGGCCTGAGCCAGGCGCTGCTCGAAGGCAACCGGATCGACACCCGGTCCGGGCGCTGGGCCGCCAACAACCTCGGTGAATACCTGGTCCCGGTCAACGCCGACGCCCCCGACGTCACGGTGGAGTTCGTCGAGGTGCAGGACTCGGTGGTCGGGCCACTCGGCGTGAAAGGCGTCGGCGAGATCGGTCAGGTGGGCGTGGCAGCGGCGATCGCGAACGCGGTCTTCCACGCCACCGGCCGCCGGATCCGCGAGTTGCCGATCACGGCCGAGCTTGTGATGGAGCCCCGGCCCGCTCCCGCCTGACCCGCGGGCGCGCCCGCCGGACCTGCCGTGGCCGGCGCGCCCGTGCACCGGACCACAAGGTGCACGGGCGGCGACCTGCGGACGACGCTGCCCTCGATGCCGAGCTGAGCCGGTAGATATGTGCTGGGCGGCAGGAACTGTTTGCGGTTCTCCCAGCCAGTAACGGTGAGGAGAAATCGGGAACCGGTCGATCGACGGGGTGGCGAATCGACGCGGGTGCCACCCACAGCGGGCTGTCGTGCCGCGGTAGATGGGGGCGCGGCCGACCGTGTGCTCGCCGCGTCTGAAGAGGTAGCCCGTTGGCCGAAGCTGCGTGCGGTTAGTACTCGGCCGAGTCGTGGAAGGGGCACCTGGACCTGGTGCCCGCTTCGGGGTACGAGGGGCTCTACGCCGCGGTGATCCTGGTGCAGCACTGTCATCCGGATTACCGGGCTACACACCCGTTGGCGAGTTCACCCGTACGCGGCGGTGCACGCGTAACGCGTTTCCAACCGAGAGTGACCAGTGCCGGTCCTGGGCGAGTTGCCGTGCGGCTTACTCGCCCAGGATCACACATCGTCAGTTCTAGGCGGGCCGGAAGCTCCGGGCCGCCGACCTGGTCTGCCACGAGTAGTAGTTGTAGGCACCGGCATTCAGCACCGGGCTGCCGGAACAGTCCGTGGTGGGGTAGACCGTGACGGCTCCGGTGAGGTTGAACAGCCCGTAGGCGTCGAACGGCAGGGTGGTGCAGTCGTCCGTCAATGCGGTGTACCAGGCGGTCGGCCCCTGGAAGAAGTCCAGGTAGCGGGCCGGGATTCCGTGGTAGAAGCAGGCAGTCTCCGTGGCGCACACAGGTTCCCCCTTGTACCGGGTGCTGGGCCCGGTGGGAGTCGTCGCCGACGCCGGTCCAGCGGTGGCGGCGACGGTGAAGGCGGCCGCGGCCGCGGCGCCGAGCACGGCAGCGGCGATCTTACGAGTGACGTTCATGTCGCGCCTTTCGGGAGGAGTGGCTGGCTGCCGATACGGCAGGGAATGAGGGTGGCCGGTGGAGTCTGGCGGGGAAGGCCAGGGATCGCGGCGACGGGATTGCCGCTGCACGACTCGAGCCCTCGCAAGGGTGTCAGAAGGAGTAAGAGCCGAAGCGGCCCCAAGCGACGAACGCCGCGAGCAGGATGAGGACGATGTTGACGATGACGTTGATGTACTCCTTGCGCCGGGCGTGAGTGACCACGGCGCCGACCATGAGGACGATCAGGCCGACCGCCGCGACGGGCGCCAGTACCGGGGCGATGTCGAACGCGGGCGGCAGGATGAGACCGGCAGCCGCGGCAATCTCCAGCGCGCCGATAATTTTGATCAAGGAGTCGGGGAATGACTCGACCCACGTCTGCCCGGAGCCGGCCAGTTGCTCCTTGCTGCGCAGCAGTTTCATGGTCCCACTGGCGAGAAACACGACGGCGAGCAGGATCGCGGTGATCCACAAGACAACGTTCACAGTGAGTTCCTTATGAGCAGTCGACAAGAAGGTGGTTTGCGCCTGTCAGGCCGCCGGTGTCAGGGGTAGCAGGCGGATGACGGGGAACTGGCGGCTGGTGCGGGTCTGGTACGTGCGGGCATCCGGCCAGTACGTGGCCCAGATCTCGTATAGGCGGGCCCAGTCGGAGTCGGACGGCCGGACGACGGTGGTCTGCGCCTGCAGGGTCTGGCCGCCGACTTCGATGGTGGTCGTGCCGGGGCCGGCCTCGATGTTGCCGACCCAGGCGGGGTCGCGTGGTGCCCCGCCGGCGGTGCCGCACACCAGGTACGCGTCACCGTCGGTGGCGGCGACCAGGGGTGTGACGTACTCCCGGCCGCTGACGGGACCGACGTGGTGCAGCAGGACGAGTTGTTTGCCGGCGAAGACGCCCCCGACGCGTCCGGCGCCGGCGCGGAACTCGTCGATCACGCGGGTGTTGACGTCTGCGTTGCGGTCTGGCACGGCGTTCTCCTCCTTCAGAAGATGGTTCGGTGACGCTGTGGGTGGACGGTGATCGGAGCGCTCGCGTCGCGATGCCGGTCCGGAGCAGAAGGTGGTGTCTGCTGGCCGGGCCTTCATTCACGGCCGGAGGATGATCTTGCCGCCGGCGTGGCCGCCGGCGAGCAGCGCGTACGCATCGCGGGCACGTTCGAGCTCGAACTCGGCGGCGATCGTGACAACGATGACGCCGTCGGCGGCGAGCCGGACAAGGTCGAGCCGGGCGGCGGTGCGGATACGTTCGGTCTGCGGGCCGGGGCCGAGGGCTTGCGCCCCGTGGGCGACGGCAGCGTGGAAGTTGGCGATGGTCACCACCCGGGCGGGATCGGCGACCAGCGTCAGCGAACTGGTCATGGCCTCCTGGGTGCCGGCGGTATCGATCGCCGCGGACACCCCGTCAGGCGCGAGGGCGCGGACGCGGTCGGCCAGCCCGTCGCCGTAAGCGACCGGCTCGACACCTAACGCCCGCAGCCGCAGGTGGCGTGACGGAGCGGCGGTGCCGATGACGCGAGCGCCGCGAAGCAGAGCAAGCTGGGCGACCATGCCGCCGACCGAACCGGCCACACCGTGCACCAGCACCACGTCGCCCTCGGCCACCTCGGCGGCGTGCAGGGTGTGCGCGGCGGCGGTGCCGCTGCCGAGCACACCCGCCGCCTCGATGTGGCTGAGCTCAGCCGGCTTGTGCAGCAGCATGCCCGCCGCGACGGTGAGTTCGGTCGCCTGCGCCCCGGGCAGCCACTGGCCCAGGACCGCGTCGCCGACCTCGATCGGCCGGCCGTCGAAGCCGACGGCGTCCGGGCCGGTCGCGGTCACGATCCCGCTGAACTCGTTACCCAGCCGCAACGGCAACGCCCGCTCGTCGCGGCCCATCATCCCCGAGGCTTGTTTGAGGTCGAACGGGCTGATCCCCGTGGCCCGCACGGCAGCCGTCACCTCCCCCCGTGCCGGGCGACGCGACGCCACGTCGATGACGTCGATGGTTGCCGCGCCGCCCCAGGCGGTCGCGGCGACGGCGCGCACCATGCTGACGACTCCCGGTCTCAGAAGCCGACGTGCTGACGGATCAGCACCAGGTGGACACGGCCGGGCAGCTCCTGGCGGATCTCCAGCAGCTTGCCGATGTAGCTGTGCTGGCCGTAAGCGGCCTGCGCCCGCGCGTCCTCAAGCTTGAGGCTGTGCTGAGCGATCCGCTCGTGGGCGGCCTGCAGACTGGGCACCAGCTTCTGCACTCCGGCCACGAAGATCACATTCGCGGCGCCCCATGCGTACGCGGCGAGCTGGCTACCGGACGCGGACGCGATGACCAGCGCCCCGTCCGCGGTGACGGCGTGCACACTGCCCAGCGCGTAGTCGGCCTGCCCGGCTATAACTTTCATCTGCTGTGCCTGGGTCTGGTAGTCCAGCGCCATCATCTTGTTGCGGGCCGACTCGTAGGAGCTGTCGGAGCCGTTGATCGCCTCCTCGATCCCGGTCTCCTGCAGCGTGACCGAGGTGTTGGTCATCACCGACGAGCCCTGCGGGATACGTCCCAGCACCGCATCGCGGGCGGCACCGCGGTCGTCGACGACCTCGACGCTGAAGCCGTGCTCCTCCAGCGCGACCACGGTCGCTGTCAATGTCCGCTCGTCCGGCAACGTGGTGAAACTTTCCTCGGTGTTCAAGTTCGCAGTCATGGCTCTCCCTGACAACTGATCAAACGTGCCTGTGGGCTGCATACGGTGGCCGAAGGATCACGACCCACCATCGAGCATAAGCGGACTTTCCCCCGCTTAGCTAGATGGTGGTTAGGATCGCCACATGAACGGCATACCGGTGACCTGGGGAGCGCCGCGGCCGGAGCGCGCAGACGCGGCACGTAACCGCGCCCAGTTGCTGAGCACAGCACGGCAGATGCTGAGCGAATCCGGTCCTGACGACCTGACCATGGACGCGCTGGCCGAGCGCTCCGGCCTGGGCAAAGGAACGGTCTTCCGGCGTTTCGGTACTCGATCCGGCATCTTCGGGGCCCTGCTTGACGAAAGCGAACACGCCCTTCAGGAGCAGGTGCTGTCGGGCCCGCCACCTCTGGGCCCCGGCGCCGAGCCGGTGGATCGACTGATCGCCTATGGCCAGGCCCGGGTGCGCTGGCTGATCGAGAACCGGGTGATCGCCCGGTTCGCGCTCGACGGCCGCCAGCCCATCCCGGGCGGGGCACGTACCTCGGCGTCACAGATACACATCCGGATGCTGCTGCGCCAGTTGAACCTCGACGGGGTGAACGTCGATCTGCTCACCGTTCAGCTCACTGCAGCCCTGGACGGGCCTCTGTTGCTCTATGTGTCCGCCGATGCACTGACCAGCACGGCCCCGCAGGTCGAACAGCAACTCAGCAGCGCATGGCAAGAACTGGTAAGACGCGTGTGCCGGCCGTGAAACTCAGGTCTGTCCGAGTGGACCGGGACCTGCTCGTCGCGTTGATGTGAGCGCCGGTTCCGCTCCGGCAGCCTGCCGCCGTGGGCTGTCCCACAGCCGGCTCTTGCAGGATGGTGTGGCGCTGTCGGAGGCGTTGATGGGAACGCTGACGCTGATCTCCACGGTACCCGCGGACCGCCCAGCATTGCGGTCACCGACGCTTCGCCGAACGTGGGAGAAGGCGGTCATGGCGGGCCTGTTGCACTTGTTCATCTTCCAGTGCTGCTGGACTGCGGGGAACCTGCTTTGCAGGAGCAGGTGCTCTCGGGGCCTGCGCCGTTGAGGTCGGGCGCCGCGCTGCTGGATCGCCTCATTGCCTGTGGCAACGCCAGATCCGATTCTGATGCAACATCCGGAGATCGCCCTACCGCTTTGGACGGCCATCAGCCTGTCCCCGCCGGGAGCCACACTGCGCTACCACAGACTCGCATCCGGATGCTGCATGGTCGGATCGACCTGGGCCGCGCCGATCTGTACCGGCTCACCGTGCCGCTCGCCGCAGCCTTGGAAGCACCCGTGATGCTCCATTGCTCTGCGACAGAGTTCAGCGCCACCGTGCACCGGGTGGGACAACGGCTCGGGACAGCTGGCAGGATCTCGTCGGCCGCGCTCGCCGAGCCTGACGGCGACATAACCGCGCTGCCCCGCCTCCATGGCACCAACGCGCACCGGCCACGGCAGCTGACTGTCACCACGCAGACCCCGGGCAGCCATCACCCGGAGTGGGGCACAGTATGCCGACTGAGTCCGAACCGCCCAGCAGGATACCGGTCAGCACGGCCCCCATCATTTAGAGACTGGCGTGAGCAAGCCCGGTCGGTAGCCTTTCCTCCTTGTCCGGAAGTCACATAGCGACCGCCCTGCCGCGCAGCCGACGAGCGGCAGGGCGCCCGGACGACGCCTGTCCGCGCTCCTAGAGGTCGGGCTGGACCTGGGTGTCGTACTTGTCGAGCAGCGACAGCAGCCGGTCGTCGATCCGTTCCGGCCCCCACGGCAGCACCTGCACGCCCGGCTGCGGCTGGTCGCCGCCCTCGACGAACAGCCCTTCGGGACCGCCCGGCGTATAGAAGAACAGCATGCTGGCATGGGTCAGGCTGACATTCTTGAACCGGTGCCGGGTGGCGCGCGGAATGAACACGGCGTCGCCAGCAGTCGCCGTGAACAACCGGTCACCGTCGAGGAACTCCAGTTCCCCGTCGATCAGATAGAACGTCTCGTCGGTGTGGGTGTGGGTGTGCGCGACCGGTCCGCCGCCCGGCGGCACCGACGCCTTGATCAATCCGACGCTGCCGCCGGTGTCCGGCCCGTCATCTTGACCGTGAGGACGTCTCCGTTGAACCAGACCGTGGTGCCCTGCTTCGCCGGCATGTGGATACTCATCGTTCCCCTACTCACTCGTGGTGACACTGGCCGGAGCAGAATCTAGGCGCGGCGCGTACCGGGGGACCATGACCACGAGTCCTGGTTGATAGCCGGATCGTCCAGACTGGGGAGGTCGTGTGGATCCGTTGTCCGACGTGCTGGGCTTGCTCGACGTGCAAGTCGCTCCACCATGCCGACTGGAGACGGCCGGCGAGTGGGCTCTGAGCTTCGCCGAGTACCGGCACATCCGGGTCGGCGCGGTGCTACGCGGCCACCTGTGGCTGACCACCGACGGCGCCGAGCCGCTGCTGCTGCAGGCCGGCGACTGCTACCTGCTGACCAGCGGCCACGCCTACGCGGTCGGCTCCGACCCGGACCTGCAGCCGGAAGACGGGATGGCGGTGTTCGAAGCCGCCTGGCCAGACACCGTCTACCACCACGTCACGCCGGGAGCCGCGGCGGAGACCTCGGCGATCAGCGGCGCGCTCTCGTTCGACGACACCGCCGCCGCGCTGCTGCTCGACCATCTGCCCGCGGTCGCCGCAATCCGGGCCCGCACCGGCGAGGCCGCAGCACTGCGCCCGGTACTGCAGCTGCTCGCGAACGAAACCTCGCTCGACACCCCGGGCACCGGGGCGATGCGCGACCACCTCACCCACGTGCTGTTCGTCCAGACGCTGCGAGCCGTGCTCGCCCGCCCGGACACGGCGCTGGGCTGGCTGCGGGCATTCTCCGACGAGCGATTGCGCCCGGCGCTCGCGCTGATCCACGCCCAACCGGGCGAGCCATGGACCGTCGCCAAGCTGGCCGCGTCGGCCGGAATGTCGCGCAGCGCGTTCGCCTTGCGCTTCAAGACCACTATCGGGCTCGCGCCCCTGGACTACCTACTCCGATGGCGGGTGCAGTCGGCGGCACAGCTGCTGCGGGCCACCGACCGCACCGTGTCCTCGCTCGCCACCCAGTTCGGATTCGGCTCCGAGAGCTCATTCATCCGCACGTTCAAGCGTCTGACCGGCCAGTCACCGGCCCGCTACCGCCTCGAGCGCACGAACAGGACGTCCACCACTCTGCCGGTCATTTACAAGGACGAAACACCGCCGCATGAACAACGATCGACCGTCTGAACGCGTTGCCGACACGGGTTACAAGACCCCCAGACAACGCATCACCCCAGGCTCCGCACCGCAGGCGAAGCGCCCGGGCGAACGTCGTGCATGTCAGGTAGGCGACGGCAGCAGCGTTTCCGGGTTCGCCGCTTGAAGGGGCTACAACACCACGGAATGGACATAACGCACTGAACGTAACGGTCGCGGCGTCGTCCTCGACATGCCGTCGTGTAGTCACTCGTGGCCGGTCAGACGAGAGCGGCCCAGTTTCTTTGACTGCGTCAACGTGCACCACCAGGCGCCGCTCGTCCACGACCCGCTGGAGATGAGCAAGCACCGGTCGAGTACGTCAAGCCGGGCGTTACGCGGCTCTTGAGGTCTTCCGGATGGGTGGAAACCGGCGGCATCCGGACCTCGGCCACGGCGCGGAAGATGCCCTGCCCGGCCAAGATCAGAGCCAGCCCCGGTCCGCCCACGGGACCACTCGGCATGTGTCGATCCGGAGGTGTCTTCTCGATCGAAACACCGGCTCGTCAGACCACAGGAGTGGTAACGACGCTCCAGATGGAGACAGGAACTCACGTCGACGACTGCCACGCCCGAAGCCAGAGTCCAGGGCGGCAAGTGGCGGTGCTCACAACCCGCCCCTATCGCCGGAGGATGTAAGCGGGGTAAAGTCCGGTTAGATTCGACGCTCTGGGCAGGGGTTCGATGTCTCTCTGAGCTCGGGGAAGGCCGTCAGACGCCACGCTTCGGAGTGTCGTAGGTCTGGAAGCCTGCGCATTTCCTCGCCGGTCCGTCGGTGAAAGCGCAGACAACCTCGAAAGGAGCTCACGCAATGTCGGATAGTGCAGCGCAAACGCTGTCTCGGCCTGGGATTCTGGCTGCCGCCATCAGTGCAGGCGGTGAACAGGCATGAACGGCAGTGACACGGCAAGTCTGGGCCCGAAGTACCGGATCGGCCGGATTGAGGCACGTCGCATCGTGGAGTGGAACGCCCACCTGTTCACCCGGGATCAGGTGTTCCCCGATTCCAGCCGGCAGGAGTGGCTGGCGCAGCGGTCCTGGCTCGAGCCGCGCTTCTGGAACGCGGAGAACGACGCGGTCACCTTGACGATCCAATCGTTCCTGCTGGAGAGCGACGGCAAGCTTGTCCTGGTTGACACCGGCATCGGCAACGGTAAGAAGCGTCCGACCGCTCCGCCGTTCGAGAACTTGAGTACTTCCTTCTTGGAACGCCTCCGCGAGGCGGGCGCAGCGCCCGAGGACATCGACACGGTGGTGTTGACCCATCTGCACTCGGACCACGTGGGGTGGAACACTTGGCTCGACGGCGAAGTATGGGTTCCCACGTTCCCCAATGCGCGGTACCTGATCTCGCAGGCGGAGTTCGACTACTGGAACCCAGACGGCAGCCGCGCAGCTGGTAACCCGGACGCGGACCAGGCGCTCGTCTTCGCTGACAGCATTGCGCCGATCCTGGCCAGCAATCAGGTAGAGCTGTGGACCGGTTCATTCTCCATCGCTGCGGGCTTGGATCTGGAGCAGGTACCGGGACACACTCCCGGCTCTGCCGTTCTGGAGGTCCACTCCGAACAGGACAGCGCGGTGTTCGTCGGTGATCTGCTGTCGACGCCGATGATGCTGAGCCAGCCCGATCTGTGCGCCAAGTACGGCGACCACTGGATTGATGACGACCCGGACCGGGTCCGCGTTGCGCGCCGCGACCTACTGACCCGCGCGGCGCACGCGCGTACGCGGGTCGTGCCCGCGCACGTCAACGCCGACGCCGGCGTTTTCGTCAGCCCGGCTTCGCGCGGATTCGCGGCATCGGACGGCATGGCCGCCTGAGCGAGCGGCGCACATCGAACGGACGAAAGGCGTGATCACACGATGGCATCAGACCTGGACTTCACCGGCAAAACGGTTCTCGTGACCGGCTCGGGACGCAACATCGGCCGCGCGGTCATCCTCGAGTTCGCCGCACGGGGCGCGAACGTCGTCATCAATGCCCGCGACACCGACACCGACCGGGCCGAGGCCGAAGAAGTCAGAAGCGAAGCCGAAAAGCACGGCGTCGGCGCGCTCGTCGTCCTCGGCGACGCCGCCGACCGCGACACAGTGGCCCGGTTCAAGGAAGCATCCGAGCAGCACTTCGGCCGCGTCGACATCTACGTCAGCAACGCGATGCACCGCATGTACCGCGAGTCGTTCTTCGACACGACCGATGAGGACTGGCACTACTACCTCAACCAGCAGCTGACCGCCTCCTGGTACCTCGCGAAGGCCTTCGTGCCCGCCATGAGAGACGCCGGCTGGGGACGCATCATCCACATGAACGGACCGAACGCCTGGACCGGGTCCTGGGCAGCCGCCCCGATCTCATCCGGGAAAGCCGGCCTGCACGCCCTGACCAAGTCGCTTGCCTCCGGACTCGGCCAGTACGGGATCACCGTCAACGACGTCAACCCAGGCTTCGTCGACGTCACCCGTGACTCCGGACTGGACGACTCCACAGCAATGCGCAGGGCCGCCACCGAGCAGATGGCGATCAAGCGAGTCATCCTCCCTGACGAGGTCGCTTGGACCTGCGCCGTCCTGTCCTCCGAGCGATCCGGGGCGATCACGGGGACCGTCATCAACATCGACGGCGGTCGGGCAGTCAGCCACTGACAGAATGCCGCGCTCTCATCTCGAGCGGCCAGAAGCACGATCACGGCAAGCGGTACCTCGTTGGCGGGTGCCGCCCCCGGGGCCGCGTCGGCGATATGGTTTTGACGGGGTCTCCGGGACCAGATCGTTGGGCGCGTTCAACAGAAATGTTTGCTCCTCCAACGGCGCACCCTCTGGCCGGCGCTGTTGTCGTCCATCCAGTGCGGGCCAACCTGTACCGCTCGAAAACAGGGTTTCGGTGTTGGCCTGCGGTTCTGTGCGTTGTCGCCGGCTCGTCAGAGGCAGGCTGACTGGCATGTTCGTGTCGTTCGGATACTTGGTCCTGCGTCAGGTGCTGCAGTTGATCGTGTTGGGCCTGCGGGGCGATGGGGCGAAGGAGGTCGAGATTCTGGTCCTTCGTCACCAGGTCGC
>NZ_JBFBGU010000054.1:0-16591 GCF_040684855.1 Actinoplanes sp. NPDC089786
CGTCATACGACGGCGGCGGCTGAGCGGACACAGCCGGTCAACCTACCAGCCTCCACACTAGACACCCGAACCGCCCGACGACCTATCCAGTCACCCTTGAACGACAGCTCCGAGCACGACGAGGTCCGGCGCCTGCTCCAGACCGACCACCGAAGGCTAATCGCGAAGCGGCTTGCACGTCAGAAACCGACAATTACCCAGGCACGAGAAAGGACTTCTCCCGACTGCCCGGCCGACGCCCACGACCTTCGCCAGGGTCGTTGCGCCGACGCCACGAGCGTCGGCCGCGGCAGGGTGCTTCGCCCTGTGAATACCGCCGGCTTCCGTCGGCCGCTACACCACCGTGCTGCCGGCTGACGTGATGCGCTCGACGAAGCGGCGCACGAACGTCGCGCGGTCGACGTCGAAGGCCACCCGGACACGGGGATCACTGCCCCAGGCCCGGCCATCACGGTCCTGGCCGGGACGGCGGTCGGCGATCGTCATACCCCGCGTTCGAGTTCCGGTCAGCTCGATGGCCATCGGAAGGGTCTCCTCCTCGGTGATGAGCTCAGGGTGCGCGACGACGCCGACGGTGAGCGGCGAGTGCATCGCGCAGCAGTACCGACCGAAGATCTGCTCGTAGAACGACATGTACAAAGGCACGCCCGCCGCGATCAGCTCAGCCGCCGGCGTCGACGCCGCACGGACGGCCGCCAGATCCGTTGCCTCGAAGATCGTGTCATTGGTGACGTCAAGCCCGATCTGGAGAAAGTCCCACGGCTCCTTGTAACACAGAGCCACCGCCTCAGGATCGTGCAGCGCATCCGCCTCGGCGACCGGCGTCTGATTGCCAGGCGCCTTCACCGCACCACCCATCCACACCACCCTCGTGAGCCTCGACGCGAGGGCAGGATCGAGAAGCAGGGCGAGCGCGAGATTGGTCATCGGGCCGAGTCCGATCCACACCAGCTCACCCGGGTGCTCTGCCGCCAGGCGCACCGTCATCGCTGCGGCGGTCTCCTCGACCAGGTTCGCGTAGCTGGGCTCGGGCAGGAAAGCGTTGCCGAAACCGTCCTCGCCATGAATCTGCGGCACATAGTCGGCCACGCCGCCGGCCAGACCCTGCCCAGCGCCCTTGGCCAGGGGCACGACCGCGCCCAACCGTTCGAGGATCGCCGCGGTGTTGCGGGTGACCTTGTCGACGTCGACGTTGCCGAAGCTGGTGGTCACCGCGACCACGTCGAGTTCGGGAGACAGCAGACCGTAGATCAGGCCCATGCCGTCGTCCACGCCGGTGTCGGTGTCAATGATGACCTTGGTGCGGAGTGCTGGTGCGGTCATAGCGGATTCTCCGGAAGTCGAGGGGCGGGTTCGATGGCGACGATGCGCGCGGGGGCGCCGTCGAGGCCGACGAGCGGCAGCGGCAGGCAAACGAGATAGGTCGTGGTGGAGAGCTGCTCGAGGCCGGTGAGGCATTCCGCGATCACCATTCCGGCTCGGAGCAGACGCCGGTGAACGTCGTGCAGGTGGGCGACACTCGGGGTTGGCGTGTCGATGCCGAGGAAGCGGACGCCGAGATCGACCAGGACGTCGGCGATGTCCGGGCCGATCTCGGGAAAGCCGGCCCAGAAGCCGCTCGAGCCGTACCGCCGTGACCATCCGGAGCGCAGGAGCAGCCGGCCGGTGTCGCGAATCTGCTCGGCCCGGGCCAGCACGTCAGCACGGCTCACATCGCGGTCGTCGGGGACGTCGAGGACTGTCGCTGGGCCGATGCAGGCGCTGAGGTCGAGCGACTCGACGGTCGCCGCATCGGCGAGAAAGTGCCGGGGTGCGTCGACGTGGGTGCCGAGTTGGCTGAAGAGCCCGACATCCCACATTTCGATGCCACCGTCCTCGATCGTCGAGAACCGCGTGAAGGTTGCGGTCGGTTCGCCGGGGAAGGCGTCCATGCCGTGGGCGATGGGCAGGGTGAGATCGTAGATCCGGGTCGACGTGTTCACAGGCGTTCCAGCCCCCATTCGGCGTTGGCGGCGAGCAGCCCGCCGTCGACGGCGACCAGGCTGCCCGTCATGAAGGATGCGTACCGGCTCGCCAGGAACGCCACCACGCCGGCGACGTCGGAGGGTTCGCCGATGCGTCCGGCCGGGTAGAGGCGGGTCATGCGGGCTTCGGCCGTTTCGGGGTCACCGCTTGCCTCCCAGGCGCGGGTGGTCAGCGGCGTACGGATCGCCCCGGGGAGCACGGCGTTGACTCGCAGGCGTCCGGCGTACGCGAGCGCCGCGGTGCGCGTGTAGTTGAGGATGGCACCCTTGGTGACGGTGTAGCCGGCCAGTGCGGGGTCGCCGGTCGCGCTCAGCACCGACGCCATCAGCACCACACCGGAGCCGTTCGGCGCGCGTTCGGCGTACCGGCTGGTCAGGTCGATCACGGCGGCCACGTTGACGTCCCACAATCGGCGATGCTCCTCGGCCGTGGTGTCCTCCAGGCGTTTCTCGAGCTGGATTGCGGCGTTGTTGACCAGCAGCCAGCGTGGCCGTCGCACGCCTGCCCCGGCGAGGCGGTCCAGCGCGGTCGCGCGTACGTCCGGATCAGTGACGTCACCTACGAGGTGCACGTCCGCACCGGGGACTCCGGGGGCGGTCAGGTCGACGGAGACCACTACGGCACCGGCTTCGGCCAGCGTCTCCGCGCACGCGGCGCCGATGCCGGACGCGGCCCCGGTCACCAGGGCCGCGGTGTCGGAAAGGTCGAGGTTCAGCATCGGTCAGCCTCCGGTGGACAGGTTCAGGGCGGCGGTGAAGGCGGCGATCGCCTCGTCGACGTCCTCGTCGGTCACTGCCGTGGACAGGCAACCGGTTCCGCGGGGCATGATGAGCACCCCGGCGTTCACCATGTGCAGCCGTACCTCGGCGAGGAGGTCGGCGTCGGCGGTGTAGTGGGCACGGTAGCTGTCGACGGGCCGGGTGGAGAACGCAATGTCGAACATCGAGCCCAGGCCATTGACGTGGACGGGTATCCCGGCGTCGCGAGCCGCGCGGCGCAGGCCGTCGCGCAACCGATCGGTCCGCGCGGCGAGGTCGTCGTACGCCGTCTCGTCGAGTGCGGCCATGGCGGCCTGACCTGCCGCGAGCGCGAGCGGAGTGGCCGTGAACGTACCAGTCTGCACGAGTTGCTGCGGGCCTGGGGAAAAGACGTCGAAGATGTCGGCCCGCCCGCCGTACGCGGCGAGCGCGAAGCCACCGCCCATGATCTTGCCGATCGCGGTGAGATCGGGCGCGTAGCCCCACATGCCTTGGGCTCCCCGGTAGCCGGCCCGCAGCGACTGCACCTCGTCGAAGACGACCAGTGCGCCTGCCTCGGAGGCCGAGGCGAAGATCTGGTCGAGGAACGGGCGGTCCGCGGTCACCAGGGAGGCATTGCCCAGGAACGGCTCCACGATCACGGCCGCGATCTGGGTGCCCCAGCGCTCGAAGGCGGTTCGGACGGACGTGGGGTCGTTGTAGACCGCGGTGACCGTTTCGGACGGCTCCATGCCACCAGCGGCCGGTCGCGACGGGATCGCGGTGCCGGTCGGCAGCGGTTCCCGGGAGGCGACGTCGCGGTGCAGCTCGTTGTGCGAGCCGTGGAATCCGCCCTCGAACTTGAGCACACGGGTGCGCCCGGTGTGCGCGCGGGCGGCGCGTACCGCAAATCCCGTTGCCTCGGAACCGGAGGTGGTGAAGCGGAGCCGTTGCATCGAAGGCAGCCGGTCACGCAACTGTTCCGCGTACAACGCTTCGCGGGGGTTGGCCGTGCCGGAGCCGGTTGATCGCGTGAGTTCCCGGGCTGCCGCGCTTGCGGTCGGGCCATGGCCGTGGCCGTGCGCCAGACTGGTGTAGTTGTTCACCAGGTCCAGGTACGGATTCCCGTCGACGTCCGTGACACGTGCACCCGCTGCCACCGCTCCGTAGAAGGGGTAGGGCTCGAACGCGAGGGTCGAGCGCGAGACGCTGCCGGCTATCACCTCACCGGCCTGGCGAAACAGTCGCCGGGATTCCGGGGTCCTCTTCTCGTACGCGACAAGTGCTCTGCGGTGCGTGGACGTCGGCGTCGACGTCGTCTGTGCGGTGGTCACGGTCACGCTCCTACTGCGGGTCGGATTCGGTACGGCGGCTCTGAGCTGCCCCTTGACGCTCGGGCGTCGCAGCCACCAGACTGGTCTTACCAGTTAGACCAGAAGCAGACAACAGCTAGCCGGGAACCTCCCGGCACTCCTTGAACCGCATCAACCCCGACCCCATCCGAGGAGAAGCCATGCGTTCTATTCGTCGTCTCGCACTGAGACCAGCCAGCACAGCCGTCGTGACCGTCCTCGCCCTCACGATCACCGCCTGCGACGGGGGCTCGGACGCCGGTTCACCGGCCCGGAAGGTCGCCCTGCTGATCCCGGGCACCACCGGTGACGGCGGTTTCTTCGACGACTCGAAGGCCGGCGTCGAGAAGGGCGCCTCCGCGGCCGGTTTCGAGCCGCAGGTGGTCGAGGCCGGGACCGAAGCGACCAAGTGGCAGCCCGCCTTCGAGGACCTGGTCACCGGGGACGCCAACCCGGTCATCACCGGCACCTTCGCGATGACCGAACTGGTCGAACAGGCGGCCGCTCAGCATCCGGACAAGCAGTTCGTGCTCTTCGACGCGGCGATCGACCCGAAGAAGTGCGGCAACTGCACGAACGTGTACTCGATCACCTACCGCTACGACCAGGCCGGCTTCCTTGCCGGCGCACTCGCCGGCCTGCTCGAGACCGCCCCCAAGGTCGGCAAAGTGGCCAGGACCGGCGTCGTCGGAGTCGTCGGCGGCCAGGAGATCGGCGTCATCGAGGATTACATCGCGGGATTCAAGGCCGGTGTTGCTGCCGTCGCCCCGAAGGTCCGGGTCCTCTCTGCCTACGCCAACTCCTTCGCCGACCCCGCCCAGGGCAAGGCAGTCGCCGAGGACATGATCGCCCAGGGCGCGGAGATTCTGTTCACCGCGGCCGGCGGCACCGACAAGGGTGTCTTCGAGGCGGCCGCCGCTCACGGCCTGTGGGCGATCGGCAACTCCGCCCAGCAGTCCGCCTCCGCGAAGGTCGGCGGAACCGACACAATCCTCAGCTCCGCCTCGACCGACGTCGAGTCGTCGATCGCCGACGCGGTGACTGCGGCCGCGAACGACAAGCTGCCGACCGGCCAGGTCGCCTCCTTCGGCGTCAAGGACGACTCGGTCCGGCTGGAGAAGACCGGCCTGTACGCCGCTGTCGTACCCGCGGACGTGCAAACGCGGATGGACAAGGTCGTCACCGATCTCGGCGCCGGAACCTACGACTCCGTGCTGCCGGGGGCCTGAGCCGTGCCCGCGGATGCGTCCGGCATGCCGGCGCTGGAACTGATCGAGGTCGACAAGTGGTTCGGCCCAGTGCATGCGAATCGCTCGGTGTCGCTGGTGCTTCGCCGCGGCAGCGTGCACGCGGTGCTGGGTGAGAACGGCGCCGGCAAGTCCACGCTGATGAACATCCTGTTCGGCGTGGAGCAGCCTGACTCCGGAAGCATCCTGCTGGGCGGTCAGCGGCGCGTCTTCCGCACGCCGAAGGACGCGATCAACGCCGGCGTCGGCATGGTGTTCCAGCACTTCGGCCTGGTCCCGGAGCTGTCGGCACTGGACAACATCGCGTTGGGCGCCGAGACCACCCGGCGCGGGAGGGTCGACCGGTCGCGGGCGGCGGACCGCATCGGCGAGCTGGCGGCGGAACTGCGCCTCGAAGTTTTCCTCAGCCGCCGTGTCGCGGACCTGACGGTTGCGCAGCAGCAACGCGTCGAGATCCTCAAGGCCCTCTACCGAGGCGCCCGGATCCTCATCCTCGATGAACCCACGGCGCTGCTCGCGCCGCCGGAGCGAGAAGGCCTGTTCGCGGCCGTCCGGCGTTTGCAGGCCATCGGCGTCTCCGTCCTGTTCATCACTCACAAACTCGAGGAAGCCGAACAGCTCGCCGACGACGTCACCGTGATGCGGCACGGCGCGGTGGTCGCCCGCCGGAAGATCGGGCGGGTCACTCGAGCGACGCTGATCGCCGACATGGTAGGCGGGCGGCCTGCGCAGCACACCCACTCCGAGCGGGTACCCGGCGACGTCGTCGCTGAGTTGCGGGGCGTCGGTATCAGCCGCGGAGCCGACGTACCGCTGACCGGTGTGGACCTTCAGATTCGCGCGGGCGAGATCGTCGGCGTCGTCGGCATCGATGGGCACGGCCAGCAACTGCTGTGCGAGGCGCTCGCCGGGATGCGACAACCGGACGACGGAACGTTGCTGCTCCGCGGCAACGAGCAGCGAACCTGGAACCGGGCTGCGGCGCTGCGGGCACGCGTCGCCTACGTGCCGGAGGACCGACTGACCGCCGGCGTGGCGCGGCACCTCAGCATTGCCGAGAACCTCGTCTTGAATCGGGTCGGAGATGCGCGCTTCTTCCCTCGCGGCCTCACCGCCCGCAAGGCGATGAAGGCGAACGCCGACGCGTTGATCGATCGCTTCGACATCCGCTGCCGCGACGGCAGCCAGCACGTCGGCAGCCTGTCCGGCGGCAACGTCCAGAAAGTGGTCCTGGCGCGTGAGCTGTCCCGCGACCCACGGCTGGTAATCGTCCGCGAACCGACGCGTGGGCTGGACGTCGCCGCGATCGCCAATGTGCACGCACAGCTGGCAGTGTCCGCATCCGGCGGCGCGGCGGTCCTGGTGCAGTCCAGCGATCTCGACGAGATCCGCACGATCGCCGACCGGATCCTGGTCATGCGTGACGGGCGGGTCGTGGCGGATTTGGTCAACGACGCCTCCGTACGGACCGCACAGCTCGGCGCACTGATGCTCGGCGCCGCCCGGACGGAGGAAGCCTGATCATGCGTGTCGCCCGATCCTCCCTCTCCCCCAGCGTCCTGCGCCTGGCCGCAGGTGTCCTGCTCGCTTTCGTACTGATCCTTCTGCTGTTCAGCGTGACCAGCGATCAGCCGTGGCGCACCCTCGGGGACCTGTTCACCGGCGCGGTGTCCAGCCCCGGACGCATAGAGCAATGGCTCTCCTACTCCAGCTTCGTGATGTTCACCGGCGCCAGCGTATGCCTGGCTTTCCGGATCGGGATGTTCGCGATCGGCGCCGAGGGCCAGGTCCTCGTCGGCGCTCTCGCGGCCGGCCTCGTCGCCCTCGCGTTGGGCCCGAGTGGTGCGGCGCTCCCCCTGGCGTTGGCCGCAGCGATCGCCGGCGGATGCGTCTGGGGACTCGTACCCGGTCTGATGAAGGCCTACCTGGGCACCGACGAGATCGTCAGCACTCTGATGCTCAACTACGTCGCAACGTTCCTGTTCGCCTTTGTCGTCAAGGAGTTTCTTCTACCGCCCGGCGCCGGGTTCCCGGTCTCCAGCTTCTTCGACCCGGCCCTCTTCCTGCCATCGTTCGGGCAGGCTCCGGCCATCCCGGTGGTTCTGCTTCTCGGCATTCTGGTCTGCCTCGGCAGTGGTCTGCTTCTGAGCCGTACCGGACTCGGTTTCCGCCTGCGCGTCGTCGGTGAGAGCCAGCGGACGGCACTCGCCAACGGCTATTCCGTACGCCGCCTGATCTGCCTGGTCTTCGTGATCTCCGGTGGCATCGCCGGAGCCGCCGGGGCCGTGATCGGCTTCGGCGACACCCATCGCCTCATCATCGGGATGGCCACCGGCATCGGTTTCGACGGCGTCCTGGTCGCCTTGCTCGCCGTCAACCGTCCCGCACTGGTGCCACTCACCGCTCTGGCCTACGGATACCTGCGCACCGGCGGCGACGTCATCCAGATCACCGCCGGAGTCCCCCGCGACGTCGTGGTGGTCCTGCAGGGCCTGCTCATCATCGGTCTGGCCGCGTTGCTGCGCCAGCGCGAGCGCCGCCGACGTTCGCCGCTCGCCGACGACCCGGTGGAGCCGGTCACGGCGAAGTCCGAGCCCGGACCGGAGCTCGGCGCGAGCGCCCCCTCTCTCGTCCCGTCCACCCAGGAGGTGACCGATGTACCTCGCCGGCATACTTGAGGTCGCGACTCCACTCGTCCTCGCCGCTCTCGGTTGCCTGCTCACGGTTCGCGCCGGTGTGGACAACATCGGTCTGGAGGGCATGATGCTCGGCGGCGCGTTCGGCGCCGCCGCGGTTTCCACGACCTTCCTGGGCCCCTGGGGCGGCCTGGCAGCGGCGGTGCTCGTCGGCGCTGCCCTCGCAACGCTGCTGGCCTGGTCCCATCTGGGTCTGGGGGCGCACTTCGTCCTGGCCGGCATCGCGGTCAATCTGGTGGCCGCCGGTGGCACCGTGACGCTCCTGTATGCACTCAATCGCGGGTCCGGCGGCGGATCCAACGCGCTGGAGTCCAGGCCGTTGCCCACCGTCGGGCTGTCGTTCCTCGACGGCCTGCCCGTCCTCGGCGCGTTCGCCGATCTGTCGCCCCTGACATGGCTGGCGATCGTCCTGGTACCGCTGTTCGTCAAGTTCTACTTCGACACCCGCCCCGGCATCTGGATCCGCGCGGTCGGCGGTAACGCATCGGCTGTCGTCGAGGCCGGCGTCTCTCCGCTGCGGGTCAAGTGGGGAGCGATGCTCGCCTCCGGTGTGCTGGCCGGTGTCGCCGGTGCTCAGCTCTCCCTGGCGACCACACACACGTTCGTCCGCGACATGACCCAGGGCCGCGGATTCATCGCGCTGGCCGCCGTCTACCTCGGGCTCAAGCATCCCGTCGGCACCGTTGTCGCGGCCACCCTGTTCGGCGCCTTCCAGGCACTCACCACCGTGCTACAGGTACGCACCGAGTTTCCCACCGATCCCATCTCGGCCCTGCCCTACGTCGCCACCGTGCTTGCGCTGGCCGTGGCCGGGCTGCGTTCGCTTCGCCGTCCCGCGGTCGCGGGCGCCTGAGCCCAGGAGCCTGACATGACATCCACAGCGACCCGCCGCATCCAGTCGCACGTACGTGCGGAACTGGACGCCACAACCTGGCCCGTGGCCACCGGAACCCTGCCTTTCCCGCCCAGTGCGGACCACGCCGACCGAGCTCGCCGCCTGCGGCAGGTGGCCCGCGCAGGCTTCGTGTTGGTGGAACTGACCGACACCTGGCTGCGGGTGGGCGATCTTCCCGGTGACGAGGTCGATCAGCTCGGCGAGGCGGCGGCCGCCGCCAAGCTCGAGATCGCGGCCGTCGCAGTGATCCGGGGCAGCGTTGTGGACCCCCGGCACGGCGACGCCAATCTCGCCTACAGTCACCGCACCATCGACGCTGCCGCCCGGCTGGGTGCGCGTGTCGTGTCGGTCGGGCTGCACGAGCCGCTCACCGCAGCCCAACGTGAGCAGTTGTGGTTCTGGACGGCCGACCATCCGGCCAACGATCCCGCGGACACCGAGCTGCGCGGCCGCGCTGTGGCCCGCCTACGCGATCTGGGCTCACATGCCGCGGCGGCCGGGCTCCTGCTCTCGCTCGAGATGTACGAGGACACCTTCCTCGGCACCGCCGAGAGTGCGGTTCGCATGGTCGAGGACATCGGCCTGCCCGAGGTCGGGCTCAACCCGGATACCGGCAACCTGGTGCGGCTGCACCGACCCGTCGAACCGCCCCGCGAGGTCCTCGAAAAGGTGCTGCCCTACACCAACTACTGGCATGTCAAGAACTACCTGCGTATGGACGACCCCGATCGTGGAGTGGTGCTGACCTCGCCGACGTCGCTCGAGCTCGGCGTCATCGACTACCGCCAGGCGCTCGGTACGGCACTCGCCTCCGGATTCTCCGGAGTCGTGACCTGCGAGCAGTACGGCGGCGACGCCCTCGGGGTCAGCGCCGTGAACCACGCGTACGTCCGCGGACTGCTGCACAGCCACCTCGATGAGGAGAGGAACAACCCGTGACATCGATCCACAACGGCCCGGATGACTTCGTCGATGACGCTCTCGACGGGCTGACCCGAGCTCACCCGCGCCAGGTCCGGCGCGTCGATGGCGGCGTGGTCCGCGCGACGCCCGTACCGCCCGGGCAGGTCGCCGTCGTCCTCGGCGGCGGCTCCGGTCACTACCCGGCATTCGCCGGGCTGGTCGGCCCGGGGCTGGCCACCGGCGCCGTCTGCGGGCAGGTCTTCACCTCCCCGTCGGCGGCACAGGCCTACCACGTCGCCCATGCCTGCGACCGCGGCGCCGGAGTGCTGTTCCTGTACGGCAACTATGCCGGTGACGTCCTGCACTTCGGCCTCGCCCAGGAACGGCTGCGCGGCGAGGGCCATGACGTGCGCACGCTGCTGGTCACCGACGACATCGCCAGCGCGCCCACCGGTCAGGAGCACCAGCGGCGCGGCGTGGCCGGTGATTTCGTCGTCGTCAAACTTGCCGGCGCCGCAGCCGAGGGCGGCGCCGGTCTGGACGAGGTGGAACGCGTCGCCCGCTGCGCCAACGAGCGCACGCGGACCCTCGGGATCGCCCTCTCCGGCTGCACGCTTCCGGGTGCGGATGCTCCTCTGTTCACCGTCCCCACCGCGACGATGTCGGTAGGACTCGGCATCCACGGCGAGCCGGGGGTCAGTGACGAGCCTCTTCCGGCCGCGCGCACCCTCGCCGAACGGCTGATCACCGACCTGGTGGCCGAGTCCCGCCCCGAGTGGGGCAGCCGGGCCGTCGTCCTGGTCAACGGGCTGGGCACCGTGTCCCACGAGGAGCTCTTCATCCTCTTCGCCGGTGTCGCCCGCGCGCTGAGCGACCGCGGTGTGGAGGTGGTCGACGCCGAGGTCGGCGAGCTCGTCACCAGCCTGGACATGGGCGGGCTCTCGGTCACCGTCTGCTGGGTCGACGATGAGCTCGAGCGGCTCTGGCGCGCACCGGCCAACAGCGCGGCGTACACCCGCGTTCCCGGCCCGGAGCCGGTCGACACCGAGGTCCCGGATGTCGGCACCTACGACCGAGGCATCCCCGCTGTCGCCGATGATCGCAGCGCCGCCGCCCGGGCCGCCGGTCCCCGCGCCGTCGCCGCTCTGGACACAGCTGTCCAGGCCCTTGCCCGCGAGGAGCGTCGCCTCGGCGACCTCGACGCTGTCGCAGGCGACGGCGACCACGGCACGGGAATGCTCCGCGGCGCCCGAGGCGCGCTGGCCGCCGCGCAGGGCGCCGTCGATTCCGGCGCCGGTCTCAGCGGCGCACTCATCGCGGCCGGCCGTGCCTGGGCGGACGTCGGGGGCGGCACGTCCGGCGCCCTTTGGGGCGCCGGGCTCGAGCGTGCGGCCCGGCACCTGCACGACGCCGACGATCTCGACACCGCGGCGATCGCCGGCGCGGCTCGCTCCGCCCTCGACGCCATCACCGGCCTCGGCGGCGCTAACCCGGGCGACAAGACCATCGTCGACGCCTTCGAGCCGCTCGTCCGCGCGCTCGAGGCAGCTGCCACCGCCGGCACGGGCCTCGGTGCGGCCTGGCACCTCGCCGCCTCGGCCGCACTCGCCGGCGCGAAGGGCACCGCTGCGCTCGTACCGGTGCGCGGCCGGGCCCGGCCGCTCGCCGAGCGCAGCCGCGGCCATGCCGATCCCGGGGCCACCTCGTTCGCCCTGCTCGCCGGAGCGCTGGCCGAGCAATCCCCCACCGCCGAACCGTCCGGAGCACAACCATGACCAGTACCGGCCCCCGCCCTTTGCGGATGGTCATCGGCGCCGATGACGCCGGCTACCTCTACAAGGAAATGCTCAAGGCGGACCTGGAGGCACATCCGCGGGTCGTCTCCATCGTCGATGTCGGCGTGGACGAGGCCGCACACACGCCATACCCACAGGTCGCGGTTGCGGCCGCCGAATTGGTGGCGTCCGGCGCTGCCGATCGGGCCCTGCTGGTCTGCGGCACAGGACTGGGCGTGGCCATCTCGGCGAACAAGGTGCCCGGTATCCGAGCCGTCACCGCCCATGACATCTACTCGGTCCAGCGATCCGTACTGAGCAACAACGCCCAGGTGCTGACGCTCGGCGAGCGGGTGATCGGTCCGGAGCTCGCCCGAGCGCTGGTCCAGGAGTGGTTGCGGCACGAGTTCGATCCAGCTTCGGCCTCAGCGGCAAAGGTCGCCGCGATCTCCACCTACGAGACAGGACGGGAGACCGTCGCATGAGCCTCCTCGCACGCGAGCGGCGACCGCTCGACCCGGCCGGCGAGCTCCTCGGCGTTCGCAGCCTGCCCAAGGTGTCCCTGCACGATCATCTGGAGGGGGCCCTGCGCGAGCAGACAATCCTCGAGCTCGGCGCGGAGCTGGGTCTCGAGCTGCCGGCCGGGGACCCGGAAGACCTCGCGGCCTGGTTCCTGCACCGGGCCGACGCGGGTTCTCTGGTCGCCTACCTGGAGTCCTTCTGGATGACCGACGCTGTCATGCAAACGGTCCCCGGCCTGCATCGTGTGGCCCGCGAGTACGTCCTGGACCTGGCCGCCGACGGGGTCGTGTACGGCGAGGTTCGATGGGCGCCCGAGGCAAAGCAGCGCAATGAGCTGACGCTAGACGAGGTCGTCGAAGCAGTCCAGGCCGGAATCGAGGACGGGATGGCCGGGGCCACCGCGGGCGGCCGTCCGATCGAGGTCCGGCAGCTGCTTTGCGCGATGCGCAACGGACGGCGCGCCCGGGAGATCGCGGAGCTTGCGCTGCGGCACCGTGACCGCGGGGTGGTCGGCTTCGACATCGCAGGGCCGGAGACCGGCTATCCAGCGGGCGCGCACCGTGACGCGTTCGACCTGCTGGCCCATGAGCTGTTCCCGGTGACCGTGCACGCGGGCGAGGCGGACGGTCCCGCCAGCATCGCCGGGGCGCTGGTGGACGGGCGCGCCTTGCGGCTGGGCCACGGTGTCCGCATCGCCGAGGATCTCGGGCCGCGGGACGAGCTCGGCCCGGTCGCCAGGTGGGTACGCGACCGTCGGGTAGCGCTGGAGACGAGTCCGACCTCCAACCTCCATACGGGCGCGGTGGCCGCCTGGGGCGACACCATGGCCGATCATCCGTTCGAGCGCCTGCGCCGGCTCGGCTTCACGGTGACCGTCAACACCGACAACCGGTTGATGAGCCAGACCACGCTGTCGCACGACCTCGCCCGCCTCACCCAGGCGTTCGGTTACGGCCTCGACGAGCACGAGCGGTTCCAGCTCGACGCAGCTCGTGCGGCGTTCGTCGATCACGACGTCCGTACGCGGATCATCGAGCGCATCCGCGACGGCTTCGCGGCCGCTCGCACCCGCCGAAGGCTGTCGGCCTACATCCCCGGGCTGCGCGGGTGAGCACATGGGTGCCGCATACTGCTAGTCGCCCGGCCGGTTTTACCGGTCCGGCCGGCCGTGTCCGCCTGGGCATCGGCCCAGCGGTGCTCGGAGGAGGATTCGTGGAACTCGGCGGACGGCGCGACTCGCAGGCGAACCGGATCGCCCGGGCCCTTGTGGACCGGATCCGCGAGGGTGTCTATGCGGTCGGCGCCAAGCTGCCGAGTGAGCGCAAGCTGGCCGAGGAGTTCGCGGTCTCCCGGCCGGTCGTCCGCGAGGCCCTGTCGACGCTGACCGCAATGGACCTGGTCGATATCCAGATGGGGCGCGGCGCTTTCGTCACCGCGGCGCCCGGCGACCATGTGGTGAGCGGCGGGGTCAAGCTTCAGGACGTCGTCAATGTGCGTGAGGTCCTGGAGACTGGTGCGCTGCGTCTCGCGGTCACGCACGTCGGCGGGGAGGAGCACGCCGCGGTCGGCGCCGCGCTGGAGCGTCTCCGGGAGGCGGTCACCTTGCGGCAGGACACCGTGGAGGCCGACCGAGCGCTGCATGCCGCGATCATCGCGGCGGCCCGGAGCCCGCTGCTGGCGTCGCTGTGGGACGGCATCGACAAGCAGGTCGTCGAGACGATCCGGATCTCGCCGCACGGCCAGACGATGAGCAAGGCGATCTTCGAGCTGCATGAAAAACTTGCCCGCGACCTCGTCGCGGGCAAGCTGGAGACTGCGATCGAGGCTTCGAAGCTGTTGCACGAAGACAACCGGCGATTCCTCCGGGAACTGCTCGCCTGACCTGTCAATGGCCCGGTCGCACGCCTGCGGCCGGGCCACCGGACCGTCCTCAGGTTTCCGGGTCGAGCATGTCCAGAAGCGCGGCCGTGGTGATCAGCCGGCAGTGCCCCGGGTCATCCGGCTCGTTGAGGCGTGACGTCCAGGAGATCGAGCCCGTCGAGAAGACCTGCCCGCCGTGGGGCGTTCGGCGCCACACGACGTCACCGCGGGTCGATGCTCGAATCCCGGCCGACGGGTCGGAGCCAAGAACGAGGTATTCCGGCACCGGGCGGTAGTCGTCGGGAAGATTGTCCAGCCGCCCGAGAATGATCGTTCCTTCCGGCGAGCCCAGGTCGGGGTCATAGCGGTCGACCTCGAAGCCGCCGAGGCCGAACAGCTCGCCAGTGAGTTCACGCAGCGCCGACCCGAGCCTTGTGGGCAGGTCCGTGAGCGGGAGATCCGCCGGCTGGCGGTAGCCGACGTCAGCCGAGAATCCGATCGCCGAGTAGCCGACACCGGTCAGCAGGTTCGGCGGACGGCCCAACCGGCGCCAGAGGCCGCCCATCTCCCCTGACACCTGGTGGTGGGCTTCCCCTGGGTCGCCGGCCCAGATGTCACCGCCACTGTCGCCACGGCGCAGCTCCAGCAGCCATGGACGGTCCGCGTCGACCTCGACCTTGAGGATGAAACCGTTTCCTCCGAGGTACATCAGGTGACCGCCCCGCTCGAGGTGACGGTCGTAGGTGTCGAGCAGCTCACGCGTGCTGTACTCCGGGTGGCTGCCGGTGATCAGCACGTCGACCCCGTCGATCGCCTCCTCGCCCTGCTCGTGCAGCTGCTCGTCGGTGAGGATCGTCCAGTCGACCCCGGTCTCGGACAGCCAGCGGAGGATCGACAGGTCGGCCGAAAGCTGGTGGGTCCGCCCCAGCGGTTGACTGACCCAGTCCGGCCGCACCGTCGCCTGGGGCCGGCGCAACGACGCCAAGTGGACGCCGCTGCCGTCATGGTGCCGGCCGTAGAGGGAAAGCAGACGGTGTTCGTCGATGTACCGGTACACATGGGCCGAACATGTCAATCCACGATGGCGATAGACAGCCGGGTCCGCGTCTTCAAAAAAGCCATTGTTGGCGTACGCGCGGTAGCTGAACGTCGGAAGGACCAAAGCCACCTGCGCCCGCGCACCGGGCTCCGCCGTCACGAAGACGGGGATGGGACACCAACGCTCCACATCGTCGTAGCGCGGCTCGGCGTCCAGCGAGAGCACGACGCAGTAGACGCCGGGGCGCGCGTCGGCCGGGATCTCGATCTCGGCGAGCAGCGGCCATTCTGCGTCCGCCAGGTCGTCGCGATGGAACCAGGCGCCCCCGTACTCCTCCGGAGCGTCGACGAAGCAGGTGTGCCGCCCCCGCCACGCGGAGCCGGTCATTCCGCGCCCAGGACCGTTGATCAGACGGGAATGTGCGAACAGTCCCGCGATGTCCGGCACGTCGTCGTCGTACGGCAGAGCGCTGAAGTCCCAGCTGGTCAGCAGTTCGCCGGCTGCATTCAGGAGCCTTGGCGCCTCCACCTTGGCGTCCAGTTCACCACGGCACTCCGTAGGGGAGTCCGGGTCGTGTCGTCCCGCGATCAGAAGTTCTTCGAGCGCTCCACCGCCCAAGGCCGCAAGATCGGCGGACCACGTCAAGGGCAGCGTCGTGTGCAAGCCGCGCAGCCGTAGCTCGACGGACTCTTTGCACACGCTCATCGCCAGCCGGTGCCAGGTTCGGACGCCGAGGCGCAATCCCGTCGGCAGGTGATCGCCGGCCTCAGTCGCCAGCCACAGCGAACTGTCCGGGTGAAGGACCACACGGACAGCGCCGGCGGTCCCCCGCAGCTCGATGAGGGTCGACGAGCTTGGCTGCGCGCTGCGTTGCCAGACGGTGAGCTCGAGGGTCACCTCGGAAAGCTGCCGGGCGGGACCACTGACACGCAGACAGGAGCCTGGGACGAGAGGGACTGACCGGGCCGGCAGCGGTCCGAGGGACGCCAGCGACGGCAGACCCCGCCAATGCTCCGGGCCGGCCACCGCATCATCGACAGCCAGAAGTGTGGCGTACAGCAGGCCGCCCTCCGCCGACGCGTGGACGGCCACACGGCCGCCGGGCTGAAGATGCCACCGAGGTACATACCCAGCGACGGCGGAACTCACGACGACCGCCCGCGCCTCATGGATCTCTCGAGACGTTGATCGTCGAGCAACATGCGTCCTCCTGAGCCTGCGTCCTGGCTCGGACTCTACGACCAGCCGAGAGTCTCCGGCAATACCGGCATTACCAGTTTCGACACCAGGCCCGCCCGTGGGAGGGCACCACCACCGAGGCCAGGTTCACCCTGCGTGTGTCGGCGTGGTCAGCATGGTCGGCGAGGCACTGCGCTCGCTCGTCGCCTGACTCATTTGGCCCGTCCGCGGACCGCACGTACGACGCCCTCGGCCCGGCCCGCCTGCTAAGGGCTCGACGATGAATTAGCTGGTCGGCGGTTTTCATGATCGGCTCGTTGGGTTTGGTGTGATGAGTGAGGATGCCTTGGCGGTGAAGTTG
>NZ_JBFBGU010000055.1:0-15738 GCF_040684855.1 Actinoplanes sp. NPDC089786
GGGAGAGTAGGACGCCGCCGGACTCAACGTTTGTCGAGGCCCCGCCATTACTGGCGGGGCCTCGACCCGTTTCCGGGGTTAACTCGTTACTGCCCCCTGAAAATTGCTTGGCCCACCCGCGGGTAAGAACCGCGCGGGTGGGCTATTCGCGTTTCTGGGCCACGTTCAGAGCGACGTCAGGAACTGTTTCGGGCTGAGCGCCTTGGCGGTGATGCGGGTGTCGCCGAGCCAGCCGTAGAAGCCCTGGCCGTACTTGAGGTCGAAGGATGTGGCGCCGATCGTGAAGGGCCGGCCCAGCGTGGCGATGCCGCGGGAGAGCTGGCCGGGATTGCGGACGATCGGGGCGCCGTCGACGTACACGATCGAGTGACGGCTGTCGTTGACGACGGCCACGTGGATCCACTTGCCCATCGGGAGGGCGTGGCTCCACGAGGTCGGTGACGCGTCCGTTGTCTCGGGGTAGACGACGTACTGCAGGAAGCGTTCCGACGACAAGTTCAGGCTGCACGTGCACTCGAGGCGCGACCAGCCGTTGGTCTTTCCGGCGTCGCCGTTGCGGCCCTCGAAGCTCCAGATGCCCATGAACGCGTGGTCGCCGGTGAACGGGTCGGGCAGCTTCAGGAACGTCTCGATGGTGTAGCCGTCGAGGAACTTCATGCTGTTCAGCGGGGCGTTGGCGCCGGTCTGCAGGACGGCGCCGCGGTCGGGGTTCTTGCCGCCGTCGAAGCGCAGGCTCGAGTGGGCCGGTGCGTTCTCGTGGTGGTCGGTGGTGAGCTCGAGGATCTCCGGACCGCTGTTGGCGAGCCGGCGTACCGAAAGATCATTGCCCTTGCCGGTCTGGTCGCGCACCACGGCGCCGTCGCCGACCGACTGGCCGGCCGTGTCGAACCGCCAGTAGGCGACCGTCGGCCGGCTGATCACCGTGCTGGCCGGGCGTGGGGCGGGCAGGGCCGGCGGGTCGAAGCCGGCGAACCGCGAGCGGAAGTCGACGGCCAGGCTGAATCGGTCGTCGGGGCCGGTCAACTGGCTGACCTCGGCCTCCAGCAGAGAGGACGACTTACGCGACAGGAACCACGGGGAGAAGGTCTCGACGTCGATCACGTTGCGCGCGAGATCGAACGTGTAGAGCCGGATCATCGCCGCGCCGCCGTAGTAGCGGTCCTGGTAGTTGGTGATGTGGACGTGGACGTCGTGCCCAGCGGCATTCGGCAGGACGGTGCGGGCGGGCGGCCAGTGGTGCCCGTTCAGGGTGAGGAAGATCTGGTCGTGGCCGGCGATCAGGCCGTCCCACAGGCGCTGACCACGAACGGACAGCGCGGCTTGGCCGGCGTAGTCGGGGAAGGCCAGGTCGTGGGTGGTGACGATGACGGGCGTGCGGGGACGTGCCGCGATCATGTCGCGGGCCCAGGCCAGCCCGGCATCCGAGATCTGCCAGTCGAGCGCGAGGACCATCCACTGGCGCCCGCCACCGGTGAACAGGTGGGCGCTGTTGTAGCCGCCGGGTGAAGCGCCGAGGAAGGTGGGCCGGCCGGCGAACCGGTGCGGTCCGAACGCCTGCAGGTACGGGCTGTCGCCGCGTTCGTCGGTGGTGCCGCCGTTGATGTCGTGATTGCCGGCCAGCACGCTGTACGGCAATTTTCCGTCGATCTGCTCGAACGTCTTGGACGCCAGCGCGATCTCGGCCGCGGTGCCGTGCTCGGTGACGTCGCCCAGGTGGGTCAGGAACACGGCCGCGCGTTCCTGGACCAGGTAGCGGAACGTCTCGCGCAGCGGCGCCGGGTCGGCGCTGTCCGCGTCGAACAGATACTGCGTGTCCGGCAGCACGGCGATCGCGAAGCGGTCGGGGCTCTTGCCCGCCGGCGCGGCTTGCGCCTGAGCCGGTGTCGAGGCAGATCCGAGAAGCAGGGGTACGACCGGAGCAGCCGCAGCCGTCCGGAGAAGATTTCGTCGATCCACGCGCATCACTCTCTCGGTCGTCCACCACCGCTTGACGGCCTGTGGGCAAACAACCGGCGAAAACCGATCATGTTGCCCAGCGTTCGGCTTGATGTCATCAACTCACGAGTCGTGTGGTCAATGCCTCCGATCATCCTCTGCACTATGCGAGTCGCCTTGGTCACGGAGTCTTTCCTACCGCTGGTGAACGGCGTCGCCAACTCGGTCGTCCGGACCGCCGAACATCTGCTGCGTCGCGGCCACCAGCCGATCGTCATCGCGCCGCAGCCCACCGACCGTCGGGTTCCGTTCGACCTCCCGTACCCGGTGTACCGGATCTCCTCGGTGCCGATGCCCGGCTACCCGGAGATCCGTCTCGGTCTGCCGACACCGACGATGACCGCGGCCATGCGCGCCCACCGCACCGACGTGGTCCACCTGGCCAGTCCCTTCGTGCTCGGCGCCTGGGGCGCCACCGCGGCCCGGTCGCTGGGACTGCCGACGGTGGCCGTCTATCAGACCGACATCGCCGCGTACTCCCGGCTCTACCACCACGGCATGACCGAGCGGGCCGCGTGGAGCTGGATCCGCAAGGTGCACAACAAGGCCGGCCGGAACCTGGCGCCCTCGACCGAGTCGGCCGCCGCGCTGACCGCCCACGGCGTGGAGCGCGTCCACCTGTGGCGGCGGGGCGTCGACAGCGTGCGCTTCCACCCGGAGCGCCGCACCGAGGGCCTGCGCCGCCGGCTGGCGCCCCACGGTGAGCTGATCGTCGGCTTCATCGGGCGGCTCGCCATGGAGAAGCAGGTCGAGCTGCTGGCCGGGGTGAGCCGCTTGCCGGGCGTACGCCTCGTCGTGGTCGGCGACGGACCCGCCGCCGGCGATCTGCACAAGGCGCTCCCGGAAGCGACCTTCCTCGGCCTCAAGCACGGCGACGAGCTGGCCGACCTGTACGCCTCGCTGGACATCTTCGTCCATACCGGACCGTACGAGACGTTCGGGCAGGCGATCCAGGAGGCGATGGCCAGCGGGGTGCCGGTGGTCGCGCCGGCCGCGGGCGGACCGCTCGACCTGGTGCGCCACGGGGTGACCGGGCTGCTGGCGCCGCCCCTTCGTCGAGCAGGGCTTCACCGACGCGGTGACGGTGCTGGCCGGCGATCCGGGTCGACGGGCCGCGTACGGTGCGGCCGGTCGGGCGGCGATCGAAGGACGGAGCTGGTCGGCGGTCGGTGACGAACTGATCGGGCACTACCGCGCGGTGATGGGGACGGCGGCGGCGCCCGTCCTGGCCGCGGCGGCCTAGATTTCGTTCTGGCGGCTCGCACCCTCATGGTGCGGGCCGCTGTCGTATTCGGCGGAGGGTGGGGCATGGGAGTACGGATCGTCCGGGTGGCGAACTTCGTCACCGAGACGTCGGGCGGGTTGCGTACGGCGCTCCGGGAACTGGGCGCCGGCTATCAGCGGGCCGGCCACGAGGCGGTCCTGGTGGTGCCCGGTGAACGGGATGGCGAGCGGGAGACCGAGCAGGGCCGGGTGATCACGCTGGCCGGGCCGCGGGTGCCGGGGCTGGGCGGCTACCGGGCGCTGGTCGACCGGCGGCGGGTCGGCAAGGTGCTGTCCTGGCTGGCGCCGGACCGGCTCGAGGTGTCCGACCGGACCACGCTGCGCTGGATCGGCTCGTGGGCCCGGCGCCGGGAGATCCGGTCGATGATGGTCTCGCACGAGAGCCTGGACGGGTTGGTGCGGATGTTCGGGCCGTGGCAGCGGTTCGGGAAACGGGCGGCCGACCTGCTGAACGCCCGCACGGCCGCCGCGCACGACATCGTGGTGTGCACGACCGGCTGGGCGGCTGCCGAGTTCCGGCGGATCGGCGTCGAGAACCTGCTCCGCGTACCCCTCGGAGTGGATCTCGAAGGGTTTGGACCGGACCGGCGGGACGGCGAGGCGCGCCGGAAGTGGGCCGCCGACGGAGACGTCCTGCTGGTGCACTGCGGGCGGTTGTCGGCCGAGAAGAAGCCGCGGCGCTCACTGGCCGCGCTGGCCGCGCTGAGGGCCGAGGGGGTGCCGGCGGTGCTGGTCGTGGCCGGTAACGGGCCGCTGCGGCAATCGTTGCAGGAGGAGGCCGCGGCGCGAGGGCTGCCGGCTCGGTTCACCGGCTATCTGCGGGACCGGGACGAGCTGGCCACGCTGTTGGCGACCGCCGACGTGGTGCTGGCGCCCGGCCCGGTGGAGACGTTCGGGCTGGCCGCGCTGGAGGCGCTGGCGAGCGGGACGCCGGTGGTGGTGAGCGCGGCGAGCGCGCTGCCCGAGGTGATCGGGGACGCCGGCCTGGCGGCGGGCGGAACCGGGGCGGAGTTCGCCGCGGCGGCCCGTGAGCTGCTCGAGCGCCCGGAGGCCGACCGGCGGCGGGCGGCACGCCTGCGGGCGGAGACTTTCCCCTGGCGGGGCGCGGTGGACGGATTCCTCGTGGCACACGACTTGGCCCCGATGTCGGCTCTGCCACAACCTCGGCGTTCGGCGTAGTTTGTCGCTGACCGGCGGTGGGCACCTGCTGCTGGGAATCCCTCGGCTCTCATCAGGAGTGGGCACATGCTCAAAGGCTTCAAAGACTTCATCATGCGCGGAAACGTCGTCGATCTCGCGGTCGGCATCGTCATCGGCGCGGCCTTCACCGCGGTGGTCACCGCATTCACCAACGGCTTCCTGAAGCCGCTGATCCAGCTGATCGGCGGGGGTACGGGCGTCGGCGCCGGCGCCTGGAAGGTGCGCGACGGCGTGGTGTTCGACTACGCGAGCTTCCTCAACGCGCTCATCACCTTCGTGCTGACCGCCGCGGCGCTCTACTTCCTCGTCGTCTTCCCGCTGAACAAGCTGGCCGAGCGCCGCGCCCGGGGCGAGGAGCCGCCGCCGGCCGCGCCCAGCGAGGACATCGTGCTGCTCACCCAGATCCGCGACGCGCTGGTGGCCAATCGTGCCGGGCCGGGTGCGGTGAGTGACGTCAACGAGCACTCCCGGCGCGACCAGGAACCGCCGCGGCACCAGTAGCCCGGCCGGGCGGAAAAAGATCCACCCGGCCTTGCGCTGTTCGAACACGTGTTCGATACAGTGGCCCGATGGAGCAGCGAAAGCACTGGTGGAACGGCAAGTGGGGTCGCCTCGGGCGGAAGGATGTCTACCTTCGCGTCAACGGCGAACAGTGGTACGTGGAACAGCGCACCGGCGGCGGTGACGGCGTCTCGCACTTCTTCGAGTTCGACAGCGAGGACGCCGCGATCGACACGGTGCGTGCACTTCTGGCGGGGCCGGACGACGACTGGCGTGAGCTGTCCGTCCGGCCCTCGTCCGCGTTCTGAGGCCGGCTTTCAGGCCGCTTGGCGGTCGTGGTGGCGCGCGGTCATCGGGCCGGTGCGAGGGACGAGCCGGAGCTTCGGCTTCTCCTCGTCGAAGGACGCCTCCTCGAAGTGGGCCCGCCAGCCGTCCGTGGCGCGTGAGCCGGGCGGGGCGGCGGGCGTTGCCGAGGTGCGGCTCAGGGCCACCACGAGCAGATAACCGACCAGCACGAAACCATGGCTGACCAGGCGCTCGGCGTCGACCCGACCGGCCGAGAGGTCGTTCACCGACAACAGCAGCAGCATGCCGACGAAGGCCGTGAGCATCGGCACCAGACCGCTCGGGCGCGAGCGGCGCAGGGCGATGAAGAGGAACGCGGCGCCGACCGCGACGTTCCAGGCGGCCGACTCGTGCCAGAGGTGCCCCGGCGTGGCGTCCAGGCCGGCGTGTTCGGTGTGACTGCCCGCCACCCCGCCGACCTGGGACAGGCCGAGGATCAGCTGAACCGCGCCGACCACGGCCAGCGCGACGAAGAGGTGGGCGCGGGCCAGCAGCGACGGCTTACGCTCGGGCACCGCCGCCAGGATCGCGGCGCTCAGATCGGGCATCGGGGCGGCCAGACCGGTGCGTACCAGCCGGTTGACCTGGGCGGCCTGGTCCAGCCACCCGCGGCACCCGGCACAGCCGGCCAGGTGTTCGTCGACCAGCGGCCGGTCGGCCGGGTCGTCCTCGCCGTCCAACTGTGCGGAGAGCATTTCGCGCCACCGTTCACACGCCATACCCCTATGGTCGCCCCATCGGGCGCAATGGTTCCCGCCCACCTTGAGGTGAGCGGGAACCAGATGCCTTCGTCGGTCAGCCGCAGAGAGCGTGGTTGATCAGCGGGATGGTGATGTCGGTGGCCGGCAGCTGGACGCCCGGGTCCGGCTTCAGCGAGTCGGTGTTGATCGAGATGACGACGCTGCGGGAGCCGTCGGCGGTGACGCCGTTGCGGGTCATGAAGCCCATGATGTCGCCGCCGTGGGACCAGGCGCCGCCGCAGTCGTTCGGCGCGTACATCAGGCCCAGGCCGTAGCGGACGCCCGGCCAGTGCGGCTGGAAGGCGGTCGCCGGGACGGTGCGCTTCATCTCGGCGAGCTGGGCCGGGCGCAGCAGGCGGCCGCCGAGCAGGGCGCGGAGGAACCGGTTGGTGTCGTCGGTGGTGCTGATCATCTCGCCGGCCGCGCCGCCGTAGGACGGGTTCAGCTCGGTGGCGTCGACCGGCTCGCCGTACTTCGGGTCGTCGGGGGTGGCGCCCTCACCGGGGAAGCGCTCGTAGCCGGTCGCGTGCGGGGCGGGGATCGTGCGCCGGGTGACCGGGGTGTAGGTGTGGGTCAGGTGCAGCGGCTTGATGATGCGCTGCTGAACCTCGTGCTGCCAGGGCTGTCCGGTCACCTTCTCGATGATCAGGCCGGCCAGCACGTAGTTGGTGTTCGAGTAGTTCCAGTCGGTGCCGGGCTGGAACTCCGACGGCTGGCTCACCGCGAGCGCGACCGCCCGCTGGGGCGTCAGGGTCTGGTAGCGCAGCCGCTGGAAGCCCTCCTCGGTGAACAGCTCCGGGATTCCGCCGAGGTAGTCGGGCAGGCCGCTGGTGTGCTGCAGAAGCTGGCGTACGGTGATCCGCCGGCCGTCGTTGCCGTTGCCGCGAACCACGCCCGGCAACCACTTGTCGACCGTGTCGTCCAGGGCCAGCTTCCGCTCGCCGACCAGCTGGAGCGTGGTCGTGGCGACGAATGTCTTGGTGAAGCTGGCGATCCGAAACTTCGCGTCCCACGGCACCGGTGTGCCCGCCTCGACGTTGCCGTACCCGCTGCGGACGCGGATGTCGCCGTGCGGGGTGTCCACCTCGGCCAGGACGCCCGGGGCGCCGTACCTGAGCATCGCGTCCGCATCCCGCTGCAGAACGGCGCGTGCGTCGCGGGTCGGGGTCGCGCCGGCCGGCGAAGCGACGGGCACGGAGACCGCGGTCACCGCGGTGGCGGCGGCGATCACGGCGGCAATCTTCGTCGATGTCCTCATGCCGAGAACGCTATTGATCGGCGACCCTCGAACCCATCCCGCTACCTGCCCGGCCGGGGGTACAGCTAGCACTACCTAGGCCGTGTTTCAAACACGGCCTAGACCCGCTGGCGTACGCCCATGCGGTCGACGGCTTCCGCGACGCGGCTGGACGCCTCGGCCGCGGCCTCGGTGTCGCCGCGGTGCCGGGCGTCCCACAGGCTCGCCTTGATCCGCAGGTAGCCGAGCCGGGCCTGCTGGGCGGCGATCTCCGCCTCGATCCGCTCGGCGTGCCGGAGCAGCAGGTCGCGCTGTTCGAGATAGGCCGACCGCCCGCGCGTCCGGTTGGCCAGGTAGGTCCGCATCTCCTCGATGCCGACGCCGACCGCGCGCAGGCAGGCCAGCACCTCGAGCGCCTGCATGTCGTCGTCGCCGTAGCGGCGGTGGCCGCTGCGGTCGTCCCGGGTGATCGGGCCGATCAGCCCGACCTCCTCGTAGTAGCGCAGCGTCGGCTCGCTCATGCCGGTGTGCCGCGACGCGTCCTGAATCGTCAGCGTGGCCATGCCTCCCAGCGAAGCAGACCTCAAGCGCTTGAGGTCAAGCTTCCGCCCCGCTCAGCCGCCGGGCCGGCCGGTTTCGCTCAGCCGCCGGGCCGGTTGGGGAAGCCCGGGAGATCGGGGAACCCGGGGAAGCCCGGTGGGTTACCCGGGTTCCCGGGGGTTCCCGGCGTGATCGGCGGTGTCGTGCCGGCCGGCGGGACACCCGAGCTGACCTGGATGGCGACGTAACCGCCCTTGACCGTGCGCCCGCCCGGGTCGGTGCCCGCGGCCTGGCCCTTGGGACACGCCGACGGGACCTCGGGGCCCTCGGAGGCGACGAAGCCGGCGCCCTGGACGCGGCTCTTCGCCTCGGCGAGACTCACGCACTTGACGTCCGGGATCGACCGCTGCTCGCCGATCGTGAGCTTCGTACCCTTGGGCTTCTTGAACTGTTTGTTGGGTTTGCCCTTCATGATGTCGCGCAGGGTGTTCACCACCGCCGGGTTCACGACGCCGTGGTCCATCTTGTACGGGTGGTTCTGGTAGTCGGGGTTGACCAGGTAACCGGCCACCACCATCGAGGTCGTGCCGGCGATCAGCGAGGCGGTGCGGCCCTGGTCGGTGGTGCCGGTCTTGCCGAAGATCGAGTGACCGACAATGGCCCTCGTGTCGCCGGCCGTGGTGTGCCCGCCGCAGGAACCCGTCTGGGCCTGGTCGCCGAGCGGGCAGCGGGCCGCGTCGAGGGCGGCGCGGGCCACGTCGGGCTCGGTGGCCTTCTGGCAGTGCGGCTTGCCGACGTCGAGCTTCTTGCCGCCCATCGAGGTGACCTGCTGCACCGGGGTCGGCTCGCAGTACATGCCGTCAGCGGCCAGGGTGGCGTACGCGTTGGCCATGTCCAGCGGCGTGGACGCGGAGACGCCGAGGGTGAACGAGCCCCACATGTGGGCGTCGGTCTTGGCCCGCTCGGCGTCGCTGGGCTCCCGGAACCGCACGCCGAACTTCTCGGCGACCTTCACCACCTTCTCGGCGCCGATGCGCTCCTGGAGCGGCACGAAGTAGGTGTTGACCGAGCTGCCGAAGCCGGTCCACATGTTGTACGGGCCCTTTGTGTTCAGCGAGGCGTTGGCCGGGCAGTACCGGCCGCCGCAGTTGCCGCCGGGGTCGCGGTAGAGCGGTGACACGTAGCGGGGGACGGTGTTGATCGGGTACGCCAGCGGCAGCCCGTTCTCCAGCGCCGCCACCATGGTGAACATCTTGAAGACCGAGCCCGCCTGGTACCCGCGGATGTCCCCGCCGCCGGTGATCAGCGGGTTGGTGGTGTTCGGGTAGGTGGCGCGGATGCCCTTGTCGGCCTTCTTCGGGTCGGACGACATCTTGTTCTGCGGATCGGCCAGATCGTCCAGTTTGTACCGGCGGTTGGTGGCCAGCGTCCGGACCCGCCCACTGTTCGGCTCGACGCCGGCCAGCAGCAGCGCGTCCTTGTCGTTGATGCCGGCCTTGGCGGCGATGTTCTTGCGGGCCGACTCCTGCGCCTTGACGTCCAGCGACGCCTGCACGCGGTAGCCGCCGGCCTTCAGGGCGCGCTCACGCTCGTACTCCGTCTTGCCGAACTCGGGCCGGCTCAGCCACCAGCGATAGAAGTAGTCGCAGAAGAAGCCCCAGCTGTTGATCTTCACCTCGGCGCAGCCGTTGCGGCTGCGCGTCACCGTGTGCTTGAGCTTGACCTTGACCGCGTCCTCGGCCTGCTTGGGGGTGATGTACGTCAGGTCCTTCATGTTGCCGATGACCCAGTTGCGGCGGTTCAGCGCGCGCGGGTAGCCGTCGGTGGTGGCCGGGTTGAAGCCGGTGGGCGCCTTGACCATGCCGGCCAGCAGCGCCGACTCGGCGACCGTGAGGTCCTTGGGGCGCTTCTGGAAGTAGACCTGGGAGGCGGCCGCGATCCCGTACGCCCCGTTGCCGAACGGCGCCTGGTTGAGGTAGCCGAGCAGGATCTCCTTCTTGCTCATCTCCTTCTCGACCTGCATGGCGTACTTCATCTCGGCCAGCTTGCGCTGGTTGGTGTCCTTGGTGGCGTCGACGACCTCCTGCGGGGAGGAGGCCGAGTAGGACAGCGTCATCCGGACGTACTGCATGGTCAGCGTGGATGCGCCCTGCTGGCCGTCGTTGGCGCCGCTGTTGTTGTTCACGAACGCCCGGGCGATGCCCTTGACGTCGACGCCGCGGTGCTCGTAGAACTTGTGGTCCTCGGCCGCGACGATCGCGTTCAGCATGTTCGGCGAGATGTCCTTCAGCGGGACGTCCTTGCGGAATTCGTCCCAGAACACCGCAAGCTCGGTCCTACCGTCCGCCGCCACCACGGAACTGGCCTGGGGCGTGCTCGCCTTCTTCAACTCGCCGGGCAGCGAGGCGAACGTGTCGCCACCGGCCTTGGCGGCCAGGCCGGGCAGGGCGATCGCCGGGAAGGCGGCCGCCGCCACGACGAATCCCGAGAGCAGCCCGACGAGCACGAGCAGTCCCGCGTTCTTCACGAAGGGTCGATCAGACCGGCGCATCGGTACCTCTGAATCGAGCAAAGGGCGGACGCGCCGGAGAATACCCGTGTATCGCAACGCCTTGCAGTGCCGAATTGCCCGCCAGGAGGTCTTCGATGCCGATTCGGTGATAGAAGTCATGCCTGATGCGGTCGGCCACCGCCGAAACAACCTCGCTGCCGTCACGGATCGGATTGACGTGAGTACGGAACGGACGGTCGCCGGGGGAAAGTACGATCACGCATCGAATTCGGTCGGCCACTTTCTGTTGCTTGCGACGCTAGATGATTCCTCCGTTCGAGCGGATGGTCTGGCCGTTGACCCAATGGCCCCGCGGGCTGGTCAGGAACGCCACCATGGCGGCCGCGTCCTCGGGCGTGCCCAGCCGCTCGAGCGGCGGCTGCTTGGCCGCGCGGGCGATCGCCTCGGGGTCCTTGCCGTCGGTGAAGAAGCTCGTGTCGGTCGGGCCGGGCGCCACGGTGTTCACCGTGATATTCCGTCCGCGCATCTCCCGGGCGAAGATCAGGGTCGTCGCCTCGACGGCCGCCTTGCTGGCGGCGTACCCCGCATAGGCCGGCAGCTGGAGACCGACGATCGAGGTGGACATCGCGATGATCGAGCCACCGTCGCGCACCCGGCGCGCGGCCTCGCGACCGACCACGAAGGTGCCGCGGACATTGGTACGCCACATCGCGTCGAGCGCGTCGAGGTCGGTGTCGGCGACCGGGGCGAGCGTCATGACGCCGGCCGAGTTGACCACCACGTCGACGCCGCCGAACCGCTCCTGAGCCAGGTCGAACATCGCGGCCACCTGGGTCTCGTCGGCCACGTCGGCCTGCGCCGCGACCGCCTGGCCGCCGGCCGCGGTGATCTCCTTGACGACCTCGTCGGCCATTCCGGCGTTGCCCGCGTAACCCACGACGACGGCGTTGCCCTCGGCGGCCAGGGTGAGCGCGACGGCCCGGCCGATGCCGCGTGACGCACCCGTGACGACTGCTACCCGTTCCATGTCGATCTCCCTTATCGGTGTTATGACTCGAACATAGCACAGCTACGTAGCGACGCTAGTTGGGTGCCGTATCATTGATTTCGTGACCACTGACCTAGCCGCCGCGATGATCGCCGCCGCCGAGCGGCAGCTGGTGGCGTCGACCGACGGCGACATCGCCACCCGGGCCGTGTGCGAGGCCGTCGGCGTGACCCAGCCGGTGCTCTACCGGCTCTTCGGTGACAAGAACGGGTTGCTCGACGCGCTCGCCGACGACGGGCTGCGCCGGTACGCCGAGCACAAGGCCGCCCAGAAGCAGACCGGCGACCCGGTCGCCGACATGGTCGCCGGCTGGGACGACCACATCGCCTTCGGTCGCGACAACCCGGCCCTCTACCAGCTGATGTTCGCGCCGCGGCCGCGCTCGCACACCCAGGCCCGGCGCAAGATCCTCGACCTGCTGGAGGCCACGCTGCTGCGGGTGGCGGCGGTGGGCGCCCTGCGGACCACGCCGAACGCGGCCGCCCAGCTGATCCTCCCGGCCAACGTCGGGCTGGTGCTCAGCTGCATCGCCCAGCCCGAACTGTTCGACGACCCGGCCCTGTCCGACCGCACCCGGGACGCGATCTTCGCCGCGGTGCTGACCGCGCCGGCCGCCCGCGCCGACGGCGCCGACCCGGTGGGGCGGGCCGCGCTCCAGCTGCGTTCCCAGCTCGCGGTGTCCGGCACGGCCGAGCTGGAACCGGTCGAAACGGCGCTGCTTGATCGGTGGTTGGAACGCCTCAGCCGGACGTAGGCTCGGGCACCATGCCCGACCTGCCCCCCGAACTGCTCGACGTGCTCCACGCGAAGGCGATCTGCTTCCTCACCACCGTCATGCCCGACGGTTCGCCGCAGATCAGCCAGACCTGGGTCGACACCGACGGCGACCACATCATCATCAACACCGTCGACACCCACCAGAAGAACCGGAACATCGAGCGAGACCCGCGGGTGGCCATCGGCATCAGCGACCCGGCCTCGCCGTCACGGTCCTGGGCGGTACGTGGCAGCGTGGTCGCCGCCACGACCGACCACGCCCGCGAGCACATCGACAAGCTGTCCCAGAAGTACCTCGGGCGGCCCTACCCCGGCTGGGGCGCCGGCGACCAGCAGCGCGTCGTGCTCACCATCAAGCCCGACCGCGTGCACAGTCCCCGATAGCGCTTTTCCCGCCGGCGGACTTCGGCGCCGTGACCAGGCTGCTGAGGGCCTGACCGGGCCGCGCAAGAGGGTTGTGGTGTGCGCTACAGCTCGTGGTCCGGGCAACTCACCCGGAGCTCGGCGTCACCGAACGGCGCGTCGACGAAGTTGCAGTGGTGCGCGCGGCCGGTCTTCACCGGGTGGGCCTTCGGCGCGAAGAACCGGCAGGTCAGGCACATCCGCGAGATCGGGATGGCGCGCCGCTCCTGCAGTTCGCGCATCAGCGTCACGGTGCCGCGCATCATCGCCGCGAAGTCGTCCGGCGTCAGCGCGGCGACAGCGCCGCCCAGGCTCTCCGACACCACCGACAGGCGGCCGGCCTCGGCCCGGCCCGACTCGCTCAGGGTGACCCGGAGCGCGCGGGCGTCGCCGGGATCACGGGACGCGTCCAGCAATTCCTTGCGGCGCAACACCTTCACGGCATCCGAGACGGTCGGCGCGGTGGAGGCCAGCGCCTCGACGATCTCACCCTGGCGCAGCGGGGCGCGGCTGCCGGCGAGCAGGCTGACAATGTCGGCCTGCAGCGGCGACAGGTTGTGGGGGCCGGCGTTGCGCCAGGCCTCCATGCGCACGGCCTGACCGAGGCGGGCGAGCCCGATCAGCAGCTGACTGGCCGGCGGTGGTCCCGGCACGTCCCCGGTGGACTCGCTGCTCACCGGCTCGAGCGTACTCGATAGTTGGCAGTCAAAAGTAAATGGCTTGAACCCACGCCGGTCCGAGACGTCGTTAGGACGTGGAGCACACGCCCGTCTGCATCAAAGCGGCCGACCCCGTCGCCGGCTCCGGACTCGCCGCGATCCTCGCGCGGCGCCCAGGGCTGACCGTCACCGACGTGGCGAGCTGCGACGTGCTGATCCTGCTGGCCGACACGGTCGACGACGCGCTGCTCGAGGTGATGCGCGACGCCTACCGGTCGCGGGCCGGCGGGATCAGTTGCGTCATCATCGCGTACGAGATCACCGAGCCGCAGCTGTCGACGGCGGCCGACCTCGGGCTGATCGGCCTGCTGCAACGGGCCTCGGCCGCGCCCGAGCGGGTCAGCGACGTCGTCGGCCTGTCCCGCTCGCTGCGGCCGGTGCTGCCGGCCTCGGTGCTGGAAGCCCTGCACGACGAGTTCCGCCGCACCCAGCGCGTCGGCGCCATGAGCGAGCGCGAGGCCGAGGTGCTGAGCCTGTACGCGGACGGGCTCACCGCGGCCGACGTCGGCCGCCGGCTCGACCTGTCGGTCCGCACCATCCGCAAGATCGAGCAGGAGGTCGTCACCCGCCTCAACCTCCGCAACCGCACCCACGCCGTCGCCTTCGCCATGCGAGCCGGCGTCGTCACGCAGCGACCGGCGACCGGCCGCCGAACCGGGCCCCGAGCGCGGTCGCTGTAGGCGCGGTCCCGTCCGGTCTCATCAAGACAGCCGGTCCGGACGGGCTTAGGTTGGCGGGATGATTGACGTCTTCGGGTCTGCTGAGCGGTTTCTGCTGGGTAACGGGCGGCTGGTGGAACGGCGGCTGTTCGGGGCGTTGTTTCGCGGGGCGCCGGCCTCGGGGGTGGCCGATGCTGTGCGGGGCTATCGGAATGCGGATGGTGGGTTCGGGCACGGGATGGAGCCCGACACCCGGTGCCCGGCGAGTCTGCCGATCTATACCGAGGTGGCGTTTCAGGCGCTGGCCGTCGCGGGGGTCGCCGATGCGGAACTGCTCGGGCCGGCTTGTGATCAGCTGGCGTCGGTGTCCGATGGGGACGGGGCGGTGGCGTTGGCTTCGCCGGTGATCGAGGACTGTCCGCGGGCGGAGCACTGGTCGGCCTGGACCTATGAGCGGGGACTCAATCCGACGGCGGGACTGGCGGGGCGGCTGCACTGGCTGGGGTTCGAGCATGCGTGGCGGGACGCGGCCACCGCGTACACCTGGGGGAAGCTCGAGGCCGGCGACTTTCCGGACGAGGCGCATCTGCTGGCCGAGCTGATGGTCTTTCTCGAGCATGTGCCCGATCGGGAGCGGGCCGACCGGCACGCGGCCGCGGTGGTCGAGCGGCTGGGCGGCTCGGAGCTGTTCCAGCTGGACGCGGGGGCCGAGGGATATGGGCTGACGCCGCTCACCATCGCGCCGCTGGCGAGCTCGCGGTGGCGGGCGCTGTTCGGGGCCGAGCGGATCGGCGCGCATCTGGACCGGTTGCTCGCCGACCAGCAGGCGGACGGTGGGTGGCCGATCGCGTGGACGCCGCCCAGCGAGGCCGCCCGGCTGGAGTGGCGGGGCATGTGGACGCTGGACGCGTTGCGGACGCTCATCTCGTACGGCCGGGTGCCGGCGCCTCGCTGACCGAGAGCGCGGCCATGTCGCGGGGCCGTTTACGTCGTGCGGCACACCGGGGACGGCGTCCTCGTCGAAGTCACCGACCGTAGTGTGGACATGCTCGGCCCGGACGCGCCGGATCGGTGGGGGCGGCCTGCTCGTCGTCGCGGCGGTGAGCCGCTCGTGGGGGGCGCAGCCGGTCCCGGCGGGCACGGTGGTGCGGGCCGAGATGCCGTTCCGGGGCTGACCCGGAACACGCCCGCGGGGTCACTCGCTCCGGTGATCCGGGTGCCCGTGTTCGAATTGGCCGGCTTCCGTCGCGTGTTATCGTTTCACGAGTTGCAGTTTGATTTCCGTTGACGCGTACCGGCGCCTGATGGGTATCCAAAGCCGATCGGGCGCTTTTTGCTATCTCCGTGCACGCGGGTCGATCAACGCAGCGACGGCGGCCTTCGTACCGTGCGATGGTCGTCTCGGCATGCAAGGAGGAATCATGGCCACCGGAACTGTCAAATGGTTCAACAGTGACAAGGGCTTCGGCTTCATCACGCAGGATGGCGGGGGCCCCGACGTCTTCGCCCACTTCTCGGCGATCGTGGCCGAAGGCTACCGGAACCTCGAGGAGAACCAGCGGGTGGAGTTCGACATCACCCAGGGGAACAAGGGCCCGCAGGCAGCGAACATCCGCCCGGCCTGACCGAACGGGTTGACGTGGCGGCCCGCCGGTTCGGTGGGTCGCCACCTCTTTGTGTAAATGTGACTGGATAGGTCGTCGGGCGGTTCGGGTGTCTAGTGTGGAGGCTGGTAGGTTGACCGGCTGTGTCCGCTCAGCCGCCGCCGTCGTATGACGA
>NZ_JBFBGU010000056.1:0-14052 GCF_040684855.1 Actinoplanes sp. NPDC089786
TCGCGATGTCAGGCAACGGGTAGCTGACCGACACCTTCAGCACCACTCGTGACGAGCGCTGCTGTTGTTTCTGGGCCGGAAACTACTGGGAGGCGGTCGGGCCGTGATCGACGATGCCGAGCTGCCCGCCGCGATCGCCGGGCGAGCGCACTGGCAGCTCGACGAGCTCGGCGCGGTGTACACCCCGCCCGACGCGGCCGCCCACGTGCGGATCCGGCCGGTCCGCGCGCCGGCGCGGGCCCGCGAGCGCTACCTCGTGTCGCTCATCGAGGCCCAGGCCGCGAAGCAGTCGACGCCGATGCCCACCGCGGCGGCCGCGGCGTGTCCACGCGCGCCGATCTGGTCGGGTCCGTAGACACCACGCAGTGGAAGATCCCCACAATCGAGGGCAAGGACTACGTGGTGGCGTACGGTATCGCCGCCGCTCCGCACGCCGAGGACGCCGTTCAAGGCATCCGTACCCGCGGAGTTCGCCCAACGCGACATCAACCTGTCGCTCAACAACGGGTGCCACTCTCGCCCGGACGGCGCCAGTCCGGCGCCACATGCACCGGACGGTGCCACCTTCGGGGTTGAGGAAGAGCGGTACAGCGGTTAGCGCTGAGAATGATCTTGCTCTGGGGTCTCTTCTTGCCGCCGGCACCTCCAGTAGGAGGTCCCGCAGCCGCAGCGGCAACTCGACGTCCGCGCCGGCCGCGGCCTGCGCCAAGCTCCAGTAAGCACGCTGGGCGGCTTCCTCCCGCACGCTCGATACCAGCCGGGCCAGCACGCTGACCCCGGCACGCCGCTGCCCGAACGCGACCGCACTGCGCTGCTCGGCCGGCTCCTCACCGATGAGGCCGTCCCGCTGCGCACCCGGGCCGCGGCGGTGATCCTGCTGCTCTATGCCCAGCCGGTCAGCCGGATCACCCGGCTCACCATTGATGACGTCGTCCGCGACGGCGATCAGATCCTGCTGCGGCTCGGCGACCCACCGTCCCCGGTGCCCGAGCCGGTCGCCGTCCTTCTGCTCGAGTATCTCGGCCAGCGCACCAATATGCGCACCGCCACCAACCACGACTCGCGCTGGCTGTTCCCGGGCCGCCGCGCCGGCCAACCACTTCAGCCACGCACCCTGTCGCCGCTGATCCACGAACTCGGCGTCCCGACCACCACCGGCCGCGCCGCCGCGATCCGCCAGCACGTCCTCGACCTGCCGCCCGGTCTTCTTCCTCTGGGCGGCGTTCTCCGGCGGCACGGTCGACTTCGGCGGCGCGACGTTCTCCGGCGGGGAGGTTAATTTGTCGCGACCAACCCTGTGGCAAGTTCCCCCGAAGGGATTAGACGCCTCAACGCCTGGAGTGCGGTGGCCGTCGACCGAGCACCTCGCCGGGCTCCCACCGGCTCCGCAGTAGCCGAATGCCGGTACGACAGGTCACCAGCCGATGTGGGGTGGTCTCGTAGCGGGCCGTCACGCAGACATGTCGTCTAGCGCCGGATCCACTGCCGTTGGTCCTCAAGGGCCGGCCCCTGCTCGATCTTCGTCTGCTGGTAGCGCAGCTTCGCGACGAACGCGCCGTCGTCGTCCTCATCCGTGGCGGTGCGCCGGTCGAGGGCAAGCAGCGGGTCACGGTCGAGCATGCGGATCTCGCTGACCCTCCGGCCGAGCCGGGCCACGAGCATCATGATGCGCATGGCCTGCTCGTCGCCGAATCCGCCATCGGCCATCGGCTCGCCACTTCGACCCTCACTTCGCGGTGCTGACCGCCGAGAACGGGCGCTGGGCAAGTGCTCACCCGATCGCGGTCACGTCGCCACCGCGGCGCTGCCGGTCGAGCCCGCCCCGCCCGAGGTCCTGGCGCAGCTGCCCGACGTCGACCAGTCTTCCGGGGCCTGACACGGCGCTTGGGGACCAACATTCGGAAGAGCTCCGCACCGCTACCAGCGGTGCGGAGCTTTTCGCGTTCGCCAGGTGCGGCTCGGTCGACGTCAGGCTCCGAGCTTCTCCAGAGCCGCCTGGTACACCTCGCGGGTGTCAGCGGGCCGGCTGGCTTCGAACCACGCCTGATCTCCTTCATAGTTGAACGAGATCGTCACCCCCGGCGGGAGTACAGCGCTGATGGCCCGCACCATCTGGGAAGTCCATTTCTCCTTCGCTATCCAAACGCGCTGGGCGCCTTCGAAGGAGTGCTTGTTCTTGTCGAACGCTGGTGGGAAGTCGGCCATGACGGTTCTCTACCAGGCGCGGTTGCGCAGGGCTAGGGGCACGCTGCGACGCGAACCTTGATCCCGTCGGTGGTCAGGGGGCAGCCGGGCAGGTCCAGCGAGATCCACCGCCACGCACCGTTGGACCAGCGGCACTCCCACCGGCCGAACTCGTCCTGGATGATGTCGCCGTCGTGCGCGGCGTTGCACGGGTGGGTCGGCGGGTCCATCTGCGGTGCGGGTGCGGAAGCCTCGGCGGCCGCGGTCATCGGCAGAGCACTGAGCCTTTCCGAGTAACGGTGGGTGGCGTTGGGTGATCATGTGGTGCGGTCGTGTTCGATGTGCAGGATCACGAGGGCTGCTGCGGTGATCCGGCCGATGCTCCAGGGGCAGAGGCTGACGTTACGCAGAGCTTTGAACGTGGTTTTGAGTAGCGAGTTGCCGCGTTCGCCGATTGCGCGGACGGCGTTGTGGGCGCGGTTGAACTGCTGCTGCACGTCGGTACAGGCGGCGTTCTTCGGCTTCTTGAACGCCACGGTGATCGTGGTCTGCTCGCCTTCGTAGCCCAGGTCGCCGAGCACCCGCAGGTCGTCGTCGGTCCATGTGGTGAATAGGGAAAGGATCTCGCCGTGTTCGCGCAGCGCGGTGGTGTCGTGTTCGCGGCCGGGACGCACCGGTGAGGTCCAGAGCGGCCAGCCGTCCGGGGCGGTGATGACCTGCACGTTGCCGCCGTGGTTGTCGTGTTTTCCCGACCACCACAGGTCCACCCCCGGGGTTGGTCCGGGGGTGCGGCAGCGGTCGGTCTCGATCAGGGTGCCGTCGATGTTGACATGGGCGTAGCCGGCCATCTTCGCCGCCGGCAGCACCGAATGCAGACTCGGCGCGTGGGCGGCGAGCACGGCGATGCCTTCGTGCAGGTAGGCGTACCCGGTCGACCGGCTGACCTGGTTGTCGACGGCGAGCTGGGTGATCCGGGTCCCGTCGAGCAGCCACCGCAGTACCAGGATCGCCTGTTTGAAGCAGCCCAGTGATCTTCGTCCAGCTCTGGTTCCGAGTCGTTGCCGTTCGGCGTGCAACAGCCCGGACAGGAACAACACGGTCTCCTCGCGTACGGGCAGGGTGGCGCTGTATGTGACACTCATAGCTGACGCAGGACCCCTACTGAAGTTGATCTGTGAGAGGACCACTTCATACCGGGGTTCTGCGTCTTTTCGTTTCACCGCAACAGGTTCGGGCGTGTCCACACTCGACAACCGCGACAGTAACCTGACGTGCTCAGACCGTTACTCGGAAGGCTCAATGAGCTGCAGACTGTTGTCCCGTCCTGTGAAGTTGGCGAGTTTTCAGAATCCTTGCGGGCGTATTGACGGAATCTCGTGCGAACTGGAGATTGCGGGAGCCGGTGTACGGCGATCGAGCGGCGTCCGTCCTGGCCGCCTCGCAGAGGCAGGCCGCCAACCCTCGGCCGGCCCCGCCTCGGCGACTTAGCTACCACCGCAGGCCGCGGTCAGCGCCGCCTGCTGTGGAAGATGCCGATAATCCCGATGGACAACGCCATCGTCGCCATGAACGCCGCACCGCCGGACTTGATCGCGGGGACGATAGCCTCACCACCCGCATACGAGAGGATAGTGCTGCCCGTCCCGATCAACGCCGAGGCAAGCGCCGCGATTACCAGCCACACCCACCACGGCGTGCCTCCCGACCGAGGGGAAGGGCTGACAGAGGGGTTTACCTGAGACATGACGCGCGAATCCTTCCGATGAGAGCCACTGATCCCTTCACAGGGAGAGGCACTTCCGGATTCGCCTTGCTTCGCAAGATATCGGCCGTCCGCGATCCGTCAAGAGCGAGCAACTCGCAGCGTTAGGTGCGAGAAACTCGCACATCCGCAGCTCACCAGCCCTGCACATCCTGATGTGGTCATCTAGAACGGCCATATCTGTGCACCTATCTGTGTGCCTCGAATACCCGTCACACAATCAGCTAAGCTCGGCCCGGTCTCCATCTGAAGTCGGTGAAGAGTCCCGATCAAATTGACAGTTGCCATCCGATTTATCCGGTTCGAGCGGAATCTTGTCTCACTAAGTCGGTGGTTCCCACTGGATCAGCGAGGTTGCCGGCGTGCGCCGCCGGTCGAGGCCGGTACGGCGTTCATCGCTTCCTCCGGCGTGCCTGCTTCCGGCGAGCCTTCTCGGTGTCGCGGCGACGGGCTTTCTCTCCTTCCTGGCGCCGTCGGATCGCTGTCTCGTCCGGAATCCCCTGGGCCGTGCCCCCGGACCCGCGTGGCGCAGGTGCGCCAACCATGCGGACTTGGCGGCGGCCGTCGGCACGCCATTGCTGCAGTAGAGCAGGCACCGTCTCTCGGGTAGCGAACCAGGTCGTGGCGGCGGCGATCGACGTGTCCGTGAACGTGGTCATGTCTGCCATGTCCTCGGGCCTTGCCGCGAACGTTGCGGCCATTTTCATCCAGGGGGAGTCGTCGGACTTCGCGAACCGCCGAGCCAGCGCATCAACCTGACGGACCTGCGGGCAGAACGCCGCCCCGACGATCCACGCTCCGCCGGCCATGAGTGTGCCTGAGTCCTCGTCCTCCGGTGTCGGCGTGGACAGGATTTCGACGAGTCGGCGCTCTGCGTCGTCGAGCACGATCGGAACCTCGTCGCGCAGCGCGGCCGTGTACGCCTCGTTGGCTTCACGCTCGCTGGTCAGTCGATGCGTTCGCCGCAGTCCAGCCATCTCGAACATGAGGATGCCCGCGCCAGACTGCATCTCGCTGGCGTGGCCGTACACCCCGGCGGTGCGGTCGAACCCGGCTAGGATGAGCGTCTTGGGCCGCCGACGGCCCTTGCGCACCTCGTCGCCGAGCCGAGCGTGGGGTGAAGAAACGTACGGGCATACCTGTGCCGCGTACAGAGCACACACCTCGTGCACCGGGGCCTCACTGAATCGTGGCGTTGTCTCCAGGTCCGCCACCTCTTCTTCGAAGACTCCTGACGTTGTCTCCATGCGCTGCAGTTGGTCGTCGAACCCGACCTGCCAGCGAAGTTCGTCACGGAATGGAAGCGCGCAGACGGCGCACAGGTCGTAGGTGGCGAGGACCAACTTGCGCGCCTCCGACAGCGTGCCGTAGTCCTCCTTGCCCGGACTTTGCGGGATGACCGCGATGATCGGGTAGCCGCGCGGGTCTACGCGAAGGAACGAGCACCGAGCGGGAGCAAGGACATCGCCGGGCCGCCGACCGGCGCCCGACGAAGAGGGATCTTCTTCTGACACGCTGCCATATTAGGAGCCGTTCACCTGCGCAAGCACCCTGAGGTTCCCCTCGGGCAACACCGTACGTAGCCGTAGCTGCGGCGCGCCTAGGCCGCCTTGTCCGGGTCGACGGGCTCCATATCGCCCATGGCAACCCCGTAATCCTCGGCGAGCTTGCGTTCGAGCGTGCTGATGGACAACCAGTCGTCGACGACCGCGCCGTCCCTGTTGATCCGGTACCAATCCATACGGCCCCGTCGCACGACCTCGACGCGCCACACCACGCCATCGTCAGCGTGGGTCTGGAACGTGCCGAGGATCTCTCCGTCACCAGCCGCAGTCGGAGGCTACGTCGCAGCTCAGCGCCCGTCTGGCGAGTGTGACAACGATCGCTGTCTATCGCGCCGCAGCCGGATGGGACTATGGCCCAGTGGCGATTGCAGATCGATACGTTGAATTCGGTTCGCGCGAGGCTCGTGGCAACTCGTCGATCTACGAACGACTCTCGTCGGCCATCGCCGACGACGACGAGCTGCTCGGAAGGCTCGCCACCCTCCCGCCGACCAAGCAACAACCCAACCTGCTCTTCGGGGTGATACGGCTGCTCGACGGCCCCCTAGAGCCGTACGCCGAGTTCCGGGCCTTCGTCCTCGATCGCTGGCCCGTCGTCGCCGGCGAGATCAAGACACGGGTTACCCAGACCAATGAGGTCGGCCGTTGTGCCGCCCTGCTGCCCGTCCTGTCGGCCCTGCCTCAGCCGCTGGCCTTGATCGACGTCGGCTGCTCGGCCGGCCTGTCGCTCTTCCCCGACAAGTACGCGTATCGTTACGGGCCGACCACGATCGGCGAGTCCGCGGTCACGCTGGACTGCGCCGCGGTCGACATCGAACTTCCGAGGGCGCTTCCCACCATCGTCGGCCGGGCCGGCGTCGACCTCAACCCCCTCGACATCACCGACCCGGACGCCGTCGCTTGGCTCGAAGCCCTCATCTGGCCCGAGCAGCAGCAACGCCGAGACCGCCTCCGCACCGCGATTGCCATCGCCGCCGCCGATCCGCCACAGCTGATGCGCGGCGGTCTCGACGCCGTCCCTGACCTGGTCGCGAAGGCTCCGCTGGGCGCCACTCCGGTCGTCTACCACACCTCTGTGCTGTACCTGGTCGCACAGGCCGAACGGGCCACCTTCGTCGAAACACTCCGCCGCCTACCCGGTCACTGGATCTCGATAGAGGCTCCCGACGTCGTCGACCTCGGCGAACTGCCCGCCCCGCCCGACGACTCAGCCCTCAACGTGCTCGCCTTGGACGGCAAGCCGCTGGCCTGGGTCCGCGGGCACGGCCAGGCGATTTATGGGATCGCCTGAGGGCCAGCGACGCTCCACGGCGTTCTCATGGGCTACAGCGCGCAGCGCGAACTTCAGCCACGGCTCATCGCGAGCCCACTACTTTCGGCTAGATCCGGACGGCACCAGGAGTCTGGAAGAACTACCCAGTAGTCGATCTTTGTGTTGGCTCCGGACCGGCCATCAGCTGGCCGCTGCGCTTGCGGATGTCCCGATGGCGGCGTAGTCGGTTGCGTACGCGTCGCCGCCGTATTGCTGGCCGAGGCGCAGGCGGCCGGTCGAGATCGGCGCGGCCTCGGCGTCGAGCTGGCCCACCGGCTGGGCGTAGCGCCACGAACCGCGCAACGACTCCTCGCCGTGGCCGAGACCAGCTCTGAAATCCTGCCGTGAGGCGTGCTGGACGCCCCTTGGCTCGGCCGCTGGTTCCTTCAAGCCCTTCGCTCCAGCCAGATCACGAAGGCGCTCACGGTGACGGTGAGGCCGCCTAAGTACTTGTCCATCCAGAGCAGTCACAAAGCGGCCGGCGGCCATGAACGGGCCAACATCATCAGCGCCCACCATAGGCAGCCGAGACGTACCGGGCGTGGGCTTGAGCGATCGCCTCGCCAGCGAGGCCCGCGGTACGCGCAGTCGGAATCGTCCGATCCGCCGCGTGTCGGACCATGACGAGCATCCGGGCCTGCGCAGGATGAAGCTCAATGACCGGCTGCGCTCGGAGAGATGCCATAGCTGGTTCACCGGTTGCCGATTGTCCCGCTTGATTTGTGCTTCTATTGACGGTCGGTTCGGCAGGTCTCGCAGGTGGGGTCGTGGCTGGCCGGATTTGATGCCCACCAGAAGACAACTTCGGCTCCGGTTTCCTGGGCCAGCCGCTCGGCGAGGGCACGCCCGGATCCATACCAGCTCTTTCGTTCTGCCTTGTCGGCAGGCTCGCCACCTCCATAAACGGCGTGTCGGTCCCACCAGTCGCCCCATGCGCGCAGGTCCTCTGCAAGGTGCTCGGAGATTCCGAGTCTGGTGGGATTCGACATTGCCTGTCTTTCCCATACAGGGAACGCGAAGTGATCTGGGGATACGTCTAATCTGAGGCCCGTGGTTGGCTGACCTTTGGGACACCATAACGAGTGTCTAAGGGCAACAACGACATCGCTCATCTCATGACCGTCCACCTCCCCAGCACATCACGCTCGGGCGTCAGTCTGCATCCCTCCGAGTCGCTCACCGCCCACGGAAACCCGAGTAGTCGCACACATGTTCGATCATCTCAAGATCGGGCGCCGCAGGGCCTGGGGCCCCAGGCTCTGCGGCGTTCTTGGTATAGGGCAAGGCCCGGCCAGTGAGCTGGCCGCCCTACAAGCAAGGTCGTACTTGAAGTCCCGAGGGAGCCGCGCATTCGGGACCCGTTCTCGTTCTCACGGCCGAAGCCATATATCGGTAACGCCAATGACCTTCATCGAGAGGGCTCGGCTGTTCCCTGGGGGGCGAACACCAGGGACAGAGGCAGAAACACGGACCTTCCTCGTACGCCCCTGGGCACCCATCCCGGCTGTGACCGGTTGCGAAAGGCTCGTACGCCGCCGGGAGCTGCCGATTCCTACACCTCGGACTCCTGTGCCGCTCATCTGGGCGCGGAATCCGGACAGATGACGGGTGCGGAATCTCTCGGGGAGACGTGCGTGTTTCGTGTTGCGGATGTGAACAAGGCCGGCCGTTCTCGTGCTGTCTGGGCGGCGGTGCTGTCTGCGACGGTGGCAGGAGCGGGCCTGCTGGTTGCTCCGGCGTCGGCGGTGGCCGCGGATGCGCCGGTTCCGTGCGTCGTCGAGCAGGGCGACGAGGCGGCGGCCGGCGCGATGGCGCGCCGCTGCGACATCCGGGTGTTGATCTCTGGCGCGACCACCGAGACGACTCAGACCTGGGCGTTGCCTACGGGCGAGTTGCAGGAGGAGATCAGCACTGCTCCTGTGCGGGTTCGCCGCGACGGGGGCTGGGTGCCGCTCGATCTCACGCTTTCGGAGCAGCCGGACGGGTCGATCGCGCCCAACGCGCACCCCGGGAGCCTGCGTATCGCTGGCCACAACGCGGCAGGCGGGCTGACGGAACTCGCCACGCTGGGCGCTGACGGCGCCCAGGTGGCGATGGGCTGGCAGGGTGACCTGCCCGAGCCGGCGCTGGCCGGTTCACGGGCGACGTACGCCGACGTGAAGCCGGGTGTCGACCTGGTGGTGGAAGCCACCCCGCGTGGCGTGGAAAGCTTCTACGTCGTCAGGAACCGCGACGCCGCGGACAGCGTCGAGAACCTCACCGTGCCGATCGCCGGGCAGGCGGTCGCCGAGCATCGGCTCGCCAAGGACGGCACCCTCACCCTGCTCGACGACGCGGACAAGGTCGTCGCCGCGTCACCGACCCCGCTGATGTGGGACGCCAAGGTCGACCCCCTGACCGGTCAGCCGGCCAACATCCGCCGCATCGCCACCCGGGCCAGCGAACGGACGGCGACGGACTCCGCGCAAGGAGCCGACGCGATCGACGGCGCCGGGGTCGACCTGGCGCTGAAGCCCGACACGACGTTCCTCAACGATCCGCACACCACCTACCCGGTGACGATCGACCCCGCGGTCACGTTGACCAGCCCCTATTTCGACACGTGGATCCGCGACGGCCTGACCACCGACCAGAGCACCTCGACCGCGCTTGCCATCGGCTACACCTCGAGCGGCGTCTCGCGATCACTGATCACCTGGGACACCGCCCGGCTGCGCGCCAAGCGCATCAAGGTGGCCACCACCACGCTCTACAACTACAAGTCGAGCTCGTGCAATCTGGTCGGCTGGCAGGTCTGGACCCTGACCGGCGCCGTCAACAGCGCAACCCGCTGGGCCAACCAGCCGACCTGGGTCAAGGCCGACGGCGGCTCCCAGCAGACCAAAGCCGGCCCCAGCGACTGCGCCCCCGCGGGCGCCCCCGGAACCGTGTCGATCAACAGCAAGGCATTCTTCCAGAACGCCGCCGAGAAGAACATCTTCGCCGCTCAGATGGGTGTGCGAGCCACCGACGAGTCGGATCCCGCCGGCTACAAGGCGTTCTACTCGGACAACTACTCCGACACCACCAAGGCCCCGAAAACGGTCATCACCTACGACTCCTACCCCAAGGTCGACTCGGCATCGACCTCGCCGGGGACCACCTGCACCACCGGAAACGGGCGGCCCGCGATCAGCACCACGCAGACACCCATCCAGCTGCGCGCCGTCATCTCGGACGAGGACGCAGACGTGGAGCCGGCCACCAAAGCATCCGCTGACTTCGAATGGAAGCTCAACAACGTCCGCGTCAACGGCGCGCGCACCGCTCTCGCACCGTCCGGCACCACGCACACCACGACCATCCCTGCCGCGGATCTGCAAGACGGAAAGGTCTACAGCTGGTCGGTCCGCGGCTACTACAAAGACGGCGACGACGACGTCTACACCCCGCAGACAGACCCGCCGGCCGCCTGCGAATTCATGGTCGATCTGAGCCCACCCAACGTCACCGGCTCCTCCGAGTTCTACTCATCGACGACGTGGTCCTCGTCCACCACCAGCACCGTCACACTGACCGCCAACGACGACACCGCCAACGGAGCCGGTAGCGGCATCAAGGGCTGGGCCATCTCCACCGACCAGTCGGAAAGCAACAAAGCGCCGGGCACCATCACGCACCAAGTTGCGGCCCCCACGATCACGGTCACACCGGCGCTGCTCCAGGACGGCGTGAACTGGGTTCACGCCGCCGCGATCGACAACGCCGGCAACCGCACCGAGTACAAGTTCCAGATTCTGTTCGACGGCACCAAGCCCGGGCCCGCGACTGACATCACATCGTCGACGCACCCCGACCCGACGGTCAGCTACCCCAGCCGCGAAGTCTTGCTGACCTGGAAGGCTCCTGTCGAAGGCCCGAAACAGTCCGGCATCGCCGAATGGGCGTACGCGCTCGACCAGAGCCAGGGCACCACACCGACCGGCGCGCAGACGACGAAGAGCCCGGACCCGCCGACCCGGATTGTCATCCCCGGCAGCCAGGCAGGAACCTGGTACTTCCACCTGCGTGCAAAGGACGACGCCGGTAACTGGTCCGAGCAAACGGCGCACTTCGCCATCAAGCTGCTGGCGAACCCTCTCACGATCATCGGCTCAGCCATGGGCGGGCAGAACAGCACCACCGGCGTCGCCGTCTCCAGCACCCTGACCACAAGCGACGGAACAGCTCCCTTCACATGGTCGGCCACCGGGCTTCCCGCAAACCTGATCATGAGCAGCGACGGCGTCATCTCTGGCACCCCCACCACGGCGGGTACCTCGTCGGTGGCGGTCTCCGTCCGCGACGCCAACGGCCGCACCGGAGCCAAGACATTCACCTGGGTGGTCGCTCCGCCGTTGACAGCGAATAGGCCCGCCGCCCAGCAGGCCACCGTGGGCACGCCGACGACGCTCAGCCTCACCGCGGCCGGCGGCAGCGCCCCGTACCGCTGGGCCGCCACCGGACTACCCGGTTGGCTGACCCTGGACGCTGCTACGGGAGTGATCACCGGCACGCCGGTAACCGCTAGCTCGGTCACGGCAACCGTGACGGTGACCGACGCGGCCGGCCGTACCGCCAGCGTCCCGGTCGATTGGGTGGTGACGGTGCCGGTCACGGTCGGCGATCCCGGCCCGCAGAGCCTCACCATCGGGGCTGCTACCACGCTTGCCCTGCAGGCCGGGGGAGGCGCCGCGCCCTACACGTGGATGGTCGACCAGCTTCCTGACGGGCTGACACTGGACGCGGGCCAGGGCGTTGTGTCTGGCGCTGCTACCACGGCCGGCACGGTGGCCAGCACCGTCACGGTCACCGACAGCGTCGGGCGCACTGCCCGCGCCAGCATCACCTGGAACACCACTGGCGTACCGGCTGGGGTGACCGCCACCGCGGCCGACGCGCAAACGGTGAACCTGTCGTGGCAGGACGTACGCGGCGCGTCCGGTTACAAGATCTACCGTGACGGTGACCTGGTTGCCACCGCGCCGCCGAGCGCGCCGGTCAACGGGGTACGGTTCGCCGACCGCCAGCTCGAGGGTTCCACCAGCTACCGCTACCAGGTCAGCGCCACTGCCGGGAACAACCTGGAAGGCGCACGCAGTTCCGCTGCAACCGCAGCGACCAGCGCATTGCCGGCCACCGCCTACGACTACGCACGGTGTGACAAGGCCGCCGGCGCGCCGGGCTGCCTTTACACCAGCACCGTCAGCGCGGCCGCCGATCACTCGGACAGCGGCACCGCACTGACCGACGGAGTACACGGCCAGGCCCAGGACAGCACGGCCTGGCAAGGCCGCAACAAGGCCGGCTCCTACGCGTTCGTCGTGGACCTGGGCAGCGTCCGGCCGGTAGCCGAGCTCAACAGCAGCTGGCTGCAGATCCAGTCCGGCGCCGTGCAGCTGCCTAACACGGTCACGTATGCAACCTCGGCCGACGGGCGCACCTACACGCCGATGGCCGCGATCGCGCGGCCGGCGGTCTCGTCCGCCGATCAGGTCAAGACCTACCGGGCCATCAACGTGGGCAAGGCCGCCCGCTACGTGAAGGTGAGCGTCGACGGTGGCACCGCCTGGAGCATGATCGACGAGATTGAGGTCCGCGGTAACGCGGCCCGGTTCACGATTGCCGAGCCGGCGCAACAGGCCTCGACGGTTGACACCGTCGTGTCGCGCGCGATGACCGGCACCGGCGGCACCGGACCGTACACGTGGTCCGCGACCGATCTACCTACGGGTCTATCGATCAACCCCGCCAGCGGGGTGATCTCCGGAAAGCCGACCGAGGCTGGCACGTGGGTACCGACGGTGACGGCTACTGATGCTGACAAGGTTCCCGCCGGCACGGTGGCGTTCACGTGGAAGATCGGTACTCCCGTCGCGCTGAACCTTCCGCCCGTGCTCACCAGCGCTCTCAACACCCCCATCTCGCAGCAGATGGCGTCGTGGATGGGATCCGGTACCGGCACCGGCGGTTACAAGTGGTCCGCTACCGGGCTTCCCTCCGGGCTGTCCATCGACGCGGCCACCGGGCTGGTCTCCGGCACGCCAACCACCCTTGGTTCCTTCTCGACGCAGATCACCATGACCGACAGCGCGAGCAGCTCCGCCACCGGCACTGCGACCTGGTCCGTCTTGCAGGAGCTGGTGTGCGAAGTACCGGAGGATGTCACCTGGAAGCGTGGCCAGCCGGTTTCTCTGCAGCTGGCTGCCAGCGGAGGCCAGGGCAGCTACAAGTGGGCGCTGTACTCCTGGGAGAGCTGGAGAGTTCCGCTGCCTGCAGGACTCGAGCTGGACACCGCGACCGGTCTGATCTCGGGTACCCCTCGCAACGTCGAGGAAAGCAACACCATCACGGTGTTCCTCACTGACGGCACCCGAAGCGTCCTCAAGACTCTTCGCTGGAGGGTGGTCGACCCCGTCGAAGTAACCGTGCCGGACGGCGACTCACGCATCGACGTCGAAGGCGATCACATCCTGCTGCAGCCCACCGCGAAGGCCGGCGCCGCCCCATACCTCTGGACCGCCACCGACCTGCCCACCGGCCTCACGATCGACGCGAACACCGGCGCCATTTCGGGCACCCATGCGCCGGTCGAACCCAACCAGTACGGCAGCGGGCGATGGGCGGAGGCCATCATCACCGCGACCGACGCCGCCGGCCAGATCGGGCAGATCAAGATCTCTTGGTTGGTGGAATCCCTGCTCAGCCCGCAGAATCCGGGGGTCGCAACGCCGGGAACCGTCGGTGTACAGACCATGGGACGCCACGACCAAGCCCACATCGTCAAGGTCATCGACGTCACCGCGAACTCCGTCGTTGTCACTTGCAGCCCTGCAGGCGAGCGGACCTGGCGAACGACCGGCAGCCCGGAGCCTGACCACACGGGATGTGTGGGATTCCTGTCTTACAAGGCGACCGGTAGTCATCAGTTCCGAGCCACTCTGGCCCGCCCGGACGGCACCGACACGCTCGACTCTGTCGAGTGGACGCACGTCTTCACCGCCACAGCCCCCACGCAAAGCACGATCGCCTCTGCCACCGTGGGTTACACCACCGCCGGTGCCGCCGATATGGTCGAAGTGGCTGCATCAACGCCCGAGCCAATCAACGCGGGCCCTTAGGGCCTGACGATGAATTAGCTGGTCGGTTCGAGGTTGATTGTCTGGTCTCGTAGGGTTTCTGGGATCGGTCCAGGATGGATGACGTAGTTC
>NZ_JBFBGU010000057.1:0-13907 GCF_040684855.1 Actinoplanes sp. NPDC089786
GGCAACCTGGTCTCCGCCGTCGGCGCCGGCCTCAAAGCCTTCATGAACAATATCGGGTCGCATCTGAAGAAGGGTTTGATCGGCTGGCTGCTCGGGAGCATGGCCAACGCCGGGATCCAGCTTCCCGACAAGTTCGACCTGCGCGGCATCCTGTCCATGATCGCCTCCCTGCTCGGTTTGACCTGGGGAGCCATCCGCGGCCGGATCGTCCAGAAGGGCATCCCCGAACAGGCGATGACCGCGGTTGAGGCCGGGGTGCCGCTGATCGGGAAACTGCAGTCCGGGGGTATCGCCGGGGTCACCGAGGAGATCAAGGACCAGGTCGGTGACCTGAAAGAAAACCTGCTCGGCAAGATCAGCCAGTATCTGATCCCGACCGTGCTGATCGCCGGGATCACCTGGATCGTCTCCCTGTTGAACCCGGCGTCCGCGTTCATCAAGGCCTGCAAGATGATCATCGACATCGTCACGTTCATCATCGACCGCGGCGCCCAGATCATCGAATTCGTCAACGCCGTCCTCGACGCCGTGATCGCCATCGCCGGTGGTGGAGCGGGTGGCGTACCCGCGCTTATTGAAGGGGCGTTGGCGAAGTCGATTCCGGTGTTGATCGGGGCGCTGGCCGCGATTCTGGGTATCGGCGGCATCGCCACCAAGGTCAAATCCTTCTTCCAGGCGTTGTCGAAGCCGGTGATGAAAGCGGTCGACTGGATCGTCAACAAGATCGTCGCCCTGGGCAAGAAGATCTGGGCCAAACTCAAGGCCAAGGCGAAAGGCAAGGGCAAGGACGGCAAGACCGGCCCGGACGGGAAACCGGACGCCAAGGCGATCTCGATGGACGCGAAATCAGCCGTCGAGCGGCTAGGACGCGGCCCGTTCGAGCGGGGCGAGGTCGACGCCGCGCTCACGCCCGTGCGTGGCAGGTATCCGAAGGCGACCATCACCCCGGAGGACGACGCGTCGGCCACCTGGGGTGTCCACGTGCAGACGGCGCGGGCCGACAGCAAGACCAAGGCGTTCGACGCGAAGGGCGCGCACGCCGAGATTCTCGCGTCGCTCAGTACGGTGCAGTCGCGGGCGGTGCTCAGCCATGCCCAGGCGACCGGCGGGAACGCGTACACGTCGATGCTTCGGATGTTGATCCCGAAGAGTGCCGCCGAGCGTGAACGCGTTCTGGCCGAGGGCTACAAGAGTCTCACCGGGCCCCCGAAGGGGAGTCTCAAGGTCGACAAGCTGAAGGCGGACCGGGACCGGATCGTGGTGAAGCTCAACCACGGCATCGCCGAGGAGCAGAAGCGGTCGGGCGACGCGGCCTGCAACGCCATGCGGCAGCGGTTCCAGGGCTGGAAGCAGGATCTGGAGAAGATCGGCGACCGGCTGGCCGACGGCAGCGGCTGGACCGAGGCCGAGGAGAAGCACGTCGCGTTCCAGATCAACGAGATCGCCGAGAAGTTGCTCGCGGCCGCGATGGAGCACGGGTACGAGACGGCGGACCTGCTCAAGCACCCGTCCAAGTACGCCGTGGACGGACGTCTGAAGAACGAGTACGCGAAGGACATCCGGACGACGTTCTATCCGGGCTTCACCGCGGCGACCGAGCGTGCCGTCCTCGGCCGCGACCTGCCGCTGCTGATCGACGCGAAGAAGCGGCACCCGGGGCTGAAGGACCAGACCGGCTACGACGACGACAACTTCTTCTACTGCAAGGGCGGGGGAGGCCGGGCCGCGCACATCGCGCCGGCCGCCGCCGCGTCGCTGGATCACATGACACCGGTGGCTTCACACTGGAACGCCCCGGGGCACGGCGGCAGCACCGGGAGCAACACGCACCAGGGGAAGCGCGGTCAGTGGTACAACCTGGAGTCGAACCTGGAAGTGCTGTGCGGGCCGTGCAACTCCGCCAAGCAGTCCGGTGGCGTCAAGTACAAGCCCGAGGTCGGGCCGTTGTTCAAGGGACCGGACGATCCGTGAGTCCGGCGGCCGTTGCGGAGGACAAGTGGCGAATTTCTATGTGTGGCTCAACCGCTTCGATCAGGGCGACGGTGTCGCGGTCGTGGAGGTCAGGCGGGCCAACGTCGGCCGGGTGGTCGACGGCGACCCCGAGTTCACGCAGGGTCTGGCCGACGCGGTGAGCCTGCCGCTCACCGTACGGAAATGGTCGATCGAACCGTTCCGCAGCCTGTACTACAGCGACTACCCGGACGCCGATGACTGGGAGGACCGGTTTCCCGAGGCCTGGCGCGTCACGCTGACCGGCGACCCGGCCGGCGACGGCGAGGTGGAGCCGGCGCTGAGACCGGCGACGTACAACGGCTACGACAGCACGTGGAGTCCGCTCCGCCCGGCCGAGCCCGAGCCGCGCGGCCGGTACGCGGCCATCGGCGTCCTGGTCGGCGCGATCGCCGACGACGCGTTCACCGACCAGGTCCGCGCCATCCGGCCGGACGCGTCGGTCGACACCGTCGTCGCCCGGTCGGAGAAGCTGCGGGGCACGCGGGTGACGGTCGATCTGGGTACGGTCGACCTGGCCGCCGCCGCCGCCGTGGACGAGGTCACCGGCCGGCTCACGGAGCTGGGGATGATCGTCACCCGGCGGGCGGTCGAGCTCAAACTGGCCGAGCTGCACAGCTGACCTGCCATGTTGCATGGGCAGTGGGTGATTTTGACGACATCGTGACGGCGCGGGGGAAGGGCATCGATCCCGCTCTTTATGGTGGACGGTGTGACGGATGGGGTAGAGGGGCCACAACTCGGGATCGACGCGTCGGTCGCCCATCCGGCGCGGCGATACAACTACTGGCTGGGCGGCAAGGACAACTTCGCCGCCGACCGTGAGTCGGGCGACGAGTTCGTCCGGAAATTCCCGGCGGTCCGGACCGCGGCCCGGGCCAACCGGGCCATGCTTCAGCGGGCCGTGCGGTTCCTGGCCGCCGAGCGAGGGCTGCGACAGTTCCTGGACATCGGCACGGGGTTGCCGACCGCGGACAACACCCATGAGGTCGCGCAGCGGGTCGCGCCGGATGCCCGGGTGGTCTACGTGGACAACGATCCGCTGGTCATGACCCACGCGCGGGCGCTGCTGACGTCTTCCAAGGCGGGGCGGACCAGTTATCTCGAGGCCGATCTGCGCGATCCGGAGCAGATCCTGGCCGAGGCGCGGAGCACGCTCGACCTCGACCAGCCGGTGGCCGTGATGCTGGTGGCGGTCCTGCATTTCATTCCGGGGGACGGCGCCGCGCTTCCGCTCGTACAGAAGATCATGGCTGGTCTTCCGGCCGGCAGTTACCTGACCGCGACCCACGCGACCATCGATTTCGCACCCGCGGAGATGCGCGCGGCGCATGCCGAGATGCGGGCGGCGGGGCGCTCCGACGTCTGGACGCGGTCGCGGGACGAATTCGCCGAGATCTTCGAGGGGATGACCCTGGAGGAGCCGGGCATCGTGCCGGTCACCGAGTGGCGACCGGACGAAGGCGCCGAAATCCCCCCACGCCGCGAGGTGGCCATCTGGGGCGGGGTCGCCCGCAAGTAAGAGCCGCGCGTAGAGGGGGACAAACGGGCAGCGAGGAAGTGATCTTCGCGCCGTTCGGCGGAAACCTGAATGCGGCACTGGGAAGCTAACCTCGGGGTCGTCGGTGGGCAACGGCGCCCGGCGCGCGTGGAGAGGACGGTAGAGGCCGTGAAGGTCGGCATTCCCAGCGAGGTCAAGAACAACGAGTTCCGGGTGGCGATCACCCCGGCCGGCGTGTTCGAGTTCGCCCGTGCGGGGCACGAGGTCTACGTGCAGACGGGCGCCGGCAACGGCTCTTCGATCACCGACGACGACTACGTGTCGGCGGGCGCCACCATCGTGGCCACCGCGGACGACGTGTGGGGCACGGCCGACCTGATTCTGAAGGTCAAGGAGCCGATCGCCGAGGAGTACCCGCGCATGCGCGCCGGTCAGGTGCTGTTCACCTACCTCCATCTGGCCGCCTCCAAGGAGTGCACCGACGCGCTGATCGACCGCAAGGTCACCGGCATCGCGTACGAGACGGTCGAGCTGCCGGACCGGTCGCTGCCGCTGCTCGCGCCGATGTCCGAGGTCGCCGGCCGGCTCGCGCCCCAGGTCGGGGCCTATCACCTGATGCGGTCGGGCGGCGGCCGCGGCGTGCTGATGGGTGGCGTGCCGGGCGTGTACGCGGCCAAGACCGTGGTGATCGGCGCCGGGGTGTCCGGCATGAACGCCGCCGCGATCGCCCTCGGCATGCAGGCCGAGGTGCTGGTCCTGGACAAGAACATCGCCCGCCTCCGGGCCGCCGACGCCGACTACCGCGGCCACCTGCAGACGATCGCCTCCAACGCCTACGAGATCGAGAAGGCGGTGCTCGACGCCGACCTGGTCATCGGCGCGGTGCTGGTGCCGGGCGCGAAGGCCCCGAACCTGGTGCCGAACGAGCTGGTGTCGCGGATGAAGCCGGGCAGCGTGCTGGTGGACATCTCGATCGACCAGGGCGGCTGCTTCGAGGACTCGCGGCCGACCACCCACGCGAACCCGGTCTACCAGGTGCACAACTCGATGTTCTACTGCGTGGCCAACATGCCGGGCGCGGTGCCGCACACGAGCACGTACGCGCTGACCAACGTCACCCTGCCGTACGCGCTCGAGCTGGCCAACCGCGGCTGGCGCGACGCCGTCCGGCACGACCCGGCGCTCGCCCTGGGCCTGAACACCCATGACGGCCACGTCACGTACGGTCCGGTCGCCGAGGCGCACGGCATGGCCACGCTGAGCCTGAATGACGCCCTTAACTAAGGTCGTCCGGACGTATCTCGACCACCTCAGCGTCGAGCGCGGCCTGAGCCGGAACACGCTGTCCTCGTACCAGCGGGATCTTGATCGTTACACCCGTCACGCCAAGATCAACATCCAGGAGATGACGGCGAAGGACGTCGCCACGTATCTGGCCGTGCTGAGGACCGGCGACGACGATCACCCGCCGCTGTCGGCGTCGTCGGCGGCCCGGGCGATGAGCGCGGTGCGCGGGCTGCACCGGTTCGCCGCCCGGGAAGGGCTGGTCGCGGTGGATGTGAGCCGTGACGTACGCCCGCCGGCGCCGCCGAAACGCCTGCCCAAGGCGCTCGACCTCGATCAGGTCGAGCGCCTGCTGGCGGCCCCGGCCGGCGACGACGGGCTGGTGCTGCGCGACCGGGCGCTGCTGGAGTTCCTCTACGGCACCGGCGCGCGGATCTCCGAGGCGGTCGGGCTGGACGTCGACGACCTGGCCGACGACGCCGTCACGCTGCACGGCAAGGGGGGAAAGACCCGGTTCGTCCCGCTCGGCCGCTACGCGCGGGCCGCGCTCGACGCCTATCTGGTACGCGCGCGCCCGCTCCTGGCGGCCAGCGGCAAGGGCACGCCCAAGGTCTTCCTCAACGCCCGTGGCGGCGTGCTGTCGCGGCAGAGCGCCTGGACGATCCTGCACCGGGCCGCGGCCGCCGCCGGCCTGCCCACCGAGGGCGCGCACGCGGTGTCGCCGCACACACTGCGCCACTCGTACGCCACGCATCTGCTCGATGGCGGCGCCGACGTCCGCGTCGTGCAGGAGTTGCTCGGGCACGCCTCGGTCACCACGACGCAGGTCTACACGCTGGTCACCGTGGACCGCCTTCGTGAGGTGTACGCCACCTCGCACCCGCGCGCTCGTTGAGCCATGTGCAGACGTAGCACGACCCATGCGCGACACGCCGATGACTGACCCTCAGCACGCGCGGTCGGTGGCGTACAGTCGGGCATCGGCGAGCGGGTCGGGAGGGGGCGAAATGTCAGGCGGCACGGATCAGGCGGAGGCCTGGACCTCGGCGCTCCGAGAGCAGCAGAGCTCCATGGACCTCGGCGCCGACCTGGGCCCGGCCGACCCGACGGCGTATACGGTGCGTCGCCCGATCCCCGAGCCGATGCCCACCGATCGTCACGGCCCGGCCCGGATCATCGCGCTGGCGAACCAGAAGGGTGGCGTCGGCAAGACCACGACCACCATCAACCTGGGCGCGGCGCTGGCCGAGTACGGCCGCAAGGTGCTGCTGGTCGACTTCGACCCGCAGGGCGCCTGCTCGGTCGGGCTGGGTGTGAATCCCCACAATCTCGACCTGAGCATCTACAACCTGCTGATGCAGGACGACGTGACCGCCGAAGACGTAATCATCAAGACCGACGTCGCCGGCCTTCACCTGCTGCCCGCCAACATCGACCTCTCCGCGGCCGAGATCCAGCTGGTCAACGAGGTCGCCCGCGAGATGGCGCTGGCCCGGGTGCTCAAGCGGGTCCGCAAGGAGTACGACTTCATCCTGATCGACTGCCAGCCCTCGCTGGGCCTGCTGGCGATCAACGCGCTGACCGTGGCCCACGGCGTGCTCATCCCGCTGGAGTGTGAGTTCTTCTCGCTCCGCGGCGTGGCCCTGCTGCTGGACACCATCGACAAGGTGCGCGAGCGGCTCAACTTCGACCTCGAGCTCGAGGGCATCCTGGCCACCATGTACGACAGCCGCACCACCCACTGCCGCCAGGTGCTGCAGCGCGTGGTCGAGGCGTTCGGCGACAAGGTGTACCAGACCGTGATCACCAAGACGGTCAAGTTCCCGGAGAGTACGGTGGCCGGCTCGCCGATCACCTCGCTCGACCCGGCGTCCTCCGGCGCCCGCAACTACCGCCAGCTCGCCCGCGAGCTGATCGCCGCCAACTCCGAACGGTAGTGCTCTTCGCGCTCGGCCAGCCGGTGACCTTCGCCGGTCTGCTCATCGGATTCCTGCTCGCGCTGCTGGTGCGGGCCTTCGCCATCCGCCTCACCGCCCGCGCGCTGCGCCTGGTGGAGCGGCGCGAGTCGCTCTCGCCACGGTTGCGCGAGGACGTCGACCCGTTCGGCGCGGTCGCCGCGGCGGTCGGCGGCGCCGGCTGGGGCAAGATCATCGACGTCGACGAGGTGCCGCGGCACGCGGGCCGGGGCCGGGCGGCGCTGGTGTTCGCGGCCGGCCCGATCGCCACCGTTCTCGCCGCGCAGGTCTTCTTCCTGGCCAACCGGCTGCTCTTCCCCTCGGCCTTCGACCTGCTCGGCGTGTCCTTGTCAGGCATCCTGCGCGGTCAGTTCTTCGCCGGGTGGGGCGTTCAGTTCATTCTGGGCATCGCGGGCAGCCTGCTCGCCTTCGGGCTGCTCTCGCTGGTGCCGATCCCGCCGCTGGACGGCTTCGGCCTGCTCTGGTCGGCGCAGCGCCGGCCGGGCGCCGGCATGCAGAGCTACCGGCTCTGGTTCCAGGAGAAGAACATCGGCGTCGTGGTGCTGATCGCGGCCAGCTTCTTCCCGTTGAGTTACCCGTTGCTCATGTTCCCAGTTGATCTCCTCGGGACGGTGTTTCTCGCGCTGTGGGGGTAGGGATGAGCCTTGAAACGGTCATCGAGCCGGTGGTCTACGGTCAGCACGTGCCTTCTGATCCCGTCGCCGCAGTTCCCGAGGTGGTTCCCGAAGCGGATTCGGGCAAGTTCCTCGTGCGGCTCGACAACTTCACCGGGCCGTTCGACCTGCTGCTCCAGCTCATCGGCAAACACAAGCTGGAGATCACCGAGGTCGCACTCCACCAGGTCACCGACGACTTCATCGGCTACATCCGGGCCATGGGCGACGACTGGGACCTCGGCGAGGTCAGCGAGTTCCTGCTGGTCGCGGCCACCCTGCTCGACCTGAAGGCGGCCCGCCTGCTGCCCGCCGCCGAGGTCGAGGACGAGGAAGACCTGGCACTGCTGGAGGCGCGTGACCTGCTGTTCGCCCGGCTGCTGCAGTACAAGGCGTTCAAGGAGGCCGCGCTCCACATCGAGGAGCTGGAAGGAACCGGCGCGCGACGGTGGCCCCGCGCGGTCGCGATGGAGCCCAGGTACGCCGAGGCGCTGCCCGACCTGGTCCTGGGCATCGGGCCGGAGCGGCTCTTCAAGCTCGCGCTCAAACAGTTCCAGCCCAAGCCGGGCCCGCCCGAGGTGTCGATCGCGCACATCCACCAGGTGCGGGTCAGCGTCCGCGAGCACGCCACGCTGCTGCGCGACCGGATGCGCCGGGCCGGCAGCGCCACGTTCAGCCTGCTGGTCGCCGACTGCGAGAACACGCTCGAGGTGGTGGCCCGCTTCCTGGCCCTGCTCGAGCTCTACCGCGAGGGCCTGATCGACTTCGAGCAGCCGGTGTCGCTCGACGAGCTCACGGTCCGCTGGATCGGCGGCGAGGACGACGCGGCCGAGCTGGAGATCGACGACTACGAGGGCACGCCGGTGCCGGACGAACCGCCACCACCCGCAGCCGAAGGGGTCACAGACGAAGACATAGCCGCGTTGGGTACGCCCGAAGCGGACGAACCCGATGACGACGAGCACGACGGCCTGCACGACACCGACGAGGAGACACCGTGACCGACGATCGCCCCGACTCCCTGGCCGCGCAGGCGGCGTCCTGGGTGCCGCCCTGGGAACGGTCCCCTCGCGAACCCGACCGCGACTTCCAGGCCGCGGCCGAGTCCGACGCGGAAGCCGACGTCGACGACGCGGAAGCCGACGCCGCCGACGAAGCCGACGCCGCCGACGAAGCCGACGCCGCCGACGAAGCCGATGCCGCCGACGACGTCGAAGCCGAGGCCGAGGGCGTTGCCGACCCCACCCCCACGTCCGACTCTTCGGATTTGTCCGAAGAGGGCGAGCCGGAGGTGGACGTGGGCGAGGCTGCGGAGGGCGAGGACGACGGTGAGCCGGGCGAGGTGGCTCCGATCGCGGCGGAGACCGACGAGCCGGGCACGGTCGACGAGCCGGCCGGGGCGGCCGAGCCGGTCGACGAGCCCGGCGTGTTGACCGGCCCCGAGGTCGAGGTGCCCGACGCCGTCGATGTGAGCGACGACACCGAGGTCGACCTGAAGTTCGCCGAAGAGCCGGCGATCGAGGAGCCGGCGATCGAGGAGCCGCCGGCCGGGGAGCCGCCGGGGGAGCCGGAAGCCGCCGTGGCCGCGGCGATCCCGGCTCAGGCCGTACCCAGGAGAAAGCGCAAGAAAGACCCTGAGCCCGAGCCGGCCGAGGAGCCGGTCGAGGTCGTCCCGATGGAGGACGGCGAACTGCGGGCCGCGCTCGAGGCGATTCTGCTGGTCGTGGACGAGCCGGTGGCCGAGTTGCAGCTCGCGCAGATCGTCGAGGAGCCGGTCGAGCGGATCGGCACGATGCTCGAGGACATCTCGGCGAGGTACACGGCCGCGGGGCACGGGTTCGACCTGCGGCGGGCGGCCGGTGGCTGGCGGCTCTACACCCGGCCGGAATACGCGGCGTATGTGGAACGGTTCGTGCTCGACGGGCAGTCCGTCCGGCTCACCCAGGCCGCGTTGGAAACGCTCGCCGTGGTCGCGTACAAGCAGCCGGTGACCAGGTCGCGGATCTCAGCCATCCGGGGTGTGAACTGTGACGGCGTGATGCGTACGCTTGCTACGCGCGGCCTGATCGAGGAATGCGGCACCGAGCCCGAAACCGGGGCCCACCTGTACCGCACAACGACGCTGTTCCTCGAGAAGCTGGGCCTCAACTCGGTCGACCAGCTTCCCCCGCTGGCGCCGTTCCTGCCCGACGATGTGGAAGAAGTAATCGATGCCTCAGGCTGATCCGGCCACCGCTGAGCGTCTGCAGAAGGTGCTCGCCCTTGCCGGCGTCGGTTCCCGCCGCGCCTGCGAAGACCTGATCTTCCGGCGCCGCGTCACCGTCAACGGCCGGGTGGCCAAGCTCGGCGACAAGGTCGACCCGTCCACCGCCGAGATCCACGTCGACGGCCAGCGGGTGGTGACCAACACCAAGATGGTCTACATCGCCATGAACAAGCCGCGTGGCGTGGTCGCGTCGATGGACGACGAGAAGGGCCGCACCGAGCTGGCCGACTTCCTCGACACCTTCGAGCAGCGCATCTACCACGTGGGCCGGCTCGACGCCGACAGCGAGGGGCTGCTGCTGCTCACCAACGACGGCCAGCTGGCCCACAAGCTGATGCACCCGTCGTACGAGGTGGCGAAGACCTACCTGGCCGAGGTGCAGGGGCCGCTGCCGCGCTCGGTCGGCCGCAGCCTCCAGTCCGGCGTGATGCTCGACGACGGCCCGGCCAAGGTCGACAGCTTCCGGCTGGTCGACACGCTCGGCAAGGTGGCCCAGATCGAGGTCGTCCTGCACGAGGGCCGCAAGCACATCGTCCGGCGGATGATGGACGAGGTCGGCCACCCGGTGCTGCGCCTGATCCGCACGGCGGTCGGCCCGATCCGCCTCGGCGACCTGCGCCCGGGCGGCTTCCGGCACCTGTCCAACGCCGAGAAGGCCGCCCTCTTCACCGCGGTCGGCGACTAGCCCGCCGGCGTTTCCGGTTCCTTCAGGCCGAAGATCAACTGCCGCTTGAGGCTCTCGATGAGGTCCACGAGGGAGCGGGCCTCGTCGAGGGTGTCGTTGTCGATCGCGCCGGTGCCCCGGTTGCTGGGCCGGTTCGACTCCTGCTCGAGGCGGTTGTAGGCGTCGGTGAAATACTCGGACAGGACGGCCAGGAGCGAGTCGCCGAGCCGCCGGGTCTCGTCGGGCAGCCTTTCCGGGACACTCCAGAGCACGCCCGGAAGGCCGTAGACCGTGGTGGCGCCGGCGGTGAGATCGGTGACGCGGTAACACACCAGCGCGTCGCCGTGCCTGGCATCGTCGGTAAGAAAGGCCAGCGGTATCAGGTCGGGATCGAGGCGTACGACCGCCTCCTCGATCTTGTCCGTCCCGGTCGGCGCCGGCGGGACCGGCCGGGTCAGGAGCCGCCACGGCCGGTCGGTCAGCTCGGCTGTGGACCCGCGTTCCTCGAATCCCGAGGCGGCGATCGCGAAGATCTCGCCGGGGAAGGCGACTCCGTAGCACTCGCGGAGCGCGTCCTGGGCGGAACGGCCCTGGTCGTACAACGCCTGGGCCTGTGCGGCCATGGCGGCGTAGGGGGTCATGCCTGGTCACCTTCCGATTCGGCGGGAACTTCCTTGAGGAGCTCGCTGAGTCTGGCCCAGGTGCCTTTGAACTCCTCGGCGGTCAGCGCGGCGATGATGTCGTGGGCGATGGCCTTGGCCTGGGTGAGAAGGGTTTCCGAGTAACGGCTGCGGACGACCAGTTCGCCGACCCTCGCGTCGATCGCAGCCAGCTTCGCACGGAAGGCGTCCGTCCCGGCGAGCTCCGGGTTGTTCACCATCTCGACCACGACCGTGTCGACATGGGCGTAGACGCTCTCGAGGGCCCGTTGGGCCGCGCCCGTCGTGCCTGCCTCGGACTTGCTCATCTCCATGGCGAGACGCTTGGAGCTCATGTACGACTGCGACTGCAGGATCAATGCGTACGCGTCGTGCCGTCCGGAAGCTCGTGCGCGGCGGACGGCGGCGTCGTCCACGGTGAGGTTCCGGCCCTCGACGTCCGGGGCCGGGCTCGTGGTGGTCGAGGTTCCCGGCTCGTAGGCCACCGAGTCGTTCGCGATCTGCCCGGTCAGGTTGTCCCGCAGGTTGCGGCCCTCGGCGGCGCCGACGCCGTACGTACCGCCCTGCTCGTTCTGCAGCCGGTCCATCAACGCCGGGTCCTGGAAGATGCCCTTCTTGTCCTCGGTCCAGGCCCGGATCAGCATGTTCGGCTCGGTCGGGTAGAGCATCCGCGGCCGGGTCTTGGCGACCGCGACCCGCACCGCCCGGTCGAGCTGGTTGGCCAGCACGGTCAGCTGGGCCCGGCGCGAGCTGCCGCCCTCGGTCCAGTCGAAACCCTCGAACGTGTACCCGCCGATGGTCAGCAGGGGATGCTGGCCGATCGCGGTGAGAATCTCCGTGTACGCCGTGAGCACGCCCATCGGGCTCGGTCCCGCGGTGACCACTCCGCCGTCCGCGTCCTGGCTCAGGACGTGCACGTTGTGGTTGGCCATGGACAGCAGGTCAACCGCCCGCCGCGTGTAGCTCGACCCGAGCACCGTCTCGCGGAAGAGGCCGTACGGCAGCTTCTTGCCCTCGCGCCAGTTCGACTCGCTCTCCACCGCCTTGTCCCGATCGGCCTTCTCGGTCAGTTTCCCGTATGCCCGGCGGACCTCGGCCCAGGGCACCGCGCCGCCGCCGGCCTTGCGGACCCAGGTGGGCCGCCAGAGGAACCCGAAGATCGCCATTAGCAGCTTGTCGCGCTTCGCGACGTTGCCGACCGCGCCGGTCACCTTCTCGCGGGCCGCCTGGTCGGCCTCCGGGGCCAGCCGTTCGAACACGTTGATGCCGGCGACGACCGCGGTCCGGCTCGACGCCAGATCACGCGTCCGCGGGTCGGTCCAGGCGTCGTCCAGGTAGCGGGTGGCCAGATCGGTGACCCCGTCGTCGGGCTGGGCCGCCATGTTGACGACGAAGCCGGTGGACGGGTCCTTGCCCTTGAACGGCACGCTGGTCTGCCGGAGGTACTGGTTCGCGCGCCCGACCGGGGTGATCTTCGTCGGGACCTCGGCCCGGCCGACCTCGAACGGGAAGGCCTCGCCCTCCAGCTGCACCTCGCCCCGCTCGGTCTGGCTGTTCGGCGTGACCTCGACGGTGGTCTTGATCTGCTTGTCCTTCACCACACCGGTGAACGGCTCCATGCCGATGGTGAGCTTCAGGCCACGGACGCGGGAGTCGAGGCGCCCCTGCTGGGTGACGGCGATGCTCTTGCCCAGGGCCGCCTTCTTCGCGTACGCGGTCCGCAGGTCACCGTCCTCGGCCTGGTCCCCGCCGCGCAACTGGGCGAACGACTCGTCGATGACCGAGCGGTTGAAGGCGCTGTGGTCCTTGGCCGAATACCAGGAGGCGCCGCCCTCACCCTTGGCGATCCAGCCCTTGCCCTCCTCGGCCGTGGCCCGCTTGGTCCCCTGGCCGGCCGTCGCGCGCACCTGCCAGTGCGTCCCGGCCTCGACGACGTCGAGCTTGACCTGGACGCCGTTCTTCGCGCCCTCGGCCGGGGCGAGGGCGGCTTCGAGCTCGGCCCGGCTGACAACCTGGGTCGCGGTCTTCTGCCCGGCCAGCGCCCAGCCACGCTGAGCGGCCTGCTTGGCAACGCCCCGGACATCGGTGGGGTCGGCGTCCTTGCCGTCCTTGCCCTTGCCTTTCGCCTTGGCCTTGAGTTTGGCCCAGATCTTCTTGCCCAGGGCGACGATCTTGTTGACGATCCAGTCGACCGCTTTCATCACCGGCTTCGACAACGCCTGGAAGAAGGATTTGACCTTGGTGGCGATGCCGCCGATACCCAGAATCGCGGCCAGCGCCCCGATCAACACCGGAATCGACTTCGCCAACGCGCCTTCAATCAATGCGGGTACGCCGCCCGCGCCGCCGCCGGCGATGGCGATGACGGCGTCGAGGACGGCGTTGACGAATTCGATGATCTGGGCGCCGCGTTCGATGATGAACGTGACGATGTCGATGATCATCTTGCAGGCCTTGATGAACGCACTGGCCGGGTTCAACAGCGAGACGATCCAGGTGATCCCGGCGATCAGCACGGTCGGGATCAGATACTGGCTGATCTTGCCGAGCAGGTTTTCTTTGAGGTCGCCGACCTGGTCCTTGATCTCCTCGGTGACCCCGGCGATACCCCCGGACTGCAGTTTGCCGATCAGCGGCACCCCGGCCTCAACCGCGGTCATCGCCTGTTCGGGGATGCCTTTCTGGACGATCCGGCCGCGGATGGCTCCCCAGGTCAAACCGAGCAGGGAGGCGATCATGGACAGGATGCCGCGCAGGTCGAACTTGTCGGGGAGCTGGATCCCGGCGTTGGCCATGCTGCCGAGCAGCCAGCCGATCAAACCCTTCTTCAGATGCGACCCGATATTGTTCATGAAGGCTTTGAGGCCGGCGCCGACGGCGGAGACCAGGTTGCC
>NZ_JBFBGU010000058.1:0-10330 GCF_040684855.1 Actinoplanes sp. NPDC089786
CACACCGCCAAGATCGAAGGCCAACACGCTAATCACCGGCACATTCTACTGTAAAGGCGCCTCAGATCGATCGAAGTCCATGCACTGAACTGCCGCCGATAACGCGCGACTGGCCGCTGTTCAGATCGTCAGGAAGCATGGTGCTCGCCGCTGTAGAGGGAGATCCCTGTCGACGCCTTGGCCGCCGCCCGGGGCGGCGCCGGGCGGCGGACGGCGCTGGCGATACTGCGGCGGCCGCTGCGCTTGCTGGCGGGCACGCGAGGGTGGAATCATCTCGGCCATGATCGGAAGAATCGAGTCCTCCGTCCACCAGTGAGCGTGACGACCGAGCCTGAACTGCTCGGACCTCAGATCGCGCTGTTCGAACACGCTCTGCGTCTTCACCAGCAACATCCCGACGGCGTTCTACCTCGCGACGGTGAGCCGTATCCGGACGAAGAGAGTCACCGCTCACGGCCGTCATACCGGCGCGTGAGGGATCAACGACTCCACGGGGCCGACGTCGCTGTCATCCTCGACAGGCATTTCAGCCGACCGGACGCGCAGGCGAGTGAACTTGTCGACGCGTTCGGCGATGTCTACGTCCCGATCCATCGCAACGACCACATCGGTGCCGCAGCGCTGCGCGCGAACCGCGAGAGAGCGCGGCAGACCGGCCGGTGGTTGGTGCGGCACAGCACGGATCGCAAGGCCGCCACGGTAGGACTCGCGCTGCTGGCCACCGATGGGGCCGAGGAAGACATCCCGCTGATCCAAACCATCGGTCTGCTGTCGGATCATTTCGGACCGTTGGCCGCCGAGGCGTTGCAACGCCGCCGTGCAGGCGCAGAAGCGCTGATGTGGCTCGCCGACCGCGTCGCCGGCTGGGGCCGGGTCTACGTCGTCGAAGCACTATGCCGACAAGGCGCCGCCAGTTCGCGGCCATGGCTGCTGCGCCATGCCTGCGACGGCGACTACCTCAACGGCTACTTCGCCGGCGAGGTCGCCACCACAGCGCACCTGCACGAAGCGATCACCGACCCCGGTGCCGGCGATGACCTGGCCGATCACACCGGTCGGCTACTGAGGACCATGGCGGACTGCGCCGGCATGGGCATGACCCTCGAGCACTACCCGCCAGCATCTGCCGTGCTGGCCGCCCATGCTGCTCACATCGCCCGGCAGCCACCGACAATGAACCGATACATCGATGCCGCGATGATCGCCCACAATCTGGTGGCCAAGCCTCCGCACCAGTGCGGCTGTACCACCGAGCAGCGGGACCGCATCGTGCAGCGGTACCTCGTCGTACTTGAGCAGCCCGATTGGCGCGAGGCAATCCGCGCGAACTCGAGCCTGAACAGCGACTTCTTCTCATGGTTCGCCAGCCACGTAGCGGCGCGGCTGCGTCTCGGCGCATTCTCCGATGGGACCGGAAGTGACGAACGCTGAAACCATCCCGCAAATCAGCTCCAGCAAGAAGGCGTCGAGTCGCCTGAAAGGAACCGGCGGCGTGTTCCCGAACCACCATCCAAGTAACCGAGCCGCTGCCTGCCTTGGCGTCCTCACATGCCGCCGATCTTGCGCGCAGCCCTCTGCCGATGCCGTAACCGGTGCTCCAGCACGCCGTCGGGACCGGTCAGCTCGCGCCGTCGCGGTGATCATGGTTCAGGCGCCGCGGAGCAGGGCTCGCAACAAATCGACCCGGCTCGGTAGCCCGTCGCGTACGCCGTCACACCGGGTAGACGCGGTACTGCAGCTTTTCGTCGTACCGGAGACCGGTGACTGCCGTGATGATCGACCAGAGGAAGTCCTCGTCCGGGCCCCAGGACGGCAGGGCAATCTCGGCCTCGACCGGCAGTGGCGTTCCTTCGTCCTCGACGGCCACACCATCGGCGTAGACGTAATGCCGGGTGCGTTCGCCATTCGTGAACAGCGTGAAGCCGTATGTGCTCGAAACACTGCTGAAGAAGACCACCAAAGCGTCGGCCGGGTCGCTCGGCTCCCAGCCCATGACCACATCCATCATCGGGTTCCAGACCTGCACCCAGCCACCCGACTCGGCGGCATAGAGGGCGTCGGGCTTGAGGGCGCTTGTAGCCTGGTCGGCTCCGACCAGTTCGCCGCTGAAATCTGTGATGGCGAGTTCGTCCACCGCCTCGTCCGCCGTCACGTCCTGACGGAAAAGCACCGAGGTGTTCCAACCCATGATCAAAACCTTTCCTTGTACGGCGGGGCCGCTGCCCATTGTTCAGGGCGGCACCGTCAGGACAACATGGGAGGGCGCTCTCGTGAGATACCTCGACGGGCTTTGCTCGCAAAGAAGACCCCGTGAACGTCTTCCGTTCATCGCCGCGGAGCAGACTCGCCGCCCTGCTGGCCGCCTCCTAGCAAGCCCGGGTCAGTTGCCGACACCGCAAACCGGCGCCCTCACATGCCGCTGGTAAGTGCGACACGATGTCGCACGTTTTGAGTAGTTTCGTCGATAGGAGGTTCGACTCGATGTCGAAGACGTGACTCCGGTCAGTGTCCTGGACCGGTCCCCTCCTCTGGCGTGCGCGGCTGGTAATGGCCGGGTGTGGAGCCCAGAGGGAAGCCCAAGGATGCCCGTTCCGACCGGGTGTCACAGCTGGCTCCGTCGGTGAGAATGGGGCCCTTTTGTTTGTGAGCTCTGGTCCCGCCTGTCGGCGACGGGATTGTGTGTTTGCCAGTTCGGGACCCCCACCATGATGCGGCTCGGGCCGGTGGGTGAACTCGGTCCGCCCGGTGCCCCGGTCCGGGTGCGGAAGTTAGGGTGGGACTGCTCCGCCTCCTGTTCGCAGCATGACGTCGTGAGGCGCGACGAGTTGGCCACCGCGTTCGTCTCGCCGCGATGGTGGCCGAGGAATCACGACCACGTGATGGTCGTGCCGAACTCTCACTACGAGAATCTGTATGACCTGCCGTCCCGCGACGGACACGCGATCCACGAGCTGGCGCGCGAGGTCGCGATCGCCATCCGGCGAACCTGCGGCTGCGATGGAACCTCGTTGCGCCAGCACAACCCGCTCGCCAAGAAGATCGGCGCCTGGCCGTCAGTGCTCGCGGTCTCGGCCGCCACCGCCGCGGCGTCCTACGCGGCCGTCGACCGCCGCGCCCAGAGCTGATCAACCGTTGAGCGGCTGACTTTCTCAGCAGGCGACCAGCTCGTCGATCAGACTGTCGGCCAGCTCCTGGGTACGGGCCTCCGTATGATCCAGGGCGATCACGACCATACTGGCACGCTGCGCGGGCAACCGGGCGATCTGGGCGCTCAGACCCGCCCACGAGCCGCCGTGGCGGTGGAGCGGGAAACCGGCCCGGGTCAGCACGTCGACACCCCAGCCGTACGGGATGGACGTGCCGTCGTCGAGCCGGCCCGCCGTGTGCAACAGGCCGGAAACGCCCAGCTCGTCGTTCGCCAGTGCCTCGTTCCAGCGCATCAGGTCGGCCGCCGTCGACCAGACGCCGCAGTCGCCGAGCGACAGCGGCGCCGGGGAGCCCAGCTCGGTCGGCGTGGTGCCGGGCGGGAACGGATCCGGGCCGGGCCAGTAGCGGGTGGCGGCCATGCCGAGCGGCTCGAACAGGCGCGAGCGCGCGAAGTCGGGGAACGGCTCGCCGGCGATACGTTCGACGATGACCGACAGGCAGGTGTAGCCGGGGTTGCGGTAGCTGAACGTGGTTCCCGGCGTGCTCTCCAGGGTCTCGTGCCCGCCCAGCTCGGCCAGCATGCCGGGGACGGTCCGGTCCCGCCCGGCCTTCTTGAGCACGAAGAACTCGCCGGCCTCGGGCAGTCCGCCGGTGTGGTGAATCAGGTGCCGCACGCGGACGGTGGCCGCCCACGCCGGAAGCTCGGGGATCCATTCGGCCAGCGCCGACTCGACGTCGAGCTTCCCCTGTCGCACGAGCAGCGCCACGCATGCGGCCGTGATCTGCTTCGACACCGACGCGACGCAGGCCGTCGTGAACGGCTCGCCGTGGCTTACGTACACCGGCGGCGCGTCCCCGTGCCGCAGGCCGACCACGACCCGGTCGCCGTCGCCGTACCCCGCCGATTCGATGAGCGCGGCGGCCCGCTCGGGAAACCCTCGATCCACCGGCCCAGTATCAGGAGCGGCCGCGACCAGGTAAACCGAATTAGGGCGCGTTTCGTAAGGACAACTATGAGTGGCAGAAACACGCGGTGGGACAAAGTTCGCTGGCACACGAACAAAGTTGGTTGGCGAAGGACAAAGTCGACTGCACCAGATCGGGCCGGATGACCTGCGGTTTGTCCGTCAGTTCTGGGCCCACCTCGATCGGGTGGTTTCGATGTTCGTGAGTTCCGGTCCCACATGAGCTGGTGGGAGTATCGGCTGGTCTGGACGGGAGCCCGCCGATGCCGCCGATGTCGAAGGTCGACCTGTTCGCGGCGATCCGGCGGGACTCCCGCGCTGGCTTGTCCGTGCGGGCGCTCGCGCGCAAGTATCAGGTCAGCCGTCGCACGGTCCGTTCGGCGCTGACATCGGCGTGGCCGGCGCCGCGCAAGTCGATGCCGCCGCGGCCCTCGAAGCTGGATGCGTTCAAGCCTGTCATCGACGACATCCTCCGCGCGGACCTGGACGCGCCCCGCAAGCAGCGGCACACCGTCAAACGGATCTACGACCGGCTGATCGCCGAGCACGGCATGCACGACGTGTCTTATGCGGTGGTGCGTGCCTACGCCGCGGAGCGCAAGCCGGAGATCCGCGTCGAGGCCGGGCGGGGACCGGTCAACGTGTTCTTCCCGCAGACCCACCGGCCCGGCGCGGAAGCCGAGGTCGACTTCGGCGAGGTCGCCATCAACCTTCGCGGTGAACTGGTGACCTGCATGCTGTTCTCGCTCCGGCTCTCCTTCTCGGGCAAGGCCGTCCACAAGATTTTTGCGTCAGGAGGGGTCGGAGGCATTCCTGGAGGGGCACGTCCACGCGTTCACGACGCTCGGCGGTGTTCCCACCGGCAAGATCCGCTATGACAACCTGCGGGCGGCGGTCGCCCAGGTCCTCGGGTTCTCCCGGCAGCGGGTCGAAACCGCCCGATGGACGGCGTTCCGTTCTCATTTCGCCGTCGATCCTTTCTACTGCCAGCCGGGCTTGCAGGGAGCTCACGAGAAGGGCGGTGTCGAGGGGTAGATCGGCTGGTTCCGCCGCAACCACCTCGTCCCCGTCCCCGAAGTAGAGTCGTTCGAGCAGCTCAACGCCATGGTCGACGGGTGGGACGTCGCCGACGACGCCCGGCGCATCGGCAGCCGAGCCCACACCGTCGGGGAGCTGTTCGCGATCGAGCAGCCGCTGCCGGTGCCGCTGCCGGACGAGCCGTTCGAGACCGGCATCTGGCTGGGTCCCCGTGTTGACCGCTACAGCCAGGTCACCGTCCGCACCAACCGTTACTCCGTGCCAGCGCGGCTGGTCGGCCGGCAGGTCCGGGTCCACCTGCACGCCTCCCACCTGGTCATCTATGACGGCCGCGCCGAGGTTGCCCGGCACGAGCGGCTGATGGCCAAGAGCGGCAGCCGTCTGGATCTGGACCACTACCTGGAGGCCCTGTTGCGTAAACCCGGCGCCCTGCCCGGTTCCACCGCGCTCGAGCAGGCTCGCACGGCCGGGAAGTTCACCCCGGTGCACGACGCCTGGTGGGAAGCGGTCCGCAAGGCCCACGGCGACGCCGCCGGCACCCGCGCTCTGATCGAGGCCCTGCTGCTGCACCGGCACATGCCGCACGAACATGTCGTCGCCGGTCTGGCCGCTGCGCTGCGCGCCGGCGCGTTGACCGCGGACGCGGTCGCGCTGCAGGCTCGCAAGTTCGCCGAGACCGACGACCACCCGCACACCGTCGACGAACCGGCCCGGCCCGCGAGCAATGTCGTGTCGTTGACCGAGCGCCGCCTCGCCCAGCAGCTGCCGGCCGACACCCGGCCACCACCGTCGGTCGCTGCCTACGACCAGCTGCTCCGCCACCGTCGCACCGCAGAAGGGACCAGGCCATGACCCGTCATCGAGGACTCACTGAACAGGCCGCCGACGCCGCGATCGACTCCGCCTGCCGGGTGCTGCGTCTGCCCACCATCCGCGGTCAGTTCCCCGACCTTGCCGAGGCCGCCGCCCGTGATCAGATGACCTACCGCGGGTTCCTCGCTGAACTACTCATGGCCGAGTGCGACGACCGGGCCCGGCGCCGCTCCGAACGGCGGATCAAGGCTGCCGCGTTCCCGAGGGACAAGAGCCTGCGCGCGTTCGACTTCGACGCCAACTCCAACGTCGACCCCGCGGTCGTCCACACCCTGGCCAGCTGCGACTGGGTCCGCAAGGGCCTACCGCTCTGCCTGATCGGGGACTCCGGCACCGGCAAGAGCCACCTGCTCATCGCCCTTGGAACAGAGGCCGCAATGGTCGGCTTCCGGGTCCGCTACGTGCTGGCGACCAAACTCGTCAACGAGCTCGTCGAGGCCGCCGACGAGAAGGTCCTCGTGAAGACGATCGCCCGCTACGGCCGCGTCGATCTGCTCTGCATCGATGAACTTGGCTATATGGAACTCGACAAACGCGGCGCTGAGCTGCTCTTCCAGGTTCTGACCGCGCGCGAGGAAAAGGCCTCCGTCGCCATAGCTTCAAACGAAGCCTTCTCGGGCTGGACCAAGACGTTCACCGACCCGCGACTCTGCGCCGCGATCGTCGACCGGCTCGCCTTCGGCGGCAACATCATCGAGACCGGCACCGACTCCTACCGGCTCGCCAAGACCCGCCACCAACTCGCCAACACTAGCCAATGAACCACCCGCCAGTTGGCGTCATGGTCGTCTACGCCCTCACCCAACCCGTCGACGACTTCGACGCGCTCAGCGACATCGAGATCCCCGGACTCGCCAGCGTCATCGCCCACACCGCGCAGGCGATCCTGCGACCGATCGGAGGCTGGACCCACCCCACCAGTCACGACATCCCAGCGTTACCGGTCCCCGGCACCACCCGCGAATACACCCGCCCAGGCGCTGACCCGCCCTTCTGACCCTCGCCCGGCGACGCCCCGCCACCGCAGAAGTGGGCCCCAAGGTCAGCAACATTGATCAAGGGAACCGCTCAACCCGGGCCCAAAAGTCACGCACATCTGGGCCCCGTTTACACGCACGAAGCCACACAGGTGAGGGGAAGACCGAAAGGGTGAACCTGAATGAACCAGTGGTGATGCCTCGTTACGGCAACTCCCCAGGTCGGATCGTAATGGTGGGGATGATGAGGAGCGGGCCGTTGAGAATCGGCGAGCGGCGACTGAGCATTATCCTATGGTCGCGTGGACACCGCTGCTCCCGGGGTATAGCTGGCACCCGACCCGGTCGTATCTCATGCGTGTGGAACGTGTAAACCCCGTCAGGTCCATCTCAGCCCAACTGTGGTGGTAGGCCAACCGTAAGGGAAGCGGAATTCCGTGGCGGGAACGGCGATGAGCCTTCACGCCGTGTGACGTATGTCGAGAAAGGCCCGACGCACGCTCACGCCGATCGAATTGGTTGCTGAGTCGTTTGGTTCTATGCGAAGGCTGCGACTGCGGTCATGGCGGTTCCGTAAGTGCCGATGGCGAGGTTCAGGCCGGTCCTGAGGGCGTGTAGTCGTAGTCGGTGCAGGCGGGAAAACGTGTCGTAATGCCGTTGACGGTGTGCCGTGCCGGGAGCGAATTTCTGCTGGACGGTGGCCGACGTGTCACTCATGAGTGCCTTCCTCGCCCTCTGGCTTCAGATCAGGGTTGTGTCCCGGTGGCAGCTTCAACAGTTGATCGAGTAGGCGGCGGACGGTCCTTACTTGGCGGTGGTCGGGGCCGAGCGCGGCCAGGCTGATGCTCAGGGCCTGCTCGTATTGGGTGCGGGCCTCGTCCAGCCGGCCCAGATCCTGCAGCACGCTGCCGAGGTTGCCGCGCCGGATGCCGATGTCGGGATGGTCAGGGCCGAGCGCGGACAAGCCGATACTCAGGGCCCGCTTGTATTGGGTGCGGGCCTCGTCCAGCCGGCCCAGATCCTGCAGCACGCCGCCGAGGTTGCCGTGCCAGGCGCCGATGGTGGGGTAGTCGGGGCCGAGCGCGGCCAGGCCGATACTCAGGGCCAGCTCGTATTGGGTGCGGGCCTCGTCCAGCCGGCCCAGATCCTTCAGCACGCCGCCGAGGTTGTTGCGCCAGGCGCCGATGGTGGCGTGGGCGGGGCCGAGCGCGGCCAGGCCGATACTCAGGGCCAGCTCGTATTGGGTGCGGGCCTCGTCCAGCAGACCCAGAACCTGCAGCACGCGGCCGAGTTCATCGTGGCGCGATGCCGTTTCAAGGTGGTCGGCGCCCAGTGTCGTTGTGATGACGGCCAGCGCACGCCGGGCCAGTGGCTCGGCCTGCGTGTACTGCCCACGCTCCCGCAGATACGTCGAGGCCCGGGCCAGCAGCCAACCTGCTTGCTCGCCGTGCACCCGGCTGCGTTCGGCGTGCTCGCAGGCCGCCAACAGGTGCGGCAGCAACCGTTCACACTCGGACCACCGAGCCGCCTCCCAGCTGTCCGCGGGAAACACCCCGCGCACCACGTTCACGGCCGTGCTCACCCACGAGGCCTGTGCGTGTTGGTCGATTCTGGCCTGCACGACGGCTTGCACCAGCCGATGCATCCCCACCTCGGCCGGCCCCAGACTGACCAGTGCGTACCGACCGATGGCGCTCAGCAACCGGTTGTAGTTCAACCGGTCAGCCACGGCCGCACCGAGTTCGTCCGGCAGCAGGTCAAGGTTCGCAATTGGCAGGTCCCGCGGCACCTGCGGGCCCAGGAAGGCCAGCAAGGTCAGCAGTTGTTCGGCCATCGGCTCGAGGGCGTGGACCTGGTCCAGCGAGAGAGTCCACACCGTTGCGACCCGCCGCTGATCCTCACCACCGGCGTCCGGCGCCGTCGCGAACATCTCCCGAAGCCGCTCACGCACGAGGCCGACGTAGACACCGAGGTCCTCACCGGTCATCGTCAGGTATGCCGCCGCCTCCTCCATCGCCAACGGCAGATCCCCGACCAGCTCCGCCAGCTCACCCAGCAGCACCTCATCGGTGTGCGTGGTACGGCCCAGCAGGTAGGCGATCGAATCGGAACGCGGCCACACCTGCACCTGCACCGTGCCGGCGTGAGCGCGCCAGTCAGGCCATCGCGACGTCACCAGCACATGCCCAGTCCCGGCCGTGGGGATCAGCCCGGCCAGCGACGAAGGCTGCTCGGCATTGTCATAGACCAGCAGCCACCGGTCACGGCCGCCCAGCTCGGCGAACAACCCGGACACCGCATCCCGCTCGTCCACCGCATCCGGCAGACCCAGCCGCCGCCCTAACTGCGCCAGCTGCGCCGCCACCGTGGCCGGCTCGGCCGCATCGATCCACCACACCAGCTCGTAGTCGCTGCGGAACCGGTACGCGTACTCCACCGCCAGCGTGGTCTTACCAATCCCACCAAGCCCGTGTACTGCCGCCGACCGTCCCTCGGTGCACAGCTGCTCGTACACCGCACCTATCAGATCCGCGCGCCCGGTGAACACCGGGATCCTCGCCGGCAGATTCGACACAGCCGGCCCAGCGCCGGGGAACCGCGCACCCTTCCGCCCCGGAAACACCGCCGCCGACGGCCTCGGCCGTTCCTTGTCCACCGCCGCCAGCAGCTTCTTACGCGCCACCACTTCCGACGCCTCGACCAGATCCACATAAACCCGGGTTGCCAGCAGACCCGGCGGCTCACACGGCTGTACCCGTACCGGGATCAGCAAACCCTTCTCACCGGTCGGGTCACCGGCGAACACCGCACGCCACTCCGCCTCGCCGAACCGCGACCGCAGATACGCCGGAGACAACACCACAATCGTCCGCTCCGCCGACACCAGCCCCTCATGCATCTCACGAACAAAATCGCGGCCCGGCCGGAAATCCGCCGCCTGATACTTCGTCGAGAACCCGGCGCCTTCGAGCTGCACCGCGATCCACTCAGCCCAATCGCGATCACTACCCGCGTAACTGATGAAAAAATCAGGGCCCGCCAGCCTGCCACCCACCCACGCCTCCCGCAGCGCCGGAAGACAGCCATCCTACCCACCGGCCAACCACCTACAACACCGCCCAGAACACGCTCGGCAATACAGCGAAATACCGCGATCTTCGGCCAAGAAATGATCAACATATTGCCGCCTAGACCTGAAGATCAATTCACTCTCATGCCGCATACAACGCGCGTCTGGTCGCGTAGCTTGCCGCGGCCGGCACGCCAGCTGTCACTCGTCGTGGTTACCTTGATGGCGTGGTGGGTTCGCCGTCCGGCGACACTGGAGCT
>NZ_JBFBGU010000059.1:0-9961 GCF_040684855.1 Actinoplanes sp. NPDC089786
ATCGAGCACGCGCCCGGAACTACACAGCCGACACCATGTCGACCCTCCTAACTGCGAGTCCACTCGCAAAGTGCGACCTCGTGTCGCAACGGCAGTTGAGTGCGTTCGAATCATGGATGCGTTGGGCCTGTTCTCGTTAGTCCGCCCTACTAGGAGTCGGTTTTGCGCTCCAGTGATAGCCGTAGCGGATCGTCACCGTCGATATGCAGTAAGCCGTCTTTTTCAGCGACTGCCAGCGCTTTGCGTACGGCTGTGCCGCTGACGAGAAGTCGCTGGGCCAGATCGTCGACGCTGGTCTCCAGCGGCAGCTGAGGAGTCCATCTCAGTAGCGCTTCGATGTCGCTGGCCACACCCGAGGTCCGATCTCCCATCTGGGAGCTTCGGGCGAACCAGGCGGGCAGTTCTCTGGTTGGATCCGGCCAGAATTGGATCAGCCAGTAGTACCCGTCGCCGTCAGCCGGCCGGCGTGCGACTCGTACACGGAACCACTCCGTGTCGCCGAGGTGAAGGTCGGCCTCACCGTAGCCGCCGGTCAGGTCCGTCAGGGCCAATTCGCCCGAGCTTGATCGGAACGGTGTTTCCAGGATCTCATCGAAGTGTGCGCGCTCCGCCGCGGGCGGCACGTCGTGCAGCTCAATACGCACTGTGTGGTCGGACAGGTCAGGGGCCTGAGCAGCGACCCAGCCGGCGCCCGATCCGGCGAACGCCCCGGTCGGCATGTCTCCGCGATCGCGGTGATGCGGCATTTGCGGGTCCTCGTTCGGGTCCCACGCCTGGTTCGTGTCCGCGAGGATCAAGATCCCGTAGTCCGGATGGTAGTCGTCAGTTTCGAACGCTCGCATCACAGCCACGAGGCCCAGGCTATAAAACTCCCGTTGGCGGCGGGCTCGAGAGCGCAACCTGTAGCGGCCGGCGAGGAGTGTTGCACGCTGCCGTGGCCTCCACCAACTCCGTGATGCGACCGGTCGGGACCAGTGATGAGGCATCCGATCATCGGCGGTTCAGGACGTCGGCCAGGCATGCTCGTCAGCCACGGAGCGTGACAGCACGTCGCCGACCACGGCGCGCTCTCGGCGGCAGATGAGGACGCCAAGATCGTCGCGATTTGGACAGGGCCGCATCGTTCGACTCTGACTCTCCTTGGTCCTGGGTTGGGGGTTCGGGTGGGGTGCTCCGGCGACGTGCGGTGAACAGAGGTCCGTTGCTTGTCAAGGCCGGTAGGCGGCGAGGAAGGTCCGTACGGCATGGTCGGCGTGGCGGTCGAGGTCCACTGTGGCCGGGGTTTCCTCGACGCCGAGGAGCATGGCCCGGTTCAGTGGTTCGGCCATCACGAGCCAGTTGAATTGGGTCGCTGCCAGGTGGGTCTTCGGCGCTGAGCATGCCGTCGGCGGTGAGTTTGTCGAAGATCGACGCGAGGGTGACGATCGTGCGTCCGGGGCCGCGGTCGTAGAAGATTCTTCCGAGCGCGGGGAACCGCGCCAGTTCGGCGATGACGAGCCGGCGCAGCCGTAGCAGGTGCGGCTGCATCACCAGGCCCAGCTGGCAGCGGGCCAGGGCGCGCAGATCGGCTTCCAGGTCATCGGTGCGGCCGAGCGCGAGGACTTCTTGCTGGACCACATTGCTGGCGTGGTCGACGGTGCTCGTTACGACCTCGGTGAACAGGGTTGATTTGTCGGCGAAGTGCCGGTAGATCGTCAGCTTTGATACCTCGGCGAGTGCCGCGACCTGGTCCATGGTTGTGCTGGCGTAGCCCTCGCGCAGGAATACGACCGTCGCCGCTGACAGGATTGCGCGGCGCTTGCGGGCCGAGCGGGTCTCCGGTGGGCTCACTGGCCTCGACCCGGCGCTGCACCTGCCACGGTCAGTACTATACCGTCTAGTTTTGCGAGTACTGGTCAGTTTACTTTGGGAGGGATCGTGTCGGCACCGCGAAGGGTCACCCGTGTACTGCTCGACGGGCTCGGTATCGGGGAGTGCCCGCGCTGGCACGACGACAGGTTGTGGTTCTGCAACTGGGGCGCCAACCAGATCGTCGCGGTCGACGTCGAGGGCAACAGCGAGGTGGTGATGGACGACGCCACGGTGTCCCCGCACTCCATCGACTGGCTGCCCGACGGCAGGCTGCTGATCGTTCCGGGCACGGCCAACTGCGGGGTGCGGCTGCTGGTGCAGGATGCGGACGGATCCCTCACCCCGTATGGACACCTCGACGGGCTGCCGAGCGGGTTCAACGAGATCACCGTCGACGGTCGCGGCAACGTCTACGTCAACGGCGCCGACTTCGACTTCCTGGCGTTCCTCGACCGGGCGATGAAAGACATGGCCGCGGGTGACCAGACTCCGCTGCACCAGCGCCCGGACTTCGTGCCCGGCTACATCGCATTGATCACACCGGACGGCAAAGCGCGGCAGGTGGCCAACGACATCGCCTTCCCCAACGGGATGGTGGTCACCCCGGACAACCGCACCCTGATCATCTCGGAATCCTTCACCGGCACTCTCACCGCGTTCGACATCGCCGAGGACGGGCAGCTGTCGAACCGGCGGGTGTTCGCCGACGGCCTTGGCCCGGACGGAATCTGCATCGACGCAGAGGGCGCGGTCTGGACCTCCCAAGGGCAACGGGACTGCGTACGGGTGGCCGAAGGCGGCAAGATCCTCGACCGCGTCGAACTGGACCGCGACCCGTTCGCCTGCATGCTCGGCGGCCCGGACGGACAAACGCTGTTCATCATGGCCGCGGTGTGGAACCCGGAGAATCCCTTCGGCGGCCCAAGAACAGGACAGGTACTCGCTACCGAGGCACCCGCCCCACACGTCGGCTGGCCCTGATCACCTGGTCCCGGACCCCCGGTCTCGGCACCAGCCACCTACTCCACGACCAACATGAGGCTTCGTCCCACAGAGCCCGCCCCGCGAATGCACGCTCATCGGCAGTTCAGCACGTCAGACCGCCGCGCGTACCAACCACTGAGCGTCACGCTCGTCGTTGGCCGGCACGCGCCGTCGGCGGCATGACCGAGCATTAGGCACAGCGCCAGCACGATGGGCCGCCAGGACTATGTGACGTCTCGAGAACCGTAGGCGAAGGCGCCCTGACGGTAGCGAGACAAGATGCTTGTCGCCACTTCCTCCGGAGTCCCCCTTGGCTCGATGATCAGGTGCCGGGCGTCGATGCGGGCTTGCTCGAACTGTTCGTGCATGTACCGTGTACCGGGCTCGTCGTCACGGTGGCCCTCCCGGGTTGTGACGTTCTGCACGCAGCGTTCTACCGAGGGCAGCAGAACGGCGTAATGCAACTCGTCCAGTCCTGTAGCTTCGAAGAAGGTCGGCAGGAACCATGGCCCCATGACTCCGTCGAAGACGGACTCGTATCCCCCCTGCGCGAACTTCCCAGCTGCCGCACCCGAGGCGCGGATGACCGTTTGGTTCTGATCCTTCGCCTCTGGCCGCCACGGCTTCTGCGCACCCTGGTCCAGGAAGCGGAAGAAGGCGTCTCCGCGGATCAGGACGCTAGGCGAGAGACGGGAAGAAGCGATGGAGCTGACGGTCGACTTCCCGGCTCCGGGTGGCCCGGCGATGACAAGCAGAGTGGACATGCGGCTCTGTGTATCCGCATCGCACGGCGTTATCAAGGCAGTATCGGAGACGCTGAGGTCACCATCCGGCGATCGGGCGCCGACCCCATCCGTCAGGCATCTGTCCATGGTCGCTCATTGCGTCTTGATGGCTTACCAGCCGGCTCAATCGGATGCCCTCATCTCGGCATGTCCGGGAACGTGATCATCCGTGATGGTGAGCCTGGATTTCTGGAGTGCCGTCGGCCAGGCGCTCGGCGATGAAGGTTCGCCACCCGGCGATCGTTGCGGGTGTGGTGTGGGCGTGCTGGCCGGGCTCGGTGACCAGGCGCTTGATCGGGGATCCGATCAGGTCGAACAGGTCCCGTTGGCCGTCGCGGGGGAAGATCTCGTCGTCGTGCTGGACGTGGAACAGCAGCGGCGCGGTGATGCGTCCGGCGTCTGCGGTGACCCGGTCCGGCGCCGCCATGGCGGGATTCATGGCGGCGCACTGCTGCAGACCGAACTTCCCGATGACCACGGCGCGCATCCGGTCGCTCATGTCGGCTGCCAGGGCGAGGCCGAACCGCGCTGCCATGGACATGCCGAGATAGGCGAGCCTGCCGAGGTCGGTCTGACCACAAGCCGTGACAGTATCGACGGCTGCCCTCCAGTCTTCAACCATCCGGTCCAGGGCCACCTCGATCCCGACCTCGGCGATCCTGGCCTGATACTGCGCGGCCGGCATCGCGACCGGCACCCGCTCGCCGTGGTAGGGACCGTCGATCGCGACCTCGGCGCATCCGGCATGGCCGACGAACCAGCGGGCATGCTCGACCACCCGGCCGCCGCGCTTGTGCCCGCTGCCACCATGGCCCACCAGCACCAGCGGTACCGGGACCGATATTGACGGCGGCAGCCACAACACGCCGGGAACACAGCGGCCCGAACGGGTCGTATGAAAGGGCCGCTCGACAACACCGTCGACGACCTGATCGTCAAACCACTCAATGTCCGGCTGCACGACACCATTCCATCAGCCAGCTGACGGTGCCGTGGCCCGGCATCCACACAACGCCTCACCATGCGTAACCGCCACTTCAGCGCGGCAGTGAGCAACTCGCGGCAGATGAGGTTGCTGAAGCACGGGCGAGGAGCTCCTGGATGTAGGCGCGGCCGGCCGCGGTGTCGCCGTCGAGCTGGATCGTGCCGGGGTGGGTGTTCTGCACAAAGAACTCCCACTGGGCCTGCAGCCGCTCGCCCCCGGCGCGGATCTCCTCCCGGCCGACGAGTTCGGCGGGGATGTTCGGCATCCGCAGCGTGCCGTCGTCGGTGAACAGCGCCGCGAGGCGGGCGCGGTCGCGCATCATCGCCGCGTCGGTGAACTCGCCGCGCAACGCCTCGATCTCGACGCGGTCCGCGATCGCCTGAAAGTCCGTCATCGGTGTCCCCTGCTCATTGGATGATGGGTTCGTGGGAGCCGCTGGGTCATGACCACCCGAGCGATCATCAGCGAGCGACGTCAGTTGATCAATCTGGCCTACCGGCTGCTGGGCTCGCTGGCCGAGGCCGAAGACGCCGTGCAGGAGACGTATGCCCGCTGGTATGCCCTGCCCCGCGACCAGCAGGAGGCCATCGAGTTTCCCAGTGCCTGGCTGACTACGGTCACCAGCCGCATCTGCTTCAACCTGCTGGGCTCGGCCCGGGCCCGCCGGGAGCGCTACGTGGGCGAGTGGCTCCCGGAGCCGCTGCCCGACCGCACGGAGTGGACCGGCGGTACCCCGGCCGACCCATCCGACCGGTCACGCTCGACGAGTCGGTCAACATGGCGTTTCTCGTCATGCTCGAGTTGATGACCCCGGCCGAACGCGTCGCGTTCATCCTCCACGACGTCTTCCGCTACCCGTTCGCCGAAATCGCCGAGATCGTCGGCCGTACCCCGGCGGCGTGCCGCCAGCTGGCGTCCTCGGCCCGCCGCCGCATCCGCGCCGCTCAGGCTCCCGCGACCCCGGCGGTCCGGCAGGCCGCCGTTGTCCGGGCCTTTAAGGCGGCCTGGGAGGCCAAGGACGTCGATGTTCTCATCGGTCTGCTCGACTCCGACGCCACGGCGATCGCCGACGGCGGCGGCCTAGCCACGACCTTCCTGCATCCGATCGAAGGCGCTGCGCAGATCGCCCGCGCCTGGGTCGAGATCGCTCGCCGGGCCCCAAGGGACATGACGTTCCTGGAACGCACTGTCAACGGCCGGCCCGGCCTGGTCGCCCAACAGAACGGCCGCACCCTGACTGTGTTCGCGTTCGCCGTCGCCGACGACCGGATCAGGTGCATCTGGGTAGTCCGCAACCCGGAGAAACTCCGGCTCTGGACGACGGGCTGATGCGGCGTTCAGCGCCGGTCGATGATGTTCTCGGGATCCGGGAACTCGTCTTCGTGCGCGTACTGCACCATCTGGATCAGGCACAGCTCCACATCGCCCTGGGACACGAAGTTGTCCAGGTTTGAGCGACCAGCAAGGCCGTAGTACCGACGCCCCAGAGCGCACGGTGCCAGCCGCCCCGGTCGTGGTCAGGATCGGCGCCCGAGCTCACCGGCGACGGTCTCGCAGGCCTCCTGCCAGACGGCGTCGTAGCTGACCCAGTACGGATCCAATGCTCTGCTCGACCGCTGCTCGGTGGGAAACGCACGCTCATGCCGCAATCCGGTGCGCTGAGGATTCTCGACGGCGGGTCACGATTAGTGCCGGCGGCAGTCCGGCCCGGACCTCGAACGAGGGGAGGTACGGGGGTGCTGGCCTCGTCCGCAGCTCAGTCGCTTTCCGGTACAGGCTCCATCACGTCTCTCCAGACGCGGTCTCCCCACGGGTTGCCAACGATACCCAGACGTCCGGCCACGACCTCATCAACGAAGTCCGGGCGTTCGACCCCGACCGATTGCTCGGACCACCACAAAGAGTCGCACTCCGTACAGACGAAGAAGCGCGAGCCGTCGTCCCTGAATCGGTACGGGCGAATCCAATCTTGGCCGCACGTGGGGCACGGCGTGCGAGGAGTCATGACGGCCAACCTATCGTGCGACCATCCTGTAGGCAGGCCGTCAACAACAGTCATGCGACGTCCTCTTCCGCCGCCGAGCGCGCGTGCCAGCCCTGACGCGGCTGTCACGCGGAGTGACCGTTGGCTGCGTCGGTCCCGTGCGCGCTCATGCCGAGAACAGTGCGCCGTGGCGATCGATCGCGGCTGTGCCTGGACTGAGCTTTACGGCTCCGGAAAGGCAATCAGTGTCGGGTAATCAGGACGACGGTGTCGAGGATCCTCTGCCAATCGAGCTCCCGCAGTGGCTTGTCGGCCAGCTTGCCCATGGCGGCCATGGCGCGCAGCAGCCGCCGTCGAGTATCTGTCGCGGGTGCCTTTGCGGCTTGGGCCAACCGCGTCGTCTCAGCCAGGAACTGTGGCGATTTCGAGAAGTGCACCAGCGTGTCGGGCAGGGTCAGTACCGCTGACTCCACTTCCTGGTGGCGCTGCACGGTAAGACGCACACCGAGCACGGCCGTGAGACGGTTGACGGCGGACAGCGTCGGGTTGCCCCGGCCGTTCTCAAGATTCGCTATGTACGGCACCGACAGACCGGCCTCTGCCGCGACGGAGGCAATCGTGCGTCCGGAGCTCACTCGCTGATCGCGGAGCAGACTCCCGAGTTCGTTTATCTCCATAGAATATATCTTGCCATGGACTATCTCCAGGAAATAGTCTCCGGATGTGATGACTGCCGTCCTGCGCCAACGCGACTTCCGCCGGATGTGGACAGCCACGACGATCGACTCGTTCGGGTCATGGCTGCTGGTCATGGCGGTGCCGTTGCAGGTCTTCATGCTGACGGGCTCGGCGATCTCCTCGGGCATGGCCCTCGCTGTGCAAGCCGCGCCTGCAGTGTTGATCGGCCCCTGGGCGGGCGCCGTCATCGACCGTTGGAACCGCAAGAAGGTCCTCGTGTGGGCGAACCTCACCAGCGCGGCCGGGGTCACCCTCATGCTGGCAGCCAATACCCCGGCTCACGTCGAGCTCATCTTCGTCGGGCTGTTCGTCGAGAGCACCGCCGTGTGCTTCCTGCGACCCGCCCTGCGGGCAGTCACCCCGACCCTGATGGACAACGAGCGAGACCTCGCCTCGGCCAACTCGCTGTCCGCCTTCAGCGACAGCTCCCTGCGGATGATCGGGCCGCTGCTCGGAACCTTCCTGGTCGCCCAAGGCTGGTTCGAAGCCGTGGTGATCACCGACGCCCTCTCCTACGTTGTCGCCGCCGCGGTCCTCAACCGGATCACGATCGAGGCCACCGCCTCCCCCGCAGAGCGAGCCGCACCCGTCGCCCACGACCTGCGCGACGGTCTACGCCAGGTCTCGTGCCAGCCCTTGCTGCGCGGGCTGCTTGCCAGCAGCTGGATCTACTGGACCGGCAACGCCGCGCTGACCGCATTACTGGTCCCCTTCACCGCACACCGGCTGAACGTCAGCGGGGTCGCTCTGGGCTACCTGATCACCGGCCTCGGCGTCGGCTACCTCGCCGGATCCGCGATCAGCCGACCCTTGATCCTGCGGTACACCACTCGCACCATCCTGACTGTCACCTACACCTCGGTGGGACTCTGCTTCCTGGTGATGGTCAATGCCACCACGTTGCCGGTCGCTGTGGCTGCCGTGACTGCCGCCGGCGTCCCCGGAGTCGTAGCGCTGATCACCGTCGGACACCGCCTCCAAACCGCGACGCCCAACGCCATGCTCGGCCGAGTCGCAGCCACCTTCCACACCAGCGACGCCATCGCCGCAGTCACCGGCGCCCTCGCCGCCGCATCAGCAGTAGCTGCACTCTCACTTACTACGGCAATGAACGTCTTCAGCGCAGTGGTACTCATCGCCGGAGCGACGGCAGCCACTCTGCCCGCTCAAGAACCGCACTCTGCGACAACCTAGGCGGGGGGACACGGCCATCGCGTTCTGAAGATTCGCGGCAAGGGCGATAAGACCGTCCTCATCCCACTACCACCGGCGGTGGCCCGGGCAATCAACCAAGCCGTCGATGGCCGTGACCACGGGCCGATCCTCCGCGACGTCTACGGCGACAGGGTGGACCGGCACGCCGCGACCTGCCGTCTGAAGGCCTTGGCCGAAGGGGCAGGAATCCGGATCGCGAGGATGCGCCCGCACATGCTCAGGCACATATTCGTTACGACCATGCTCGACGCCGGCGTCAGCCTCCGCGACGTGCAGATCGCGGCCCGCCACGCCGACTCCCGCACAACCATGCGCTACGACCGGGGCCCGCAAGAACCTCGACCAGCACCCTAACTACAACAACTACAACGTCGCCGCCTACATGGCATCTGGTGCATGATCAGCCAACACGCAGTAGCCGATGTCAGTGCGCCGGATCGATGTCGAGTCAGCCCCGCAGCGGGATCCGATAGGTCGAAACATGCGAGGGTGAGTCGGCGGTGAATTCAACTGATTCTGACGGTCTCCGGCGGCCCCACCCGGACGGTCTGCTGTGGCCCCGCCGGGGTTGAGGCGTGCGGTGGTGTGACGGCTTGATTTGGCCCCACGTCGGCGTCCGGCGGTGCCTCAGATCAGTTACCGGGTGTTAGGTGTGCGATGAGGACTGCTCCCGGAGAGCTCTCATCTGGACCGAAGACCATCTGCGCATTGACCGTGAAACCGGCGTCGCGCAACCAGGCGGACATTTGCTCGGGCCGACGGCGATGGACGTAGACCTTCATCGGATGGCCGCCATAGCCCTCAGTCTTCAGCCGGGACTGGTCGCCGACATGGAAGCCGATCAACACTGGCCCGCCCGGTCGCAGCACACGCCGGAAATGTTCGAGGACTGTGGGGATTACATCGTCCGGGATGTGGATCAGCGACCAGAAAGCCAGCAGAGCGGCGACCGATCCGTCGGCAAGCTGAAGATCCGTCATCGAGCCCACCTCGAACCGTAAGCCGGGGTGGTCCTGCCGAGCGATGTCGACCATCGCGGGCGACAGGTCCACGCCGAATGCCTCGACACCGAGGTCGTGGAGGTGGGCGGTGACGTGTCCAGGGCCGCAGCCGAGATCGGCCACCGGCCCGCCGCCAGCGGCGTGGACCAGGTCTGCGAACAGCGCCAGTGCAGCACGCAGATATGGTTCCCTCGCCAAGGAATTGCGGACGAAGTCGGCGTAACTGCCGGCGACTGTGTCGTATGACGTCCGGGTGTCGACAAGCCAGCCGTCTGTCCTTTCGCCTGGCCCTGAAGTGTTGCCGTCTGCGAGCACCGCAATCTCCCTGTACCGTTCGAAAATCCGGCTTCGGTTACGCAGCCTGGGAATACTCGTTGATCAGCCCGTTGAGGACGCGCCGGCGGCGTACTCGCACGGT
>NZ_JBFBGU010000060.1:0-9022 GCF_040684855.1 Actinoplanes sp. NPDC089786
CCAGCACCGACTCGATCTCCCCCGGCTCGATCCGGAACCCACGGATCTTCACCTGATCATCCGACCGGCCCGCGAACTCCAGCTGCCCGTCCCGGTTCCACCGGACCACGTCCCCGGACCGGTACATCCGCGACCCCGCCGCACCGAACGGATCGGCCACGAACCGCCCCGCGCTCAACCCCGGCCGGTTCAGGTAACCGCGGGCCACGCCCGCGCCGCCGACGTACAACTCCCCCGCGACACCCGGCGGAACCGGCTGCAACCGGTCGTCCAGCACGTACGCGCCGAGGTCGGGGATGGGCCCGCCGATCAGGCTCGGGGTGCCGGGCCGGGCATGCTCCACGGTCAGCGGCAGGTACGTGGAATGCACCGTCGTCTCGGTGATGCCGTACATGTTCACCAGGCGCGGCGCGGTGTCGGCATGGTGCTGGTACCAATCGGCCAGCCGCGGCAGGTCGAGTGCCTCGCCGCCGAAGACGACCTCGCGCAGAACCAGGTCGCGGCCGAGCCCGGGCTCCTCCCGCTGGGCCGCCATCAGCTGATAGAAGGCGGACGGCGTCTGCATGATCATGGTGACCCGCTCGGCGGCCAGCATGCGCAGGAAGTCGCGCGGCGTACGGGTCACCTCGAACGACGGCACCACGAGCCGGCCGCCGTGCAGCAGGGCGCCGTAGATCTCCCAGACCGAGGAGTCGAACGCGTACGAGTGGAACAGCGCCCAGACGTCCTCGGGCCCCGGCGAGAACCAGGCGTCCGTGGACTCGAACAGCCGGGCCACGTTGCGGTGCGACACGACCACGCCCTTGGGCCGCCCGGTCGATCCGGAGGTGTAGATGACGTACGCGGTGCTGTCCGGGACGACCCGGACCGGCGGCGGGGTGTCCCGGCGACGAGCGGGATCGATCACCAGGACCGGGCCGCCGGCGGTTCTGCTCCGGAATCCGTCCGTCGTCACGGTGATCGCCGGGCCGGCGTCCTCGGTCATCAGGGCGATCCGTTCCGCCGGATACTCCGGGTCGACCGGCAGGTAGGCGGCCCCGGTCTTGAGCACGGCGAGCAGCGCGACGACCAGGCCGGCCGAGCGCGGCAGCAGCAGGGCCACCACGTCGCCGGGTCGCACCCCGCCGTCGACCAGTTCCCAGGCCAGCGCGTTCGCGGCCGCGTCCAGGTCCGCGTAGGAGAGGCTGACGTCCTCGGCGGTCACCGCGACGGCGTCCGGGGTGCGGCGGGGCCACTGGTCGAACAGCTCGATCAGCGTGCGGCCGGCCGGGGCCGGGCCGGGCGGCGCGACCAGCCGTGCGCGTTCCGGTTCGTCGAGGATCGGCAGATCACCCACCCGTACGCCGGGGTCGGACGCGACGGCGTCGAGCACGCGGATCCAGCGCCGGGCCAGGTCCTCGGCCGACACGCAGTCGAAGAGGTCGGTGGCGTACTCCAGGTAGCCGTGCAGCCCGTCCGGGGCGCCGTCACCGGCCCTCCGCTCGAAGACCGACAGGGAGAGGTCGAACTTGGCCGAACCGGTGTTCACCGCGAGCGGGGTGACGTCGAGGCCGGCCAGGTCGAGCGACGCGTCGCCCGGCGTGTTCTGCAGGACCAGGACGACCTGGAACAGCGGCTGGTGGGCGGTCGACCGGGCCGGGTTCAGCACTTCCACGAGGTGCTCGAACGGGACGTCCTGGTGTGCGTACGCGGCGAGGTCCGTCTCCCGGACCCGGCCGAGCAGCTCCTCGAACGTCGGATCGCCCGAGACATCGGTCCGCAGCACCAGCGTGTTCACGAAGAACCCGACCAGATCGTCCAGCGCTTCGTCCGTACGGCCGGCGATCGGCGACCCGATCGGCACGTCCGCCCCGGCGCCGAGACGCGACAGCAACGCCGCCAGTGCGGCCTGCAGGACCATGAACAGGCTGACGCCGTGCGCACGGGCCGTGTCGAGCAGCCGTCGGTGCAGGTCGCCGTCCGTGTGCAGCCCGGCGTAGTCACCGCGGTAGGAGGCCACCGGCGGGCGGGGCCGGTCGGCCGGCAGGCTGATCTGCTCGGGCACCCCGGTCAGCTGTCCGGACCAGTACGCCAGTTGCTCGCCGGCCAGGCTCCCCGGATCCGTCTCGTCGCCGAGCAGTTCGCGCTGCCAGAGGGCGTAGTCGGCGTACTGCACGGGCAGAGGCGACCACGGCGGCACAGCGCCGGCGGCCCTGGCCCGGTACGCGGTCATCAGGTCGCCGGTCAGCGGGCCCATCGACCAGCCGTCGCCGGAGATGTGGTGCAGCAGGACCAGCAGCACGTGGTCGTCGGCCGCGACCCGGAACAGCCGCGCCCGCAACGGGGGCTCGGTGGTCAGGTCGAACGGGCGGGCCGCGGCCGTACGCATCCGGGCCTCGACCTCGTCCGCGGCCGCCTCGGTCACGACCAGGTCCGGTACGGCGTCCAGGACCTGCTGGTACGGGAGGCCGTCACGCTCCGGGAAGACCGTACGCAGACTCTCGTGCCGTCCCGCGAGGTCGTGCAGGGCCGCCCGCAGCGCCGGGACGTCGAGAGCACCGGTCAGCCGCAGCGCCATGGGCATGTTGTAGGTGGCGCTCGGGCCGTCCATCCGGTGCAGGAACCAGAGCCGGCGCTGCGCGAACGACACCGGGATCAGGGCCGGGCGGGCGCGGCGGGTCAGCGGCGGACGGACGCGGCGGTCGCGGTCCAGGCGCTGCGCGAGCCCCGCCACCGTCGGCGTCTCGAACAGGGTGCGGATCGCCATCTCGACACCGAGGGTGGTCCGGATCCGGCTGGCCAGCCGGGTCGCGAGCAGGGAGTGCCCGCCGAGCGCGAAGAAGTCGTCGTCCACGCCGACCACGGGCCGTCCCAGCACCCCGGCGAACAGCTCGGTGAGGATCTGCTCCTGCGGGCTGCGCGGTGCCCGCCCGCGGGGGCCGTCGGTCAGGTCGGGAACCGGCAGCGCCGCCCGGTCCAGTTTGTCGTTCGCGGTCATCGGCAGCACCGGCAGCGGCACGAACGCGGTCGGCACCATGTGCTCGGGAAGCCGTACGGTCAGGTGCTTGCGCAGGTCGGCCGGGTTGATCTCGGCTCCGGCGGTGGGCACGACGTAGGCCACCAGATACTTCTTGCCGGCCTGGTCCTCGCGGGCGATCACGGCGGCCTGGGCCAGGTCCGGGTGCTGGGCCAGGGCGATCTCCACCTCGGCGAGCTCCACCCGGAAGCCGCGGATCTTGACCTGGTTGTCGCCGCGGCCGAGGAATTCCAGGACGCCGCCGGGCAGCCAGCGGACGATGTCGCCGCTGCGGTAGCAACGCGAGCCGGCCGGGCCGTACGGGTCGGCGACGAACCGTTCCGCGGTCAGTGCCGGTCGGCGCAGGTAACCCCGGGCGACCTGCGCCCCGCCGATGTAGAGCTCGCCCGCGACCCCGGGTGGCACCGGACGCAGCCGGTCGTCCAGAACGTGGACGGTCATGTTGGCGATGGGCCCGCCGATCGGCACCGACTGCGGCCAGCCGGACGCGTCGCCGGAGAGACTGTGCACGGTCGCGGCGTGGGTCTCGGCCGGCCCGTAGACGTTGTGCGCCCGATGCCCCGGCCGCCGCTCGTAGAACGCCCGGGTCAGTGCGCTGATCACGAACGCCTCGCCACCCTGCTGGATGTCGGTGAGGCTGTTCAGATGATTGCCCCGGTCCCGGGCCGCCTCGAAGAGCGCGTCGACGGCCACCGTGGGCGCGAACATCTCGTTGATCGCGTGCCGGTCGATCCAGGCGGCCAGTTCCTCGCTGTCGCGCCGGGTGTGGTCGGAGGGCATCGCCAGGGTCTTGCCGGAGACGATCGGCGCCAGGATCTCCTGCAGCGACAGGTCGAAGCCGACCGCGGTGAACTGGGCGGCCCGCGTGCCGACCCCGCCGGGCATGCTGCGGCGGTGCCAGTCGAGGAGGTTGACCAGGCCGCGGACCGGCATCACCACGCCCTTGGGCCGGCCGGTCGAGCCGGAGGTGTAGACCACGTAGGCCGGGTGCTCCGGGTGGACGCGCACGTCGGGGGCGGTGACCGGCTGCGCCCGCAGGGCGGCCCGGACCGGTTCGTCGTCGAGGACGATCCGGGGTACGCCGGCCGGGGTCAGATCGGCGGCGGCGGTCCGGGTCAGCACCAGCTCCGGCCGCCCGTCCTCGATCATCAGGGCGACCCGTTCGGCCGGGTAGGTCACGTCGATCGGCAGGTAGACCGCGCCCGCCTTGAGGATCGCGAGCAACCCGGCGAGCGTGTCGACGGATCGGGGCACGAGCATGGCGACCGGCCGTTCGGGTCCGGCGCCGTGCGACCGCAGGAGATGGGCGAGCCGGTTGACCCGCTCGTCCAGCTGCGCGTAGGTGAGCGACTCGTCGTCGTCGAAGATCGCCACCGCGTCCGGGGTGCGGGCCACCTGGTCCTCGAACATCTGCGGCACGCTCACCCAGGGCACCGGGACGGCCGTGTCGTTCCAGGTCGTCAGCAGTGCGTGCTGCTCGTCCGGGGTGAGCACCGGGGCCAGGCCGACGGGAAGGTCGGGGTCGGCGCTCACCGCGTCGAGGAAGCCGGTGAACCGCTCGGTCAGCGTGGCGACACCGGCCGGCTCGAACAGATCGGTGCGGTACTCGACGATGCCGGTCAGCCCGCCGGTGGGCGAACCGGGATCGGACTCGGTGAGGCTGAAGGTCAGGTCGAAGCGCGAGGTGCCGGTGCCGACCGTGACGTCGTCCACGTGCAGGCCGGGCAGCCGGAGGTCGAGGCCCGGCGCGCTCTGCAGGATCAGCATGACCTGGAAGAGCGGGTGATGCGCGGCCGAGCGGGCCGGGTTGAGCACCTCGACCAGGTGCTCGAACGGCACGTCCTGGTGGGTGTACGCGGCCAGGTCGGTCTCCCGCACCCGGCCCAGCAGCTCGCGGAAGGTGGGGTCGCCGGAGACGTCGGTTCGCAGCACGAGGGTGTTGACGAAGAATCCGATCAGGCCGTCGAGGGCTTCGTCGGTACGCCCGGCGATCGGCGAGCCGAGCGGCACGTCGGGGCCGGCGCCGAGCCGGGACAGCAGCGCGGACAGCCCGGCCTGCAGCACCATGAACAGGCTCGCGCCGCTGTCCCGGGCGATCCGCGTCAACCGCTCGTGCAGGCCGGCGTCGATCCGGAACCGGTGGGTGGCGCCCCGATAGGACGCCACCGCCGGGCGCGGCCGGTCGGTCGGCGGGCCGGCCTGCTCGGGCACGCCGTCCAGCGCCCGTCGCCAGTAGTTGATCTGAGCCGCCAGCACGCTGTCCCGGTCGTTCTCGTCGCCCAGCAGGTCGCGCTGCCAGAGCGTGTAGTCGGCGTACTGCGCCGGCAGCGGCGCCCAGCCCGGGGTCTCCCCGGCCGCGCGGGCGGCGTACGCCGTGGCCAGGTCGGTCGACAGCGGCCGCATCGACCAGCCGTCCCCGGCGATGTGGTGCAGCAGCAGGACCAGGACGTGCTCGGTGTCGGTGACCCGCAGCAGCGTGGCCCGGAGCGGCGGCTCGCTGGTCAGGTCGAACCGATGACGGGCCAGCTCTCCCAGATCCGCCTCGGGGCCGACGACGGTCAGTTCCGGCAGGTCGTCGAGGATCTGCTGATAGGGCACCCCGTCATGGTCGGGGAAGACCGTGCGCAGGCTCTCGTGCCGCAGGGCCAGGTCGCGGACGGCGGCTCGGAGCGCGCCGACGTCCAGCTCGCCGGTGAGCCGCAGGGCCAGCGGGATGTTGTAGGTCGCGCCCGGGCCCTCCAGGCGGTGCAGGAACCAGAGCCGGCGCTGGGCGAAGGAGAGCGGCAGCACCTCGGGGCGCGGCCGGCGGGTCAGCGCCGGGCGACCGGTGGAGGCCTGGGCGAGCTCGGCGGCGAGGCCGGCCACGGTCGGCGCCTCGAACAGGGCGCGGATCGGCATCTCCCGGCCGAGCGTCGCGCGGACCCGGCCGGCCAGCCGCGTCGCGAGCAGGGAGTGCCCGCCGAGCGCGAAGAAGTCGTCGTCCACCCCGACGCTCGTCCGGCCGAGCACGTCGGCGAACAGTTCGGCCAGGATCTGTTCCTCCGGGCTGCGAGGGCCTCGGCTCGCCGGACCGGCGGCCGTTCGCGGTGCGGGCAACGCCGCCCGGTCCAGCTTGCCGTGCACGGTCAGCGGCAGCCGGTCGAGGGCGACGATCGCGGCCGGAACCAGATATCCGGGCAGGCGCCCGCTCAGGTGGCGGCGCAGCTCGGCGGGGCCGGCCGTGCCGGTGACGTAGCCGACGAGGGTGTCGTCCCGCGCGATGACCGCGGCCTGGCCGACCAGCGGATGCGCGGTCAGCGCGGCCTCGATCTCGCCCGGCTCCACCCGCAGGCCACGGATCTTCACCTGGTCGTCGGCGCGTCCCGCGAACTCCACCTGCCCGTCGGCGCCCCAGCGGACCACGTCGCCGGTGCGGTAGATCCGCGAACCGGGGCCGCCGAACGGGTCGGCCACAAAACGCTCGGCGGTTAGCCCGGGGCGGTCCAGGTAGCCCAGGGCCACGCCCACGCCGCCGACGTAGAGCTCGCCGGGCACACCGGGCGGCACCGGACGCAATCTCTCGTCCAGCACGTAGGCGCGGGTGCCGGCGATCGGGCGCCCGATCGGGACCCGTCCGGCTTCCAGGTCGTCGGAGAGGGTCGAGACCACGGTGGCTTCGGTGAGACCGTACGCGTTCACCATCCGCCGCCCGACGGCCCACCGCTCGACCAGGGCCGGTGGGCACGCCTCGCCGCCGACCGCCAGGGTCCGCAGGTCCGGCAGGTCCGTCTCGGGCACGGTGGCCAGCACCGACGGCGGAATCAGGGTGTGGGTGATCCGTTCCCGGGCCAGCAACTCGCCCAGCTCGGCGCCGGCCATCGGACCGGCCGGCGCGATGACCAGCTCGGCGCCCGCGCCGAAGGCCATCGTCAGTTCCATCATCATCGCGTCGAAGCTGGGCGAGGAGAGCTGCAGCACCCGGGCGGAGGCGTCGACGCCGAACCGCCGGATCTGGGCCGACGCCAGCGCCGTGAGGCCGAGGTGCGCAACCACCACACCCTTCGGCACACCCGTCGACCCCGACGTGTAGATCACATAAGCCGCGCTCGACGGGCCGACCACCACCGCAGGCGCATCAACCCGGCCCGCACCCGGGAACGGCTCCGTGACCGTCAGCGCCGCACCCGCGGTCATCAACGCCACCCGCTCAGCCGGAAGCTCCGGATCCACCGGCAGATACGCCGCACCCGCCTTCACCACACCCAGCAGCGCCACCACCAGATCAACCGAGCGCGGCAACATCAACGCCACCACATCACCCGGCCGCACCCCGGACCCCACCAACGACCACGCGACCGCGTTCGCCGCCTCATCCAGGCCGCGATACGACAAACACCGACCCCCACCGGACACCGCCGGCTCCTCCGACCAGCGCCCGACCAGCTCCGGCAACGTCGCCGGAGGCACCTCGGCGGGGGGCCACGCGCCGAGCTGGTCCAGCTCACCGGGCCGGAGGATCTCGACGGCGCCGACCGGCAGCTCGGGGTCGGTCACCATCGCCTCGAGCACCATGACGAAGCGGGCCATCAAGGCGTCGACCGTGCCCGCGTCGAAGAGGTCCGTGGCGTACTCGGCCGTGCCCCGCAGCCCGCCGCCGTGCCGTTCGCCGAGGAAGACGGAGAGGTCCATCCGGGACGTTCCCATGTGGACCGAGCCCAGGTCGCATCGCACGCCCGGCAGGTCGACCTCGGCCGGCCCGCTGTTCTCGACACTCAGCATCACCTGAAACAGCGGCTGGTGCGCGGTGGACCGGGCCGGGTTCAGCACCTCGACCAGGTGCTCGAAGGGCACGTCCTGATGGGCGTACGCGGCCAGATCGGTCTCCCGCACCCGGCCCAGCAACTCCCGGAACGACGGATCCCCGGAAACGTCGGTCCGCAGCACCAGCGTATTCACGAAGAACCCGACCAGATCATCGAGCGCCTCGTCCGTACGACCCGCGATCGGCGACCCGATCGGAATGTCCGGCCCCGCGCCCACACGATGCAACAACACCGCCAACCCGGCCTGCAGAACCATGAACAGACTGACGCCATGCGCACGGGCCGTGTCGATCAGGCGCTGGTGCAACTGTGCGCCGACCTCGAATCCCGCGGTGGCGCCCCGATACGACGCCGTCCTGGGGCGCGGCCGGTCGAACGGCAGGCCGATCGCGTCGGGCACCCCGGCGAGGGCCTCCCGCCAGTACGCGATCTGCCTGGCGAGCACGTCGTCGCGGAGGAACCGCTGCTGCCACAGGGTGTAATCCGCGTACTGCACGGGCAGCGGCGACCAGGACGGCGGCTCTCCGCCCGTGCGGGCGGTATACGCGGTGGCGAGGTCGGTCGTCAGCGGGCGCAGCGACCACCCGTCCCCGGCGATATGGTGCAGCACCAGGGCCAGCGCGTGGTCCATGTCGCCGATCCGCAGCAGCGTCGCCCGCAGCGGCGGCTCGCGGGTCAGGTCGAAGGGCCGCCCGGCCAGGTCCCTCAGGTCCTCGTCGAGGTCGTCCGGGGTCGTGGGCCGCACGTCCAGCTCGGCCACGGTGTCAAGGATCAGCTGGTACGGCACGCCGTCGTGGTCCGGGAACACGGTCCGCAGACTCTCGTGGCGGGCGACCACGTCACGGACGGCCGCGGTCAGGGCGGGCACGTCGAGGGCGCCTTTGATCCGCGCGACCAGCGGCATGTTGTAGGTGGCGCTGGGTCCTTCCATCCGGTGCAGGAACCAGAGCCGGCGCTGCGCGAACGACAACGGCAATACCTCGGGACGCGGCCCCCGGGTCAGCGCCGGCCGGCCCGACTCGGCCCGGGACAACTCGGCCGAGAGCCCGGCCACGGTCGGCGCCTCGAACAACATCCGGATCGGCATCTCCACACCCAGCGTCGCCCGGACCCGGCTGGCCAGACGCGTCGCCAGCAACGAATGCCCGCCCAACGCGAAGAAATCGTCATCCACCCCGACCAGCGGCAGACCCAGCACCTCGGC
>NZ_JBFBGU010000061.1:0-5908 GCF_040684855.1 Actinoplanes sp. NPDC089786
TGAGCGAGGTCCTGGCCGGGATGGGCTTGACTCTCTCCCCGGCCAAGACGCAGGTCGTCTACCTCGCGGACGGGTTCAACTTCCTCGGCTTCCGCATCGTCTGGATGCAGAAACGAGGAACGGCAAAGTGGCACGTCTACACCTTCATCGCCGACAAGCCAGTCGAATCGCTGAAGCGGAAGATCAGAGCCCTGACCCACCAGTTGTCGCATCTCGATTACAAGATCGCGCTGATCCGGATCAACCAGATCCTGCGCGGCTGGGCCAACTACTTCAAGCACGCGGTCGCCAAGCACACCCTGTCCCGCTTGCACACCTTCGTTTGGTGGCGGGTGATCCGCTGGGTGATGCACCGGCATCGCACCACTTGGAGGGCCATCCAGCGATGGCTCCGGGATCCGCAAGGACACTGGAAGCCCATCCAACTGGCGGGAGTCAGACTGTTCAGCCTCGCCAGCGTGTCGATCACTCGATACCGCTACCGGGGCAACAGCATCCCCAGCCCTTGGCCGGACGCCCTGGACAGCACTGTCCCAACGGCATGATCTCGTGGAGAGCCCGGTGCGGTGAGAGTCGCACGCCGGGTTCGGAGGGCGGGTCGGGGAAACCCACCGGGAGCAATCCCGACAGGGCGCCCCGGCCCGACCCAACAATCTTGCCACCGCCGTGGAAAAGACCGTCGCCCGGCATAAGCACTGCCTCGCCGAACCGATCGACACCCCCGGCGAGCCCGCCGAGGCGGTGGCCGCCGAGCCGACCGGGGCGATGGCCGAACGCCGCCGCGCCCATCACGCCCTGGTCCACGAGTTGCTGGCGCAAGGTGCTGGCTTCCGGCAGATCGCCCGGCACCTCGGCTGGTCCCCACAAGACCGTTTCGAAGTATGCCCACGCCGCCACTTGGCAGGAGCTCGTGGTCGGACAGAGGCCACGACCGAGCCTGGTCGATCCGTTCAAGCCCTATCTACTGCGCCGCATCGGCGAGGGCCGGGTCAAAGTCAGCGCCCTGTATCGCGAGATCACCGCCCGGGGCTTCACCGGCAGCTACCCAATCCTCCGGAGGTTCGTCGAGCAGTACCGCAGCAAACCCGACCTGACGACGACACCGCGCCCGCGGTCGGTGCGGCAGGTGACGGGATGGATCTGCCGGCACCCGGACGACCTCATCGACCGCGACACCGAGCAGCTTCAGCAGATCCTGGAACGCTGCCCAGAACTGCGATCCGCTGTCGAACTGGTCCGCTCCTTCGCTGACATGATGACCCATCTGCACGGCGAACGTCTCACTGCGTGGATCACCGCAGCCGAGCAGGGCGGCATTGCCCGGCATCAGTCGCTTCGCCACCGGTCTGACCGCCGACCTCGCCGCGGTCACTGCTGGCCTGAGCTTGCCCTTCAGCTCCGGGCCGGTCGAAGGCAACGTCAACCGGATCAAGATGCTCAAACGGCAGATGTATGGCCGAGCAGGCTTCGATCTCCTCCGCACGCGCGTGCTCCTGACCAGATAAGCCCGATCAGGCCCGAAGGGCACGCATCGCCGTGGAGGACACCGTCGCCAATCCAGGACGCGCCGGGATTAACAACGTCGTGATACCCATGTCCTCGTTCATCGCCGCCAGTTGAGACTCGTGCCGTAGATCGGTGGGGTTCCGAACGCCGCGGACGATTACGCCGGTCCGGTGCTCATGACAGAACTCGGCTGTCAGCCCCGCCCACGCCGCCACCGCCACATTGCTCCAGTTCGCCGGGAACAAGCAGCGAAGGGCCTCCAACCGCTGCTCCAGCGTCGCAGCTGGTTGCTTATCCCCGTTCACCGCCACAAGCACGGTGACTCGATCGAACAAGCGCCGCACCCGGTCCACGACATCCGCATGCCCGGCAGTGAAGGGGTCGAAAGTTCCCGGATAGACCGCATGCGCGCCGCGCTGGCCGCTACACGTCAGGTCGGACATCCATTCAGGCTAGCCACACCGGGCTGACGGCACCGACACGGAGAGGTGAAGACCACAGGATCGATCACACTTTCTGCGCCAGAGCCGACTATCGACACCACCGGCTCGTGAGTTCTGACTCCATTGATCGGTTCGATCGTTGATCAATCTCCGCGAGTTTTAACTGCACTTCCCCCGCTGTCCGGGTTTGGCTGGCGGCGTTTGGCAGACGCATGCGGGTGAGCACGAGCATGTCGATCAGCCAGCCAGGGCCGCCGGTGATGTCGTGGGCGCGCAAGATTGTGTCGAGCTCGTGGCGGGCGGCTGGGCCGGTGCTGGCGAAGAACTCCTCGCAGAGTTCGAGGATCGCCTCCGTCTCGGGTCAGCCGATGTTCCCACCGCCCCGGGTGGTGTCGAAACTCGCGGACATCGAGTCCATCCGATCGAGCGTCCACCTCCCGTGGTGTCGAAAATGGCGGACAAACTCCACGTCACGAGGGTCTGTCCTGCCGATCCTGATGGACCCACGAGGGTCTGTCGCGCTCACCGGCTGCTAGCTATCGAGTCGATACACCTTCGAGTCCCGCAGCTGGAAGCCGAGCTTCTCGTAAAGCCGGTTCGCTGCCTCGCGTGCCGGCCGTGACGTCAGGTCGACAGTTCTCGCCCCGTCAGCTCGGGCGATCTCGATAGCCGCCTGTGTCAGAGCTGCGCCGACACCATGACCGCGAGCCGCCTCGTCCACCACGACATCCTCGATCCATGCCCGCAGGCCAGTGGGGATCGGGAACGTGACCAACGTCAGCGTGCCGACGATCTCGTCACCAATCCGGGCGATGAGCAGCCTGTTCCCTTGCCACTCGACGAGGGCACGCAGGGCCGCACCATCCAGAGGCCGAGCCGATCGCGATAGCTGTGGCAGCAGCCGTCCGAACGCTTTGACCAAGTCCTCGGTGACGTCCTGTACGACCTCGATGCCGACGCTCATGGCCAACGACTCTAGAGGTTCTCTCCGAGCCGACGTCCTCGACGCGGCGTGCCTCCGCCGATCCCCACCCTGGTAATGACTCAGCCCATCAGTACGTGAAGCACGCTCACCCGGGTGAGCTTCAACGACGCGCCGCCCGCTGGTGTCGAAAGTCGTGGACACGGAATCCTCCGACGATCATGCGGTGCTGAAAGTGGCGTTGAAACGGTGTCCAGAACCGCGGAGATAGCCAGCGCTCCGCTCCGGCAACAAAACCCAGTGAAGTCGACACAGCACGATCCGTATCTTGATGTGCAACTTCAGCACGGAGCGATACAGCCCTCGGCGAGACAGGGCCATCACCTGCCCAGATCAGATGCACTTACCTGCCGTTGCGACACGAGGTCGCACTTTGCGAGTGGACTCGCAGTTAGGAGGACCGGCGTGATGTCGGTGGTGTAGTCCCGGGCGCGTGCTTGCTGCCTGGCCCCTTCCCTGGCGTGCGTCGCTGGTAACGGCGGGGTGCGAAGCCCGGGGGAAAGCCGAAGGATCTCCTTCCCATCGTGGAGGTCACGGGTGAGGGGCAGACCGGACGGGTGAATCGCGTGAACCTTCGTTGATGCTCCGTGAATAGTGGCCCCGCGCGATGGGATGTTCGAGCGGGGTGTTGGGACGGGCCGCTGTGAGGCGGCAGGCGCTGGCCGGGCACGGCATCTGGTCAGGAGAGCACCGCTGGTCCCCGGGGTAGAGAGGGCACCCAACCCGGTCGTAACTCGTGAGTGTGGAACGTGGTAACCCCGACGGGGTCCGCCACCGGTGACGGTGTGCGGTAAGCCGACCGTGAGGAAGGCCCAACTCCCCGGGCGGGAATGGGATGACCAGAAGCGAACGCCGGTGGCCGAAAGGCGACAGGAAACCGAAACAGCTGGCCTTGGTCCTCCTACCGAGGGTTTCGGATAACTGACCGGATACCGGGCCTGGTGCCCGGGCGTGAAAGCGCGCCGACGCGGGTCAGGTGAGCCTGTGTGAGAGACGATGACGACAAGCCTGGCACCGATGGACAAGTTAGACGCCGCCCCTGGTGGGATGGTGAACGGACCGGAGGACGAGATCCTCGACTGGGACGCTGTCATTTGGCGTGCCTGCGAGGAGACCGTACGGAGTTTGCGGCAGAGGATCTTCACGGCGTCGCAGGTGGGGGACCTGAAACGGGTCCGGAACTTGCAGAAGTTGATGCTGCGGTCCCGATCGAACACGCTGCTGGCGGTTCGGCGGGTCACGGAGGTCAACGCTGGACGTTTGACGGCTGGGGTGGACGGCAGGATCGTCCTGGACGCCGAGACCAAGGCCGGCCTGGTGGAGCAGATCCATCGCCGGCAGCGGCCGTGGCAGGCCCGGCCCGTCAAACGGGTGTATATCCCGAAAGCGGACGGCAAGCGCCGTCCGCTCGGTATCCCCGTGATCGTCGACCGGGTCTTGCAGGCCCGGGTGACGGCCGCGTTGGAGCCGGAATGGGAAGCCCGGTTCGAGCCGAGATCGTATGGGTTTCGGCCCGGACGCAGCTGTCAGGACGCGGTCCAGGCCATCTTCGCCACCGTCAAAGGCCGCAACCCGGCCCGGCGGTGGGTCCTGGACGCGGACCCGAAAGCGGCGTTCGACCGCATCGACCACCAGCATCTACTCAGTCAGCTCGGCTTGTTCCCCGCCAGGGAACAGGTCCGGGGCTGGCTGACGGCCGGGGTGGTCGAGCAGGGCTTGTTCACCGCGACCGAGCAGGGAACTCCACAGGGCGGGGTGGTCAGCCCATTGTTGTTGAATGTCGCGCTGCACGGGGTGGAGCACGCCGCCGGGGTTCGTTACCGCACCGTCGGATTCGACGGTGTGGCCACGGCCCGCGACAGCCCGATGCTGATCAGATACGCCGACGACTTCGTCGCCTTATGCCGCACCAGGGATGAAGCGATCCAGGTCAAGGCCCGGCTGGCCGCGTGGCTGACGCCGAGAGGTCTGGCCTTTAACGAGGACAAGACCCGCGTGGTCGACCTCGATGAGGGTTACGACTTCCTCGGGTTCAACGTCCGCCGCTATCACGGCCTGCTGCTGATCAAGCCGAGCAAGACAGCAGTCAGACGGATCCGGAACCGGCTACGCACCGAAGTGCGTGCACTGCGCGGCACCAACGCCGCCGCGGTGATCGCCCGTCTCAACCCGATCATCCGAGGCTGGGCGGCCTACTACCGGACGGTGGTGTCCAAGGAGATTTTCAACTCGCTGGATCACTACCTGTGGAAATTGGTCTACAAGTGGGCCAGGCATTCACACCCGAACAAACCGACGAGCTGGGTCGTTGCCCGCTACTTCGGGATGTTCAACAAGTCCCGGCGAGATCGGTGGGTCTTCGGTGACCGCGACAGCGGCGCCTACCTACAACGGTTCGCCTGGACCAGGATCGTGCGGCACCAGTTGGTCACCGGCACCTCGTCACCCGATGACCCGGTACTGGCCGACTACTGGCAGACCCGACGGCGTCGCCCGAGGCTGCAACCCCCAGTCGATCGCACCACCCAACAGCTGCTCGACAGCCAGCGGGCCCGATGCTTCTACTGTGGGCAGTTCCTCTTGCACGCCGACCGCCCGCCGCAAGCACCACACGAGTGGGAACAGTGGTATCGCGGCCTGCGCAAAGCGATGGATCCCAACGCCATCAGCCTACGACAGGACGGCAGCACGCGGTCCGCAACTCCGTCTGCTCCCCACCCACTGCCACCGCCGCGCCAGCGGCAAACGGCAGGCCAGCACTATGCACACCAGCGGCCCATGGGGCTTGCTTGAGCCGGATGCATGGAAATCGTGCACGTCCGGTTCTGAGGGGGCGGCGGCGCAGCAATGCGCCGTCGCTACCCGGCCATACAACGCGCGTTTGGTCGCGTAGCTTGCCGCGGCCGGCACGCCAGCTGTCACTCGTCGTGGTTACCTTGATGGCGTGGTGGGTTCGCCGTCCGGCGACACTGGAGCT
>NZ_JBFBGU010000062.1:0-2943 GCF_040684855.1 Actinoplanes sp. NPDC089786
ATTCCTTTGGCAACAAGATTGTTTGTTGCTGGGATTTGAAATATCTCTAGATTTTGTTGGAGAGTTTGATCCTGGCTCAGGACGAACGCTGGCGGCGTGCTTAACACATGCAAGTCGAGCGGAAAGGCCCTTCGGGGTACTCGAGCGGCGAACGGGTGAGTAACACGTGAGTAACCTGCCCTGGACTTTGGGATAACCCTCGGAAACGGGGGCTAATACCGGATATTACCTTCTCCTGCATGGGGGTTGGTGGAAAGTTTTTCGGTCTGGGATGGGCTCGCGGCCTATCAGCTTGTTGGTGGGGTGATGGCCTACCAAGGCGACGACGGGTAGCCGGCCTGAGAGGGCGACCGGCCACACTGGGACTGAGACACGGCCCAGACTCCTACGGGAGGCAGCAGTGGGGAATATTGCACAATGGGCGGAAGCCTGATGCAGCGACGCCGCGTGAGGGATGACGGCTTTCGGGTTGTAAACCTCTTTCAGCAGGGACGAAGCGAGAGTGACGGTACCTGCAGAAGAAGCGCCGGCCAACTACGTGCCAGCAGCCGCGGTAAGACGTAGGGCGCGAGCGTTGTCCGGATTTATTGGGCGTAAAGAGCTCGTAGGCGGCTTGTCGCGTCGACTGTGAAAACCCGCGGCTCAACCGCGGGCTTGCAGTCGATACGGGCAGGCTAGAGTTTGGTAGGGGAGACTGGAATTCCTGGTGTAGCGGTGAAATGCGCAGATATCAGGAGGAACACCGGTGGCGAAGGCGGGTCTCTGGGCCAATACTGACGCTGAGGAGCGAAAGCGTGGGGAGCGAACAGGATTAGATACCCTGGTAGTCCACGCTGTAAACGTTGGGCGCTAGGTGTGGGGGGCCTCTCCGGTTCTCTGTGCCGCAGCTAACGCATTAAGCGCCCCGCCTGGGGAGTACGGCCGCAAGGCTAAAACTCAAAGGAATTGACGGGGGCCCGCACAAGCGGCGGAGCATGCGGATTAATTCGATGCAACGCGAAGAACCTTACCTGGGTTTGACATCGCCGGAAAACTCGCAGAGATGTGGGGTCCTTCGGGGCCGGTGACAGGTGGTGCATGGCTGTCGTCAGCTCGTGTCGTGAGATGTTGGGTTAAGTCCCGCAACGAGCGCAACCCTCGTTCGATGTTGCCAGCGCGTTATGGCGGGGACTCATCGAAGACTGCCGGGGTCAACTCGGAGGAAGGTGGGGATGACGTCAAGTCATCATGCCCCTTATGTCCAGGGCTTCACGCATGCTACAATGGCCGGTACAAAGGGTTGCGATGCCGTGAGGTGGAGCGAATCCCAAAAAGCCGGTCTCAGTTCGGATCGGGGTCTGCAACTCGACCCCGTGAAGTCGGAGTCGCTAGTAATCGCAGATCAGCAACGCTGCGGTGAATACGTTCCCGGGCCTTGTACACACCGCCCGTCACGTCACGAAAGTCGGCAACACCCGAAGCCGGTGGCCTAACCCGTAAGGGAGGGAGCCGTCGAAGGTGGGGCTGGCGATTGGGACGAAGTCGTAACAAGGTAGCCGTACCGGAAGGTGCGGCTGGATCACCTCCTTTCTAAGGAGCAACTCACCGCCGAAAGGTGGTCAGTAGCCCGCAACCCCCATCTGTGTGGGGTTGGGGTGCTCATAGGCGGAGACACTGGCCAGTCATGACCGGCAACGGTCCCAGTTCAGTTAGTACCGCCTGCTTCGGTAGGTGTGGAACGCGGTGGGATGCGGCTGCGACTGATGATGAGCACCCTGTTGGGTCCTGAAGGAACAACCAGGCCGGCCACAGAGCCGGCGCCCGGTGAGGGTTTCTCCCGGGGGTTGTTGTTTCAGAACTCTTTCCAGGCATGACCTGGTCCTTCATACCGCTCGGCTTTCGGGTTGGGGTTTGGTGTTGGGCGTGGTGGTTGTGGGTTGGTTGTTGGTTGAGAATTGCACAGTGGACGCGAGCATCTTGTTTTCTGTAGGTGTTTAAGTTGTCAAGGGCGAACGGTGGATGCCTTGGCATCGGGAGCCGATGAAGGACGTGGGAGGCCGCGATAGGCCTGGGGGAGCTGTCAACCTAGCTGTGATCCCAGGGTGTCCGAATGGGGAAACCTAGCAGCAGTCATGTGCTGTTACCGCCACCTGAATTCATAGGGTGGTTGGGGGGAACGCGGGGAAGTGAAACATCTCAGTACCCGTAGGAAGAGAAAACAACAGTGATTCCGTGAGTAGTGGCGAGCGAAAGCGGATCTAGCCTAAACCGGTTGTGTGTGATACCTGTCAGGGGTTGCACAGTCGGGGTTGTGAGACCCACTTATCGCATCTGACAGTGTGGTGAAGAGTTATAAAGTCCTGGGTTAGTTGAACGGTGTGGGAAAGCCGGCCGTAGAGGGTGAGAGCCCCGTAAGCGAAAATTCTGGACCTCTTTGTGGTGTTCTCGAGTAGCAGCGGACTCCTGTAATCTGCTGTGAATCTGCCAGGACCACCTGGTAAGGCTGAATACTTCCCGATGACCGATAGCGGACGAGTACCGTGAGGGAATGGTGAAAAGTACCCCGGGAGGGGAGTGAAATAGTACCTGAAACCGTTCGCCTACAATCCGTCAGAGCCTCCTTGTTGGGGTGATGGCGTGCCTTTTGAAGAATGAGCCTGCGAGTTAGTGGCACGTGGCGAGGTTAACCCGGGTGGGGTAGCCGTAGCGAAAGCGAGTCTTAATAGGGCGTTTTTAGTCGCGTGTTCTAGACCCGAAGCGGGGTGATCTAGCCATGGGCAGGTTGAAGCGTGGGTAAGACTGCGTGGAGGACCGAACCCACCAACGTTGAAAAGTTGGGGGATGACCTGTGGTTAGGGGTGAAAGGCCAATCAAACTCCGTGATAGCTGGTTCTCCCCGAAATGCATTTAGGTGCAGCGTCGTGTGTTTCTTGCCGGAGGTAGAGCACTGGATGGTCTAGGGAG
>NZ_JBFBGU010000062.1:3038-5191 GCF_040684855.1 Actinoplanes sp. NPDC089786
GGAGCCTACAAGCTTACCGAAATCAGCCAAACTCCGAATGCCGGTAAGTGAGAGCGCGGCAGTGAGACTGCGGGGGATAAGCTTCGTAGTCGAGAGGGAAACAGCCCAGATCACCAGCTAAGGCCCCTAAGCGTGTGCTAAGTGGAAAAGGATGTGGGGTCGCTTAGACAACCAGGAGGTTGGCTTAGAAGCAGCCATCCTTTAAAGAGTGCGTAATAGCTCACTGGTCAAGTGGTTCCGCGCCGACAATGTAGCGGGGCTCAAGTACACCGCCGAAGCTGTGGCATTCACATATTAACTTTGCTTGCCGGCTTGGTCCGGTGGGTGCAGGTGTGTGGATGGGTAGGGGAGCGTCGTGCTACCAGGGAAGCGGCAGGGTGACCTAGCCGTGGAGGTTGCACGAGTGAGAATGCAGGCATGAGTAGCGAATGAAGGGTGAGAAACCCTTCCGCCGGATGACCAAGGGTTCCAGGGCCAGGCTGATCCGCCCTGGGTAAGTCGGGGCCTAAGGCGAGGCCGAGAGGCGTAGTCGATGGATAACGGGTTGATATTCCCGTACCCGCGTAGGAGCGCCCACGACGAACCCCGCTGTGCTAACTGTCTGAACTGAGTCTGACCTTCGGGTTGGGTGAGGGGAGCACAGGATCCTGGTGGGTAGTAGTTGAGCGATGGGGTGACGCAGGAAGGTAGCTGATCCCGGCCGGTGGTTGTGCCGGGGTAAGCGTGTAGCCCGTACCATAGGCAAATCCGTGGTGCATTGAAGGGTGAGACGTGATGCCGAGCCGTATCAGGTGAAGTCAGTGATCCTATGCTGCCGAGAAAAGCCTCTAGCGATGTTCCGAGCGGCCCGTACCCGAAACCGACACAGGTGGTCAGGTAGAGAATACCGAGGCGACGGGCGAACTGTGGTTAAGGAACTCGGCAAATTGCCCCCGTAACTTAGGGAGAAGGGGGGCCGGACGCGTGAAGCCCCGTGCGGGTGGAGCGTGGTATGGCCGCAGAGAGCAGGGGGAAGCGACTGTTTACTAAAAACACAGGTCCATGCCAAGTCGTAAGACGATGTATATGGACTGACGCCTGCCCGGTGCTGGAACGTTAAGGGGACCTGTTAGCCCGTGAGGGCGAGGCGGAGAACTTAAGCGCCAGTAAACGGCGGTGGTAACTATAACCATCCTAAGGTAGCGAAATTCCTTGTCGGGTAAGTTCCGACCTGCACGAATGGCGTAACGACTTCCCCACTGTCTCAACCACAGGCCCGGCGAAATTGCAGTACGAGTAAAGATGCTCGTTACGCGCGGCAGGACGGAAAGACCCCGGGACCTTTACTATAGCTTGACATTGGTATCCGAATGTAATTGTGTAGGATAGGTGGGAGCCGGTGAAGCTCGGACGCCAGTTCGGGTGGAGGCAATCTTGAAATACCACTCTGTTGGATTTGGGTATCTAACTTGCGGCCCTGATCGGGTCGAGGGACAGTGTCTGGTGGGTAGTTTAACTGGGGCGGTTGCCTCCTAAAGGGTAACGGAGGCGCCCAAAGGTTCCCTCAGCCTGGTTGGCAATCAGGTGTTGAGTGTAAGTACATAAGGGAGCTTGACTGTGAGACTGACGGGTCGAGCAGGGACGAAAGTCGGGACTAGTGATCCGGCACTTGCGTGTGGAAGCGGTGTCGCTCAACGGATAAAAGGTACCCCGGGGATAACAGGCTGATCTTCCCCAAGAGTCCATATCGACGGGATGGTTTGGCACCTCGATGTCGGCTCGTCGCATCCTGGGGCTGTAGCAGGTCCCAAGGGTTGGGCTGTTCGCCCATTAAAGCGGTACGCGAGCTGGGTTTAGAACGTCGTGAGACAGTTCGGTCCCTATCCGCCGTGCGCGTTGGATACTTGAGAAGGGCTGTCCCTAGTACGAGAGGACCGGGACGGACGAACCTCTGGTGTGCCAGTTGTCCCGCCAGGGGCACGGCTGGTTGGCTACGTTCGGAAGGGATAACCGCTGAAAGCATCTAAGCGGGAAGCCTGCTTCGAGATGAGGTATCCCACCACCTTGAGTGGGTAAGGCCCCCAGCTAGACGACTGGGTTGATAGGCCGGAGATGTAAGCCAGGTAACTGGTTCAGTTGACCGGTACTAATAGGCCGAGGGCTTAACCACCCTT
>NZ_JBFBGU010000063.1:0-4858 GCF_040684855.1 Actinoplanes sp. NPDC089786
GCGGCAGCTCGTTGAGCTTCGCCATCAGGTACGTCTCGATCAGGTTGGAGCTGACGATCGTGCCCTCGAGGTCGAAGACGGCGACCGTGCGGTTGCCGACCGAAGCAGTGAGCGGCCGAGGCGCACGCGGAGCACGAGGTCGCCGACCGGCGCCACGCCGGTTGCCGGCCAGCGCCGGGAGGTAGACGTGTTGGAAGTAGTCGGTCCAGTCCAGTTCAGCGGGGTCGAAGCCGTGCTCGGCGACGCGGTCCGCGGGCAAGTGGTTGTGCAGCTCGATCAGGTTCTCGGTGCGAAAGACCGCCTCGTTCTGCAAATACTCGCCATAGAGGTCGGAGAGGCGGCTCAATGCGTCGACTTCCGTCTTGGTCACGCTGAGCAGGTCCTGCCATCGCCGGGACCGTGTGCTGCGTGGCCCGTGAAGCAGCGCCTGCTGCGCGGAGTCCACTGCTCTGGAGACCATACGCAACATGCCGTCGGCTCGGGCCGAGCCCGAGAAATCGAAGGTGGTCGCCTTGACGTGGCCGTGCCCGTCCTTCGACATGGGGTTTGCCGTGAAGTATCGGTGTACCTGTTGGTACATGCCCAGGTTCGTCAACGGCCGCCGGTCACCCGAGGCAACGTGGTAGAACCGCGGTACGGTGGGATCCGGCCGTACCGTGATGGGCTGCGTCGCAACGGCCATGAGGGCATTGACCACCAGGTCGACAGGAATGATGTCCATGATGCCGTCGGCCGGACCGGGAAACTGCGTGATCAGGCCCCGGCCGTACGCGAGAATCAAGGGGTCCGCCATCTTGTATCCCTGGATCCATCCGGGATAGGGGTGTCGCAGAGCACACTCCACAATGGCCGGGCGGACGACGGACAGAGGTAGTTCGCCGCTGAGCATCTGCTCCGCGACCCGCTCGCCCATTGCCTTGGTGAAGGTGTATACGTCAGTCCAGCCGCCGACCCGTGCGCGCAGCCGACCCTGCTTGACGAGCTGTTCGTCGACCCACTCACGGCGCTTCTTCTCAGCCGCCGCGGCAACCGAGCCAGGTCCGGAACCACGATGTTCCTTGCGTGCCTCGGCGAGTAGCCCCCGCAGCACCGCGGGCCGGTGCGAGTCTTGTTCGGCCCGGCCACGCGCGGCGGTCGCGACGGCCATCTCGGCACGCCAGTCGAGGTCGTGACCGAGGGATCGTTCCGCGACGACACCACGCTTGGCACCGTTGACGTAGGCGGTTGACACATGCACGACATGAGGCTGGGCGCGACTGCGCAGCAGTGCGCCGTACAGACCGGCAACTGCCTGCACGTTGCTCCGGAACGCTTCGTCGACCGGTGGATCGAAAGATACGGAGGAGGCGGCGTGAATCACCGCGGTAAGATCGTCCGGCAGTTCGAGGGCCGAATGCCCCAGATCCGCGTCGATGGTGTGCACCCGATTCCTGATCTCCTCAGCGACCGCCTCCTTGCCGGCGCCCTCCCGCCACCGATCGAAGACCGGCAGGCCCAGCAGGCGATCGAGTCGAGCCTGAGCGGAGGATCCGTGTCGCCCCCGGATCACGAGCGTGACCCTCGTGTCCGGGTATCCGGACAGGATCCGTTCGAGTACAGCCTGTCCGATGAAGCCTGTCGCTCCGGTCAGGAGCAGGTGCTTCGGCGCGGTCTTGTCAACACTATGTGCCAGGTCGTCCACACCTATGCGACGGATCAGTCCCCTGGGATGTTCAGATCTTGTCCAGAGGGGCAATAAAAGTGCCATAAGGAACGCGGCGGATGATCAGGCCGCCGATGCCGGCCGTGACGCGACACCCGGATCAGGCCGCGGCAGCGACAGCGAGGCGGTTTCGGCCCTCGTCTTTCGCCCGGTAGAGCGCCTTGTCCGCCCGCTCGACCAGGGAGGCCGGGGACGTCTGCGCGGAGGCGATCGTGGCGGCCACCCCGATGCTGACGGTCACCACGCCGGCCGGGTTCAGCTCGTGTGGGATGTTCAGTGCCGCGACCGCGGCGCGGACCCGCTCGGCGATCGTCGCCGCATGTGCGGCGTCCGTGGCTTTCAGCAGCAGGACGAATTCCTCGCCACCGTAGCGGCAGACCACGTCGGAGCTGCGGACCGCTGACTTCATCGCCCCGGCGATGCGGCGCAGGCACTCGTCGCCGGCGGGGTGGCCGTACCGGTCGTTGTACTTCTTGAAGTTGTCCACGTCGACCAAGGCCACGCCGACCTGTTCCGTGGCTGCTGCTGCCCGGGACCACAACGCGTCGTAGTACTGGGTGAAGTGCCGACGGTTGCCGATCTCGGTCAACGTGTCGGTCTGGCTGAGCAGTTCCAGCTTGTCGTTGGCGCTGCGCAGGGCGCTGGTCCGTTCGGCGATGCGGTCCTCGAGCGTGCGGTAGAGCAGCGCGTTGCCGACCGAGACTGCGAGCTGGCCGCCGATCAGGCGTACCGCGGCGAGGCGATCCTCGGTGAACGCCCCCCCGGCTCAGCCGGTTCTGCAGGATCAGTAGCCCGGTTGTCTCGTTCTGCCGGACGATCGGCAGGGCCAGCACCGAGCACTGATGCAGACCGGCGAAATGCGGATCGTGGCGGAAGCGGTCGTCGGCCAGCACGTCGTCGAGCACGAGCCAGGCCCGGGTGCGCCGGAGATAGTGCAGGACCGACTGCGGCACCAGATCGAGGCCGATCGCCTCGTCGGCCGGCGTGAGCTCGCCGTCGCCTCGCACCACCAGCATGTCGCCGGTCTCCGCCTCGGTGATCAGGAGCGTGACCGAGGTGGCGCCGGCGAGTGCGCACAGCTGCTCGTCGACCAGCGCGCGCAGGTGCACGAGATCAACGGCCGAGCTGATCGCCTGGGAAGCGGCCAGAAGTACCCGCATGTCGATGTCGTCCGACCCGATCCCGCCGCGGTTCGAGCCGGACCACCTCGTCGCGGGGCCGGTCGAAGCCACCTTTGCCGTGGCCCCCCACTCGCCGTACTCCACGGTCGCCTCGGCCGTCATCTTGTGCGCCACATACAGCAGACCCCGGTCGTGGAAGTACTGTGCCGCCCGTTGGGCGATGAACGGGCGATGCTAGCTGTGCCGATGGTCGTCGGCGGCACGTGCGGTAGTCCTCCCGTAGATGTTGAAACACCGAACTCGCACAGGCCAGTGGGGCGATCAGAAGGGAGTGCGGGCCGTGATCGCGCCAGAGAGTGAACGCCTTCATGGCGAGCCAGTTGTAGACGTTGTTGTCGATGAAGAATGCCGTGGTCATCAGCGGCGTGAACAACGTGAGGGCGGCCAGGATCTGCGGGTCGTCCGGCTCGGGCCGGTGGCGGTCCTGCCCAGCAACGGCGCCGTCGATCCACATGCGCAGGTCGGCCAGACCGCGGTCGACCTCGGCGCCGGCGTTCTCCGCCGGCATCGGCAGTCCGAGCCGGCTGAGCCAGTCCAAGCCCAGTGCGAGCGCTTCGACCGGCCGGGAGCCGTTGAGCAAGCTGTCGATCTGGGTGCCGGTGGCGGCGATCAGCGACACCGGGTCCACGGCCGCGTCGACGAGTCCGGCGTAGACCTCGGCCGCTTCGTCCAGCCGGCCCAGCAGGTAGAGAGTGCGTTGCCACGCGATACGTCGCCCCACCGCGCCGTCACCGTCGGTCAGTGAACAGGCGGCACGCAACAGACGCTCCGCGGCGCCGTAGTTGCTGACACGCACCGCCTCGGCGGCCGCGGCGTCGAACATCGTCGCCACCTCGCACCGTTCGGAGGACGACTCGATCGACGGCCATGCCGCGAGGTACTGCTCCACGGCCTCGGGCCGAAACCGGTCGATCGCGGTCAGACGGCGAGCTACAGCGAGCCGGTCGATCGGGCCGCCGACATCGTCGCCCATCGCGGCCTGCTGGACCCGGTCGTGCCGGAAGCTGACCGCTTCCGCGCCGATTCCCGCCTCACGAAAAACCAGCAGACCTTCGTCCAGGGCAGGGGCCAGCACATCCAGCGTCTCGGACACGCCCGCGTCGCCCGCGGCGGTGGACAACAGGTCCAGCGCAATGGTGCTGCCGATGGTGGCCGCCAGTCGCACCATACGGCGAGTGCCGAGGTGCAGCCGGGCCAGCCGGACAGCGAGGAGCTCGACGATGTCCTCGCTGCCGATGTGCTCGGTGACGACACCGTCGTCCCAGTGCCATCCGCTTCGTGACGGATCCGCGCTGTGGAGGCTGCCCCGGAGGCCTCCTTGCTGATCACCGTGCCGCCGTGCTCCGGATGCGCGACGCGGCGCATGACGGTGTGATCATTGGCGAGGATGGGTTCTCCGGTGATGTAATGCATCCGGTAACAGCCTCCGTGACACTGGCTTCACTTCCAGCCTGTTCGGCCGATCCGGTCCGATCCTTAGCTCGATGACACAAACCGTCAGGAGTACGGGTTGCCGGCCGGTCGCCGGAGTCGAGCTCAGACGATTGCCGGCCGTAGCCTGCAACGCCGGATCACTGTGGTGTCCAGGCGGACAGGGCCTCCCGGCATGCCGACAGGATCAGGGCCGTCAGGGCCACCGCCGACAACAACACGGTCATCTTCGACGACACGACACCGGCTCGTGCGGTCCGGATACGCGTGCTGGCCGAGGATCTCGTGGCTCGGCCAGACCCCAAGATGAAGGAGCGCAGCCGGCTGATCGCTGCGTCCTCGGTCACGGCTCCATCCGGGAGCGCGCCCAGTTCGCTCGATGTCAATACCCCGCTGCCAGTCGCCGAGCCGGCACAGGCGCACCACGGTATCTGCACCCGGTCCGCCGACTAAGCGGGTAGGCAAAGGTTCGGTACGTAACTGGTGATGGGCTGTCAGCGAACACGCTCAGCGAGAGGGACATACCAACGAAAAGACCCCGTCG
>NZ_JBFBGU010000064.1:0-4608 GCF_040684855.1 Actinoplanes sp. NPDC089786
CGCCTCCCAGTAGTTTCCGGCCCAGAAACAACAGCAGCGCTCGTCACGAGTGGTGCTGAAGGTGTCGGTCAGCTACCCGTTGCCTGACATCGCGACCAGCGCTGGCGTTGATTTTTCGCTGTTACTACCGGGAGGCCGTGAAGGACCGGCAGAGCCCGGTCGCGGCGTGGTTGAGCACCACATTCCCGGAGCACAGGGAGATCCAGGCGGAGTTCCGCATCGGAGCTGGGCGGCAGCGGGTGCTGATGCCGGTCGGGGTGGCGCCCGGTACGCAGGGTGCCGCGATCGACTTCTGGCTGCGGATGCTGGTGGACCCGCAGCCCTCGATCGCGTTGCCCCTGATCGGGTTGCTGTCCGGGCGGGCGCGGGCCGAGCGCGAGGTGCCGGGGTCGGATCACGCGGCAGACACAGAGAGGGCCCCGCCGCGCCTGTCTTGACGTGGTGTGCGAGCGCGGCGGGGACCTGTCGAACGTGGCCATCGAGATCGACCGGTTCGGCAAGGTGTGGTCACTGCAGAAACTGATCGCGGAGGCTGATGCCGGCGCGGTGGCGTTGTGGGTCCGCTGGCGCGGCCGCACTCAAGTCGCGGTCCCGACCCGGATCGGCATGGTGGACATCAGCGGTGCCGGCCCTGCGGTGAGACTGCCGTCCATCCACTGACCGGTCAGGACCGCTCATCTCCGATGTCCAAGCGACGAGCCTGCCCAGAAGACATGAAGCCAACCCTTCGTCAAGCGTGTCTGATCAGGGGTAGGCGTTCCACTGCTGGGTCCTGCTGGTCGTGTCGGTCTGGTTGGGCGCGCAATCCCATTGGACCAGGAGCGCGCCGTTCTCGAACTTCTCATTCGTGATGTCGAGGCACCGGTTGCCGGCCCGGTTGTAGAGCTGCTGCCACTGTCCGGAGCTGCCGCCCTGGGACTGTTGCCGCCACAGCTGGTTGTTGGCCGGCGGGGAACTGGTGGGGTCGCTGCACCGGTACTGGTAGACGGCGTTGCCGTTGCCGTTGGGTACGTCCTCGGACTTGTCGAGGCAGAGGTGAGACTTCCGGTTCTGCAGTTGCAGGAACCAGCTTCCGCCCAGGAGACAGGGCCGGTAGTCCCAGCGCTGATTGGGCGCGTTCACGTCGAGAGTGGCCAGGATGGCTCTCTCGCCTGAATTCATGGAGGCGCGGTTGATGCCGATGACCATCTTCGGCGTGTCCGGCTTGAGGACGCTGATGTAGATATTCCTTCCCTGCCAGGGGTCGCAGTTGGTGGCTTTCGCCGCTCCCGTCACGGATGCGCTCGACGGGAGCGGGCTCGCGGCGAGGGCAAGTCCCGCTGCCAGGGCGACGGCCAGCAGACGCAGAGACCTTTTCATCGCATTCCTTCCTCTCGACTCGGTACCGGGGCGCCGGCAAGAAATCCAGCGTCAGGCGTCGATGTGTTGCGCGGGGGAACTTCGGACGAATTTGGACGGCGGCCTCCGGCGCCATCACCGATGGGACATGCCAATCGGATGCCCGGCATGCGCCCACCGATCAGTAGCAGGTTGAGAACGGTCCGCCCGCGATCAAAAGCAGGGAACTGGCCTCGTTGGCCTCCCCGATGCCATTGCCGGGCACCCCGTCGTCGGGCAGGTTCTGGACGTCCTGGCCCGGGTTCACGCAGAAGACGATGTCCTCGGTGTAGTTGACGCCGTAGTAGTAGACGCTCACGTAGTTCGAGCTGGTGCGGTTCTTCGCGGACTTGATGTTGTTGTCGACGATCTGCCCGGTGCTGAACCTGTCGTTGCGAAAGTCGGGGTCGCTGTTGAAGAACGCGACCTTGCCGGTGCTGAACCCGATGTCCCAGCCGCAGTGGTAGCCCGTGTCGCAGCTCGGTTCGGCCGAGGCCGGTGACGCCGGCACGAGAACGACCGCCACCAGTGCGGCGGCGCAGGCGAGCACCCGAGATTTCCTGATCACTGTTGACCTACTTCGAGCTTCGGCGTCGCCGTCGCGGCGGTCGCACCCGTGACAGCAGCTTTGATAGATCTCCTCATCGTGTCTCCTCGATGGGTTGGCCCGCGTTGCGCGGTCCGTGCCAGCGTCAGGCGTCGACGTCTGGCGTGGGGGAATTTTGGACGAATTTGGACGCCGTCCCTCGGCGCCATCACCGATGGATCCGTTTTGGGGCAGATGGCGCGGAGTGTCTGATGGGCGACCGCCGTCGGTGATGAGGTCGCTAGCCTCGAACATTGAGACATCGACCCGGATCATGGGGGTGGGTGATGCCGCTGTCAGGGGAACCGGTGACCGCGCGGGCAGAGGTGTTTACGGCGCTGCCCGACCCGGGGCAGGCGAAGAGCGCCGCCGATCTCGTTGAGCGGTTGCGCTTGTTGAAGGTCTGGGCCGGTGATCCCTCCTACGAGACGATCAAGGACCGGGTCAACAAGGTATGGACGGCGGCGGGCCGGCCGGCCGGTGAGCTGACGCGCAGGTCCACCGTTGCGTATTGCTTCCGGCCCGGTCGGCGACGCCTGGACACCGACCTGGTGCTCGCGGTGGTCCGGGCGCTGCACCCGGACACCGGGTACGTGACCCTATGGCGGCAGGCGCTGCGTGTCGTGGGCGGGGAGATCGAGGCGGTGTCCCAGGTCCGGGTGCAGGACCGGCTGCCGCAGGATCTTGCGGGGTTCACCGGCCGCACCGTCGAACTCGACCGGCTCCGCCACGCGGCACAGGGCGGGCAGGCGGTGGTGATCTCCGCGATCGAGGGGATGGCCGGGGTCGGCAAGACCCAACTCGCCGTGCACGCCGGACACCTGCTCCACCAGCATCAGCCGTTCGAGAAGGTTCTGTTCGTCAATCTGCGCGGCTTCGACCCTGACCCGGCACAGCCGCCGGCCGACCCCGCAGCCGTCCTGGACGGGTTCCTGCGCCTGCTCGGAATGCCCGGCCAGCAGATCCCCCACACCCTCGACGCCCGGGCCGCCGCCTACCGCGACCGGCTCGCCGGCACCCGGGCCCTAGTGGTGTTGGACAACGCCGCCAGCACCGAACAGGTCCGCCCGCTTCTGCCCGCCGTGCCAGGCTGTCTCACCCTGGTCACTAGCCGGCGCCGCCTCACCGACCTACACCCCGCGACCCACCTGTCCGTGGACGTCTTCCCCCCCGACGAGGCATTGGCCTTCCTGGCCCAGGCCGTACCCGGGGTGCCCGCCGGCTCCGATCCGCACGCTGCCGCCCGGATCGCCCAGCGCTGCGGCCACCTACCCCTGGCCCTGAGCCTGATCACCGGGCACATCCGCAACACACCGGGCTGGACGTTGACCGACCACGCCGACCGACTCGACGAACGCCACCACCAGCGGCGCCTGGACACCGGCGTCGAACTCGCCCTCCACCTGTCCTACCAGCACGTACCCGCCGACCAGCGTCGACTGCTGCGGCTGCTCGCCCTGCACCCCGGCCGAGACTTCGACGCGTACGCCGCCGCGGCTCTGACCGACACCGACCTGGACACCGCCCAGACCGGGCTGGACCACCTGCATCGCAATCACCTGCTGCAACAGGCCGTACCGGGCCGGTACACCTTCCACGACCTCGTCCGTGCCTACGCCACCACCCGCGCCCACGACGAGGACCGCCCACCCGAGCGCCGTGCTGCGCTGACCCGCCTGTTCGACTTCTACCTGGCTACCGCCGCCGCGGCCATGGACACCCTGTACCCCGCCGAGTCCAGCTTTCGCCCCCGGATCCCCGTGACCGGCGCTCGCACCCCAAACCTGAGCGACTCGGACACCGCCCTCGCCTGGCTGGACACCGAACGACCCACCCTGGTGGCCGTCGCCGCGCACACCGCTACCAACGGATGGCCCACCCACACCATCCGGCTTTCCCGCACCTTGTACCGCTACCTCTCCGGCGGCCACTACACCGACGCCGTTACCGTGCATGGTCACGCACACCACGCCGTGCTCCACACCGGCGACGCGACCGGACACGCCCATGCCTTGAACGATCTCGGCGTCGCTCTCTGGCGGCTGGGCCGGTACGGGCTGGCTACTGCGCATCTCCAGCAGGCCCTGGCTCTGTTCCGGCAGGCCGGTGACCCGCACGGCCAGGCTCGCACGCTGAACGATCTCGGCATCACTGCGTACGGTGAGTGCCGTTTCCAAGCGGCTGCCGACTACTTCACGCAGGCCGTGCCGCTGTACCAACAGGCCGGCGATCGCGACGGCGAAGCCCGCGGGCTGACCGGTCTCGGTAGCGTCGAGGCGCTGCTGGGCCGTCACCGGAAAGCCATTGACTACTTCGAGCAGGCCCTACTCCTGCACCGGCAGACCGGCGATCAGGACGGCACAGCTTACGTACTGCTCAACCTCAGTGAGGTCGAAGACCGGTCGGGCCGATACGGGCCGGCCGGCGACCACCTACAGCAGGCTTTGACCCTGTACCGGCAGTTGGGTAACCGCACCGGAGAATCGGGCCGCGCTGGACATTATCGGCGTCCTGTATACCCGCCTCGGCAGGCCCCGCCCAGGCCGCCGAATACCACCAACGGGCCCTGACTGGCTTCCGTGAGACCGGCTTCCGAGGGTACGAACCGTGGGCACTCAATGGCCTCGGCGAGGCCGCCCACGCTG
>NZ_JBFBGU010000065.1:0-3918 GCF_040684855.1 Actinoplanes sp. NPDC089786
CGCGATACAGGCGCACGGCCCGCGCCCTGAGCTCGTCGGGGTATTTCTTCGGTGCTGCCACGGATACTTCCTCCCCATGATCAGTCGATCATGTTTGAGAAGCTCCGCCAAACCGGGGGGAACTCAGTCACGGCTCGTCCTGGGTGCGTTGCCATTCGAAGGCGGTCCGCCAGCGGTTGTCGTCATTGAGGTAGCTGAGGAACGCGTCGAGGACCGCGGCGCGCGGTTGTGGCTGGGCGGTTTCGTAGGCCTTGTCGGGGCCGCCGTCGCGGTAGCCGACGTCCAGGTCTCCGGAGTCGACGGCGTACGCCTGAATGTAGAAGTGCGGCCCTCGGTCGAGGACGGCGAAGCGGGGGCCGGCGCTGCTCAGCTTGGTGAAGGCGACGTGGATGTCGTCGGCGGTGGCGTCACGGATGGGTTGGTCGTACTCGATCTCAAGGTTCATCGTCGACACCCTCGAAAAGGAAATCCTGCGCGTAGGCCAGAAGCGCTGTCATGTCGATCTGCCGGGAGTCGTCGCCGGCGGCCAGCCGCAGCCCGTCCTCCCAGAAGGCGCGGCGCAGTTTGTTCTGGAAACTTTCGAAGTCGATCCAGGCGCCGTCTGCTGCGTCGAGTTTGCGGAGCTCTTTGAGGAGCTTGTCGGGGCGGGCCCAGGCCGAGTTCGGTGCCGACGCTGCCGCCGCCGGTGCGGGGGTTGTCGTAGCGCATCCGTAGCCAGGGGGTGGGCAGGCGTTTGAGGTTGGCGGGGTCGAGCATGCGGTCGAAGCGGTCCTCGGCTTCCCGCTGGGTCTCCCGGCCGGTGGACTCGCAGCGGTAGGCGGGGAACACCGCGTAGGTGACCTCGTTGAGCCCGGGTTCCTTGAGCTCGTGGTAGCGATGGACCGCGGGAATGGTGGCGGCGACGACGTCGAACTGGTCGCCGGACCCTGCCGGTGGTGACCAGCCTTCGAGCATGCCGTTGCGCAGCTCGCCGAGGCGGAACCGTTCGTGCGCCAGCGTACGGGCCAACTGTTCCTCGTCCATGAACGCATCCCGGGCCCACGACGTAGCCGGCGAGCCACTACCACGGGCACAGCGCGAGTTCCGGCGCCGACGCCGATGACCGCCAGGAAAACCATATTGCTGCAGAACTGCGCGGTGCCGGACACGCCCGGCGACGCCATCTGTGTGATCAGCGGCGAGAACAGGCGCCACCAGTGCGATCAGCTGAAACCGTTCGGGTCGCGCTCCAGGGCCCGCCCCAACTCTTCACCGTCCACTGGAGAAGCTCCGCGACTCCGGTCACGACGAACACGACGGTGGTGACGATCGGGAACCGGCGATGTTTCATATGATCAGGGTACGAAGAGTCGGCGTGGCCGCGGTAGACAAATGTCATCGGTATCCCGGGTCATCGATCCGCCTCGACCTCGCCAACGGAACGCCAGCATCCTCGCTAGTGCTGTGTCCACTCGCGTTTCCCCGGGTTGGGGTTGTGGTTCCTCGCCGCACGGGTGTGTGGTCGAGCGACTCCCATCCGGGCGGGGTAGGGCGGCCCTCAGCTGGCCAACGGTCGGCTCGCCGTCGTCCCGTGCCGGCAACTCAGGCAGCGGCAAAGACCATCGCAGCGCGGGAAGTCCGCCGTTGCGACGGCCCGGGGCGCCGCCAAGAAGAAGATCATGCCGTTCATCGGTGAGTGGCAGGTCACCGGCGAATGGGCGTGGGCTGACACACCGGGGGGAGTGCCTTGTGGACAGGCACTCACCCCTTTGCTCGGTTGCTGGCGACCGGACGGTCAGCAGCCTGCGGTGATGTGGTTCGACTCGGCGAACAGGTAGTCGCCGCCGGCCGTGTATCCCTCGTGGATCACCCGGTACTCGTACTGGCCGGTGCCCCCGCAGTCGTAGCCGACGCCGTAGTCCACGTCATTAGTATTGACGTTCGCCGTCCGCATCGTCTCCCAGCCGAACCACCGGCTCCGCTGCAGCTCGACGTAGCTGGTACCAACGCCGCAGTTGCCGCTGCGCCAGCCGTCGCCGCGGATCTGATTGCCGCTCTGGTACGTGGTACCCACGTGGAGGTCGCACGACGCGATCAGGGGAACGCCGGCCGTTGCCGCGGCGCCGCCCGTGCATGCCGGTTGGGCCGGTTTGGCCGGCGGGACCGCCGGTGCCAAGGTGTCCCAGTGTGCGAACAGCGCGACCCCGACCTGGCAGTTGAGGTACAAGCCGTCGGAACAGTACACGTAGTCGGCTTCGGTCGCCCGCTTCATGGCCGCGCGGTCGTCCAGGCACGTCTGCAGCGCGTTGTCGTGGCCGCCGTAGGCGTCGTACGGGTAGAACTTGGCCAACTGGTTGATGGGACCGTCTGCCTGCGGGGGTCCACTGGCGGCGGCCGGGCCCACCGTACCGAAAACCGCGACACCCACGAACGTGAGCGTCAGGACGAACCGTCTCAGCACATTCACACCATTCACCTTTCTCGAACCGACTGAGGGAACGGTATCGATGGATACTGACGCCGCGCTTTCGTTCCGCTTGCGCGCCACCGTGCGGGCGGCCGGTTACGTCCTCGACGTCCCACCCGAATGCGTTGACCTGTAATGCTTCGGCACCTCGTCCGCGCGGCGGTGGATGGGGACGCCTACGCACCCAACCGGTCACGGTCGAACTCGTCATGGGTGTAGAGATACACGGCGATCGAGCCGCGGAAGTCGACGAGCTGGGCCGGTGGCCGGGCCTGGGCGTACGCGATGGCCGCGGCGCCGAAGAGACCGAGGGTCAGCGCGAGCACCACCGCGAACCGGAAGCGCCGGCGGCGGGCGGCTCAAGGTCGGGCTCGGCGACGGCCGGGGGCGGCGGCGCCGAGTCGGGGCTGAGCAGGCCGAGGCCGGGTGCGGGGTTGGTGCCGGATTCGGGGATGCTCGGTGAGCCATTCGCGGGTGGACAGCGAGGTGTGTGAGGACAGGTTGTCGGTGATGACGACGATGTCGCCGGTCGGGTTGTCGTGCTCGAGTTGTTGCAGGAAGTCCTGGTAGCAGAGGCTGTTGCGGCGGTCGGCGTACATGGTCACCGCGTGCCCGTCACGGATGCGTAGGCCGCCGTAGACCCAGGTTTTTTCCGGGTCGCGCCAGTACTGCACGACTTCTTTGACCCGGTTGCCGTCGGCGGTCCAGCCTGGCTGGGCCGGGTAGGCGCGCGGGATCAGCGGGCCGAGTTCGTCGGCGCAGATGACCGTCGGGTCGTCGGGCGTGCGGGTATACAACTCGATAACGGCTGTCCTTTTGGGACGAAGTCTGGGTCCTTCGATAGCGCCCAGGAGCGCACCTGCCGCCACCGGGCCCCGTCAGCGAGCAGGATCCGCCGCACCTGGGAGCGGCCGACGGTGATGCCCTTGGCGTTCGCCGTCTCGGTCAGCGCATCAAGGGTCCAGACCGCGGCGGTCGACGTCTCATCCGCCTGCACCAGCATTTCTGCGGCCCGGTCGTAGCGCAGCCTCCCCGGCGGGATCGTCTTGACCAGAGCCACGATCTGCGAGCGCTGCTGTTCACTGATACGCCGAGGCCGGCCGCGGCCCTCCCGATCACCCAGGCCAGGCACGCCGTCGCTGTTGAACCGGTGCAGCCGCTGCCGCACCGTCCGCGGGTGGCAACCAACCCGGCGGGCGATCTGCGGCACCGTCAAACCCGACCACGACAGCGTCACAATCCGGGCCCGCAGTACCCAGTCCGCCGGCGCATGCCTTGCTGCGGCCAACTTTTGCACTCTGGCCAGTTCGTCACCGTCCACAGCGCGACGAGCGAACACCAGAGCGGGCATGACCACGGCCACCTTCCGATGAGGACCCTGTACCGCTCGAAAACAGGGTTTCGGTGTTGGCCTGCGGTTCTGTGCGTTGTCGCCGGCTCGTCAGAGGCAGGCTGACTGGCATGTTCGTGTC
>NZ_JBFBGU010000066.1:0-3490 GCF_040684855.1 Actinoplanes sp. NPDC089786
AGCGTCGAGAGTGGCCGGGGTCATCGATACGGCGGTCCCGGCGACAAGGTATACAGACAGGGTTGGGCCTTCGGGGTTCGAGCTTCTGGTTAGTCACCTTTGCTCGTACCGAAGGCCCTTCCTCATGTCACGCCACCACGCCGGACACAAGCACCTCATCGATCTTCACCCTGGCCGCCGATCACCCGGACCCCTTATTTACTAAGGGATGTCTCGTAACTCGATTACCGTGCTGGCCTGTTCAGGTGAGTCGTACCCCGTCGAGGAGCATGGTCAGGCCTCGCTGGTAGTACTCCTGCTCGTCGGGAAGTCCGAGGAAGAAGTCGGCGGTTTCGGTCAGGTGGGGGTAGTCCTGCGGGGAGAGTGACTTCAGCCGCGCGCGCTTGGCGTTGAGCAGGGACTCCCGCAGGGCCGGGTCGGCGACGGCGGTTTCACCCGGCTGGCGGATCACCAACCCGATCAACGCGTTGAGCAGGAAGATGCTCAGCTGCGCTGCGGCCACCGGCGAGTGCCCCTCGGCGCGCAGCAATCCGATGACCCGCTCGGCCAGATCGATGCCGGCGTCCGTGCGCATGAAGCGCAGCGGGGTGATCTCAGCGAGGGCGGGGTGCGCGCGCAGGACACGCAGCAGGTCCGCCAGCACCGTACGCAGGTCGGGCTCGCTGTCGGCGGTCAGCTCCATTTCGCCGAGTATCCGCTCGACCAGCGCGTCGAGCAGGGCGTCCTTGCTCTTGAAGTGCCAGTACAGCGCCATGGGAGTGACGTTCCAGCCCGCAGCGACCCGGCGCAGCGTGACGGCGTCGAGCCCGTCCGCATCCGCGATGGCGAGGGCTGTGGACAGGAGTTCGCCGCGATCGAGTCGCTCGGCGGCCCGGGGTCGGGGTGACATGAGGCTCACTATATCTCGTAAAGGGTGCGGTTGACGATCAAGCAAGGAGGCGTTACCTTCGATATACAAAGTAAATTTACGCCATATAGTTAGAGGCGGTCATGAGTTTTCAACAAGGGGAGAACCCGGTGACCCACACCATCGTCATGACCGGCGCGACTCGCGGGTTCGGCCGCGTCGCCGTCGAGCGCGTCCTCGACGGCGACGCTGAGGCGCACCTCGTGCTCCTGGCCCGTGGCGCCACGGGAAACGAGCTCGCCGCCCAGCTCCGCCACAACGGGCGCGCCGTGACATCGATCCCGACGGACCTGTTGTCGATGGGTAGCGTCCGCGCGGCAGCTGACGAGCTGATCCGACGGCTCGATACAGGAGATCTGCCGTCGCTGCGCGGATTCATCGGCAACGCCGGCCTGCTTTACACGAACAACGTCACGGAGAGCCCGGACGGATTCGAGGCGACATTCGCCGTCAACGTGCTCGCCAATCACGTCCTTCTCCGCCTTCTGCAGGATCGATTCGAGGTGCCGTCACGGATCGTCCTCACCGTCAGCGACGCGCACTTCGGCGACTTCCGCCACAACGCGGGAATGATGCCCGCGCCGTCCTGGCAGGATCCGGCCGGCCTGGCCCGCATCCGCGCGTTCCCGGAGGCCGACACTGTCACGGCGGGAGGGACGGCTTACTCCACCAGCAAGCTCGCCGCGATTTACCTCATCCACGAGTACGCACGACGCCTGCCGCAGGGCGTCGACATTGTCGGCTACAACCCTGGATTCGTGCCCGGTACCGGCCTGAGCCGCGACGCAGGCGCAGCTGTCCGGTTCGTGGGGCGGCGGATCATGCCACTGATGACGCTGACCCCGATGGCGTCGAGCCAGAAAGTCGCCGGCCGGCGCCTCGCCGACGTCGCGCTCGGACGCGTCCCGGCACCTTCCGGTTCCTACATCGACCGCACACGAGTGGAGCGCTCGTCCAAGGAGTCCTACGACCCTGACCGTGAACGACAGCTTTGGGAGGCCGTAGAAGACCTGCGCTCCTCAGTCGCATCCTGAGAGACACCCCAGACGGGTCAATGGATGCGTTCTGCACGCTCACCGATTGCGTCAGCAGCCGATCACTCTAAGCAATATCCCGTAACCCGGTGAAGGTCCGAGCCCGGGCGGTGGGTGATCATCGATGGGTGCAGGCGCTCTCAACCTCTCGCTCAGAGTTGATGAACCACGTCAGTCCCGTAGAGGCACTTGCTTCGCCCAGAAACATCCGAGGAGACAGCAATGAGCAAACAACAGCGCGAGGCCGTTGACGCCGCTCTGCGCCAGCCCCAGCAAGCGCCAGCCATGGATTCCATCGACGAGCGCCGCAAGGGCTTCGCCGCCTTCATGGCGACCGCGGCCGTACCCACCACAGTGCGCCAGAAGCAGACTGTCCTGGGCGGACGGCCCGCGGTCACAGTCGAACCCGAAGCCGGCGCCCAGCCGGGAACGATCCTGTACTTCCACGGCGGCGCATGGGCCCTGGGATCACCCGACACGGCCATGAGCATCACGGCGAACCTCGTCGCGCGAACCGGGGTCGTCGCAGTCTCGCTCGACTACCGCCTCGCGCCCGAAGACCCGTTCCCGGCCGGCCTCGACGACTGCCTCGCCGCATACCGCGAACTACTGGACAGCGGCACTGATCCTTCGACGGTGGCCTTCGCCGGGGATTCAGCCGGCGGAAACTTCTCGATCGCGGCTTGCCTCGCCGCACGAGCGGCGGGCCTGCCGATGCCGGCAGCAGTCGTCGCATTCTCACCGAGCCTGGACATGACCTTGACCGGCGCAAGCATGGATACCAAAGCCGGTATCGATCCGATGTTCAACCGTGAGAATCTCGAACCCATCATGCAGACCTATCTCGCCGGGCACGACCCGCGAGACGAGTTGCTCAGTCCCGCTGTCGTCGGAGATCTCACCGGCTTGCCACCAGTGCTGCTGCAGGTGGGGACCAACGAGGTGCTTCTCGACGACGCCACCCGCATGGCGGAGCGCGCCCGGGCCGCGGACGTCGACGTCATCCTCGACGTCGTGGCCGGCGTCCCGCACGTGTTTCAGATGTTCGCGGGCGGGGCCCTGGATGAGGCCGACCAGGCCCTTGATCGCGCCGCATCGTTCCTGACCCAGCAGCTGGGAAACGTGACCACCGCCCGGCCCCTCGCCTGAAGCCGATGGTCGGCCGGCTTCGGAAGCTTGGCGGCAGAGGCCACCGCCGCCCAGCCCATTTCTCAAGAAAGGTATGACCATGACGTCTCTTTCTCTTCCCGGTGGCACTTGGACATTGGGTGACGCAAGTCCTGGCCCCGCACGTCCCGGCCGGGACCGGCCGCGGCCGACCGATCATCTACCCGCGCCGTGACGTCGTCGACGCGATCCGTTACCTGGACCGGACCGGTTGCCAGTGGGACGCTCTGCCCGCCGACTTTCCGCACCACAAACTCGTCTATCACTACGTCAAAACCTGGACTCGCGACCGCACCCTGAACCGGATGCACAACCACCTGCGCGAGCAGGTCCGTCAACACCTCGAGGACCGCGACGCGCAACCTACCGCCGCGCTGGTCGA
>NZ_JBFBGU010000067.1:0-3366 GCF_040684855.1 Actinoplanes sp. NPDC089786
CGACGGGGTCTTTTCGTTGGTATGTCCCTCTCGCTGAGCGTGTTCGCTGACAGCCCATCACCAGTTACGTACCGAACCTTTGCCTACCCGCTTAGACCGAGGGTTTGATCTGGAAGCCTGCGGGTTGACGCTCGGTCGTGGCGGCCAGTTCGGCGGTCGTGGCGCCCGGGGTTGGGATCAGCGGGGTGGTTGCCAGCCAGGCGTAGATTTCCGGCAGGCTCAGGCCCGGCGGGACCGCTCCGACGAAGGCCTCGTAGTAGAGCGGGGTGTTGGGCCCGATGCGCCAGCTCTCGGCGAGGCCGCCGACGTCGACGGTGTCGAAACCGAAGTCGTCGATTAGCTCGGTGACCTGTGCTTTGGCGGCCGGGTCGTCGCCGGTAATGGGCAGGGCGGTGCGGTCCGGGGCGCCGGCCGGGCGAGCCAATTCGCGCAGCAGCCTGCCGTTGACGTCGTGGAACGCCTTGACCACGGATGAGCTGGACAGGAACCGTTGCACGAGCTCGCTGGAGGTCAGTTCGTCGGCGTCGAGATCCGGGCGCGCCCAGCCGGTCACGGCCGGTGCATAGTTCATGGTGTCGATCACCGTCTTGCCGGCGAGCGCCTCCCGTGGCAGTTGCTCGTAATTGGCTAGCGGGATGGTCGCGACTATGAGGTCGCCCGCCTGCGCAGCCTCGGTCGGGATGGCGGCGCGGGCGAGCGGGCCAACCTCGGTGATCAGGTCGCGCAGGCTCTCCGGCCCGCGCGAATTGCTGATCACCACGTGCCAACCGGCGCCAACCGCGCTGCGGGCGATGGCGGAGCCGATGGTGCCGCTGCCGATGATGCCGAGCATTCTGGTCATATGACTACTCCTCCGCAAGGGTGAAAGGGCTGCGGTGGCTACGCTAGGAGCTGCCATTGATGTGAGGTCCCGATGATGTGGTGGTGGTCATAGGTGCGGATCGGGGAGCTGGCGGCCCGTACCGGGGCAAGCGTGCGGTCGCTGCGCTACTACGAGGAGCAGGGCCTGCTGTCGGCCGAGCGGGACCCGGCGGGCCGCCGCCGCTATGCCGAGGCGGCGGTCGCCCGGGTGGCGCTGATCCGGCGAGGGTTCTCGGCCAGCTTGTCCAGCCGGGTGATCGCCGATCTGCTGCCGCTACTCGAGGCCGAATGCGTACCTCGTTCACGAGCCCTGCTGGACGTCGAGCGGGAGCGGCTGGAGGCGCAGATAGCCGCGATGACCCAGGCCCGGGTACGCCTCGACGAAGTCATCGCCATCGCAACAGATCCCACCTGGAAGTGCGACGCCTAGACGTCCGGATTTGCCGCTGATCGGGCGCGGGACCCGCCCGCTCGTCGGGACGGGATACCGGTGCTGTCCGCGACCGGCATAGCGCTACCGTGAGGCGGTGACCGAGTCGGTTCCGACGCTCGTCGAGCTGCCACGACCGCGGGCGCTCACCGAGGCCGAGCATGCGTTGATGGCCCGGCTGGTGACGTTCGCTGATGTCCCGAGCCTCAGCGAACAGGTCGCGACGGTGCGCGTCGTGTCCACCTGCGACTGTGGCTGCGCGTCGGTCGGACTGCGCACCGAGGGACCGCAGGTGCCCGCAACGGCTGTTGCGCGGCTCAGCGACACCGGGCGTGACGACTACTTCGCTGTGTCCGCGTCTGGCGGCGGCGATGTCAGCGTCGTGCTGCACGTCCTCAGCGGGCTCGTCGGAGAGCTGGAGATCTACGCGGGCGAGGGCGTACCGGTAGCCGCGCCACACGCCGACACTGTGATCAACATCTGGATCGGATGACGCATTGCCGCCAGGGCCGCCGGGCATCGACGACGCGGACAGCGACACTCCTGCATACAAGGTCACAGCGCGGCCAACAGCACCCGCGCTTCGCGCAGTTCGCAGCATGACATCCGGATATGCCGCTGATCGTGTACGGCGGCTTCTCGTCTTGCCCGCACCCATCGACGCGGGGCAGGGCACGGTAGTGCCAACATCAGTCATGACCACGATCGAAGTCGTTCTCGGCGATATCACCCGTCAGCAGGTAGACGCTATCGTGACGGCCGCCAACGAGTCTCTGCTTGGCGGTGGCGGGGTTGACGGCGCCATCCACCGGGCTGCTGGCCCGCGGCTGTCACAAGCCGGCGCGGCCATCGCCCCCTGCGATCCGGGCGACGCGAAAGCCACCCCCGCGTTCGACTTGAACCCGCCCGTGCGGCACATCATTCATACCGTCGGTCCTGTCTGGGAGGGCGGCGGCTACGACGAGGCCGACGTCCTGGCCGCCTGCTACCAGCGCAGCTTGCAGGTCGCTGACGAACTACAGGCCCGGACAGTCGCCTTTCCGGCGATCGCTACCGGCGTCTACGGCTTCCCGCCAGGCGACGCCGCGCCCATCGCGATCAACACCATCCGCTCGACACCCACCGCCGTCCACCAAATCCTTCTCGTCGCGTTCGACGAAGAGACCCGAGACATGCTCGCGACGGCACTTCAGGACACAGCCGCAAGCTGACGCCAGCCATCGACAAGGCCATCCGGATCTGGCGCAATGCGAGGTCGAGTATCTCCGCGAGCCCTCGAGCGTTACGTTGACCGGCCTGGCCACGTCGGGGAGCGGTCCGCGACGTGGTTGGCGGTCGCTGCCAGCGAGTCGCCCAGAGCCGTGCGCCAGTAGAGCACCTCGCGTCCGGCGCGGCGACGGTCGACGAGGCTGGCATCGAGCATCACCTTGAGGTGGTGCCGACGGCGCCCATCGGAAGACCGGAGATAGCGGTGAGCTGGGTGGTCGACCTGGGTCGTTCGAGGCTGTGGAGCAGTTGTGCCCGGTTGGCTCCGATAAGCCGGGCCAGGCCTTGGGCGTTCGCGGCGGTCGTGGGGCGAGCGCGCCGGTTACCGAGTACACGAGGGCGTAGCGGGTGGGCTCGTGCCACGCCTACGGCGCTCTGACTCTGCCCGCGACTATCGGGCTCTGGCGCAGAAAGTGTGATGGACGTCGGCCGATGAGTCGTTGTCCGGCTGTGTGATGCCGTCGAGCAACTTCTTCCGCACCTGGCCGGTATCGAGATCGAGGAGGTGCGGTCGGGCGCCGAAGTTGTCTTCACCGCCGGCGTGCGCGGTGATCGAGGCACCTGCCCGGCCTGCTTGAAGTCGTCGTCCCGGGTGCATTCGCGTTATGGACGGACCTTGACGGACACGCCAGTTGCCGGGCGGCCGGTACGGATTTCGTTGAAGGTGCGACGGTTCTTCTGCGACAACCCGGGCTGCCGGAGTAAGACCTTTGTCGAGCAGGTTGACGGGCTGACCCGGCGCTGGTCACGAGTGAGCGAAGGGCTTCGGCGGGTGCTGACGGCGATCGGGCTCGCGCTCGCTGGGCGGG
>NZ_JBFBGU010000068.1:0-3270 GCF_040684855.1 Actinoplanes sp. NPDC089786
GGTATGGGTTCCCCCCGTTTCGACGGAGCGGTGGTTACCTGCTTCCGGTCGGGGCAGGGGTGAGGTTATCTGGCTCGGTGTGGGCGTGCCAGGCGGTCTCGTATTCGTCGGGACTTTGGTAGCCGAGCTCTTTCTGGATGCGGCGGGTGTTATACCAACCGTCGATGTAGGTGAAGATCGCGTTCTCGGCCTCGTCGCGCGTCCGCCAGCTGTTGCGGTAGACCAGTTCGATCTTCAACGTCGACCAGAAGTTCTCCATCAGGGCGTTGTCGTAAGAGTCGCCGACCGAGCCCATGGACGGCCGGATTCCGTTGTCCTGCAAGCGTTGTGAGAAGCGGAAGCTGGTGTAGTTCGACCCACGATCCGAGTGGTGGATCAACTGCCCGTCGCGGACGTCACGCGACCAGATGCCGTACTCGAGCGCGGCCAGGATCAGATCCGTGTCGCACCGATCCGAGGTCTTCCACCCGACGATCCGGCGGGAGAACACGTCGCGGACGGCGGCCAGCCAGAACACGCCTTCCCCGCACGGGATCCGGGTGGCATCAGCGACCCACAACCGGTTCGGGGCTGCTGCGGTGAAGGTGCGGTTGACCAGATCCGGCGCCGGCGTGTGCCGCGGATCCTGCTTCGTGGAGCCGCCACGCCAGCCACGCCGCAGGAACACCCCGTGCCAACCCTGCTGGCTCATCAGCCGCTCGACCCGTTTGCGGCCGACCTGGATCCCGTCGCGGCGTAGTTGCCGATGCACCCGGTCAGCGCCGTAAGTGAAGCCGGAGGTCTCCCAGATCTCATAGATGTTGGAGATCAGACCGAGGTCGACCAGGTCGCGGTCGCATGGCTGTTCGGCCTGTCTCACCCACTGGTAGTAGGTCGACTCGGCAATGTTCAGGACCCGTAGCAGGAGCGCGACCGCGAAGCGGTCTGAGTGTTCGTCGATGAACCTCATGACCGTCGCCGGGTCGGGCCGGTGAAGTCGGCCCAGAGCGCGGCTCGGCCATGGTGGTCGTCCGTTTCTCTGGGCCGCTTCCCGAACCCGGCGTGCACCTTTCAATGCACCGGGCTCTCCACAAGTCCCGATCGGATCGGTGTTGGTCCTCGTCAGGCTGTCGGCCAGGGCGACGGGATGATCGATCCGCGGTAGCGATACCGGGTCGTTCCCAGCGTCTCTGGATCGAACAGTTCCCGCTGCCCACGCGGCCGCCAGCCGCCGCCGCAGTACTGACGGCGTAGTTCCTTCCAGGTGGACCGGCGGTGTTTGCGCCTCAGCCATCGCCATACCGTCTGCCACAGGTACTGGCTCAGATAGGCGAAGGTCACCGACGACACCCCGGACCGGAAGTAGGCGCACCAGCCACGAACTGCCTGGTTGAGCCTGCGGATCAGCTCGTCCAGCGGCTGGCTTACCTCGACCTGCCGACACAACGTCTTCACCTTGGCCATCACCGCTTTCAGCGACTTCCTGGCCGGATAGGTATAGATGAAGTGCCGGTCGGTTCCCCTCTTTCGATGACGCTGGATGCGCCACCCGAGGAAATCCACGCCCTCGTCGATATGGGTGATTAGCGTCTTCTCGGGCGACAGGCGCAAGCCCATCGTCGACAACACCCCAGTGATCTCATCCCGTAATGCCACGGCATCGGACTGGCTGCCTCTGATCATCAGGCAGCAGTCGTCGGCATACCGCACCAGCTTGAAGTTCGGCAGGCCACGCCGCAGCCGCCCAGCTCTCACACCCGGGCTGGAGTTCGGACCTCCGGGCTGCTGGGCAATGTGCTCGTCCAGCACCGCCAAGGCGACGTTGCTGAGCAACGGGGACAAGATCGACCCCTGCGGAGTCCCGGCGTTGGTCTCCCGCAACTGCCGGTCCTCACCGAGGATCCCGGCCTTCAGGAACGCCTTCACCAGGTCCAGGACGCGCTTGTCGGCGATCCGGCCACGCATCCGGCTCATCAGAGCGGTGTGGTCGATCTCGTCGAAGCAGGCCTTGATGTCACCTTCCACGATCCACTCGTAACGGCGTGGATTCGTGGCCAGATGACGAATCTCAGCCACCGCGTCATGAGCCCGGCGTCCCGGACGGAACCCATACGAGCATGGGAGGAAATCCGCCTCGAAAATCGGCTCCAACACCAGCTTCACCGATGCCTGGACCACTCGGTCGGTGATCGTCGCGATCCCCAACCGGCGCAGTTTCCCTCCCGGCTTAGGGATCATCCGCTCCCGCACCGGCAGCGGCCGGAAACTACGGTCCTTCAACGCGGACCGCAGCCCATCGAGGAAGTCCTCGACCCCGACACGCAACACGATCGACAGCGCTGTCCGCCCGTCGACACCGGCGGTCCTGGCACCCTTGTTGCCCCGCACCCGGTCCCACGCCACCAACAGGAACGCGGGATCGGTGACAAGGTTGAACAGGTCGCCGAACTGGCGATGAGGATCATCACGAGCCCAACGGTGCAGCTTGGTCTGGATCTTCAGTACCCGGTCCTCGGCCCGCAACAGGGCCAACTCCGGATCGTCGGTATTCACCGGCGACAACTCCTCCTGGCATTCCAATATCCGCACTGCATGACTTGCTGGCCCCCTTCGCCCTGCGTCCGGCTTTCCCGGACCCCGGCGGCGGGTCGTCACGCCCGCGACTACTACGAGGCCTCCGCCCCGACCGGTCACCCATCAGCGGCAACACACCTGCCCGATCCCCGTCCTGGACGAACCGGAGATCCGGCGGACGCCGGTCGGTTCCCACGTTCACCAACAAATCGATCGGCCAGGGAGGTGCCCAGCTCTACTCCGGCAGCATCGCCACGGCTACGCCGCAGGCCTTCACCATGGCCTCCTGACCGTCGGAGCTAAACGGCTTCAGAGTCCACCCCGCCGCCGAAGCCGCAGGGTCGTGCGCTGCACACCGGCCCATATCCACCAGGTTGGAGCCGGCTTCGCTGTTACGGAGCTTCAACCACTGGTTCACTCGCGTTGCACCTTCTGGCCTCGCCTCGACGAACCCGCACCGTCTGGCAGTCCCGGCACGTCACCGCCTTTGTCAGGGCCGCTTGCCACCCTCACCGCCATTGCGCGGATCAGGCTGCCCTCAGGCTCCAACCAGGCCGCTGCGACGGCCCGGCGGAAAGGTCTCTCACCCTCCTCGATCAATCAGCGCTACATGGCGCACAGCTCCGACGCGAAATACGAGGACGCGGCGCGCAGGATCTCATTGACCCGGCGCAGCTCAGCGACCTCTTCACGCAGCCGGCGGTTCTCATCCGCCAT
>NZ_JBFBGU010000069.1:0-3133 GCF_040684855.1 Actinoplanes sp. NPDC089786
ATGGATCCACAATCACTCAGGGCGTCAACCGTCCACGACCGTCGTGACCCCACTCGCGCCTCGCCACGGTCGGAGATGGCGTTCTTTCTGCCCCCAGAACTGCGGGACTCGGATCGCCTGCGGCATCCTCATTTGCCGCGGACAAGGTGCGGCACCCCCCAGGTGCCGTCACAGAGCGTGAGTGGCGCTCGCTGGTGCGCTGAACGGCGGCGGCTCTGGTGAGTGGGCCGTGTACATGCCGAATATTGCGTCCGCGCTGGTCGGAGGCGTTCTCGGGTCGCGGCAACGATCTTGGTTCGCTGTCCCCCGCGTCCTGCTTCTCCATCGTCGTTGATGACTGCGCGATGATGCCGTCTCATGCTGCTGCGACTGGCGTACTTGGGCATCACCAACGCATTCGCGCTGCTGCGGCTGTTGCCGGGCAGCGATGGGGACAAGGACACGGAGATCCTCGTGTTGCGCCACCAACTCGCGGTGCTGCACCGTCAGCTTGGCGAGCAGCGCGTCCGGTTCGACCCAGCCAATCGGGCCTGGCTGGCCGCGTTGCTGCACTGCCTGCCAAGACCCACCTTGCACCGTCTGCGGCTGCTGGTGCGGCCCGACACGATCCTGCGCTGGCACCGTGACCTGCATGCCCGCCGCCACGCGGCAGCGTCGCGGCCCCGACGGCGGGGCCGGCCACCCACCGTGCGCTCGATCCGCGCGCTGGTGTTGCGACTCGTGGCAGAGAACCCGTCGTGGGGATACCGGCGGGTGCACGGGGAACTGCTCACCCTTGGGGTGAAAGTCGCCGCGTCCACGGTCTGGGAGATCCTGCGCGCGGCCGGGATCGATCCCGCTCCGGAGCGGACCGCCACGACTTGGGCGCAGTTCCTGCGTTCGCAGGCCGAGGTGCTGCTGGCCGTGGACTTCCTCGAGACGATCACCCTGACCGGCACCCGCATGTACGTACTCGCGGTCATTGAGCATGCCAGCCGCCGTATCCGCATCCTCGGCGCGACCGCGCATCCCACCGCGGCGTGGGTGACCCAGGCCGCCCGCAACCTGGCGATGGACCTCGAGGACACGCGATGCCGGGTGAACTACCTGATCCGCGACCGCGACGGCAAGTACCCGGCCCTGTTCGACGCCGTCCTCGCCGACGCCGGCATCACGGTCGTGCTCAGCGGCGTCCGGATGCCCCGGATGAACGCGGTGATGGAGCGTTGGGTGCGGACCTGCCGCCGCGAACTGCTCGACCGGACGCTGATTTTCAGCCAGCGACACCTGCTGCACGCGCTGCGCGAGTACGAAGATTTCTACAACGGACACAGACCTCATCAGGGCATTGCCAACGCACGCCCACTCGCCCCGCTACCCGCAACGATCACCGACCCGCACCGGCTCACCCACCTGACCATCCACCGACACGCCCGCCTCGGCGGCATCCTCCACGAGTACGAGCATGCCGCCTGACCTGCCCGGATGGCATTCTCGGCAGGTACAGAGCTGCCGATCCGTTCGCGCAGATCGATGACGGCAGATTGACGAACCTCCGGCGTCGAAGGGCCTCCCGGGGCCTTGGCAATCACGGCCTCCGCGGTTGCGCTGAGTGTCAGGCGCGCAGTGGGTTGGCGGCGGCCATGCGCTACCTCACGTTGACAAGTGGAACTTATCTCCATATTCTCCTACTGGAGATCATCTCCATTTTAATCGGACGGCTAAAAGCGACCGAGCGAAAGAGTGTTGTCATGAAACTGCTCGTATACGGCGTGGGGGCCACCGGCAGCGTGTTCGCCGCTCGCCTGCACGAGGCCGGGCACGATGTCTCGGTCCTCGACCGAGGTGAACGTCAGGTCGCCCTGCGCCGTTACGGTGTGCAACTCGCCGAGGGAACCAGCCCGGCCGTCCGGCGCGTGGCGGTGCCCGTGGTCGAGCATCCGGCAGGCGGGTACGACCTGATCGCTGTCTTTGTTCGTACCCATCAGGTGAGCGCGGTGCTGGAGTCACTCGCTGGCACCAAGGGCGACGTCCTTTTCACGGGCAACTGGGCGGCCGGAGCGCAGCCGCTGGGCGCGGTGATCGGCTACGAGCGAGTGCTGCTCGGCTTCCCTGGGTTCGGCAGCGCAATGGACGGTGATGTGGCCCGCTACAGCCCGGAAAACTTCATGGTCCGCCGGGTCCGAACGCCAGTCGGTGAACCCGACGGCCGCAGCACCCCGCGACTGGAACGGATCGTGCGTGCATTCCGCACCGCCCGGATCAACGCCAAGGTCGAGCCGCAGATGGATTCCTGGCTCAAGACACACGCTACGTTCGCGGTGCCACTCGGGCAAGCGGTGAACGCGGCAGGCGGCCCGGCAGCGCTCGCCGACGATCCGGGCGCGGTACGCGCCATGATCCGCTCCATGCGGCAGGCGCTGGCCGCCCTGCCGACCCGGCCGGTCCCGCGTGGATTCGTTGCGCTACAGACTCTGCCCCAAGGGCTGCTTGCGGCGATGCTGCGACGCTTCTTACTGAACCCGACGGTCGCGTACACCAGCCTCGGCAGCACCTCGCTCGCAGAGACGGCGGCCGAATACAAACTGATGACCGAACAGATGCATGCCTATGCGAGGGTTCGGTAGGCGATATACCCGGTCGTATTCGTGGTTGACCCGCATCCTACGGGCGACACTGGGGGCCAGGCTCGGGTGGCAGCGGCAGCGGGCCTGGATGTTGGTCTTCTCGTCGCTGGAGATGACGTATTCGTCAGCGCCGAGCGGTTCGCCGTCATAGGTGCGGGCGTAGAGGTTGAGTACCCGGCTGGCTTTGGCGGCGAAGTCCTGGATCGTGGATGAAGATCAAGCATTGGTGTTGCCAGGGGTTGATCGTGTCGTCGGCGAGGATCCGCCGGATCGTGGACGCGGAGATTGCCGGCACGAGTCCGCGGGCGATGACCTCGTGCGTCAGGTCCGGGCAGCTCCACCGTGACAGGGGCACCGCTCGGAAATGCGGTTCGGGCTACGCCGCCTGCGAGTATTCGCTGATCAGTCCGTTGAGGATCTTTCTGCGGCGGGCCCGCGCCGAGGCGAGATCGGCGACGGCTGGCTCGGTGTCCGTGGCGTTGGGCGGGCGTTGGTCGCGGCCCTGGTGGGGCCTGTGCTCGTTGTAG
>NZ_JBFBGU010000070.1:0-2850 GCF_040684855.1 Actinoplanes sp. NPDC089786
TTGCCCGAGGCCGACCAGACCCGGGTGCGCCTCAGCACCCTCGCCACCAGCTCCAACGGCACAGCCGGGATATCGAGTTCCCTTCAGGAAAGGTCTCTTCTGTGAAGGCAACCCGTAACCTGACGACATGACCGCTCAGGTGACCCAGATCGAGGGCAGGCCGGATCGGCGTAGATTGCCTTCACGAAAGGTTGTGCCGCTGCCGATCGGCGGTCTCGCCACCCAGGACGCGATCGAGGCGTGGGCAGGCCGGTACCTCGACGCTGCGGTCCGCGGGGTCCGCTCGGCCGAGGTCGCCGACAAGATCGCCCTGCACCTGGCCCGGTTCCGCGACCACTTCCACGCCGCCCACGGCCACGACCGGCTCTCCGCCGTCGTCCAGCGCGAGGTGATCGCCTGGCGCACCCACCTCACCGCCGGCCGGGACGCCGGCGGGCTCGGATTGGCCCCGGCGACGGTCAACACCCACCTCGCCTCGCTGTCGGGGTTCACCACCTGGGTGTGCACCCACGACCCGGCCGCCCTGCCGCACGGCAACCCGTGCGCGAAGGTCAGTGACCTGCCGCTTCCCCCGCTGGAACCCCGAGCCCTGACGCCGGGGCAGGTCCGCACGCTGAAGAACGTGCTCGACCGGCTGCCCCGCTTCCACCAGCACAAGGGCCGCCGCCGGTCCGGCGCTGGGGAACTCCACGGCCACGCCCGGCCGCTACGCGACCGCGCGATAGTGCACACCCTGCTCGGCACCGGCCTACGCCGCGAGGAACTGGTCAACCTCGAGCTCGACCAGGTCGTACCGAACACGCCGGAGGCGCTGCGCGCGGCGAAGAAGGCGAAGATCAGCGGCGTGCGGGGCAAGGCGGCACCAGCCGCACCGTGTTCATCAGCGCCGACGGTCGCACCGCCCTTGCCGACTATCTGGAACAGGAGCGCCCCGCCGACGTTGGTCCGGCCGCGGCCGCGCTGTTCTTGTCCGCCGTCTCGATCGGCTCGCGCCGCCCCGACGGATGGCTCTCGCCCCGCTCGATCAACCTGATCTGCGGGCAGATCGGCCGCTGGCACGACGCCGAGCACACCGACCCGGCTCGGCACATCAGCCCTCTGCGGCCCCACGACTTGCGCCACGTTCGCTTTCGCGCTCGCCGAGGCCACCGGCAGCGACGCGTACGAACTCGAGCGCCGGCTCGGCCACCAGTCCCAGCGATACATCAGCCGCTACACCAACCCGCCCGAGGACATCGCCGCCGGCTACGTCGAGCAGATGTGATCACCGCCGTTTGCGGCTGGTGACACGTTTCTTACCGACACCCCGCTTCCGCAGACCGTCCCGGCGACAGCCCGCTCGGTAGAGATCTTCGCCCGTCGAGGCACTAAAACATCGATCGATGTCAGTTGGATAGGTATCTATTTTTTTTGCAGCTCGGAGGGCATATTTTGTGGGCCGCCGGGGATTCGAACCCCGAACCTATGGATTAAAAGTCCACAGCTCTGCCATTGAGCTAGCGGCCCGCCGTCACAAGGCTACCCGAGCCGTCTCCGGTAGGGCGCGCGGCTTTGCCAACACGCTCTCGTGGCTGCTCACAGTTGTCGCGGCGGGCCGTCCTCTGCAGCGTCGAGACACTCGGGGCGCACCACTGCCACTCTGAGGATGGGACCTCTGCCTGGCTCCGCACGCGGACGCTGTTCATGTTGGCGACTGGCTGCCGCTCGGGGGCATCGCTTACTCCATCTCGTCCTATGCCGGTTGGGAGCGGTCGCTGTGCGGTGCGGGACGTGGCCGAGCCGCCTCGCCTCGCCTCGCCCGGCTTTATGACGTACCGGAACACGTGTGCGGCCTGGCATCCCCCGCAGGAGCTCGGCGCCGGGTTTACCCTGACGGCAATCGACGGAGGGGCCGAAACCGTGCACCGACGCAACTTCATCGCAGGCTCGACCGCCGTCGGCATGTCAGCGATGCTGCCCCAGCCGGCCGCCGTCCAGCACTACGTTGACATCGGGGCGCCGCCCTCGACCCCGACCACCACTGATCCGACTGGAGGACATCACCCACCGCCGCTGGGTGGGGCCTTCGTTCGGCGCCGCGATGACCACCCGAAAAGAGCTCGGTCGAGGTCGCGGGACGAGCGAAGGAAGGACCGTTACCGTGAACTCCGGTTCAGGCCCTCTGGATCATCCCGATCAGGCATCCGACGCAATTCCCCGGACTGTGGCGATCGCGCATTTGCTGGTAGGGCTGACGGGCTCGGGAAAGACCACGTACGCCAAGCGGGTCTTGGAGCCGTCCGGCGCAGCCCGGCTGTCGGTGGATGAGGCCGTCTTTGCGCGGCGTGGCCGGTACAGCATCGACTACCCGGAGCACACCTACTTCGAAAAGGAGGGCCCGGTCATCGCGGAGGTTTGCGGTGAACTAGCCCGACTACTGCGCGATGGCCGGGATGTGGTGGTCGATCACGGATTGTGGCTGCGCGACGACCGCGACGGCTGGAAAGCGCTCGTGGAGGCCGTTGGTGGGCAGGTGCGCCTGCTCTACTTCCCAGTTCCGAAGGAGGAGTTGCTTCGCCGGTTGAACGTCTGGTTTTGTTCGTGAGTTTGGAGTTTGGGCACCAGATGTCGCTGAGTTTCGGCACCGCCAAGATCTCACCTGTCTCGATGTTCGCGGGTTGGGGCTCCACCCCGGGCGAGACCCGTTCAGGCGTCGCCGGTCGGCCCCATCGTTCACGCACGGTGACGGGTGGCCGAGACAGGGCACGCCTTGTCTGGCCGGGTAGCGACGGCGCATTGCTGCGCCGCCGCCCCCTCAGAACCGGACGTGCACGTTTCCATGCATCCGGCTCAAGCAAGCCCGCGAAGATC
>NZ_JBFBGU010000071.1:0-2259 GCF_040684855.1 Actinoplanes sp. NPDC089786
ACAACCCAGACACGCTGCCACCGGTCACCCTCATCACCAACCCGCCGCGCCGAACCCACCCACGATCACCGACGTGCGGAAAGCGGGGCTAGCCGGCTGACCACTTACGTTCGGTGACGAGGTTCGACCACGGGAGCGCATTATCTGCGGCAGATCCGTGCGCTAATCCGCCACGCGCTGTGTCGGCTATCTTCAGTCGGGTGTCGATTGAGCCGATTGGCTGGCGCCGGCTTCCGCTTAACAGCAGCCCTCGACTCCGCCGACAAGCCGGTATGAATAGAAGTGCGTTCGGTTCGGTTTCCGACCGTCAGAGTATCGATGCGGCGGTAGGCGCCACGCCGTCCATAGCTCGATCCAGGACCGACGCGAGTGATAGCGAGTGCTGCTGATGGCTCCACGTTTCCTGCGCTGCGATGAGGCAAGCGACGGCGGCGCCTACTGTCGCCGCCAAAACTACTTCATCAGTGATGGTTTTTCCCGCAGTGCCGTCGGAGCGGTCGCGTAGTATTTCGATCATTTCATGCTGCGCTCCGTGCAGTCGTTGCAGGTATCGGCCCAGCAAGGCGGGGGTCGAGAAAATCGCCTGGTGAAGTTTCTGAACGGACGCGCGGTCGGTGCGGTTGTCGACGTGCCGAGTCAATCCCTCGAATGCCGCGCGTAGTGACACCCATGCCGGTTCAGCGTGCGGCCGTGATCGGAGAGCGGCGACGAGCAGGTCTGCGGAGCCGGCGAACCGGCTGACGAGGATATCGTCCTTGGTCGGATAGTAGCGGTAGGCCGTCCGGGTGGACATTCCGCATGCGGTAGCAATGTCATCCATTGTCGTCGCGTCATAGCCGCGCTCCATGAATAGCCGCTCCGCCGTTTCGGCGATGTCCTTTTGCACGGCAAGCCGTTTGCGGTCCTGGAGCCGCTCAGCATGGTCAGTCATCGAGACCATCATCACACACCTTGCCAGTACTGTCACGACCTGACACACTTGTCATGTCGTGACAACGCTGGCTCCCAGGACGAACGGAAGTGGACGCGATGAGACTCCTGCTGCTTGGCGCCACCGGTACCACGGGTGCACCGCTCACCGAAGCCGCACTCCGAGCAGGCCACGAGGTGACTGCACTCGTGAGGAATCCCGGAAAACTTCCGGAGCGACCTGGTCTGCGCACTGTTGCCGGCGATGTCCGGGATCCTCGCTCTCTGGCAACCGCAGCCGACAAGGCCGACGCGCTCATCAGCACCCTCGGCGTGGGTGCGTCACGAGATCCCGACAACTTGATCCGTGACAGCATGCGCGCCGTCATCGCCGCGACTGAGCAGACGGGTCTGCGACGCCTGGTGATTCAGTCGGCGTTCGGGGTCGGCGCCTCCTACCCCAAGTCCTCGGTCATGATGCGCCTGGGTTACCACCTCGCACCTGCGGTGTTCCGCGACAAGGCCGCAGGGGAAGATCAACTGACCAACACCGACTTGGACTGGACCCTGGCTTATCCCGGAGTTCTCACGAACCGCCCCCGCACAGGCCACATCGCCGCTATCGACCTTCGAGAGCTCGACCGGCTGCCAGGACTGCCCCGCATCGCCCGCGCAGACGTCGCCGACTTCCTCCTGCATACCGCCACGACCGGCACATGGATCCGGAGCATCGCCGTGCTCACGGCCAGCAAGTGACGAACGGAGCGACCACATGGCTAAAACCATCGTCATCACCGGCGCCAGCAACGGCATCGGTGCCGCCGCGGCACGGCGCCTGACAAACGCCGGCCACCACGTCGTCATCGTCGGTCGTTCCGCCCAGAAAACAGCGGCGATCGCCCGAGAGATCGGCGCGGACCACCACGTCGCCGACTTCTCGCGCCTGGACGACGTGCGGAGGCTGGCGGCAGCCGTCGACGCCCGCTACGCCCACGTCGACGTGCTGGCCAACAACGCCGGCGCCTACTTCCCCGAACCAACTCGGACCGTCGACGGTTTCCAGGCCACCTTCCAAGTTAATCACCTGGCTCCGTTCCTGCTCACCCGCCTGCTGATGGACAAGCTCATTACCAGTCGAGCCGCCGTGATCCAGACCTCGAGCGCCGGCGCACGTATGGGCCGAGTTGACCAAGACGACTTCGAACGCGACAAAAACTTCAACCCCCGGGTCGCCTACGCCACCGCAAAACTGGACGTGACTGGATAGGTCGTCGGGCGGTTCGGGTGTCTAGTGTGGAGGCTGGTAGGTTGACCGGCTGTGTCCGCTCAGCCGCCGCCGTCGTATGACGA
>NZ_JBFBGU010000072.1:0-2052 GCF_040684855.1 Actinoplanes sp. NPDC089786
CGAGCAGGTTGACGGGCTGACCCGGCGCTGGTCACGAGTGAGCGAAGGGCTTCGGCGGGTGCTGACGGCGATCGGGCTCGCGCTCGCTGGGCGGGCAGGTGCCCGGCTGGCCGCGTCGTTGGGCATGCCGACCGGCCGTGATCGTCTCATTCGCCTGGTTCGTACGTTGCCTGATCCTCCCGTCGGTGACATCGCCGTGCTGGGAGTCGATGACTTCGCGATCAAGCGTGGCCACCACTACGGCACCGTGCTGATCGACTGCGAGAACCGCAGGGTCGTAGATGTCTTGGTCGGCCGGGATGCCGAACCCCTGACAGTCTGGCTGCAAGAACACCCGGGACCGGTGGTGATCTGCCGAGATCGGGCCAGCGCCTACGCCGAGGCAGCCCGGACCGCCGCGCCGGAGGCGGTGCAGGTCGCCGACCGGTTCCACCTCTGGCAGGTGCGCCGTGAGGCGCTGATTGATCGAGTGGGGGTGAGAGACCTTCGCCGCTGTCCTGTCGCAGCAGGGCGGTGAAGCTGGGGGCAGCCTGATCCGGGAGGTGCCGGGGAGGGTGGCAAGCGGCCCTGACAAAGCCGGGACGTGACAGTACCGCCAGATGGTGCGGGTCCGGCGAGCGAGTTGGAGAGGTATACGAGAGGAACCGGTGTGTGAAGCCTCCTAAGGTGACATCAGCTCGAACCTGGTGGATGAGGGCTGGTTGCGGTGCGTGCCCGCTGATGTTCCACGGCGGGCAACTTCCGGGTTGTGGATGCCAAACGGTCCGGGAGGCCACGGTGAAGTGCTGCGGGGTAGCCGTGGAGATGCCGCGGGGGTATAGCCGGGTGCCTACTTCGACGATCGATCAATCAGTGAACACGGGAACCTTCCCGGTCTTGCCCGCCATCCAGGCTGCCGGCGTGGGTGGATGGGCTGGGCGCACCGTCAGCCGATCAGGCCGGGAAGGGGCGGAGCCGTCGTAGTACTCCGAGCCGGGGAAAGCCCGGCACATGGGGAAGGACGGCAGCGAGATCGCAAGGGAAGGGACTGCAATGTCCGAAGACACCGGGGTGGATGTCCCGGTCACGTGGCCGTCGGTGCTCCTCGCCGAGGCTCGGGTACGGAAGATGCAGACCAAGCTGCACCGTTGGGCGGTCGCCGATCACGGCTTCCGGTTCGATGATGTGTTCAACTTCGTCTGCGACCCGGCCACCTTGGTGATGGCCTTCGAACGGGTCGCGGGCAACACCGGAGCCCGGACAGCGGGCGTGGACGGCGTTCGCGCCGCCGACGTCGAGACGTCCGGGGTGACAGCGCACCTGAACCACATCCGTGCCATGTTGAAGGCGGGGACCTTCGGGCCGCTGCCGACGCGGGAACGGATGATCCCCAAGACCGGCGGGAAGCTTCGCCGGCTGGGGATCCCGACGGTCACCGACCGAGTGGTGCAGGCCGCGCTGAAGCTGGTCCTGGAGCCCATTTTCGAGGCGGACTTCCGTCCGTGCTCTTACGGGTTCCGGCCGAACCGGCGTGCGCACGACGCGATCGCCGAGATTCACCTGTTCGGTTCCCAGGGATACCGCTGGGTGCTGGACGCCGATATCGAGGCGTGCTTCGACCGCATCGACCACACGGCCCTGATGGACCGGGTGCGAGCGCGGGTGAAGGACAAACGCGTGCTGACGCTGGTGAAAGCGTTCCTGAAAGCCGGGATCATGACCGAGCTCGGCGAACGGAACGAGACCACCTCCGGGACACCGCAAGGAGGGATCCTCTCACCGCTGCTGGCCAACATCGCCTTGTCGGTGCTCGACGACTTCGCCGCCGAACACTGGACGACCGCGATGGCGACCCGGCAGGACCGCGAACGGCGACGGCGGCGGGGCCTGCCAACCTGGCGACTGGTCCGCTACGCGGACGACTTCGTCGTCATGGTCCACGGCACCCGCGAGCACGTCGAAGCTCTTCGTGGACAGATGAGCGAGGTCCTGGCCGGGATGGGCTTGACTCTCTCCCCGGCCAAGACGCAGGTCGTCTACCTCGCGGACGGGTTCAACTTCCTCGGCTTCCGC
>NZ_JBFBGU010000073.1:0-1937 GCF_040684855.1 Actinoplanes sp. NPDC089786
TACGGATCAAGGAGACACGACGTCAGCGAGCGACCAACACCCATTTTCAGCCCGGAACGGGCCACCTCGCCAGAGGCGACAGGGACTAGCCCCGGACTTCGCACATGGTTGTGGACTGCCGTTATAGCCAGCGTGGTCGGGTGGGGTCGACGTTGAGCAGGGCGAGGAGTTGGTTTTGGAGCCATCCGGGGTGGGGGATTTTGGGTGGTTGCTGGTCGTGGGCGGGGATGAGTCGTAGGTAGTTGAGGGCTTGCAGGATGAGCCGGCCGGTGGGTTTGACGGCCCGGTTGTCGAAGGCGTAGAAGCCGACCATGTCGGTCTGGTCCTGCTCGGCGAGCCGGAGGCGGACTTCACGTTCGATGAGGCTGAAGATGAGCAGGGCCAGGCAGATCACGGTGATCAGGGCGGTGATCCTGCGGTTGGTCTGCAGGAACATCGGTGCGACGGCGAGGGGTCCTTTGATCGTGGAGTAGCGCTGTTCCACGGTGTTCTGGGCTTTGTAGCGGCGTAGGACTTCGGCGGCGTCCGCGTCGGCGGCCTCAAGGTTGGTCAGCAGCGCGTACCAGCCGTCGGTAGCGGCTTCAGCGTCGATCGTGTTCTGGTCGAAGTGCCAGGTGAACACGGGTTTGCCGGTGTCCGGATCGAGGGTGACGGTGGTGTGTAGGTAGGCGCCGACACGGCGTTTCTTGCTGATCTGCGCGGCTTTCGCGGTGACGGCGTCGATGTCGGGGTGATAGCGGGTGCCGGCGGTGCGTATGAGGGTGTCCAGATCGGTGCGGGCTTTGCCGAGTTTCAGGTCGCGGGCGGCCCGGGCGGCGTGCTGGTTCGCGGTGGAGTGGACCAGGATCCGTCGGACCTGGTGCACCCGGTCGGTTTTGCGTGGCCCGGCAAGGTGCATGACGTCTTGGGTGACCCGGTAGGCGCAGCGCTTGGCGGCCGGCTTGTTGATGTCTCGCGCGGCGATGTAGTCCACCGGCACGGTGGCGGCCGGGTCGATACCCGCGAACAGGCCGGCCGGGACCCTTGCCGCGGCCAGCGGGGCGAGGAACCGGACTCGGGCGTCGGTCATCGCGGTGAGGTTGCCGTAGGAGATCAGTTTCGAGTCCCCGACCATCAAGAACCCGGGCGTAGCGGCCAGGTCCTGCAACGCGTGCATGGCGTCGACGACCTGCGCGATCTCGCCCGCGCCGCCGTCGTAGACCTGATGGAACACCGGGACCGCTCCGTCAGCGCTGACCGCGATGCCCGCCTGGATCTGTTTCAAATCCGGGCGCCGGTCTTTCGGATGCCCCCACCCCGGCTGCGGATGGTCCGGGTCGTTGTGGTCGTAGGCACCGAACAGCGAGACCGACGTCATATCCCAGTGCAACCGGGTGACATCGATGCCGAACCTGTCGATCGCCGCCGCGCCGACCGTCCCGACGATGGTGTCGGTGTGCTCGGCGACCGCGCCCAAAGCCCGGCCGAGCCGGTCGTCGCCCAACGCGGACGCGGCGATCCCGTAAACCTCACCGACCGCCCACGCCCTCGCCCAGTCAACAACCCCGGCCATCGCGGACGGGTTCGTCAACCTGTTCGCGATCAAGACCTCGATGACCTGCCCATGCGTCGCGAACGCGATATCCCGGACCGGGCACAACTCGTCGATGATCCCGGCAATGTCGATTCGGCGGCAGAAGTCCGCGATCACCGGCAGCGACCCGAGGCGTTTCTCCAGCACAACACCCTCGACCAACTCAGCACGAGGACGCACAGCACTACGACGAGGAGCACCCAGCACACCCATACCCAGACCAACACATCGATCTTCATAACAGTGACGGACTGTCAAGCCCCGGGTTGGATGGAGAGTTAATTAGTTGGTTTCAGGGGTGCGGTGACCGGCTGGGTCATCGCGTGGATGGCCTCGTATTCGGCAGGTGGGACGTGTCCGAGTT
>NZ_JBFBGU010000074.1:0-1743 GCF_040684855.1 Actinoplanes sp. NPDC089786
CTAGCCCCGTGTTCCGCAGGTCGGCGATCGTCAGCACCATTCCAGCGGGTTGACGTCGAGTAGGTCGAGGAGTTCGAGTTGCAGGGATGTGGGTTGAGGGATGGTGTGGGGGTCGCCGTCGGCCGCGGGGATAAGTCTGATGCCGGCGAGGGCTTGGAAGATCAGCCGGGTGGTCGGGATCGCGGGCCGGCGGGCGTAGAGGCCGGCGACGGTGGTCCGGTTTTGTGCGTGTAGAGCGGCTCTGGCCTGGCGTTCGATCAGGCTGAAGATGAGCAGGGCGAGGCAGATCACGGTGATCATGGCGGTGATCCGGCGGTTGTTCTTCAGGTAGATCGCGGCGACGGCGAGGGGTCCTTTGAACGTGGAGTAGCGGCGTTCGACGGCTTCCTGGCCTTTGTAGTGCAGCAGGACCTGGGTGGCGTCGGCCTGCTCGACCTCCAGGTTGGTCAGCAGCGCGTACCAGCCGTCGGTAGCCGCTTCGGCGTCGATCGCCTGCTGGTCGAAGTGCCAGTCCAGGGCGGGTTTCCCGGTGTCGGTGCCGGTGCCGGTCGTGGTGCGCAGGTAGGCGGCGACCCGGCGGGTCTTGGTGATCACGGCCAGGCGGGCCTCGACCGCTGCGACGTCCGGGTAGTGCCGCGAGCCCAGCCCGCGCTGGAGCCGGGCCAGGTCGTCGCGGGCCCGGTCGAGTTTCTGGGCCCGGGCGCTCGCGGCGGCACCAGCGCGGGCACTGGAGTGCACGAACACCCGGCGCAGGGTGAGTACGGGATCCTTCTTCCGGGGTCCGGCCAGGGTCATGGTGTCCTCGTACACGTGCCACGTCCCCCGCTTGTCGGGATCTTTGCTCTGGTCCCGGGCGGCGACGTAGTCGACCCGGGTAGCCCGCTGCAGATCCAGGCCCGCGAGGGCATCGGCTTTGACGTACACCTTCGACGCCGGCGCCACGAACGTCACCTCGTCGGCGTGCATCGTGGTCAGGTTGTCGTAGGAGACCAGTTTCGAGTCCCCGACGATCAACATGCGGCGGCTGGTGGCGATCTTCTGTAACGCCTTCATCATCGGCACGACCTGGGCGACCTCACCCGCACCGCCGTCGTACGCCCGGTGGAACAGCGGCACCCCGCCGTCGCCGGTCACCGCGATCCCGGTCTGGATCTGTTTCAAGTCCGGCCGCCGGTCCTTGGGATGGCCGAACTTCGGCGCCGCATAGTCCTCGTCGGTCTGCTCGTACTCGCCATGCAGCGAGATCGAGGTCATGTCCCAATGCATCCGGGACACATCGATACCGAACACCTCGATCGCGGCCGCGCCGACCGACCCGGCGATCGAGTCCACCTGCGGCGCGATCGCGTCCAACGCCCGGCCGACCCGGTCGTCGTTGAGCTGTTGCGGCCGGATGCCGAAGACCTCCTCGACCGCGTACCCACCGGCCCAGTCCTGCACCCGGACGAGGGGTTCCGGCGAGGTCAACCGGTTCGCGACCAGCGACTCGATCACCTGACCATGCGTCAACTCCGACCGGTCATCGACCGGGCACAACCCATCGATGACATCCCGAATCCGCAGCCGGCCGGCGAACGCCGCGACCACCGGCAACGACCCCAACGCCTTCTCCACCGCCGGCACCGACCCGTACCGCGCACGCTCTCTCACAACCCAGACACGCTGCCACCGGTCACCCTCATCACCAACCCGCCGCGCCGAACCCACCCACGATCACCGACGTGCGGAAAGCGGGGCTAGCCG
>NZ_JBFBGU010000075.1:0-1644 GCF_040684855.1 Actinoplanes sp. NPDC089786
GCGCTATTTGGCTGGTGAGGCCGGTATCCGTCAGTTCCTCGACGTCGGCACCGGCCTGCCGACGGTTGACAACACGCACCAGATCGCTCAGCGGGTCGCGCCGATCTCGCGGGTCGTCTATGTGGACAACGATCCGCTCGTGCTCGTGCACGCGCGAGCGCTTCTCACCGGTTCCCCCGAGGGCGCCACCGACTACGTCGACGCCGATCTCCACCAGCCAGAGCTGATTCTCGATGCCACCGCCAAGACGCTTGACCTCGACCAGCCAGTGGCGCTCATCCTCAGCGGCATCCTCGGCCATGTGTCCGACCTCGGCGAGGCCCGCGACATCGTGTCCCGGCTGATGGCCGGCCTGCCTTCCGGCAGCTACCTCTCGATCAACGACGGTACCCAGGTCGTCGCGGGTGAGGCGCTCGCCGAGGCGCAACAGGACTACAACGACACCGGTGCGGTGCCCTATCAGCTGCGCACGCCGGAGGAGATCGCCAGCTTCTTTGCCGGCTTGGAGCTCATTGAACCTGGGATCGTCTCGTGCCCGCGGTGGCGGCCAGGTCCAGGTGAGGAACCGTTCGATGTGGATGCGTTCGGTGGTGTTGGCCGCAAGCCGTGACTGGCGGCGCTGTACGGGCATGCGTGGGACATGCTGCGGTTGACGCCGCGGCGGACATCGCGAGGTATACGAAGTGACGATGGCGCCAACCGCAGGCGTGCACCATCAGCGCCAGATCCGGATGTCATGCTGGTGCTGTTGGCCGTGCTGTGACCTTGCATGAGAGGTGTCGTTGTCCGCGTCGTCGATGCCTGGCGGCCCTGGCGCCTGTACCGCTCGAAAACGCGGTTTGGCTTACGCTGCCTGCGAATATTCGCTGATCAGTCCGTTGAGGATCTTCCTGCGGTGGACCCGGGCCGAGTCCAGGTCGACGACGGCTGGAACGGTGTCCGCGGCGTTAGGTGGGCGCTGACGACGGCTTTGGTGAGGGCGCTGCTCGTTGTAGTGCACGACGAACTCGCCCAGGACGGCCAGCAGGTGCCTCGGGTCGTAGACAAGCATCCGGTCCAGACACTCCCGCCGTACGGTGCGCACCCACCGTTCCGCGTACGCATTCGCCCGCGGCGCCTGCGGTGGACTGCGCAGGACCTCGATACCTTCGCTGGTGAACACCTCGTCGAACATGGCGGTGTACTTGGTGTCCCGGTCGCGGATCAGGAACCGGAACTGCCCAGCCCGCTTCCCCAGGTCGAGCATCAGATTGCGGGCCTGCTGCGCCACCCAGGCACCGTTCGGATGGGTCGTAACTCCGAGAGGTGCACCCGGCGGGTGCCGATCTCCATCAGGAACAACACGTGGATGCGGGTCAACCCGATCGTGTCGACGTGCAGGAAATCGCTGGCCAGGATCCCCTTGGCTTGAGCTCTCAGGAACTGCGTCCAGATCGGCCCGGTACGCCGCGGTGCCGGATCCACCCCGGCCTTGGTCAAGATGGGCCACACGGTACTGGCCGCCGCCCGGTAACCCAGGCCGACCAACTCGCCCTGGATCCTGCGATGGCCTGTGCCGTTCGGAAACCCGGCCGCGGGGTCTGACGTGCGGTTTGTCCGGCACCCTGGCCCGCTCCCATGGTCATGCTGACGCCATGATCCTGT
>NZ_JBFBGU010000076.1:0-1539 GCF_040684855.1 Actinoplanes sp. NPDC089786
GTGACTGGATAGGTCGTCGGGCGGTTCGGGTGTCTAGTGTGGAGGCTGGTAGGTTGACCGGCTGTGTCCGCTCAGCCGCCGCCGTCGTATGACGATCTGGTGGCGCGGGTCGCGGAGTTGACCGGTCTGCTGGAGCAGACTCTCGCGCGGGTGGCTGATCTCGAGGGCCGGTTGAAGTTGTCCTCGGCGAACTCGTCGAAACCGCCGTCGTCGGATGGGCTGGCCAAACCGGCGCCGAAGTCGTTGCGGTCACGCTCAGGTCGGGGTCCGGGACGGCCGAAAGGCCAAGACGGGGTCACTCTGGAACGCTTCGCGGATCCGGACGTGGTCCGGCACGTCCCGACGGTGTGTGCCGGGTGCGGTAACGGCCTGGCCGGCGCGGTCGAGGTCGACATGACCTGGCGGCAGGTTGTCGATGTTCCGCCGGTGAAACCGCGGGTGACCGAGTACCAACTGATCACCTTGGCCTGCGGGTGTGGGCATCACACCACCGCCCAGGCTCCCGCGGAGGCGGTCGCGCCGATCGTGTACGGGCCTCGGCTCGCCGGGATCGGGGTGTATCTGCTGCACGGACAGTTCCTGTCGGTCTCGCGGACCGCCGCCGCGCTCAAGGATCTGTTCGGGTTGCCGGTCGCGTCCGGCACGGTCGCGGGCTGGGTGAAACGCACCGCGCTGGGCATCATCGACCGGGTGCTGCCGGTGATCGCCGGGCGGATCACCGACGCGCCGGTAGCCGGTTTCGACGAGACCGGGATGCGGGTCGAAGGCCGCCTCGCCTGGCTGCACTCCGCGTCCACCAGCACGGATGTACTCCTCGCGGTGCACGCGAAACGCGGCACTAAAGCGATGGACGCCATCGGGATCCTCCCCGCGTTCACCGGAGTCGCGGTCCATGACGCATGGGCGCCCTACGACACCTACCTCGCCGTTGACCATCAACTCTGCTGTGCCCACGCGCTGCGAGAGCTCATCTACGTGATCGACACCGCCACCGGCCCGGTCGCCGATCACGCCCAGCAGGCCGTCACCGCCCTGCGCCGGCTGAACCGGCTCGTCGCCGACGCCCGCACCACCGAGCAGACCCCCGATCCGCAGCAAGTGGCCCGCTACCAGCACATCCTGGCCAGCGCGGTCGTCCTCGGCGCCCACGCCACCGCCACACGGGCCAGCAAACTGCAACGCAAGCATCACGCCTTGTTCGTCCGGCTCCGCGACCGCCGCGACGACTACCTACGCTTCGTCACCGATCCCGCCGTGCCGTTCGACAACAATGCGTCGGAGCGCACGATCCGCATGCCGAAACTACGCGTCAAGGTCTCCGGCAGCATGCGCACCATGACCGGCGCCGAACACTTCGCCGCGATCCGCAGCTACATCGCCACCGCCGCCCGGCAAGGTATCGACACCCTCGAGGCCCTCATCCAGGCCGCCACCGGCAACCCCTGGACTCCCGCTCCCGCCTGACCCGCAACCACCACCCGACCGTCACGGTCCACGATGCCGCATACCCACACCCAAATCAGGCACCTATCCAGTTAC
>NZ_JBFBGU010000077.1:0-1448 GCF_040684855.1 Actinoplanes sp. NPDC089786
GAGTTCGCGGGCCGGTCGGATGATCAGGTGAAGATCCGTGGGTTCCGGATCGAGCCGGGGGAGATCGAGTCGGTGCTGGCGGGTCATCCGCTGGTTGATCGGGCTGTCGTGGTCGCGCGTGAGGATCGGTTGGACGCGTATGTGGTGGTGGGTGAGAGCGCGGTCGTGGGGGGTGATGCCGAGCAGGTCGGTGAGTGGCGGCAGATCTATGACCGGTTGTATGGGCGTGACGAGGCTGATTTCGCGGGGTGGAACAGCAGTTTCACGGGTGAGCCGATCGACCTGGATCAGATGCGCCAGTGGCGTGACGACACGGTCGCGGCGATCGCCGGTCTGGGTGGCTCGAAGGTGCTGGAGATCGGGGTCGGTTCCGGTCTGGTGATGTCCCCGCTCGTGGAGGACGTCGACGAGTACTGGGCGACCGATCTGTCGCCGGTGGTGGTCTCGCGGTTGCGGGAGCAGTTCGGTGATCGCGTGGAGCTTCGCGCGCAGCCGGCCGATGACGTGACCGGTCTGCCTGAGGGTCATTTCGACACGGTCGTGCTGAATTCGGTGGTGCAGTACTTCCCCGACGCGGCCTATCTGAGCCGGGTGCTCCGGCAGGCCCTGACGTTGCTCGCTCCGGGTGGCCGGATTTTCGTGGGTGACGTGCGGAATCTTCGGTTGCTGCGGCATTTCCATGAGGGTGTGTTGTCGCGGCGGTTGTCGGGTGATCGGTTGCGGCGGGCGGTGGATCAGGCCGTGGCGGTGGAGAAGGAGTTGTTGCTCGATCCTGATTTCTTCGCCGGGTTCGCCGAGGGTGTGGAGATCAGGTTGAAGCCGGGTGGTTACGTCAATGAGTTGTCGGCGTATCGGTATGACGTGGTGCTGCACCGCGATGCGGTCCCGGAGTGCGGGGATCTGCCGGTGATCGACTGGCGTCCCGGACTCGCCTGGCCGGAAGGGACCCGGGTTCGTGGCATTCGTAACGCCCGGTTGCACGGTGATGGTGTGGATCCGTCGGAGCTGGCCGGTCGTGCGGTGTTGACCTGGACCGGTGATGACGACAGCGGCGCGTTCGATGCGGTGTTCGGGGGCGTGGCGGTTGGCGCTTATCGGCCGGGACGTCATCGGGGGGCGAACAATCCGTTGCGTACGCGGGCCGGTGGTCAGGTTGTCAGCGTTCTGCGGGCGTATCTTCGGGAGCGGTTGCCCGATCACATGGTTCCGGCCGCGGTGATGGTTCTGGAGCAGGTCCCGTTGACCGTCAACGGCAAGCTCGACAAGGCGGCGTTGCCCCGGCCCGACCTGTCGGTGAATGTCGGCGGCCGGGACGCGCGTACCCCACAGGAGCAGATCCTGCTCGAGTTGTTCGCCGAGGTGCTGGGTCTGCCGCTGGTCGGGGTGGATGACGATTTCTTCGCGTTGGGCGGGCATTCGTTGCTGGCGACGCGTCTGGCCAGCCGGGT
>NZ_JBFBGU010000078.1:0-1324 GCF_040684855.1 Actinoplanes sp. NPDC089786
CCGAGGCGGCCCGGATCGCCGCGCTCATGATGCGGGCCGCGGCCGGACGGGGAGGTACAGAGAGAATTAAAAAATGTTTATTTTCAAAAGTTCGTGCTTTCTCTAAATCTTCTATTTTGAAAGTAGATGATTGCATTTTAAGCCTCCAATTCCACTTGATAGCCATTCCCCATAAAAGTAAAGGTAGCTACGCTTTTACCATCAAAAAGTTTGTCAGTGACATCATCCACTTCAATGTGGTGTCTCGATTTTGCTAAGCACTGTGTGAATAATAGCTTCGCTTCATCAATGGTTATAAATTCTGTCATTTGTGTTTCTCCTCAAATATGTTATAATTTGAGTAAAGCAAAACTCATGAAGAGCTTGCCTTACTTATAGTTTAAAAGTCTCTACTTTGGTCGGTGTGGACTTTTTTTGTTGTCATTGTTGCTTTAATAGCAACTTTGAGTGGTTCGTAATCGGAACCAGCTTCAATCATGGCTATTGCGATACTTTCAAGCATTTTGTAACGTTCCATTTCCACCGAATCAAGGAGGTCTAGGAGCGTTTTTTCTTTTCGCCAGTCAGTATCTCTAGCTTGAATTTGCTTCTTTGTCAGTCCTGTTACTGTTGTAGCAAGCAAACTTCTAATAATCGTATGCCATGTATTACCATGTCGTGAGTAATGATTCCACTCAGAAATAGCTTGATGAAGAGTAATTCCTTTCGGCTTTTCAACTGCTCTTGCAATTTTTCTTGCATAGAGTTCCTTCTCCATTTCATCAAATCGTTTTACAAGAGCGATTTTAAAATTTCTAACTACTTCTGTATTATCCAGATAAGTAATCATCAACATGGCTTGATTTCTATTAAGTTGATAGATTTTTACTTTTTGACCTCGACTATCTGGCAAGGTCGATATTTCAAATATCAACTTACCGAATTGCTCAAAATCTTTTTTATGTTTATTGATGAGTAAACGTAACGATGTCCTTTCGATTCCTGCATATTCAGCAATAACGATATGGTTAGTCACAACTTCCGCTTTACTCATGTCAGGACTGGTTAAAAATGCTAAGTCTTTCATTATTAAATTTCTTTCTAGCGTTTAATACGCAATATCGTATCTCAACGACTGACTTCATTGTTCTCAATTTCAACGTACTGGGCGGTGCGTTTTTTTAATAGTCCTTAGCGAGCCACTCGGTAATGCGTTCGTATGTACTCTGACGTACTTTCTCATTACGTGTTGGGTCAGCGCTTTTTCATCGACGATCGGCCCGCGGGCGGTGTTGATGAGGTGGGCGGTCCGCTTCATCCGGGCGAGGGCCGAGGCGTCGATCAG
>NZ_JBFBGU010000079.1:0-1299 GCF_040684855.1 Actinoplanes sp. NPDC089786
GATGGAGAGTTAATTAGTTGGTTTCAGGGGTGCGGTGACCGGCTGGGTCATCGCGTGGATGGCCTCGTATTCGGCAGGTGGGACGTGTCCGAGTTCGCCGTGCAGGCGGCGGTTGTTGTACCAGTCGATGTACTCGACGGTGGCCATCTCGAGGTCATCGAGGCCGCGCCACGGTCCTTTGTTGCGGACGAGTTCGGCCTTGTAGAGCGAGTTGAACGCCTCGGCCATCGCGTTGTCGTAGGAATCGCCCTTCGACCCGACCGACGCGACCGCGCCGGCCTCGGCCAGGCGCTGGGTGTAGCGGATCGCTCGATATTGGACTCCCCGGTCGGAGTGGTGAACAAGTTTGCGCAGGTCAGCATCCTGATTCTCGCGGCGCCAGACAGCCATCTTCAGCGCGTCCAACGCGAGGTCGGTGTAGAGGCTTGTGGCGACCTGCCAGCCGACGATCAGACGCGAGCACACGTCCAGGACGAACGCGGCGTAGACCCAGCCCACACTCGTGCGCACGTAGGTCAGGTCAGCGACCCACAACTGGTTCGGGTGTTCCGCGGTGAAGTTCCGTTTGACCAGGTCAGCGGGGCGTCCGGTCTCAGGCCCGGGCCGGGTCGTGCGCGGCGATTTGTCGCGCAGCAGCCCGCGCAGCCCGGCCTGGCGCATGAGCCGCTCGACGGTGCACCGCGCCACTGGCACCCCTTGGCGGTGCAACTCGTGCCAGATCTTGCGGGCCCCGTAGACGCTGTAGTTCTCCTCGTGGATCTGCTCGATCGTCGCGGTCAGGTCGTCGTCGTGTCGGGAGCGCGCCGAGGCCGGGCGGGTTTTGGCAGCGTAGTAGGTCGACGGTGCGATCTGTGCCGGCGTGTCTTCAAGGGCCTGCAGGACCGGCTGGACACCGTGCTGTTGTCTCTGCGAGTCGACGAAGGCGACCTTCACCGCGACGGACGGTCCAGCTCCGCCGCGAAGAAAGACGCCGCGGACTTCAGGATCTGATTCGCCCGGCGCAACTCACGATTCTCCCGCTCGAGAGCGGCGAGGCGTTCCGCGTCACTGCTGGTGGTACCCGGCCGATCACCGGCATCGATCTCGGCCTTCTTCACCCAGCCACGCAACGCCTCGGGATGGATCCCGAGCTGGTCGGCGATCCGCCGGATCGCACCGACCGCGCTGGCCGGGTCCCGGCGAGCGTCGACCGCCAACCGGGTCGCACGCTCACGCAGCTCATCGGGGTACTTCTTCGGTGCCGGCATAGCTGAATCTTCTCCCAGGTTTCGATGTCTCCATCAAACCCGGGGCGGAACA
>NZ_JBFBGU010000080.1:0-1244 GCF_040684855.1 Actinoplanes sp. NPDC089786
CATCGAGCACGCGCCCGGAACTACACAGCCGACACCATGTCGACCCTCCTAACTGCGAGTCCACTCGCAAAGTGCGACCTCGTGTCGCAACGGCATATGAGTGCGTCTCAGGTGCGTAGGAACTTGTCTTCGATGACCACCTCGGGCGTCACCTGAACACGAACACGTCCCACGGCATCGGAGGTGCCGTATTCCACGACCAGCGCCGCGATGGTTCCGTTCCTCTCTGCACTCAAGAGGGTTGCCTGCTCGCGATACAGGTCGACCACGACAGCTTCTGCTCTCCGGTGACGGACACGGACGCTGCCATCCGTGACATCCCAGGTGATGTGAAGCTCCGCTGCGTCGTCCATCGGGATTCGGAGTTCCCTCACGTACTCGTCGCCCGAGGCCTCCTCCGTTTGGGGCACCACACCGAAGGCATTCAGCCATGTCGCATCGTCGGTGACTTCGAGTCCAGGCACCCTCGCACCATAGAGGCACACACCGAGAAGACGCTCGTTCGTTTCCACGATCGACCAGTCCACCGGGAGACATCGCCGCACCCGGCCAGCAATGCCGCTCCCAGGCCGGCGAGCGACCGGATCGCGGCAGATCCGGGCGTCGAGGGGTGTCACACCGGCTTGCACCAGGTCGAGACGTGACTCTCGGAGTCGCTGTTGAACGGCCCGCCGCTCCAATCGGCAGAACGTTGCTCGAGATACATCCCGGCGAGCTGGGCCATCAAGTCGCATTCGGCCGGCCAGATGTAGCGAAAATTGCTGTCGCCGTAGGTCACCGTTCCGTCGGGGTGTCGCCAGTAGTGATGCGACGTGCCCTGTTGGGTGGCCATATCGTAGGTGTCGAAGCCGATATGGTGCTGGCCGATGTGGAAGGGCACTGCTGCCTGCCCGGGCGGGAAACGGCGGATGCCAGGAACCCACAACTCGATGACGAACCGTCCGCCCGGCGCTAGGTGACGGGCCGCGTTGCGGAAGCAGGCAACCTGCTCAGCCTGGGTTCGCAGGTTGCTGATGCTGTTCCAGACCAGGTATACGAGTGCGAAATGCCCGTGCATCGTGCTGGTCGCCATGTCGCCGACCACAACGGGGATGTCTGCCCGCTTCTTGTGCAGCTGATCGACCATCGGCTGCGAAAGCTCGATGCCGGATACCGACACGCCGCGTTCCAGCAGGGGTATAGCCACCCGTCCGGTGCCGATCGCGAACTCCAGTGCGGGACCGTCGCCGGCCACGTCAGCGAGG
>NZ_JBFBGU010000081.1:0-1193 GCF_040684855.1 Actinoplanes sp. NPDC089786
CTAAGCGGGTAGGCAAAGGTTCGGTACGTAACTGGTGATGGGCTGTCAGCGAACACGCTCAGCGAGAGGGACATACCAACGAAAAGACCCCGTCGTGGGATCGGATCAAGTTTCCACACCAGAACGCGATCCCCGACGAGGTCACCGCCAGTATGCGCCCCGCGCACGTCTACGCCAGCATGTCCGAACAGCAACACACCGAACTGATTACCGCCCTGCACGGACCCTGGCGCAACGCCACCCGGATCGTGATGGTCGTACTGTCCGCCGCCGGCTTCAACGCCAGCGAGATCGCCGACCTGCTGCACTACGACCCGAAGACCGTTCGGGCCTGGATCGCCCGCCACCACGCCGAAGGCCTGGCCGGTCTGCCCGACCGGCCCCGCTCGGGACGCCCTCGCACAGGCAGCCCCCGCCTCGGCGAACGCATCCACGCCCTGCTGCAGAACCCGAAATCCTGGACCACAGCACGTATCTGGAAAGCCCTGGGCCGGCCCCAGCTGAGCATGTCCACGATGCGCCGACGCATCCGCGAACAAGCCCGCTGGGCCCGACCCCGCCTGATCGCCAAAAGCGACCCCAACCGAGACACCATCTGCGCCGACATCCGCGACCGGATCGCCGCCCTGCCGCAAGGCTCCGTAATCCTGGCCGAGGACGAAACCCACCTCGACCTACTCGCCCGGGTCCGCTCCTGCTGGATGCCCACCGGCCTGCGGCACCGCATCCTGACCCCCGGCACCAACGTGCGCCGCACCGTGCACGGCGCAGTCAACCTGCTCACCGGCACGGTGCACCACCACGTCAGCGTCAAGAACGTGTCCGTGGTGTTCTGCTACTTCCTGCAACAACTGCTCGACGCCTACCCGAATGCCCCGACCATCGCCGTGATCTGCGACAACGGCAGCACCCACCACAGCGCAATCACCCGACGCTGGCTCGCCGAACACCCTCGGATCCAGGTGATCGAAGGCGCGAAATACAGCCCCCAGGACAACCCCGTCGAACGGATCTGGGCCGTCATGAAACGAGCCCTCGCGAACACCGCACCCGCCACCATCACCGACCGCGTCCAACAAGCCCACGTCTTCTTCCAACACCGCACCGACGCCCAGAACCTCACCACCGCCGCACCCTGGACCTCACCCTGGCTACCCCAGAGTTACGGGAAACAGTTCCTGCCAGGGGCTTAG
>NZ_JBFBGU010000082.1:0-1184 GCF_040684855.1 Actinoplanes sp. NPDC089786
TGTGCCGTTCGGAAACCCGGCCGCGGGGTCTGACGTGCGGTTTGTCCGGCACCCTGGCCCGCTCCCATGGTCATGCTGACGCCATGATCCTGTCGTTCGGGTATCTCATCCTGCGCCGGCTGCTGCAACTGGCGATCCTGGTGCTGCGTGGCAATCGCGCTAACGAGGTGGAGATCCTGGTGCTGTGACATCAGGTCGCCGTACTGCGCCGCCAAGTCCATCGACCCGATCTGGAGCCCGCCGATCGGGCGGTGCTCTCTGCGTTGTCTCGGCTGCTGCCGCGCCCTCGCTGGGCGGCGTTCTTCGTCACCCCGGCCACGCTGTTGCGGTGGCATCGCCGCCTGGTCACCCGCAAGTGGACCTACCCGAACCGGCCGGGCCGGCCGGCGGTACGGGCTGAGATCCGGGCCCTGGTGCTGCGTCTGGCCGCGGAGAACTCGACTTGGGGGTGCCGTCGTATCCAGGGTGAGCTGGTCGGGTGGGGATACCGGGTCGCGTCTGTCCAGCACGGTGTGGGCGATCCTGACCAAAGCCGGCGTTGATCCGGCGCCCCGCAGCGGCGGGCCGACCTGGACGCAGTTCCTGACCGCCCAGGCCAGAGGGCTGCTTGCCTGTGACTTCCTACACGTCGACACGATCGGCCTAACCCGCGTCTATGTGTTGTTCCTGATGGAGTTAGCCACCCGGCGAGTACACATCCTGGGCGTCACCACCAACCCGACCGGCCAGTGGGTGGCACAGCAGGCCCGTAACCTGATGATGAACCTCGGACACCGGGCCGCACCGTTGCGGCTCCTGATACGAGACCGGGACACCAAGTACACCGCCGCTTTCGACGAGGTATTCGCCGCCGAGGACATCGAGATCCTGCGGACACCGCCCCAGGCGCCCCGCGCGAACGCCTACGCGGAGCGCTGGGTGCGGACAGTACGCCGGGAATGCCTGGACCGGATCCTGATCTACAACCCGCGGCACCTGAGCGCCACGCTCGACGAGTACGTCCGTCACTACAACGAGCACCGGCCGCATCAAAGCCGTGAACAACGCCCGCCCACTCAGGACGCGTGCCCCGTGCCGGTCACGGATCTGGCCACCGTGCGAGTACGCCGCCGGCGCGTCCTCAACGGGCTGATCAACGAGTATTCCCAGGCTGCGTAACCGAAGCCGGATTTTCGAACGGTACA
>NZ_JBFBGU010000083.1:0-1177 GCF_040684855.1 Actinoplanes sp. NPDC089786
TGTCGCCGTTGCGGTGGACGACGAAATCTTTGGCTCAGTTGATGAAAGGCTTGTATGCCAGGGGTTTCACCGCCAGTAAGAAGACCGTGGCCCGGCTGTTGAAGCAGGCGGGGTATCGGTTGCAGGCGGTGTTCAAGACCAAGGAAGGCGCTGGGCATCCGGACCGTGATGCCCAGTTCGCCCAGATCAACGCTCTTGCCGCCGTGTTCCTGGATGCCGGGGATCCGGTGATCAGCGTGGACACGAAGAAGAAGGAACTGGTCGGTGAGTACGCGAAGATCGGACGGGAATGGCAGCCGACCGGTCGGCCTGTGCAGGTCAACGGTCATGACTTCCCCAGCGGGTTCCCCGGGCGATTCCGTATGGGGTGTACGACATCGGCGCGGATACCGGATTCGTCACCGTCGGGGTGGATCACGACACGGCCGCTTTCGCGGTCAACGCGATCCGTACCTGGTGGGATTCTGTCGGCCGGGGCCGGTATCCGCACAGCAGCCGGTTGTTGCTGACCGCGGACTGCGGCGGCTCGAACGGTAACCGGCTACGGGCGTTCAAGGTCGAGATCGCCGCGTTCGCGGCGCAGACCGGGCTGCAGATCACGGTCTGTCATTTCCCGCCTGGTACCAGCAAGTGGAACAAGTCACCCGGTCTCTTCGGGACGCCACGCAGGCGTGAAATGGTGGGCGGGTCGCCCGCCGACGTCGATCGATCTTGGGACGTTGTAGCCCGTGAACAAGTCTGACGCCGGGGCCCGGACCTGAAGGGTCAACGCATTGTTGCTTCGAGCACGGCGGTCAGATTTTCGGTTCCCGACCGAGGCCCCCGGGCGGCCCACCCGTTGTCCGTTGCGCGCGAAGGGTGGTATCGATGCGGGCGTCTCCGGAGGAGATTCCTGATGAGGAGTACGAACAGGTTCTGGAACGGGTCGCTGCTGTCGATGTGGCCAAGGACTCGGGCATGGTGTGTACCCGGCTGCCCAGTGGGGCGGGTGTGCGGCGGATCAGCCGGGTGTGGCAGGTACCGGCAACGAACAATGCGGTCAGCGACCTCGCCGCTCAACTCGTCGAGCTGGGAATCGAGAAGGTATGGGTTCCCCCCGTTTCGACGGAGCGGTGGTTACCTGCTTCCGGTCGGGGCAGGGGTGAGGTTATCTGGCTCGGTGTGGGCGTGCCAGGCG
>NZ_JBFBGU010000084.1:0-1175 GCF_040684855.1 Actinoplanes sp. NPDC089786
AGCATGTTATTGGAACGATTAAACGTGATGGGCATTTAGGAACTATTCAAACAGACTGGATTTTGCCTGATTTAGAAAAAGCACTCGCAGCGATTGGAGGGGATGATGACTGATTTAGTGAAAGTGGTGGAGGGGATAGATGACAATTACTGAACAACAATTCTATGACATGCTCAATGTTGATGAACACATGAATTTTACAAATAGAATCCAAGAGCTTGTTTTTGATAAAAAAGGACGTGAAGAATTTTATTCTAAAATCTTAAATATCCACCATGACATGGGCATTGATTTCTTTAGAGACTATTTTATGGCTCATTCAGCTGTTTCAGCAAAAGGGCAGCATTATACACCAGATGAACTTGGTAAGCTCACAGCGTTGCTTGTAGGTGGTTCTGGAGGTGCTGATTTAACTGGAGCAGGAACAGGAACTCTAATTATCCAAAAATGGCAAAATGATCGAATGAATGCAGACTTTTTTAACTATTTGCCGAGTAACTATTGGTACCAGGCATTAGAATTATCGGATGAAGCTATTTCATTCTTGATTCATGCCTTTGCAATCCGAGGGATGAATGGTGTAATCATTCATGGTGATGCATTGGAAATGGCCGTGAAGCAAGTTTATTTCATTCAAAACAGTGCTAATAATCCGATTGGTTTCTCAGAGATAAATGTTATCCCTCACAGCAAAGATGCAATGGAATTTTTAGGGATTCATGAATGGACGGAACAGGCAATTGAACATATTGAAAGTAAATTTCCTGACTGGATTCCACTCATAGAAGAAAAGAAAGGACAGATGAGTTTATTTGAATGAATTATTTCATGAATACTAAGGAGATTTGAATGACCGACAAACTAATATCTGGTCAATGACTGGTGGGGAGGGATTGAATGAATAATGAATTGCAAGAATTATTAATACAAATCATAAAAGCAGCAATGATTGCTATTCCAATTTGGGGACTTATTATCATGGCTTTTATCATATTCATTTTCAAAAATGATATTAAAAAATGGTGGAGGAATAGAAAATGAAACTTTTGTGTAAGCTGTTCGGGCATAAGTGGGAACCATTGCCATTTACAATGAGCGAAGACCGTTGCGTAAGATGCGGAGAAATACTCAAGCATAATGCTGGGTGCTTCATTTATGATTTCAACCGCTCAGAC
>NZ_JBFBGU010000085.1:0-1117 GCF_040684855.1 Actinoplanes sp. NPDC089786
AACAGATAAAGCTAAAACCTCTTAAAGAAATAAAAGCATCGATTATTGCTTGTCATGACTTTCAAATGGATCTGCATCAAAAGAAAATTTTAAAAAATTGTTCTATCAAAGACAATGAATGTTACTTTAAAGTGTTTGATTGTCAGCTCTCTGATGTAATTGAAATGTCAATCTTGAACGCTAATTACTTAGGAATGGTGATAGATGATGTAGACAGCTTGCATAATGCGCAACTACAGCCAATCTATCAAATGCTGGTGGCATGTCGTGAGATTACTAAGACAAGGTTCTTTGTCAGTAAATCTGGGACACGTACTGGTAAAGGCTTGCGTCATAAAGTAATTTCATCCATTTTTGATACGAAACATGTCAACCTAGACGAACTCTCAAATAAGGCAACGGCCGCAATGGCTTGGGCTGGATTTGATGGAGGGGAAATGTTACTGGTGACTGAATCAGGAGAAATTGGAAAGAGTTTAGAACGTTATTTGAAAATACTGGCTACTGAAAGCACATATCGTGGTCGAGGTATTGGCCAAAACTATGCGGATATTAATCTGACTGGTGTACTGTCTATTGATTCAAATGAAAAAGTATTATTTTCTTCTGAAATGAATAGCAGGGCTGTGAACATTGCTTTTAAGAATCGTCCAAAAAGAGAGACTGATAGCGAACGTGAATCAATCTTTGCACCCTACTGGGAGGCTTTCACTGAACAGCGAGTATCTGAGACCAGTCGAGAAGCAACGGCGCTTGCAGGAGTGGCTGCTTTATATTCTTCATTTGTCTATTGGAGACAGAATAAATTTAAGTTCAATTTCAAGCAAGTGGAAATGGATAACTTCAGTAGTGATCACTTTGATTTTGACGATGTGCAAATTTATATTATCGAGGAACACATCAAAGGGAACAAGACAATAATCAAAACGGATGAGGTTCAGAAGCTATTGAAAGAAACCTATTACGGTGCTGGAAGTCCTAAACGAAGAAAAGAAGCTCTTGATATTATTGGATATTTTGAAACGGTTCGTACATTTCCATCGCCGACCTGCTGCCCCGACCTGCAGATCACGCAGACCTACAAGTGGGACGGCGGCACGTTCGTCCGCACGAACAT
>NZ_JBFBGU010000086.1:0-1080 GCF_040684855.1 Actinoplanes sp. NPDC089786
CGAGCACGCGCCCGGAACTACACAGCCGACACCATGTCGACCCTCCTAACTGCGAGTCCACTCGCAAAGTGCGACCTCGTGTCGCAACGGCAGTTCAGTGCATGGACTTCGATCGATCTGAGGCGCCTTTACAGTAGAATGTGCCGGTGATTAGCGTGTTGGCCTTCGATCTTGGCGGTGTGCTTTTCAGTGACGGCACCAGAGAATTTATCGAGCACCTCAACCGAACATCCGGTGTCGACCCGGCACGCGCCGGTGAGCTTCTCAACGGGAGTCTGGGAAGCAGGTACCGCGAAGGCGGGATGAGCCGGGACGAATTCTGGGCTGCCTTCCGGCGGGCGCTGGGGCTATCGGCGTCAGGGCCCGAGCTCGCGGCGCGGTGGATAGACGGTTACCGCCTGAACGAAGGAACCTGGGACCTCATCCAAGACCTCTCGCAGGACTATGACCTGTACTATCTGTCTGACAACGTGGCGGAACGCGTTGAGGCGATCGAGCGTCGGTATCACTTCCTCCGGCTGTTCAAAGGCGGCGTGTTCTCGCATGAGGTAGGCGTTCGTAAGCCGCACCTCGATATTTACAAGATGCTCTTGGAAAAATTGGGGCGGAGCCTCAGCAGGTCTTGTTCGTGGATGACAAGGAATGGGCGCTCGCGCCGGCGGAGCGGATCGGAATGAAGACTGTTTTGTTTCGAGACAGTGATCAGGTTCGGCGAGCTCTGGAAAAACTCCACATCCCTCGGGATCAACGGGGTTGACTCCACGGTCGACCGGCGTGCTAGTGGACACCCTCTCATCGGCAGATGCGCGCACCGGCGCGCGCCGAGTGGCTTTATGATCTGCACGCAGCGTGAACGGGCTCCTCAGGAACCGTCGGTGCCACCCGCCGGCCAGACCCCCAAGTGGTGCCGGTTCTCACGAACATTGCGGCGACCGAGTGCCGGCAGAGTGGGACCGAAAGTCGCGAACATCTGGCGCCCAAACTCGGCTCTGGCGCAGAAAGTGTGATGGACGTCGGCCGATGAGTCGTTGTCCGGCTGTGTGATGCCGTCGAGCAACTTCTTCCGCACCTGGCCGGTAT